>NZ_CP072648.1:1383270-2659040 GCF_018304825.1 Chloracidobacterium validum
ACGGTGGTGCTCGTCAACGAGTTTGCCGACATCGGGCTGGACGGGCCGCGCCTGCGCGAAGGGATGCGCGAAGGGAGCAGTCAGGATGCGCCGATGGTTGAACTCTCTGGCGGCTGCCTGTGCTGCACCCTCTCCCGCAATGTCGCCGCGACACTCATGCGCATCATCCATGAGTACGGGCCGGAGCGCATCCTGATTGAGCCGTCCGGCGCGGCGGCGCTCGGCGACCTCCTGGGGACACTGCATCAACCCGGCTGCCGCGAACAGCTTGGGACTATTCGGGTCGTGGCCGTCGTGGACGGCAACCAGTGGCTCACGGCGGAACGCCCAGTGCAAGCCGCCATTGATGCCTATGTCGAAGCCGCAGCAACCGTGGTCGTCAACAAGTGCGATGGCTTGTCACAGGCACAACTTGCCCAGATTGACGACCGCATTGCCCGCCACAACGTCACGGCCAAGGTGATTCACACCAGCTTTGGGCGACTCGACCTCACCGACCTCAGCGACACCCGCGAAGATGCTTGCCTGGGCGAAACCCTGCCGCCCCGGCTGACCTTCGAGCAAGTTTCGGAAACCTCCACTGCCACCTTTGACGCGGCCGCGTTACAGCAAGTCTTTGACGACTTGGCTGCCGGGCGCTACGGCAACGTCGCGCGGGCCAAAGGGGTCTTCAAAACGGCAGGCGGCTGGCTGCGTCTGGAATACGCCGGCAACACGCTCAATCTCACCCCCTGCGCCCCAGCGCCAGAAAGCTCGGTGGTCGTCATCGGGCGCGCGCTCAACCATGAACTCATTGCCCGGATTCACGGCGCGGCCGTTGCATCGGCAACCGCCTCAGTGCCCGTTTCACCAGCCGAGATGGCTTACCTTCCCACAGTGATTTCGGCAGTCAACACGCCTTGAGTCGGCAAACCCAGCCGCCCATCCGGCCAGCCTGGCCCGGACTCCGTTGCCATCCCTGGCTTCAACCCATTTTCAGGCCGCGTTGATCGAAGGCTCATCCAAGGCTTGCGTGGCTTTTTGCGCACGTTCAAACTGGGCGCCAGTCCGGCTTGGTAGGCTTACGCAAATGACGGCAGATACGCCCAACCACCGGGTGGCAAGTCACTACACCGCCCACATCAAACTCGCCCTGCCCGTCATGTTTTCGCAGATGGGGCACCTGGTGGTGCAGATGACCGACAGCATCATGCTGGGACACTACGACACGACCGCGCTGGCGGCCTCGTCGTTTGGGCAGAGCGTCTTTGTCGTCGGGCTGGTCTTTTCAATCGGCTTTACGCTGGCGTTGACGCCGCTCGTGGGGGCCGCCCGCGGGGCAAACGACATTGCGGCCGCGGCCCGGTGGCTCAAAAACGGCGCGGCTATCAACTTGGCGGTTGGGCTGCTCGTGACCCTGCTTCTATTGGGAGCCTATCCATGGCTCGACCACATGGGCCAAACGCCACAGGTGACGGCGGACGCCAAGCCCTATTACCTGCTCCTGGTGGCGTCGCTCCTCCCGATTGTCGCCTTCCAAATCTTTCGGCAGTTCACCGAAGGACTGGGCAACACGCGGATTGCGGTCGCTATTACGGGACTGGAAGTACTACTCAATGTTGGGCTGAACTACGCGCTGATTTTTGGAAACTGGGGCTTTCCCCGTCTGGGCATCGTCGGGGCCGGACTGGCGACGCTGGCCGTACGTGTGGCCATGCCACTGGCGTTTGCGCTCTTCTTCGTCAAATTGAGCCTGTTTGCGCCTTACCGGGCCGCTTTACGGCAGGCCCGGTGGCAGATGGCTGCTGCACGGCAGTACCTGAACCTCGGCGTGCCGCTTGGCGGGCAGTTCGTCCTCGAAGTCGGCGCCTTCGCGGCCGGGGCGCTGATGATGGGATGGCTAGGCGAAGCCGCCCAAGCAGCGCACCAAATTGCCATAGGGATTGCATCATTCACCTTCATGGGAGCATCGGGCATTGCCGCCGCCACGACAATCCGGGTGAGCCACTACCTCGGCGCGGGTGAGCAGCGGGTCATGCGCGCGGCCGGCTTTGCCGGTGCCCATGTCGTGTTGGCCTACATGGGCATGACGGCTGTGATCATCCTGGCGCTCCGCAACCGGCTACCAGCGATATACACCCAGGACTCGGCCGTTATTAGCCTCTCGGCCAAGCTGCTGACCTTTGCGGCGGCCTTTCAGGTGGTTGACGGACTCCAGGTGGTGATGCTGGCTGCGTTGCGTGCCCTGACCGACGCCATCGTGCCTACTCTGTTGGCCTGTGTGGCTTACTTGCTCGTCACCATACCGGTCAGCTATGGGCTGGCCTTCCACCTTGGCTGGCGCGAAGCCGGTATCTGGATGGGGTATGTTATCGGACTCGCGCTGGCAGCCGGAATGTTTTTCGTTCGCTTCCACCTCCTGAGCCGCGTGCCGGGGCAGCCGCCAGCCTAGAGACGCCAGCTTCCTGTTGCGTAGAACATCACGGCTCGCAAGCTAGCCTGGGCCAGCCAGCCTCAGTTGGATTGACCGAAGCGCCGCTCGACGTAGCGGTTCAAAATTTCAATAAAGGCCGGGACAATCTGCTCGCCTTCGAGCGTCGTGGTCTTGACGCCATCCACAAACACGGGCGCTTTCGGGTCCTCACCCGTTCCCGGCAGTGAAATTCCAAGGTCGGCGTGCTTGGATTCACCCGGGCCGTTGACGATACAGCCCATGACGGCCACCTTGAGGGCTTCGACGCCTGGGTAGCGCGTTTTCCAGATGGGCATCTGTTCGCGCAGATAGGTTTGAATGTCCTGGGCCATTTCCTGAAAGAGCGTACTGGTCGTCCGCCCGCACCCCGGACAAGCCGTCACCAGTGGTGTAAAGCTGCGAATCCCCATGGTTTGCAGAATCGTCTGGGCAACCCGCACTTCTTCCGTTCGGTCGCCGCCTGGGGTGGGCGTCAGCGACACGCGAATCGTATCGCCGATGCCATCCTGGAGCAGCAAGCCAATACCAATGGCACTGGCGACGATGCCCTTCGCGCCCATCCCGGCCTCGGTCAGCCCGACATGCAAGGGGTAGTCGCACCGCGCGGCAATCGCCCGATAGACTTCGACGAGGTCTTGCACCTCTGAAATTTTCGTGCTGATGATGATGCGGTCATGCGGTAGGCCAATGGATTCCGCCAGCTCGGCCGATTCAAGCGCGCTGGCGCACATGGCTTCGAGCATGACCTCGCGGGCGGAAAGCGGAGCCTCGCGTCGGGCGTTTTCATCCATCATCCGGGCAAGCATGGACTGGTCCAGCGAACCCCAGTTCACCCCGATCCGAACTGGTTTTTCATACTGGATAGCCAGCTCGATGATGGCTTTGAAGTTCTCGTCATGCTTTTTGCCAAAGCCGACATTCCCAGGATTGATGCGGTACTTGGCCAGTAGCCGGGCCGTTTCTGGAAAATCACGCAACAGCGTGTGTCCGTTGTAGTGAAAGTCACCCACCAACGGTACCTCTACGCCACGCCGGCGCAAGCCCCGGACAATTTCCGGGACAGCCGCGGCCGCATCCCGGTCATTGACCGTGATGCGGACGATTTCTGAGCCGGCCGCATGGAGCGCCGCGACTTGCTCGACGGTGGCGGCAACATCGGCCGTGTCGGTGTTGGTCATGGACTGCACCACGACCGGTGCGCCACCGCCAATGATGACGCCACCGACATTGACCGGAACCGAAGTGCGACGGAGAGCGATAGCCATAAACCCAATCTTTCGCTTGAGTCAGCACGACTTGCCAACGAGACGAGCCGTGCCGGTGTTAGTTTCTCTTCCGCGCCGGTTTGGGACGCACGATTTCCTTGGCGGTTGTCCGAATATACTCGGCGCTGGCCTGCGCGGATTGCTTCATGTTCTGGTCGGTCGCCTTGGCCGCCACCATTTCAAACAAAGCAATCGCCTCACCGGCCTTGTTTGGATCGAGCAGCTCCGGGTCAGACGACAGCAGAGACATTGCCAGCCCGTTCATGGCTGAAAGATTGTTACCATCTTCCTGAAGCACGGCGCGGTAGAACTCATCAGCCTGCTTGAACTTGCCCGCAAACCGATAGGCATCTCCCGCTTTGACCTTGAATTCAAGGCGCTTCTTGGGGTCGGTCTGGGCATCGGCAAGTTCACTGTAAAACTTCCCGGCCTTTTCACCCGCTTCAGCATCAGCATACAACTCCGCCAGGAAACGGTAAGCCTCGGCGGCCTTGCTCCGGTACACCGGATCGCGCCGTTCGGCAGGCTGGGCATCATTGAGCGCGACGGCGCGCGCAGCCGCATCACCGGATTCCTGAAAAGCTTTTTTCGCCTCATCACGCTGCTTGGCATTGTAGCGTTTGACGGCGATTTCAAGCGTCGCCGAGGCTAAGTTGCCCAAAAAACCAGGCTGGTTGTCATCGAGTTCGAGTGCTTTCCGGTACTCGCTGGCGGCCGTTTCAAAGTCTTTTCGGTTAAAGGCCGCATTGCCGGCTTCCATGAGCCGCCGGAGTTCTTCGTTGATGTTGCGCGCCCGCTCATTTTCTTTCTCGATGCGTTCCCGTTCAGCCTTGAGCTTGGCCGCGGCTTCCTTTTCTTCAGCCGTCGGCTCTGGCGGGTCGGCCGGCGCGGCTGGGGCAGCCGGGGCTTCCGGGGTGCCCCCACCTTGGGCTTCGGCTAAAAGCTGCGCCACCGGCGGAAGACTCCCATCCCCCGGCGTGATCGTGATATCGATCTGTAACGGCTCGGTACTGGTGATGCGGACGGGAGGCTTGACTTGGTACTTATAGCCTGGCCCATGCGCCACGACGACGTAAGTGCCAAAGGCCTGGACCGTGTAGAAATATCCGCCCTTTTTATCGGTCTTGGTCTTGAGCTGGCCCTTGATGTCCTGACGTAGAATGAGAATCTCCACGCCGGGCCGCGGCTCTGGCTTGGCGTTCGCGTTTTCCTGGTAAAAGACCGTTCCACGAATCGCTCCATTTTGCGCCAGAGCCGGCGACCCGTTCAGCCCAAGGCAGAGCGCCACCCCAACCAACTGCGCGCTACGGTAAAAAAACTGCTTCGCATGATGCCGCATAAGAAAAATCTCCCCACCGCCCCAGCCAGTGACCGATGCGCCTATGCTGGACGGGTAAAGAGTGACCGAACCCACCGCCCAACCCATTGGGCGACAAGTTCGGGCCACCTGATTGTTTCATTTGCCATCATCATTTTACGAATGCCCCGCTGGACCGCGGGCGAGGCGTCCGCCATGATGTTCCACCCAGGTTTGAAACAGGTTCCCAAGCCTTCGAGCATGGAAACCACACGAAAGACATACACCATTTCCTTTGGCATGCGCAGCGGGACGTAGCCAAAGGCGTCGCGCATGTAGCGCCCGACGCCCTCGATGCGCTCCGCCGTCGGCATGTCGCGCAAGTAGAGTTCGCGAAACTTCTCGCCGACGCGCAGCGCCGTGGCGCGGTCAGCCGCCGGGTCCACCACGCCCATGCGGTACAGTTCATCCACGATGGCAGACACGTCGCCACGTAACCCATCGAGCGTCATCTTGAGCAGGCTCTCCCGAATGCGTGCTGAAAGCGTTCGTACGATGCCGAAGTCATACAAAATGATGCGTCCGCGCTCGTCCACGGCGACATTCCCTGGATGCGGGTCGGCGTGGTACACGCCGTGAACCAGGATCATTTCCAGATAGACCTCAACCAAACGCTCAACAATTTCGAGCGGCCTGAAGCCGGCGGCTCGGAGCGCGTCGCCGTCGCTGATCTTGATGCCCGGACGATACTCCAACACCAGCACGTTTGGCCGGCATAGCTCGCCAATCACTTTCGGAACCACCACGAGCGGATTATCGGCCAACAACGCCCCAAGCCGCTCGGCATTGGCGCGCTCAAAAACAAAGTCCATCTCTTCGCGCAATCCGGCATTGACCTCGGTCACGATTTGGGAAAACAGCCGGGTCAACACATGGACATCCGAATTTTCTCGCCGAAAGCGAACCAACTGTTCGTCCAGAAAGCGCAGCAGCGTGGTGACGATCCGAAAGTCCGTCGCCAGTTGGTGCTCGATGCCGGGACGAATGAGCTTGACCACGACGGGTTGGCCGTCGTAGGTCGCCCGGTGAACCTGCCCGATACTGGCCGTTGCAATTGGCGCCGGCTCAAACGCTTCAAAAACATCTTCCAGCGGGCAGCCGTAGGCCGCTTCGAGGGCAGCTCGCACAGCCTGAAACGTCAGTGGCGTCAGGTTGTCCTGGAGGGCGCGCAGTTCGTTCAAGTAAGGCTCTGGCAACAGGTCACCCCGGGTGCTCACAACCTGCCCAACCTTGATGAAGCCAACGCCAAGGCGTTCGATTTCAGAACGAATCCGCCGCGCCCGCTGCGCATGCATGGCTTCGGTCACTTCACGCGACCCGCCAAAAAAGAAAAACCGTTGCTCATCCCGCCAATATCCGAGAAGCAACGGGGTGGCGGCTCCAACGACCTCGGCCGCGCGGCGTGCCACTTGATAGCGACCGGCCACCGAATGACGCGCCACCGTGGAAGTGGCACGGTCAAGCAGCGGCGCGTTCAGTGAAGTGTTGGCAGTCGAGCTTGGAGGCGTCACGTCGAGCAAAGCAGCTTTAATCCAGTTAAGCGCGCGATAGGTTTGGGTTCTGCGCGCTACGGGTAGTCCGATAGTACGAAAGCATGCAGAGCGTGACAAGCAAGCCCCGAATATCCGCCACCACAGAAGCAAACCGACTTGCAACCGGGGAAACTTTTTTCCACGATGCAACGTCTTGCCATGCTTGAGCCGCGGTTGTGAGACGCCCACGAAACGATGCCTGACCAACACCCACCCACCCCACCGCCCACGCAAGCAGCCGAAGTCCCGTCCCGGCGAGCGTATATTCTGCGGGGCTTCATCTACGCCACGCCGCACACGCTTGGCTTTGAGGGTTCGCCATCCTTTTGGGTCCGGCATGGGTTCAAGCTGGGGCTGGGGCTGGCGCTCCTGCTGCATCTTCCATTCTGGGGCTACCAGATGTATCGGACGTTCATCGTTCCCTTTGAGGTCGATGTCGTCGAGAGCGCTTACGATGTTGATTGGGTGACGCTCACGGATCCGCGCTACAAGCCGTTGCCTAACCCCGAAGGCCTGATAACGCCAAATGCAACCGTGAATGAAGCGGCCCAAGCTGACGCCCGCCGCCGTGCCGAAGAAGCAGCTCGCCGCCGGCGCGAAGCAGAAGCCCGCCGGCGCGCCGAGGCCGAGCGTCGCCGCCGGGAACAAGAATCCGAACCAGAAAGGCGCGCGGCCGAAGAAGCACGCCGTGGGCGCGCCACGGAGTCGGCGCCAAACGAACCCGACCGCGAGCCGCCACCGAACCGTCCCCTGGGGTTTGGCAAGGTTGATGTTGGGCCGATCAAGGCAGTTGTCACGAAGCTCTACGCGCTGAGTGAATCCGGCGAACTAGACATTGAACAAGAAACCTTCGTCATTACGCTTGCCTTTCGGGTCGAGCCCAGCGGCCGACTGACTGGCATTCGGATTGTCAAGTCGTCCGGGATTGATGCTGTGGATGAAGCGGCACTCAACATTGCGCGTGCCGTCAGCGCGTCGCAGGCACTTGGTCCGCTGCACATTTTGACTTCAACGACCTTGACGCTCGATGTCGGCCCACAGTTCATGACGCTCCGAATTGGTGGTTTTGCGGCCTCGCCGCTGGAAGCCAGCGCCTTGCAGAATCTCATCAATGGGGGCTTGACGCTCGTTCCGCGCAAGCCCGACACGGCGGCATTCTTGAACAACACCAGCATCAAAGCCGATGGCAAGCGCTTGACGGCGACGGTTCAGATGACACGCAGCCAGTTGAACGCCCTACTGAAGCAGAACTTCAAGAAGGGTTAGCGCGTGCCGTGCCGAAGGCACTCTCTTGGTCGGGACCGTGGCCGTCCGAACGCTCCTTGGTCGTCCGAACGCTCCTTGATGAAGTATCGGCAGCGCTTCGGTTGGATGACGCGCCCACCGCTGGTGTTGGATGACGCGCCCACCGCTGGGGTATTTTACCAACAGATGAAAACTGCTAGCGTTGGCCGACTTCCCCGCCTCACCTATGCGTTCAGCGCGTAGGCAGCCAATTTCCCCGACAAGGTTGACCGACTGCCATGAGCCAACTCGACGCGCCGACAATGAAGTTTCGCATGAGCGACACGCTCTTTACGGCGATTCGTGCCGCGCTTGACACCGGCGGCGCGCGTCCGTTGCTGGTGCTGTACTTGCCCTATGGCATTGTCCGTGGAAGGATCTCGCGGACAGTCACCGACACCCTTTCGGCAGCGCGTGATGCGCGCCTGGAAAATGTGAGCCGGGTACGCATTGAAACGGATGTCATCGAGCTTGATGACTGCGAAATCGAGCACTTTCAGAACCACATGCCGACCGCCCACTTTCGCAAGCTTTATGTCCGCATGGACGACGTGCAGAGCTTTGCTTTCGACGTGAAACACAACGAAGTTTTTCCATTTGAACCAGAGCCGCTCACCCCATGACCTTTCGCATCAAATCCGTCCGTGAAGTTGCGCCGGCCCGGCGTTCGTTGCCGCATGTCGTGGAAACCATCGGTCGCCCTTCGACCGATGGGCTGCAAGTCTTTCTTTCGAGACAAGCCGAAGAAAAAATCCTGCTGGCCGCACCGCCTGAACCGTCCACGGAAGCGCTGCCGGACCTCGTGCGCGCCTTCCTTGGTGAAAATGAGTGCGGGGGGCTGCTGATTGGCAATGTTTACGTGGCGGACATCAATGGTCACGATGTCGTGTTCACGGCCATCGTGGATGCCATACCAGCCCAGGAGGCCAGTGCCGGTCCGACGTTTGTTGAAATGGGGGCGACCGACTTACTTGCCGTGACGACCTACCTGCGCCGACTGCGCGAAGGTCAAGCCAATGTCGTCGAAGCTGACTTGCGGATTGTCGGCTGGTATCACACGCATCCAGGCTTTGGGGTGTTTATGTCGGGCACGGACCAGTCCACCCAGCGGCAAGTCTTTGGCATGACGTGGCAGGTAGCCATCGTTTACGATCCACTCAATGGCGAGTACGGGCTATTCCACGGCAAGGATTCGCAGCACCTCGCCGGGTGGTACATCTTTGACGCGCAAGCAGAAGGGTTTCCCCTCCCGTCCACCGAAGCAGCGACCAAAACGCGCCCTAGCCATGACCCTTCACTCCGCCAGCGGTTGATGACCGAGCTGGACGCGGTAAAACAAGGCGTGCGCGCCGCATTGTCCCGCTATCGTGATCCGGGCAACCCGTGATGACCAACGCTTCGTCCTGACTTGTGCCAGAAAACCTGCGCCGCGGCAAAGCCCAGGCAGCCCTGGAATATGCTATGTAAGTGAGTCTTGAGCCATGTGGATAGACACCGACCGCGCATTTCAAGAGTTCTGTCACCACGCGCTCACCCAGACCACGGAACTGACCATTGACCTGGAGTTTCAGGGTGAAGGGCGCTATGCGCCACTGGTGTGCCTGGTTCAACTCGGACTGCGGCAACTGTTTGTCGCGGTTGATCCCTTCCGCGTCAACCTTACGCCCCTGGCCGCCTTGCTGACGGCTTCACACATTCGGAAAATCTTTCATGCCGGAAGCCAGGACATTGCGCTGCTCCGACGCGAGACGGGAGCCGTCCCGGTCAACGTTTTTGACACCCAGATCGCAGCCGCTTTTCTCGGCTATGGCGAGGCCACTGGCTACGCGGCGCTGGTTCAGCGGTTCACCAAAGCCGTCTTGAGCAAGAAGCAGCAGTTTACCGACTGGACGCGCCGTCCGCTTTTGCCGGAACAGGTTGAGTACGCCCTCAACGACGTGCGTTACCTCTTTCCGGTCTATGATGGCCTATGCCAACAACTGGAACAGCACGGGCGACTGGACTGGGTGCTCGAAGCCTGCGCGGACGCCACGGCGCAAGCAGTCCGCGGGCGTGAGGCCGGGCAGGAATACCTCAAAATTGGCAAGCTTGCTTCACTGAGTCAGCAGGAGTTGGCGGTGCTGCGCGAATTGTGCCAGTGGCGGGAGATGACGGCGCGGGCACGCAACCGCCCGGTGGGAACGATCCTGCACGATGATGTGTTGCGGCAAATTGCTTACACGCTACCGAAGTCAGAAGCGGCCCTGCGGCAGATGCGCGGGACAAACAACCTATCGCGTGAGTCCATCGTTGAGATTCTCGACACCATTCAGCAGGCGTTGGCATTGCCGGAGAGCGAGTGGCCAGAAGCGGTTGCGGCCCGCGAGTACGATCCGACCCTGGACGGGTTGGCGACCTTGCTGGGAGCCGTGCTGCGGCTGCGGGCCGGGGCGCTCGACCTGGCCCCCAGCCTCCTGGCAACACGCGACGAACTCCTCCGCTTTGCCGGCTGGGTTCTCCAGGGGAGTCCACCAGACGGAGCCGGTGGCTTTCCCCTGTTGCAGGGCTGGCGGCGGGCTGTCGCTGGGGAACTGCTACTTGATTTGGTTACGGGTAAGTCACTGCTTCAGATTGCGCCGACCGAACCAGGGGCCGTGCGGATTGTCGCGGCTGGCACGCTGCCCTCCCCCTAGGGCAGCGCAACCTTCGAACCTCCCCCAGCCCACACGAGTCAACCGACGTCACAGCAAGCCTATGGGCGCGGACTGTCTCCCTGGGCCGGGGACTGACGCTTGCGCTCGAGTTGCATGGGGTTGGGCGGTCCCTGGCGCTGCTCCTTGAAAACCTGGAAGCGCGACTTGACCGGCCGGCGTGGGAAAAAGTTGTTGGTCAAATCGGCGTCCGCCGTCTCCAGCCGCGGGTCAAGCGTAAGGCTGGCAATTTCTTTTGGCGTCACGATGAGCTTTGAGACTTCAGTGTTGTTGAGTCGCCAGATTTCGGCCGGGAAGCGCAGCTCCTCTTTTGTGCCATCGGTGTAGGTCACGTCCAGGATAATCGGCATGACGAGGCCGCCAATGTTCTTGAAGTCAACAAAGTAGAAGTTGAGTCCGGCGTTGAGGATTTCTTTCTCGCGGTCGGTCAAGGTTGCCAGAAACCGCTGATACAGCTCACGGTCGGCGTCGGTGACATCCAGTTCGTCATACTGGTTGTAGAAGTCCTTGAGTTCTGGATACTGGTCAACCCGCTTCGGAAGTGGCTTGTTCCGCTCCTGCGATTGCGTTACCGGGCGCGCCGCGCGCTCCTGACGGCGCAACGCTTTTTCGACATCCGGGTTCTGCGTGTCGAGGCGATACCACCGGACGTTTTCAATCGAGATGTCCACGTGATCGGTCGAGTAGAACCATCCGCGCCAGAACCAGTCCAAGTCCACGCCGGAGGCGTCTTCCATCGTGCGGAAAAAGTCGGCCGGTTCAGGGCGCTTGAACTTCCACCGGCGCGCGTATTCCTTGAAAGCATAGTCAAACAGCTCACGTCCCAGGATGGTTTCCCGGAGAATGTTGAGCGCCGTGGCCGGCTTGGCGTAGGCGTTGTTTCCAAACTGGAGCACCGAATCCGACTGCGTCATGATGGGCACTTGGTTTTCGCTTTTCATGTAGTCCACGATGTACTGTGGTTCGCCGCGAAATGACGGGTACTGATCTTCCCATTCCTGCTCGGCCAAATGCTGGAGGAAGGTATTGAGGCCCTCATCCATCCAGGTCCACTGGCGTTCATCAGAGTTGACGATCATCGGGAAATAGTTGTGGCCGACTTCGTGAATGATGACGCTGATGAGGCCATACTTGGTGCGCGCCGAATAGGTGCCGTCTTCGAGCGGACGCGGGCCGTTGAAGCAAATCATCGGATATTCCATGCCACCAACCGGACCGTTGACCGAAATGGCGACCGGGTATGGGTAGGTGAAGGTGTAGCGCGAATAGACGTTGAGCGTATGAATGATGGCGTGGGTCGAATACTTTTCCCACAGCGGATTGCCCTCGTTCGGGTAGTAGGACATGGCCAAAACCTGGTTGCCTTCGACGTTGTGCCCCATGGCATCCCAGATGAACTTCCGCGACGAGGCAAAGGCAAAGTCGCGCACATTTTCAGCCTGAAAGACCCAGGTCTTCTTGTCGGTCGCGCGGCCCTGCTCGGCGCGTTTGGCCTCGTCCGGTGTGACAATGAGCACCGGCTTGGCGGCCGTTCGGGCTTGCTCGAGGCGCGCAATCTGCTCGGCCGTCAACACTTGCTTCGGATTTTGCAGCACACCGGTTGCCGCGACGATGTGGTCGCTCGGCGCGGTGATGGACACCCGGTAGTTGCCAAATTCCAGGGTAAACTCACCCGCGCCTAAAAATTGCGTATGCTGCCAGCCCCGATAGTCCGTATAGGCGCACATGCGCGGAAACCACTGCGCCATTTCGTAAATGTAGTTTTTGTCTTTCGGGAAGTACTCATAACCCGAACGCCCGCCCAGTTTCACGGCGTCATTGATGTTGTAGTTCCAATCCACCGAAAAACTGACTTGCTGACCTGGCTTGAGCGGCGTCGGAAGGTCAACGCGCATCATCGTCTTGACGACGACATACTTGAGGGGCTGCCCCTTGGCGTCTTTCACGGCCGTAATGTTGTAGCCGCCATCGAACTCGGGTCGCCGCAGGAGACTATCCAGCACCGACAGCGGCACCCGGTCGAGGCCGCCGGAGGTCTGTGACCGAAAGGCGTCGCTATTCTTGGCAAAGATGTTTTGGTCAAGCTGGAGCCAGAGATAGCGTAGCTCATCCGGCGAAGCGTTGGTGTAGGTGATGGTTTCGCTGGCCTGGATGCGCTGCCGCTCGTCATCCAGCTCGACGTTGATGACATGATCGGCACGATTCTGCCAGTACCGATGGCCCGGCGCGCCGGACGCCGTGCGGTACTCATTCGGCGTCGGCAGCACTTCATCCAGTTGGCGGAACTTATCGCTTGGTTTGGACTTGGACTGCGCAACGGCACTTCCCACCGCCCCCCAACCGATCAATCCAGTGAACAACAAAACAGCAAACAGACCAGAGTGAATTCTTTTCATTTCGTTACGAAAAACCAGCGTGCTTCGGGAAGATGAGACCTACACTTCACCGCGTAGGCGGGCATAGACATAGTCTAGGTCGCGCAGTGAGGCAACGATATAAACTTCACGCGGTAGCGATTCATCGCTTGTGCCAAGCGCGACGGTGATGCCGTTGTCTGGGCATTTGGCAAAACAGGGACGGCTACTCATCGCCACACAGCCGCCCAGGCCTTCTTTTTCGAGCTGCTTTTGAAAGAGTGGGCGAATGCGCGCGCCGAGGGCCGCCACATCGCCGTCCGTGGCGCGGCGGGCGCAGCTACTGCAAAACTTTACCGTGTCAAACAAAAGCTCGCTCATGCCGGCAGCCCCCCAGGAGCCGGAGCGACACGGCGGATCGCCTCGATGTCGGCGACTTCCTTGGGGACGGCCGCCGTGAGGACTTCGTTACCGGTGCGGGTGACGAGGACATCATCCTCGATGCGGACGCCGATGCCGGCATAGCGTTTCGGCACCCCCTTGCCCCCCGGCGCGAAATAAAGACCTGGCTCGACCGTCACGACACAGCCCGGACGCAGCTTTTCATAGAGGAACGTTCCGTTTTCAGTTTCCTGGGTGAAGTAGGTACAGGCGTCGTGGACATCACTGCCCAGCCAGTGACCCGCCCGGTGCATGTAGTACTTCATATACGTTTTCTTTTCCTTGATTTCATCCAGCGAGCCGGTCAGCAGCTTGAGGTCACGCAACCCATCAATCAGGGTTTCGAGCGCGACTTGGTGGTAGTCGTCAAAGCGCGCGCCGGGTTGAACGGCGGCAATCGCGGCTTTTTGCGCGGCCAGCACCAGCTCATAAATTTCTCGCTGCGCTGGCGTGAAGCGGTGCCCGACGGGAAACGTCCGCGTGATGTCGCTGGCGTAGTAGCCATACTCGGCCCCGGCATCTATCAGCAAGAGGTCGCCGTCCCGCAAAAGGGCATTGTTGGCGCTGTAGTGCAGCACCGTGGCGTTGGCGCCGCCACCCACAATCGAAGTGTAGGAGCTACCCAGTGCGCCGCGCCTGCGAAAGATGTATTCCAGCTCGGCTTCGACCTGAAACTCATACTGCCCTGGGCGAGTGCTTTGCATTGCCCAGAGATGAGCTTCAGCCGCAATATCGGCCGCGCGGCGCATGCGAAGGAGTTCATCGGCGTCTTTGGCAAGGCGCATCTTGCCCAGGATCGGCAAGGTGTCGCGGATAATGCCAGGCGCTGGACCCTGCCGGTGACGCCGCCGCGCCGCCGCGCGAAAGGCCTGGATGACACGCTGATTGAGTTGCTCGTCGCGCCCAAACTTGAAGTGCAGCGTTTGGGTTTGTTCCAGGTAAGCGCCGATCTGCGCGTCGAAGCGCTCAATCGGGAACGCCTCATCCGCTCCATAACAGGTTCTGGCCCCCTCGACGCCGGCCCGCGCGCCATCCCACGTTTCGCGCTCAGGGTCGCGGGGACGAACGAACATGATAAACCTAGGCGTTTTACCGCCAACCAGCAGCACGATGGCATCCGGCTCCTCAAACCCGGTGAGGTAATACACGTCACTATCCGGGCGATAGCGGTAGTACAAATCATGCGTCCGGTGGGCTTCGGGCGGGTTGTAAAGCAACATCAGGTCATCGCCCAGCGCCTTGAACACACGCTGGCGACGCTTGGCATGACGTTCGGCGTTGAAAGCAGGCGGCGGGAAAACTTCGCCAAAATGATTGGGCATACAATCTTCAGGCGCGCGCGCGTCCGAGCAACTCGTCAAAAGCTGCCGTCAGGTCTGGGGCGCGCATCAGATGCGTTCCGACCAGAAAGCGCGTGCAATAGGGTAACAGTGCTTCAATGTCCGCGCGGCCGTGAATGCCGCTGGCGGCCACCGTTACGATACCGAGCGGCACGCGGGGCGCAAGTCGTTTTGTCGTATCAAGCGAAATTTCAAATGTTTCCAGGTTGCGGTTGTTGATCAGCATCACTGAAGGGTCAACGGCCAGGGCGCGCTCCAACTCAGCTTCGGTTTGAACTTCGACCACCGGCGTCATGTTCCAGCGTTCAATCTCGGCATGCAGCGATTGCAGGCGCTCATCGTCCAGAATTTTCACAATCAGCAGCACGGCTTCCGCCCCGGCGGCGCGGGCCGCATGCACCTGGCGGATGTCCAGAATGAAATCCTTGCACAGCGTCGGACGCGACGACCGACCAGCCACCTCGCGCAACAAGTCCAGGCTACCGCCGAAGTAGCGTGGTTCGGTCAAAACGGAAATCGCGGCCGCGCGCGCGTCGTAAACTGACAGAATAGCCGGCAGGTCGGGTTGCGCCTGCAACACGCCATCACTCGGTGAAATAGGCTTGATTTCGGCAATAATGGCCGGCGCATCAGTCTGTAGGGCCGGGAGCAATGTCCCCCGCGCCGGCGCAAGTGCCTGAAATGAGGGTTGGTCGTGAGTGAGAAACTGGCGGCGCGCGGCTACAATTTCACTCAGCGTCGGACGACGTGAGACAGGTTGCGTCATGGCTCTTTCGTTGAAGTTTGGCTTGTCGTTGCTGTCCGCGCCGCTGAAGGTAGGGTGCCAGCAGCGGTGTCAACGAGGGGTAAAGACTCGTCAGCTTGGCCAGCCAGCCGCGCCGCCGTGGCAGCGTCATCTCCAGCGGACGCCGCCGCCGCGCTTCTTCGATGGCAGCGGCGACCTCTTCTACGCGCAAGATGCGCCCACCGGAAAACGTCAGCGCCGCTTCCTGGCGATGCACTTGCAGGTCGAGCATCGGGGTTTGGACGGCATCCGGGCAAATGACCGTCACGGCGACGTTGTGCGGGGCAAGCTCTTGGGCGGCAGCGAGCGAAAAGCCACGCACGGCAAATTTTGACGCTGTATAAAGCGCCAGGCCGGGCACCGCCGCGATGCCGGCCAACGACGCCACGTTGATGATGTGACCGCCGGCCGGTTGGCGGCGCATCTGCCGCGCGGCAACCAAGGTTCCGAAGATGACCCCTTTGGCGTTGATGTCAAGGTGGGCATGAACGGCGGTCGTCGGTACGTCCAACAGGGCGTCCACTTGCAGGTAGCCAGCAATGTTACACAGCACATCCAACTGCCCCCAACGGTCAACCGTGTCGGCAATAACCCGCTCCCAGGCGCGCTCGTCGCGTACATCGAAGGCAACCGGCAGCGCGGCAGCGCCATCCTGCGCCGGGAGTTCCGCGCAAATGCGCTCCAGTTTCGGGGCCGACAAGTCGGCAAAGACGACACGATGCCCCGCCCGGTAGTAGTGCTCGGCGACGTAGCGTCCGATGCCGCTTGCGCTACCGGTCACCAACATCACAAAAGCCATAGGCAAGTTACGGTAACTCCGGTGAAAACTCGTAGCGGTAAATATCGTCTGGCAAGTCACCGGGACGAATGAGTGTCAACTCCTGAATGAGCCCGGTGTACAGGTCATAGACCCACCCATGCAGCCAGGGCCGGCCGTGCTTGAGCCAGGACTTCTGAATAATCGAGGTCTCTGCCATGTTGCGCACTTGCTCAATAGTATTGAGTTCAACCAGCCGTCGAAAACGCGCATCCGGATCGGTAAACGACTCCAGTTCACGCGAGTAGTTACGATAGACATCCTTGATGTGCCGTAGCCACTTGTTGATAAGTCCGTAGCTTTTACGTGACATGGCCGCTTTGACGCCACCGCAGTTGTAGTGACCACAAATGATCACGTGCCGGATTTCCAGCACGTCAACTGCGTACTCCACGACACTCATCAAGTTGATGTCGGTATGAATGACAAGATTGGCCACATTGCGGTGAACAAAAAGCTCCCCAGGCTCAGTACCAGTAATGTCTTCGGCCGGAACACGACTGTCAGAACAGCCAATCCACAGGTAGGCCGGCGATTGGGTGTCCTTTAGGCGCAGGAAATAATCTGGGCGAATTTCAAGCTTTTCCTGCGCCCACGCTTTGTTAGCAAGGAGCAGTTTTCGGTATTCCTGCATGCCATTAACGGATGACGCCGGCAAGCGTTCGGTCATAGTGACTCCATTGTTCATCAAAGGCGACTAGTGGGCTGGCTGGGGCTGGATCAAGCTAGGCGCTTTTTCATCAAAATTACTCGTGCTTACAGTGATATTACGATAGGCAGATGCGGCTCGAAATTCGTTGATGACATCAAAAATGTCCTGGTCCACATACAGGGCGCGCGTACCGTCAATAAAGAGGATTGCGCCGTCCGGGATACTTTGGAGTTTGCGCTTGAGTTCGGTCTTGTTGACGAAGGTGACGTCTTTGTTGAAGCGTAACAGATAGGCATCCCCATGGCTTACCAAAGTCACAGCCGAGCGGTAGTTCGCACGAATAACAAAGAACAACCCAAAAATAAGACCAATGCCAATGCCCACCAAGAGATCAGTCGCGACAATCGCGACAACCGTCACAATGAACGGAGCAAACTGCGCATAGCCCTGGGCATACATAGACTGAAACAAAGATGGCTGGGCTAACTTATAACCAACCAGTAGCAGAATCGCCGCCAGTGAGGCGATCGGAATTCGATTCAGCAGATCAGGCACTAAAACGACGGCAAACAACAACAGGACGCCATGAATAAACCCTGACAGGCGGGTTCGTCCACCGGCATAGACGTTGGCGGTGGTACGGACAATGACAGCCGTGATGGGCAACCCACCAATCAACCCACTTAGTATGTTGCCAATCCCCTGGGCAAAGAGTTCTTGGTTCGGCTTTGAAAGACGCTTGAACGGGTCCATCTTGTCGGCAGCTTCTACCGAGAGGAGTGTCTCAAGACTGGCAATGACCGCCAGGGTTGCGCCGAGCTTGAGAATTTCTGGACGACGTAACGCCTCAATATCCGGCAGCGTCAACTGTGAGAGGAACGACGTAAAGCCAGTTGCCACAGGCAATGTAACCAAGTGGGCTTCGTCCGCCCGCAGGTAAAATGCCGACCCACTCACCCGCAGCACTTCGTTGATGAGCACCCCCAGGATAACCACAACCAGCGGACCAGGGAGTAACGTCAACCAAGGCAACTGCTTGAGTTTAGGGTGATCCCAGGTCAACAGCACCAGCAGTGACACAATGGTAATCGCTACAGCGGCTGGCTGGGCACTAAGGATGCCTGTGATGATGGCCCCAACGGTCGAGCTTTCTTCAAACTTAAGGAAACTCAGCGTGTCGGTAAAGGTAAAATCCTGATCACGCCCCAGCGCATGCGGGATTTGCTTGAGAATAATAACGATTCCAATTCCCGCCAACATGCCCTTGATGACACAGTTAGGGATGTAATCAGCTAGTGCGCCGCCACGCATCAACCCGAACACGATCTGTAGCGCACCGGCAACTACCACGGCTGCCAAGAAAGCGCGGAAGTCACCGGCTGTGACAATTCCCTGGGCAACAATGACCGCTAGCCCAGCGGCTGGGCCGCTCACCGAGAGTTGCGACCCAGAAAGTGGTGCAATGACCAGTCCACCAATGATACCGGCAATAATGCCTGAAAACAGAGGCGCATTCGACGCCAGAGCAATACCAAGGCAGAGTGGTAAGGCAACGAGAAAGACGACAACGCCGGCTGGGAAATCATACCGCAAATTAGCGATAACCCCTGGCTCCAGACGGTGGGGGGTGGCTAGGTCAATGGGCATAGGCACACTTTACTGGGATGTCGAGGATGTGAACGAATCCGTGTGCGTGAACCAGACTGACGTGGGTGACCAAGCTCCACATTGATCACACTTGTTCCCTCAAGCGCATGATCTCAGCTTGCAGACGTGGAATCTGGGGCAGGCTGCGCGTTTCACTCTGGGCGGCGACAGCCCGCTGCACATGCCAGTAAGAAAGCCCTAGTTTCGAGACGTTTCTGAGAAACGCGCGCCGCGCCGCGAAATTGCCCTGGAGCGGCCAGAGCGTTCGACGAATGGCTGACGTGACAATGGCCAACTGTTCGGGTGTGATCAGTCCGCGCGCGACCTCAACGGAAAGCATTTCTCTGAGGATTTTTCCTTCACGCCGCGCAACGTAGAAGAGGAAGCCGATAAACAACAGAAAGAATGGTACTTCAAAGAGCGCATAGCCAATGAGGAAGCCTCCACCTAGGAGTACGGCCATGCCATTCCAAATCATGTGCAGGATCACTGCCAGGATATAGCCCCCCAGCGGGGCCAGCAGCCGAACCGCCAGGTTATGCGACTCGCGCGATAGTCCGCAGCCGATGCCCGTCATCGCCGTAAAGGTCACATGGGCAAAGGGCGACAGGATGCCGCGCAAGATAAAAACGACGAGCAGCCCTTCAAAACCACCCTGCAGCAGACTTCGCCCGTAATAGAGAATGTTTTCGACCGTGGCAAAGCCCAGCGCAATAAAGCCTCCATAGACAATGCCATCCACAATGTCATCAAACTCCCGGCGCAGAAACAGCAGGATCAAGAGCAGTCCAAGCCCTTTTGATCCTTCTTCGACAATCGGCGCCGAAATCACCGCCCCCACCACCGTGCCGGCGACTTCCCCACCGACGCTGGCGGCCACCGCGCCAAACAGGGAATTGAGGATATACGAGACAATGACCGCCACCACGCCGCCCCAGACGAAGGAGGCCGCCAGCGCCCACACCGGCTCCGGGTCATAGCGGTCAAGCCATAGCAACGGCAGCATGTAAAAGAAGGCCGGGACAAAGGCCACGATGGTCGCAATGAGCGCAACCACGATGCCCAGCTCAGAGAGCATGATCAGGGCCACCAGCAGCGTCAGCGCGAGGCAGACGAGGACGCCAACTGCCGTGCCGACATACACACCGACCGGCGAAACCGCCGACTCGGCCACCGGTGGCTTGCGCTCTGGGTCATACATGCCAATGCCGCCCAGGGTTTGGCGCAACATGGCCGTCCGCCCACCCGGCACCGATACCGGGCGACTCGGCGCGGCCGCCATAGTCGGCGCGGGCGACTCCAAGGCCACACGCAGTTGCACACCGGGCGCGCCCAGTTCAATCACATCTCCATGGTTGAGCCGAACGCGCTGAATGCGCTGGCCGTTGACATACGTGCCGTTGGTGCTCTGGTTATCCACGACATAGAAGCCATCCGGTTCAGCCTGCAAAAGGCAATGCCGCGACGACACCATGCCGTCTATGGACGGATCGAATCGCACGCCGGCGTCCACGCCCCGCCCCAGTAGAAGCACACCCTCGTGAAGACGATAGGACTGACCGTTGAGTGAACCGTTGAGCACCGAGATGCAAAGTCGCATAGGGAGCAAACCTCAGTCACCGCGCCGGTAGCGGAGAATCGTCTCAGACATCTCGCTACCCGGCCAAGCCGAAAGCCTCCAGAACTTCCTGGCTATGGGCTTCCACGTTAACCTTGTCGAAGATCTTGACAATGACGCCCTGCTCATCAATCAGAAAGGTTTTCCGCGCCAGTCCCATGAACTTCTTGCCCTGCCATTCTTGCTCGCCATAGACACCGTAGGCTTCGGAGACCGTGTGGCTCGTATCGGCCAGCAACGTGAACGGAAGCTGGTATTTTTCAGCAAAGGCACGGTGCGACGCTTCATCGTCGAGTGACACGCCAAGCACGACAATGCCCTTCTCTTGATAGGCTCCATGCGCATCCCGGAAGCTGCACGCTTCCTTGGTACAACCCGGCGTGTCGTCTTTGGGGTAGAAATACAGGACGACTTTCTGACCGCGGAACTGTTCAAGACTGACTTGATTGCCGCGCATGTCGGGTAGGGTGAAGGTCGGAGCAAGTGAGCCGACGTCAGGCATGGAGCACCTCATAGTGTATGTGGAGATACGAAACATTGGCAGACTAGTCGAATTCGCCCGCCCGAACAATGGGCTTTTCGGTATCTGGCTGTTCAGCCGAGGCACAACGCGATATAGTCAGCCGAGTTAGCGAGCGGCAACGACTTGCCCAGTGTCACCAAGACACGCTGGCTAACGCCTAATCGAACACTGGTTTGACGTTGAACTCCCGGCGTTGTAGCCGCGTGGTTTCAAACATATCAACCTAGGCTTTTCAGCCGTTTATCCGCATATAGCACATCTTCAGATCACCGCCATGCCCCAAGATTCATCCAGTCACAATGCCATGCTCGCGCCGACGGCGGCCGAGGTCGAACTCAGCACGCCAACTGTTCAGGACCGCATGCGGCGGCGTGGGAGTTATCAATACACGCTACCGCAGGAGGATAGTGGGCAACCGGTACGCCAAGCGCTACTGACCATCCTACGCTACAAGTTTACGGTTATTCTTTGTGTCGTTCTGACAATGACCGTGACCGGCTTGGCGCTTTCCCGTATGCAGCCGATTTACGAGGCGTCAAGCAACATCGAAATTGCCCCGGAAAAGGAGTTTTATTCTTCGAACGGGCGCAGTATTTCATTCGCACCCTATTCGGTTGACCCGGATTATCTCAATACCCAGATTCGTAAAATTTCGAGTCCGGCGCTGCTCGTTGAGGTGGTCAAGACCCTCAAGCTCGACCGTGATCCAAAGTTTCTGGCGACCGGACCCACGACGTTGAGCGCCGCCCTGACCGACCTCATTCGCTCGCCGCGGGGACGCCCAGAGGCTCCACAAGCTGCCAACCCAGGCGAGTTGCCTGAAGCCAATCCCGCCGCAGCCGCAAGCGAAGCTGATGAGTTGGAGCGCTATGCCCCCCAGATTGGACGGCTAACGGCCGGATTGCAAGCCTATGGCATCCCCCGCACACGACTGGTGCGGATCGTTTTCCAGCACCATGACCCTGAAACGACAAAGTTGGTTGTCAACACGGTTGCTGAAGTGTTTGCCCGACGGAATGTCTCCGACCGCCTGCAGCAGGGCAG
Organism: Chloracidobacterium validum; assembly: GCF_018304825.1. Classification (NCBI taxonomy): domain Bacteria; kingdom Pseudomonadati; phylum Acidobacteriota; class Blastocatellia; order Chloracidobacteriales; family Chloracidobacteriaceae; genus Chloracidobacterium; species Chloracidobacterium validum. The sequence continues at coordinate 1,405,071 of NZ_CP072648.1, forward strand.
CAGTCAGAAGGAGTTTTTATCCTCCACAGCGGCGCGGTTACAGCAAGAAATTCTTGAAGAAGAGCGCAAGCTGACGGAATACCTTCGCACGCGAAAAATCGTTTCACTCAAACCGGAAGACAACCCGGAAGTAGCGCGCCTGACCGGACTCAATCAAGCCCTACTCGAAGCTGAAAAAGAGCGGCTGCGCGCCGAGGAACGTTATCAAGCCAGCTTGAACGAACCGATTGACTCGCTCAATGAAATGCAATCCGACACCGAGCTTCAGAAGCTGCGCGGTAAGATTTCCGAACTCAAGCAGCGCCGGCTCGAGCTACTCGCAACGTACACCGAACTTCACCCGGATGTCGTTCAGGTTGAGCAGCTTTTGGCCCAAGCTGAACAGGAACTCAAGGAAGCCAAGCTCAACACCCTGGCCCGCATCAAGACGGACTATTTCAACGCCAAAAAACGTGAAGAAGAGCTTCGGGCGCGCGTCGAGAAGCAGCGGAATGAAGTGGTGACGCAAAACGGCGACGGCGTCATGCAGCGCATGATGCAGGACAACATAGACAACAAGAAAAAAATGCTTCAGACCCTCCAGTCCACCACGAAGGACACCGAGATTGGTCTGCGCATGGACCTCAACAACATCATGGTATCCGACCGAGCCAGCACGCCTGGCGCGCCGATTAGTCCGCGCGTCAGCTACACCCTGAGCGTGGCATTTTTTCTTTCGCTCTTTGGCGGGATTGGAATGGCCTTTACCCGCGAGTACCTCAACACGCGCATCAAGTCAGTCGAAGACGTGGATCGCCTGCTCAACTTGCCGACGCTGGGACTGATTCCGCAAGTTTCGGCCAAGGAGTTGGGCAAAGGGAGCGGCTACTACAACTATGGGGGGGAAACCAGGGCGTTGGCCAAGCTGGCGGATGGACGCCCCTTGCCAATGGACTTCAATATCGGACTCAGTGCCTTTGCCCTCTCGGCCTCGCCTGTCGGCGAGGCTTACCGCCAGCTCCGCACGTCCATCTTACTCTCATCTTCGGAAGACGTTCGCAACCGGATCATCCTCATCACCAGTAGCCAACCCGGCGAAGGCAAAACGACGACGTCCTTCAATACGGCGATTTCGCTGGCCCAGACTGGGGCATCGGTCTTGCTCGTGGACTGCGATCTGCGGCGTCCCCAACTTCAGAAACTCTTTGATAAGCAAGGTCAAGACAATGTCTTTCGGCCTGGCTTGTCGCGGTACCTGGCCGGACAGTGCAAGATTAGCGACATCTTCACATCGTCTCCGATTCCATACCTAACCTTGATTACGTGTGGGCAGATGCCACCCAATCCGGCCGAACTGCTTGGTTCGCAGCGCATGCGGTCGTTGCTGGCCTACGCGGTCGAGAAGTTTGACTACGTCATTCTCGATACGCCGCCCATGTTGTCGTTTGCCGACGCGACGATTCTCTCGGCCATGGCCGACAGCGTCATTTTGGTGGTCAACTGCCAGCGTTCAAAACGCGACATCGTGAAGCGCACGTGCCGGAAACTCGATGAAACCAACACGCGCGTGCTGGGCGTCGTCCTCAACGGCATGTCGCAAGAACAATCGAGCTACTATGGCTACGACTATTACGGCTACAGCTCGTACTACCGTTACAGTCAGTCAGTTGCCACGCCTGGCGATGGTAAAGCTGCCGGCACTAAGCTGCCGCCATCCGCATCGGACGTTTTCGAGCAGCTCAAGTCGGCCCTGGATGAGCAAGACAAACCAAACGAGGACCAACCGGCGGATACCGACGCGCCGGCGTCTAATGGTACGGCGCGACGCAGCCCAAGGTAGCACCGGTGCTTGTGGTGTGGCGCTTTTGGATAGGTTACGGGTTGCTCGCCGCGGCTTACTTGGTCACGCTGGGCTATCGGCCCTATCCCGGAAGCTTTCTCGTCAAAGCATTGCCGGTGCTGTTTGCCACCGGTTGGGTCTATGGCCGGGCTCGCGCGCGGACGTGCGCGCGGACGTGGCAGGTCAGTTGCGGGTTGGCCTGGTCTGCGGTTGGGGATGTGTTCCTGGCGCTTGATGACCGCTTTTTTTCTTCGGGCTGGGGGCCTTTTTCCTCGCTCACTTGTGCTACATTGCCGGATTTGCGCCGCTCGCGCGAATCCACCAGAGGGCTGCCCTGCGCGCCGGCAGTGTCCTGGGCTATGGGCTTGGGCTGGGATGGGTTTTAGGGCAAGCCACGGGATGGCAACTACCCATCCTGGCCTATGCTTTGGTGCTCACTGGCATGGGCGTGGCCGCCGCGCTTCGTCAGGGAAGTCATCTGGTCTTCCTGGGCGCGGTTGCCTTCATCATTTCGGATAGCCTGTTGGCCATCAACCGGTTTTTATTGCCTCTGCCCCTGGAACACATGTTGGTTATGGTGACGTATTACCTTGCCCAGGGACTGATCAGCAGTGGCATCCTGAGCGACCATGCGGAGCGCCCGACACCATGACCACGTCCGCCACATCAGACGCCGTCAAAATGATTGCTTCCAACCGGGAGGCGTACTTTGATTATTTCATCCTCGACACCTACGAGGCCGGTCTCGAACTCGTTGGGACGGAAGTCAAGGCCCTGCGTGAAGGGCGCATCAACCTCAAGGATGCCTACGTGAGCATCCGGGACGGCGAGGCCTGGCTGCTTGACGCCCACATCAGCCCATATTCACATGGCAACCGCTATAACCACGACCCACGCCGGACCCGTCGTCTGCTATTGCACAAGCGTGAAATCGCCAAGTTGGCGGCAGCCACCCAGGAACGCGGATTGACGGTTGTCCCCACCAAGCTGTATTTCAAGCGCGGACGCGCCAAGGTCGAAGTCGCCATTGCCAAAGGCAAGAAGACCTATGACAAGCGCGAAACCGAACGCCGCCGTGACCTTGAGCGCGAGGCCCGCGCCGCGCTCAAATCACGCGCCTAATCCCCCAAGACGCTCAACACCAGTATCTTATTGCAGTGGTACCAAATCCCATGACAACGCATCACGTTCTCGTTTGCGGCAACCTTGCCGAAGACGGACTCAGTCTTTTGCGCAACACGCCCAACATCCGCCTCGATGTCAAACCGGAACTCAAAGAAGACGAACTTGCCGCGCTGATTGCGCCCTACCACGCCTTGATTGTCCGCAGTGACACCCGCCCCACGGCAAAAGTGATTGCCGCGGCGGAAAACCTCAAAGTCATCGGCCGAGCTGGAACCGGCGTGGACAACATTGATGTCGAAGCGGCGACCAAGCGCGGCATCGTCGTGATGAATACACCGGGCGGCAATAGTGTCACGACGGCCGAACACACCTTTGCCCTGCTGATGTCCACGGCGCGGCACATCGCCCAGGGGACACTCACGCTCAAAGCCGGCCGCTGGGAGCGGAAAAAGCTCGTGGGCGTCGAGCTGTCGGGTAAAACGTTGGGCGTCGTCGGGATTGGCCGGATTGGCAGCCTGGTTGCCCAGCGGGCGGCCGCGTTTGGCATGCACACCATTGGCTACGACCCTTACCTGACCAAAGAAGCCGCGGCCAAGCTGGGCATCGAACTGGTTGCACTCGACACGCTGTTTTCCCGCGCAGATTTCATCACGCTCCATGTGCCACTTACCGATGAAACCCGCCACATCATCAACGCTGAAGCTTTCAAAAAAATGAAGCGTGGCGTCCGGCTCATCAACTGTGCGCGTGGTGGTCTCGTGGACGAACTGGCGCTGGCGGCCGCGCTCGCAGAGGGCACCGTTGCCGCCGCTGCCCTCGATGTCTTTGAAGAAGAACCGCCCCCCGCAGACCATCCCCTGCTCAACCTGGCCAACGTGACCTGTACGCCGCACTTGGGGGCGTCCACCACCGAAGCGCAGATCAGTGTCGCCGTCTCGATTGCCAAGCAAATTGTGGATTTTCTGGAAACCGGGGCCATCTTTGGCGCGGTCAATGCGCCGTCGGTCAGCGCCGAGATCATGACCGAACTGCGACCGTATGTGGACTTGGGCGTCAAGCTCGGCATGTTTCAGGGGCAGGCGTTTGGGAGCAATGTCCGGCGGCTGGTCATTGAATACAGCGGCAAGGTCGCCGACCTTGACGTTCGACCGATCACCCAGGCGGTCCTGGTCGGGTTGCTGTCTGGGACGAGTAATCGCGTCAACTTCGTCAATGCGGCGCTGATTGCCGAGGAACGCGGCATTGCTGTGTCTGAAACCAAAAACCGCGTCGCCAAGGATTTTGCCAGCTTGATTAGCTTATGGGCGGAAACTGAACAGGGTGAAAGCGATGTCGCCGGCGCGATTTTCCGTGAGTCTGATTTACGCATCGTCCGGGTCAACGGCTTCCCAATCGAAGCCATCCCCAAAGGTCATATGCTGTTGTGCGCCAACCGCGACCAGCCGGGCACACTGGGGCGCATTTGCTCGACCCTCGGCGATGGCGGCGTCAACATTGCGCGACTTTACCTTGGACGTAAAGAAATGGGCGGCACGGCGATCTCGCTCATCCAGGTGGATTCGCCGGTTCCCGACCCGGTGCTGACCAAGCTGGGTGAAATTCCGGCAGTCCTCAAGGCGCGGTGCATTCACCTTTAGGTTCTGTCCCCAGTTCAGCCCTAAAGGTCTTCCAGTCGGTTCAGGATTTGTTGGGCCCAAGCCAGCGTTGCTTCCCGTTCGGCGGCGCGCATGGTATCCCACGCAGCGTACATCATGCGCATCCGCTGGTTAGGAAACAGCTTTTCCCGATGGCGGTCGAGAAAATCCCAATAAAGGCTATTGAATGGACAAGCGCCATCGCCGTGCCGCCGCTTTGGGTCATAGGCGCAGCCGGTGCAGTAGTCACTCATCCGGTTGATGTAGGCAGCGCTGGCGGCGTAAGGCTTGGTCGCCAGAAAACCGCCATCGGCGTAAAGTGACATCCCCAGCACATTTGGTAGCGTGACCCACTCATAAGCATCCAGGTACGCCAACCAGAACCACGTATTGACCTCTTGTGGATTCACGCCGGCAATCAAAGCAAAGTTGCCTAACACCATCAGCCGCTGAATGTGGTGGGTGTGCCCGGTTTCGATGAGCTGCGTGACCGTTTCTCGCAGACACCGTAGATGCGTCTTGGCATCCCAGTAGTAGTGGGGCAGTGGGCGCGTGTCACCAAAGAAGTTGACCGTCGCAAAGTCCGGCATGCGCAGCCAATAGAGCTGATAGATGAACTCCCGCCAGCCAATGAACTGCCGCACCACACCTTCGACGGAAGTGAGCCGCGCTTTCCCAGCCCGGTAAGCTTTCTCGGCCTGGCGCGCCGCTTCGAGTGGGTCAAGCAACCCAACGTTGACATAGGGCGACGCCAGCGAGTGGTACAGTGCCGACTGTCCGGCGACCATAGCATCCTCATACGGGCCGAACAGGTCCAGGCGATGGTCGAGGAAGTCGCGGTAAAAGTGTTCGGCATCGGCGCGGGTCGTCGCCCAGTGGAACGGCTCGATGTGACCATACCCATCAGGGAAATCTCGGCGCACCCAATCCATCACCTCGCGCGTGATGGCGTCTGGTGCGTAGCGGGGCAAGGGTGGAAACGGATGGTGTGGTGGCGGGACCTGGCGGTTGTCTTTGTCGTAGTTCCAGGTGCCACCGGTTGGCTCACCATCCGGCTCGATCAGAAGTCCGGTTTGTCGCCGCATGCGCCGGTAAAAATGCTCCATCACGAGCGTTTTCTTACCACGTGCCCACGCGGCAAAGGCCTGCCGGTCGCTCACAAACAGTGTCGTTGGAAGCTGGTGGAGCGTGACTTGCCACGCCGCAGCAAGCTGTTGGAGAAGGTCGGCCACGCCATATTCGGTTGGCTCCATCAACCAGATACGGGTCGGCCGATACTGCTGCACATGGGCGGCAAAACCGGCTTCAAAGCTCGGCTGCTCCCGGCGGTAGTCCACCTGCCAGCCCAGCCCGCGGAGTTCCTCGGCATAGTGGCGCATTGCCGAAAACAGGAAGACCAACTTTTGCTTGTGATAGCGGACTCGCCGGGCATGCGCCGACGATTCGATCATCAGCACGACCGCATCGCGTGGTGTCAGGCGTTCAAAGGCCGGGTGGCGGAGGGTCAACTGGTCGCCCAAAATCCAAATGGTTTCCATCGTATCTTCTCGCGTATCTTCTCGTCCTAGCGCAGGCTTGACTTTTGGGAGGCTGGATTGGACGTTGGAAGGGAGGTGTGTATTTCAACCGTCTTTACTCTGGAGCGCAATCCCATGGCCCAGTCATACGCCACGGCGCAGGACCGAATTCGCCAGTACTTTGATACCGTCGGCTTTGAAAAGTGGCAGCGTTTCGCGCGCGGCGAAGCGCAAAACCGAATCCAGGCCAGCATCGTCGCCGGGCGGGAGCAAACCATGGCTACGATCTTGGACTGGGGCGGCGACTGGCGCGGGCAAAGCGTTCTGGATGCCGGGTGCGGCACCGGAGCATTTGCCCGGCGACTCGTGGACGCCGGAGCGCGCGTCACAGGGGTGGATATTTCGGCCCGTGAAGTCGCCGCCGCCAAGGAGCGCGTCCCGGAAGGCATCTTTCGGCAAGCTGACTTCTACGGTGTGTCTGAAACCTTTGACACCATTGTTTGCCTTGACAGCCTGATTTACTACGCCGAAGACGACCTTCTACAACTCTTGCAGCACCTTGGCCGGCACATGCGGACCACACTCTATTTCACCTTTACGCCAAGCACGGTTTTTTTTGAGGTCATGCACACCGTTGGAAAGCTTTTCCCCAAAGGGAATACGTCACCAGCGATTGCACAAATCAAGGCCAAACGACTCTACGAACGACTTGCCACGGAAACGACGCTTCGGCTCGTGCGCACGACTCACATCAGCTCAAGCTTCTACCAAACAACCCTGGTTGAACTTCGCCAAGCCTAACCTTGTCCACGGTTAAGCACTGAAAACAAAACGGCGCTCGCTTGCCTGGAGCGCCGCCGGTGATTTTGTTGTCGGTATGGCTTCTGGACGGACTAGGGCGCAGCCTGCACCATACTGCGCCGGGCTTCTTCGACAGCCGCTTTGGCATCTCTGACGATCTTGAGCGCATTTGGTTCGCTGGGCACGGTGGCGTCAAGCAGGATAAACCGGTTGCTGTACGTCCGCTTGCCATCATCGGTCACATAGCCGCGCAGTTCGCCGAGTGCCTTTGTCTCGTAGTTATTCACGACTAGAGCCGTGTTGCCTACGGTTTCAAGAGTGAGGAGTGACGGCTGTGTGTGACCAACTATCATGATGTCCACGCCCTCCAGCTCGGCGGCCAGCGCCCTGGCTTGGTCAAGTGGCAGGTAGGCCAGTACCACAACCACATCCGCTTGCTTTTGAAGCTGAGGCAACACCTCCTTCAGCGCGGTTGCCGGGTCGCGCCACACATACCCCGTGCCTTCGCTGGGAGCCGGTTCGCACACGCCGGTAATGCCAATCCGCAGCTTATGGTTTTTTGGGAGGCGCGGTGACTTGACTTCCTTGACGATAAAGCGCGGCAAGGCAACGTGGGTTTTCTCATTTGCCGCCGGCATGGCATTGGCGGAAACATACGTCCCAAGGATGGGAAAATCAGCGGCAGCGCGCTTTGCTTCGCCGGTCGAGAAGTACTTGTGCAGGACGCGCAAATCCTGATAGGTCAGGTTCACGGCGTCAAAGGGATAGGCGCTATAGCCACGCAACGCATAGTCATTTTGCACAACCACGTCTTTGAAAGGCGGATTGAGCAAAACACCCTGGTCATTGAAGATGGCCCCGACGCTGAGTTCAAGCAACGGGATTTGGTCGTAGGTTGCGCGAAATGCCTTGGCCATCGTGACGCGCCGGTGCAGCCCGCCACTGGGGTTGGCCGGACAACCGCAAGTGTCGAGATTGGCCCGCATCTCTCCCGAAAAATGAATGGCAAACGCGGCCTTGTCATCAGTTCCAAGCAAGTGAGCCGGAACCACTTGGGTCGGGACAGATGGAGACTGCGCCAGGACCGGCCGCCAAACGGAGCTGCCGCTCAACCCGACTGCCAGACAGATTGTCAAAGAGAGCGTAGCAAACAATAGCGCACGATTTCGCATACTAAACATCAACCTCGGAAGGCAATTTTGGATTGGAATAGCGCTTAGATGTCTGCCGTGTCAGTCGGGGCGCTACCTTCGGCAGACCTAACCAGCCAAACACATATCACCAACTGACCGGAGCGACTACTGACTGAAGTGACTGGCACGCTCGATTCAAGGGTGTCGGACTGAGCGCACGGCGTTGTTCATCAACTGGTCAAGGCCCTGCTCGACGACTCGTTGTAGCTCATCACCAGGGTGGGATTCAGGTGGCTGGCGACGCTTATTTCCTGGCGCTTTCATTTCGCGGAGGGGCAGTGGCAGCGTATCAATCCACTCCAGAATCGTCTGCGCCTCTTTGTCAATGTCACTCACCGACGGGTCGCCATCCCTCACTTGCTTCCCACGATGTCGGTTGAGAACCTCCCGCAGTGTGGCCAATCGCCGATACTTTTCCTGGCAGTTCTGACGCTCGTTGGCATAACCAGGACTCTGACTTGCGCGGCGCTCGACTTCTTTGACGCGCTGCTCAACGCTGTTGAGTTTTTTCTCAACATCCTCAAGGAGCGCCCCATCAGCCCGCCCAATCCCCCCAGAATCATAACCAGCTTCTGCTGGTGGCTTGGTCGGTTGTGGGGTAACTGGGCTGGGTTCTAGCGCTGGGCGACCACCTATCGTCGGCTCGATGCCAGCAGTCCGCTGCTTCTCAGCGCGCAATTGAAGTACCCACACCATCGAGGCCACACCTGCCAACACGATACCTGCAACGGCAATGAGCGCAAGCAAGACAAAAAGCCGGCCACCGGTCAACCAGCCTGAGCGCGCCCCAGACGACGTCTCCGCGACCGGCGACGGAGGTGACACCGGCACGGACAGTGGCTGTTTCGAAGATGTGGCTAAGGCGTCTGGGTTCGCCGGGCGGACCTCTAAACTCTTCGTCGTACCCAAGCCAGAAAGCGTTTGTACGCTTTGCAGTTCCGTAGTGGCTCGACCACCTGAAATGCGGAGTGTCTCCTCAGCGGTGGTCGCTGAGGTGAGCAGTTGTGTCGAGCGCATGGAATCCTCGGAACCGCTTCCGCTACCAACCAGCTTTGCGATGACGATGGTGATGTTGTCTTCGCCACCACGGTCGTTGGCGAGCTTGACCAGGGCTTCCGCTGCATCGTCAAGAGATTCAGCCGCCATGACATGGGCTAATAGCTCTTGCTCTTCGACCTTGTTTGATAGCCCATCACTACAGAGGAGAAAAATGTCGCCGACTTGAAGTGGCTCGGTGGTGATATCGGTATTGACGACTCGCTGTGTACCAAGCGCCTGCAGGATCACGTTGTTCGGGACGTTAGCGACTTGCATGCCAGCTTTTTTGGCGGCATTGGCCCAGGATTGATCTTCGGTTAGCTGGCGTATCGTCCCGTTACGAATCAGGTAGGCCCGTGAATCACCAACCTGTGAAACCGTGGCCTCTTGACCTGTGATGTGAAGTGCCGTCAGTGTCGCGCCAAGCCCTCGAATCGCACTGTCACTTTGCGAGCGATCCCAGATGGCCGCATTCGCGCTGTCGGCGGCAATCCGCATTGCGTCACGCGAGGGGATGCCCGCGCTCACTTGACGGAGCATCTCGCGGGCGATGATTTCCACCGCCATCTCGCTGGCTAATTCTCCAGCCGCGGCGCCCCCCATACCATCACTGACAATCAAGAGTGTCCCGAATGACCCAAGCTGATGGTGTGCCACATCCGGCGACAGGACATCCTCACGATGGCTGAGTCCCAAGCGTTGACGGGTCAGGTCAACGACCTGGAGGTTGTCTTCATTGCCAGTCCGTCGCATCCCGACATCGGTTCGCACTGATGCCGAGACCCACATTTCCGGCGTGTTGGATACCACAGCAGACACCGATGCCTCACAATATCAACGAGTATTGTTTGTAGCTCCCCGACCGAAGCCCACCAGGGCTCCTGGCTAACGCCGCTCGCAGCCTATACCTCAAAACGAAACAACTGCTTGCCAATCAACACAATATCGCCAGACTTAAGCGTGACTGGACCATCAATTTTTTTGAATGTGCCATTCCGCGAGTTGTCATCCTGAAGAATGAACTCATCCCCCTTGCGCACGATGCGGGCGTGGCGGCCCGACATGTAACCGTCGTGGGGAAACTTGATATCGCCCGCGTTCCGGCCAATTGTCAGCTCGTCTCCCTTGATTTCATAAACATCGCCTTCCCCGCCACCCTCTTGGATCAGGTGGAGCCGCGCCGTCCGCGTTGGCGGACGCTCGGAAGTGCGCACGATGGTTTTCATCAGTGGCGATGGGAGTGGGGACCCACAACCAGCGCAAAAACTGCTCGAAGCCGGATTCACTTTACCACAGTGATCGCATACAACGGTGTCAGCACTCTCTGCCAGCGGCGTACGCGCCACAACCGTCGGGGGGACGGGCGGCACTGCCGGCTGGGCGACAACGGTAGGGGGCACCGCCGGCTGGGCAAAGACTGTCGGCGGCACCGGCGGGGGTGTAACCGGCTGGGCCACGACGGTCGGTGGCACGACTGGCTGAGCCACGACGGTCGGTGGCACGACCGGCTGAGCCACAACCGTCGGCGGAATGGGCGGGACAGACGGGGGAGAAGACCCAACCGGCTGAACCACAACCGTTGGTGGAATAGGCGGCGGCGTAGATATGGCCGGCTGCGCCACCATCGTTGGGGGGATGTCGGCTGGATGAACCACTGCCGTCCGCCCACTTGCCGGCCGACCTGAAGCTTGTGGTTCAGACTTCAACGGAGAGCCACACTGTTGACAATACAGCCAATCGGCGGCATTCGGCGCGCCACACACAGAGCAAGCAATTTCGCCCAAAGTGTTCGATGTCATCTCGGTCTCGCTACGTTACAATCTTGCCGCAAACGATTCAGCGGAGAAACTCAAATGTCATTCGCCGTGTAAAGATACATCATCCAGGCCCTAAACCTTAGCCCATCGGGGCGCGTTCAATCAAAGACTTGACGGTGAAAAGGAATATATATAGGCCCGAATCGGCAAAACAAGCCGAAATCTACCGCGAACGCTTCGCCCGTGGCGCAGGACAACTTAGCGTAACACAAGCACCTTAGCCAAGCCGTCTCGTTGAGGTGCGCCCTGGCCAAACCATTCAGGCGGCGGCTTTCGAGTTTATGACCACACTGTTTGACGAGTTGAGATGGCGCGGCTTGATCCAGGATCACACGCCTGCGCTACCACAGCATCTAGCCGAGCATCCGACCCTGACAGTCTATGCGGGCTTTGACCCAACTGCGCCGAGTTTGCACGTCGGCAACCTCCTGCCCATCCTCACCCTGGTGCGCTTCCAGCGGGCTGGCTGCCGCCCACTGGCGCTTGCCGGCGGGGGAACTGGGCTCATTGGCGACCCAAGCGGCAAAGCGGCCGAACGCCCACTGCTCGACGCCGAAACCATTCTGACCAACGTTGCAGCGATTGAGCGCCTACTGTCCCGGTTCCTCGATTTTTCAGGAGCCAATGCCGCCCAAATCGTCAACAACCTTAGTTGGCTGGGTGACTTGTCGCTGCTGACCTTCCTGCGCGAGACGGGCAAGCACTTTTCTGTCAACACGATGCTCGGCAAGGAATCGGTTCGCCGTCGGTTGGAAACAGGCATTTCCTACACTGAGTTCAGCTACATGCTGCTGCAAGCCCGTGACTACCTCGAGCTTTATGATCGCCATCACTGCACGCTACAAATCGGCGGCAGCGACCAGTGGGGGAACATCACGGCCGGGATCGAACTCATTCGACGAACGCGCGGATGCGCAACCCATGGCTTGACATTGCCACTCATCACGAAAGCTGACGGCACGAAATTTGGCAAAACCGAACAGGGGGCAGTTTGGCTAACGGCCGACCGGACGTCGCCGTATGCGTTTTACCAGTTCTGGTTCAACACCGAAGACGCGAGCGTGCTGAGGTATCTCAAAGCGTTTACCTTTCTTTCGGCAGATGACATCACCGACCTCGAAGCCAGCCTGGCCAGCCACCCGGAAGACCGCGCAGCACAACGGGCACTGGCCAGCGCGGTTACGGAGGTCGTCCACGGCGCGGCGGGCCTGCGCACGGCGCTGACCGCCACCGACATCCTCTTTGGCGGCGCGGCTATCGTGGATATTGACGCCGAAACCTTGCTCGCCATCTTTCACGACGCACCTTCGGCGGAAGTGGCGACCACACTGTTCACCAACGATGGCGTCTCCCTGCCCGACCTGGCCGTGGCGGCGAACGTCGTCGGCTCAAAAGGTGAGGCGCGGCGCTTGATCGAAGGTGGCGGACTCTATTTCAACAATCGGCGCGTCGAATCGGTTCACGCGCGCGTGACGCGCGAGCAGCTCATTGGCGGAAGGTATGGCGTCTTGCGCAAGGGCGCGCGTACCTATCATCTCATTCGATTGTCCGATAGCACTTAATCATTGTTTCAGCCGCTGCCATGACACCCCTTGAACAGATGATCCGCGAGCGGATTCGCCAGCAGGGGCCGCTGACGTTTCGAGACTTCATGGCGACCGCGCTCTACGACCCGGAGCACGGCTACTACACCACGCCTGGCAACCGGATTGGCCGCGCCGGTGACTTCTACACGGCGAGCAGTGTCTCCAACCATTTCGGAAGACTGCTTGCCCGACAAGTTCGGGCCGCTTGGCAGTCCCTTGACCAGCCGGTTGATTTTACCGTCGTCGAGTGCGGCGCAGGAACGGGGCACCTCGCCGCAGACCTACTCACCGAGCTACAAACTAGCGAGCCAAGCTGCTTTCGTCAGCTTCGCTATGTCATTTGTGAGTCGAGCGCAGCCATGCGCGCCGAACAAGCGGCGCGGCTCGCCGGCATTTCCGCCCAAGTCGCATGGAGTGAGTTGGAGGCACTGGCAGACAGGCCCATAACCGGCCTACTGCTGTCAAATGAGCTGGTGGATGCCCTGCCGGTGCATCGCTTGACCTATCGAGATGGTCAATGCCTGGAAGCGTTTGTCACGGTTAGCAATAAACGCCTCCAGCTCATCTGGGAAACGCCAACCCAACCCGAGGCGTTTGCCGACTATATGACCAAGGGAGCGTTGGCGCTCACACAAGATACGCAGTACGAAGTCGCCCTGGATGCCGTCGCTTGGCTTGAGAAAGCCGCCGCTGCTCTGGCGCGGGGCTACCTTGTGACCATTGACTATGGCGGCACGGGTGAATACCTCAGCGGACGCCCATCCGGTAGCCTTCGTTGTTTCAGCCATCACCAACTTTCGGATGATGTCTTTGCCAACATCGGACGGCAAGACATCACTGCCGACGTAAACTTCTCGGCGCTCATCAACTATGGGATGGCGTTCGGGCTGCAAACCGTTCAGCTCACGCGCCAGACTGACTATCTCATCAAGCTTGGTCTGCTGGACATGCTCCAGGAAACGACGTTGATGGATGACACCCCTGAAAGCCTCAAGAGCCGCTTGGCGCTCAAGCACTTCCTTGTTCCAGGTGGCTTTGGCGACCGTTTCAAGGTGCTGGTTCAAGTCAAAGGCGAGAACCTGCCGGCACCGTTGCCCCGCTGAGGCTTTACCCTACAGGCGAATGGCAAGCTCATCCATTAGCGGGTGGACGACGAGGGTGCGCGCCTCGTCGTCCAAGGTATGCACCAAGCAGTTGGCTGTCGCCAGTGCCCGATAGAGCGCCTGGTCGGCAGGTGCTTCGTCCTTGTTTTTGAGTAACCGGATGGCTTCATCAAATGGAACAGGCATTCGGCGGAGGGCTTCGCGCAGCAGCGAAACCAGCGCTGACTCGCCCGTGGGAGCAAGCAGGGCCTCAAAGTTGATTCGCAAGTAAGACGGCAAGCCATAAGCAATTTGAAGCACTAGGTTGACGGCCGCGGCTTGCCCATTGGTGCGCTCAACAATCAACCCGCCTTCATCCGCACTGACCTCGTAGCGCGCTATCTGGGCAAAGTAGCCGACGACATCGTCGGGGTCGAAACGCAGGTCCGCCTCGGTGATATCCAGCCGCGCGACCCGTCCCCGCGCGGCGCGCTTGAAAAGCGGCGGACGCTGGGTGGACACCACGAGCTGCATCGGCGGCGGCAAGTCGGCGGCGACTTGTTCAATCAAATGGTTGACTGGTGGTGCATCAGCAACACGCTCGAAGTTATCCAAAACCAGTGTTTCAATTCCTAGCTCGCGCATGCCGCTGACAATCAGTTGCACGGCTGGCCGGATGTCACCCGGATTGAGCACTTGGTAGTCAGGCACGATTGGCAAACGGTAAAGTGCGGCGCAAACATTCGCCGTAAAGGTATTCAGGGCGGCATCTGCGCTATCGAGCGTAAGCCAGCCCACCTGTGCGCTGGGACGATACTTCACGGCGCTCAACAGCGTGGTTTTGCCATACCCAGCCGGTGCCTCAATCACAACCAGCGGGACATGAAAGTTACTCGCAAGCAGATTGCCGAGATAGGCCCGGTGATAGGCCCGTGGGTGCGGACGCACCGGGGAACACTTGGATTGAAGCAGTGCTTCGACCATCAGTGGATAGCTTTCCCTTGGAGTTACACTTCGTCCTCACCACTGCCACCGGGGCCGGGCTATCACCAAGCGCTTGATGAGCAAACTTGTAAATGACCAGGTTTATTTGATGACAAGGACTGGGCAGTGGGCGCGATGCACCACCCGGTCGCACACACTCCCCAGCAAAAACGATGCAAGCGGACCACGTCCGCGACTTCCGATGACAATCACATCAAAGCTCTCAGTCTCCGCCACGGAAACGATGACGGCCGGCGGCGCGCCAATCTCGTAGCGCGAGGAAAAAACGGCGCCGGTGGCTTTGATCACCTCGGCCGTCCGCTCAAGCACGGCGTGGGCGGATTCCCGTTGGAAACGCTCAACCTTTTCTGGATCAATTCCTAGCTCATACCCTGGCAGACTGATATACGCCATTTCGTTGAATGGCTCCATCACAAATAGAAGCGTGATGACACCGTTGACTTTGGCAGCCAAGTCCCCGGCCGCGCGCGCGGCTTTCAGTGCCGTTTCGGAACCATCCGTTGCCAGCAATATCTTCTCGAACATGAGTGTCTCCTTACCATACCCGCCATACCAGTTTGACAGCCTCCGCTGGCTCAGGACTGAGGCTGACCGCGCACTGCATCAGCACGCAACCTATTAGCGCTTACCAAACACCTTGTTCCATAGTCCGCCCAACCAGCCCTTGCCAGCCGATGGCGGGCCAGTCTCATCCCCACTTGACGCCGCAGACTGCCCCGCAAAAGCCGCTGAGAGCATCTCTTGTGTTTTCTGCTTGTGCGCGGCTTGCATGGCAAGGAAGAACTCACTGGCTGTGCCATATCGCTGTTCAGGATTTGACGCCAAGGCTTTGGCAAACACGGCATCCAGGGCCGACGGAAGCGCTGGTGCGTAAGTTGCAACAGATGGCGGCGGCTTCATTTTCAGCTCCAGCATCTTGCGCAGGTCGTCATGCTGGGCGGGCGGCTGCCCCGTAAGCATCTCGTAGGCCATGACTGCCAAACTGTAGAGGTCGGCTTGCGGCGACAGGGTCAGCCCCATGAGGTGCTCGGGTGCCATGTAAAGCGGCGTGCCAAACACCTGTCCCACCGCTGTCAACTGAGAAACCTGCTCATCTGGCTGTAGGAGCTTGACAATGCCAAAATCAAGCAGCTTGACAATTTGGCGTCCGTCAAGTTCACCGACGAGCACATTGGCCGGCTTGAGGTCACGGTGGAGGAGATTCCGTCCGTGGGCAAGCCCAAGCGCATCGCACAGCGGCTCCAAAATACGCAAACACTCCTCAAGCGAGAGCTTTTCTACGCGGGACAGCCGGGCCGCCAGAGTTTCACCAGCCACGTACTCCATGACCATGAACAGCAACCCGTCCGGTGTCTTGCCAAAATCCTGGACACGCACAATGTTTGGGTGCGTTAGCTGTCCGCCAACCCGCGCCTCCCGCTGAAAACGCTTGACGAGGGACTGATCCGAGGTCAGCGCTGGTGACAGCACTTTGACCGCCACCGAACTACCCAGCGTGAGATGTGTTGCGAGGAAGACCGCGCCCATGCCTCCGCTGCCGATTATCTTCTCGATTCGGTAGTTGTTATTCAGGGTCTGCCCAATCAGTGACTTGTAAAACTCAACCGTGCCAGATGTGGCCATCACTCCCCTCCCACCTTGGGGTCGGACGCCACCCGAAAACCCAGCCGATTATTGGTAAAGTCTGGCTTTTGTGGGAAGCGGAAGGTCACGCCCTCGTTTGGATTTTCTCGGTCGTCCCGTCCCCGGAAGATGCGTAGCTCAGGATTGGCAGTGAAGCCTTTGCCGCCTGGATAGACGGTCAGACTGTCGGCCGTCCACTCCAAGAACCCAGCATCCAGCAAATCAACCACGCCCTTCCGGTCGCGCTGACGCGCCAGGTATTCCCACTCAAATTCCTTGATGAGGCGGTAGCGAAGTCCTGTTTCTTTTGAAAGCCACTGACAATAGGCATCCGCATCATCCCAGCTCACCCCGGTCACCGGCTTGTCCAGATCACTGGCTGGCGGCGATGAACCACCCCAAGCCGCCGGAGCGCGGTGCTTGGTTCGTTTGACGAACTCGGCATACTGCCCATTGGTCACAAGCGTTTGAGAAACCCGAAAAGGAAGGACGGTCGTTTTGAACTCTGGGACGGATAGCTTGTCCCCACGATTGGTTCCCAGAATGGTTTCACCACCTGGAAGCAAGACCAGCTTGGGTGTGAGCGCGGCGGAAAGGGCAGTGGCGGATGTCCGGGAGGCCCCACCACCAAGCGCCGTGCTGATTTGTGGATAGAAAAACCATCCCCCAGCCGCGACCGCGATTAACCCAACGGCAATCGGTAAAACACCGCCGATGCCCGACGATGGGGTAATCGGTCCAGACTGAAGCGTTGGCAGCACCGGACTCGTCATTCCAGTGACCGGTGAAAACCCAGGCGTGGTGGATACCCCACTGGGCGGGGTGGTGCGGTCGCGCAACGCGGCTTCCAGGGTTAGGTTTCGTTCAAAGGCTTCAAGCTCACGCTTCAGATCGAGGGCTGAGGATTGGCGCTGCTCCGGCAGTTTTGACAAGCCGCGGCCAATAATTTCATCGAGGGCAACAGGTATGTCCGAACGAATTTTGGAAATGGGCTTCGGTTCAGCCAAAATCACCGGAACACTGGGCAATGCTCCAGCGAGCATCTCATAAAGCATGAGGTTGATGGCAAAGATGTCCGTGCGCGGATCAATCGGCTGACCCAGGATTTGCTCTGGGGCCATGTATTTGGGCGTTCCCGGCGAACCAATGCCCGGACTTTCACGGGTTAGGGTTTCAGATTTTCCACCGGCTTCTGGCGCGAGCTTCGCAATGCCAAAGTCCAGTACCCGCGCCATGATTGAACCATCGGGGAGGGTCTGGAGCATGACGTTTTCCGGCTTCAAGTCACGGTGAACAATGCCCTGGGTATGGGCGGTGTGCAGGCCGGCGCAGATTTGGCGCGTCACCTCCAGCGCAAAGTCCAGTGGAACCTGCCCGCTCTCTCGGCAGCGGTCACGAAGGGTTTCCCCCTCGATGAACTCCATGACGATGTAGGGGAGTTGTTCCTCGCCAATCGCGCCAAAGTCAGTCACCATGACGATGTTTGGATGACTGATGCGGGCCAGCACCTCGGCTTCACGCCTAAAACGCGCCAACCGGTTCTGCCGCTCGTCGGCGTCGCGGGCAACATCAAACAACATCACCTTGAGCGCAAAAGTTTTTTTCAATTGGATGTGGGTGACACGAAAAACCTTCCCCATCCCGCCCTGCCCCAGGAGTGCATCGAGACGGTACTTCCCATCAATCACAGCGCCGAGTTCGAGCAGGTTCGCAGTTTCGACATTCATACCAGAACAACGCGCCTGGAGCAGCCGAGCCGAGTCAGGGATGTCGCTTGTCGCCCTCAAGCTTGACAGACTATATTGCACTCCAAGGCTGAAAAACAACGTCTCAACTACACTTCGCGGCCACCCCCCAACTCAAAGGTGGATTTATGTCCCGCTCCCAACGTGCCCTACCACTGGTGACTTCCCTGTGCGGGATCATCCTTGCCGCGGGCAACCAGATGGTCAGCGCTTGGGCGGCCGGGGCGGGAGTGGACCACCATGCGGCTCAAAAGCCGTCTTCACTGCGTATCGATCCAACGGCCGAGCGCCCACGTCCTACTTCCCTGCGGATTGATCCAACGATTGGCGCGCGCGCATCAGCGCTGCGGATTGTGCCGACCGAAGTCAGTCAGAGACGCGGCATCCAGCAAGTTGGCGAGGCAACGGCCCGCACGGAACGGCAGTTTGTTGCGGCCCCGCCAAAGCGCCAACCCACACTGACCGAACGGGCAGATGCCCTTGCGGCGAAGGGCAAGTACCAAGAAGCCGCACTACTTTATCAGCGAGCTGTGCAAACCAACCCCAAGGCAACCGATGCCCTCACTGGGTGGGGACATGCCCTGTTAGAGCTTGGTGACGAAACCGCCGCCCGTGACAAACTTCTGGCCGCCCTTGAACTCAACCCCAGGGATGCAGCTACCCAAGTCAACTTGGGTGTGGCGTATTACCGCGCGGGAGACATCGCGCGCGCGGTTCAGGCTTACCAATCGGCGCTGGACCTGTCGCCCAAACTGGTCAGCGCTCACTTCAACCTGGCCATGGCGCAGGCGCACCAAGGTCAACTGGAAGCCGCCGCGGCAAGCTATCGAACGGCGACCACGCTCCAGCCTCAGTTCCGTGAAGCGCACAACAACCTTGGATTGATTTACGAGACGCTGGGCGACATTCCAGCCGCCGAACAGGCATTCCGAGCTGCGCTTGGCAAAGACAAGGACGGCTACGCGCTGGCGCACTACAACCTGGGGCGTCTGTATGAAAAGCAAGCGGATTATGACCGGGCCATTCAAGAGCTTCAAATTGCCGTTCGGCAACAACCCGTGTTCCCAGAGGCTTACCTCAACTTAGGCAATGTCCGGTTGGTGCGAAGCCAACTGAAGGAAACCAAGGAGCTTGACGCAGCGATCAGCGCATTCCGGCAGGCCATTGCGCAACGTCAGGGACTTTATCCGCTCGCTTATGAAAATCTGGCTATCGCGCTTACATTCAAAGGTGACAAAAACGCCGCCCTGGCCGCCTATCGGATGGCCTTTGAGCAGGGCGAAGCCAGTTCAGCGGACACGTTCGAGAACCTGCTGACGACGCTCAGTGATGAAACGCAGTTCCTCATTGGCAACGAGCTGTCCCGAAGCGACAATCCCGGCAACTTGCGCTCCGCGGCCGTGCCGGCAACCAAATCGAGCAGCGACCGCCTGGTTGAACTGCTCGAACAATATGCCGAGTTGCCGGACAGCCTCAAAGATCACCCCGACGTTCGCTACTGCGCCGGACGCGCCTACATCACGATCGGGCAAGCCGAAGCCGCGCGCGCAGAACTCCGGCGCAGCCTGGAACTATCCAGTGGGCAGGATGAAACAGCCAAGGTCTGGCTCCGCGCACTGGAAGATGAGATGCGAACCCAACCCTGACCGATGGCAAACCTCGTCCGGCGCATTTGACTCCCAGGCAGGTTGACGCTAAAAGCGCTTCACGCAGGGATACTTTGAGCAGCGACAACGCCCTAAGTTCAAGTAACCCATCCTCCAACACCGCCGTTGCGACAACGGATGAACCTTTTCAACGCGATTACTTCAAATACGCATGTCAGTCACCATGGAAACTGAGAAAGTCAGCCAGAGCCGTTCGGCTACACTTTTTGAACAAGCACGCGCCTTCATTCCCGGCGGTGTCAACAGTCCGGTTCGTGCCTTTCGGGGGGTCGGCGGCACACCGCTCTTTATCCGTTCAGCGCAGGGGCCGTACATGACCGACGTGGATGGAAAACGCTACGTGGACTACATCGGCTCCTGGGGGCCAATGATCCTGGGGCACGCCCACCCAGAGGTGCTGGCGGCAATTCGCTCCGTCATCGAGCGTGGCACGTCCTTCGGTGCGCCGACCGAGCTTGAAGTTGAAATCGCTGAACTAATCGTCTCCATCGTCCCGTCGGTCGAAAAAGTCCGCATGGTGAGCAGTGGAACGGAAGCCACCATGGCCGCCATCCGCGTGGCACGTGGCTTTACCGGACGGCGCAAGATCATCAAGTTCATTGGTTGTTACCACGGCCACGGCGATGCTTTTCTGGTCAAAGCTGGTTCGGGCGTGGCGACGCTCGGTTTGCCGGATAGTCCGGGCGTGCCACCGGAAATTTCCCAGCAGACGATTACGGTTCCTTACAATGATCTGGCGGCGGTCGAAGCTGCCTTTGCGACGTATCCAGACGACATTGCGGCCATCATCGTCGAGCCGGTGGTGGGCAACATGGGCTGCGTCATCCCCAAGCCCGGTTATTTGCAGGGATTGCGCGACCTCACCCACAAGCATGGCGCGGTGCTCATCTTCGATGAGGTCATGACCGGCTTTCGCCTGGCGCGTGGTGGGGCCCAGGAGCTTTATGGCGTAACACCAGACATGACGTGCTTGGGCAAAGTCATGGGCGGTGGACTGCCCGCGGCCGCCTATGGCGGACGCTCTGACATCATGGATTATGTCGCCCCGGCCGGCCCGGTCTATCAAGCCGGCACGCTGTCTGGAAATCCCGTGGCCATGACCGCCGGACTCGTTACACTGCGCTTGCTACAGCAACCGGGCGTCTATGAAACACTCAACCGCCAGGCCCAAAAGGTGGCCGAGGGGTTGCTCAAGCTCATTCACAAAGCTGGTTTTCCGGCCACGCTCAACCGCGTCGGCTCGATGTTTACGATTTTCTTCACGAACGATGAAGTTACGGATTGGGATTCGGCTTCCAGGAGCGATACGGAACGCTTCGGCCGATTTTTCCATGCCATGCTTTACGAGGGGGTTTACCTGCCGCCATCCCAGTACGAGGCTGCCTTCATGGGGCTGGCCCACACGGATGAGGTGGTCGAAGTCACGCTCGCTGCCGCCGAGCGCGCGCTGAGTAAAATCGTCTGAAACCGTCTTGCGTGGCGCGGCGATTCCCCGTCACGCAAAGCACCCGGTTGACTGCCCCGGCGAATCGCCAATGTCGCGCTTTTCAGAGTACCTTCGCGCCCATGCGCCCTACATTGGACTGGGCGGACTGCTGTTACTGATGATTGTGGGTAGCTTGCTGGCGCCACAGCCAACGGTTCGCCCATCAGTCGGCGCAAACCGGCCGCTGTCGGTGGAAGGGGATGTGATTCGGCTGCGTTTCGATTACATCAAGAATGCCAACTATGACTTCGATCCACGCGCTGCCGAGCCGGCTCCGCCGCCGCCAGCGCTCCAGATGATAGATGGCAAGTTGGTTGAAATTGCTGGCTTCGCGCTCCCACTCTACAGCCCAACCGGACAGACTGAGTTCTTGTTGACCCAAGCTGCCAATGGTTGCTGCTTTGGCTCGCCGCCCATGCTCCAGCATATGATTTTGGTTCGGGCTGGAAACCTCAAGGTCAGTGGTTACGGCGAGCCGGTCATCGTGCGAGGCGTGTTCTCCGTCGGCCCAGAGCGAGAGGATGGCTACGTCACAAGCTTGTTGCGACTACAAGCCACGTCCATTCACGCTCTGGCCGATGACCGGGACATCGAATAGCCTACCCCTCGAATCAAGCTGAAGCCGACAGCGCAAAGTGGCACTCGGCGCAATAGCCATACACTTCAAAGGCATGTTTGACGACGGCAAACTGCTTGCGCAGTGCCTGTGTCATGAGCTTTGTCTCGATTGGGCACCAGTCGAGGCGGATGCTTTTGTGACAGTGCAGGCAAATGGCGTAATGCCGGTGATCATTGCCCTGAAACTCAAACCGCGCGACATCTCGGTTTTGAAGATTCGACTGGTGAACGAGTCCGACATCGGTCAAAAGCGTCAGGTTGCGATAGACCGTATCCAGACTCACATGTGGATGCGCTTTGGTGATTTCGCGGTGAACTTCCTGCGCAGTTAGCGGCTGCGCGGCATCCATGAGGATGCGCAGTACGGTTGAACGCTGCGGCGTCATTTTTTGACCGCGCTTCTTCAGTACGCTCAAGGCTTCATCAAACGTCATCGTTTCTCCCCCGTCCGAGGCAGCGGCGTTATCGCCGAATGGCACGGCTCAAATCGGAAAAATCTCAGTTGAGAAGCCTAAACGGTCGGCGGCAAGTAATCAAGGCACAGTGGGTTTCCTGTCTCTTTGTCGCTTTGTCGCTTTGTCGCTTTGTCAGAGTTCATCCGTGGCAACGGGCAAAGTCGCGCATGAAGTCAACGAGCGCGGCGACACTGGCCATTGGCAGCGCGTTGTAGAGCGAAGCCCGAACCCCACCGACTGACCGATGCCCAGGCAGCCCCTCAAATCCGTTGGCCGAGGCCTCCTTGAGAAACACAGCCTCTAGCCCCGGACTCGGAAGTCGAAAACACACATTCATCAGTGACCGTGAGTTGCGCTCGGCCGTGCCACGGTAAAACCCACCGCTGTCAATCGCGGCGTAAAGCTTGCCGGCTTTTTCCGCGTTGGCCGCGGCCACGGCCGCCAGGCCGCCCTGTGCTTCAAGATATTCCAGCACGAGACCGACAACGTAGATTGCAAATACCGGGGGCGTATTATACAGCGACCGGTGGGTGACATGTGTCCGGTAGTCCAACATCGTCGGCAGCCCATCCGCAATCCGCGACAGCCAATCGTCTCGAATGATGACAATCGTGACCCCAGCGGGACCGGCGTTTTTCTGTGCGCCGGCATAAATGAGCGCATACCGGCTGACATCCAGTGGACGACTCAAAAAATCTGAGGACGCATCACACACCAGCGGAACGTTGCCGGTTTCTGGTTCAGTTTGCCACTGCGTGCCAAAAATCGTGTTATTCGACGTGAAGTGAACGTAGGCCGCCTGCGGATCAAGCTGTAGTTCGTGCGGCTGCGGGATACGGCCGTAATTTTCTTCCCTGGTCGTCGCGGCAATCTTGACCGTTCCAACCTTTCGCGCCTCATCGGCCGCCTTTTCCGACCAACTGCCCGTCAGGATGTAGTCGGCAACACCCGATTTGGGCAAAAAGTTGAGTGGCAGCATGCTGAACTGCAAACTTGCGCCACCCTGCAAAAAGAGGATGTGGTGAGTATCGGGAACGCCCAGCAAACGGCGCAGTCGGTGTTCCGCTTCCGTCAGGATGGATTCAAAGGTTTTTGAGCGGTGGCTGATTTCCAGAACCGACATTCCGGCCTCGGGCAAGCACAGCATCTCCTCACGAATCCGTTCGAGTACCGGCACAGGTAGCACAGCCGGACCAGCATTGAAGTTATGAAGACGTTTCATCGTTTGTTGAAAACTCCCCGCGTTACGCGCATTTGCTTACGGATGACAGCCCGGCCAAGAACGACACGTCACCGGAACAACAGACTGATTTGAGCGGCCGTGGCCGTCAGCCCCAGCGCCGTTCCCGCGACGACTTGCCCCACCGTATGCTTTTGCATCACCACCCGTGACGCGCACACCAGTGGAATCAAGCCAAAGCACGGTAGCACGGTTGCTCCCAAGTGGTAGTAGAGCGCCACGAGCGGACCGCTGATCCCGGTCGCATGGACGCTAATTTTCCAGTACCGGGTAATCCCCAAAATCATGACCGTGTTGACCGCATAGCAGAACATCAAGCCCTGGGCTAGCCGGGGGGCATGAAACAGCTTGAGGAAAACAAAGCCGATAGCGTAGCACACAATGCCGAGCATAAACGGGCGCGTCCGTTGCTCTCGCTGGTCAATGTTGACGTTGGTGATCAGCCCCCGCCGCTTCATCACCAGCAGGGCGACCAGCGGCAGCGCCGCTGCAAAGATCACGGCCACAATCGCAACCAGCGTCTTGCTCGCTCCCTGAGTATTGGCATCGGTGACAATGATAATGAGAAACGCCGCCACGGCATTGACGAGTGGGTTGAAGACATCCGACAGAATCCGCGACACCAAGAGCTTCATGGAAATTAGATAACCACTCGCGTGTGAACGGGATGTGAAGCGTTTCAGCGCAGATATTTTGCTAGCCAAGCATGAACCTCTTGAAACAAATACTTGTTATCCTCACCGCGCAGAATCCAGTGGTTGGCCTCAGGGAACACGACAAGCCGGCTCGGCACTCGGCGGCGCTGGAGGATCGTCCAGTTTTCGAGCGTTTGGTTGAGTGGCACGCGGAAGTCATTCTCGCCAATCGTAAGCAGAATCGGCGTCTGAAAATTGGCCGCGTAGCGGATGGGATTTTGCTTGCGCCAGGTTTCATTCTGCTCCCACACGGGACCACCGTTGGCCAGCTCCCGAAAGTAACTCGTGTCGCTGGTTCCGTACTGCGACTCTGAATTGATCAAACCGGCGTGGCAAATGAGGCACTTGTAGCGCGTCGTCGTGGCTTGCAGCCAGTTGGCCAAATGTCCGCCGTAGCTGGCCCCACCGGCGGCCACCCGCTCGCCGTCCACATAGGCAAAGGTTTTGGCAATCTCATCCACCGCTTCGGTGATCTCGCTTCCGCATGTGCCAAATGGGTCACCTTGAATATCTTGGGCAAACTTCTCACCAAAACCAGTTGAGCCGGTGTAGTTCGTCAGCACGATCACATAGCCCGGCTGGGCCAATAGGTGGTAGTTCCAGCGCAGGAAAAACTGATCGCGGAACATGGTGTGCGGACCACCGTGGATGAACGTAAACACCGGGTACCGGCGCGTCGGATCAAAGTTTGGCGGCAGCACCAGCATGTTGTGAATGCGTTTGCCGGCCCGACTGGTAAACCAAACATGCTGGAGCGGCTGCCAGTCAATCTGCTCGGCCGCCGTAGTGTTGAACGTGGTGAGTAGCGTATGGCGGCCGGCCGGCAGGTCAATGCGCACGATTTCGGCCGGGTTGACCGCGCTTTCCCAGTTGGCAAAGAGCAGTGGCGCAGACGCACGCGGCGGTATGGCCAAGTTGACGTAACAACCCAGCTTGACCTCAAAAGCCAACTTAGCTTCACCACCCCGGGCCGGCATGGAGAAAAGCTTTTCGTGACCGGCTTCCTCGGCTGTGACGTAGATGGTTTGGCTATCCGGGGTTATGCCAAAGGACTCAACTGACCGATCAAAGGTTGGAGCGACCAGGGCCTCGGCGGACAGCGTACCGTCTTTCCAGTCAAAACGCGCGAGGCGGTCGAGATGATAGACCTTCCCATCCGTCGTTGGGGTACGGAGCGCATACAGTGTTTGTCCACTGGGCGCAAACGTTGGGCGCGCGTAGCTGTGCCCGGTGTTCGTCAATCGCTGAGGCTCTCCCCCTGACACCCGAACAAGGTACAAATGCGTTTCTACCGGAGCGTAAGCCGCCGCATTGCGCTCGGTGGTGGCAGTGAAGAGCACGCCGGTTCCATCGGGCGTCCAAACGGCATCAAGTGTGTCGGCGGCGTTGGTTCCTCGCCCGCCAAACCCAGGTTCAGTAACGAGCTTCGTACCGGCCAGGAGATCGCGCGCCGGTTCAGCGCCTGCCAAGGGCTGCACAAACAAGTGCGTTTGCGTATCATCGAGCCAGTGATCCCAGCGCCGGATGGGGTAGCCGTCATACGTCCGCGCCTTGTACTTTCGGGCTTTGCGTTCGGCGGCAATCCGCTGGTTGTCGGCGTCATTCCTGGCGCCCGGAAAGACGACACTCGAAAACAGCAATGTGTTGCCATCGGGACTGAAGCGTGGGGCCATCGCTCCCGTGGACAGCGACGTTACCCGCTGGGCTTCGCCGCCCTCTACCACGTCAAGCACGTACACCTGACTGATTTCGTCGCCTTCGCGCTTCGTGACAAAGGCAATGCGACGACTATCAGGACTCCAAGTCACATCGCTCTCAGCCGCTTTCGTGGAGGTCAACCGCCGCGGTGGGGCGCTGCCGTCCCCGCGAACCAGCCACAAATCACTTGCCTGGTCCTTGGGGTCATAGGCCGGCTCAACGAGGGAAAACACAACGAATTTGCCGTCCGGACTGGGCGCCGGAGCGCCGACCCGCTTCATCAGCCACACATCTTCATGCGTGATAGGGCGCTTGGCTTTGGTAGAAGTTTGAGCCGATGTCCCGACCGAGGCAATGGTCGTCACCAACAGCAGGGATAAACAGCGCCCAAGCACTGTCAGCGCAAGCTTCTTTTTCAGGATGGTTTGTTTTGGCATGGTTTCACGAAGAGGGAGCACATCCGCACGCTACCAGAGCGCGGCAGGTGGATGAACGCTGTGTTTTTGGGTGTCGAGTCCTTGGCAGTCTCATAAAACCAGTGACTTGAGATAAGCCCGGAATTCAGGCCCGAGGTCCGGGCGCTGAAGCGCGAACTCCACGGTCGCCATGAGGAAGCCAAGCTTGTCACCGGCGTCGTGGCGGATGCCAGAAAACTCATGGGCGTACATGGCTTGCTCCCGCAAGAGCGCGCGCATGGCATCGGTAAGCTGAATTTCGCCGCCAGCGCCCTTCGGTGTCTTTTCAAGCAGGTCGAAAATTTCGGGCATCAGAATGTAACGACCGATGATGGCCAAATTGGAAGGGGCTTCGGCAAAAGGCGGTTTCTCTACCATGTCGCGGATTTTATAGACGCGGTCCTCAATCGGGTCCACCGCCAGCACGCCGAAGCGGGAAATCGCCTCGCCCTCGACGCGGGCCGTGCCGATGACGGAGCGCCCATAACGTTCATAAATATCAATCATCTGGCGTAGGCAGGGAACCTTTGAATCCACGATGTCGTCGCCCAAAATGACGGCAAACGGCTCATCGCCGACGAGTTCGCGCGCAACCAGCACCGCATGCCCCAGTCCGAGCGCCTGTTTTTGCCGCACATAGGAAACGTTGATCTTTGAGATTTCTTGAACCTGCTCAAGTAAATCAAGCTTCCCTTTTTCACGCAGTAACTGTTCTAGCTCAAACGAGATGTCGAAATGATCCTCGATGGCGTTCTTGCCGCGCCCGGTCACGATAATGACCTGCTCGATGCCGCTCAGGATGGCTTCCTCAACGCCGTACTGAATGAGTGGCTTATCCACCAGGGGTAGCATTTCCTTGGGCTGGGCCTTGGTAGCGGGCAAAAAACGGGTACCCAGTCCGGCAGCAGGAAAGATGGCTTTACGGATTTTTCTCATAACGATGTGGTTCCCATCGAGATAGCGAGCCAAGCGCGCGGCACTCCGGCCCTTAGCGATACAACATAAGCGCTAACCGACGATACGCCAACCCCCCTAGGTGGGGCGAGTGAAATAGTACGAGTGAAATGGTAAGGGCCGCTAACCGCGAAGGCATCTTCCAGTAACGCCGAACGTTGGCATCGCCTGCCACCCGGCGACAACCGGAAAACATCTGAACATGCCACAGACTTGGGTTGGTTGAATTGACAGTGCGGCAACGCACTCTTAGTATGCAACTACTTTAGCTGGCGCTTCCAATGGGGTGAGCGCCGGCCGCATAGGAGTTGGCCACGTTATGAATCTTGGTATGTGGGAAATCCTCCTTATTGGGCTTGTCGTGGTACTGCTCTTTGGGACAAAAAAGATTCCAGAACTCTTCAGTGGACTTGGCACTGGCATTCGCAACTTCAAGAAAGCTATCAACGAAGACCCCGAAGAAGCCAAGCGCAAAGAATTGGCAGCGCTACCCACCAAGGAAAAAGAGTCCGTTTGACTTTCCCCCTCCCTTGGTGGTTGTCTAGTCGTCCCCATATTTTGTTCCTTGCTGTTCAGCACGTTCACTGGCTAGCGCTGACTATCCAGTGGGGCGGCGTCCATGCTTTACAAACACCTAGGTGGTTTAGCCATGAGCACCATTGACCCGATTGCCGAGTTCATCCAAGGCCAGCTCAACGAAGTTCGTGTCGTCAGTGGCGAGCGAGAATACAACCGTAACGAAACGATCTACCATCTCGACGACCCGGCTGACCACATCTTCTATATTCTCTCCGGGAGCGTCAAAATCACGCGCGTCTCAGACGACGGCAAAGAAAAGATCATCAGCATTCACCGCGCCGGGGAGATTTTCGGTGAGCTGTGTTTCTGTGAAGTGGATGATCGCCGCAGCGATCAGGCGGTGGCGATGGAGGCGACCCGCGTGCTGGCCATTCGCGTGCATGACTTTCTGGCGATGCTGCGCGAAAACCCGAAAGCGCTCCTGGACATGCTTTCGTTATTTTGCAAGCGACTGTCTGAAGCGCAGCAGCAAATCGAAACCCTGGCTTTTGACAATACGACGCGCCGCCTGGCGCGTGTGCTTCTCAAATCCAGCAGTGACTCAGGACTTGACCGCCTGCGCCTAACCCACGAAGAACTGGCGCAAATGGTCGGAACTTCCCGCGAAATCATCACCACCATCATGAACCAGTTCCGCGAGGATGGGTTGATTGATTACCGGCGCAGCGAAGTCAGCCCACACGTTGATAAGCTGCGGCAGTTTCTGGTCACCGTCTAGGGGCAATGGTGTCCAGAAAGATTCAGGATGCGTTGTTTGGGAGCCGGCCTCAATGCTGACTCAACAGGAGTTTGAGAGCATCTTAGCTGATGCGAGCAAGCGCATTGACGGCAATATCACTTGGCGTGAAGACCCGGAGCATTCGCCGGCGCGTGAGTTTCGCGTAGAGCTACGCTCGATGCCGGATGGCCGGTCTTCGTCGTAGGGCGCTTCAACCGCAATGCGGGCACTTTGACATACGCCCTCATCCACCGCGGTGCTGGACGCATCTATGGACTAGACCTCGGCGCCGATCACCATAACCCGACCTGTCAGAGGGTGGGAGAGAAGCACAAACATCGCTGGACAGAAGCGTTCCGTGACAAGGAAGCGTACGTGCCAGCGGACATCAGCGAACCCTGGCACAAGCTAGTTCAAGTCTGGCGGCAGTTCTGCGCAGAAGCCAAAATCACACATGCGGATGCACTGTTTGAGCCGAACATTCAAGATGAGCTGCCGCTATGAATGCCCAAGAGCTGTGTGCTGCCCTGCAGGCCGATTGGTCGTCGCTATTTGAATGTAGCCCAGCCCCGAAAGAGGGTGTGCTGCGGGTGCGTACGCCATTCATGTACCCGGACGGTGGAGTAATCGACGTCTTTGTGCTGCCGCGTGACGGCGGCTTCGAGGTGACCGACTTCGGCGAGGCGCTGGGGTGGCTGCGTATGCAATCGGTCAGAGGCCATCTCTCTGCGAAGCAATACCGCCTGGTGCAGGACATTTGCCTGACGCTGGGCGTGGAGTTTTTCCATGGTCAGATTATGCTGCGCTGCGAAAAAAACACGGTGTCGCAGGCGGTGGTGCGCGTCGGGCAGTCCGCGCTGCGGCTCGCTGACCTCTGGTTCACACTTCGGAGGCGCGCCGTGGAAACCGTCTCGGATGAGGTGGGTGACTGGCTGCAGGAGAAGGTTATTCCGTTTGAGCGCGAAGTTCGCCACGTGGGTCGATCTGGTCGTTCGTGGACCGTTGACTATCAGACGCGCACGGCACAGAGAACCTGCCTAGTGTTTGTGCTCAGTACCGGCTCGCGCGCGGCGGCGCGACGAGTGACCGAACACGTTGTCACCGGGCTGTACGACTTGAGCCACCTGCGCGTCGTACAGCCCGCGCTTTCGTTCGCTTCACTCTTCGACGATACCGAGGACGTTTGGCAGGAAGAGGACTTCCGGCTGGTCGAAGGACTGTCAACGATCGTGCACTGGTCACGGCCGGACGAGTTCGAGAACGTTCTCAAAGCCGCGTGACGTTCAGATACTCCCGCCTGAGAGCGTGCCTGAAAACTCCTAAACGGTGCGCCTTGCTTGTCCCCACCACTGAACACGCCAAGTCACGACCTGGAATGGGTACGGCAAGCGACCAAGTGAAGAAGGCAGGCGTTCACATCTGTTCTAGCGCCCTAGTTTCGGGCCGTTAGAGTCCACCATCCACGGTTTCCCGTGGAACCCATCCTTCACTGATTGAAGCTGATTTGCGCTGCACCCACTTCTGGGGGCGCACCCGGTAAAACTGCCCACGGATTTCAAGAACATCGGCTTCCGTACCGGCTGAAAGTTCTCCAATCCAATCGCGGGCGGTGGGATTTTCAAGCGGGGCCGCTTGGACCTTGGTTGGCGTGACGATCTTGACGTGGAAAAGCGGGCGCGCCGGTGATGCCGCCGCTGGGCGTGGACGCTGCTGCCCGCGGACGGACTCCCGCGCAAACCGATAGAGCGCGACCAAGCTGCCAATAAACAACACAAGGCAGCCCAGAACGACGCCGACCCCAATCAGTCGCGTTGTCACGGGCGACGGCAGATCAGACCTGAGCAATCCTTCGGAACTAACGGATTTCAGCGCTGCGTCAGCGTGTCCGTGGTCCGTCGTGGGTAGGGAGACCGTCGCGTTAGGTTCGCCGGTTTTTGAATCCCCAGATACCAACAGCGCCACGGGCGAGACCACTGCGGCCGCGCGCTCCACATCAGCCCAAAACGCGGCAACACTTGGATAGCGGTCGGTCACGAAACTTGCTGTTGCCTGGTTCAACACCTTGAGAAGTGCGCCGGCGCTTGGATGCTCCGCCATCCGCGGTGGTAAGGCCGTAATCGGTTGGCCAACCAGCTCCAGTGGTGGCCGACCGGCTAACACGGCATAAAGCGTCTTGGCTAGAGCGTACCCATCCGTTGCGGCTGAAGGCGGCGCGCACTGCCCAGGCTGACATTCAGGCGGTTGGTAAAGATGTGGCTGGCTGTAACCATTCCACTGGCCGGCGGCAGGGTCCTCATCACTTGTCGCCGAACCAAAATCGGCCAGCTTGAGGGTTTGGCGATCGGCTGTCAGCAACAAGTTGGCCGGTTCGACATCCCGATGAATGACGCCAAGGCTGTGGCAATGGGTCAAGGCGACCACAGCTTGCCGAAACAGATGCAGGGCGTCGGTCAAGGACAGCCCCCCTAGTGATGTGCTGAATGAAGCCAGATCCCCACCGGCCAGGTATTCAAGCACGTGATAGTCAAACTGGACGCCGGCCACGTCGCGGGCCGCACCGCCCGCCAAGTACGGCACAATGTGCGGGTGGCGCAGATAGTCGAGCCAAATTCCCTCTTGGCGGAAGCGTACGGTGCGCCCATGTTGCCCCTCGGCGGACAACGGCGCGCGCAGCCCAGGGAAACTGGCGGCCTTGATCACGACGGGCTGCTCGCTGGCTTGATCCAGCGCCAGGAAAATTTCCGCCTGCCTCCCAACGCCGAGGCGCTGCCGAATCAGGTAGCGCCCGGCCAGCACCGTATTTTCAAGTTGAAGGGATGTCACGCGCTGCCACTGCTCCACAACCCACCGGTTTCGCTCGCGGCAACATTACCGTATCTGGCGCTCGTGCCAGAAGGAAGGGACGCCCGGAAAGCAATCACCATCAACACCAGTTGCGCTCTTGGTCAAGAGTCCCATGCGCTAAACGCTTACTCATCCACGGTTGAGGACTTCGGCACCTAAGCGACGGCGGAGCGGCTCACTCCGCTCAGGGTGAAACTTGCGCGCCCACAATGCATCCGATGTCGTCAGTTGCTCCCAATGTTCCTCGGTCAGAATGCGCGGATGCCAGTCAGTCACGCCATTCCAGTCAATATAGTGCCAGTTGCGATGCTGTCCGACGAGATGGTTCGCGTTGCCAAGTATGCTCTGAAAGAGAGTCTCGACTGGGCAGGGCGACTGGGTGCCAGCTTGCGAGTAAGCTTCCAGGTAAAACCGTGTCACCGGATGCTGTGGAATATCCGCATCGAGGATGTGGGCAACGGCCTGCGGTCCAAGCAAAAACCAGTCTGAACCGTGAAAAAGCCGGAAGTGTTTCCCAAAGGGAATGACTGACCGTGGGCGACGAACCCTAATGGGACGCCAGTAAAAGCGCCCACGTCGCGACACGAAAGGGACATGACCAATCGTGCGCTTGGCAACGGCTTCCTCAACGTATCGGTCAAGTTCCAACCCCGTGGACTGAAAGTCCACCTCACGCATGTCAACGTAGAAATCCGCCGTGAGCTTAGAAAGTTGGGCGACAATTTCACCGGCCGACTTAATGGGATAGCAACTCGGCGACAGGGTGGCATACCACCGGGGAGGACGCGGCAAGCGGAACAAACATTCTAGCCCACGTACGATGGCAAACACTTTGCTGATATGTGACCAGTAAGTACGTCCGACGGGTGGTATCAGTCGCACGCCATAGCGCTTGACCAAGGCAGTATCCACGGCTGACTGGTAGGTGTCGTGGTGGAGCGCAATGTCAACCTCGCCCAGCTCACGCAGACGGGGAAGGAGTTTTGCCAGTAGCCGCCAGTCTTGGGACCTATGCGAAAGAATGACAAAGCCAATAGACATGACACAAAGAACTTTATCTGAAGCTATATAGCCTGGCTCATCCACAACCGTTCTAGTCGGCGTCAATACCGCAAGCCCATCATCCTGAGCAAGCGACTTTCGTGATCGAGCCAGACAAGAGACGGCAATGCAGCTCAACGGAGCACTGAACTGCGGTAAGTCGCCCGTCCCCAACGACTCACCCAATCCGTGCCTGCCAGAAGTCGGCATAGTCTTTTTAGTTTCCACAGCGTGAAACGTGTGTTACAACACGGAGCATCACCAAAGCTTGGATAACGCACCAGCCCGTCCAGACTGGCTTCGCCCCGGTCTTTCGTGGTTGGTGTCTCAAAACAACGTCACACCCCAGAGAGAGGAGTGATCTAGGCATGTCGAAACAACCTGACTACGCTTGTGCCTGGACGCGATGGGCAGTCCTGCTCTTGGTCTTGCTGGTGGGCAGCTTCACCCCGACGATGGCGCAATCGGGAGCAACGGGCATTGCCGGCACCATTCGGGACGAGCAAGGGCGCGTCATTGCCGGCGCGACCGTCACCTTGACGGACGCCGACCGGGGCACATCCCGCACACAGTCCACCGACAACAACGGCACGTACAGTTTCAGCAACCTGACCACCGGCCGCTATAACCTGACCATCGAGGCCAACGGCTTCAAAAAGAAAGTGATCGAAAACATCCAGGGTCTCGTTGACAAGACCACGGATGTTTCGGTCGCGCTCGAAGTCGGTGGTACGGACGAAATCGTGACGGTTTCGGCCAGCTCGCTCGACGCGGTCATCAACACCCAAAACGCCAGCTTGGGCAACAACTTCGTCGAGCAACAGATCAAACAGTTGCCGCTCGAGGGACGTAACGTCGCCGCGCTGTTGAGCCTGCAACCCGGCGTCACGGCCGATGGCTATGTTGCCGGCGGACGCAGCGACCAAGCCAACATCACCCTTGATGGGGTAGATGTCAATGATCAGGTCAACGGCTTCGCCTTCACACCGGTCTTGCGCGTCACCCCTGATTCGGTGAGCGAATTCCGGGTCACGACGGTCAATGCCGACGCCAACCAGGGGCGCTCTTCTGGGGCGCAAATCTCACTGGTCACGAAAAGCGGCACGAATGAGTTTCACGGCACGCTGTTTCACTTCCACCGCAATAGCATCACGGCGGCCAACGATTTCTTCAATAACCTGGCCGGTACGCGACGGCCACAACTGATTCGGAATCAGTTCGGTGGCGCCATTGGCGGGCCCATCGTCAAAGATCGGCTGTTTTTCTTTTTCACCTACGAAGGACTCCGGGAAGCCAAGGGTACGCCGGTGACCCGCCTCGTGCCACGGCCCACGATGGGACAGGGGACGCTTCGGTTTATCAACCCCGGTGGGGGGATCACAACCCTGACCCGTCCACAGTTGGAGGCAATTTTCCCGGCCGTTGGTCTCAACCCGGTCACGCTCCAGCTCATGGCGCAGGCCGCACAGCGCTACCCGGTCAACAATGACCAGGTTGGCGATGGTCTCAACACGGGTGGCTTTACCTTCAACGCGCCGCTGCCGGTCCGCCAAAACACCAGCATTGCGCGCTTTGACTGGAATGTGGATCGCCAAAGCCGGCATGTCCTTTCAGCGCGTCTCAACTATCAGTTTGACAACAGCGCGCGCGCTGCCCAGCAGTTTCCAGACACGCCCACCCCAACCGCCTGGGAGCACCCAACCGGGATGGCGGTCAGCCACACCTGGACCATCTCCAACAATAAAATCAATGTGTTCCGATTTGGCATCACGCGCAATGCGTTTACCCTGGGTGGCGACTCTAACCAAAACTCGCTCAACCTACGCGACGTGTTCCAGCCATTTGCATTTTCACGGTCACTCTCGCGGGTGTCGCCCGTGTATAACTTCGTCAATGACTTCACACTCATCAAAGGCAGCCACTCGTTCCAATTTGGCGGCAACGTGCGCCTGATTCGGAACAAGGTGGACAACTCAGCCCGCTCCTTCGATGCGGTCATTGCCAACTTCTCGTTTTACCAGCAAAGCGGGGCCGTTCTCTCCAACCCCATTATTGCCGCCGGCTTTCCCATCAGCACCGGCTTTCGCAGCCCGGTTCAGGTGGCGATGTCGGCACTTATCGGACGGGCATCGCAGTACTCAGCCAACTTCAACTTCACCCGCGATGGCTCGCTGCTCAACAGTGGCGTTCCCATTCGGCGCGACGTCGCCACCGAAGAATACGAAGGCTACATTCAGGATACGTGGCGGATTCGTCCCAATCTGACCTTCACTTATGGTATCCGCTACAGCGTCAGTCGTCCGGTCTATGAGCAAAACGGACTGCAAGCGCGGACGACCGTTCCCCTGGGCGAGTACTTTCAGGGACGGTTGCGCGGCATGGAAACCGGTGTGCCGTTCAATGACCGCATCGTGGTGGACCTGGCCGGGCCGGCAAACGGTAAGCCGGGTAACTACGAAATTGACTGGAACAACTGGCAACCCCGCTTTGCCATTGCTTGGTCGCCCAGCGCCGAAGGTGGCTTCTGGAAGCGGTTGCTTGGGAATGAGGGTGACACCATCCTGCGTGGTGGCTACGGGCTGATCAACGATTACTACGGAACGCAAATTGCTTTCCAGTTCGACAACAACAACACGCTTGGCTTTTCGTCACAGTCGTTGACGCCAGCCAACTCTTTCAACGTCACCACTCGCCCCGGCCCGTTAATCACCGGTGTCGGTCAACAGGTGCGCGGGCTTCCGCTCATCACGATTCCGGGGCAACTGACCTTCCCCCGCCAGCAGCCGTCGTCATTTGGGCGCATTCAAGCGATTGAGCAATCCCTCGATGCAACGGTCCGCGCGCCTTACAACCATGTCTTCAACGCGACGATTGGGCGCAAGCTGCCGGCCGGACTGTACGTTGAAGCCTCCTACGTCGGACGGATTGGACGCAACCTGCTGGCTACCCGCGATGTGGCGGCACTCAACAACCTGCGCGATCCGCAGTCAGGACAAGACTGGTACACCGTCGCCGGCATCCTCGCCGACCTGCGCGACCGGAATGCGCCGTTGTCGGCAGTGCCCAACCTAGCTTACTTCACCAATCTTTTCCCTGGGGTTGACCTGATCGGCGCGCTCGGCGATTTCTTCGTGGGCGATGAGGATGCTTTCCGGGGGCTGACCCCAACCCAGGCGGTCTATGCTTCAATTGCGCGGATTCCGGTTCCGGGCATTGGCGTCATTGACGGCATTGCTGGGAGCGACTGGACCACGCTCCAGTTGGCCTTTGACTACGCCAACTTCTTCTTCCGCACGGACGGGCGTCCCGGCACGCCAATTTTCTTCCAGCCCCAATACGGAACGCTCGCCGCTTGGGGCAGCATTGCCACATCGGACTACCACGGCTTTACGCTTTCGGTGCGGCAACGCTACAAAGACCAACTGACTTGGGACTTCAACTACACGCTGTCGAAATCGCTCGACACGGCATCGGGACTCCAGCGCTTCGGGCAGTTTGGCAGCGCGCTGATCCTCAACCCGATCCGGCCCCAGGATAACCGTTCCTTCTCGGATTTCGACACGCGGCATATCATCAACGTCAACTCGATTTGGGACATTCCGGTTGGGCGTGGGCGTGCCTTTGCCTCCGACATCCCCCGCTGGGCGGATGCGTTTATCGGCGGCTGGCAGTTGACGACCATTTTCCGGTGGAACTCCGGTCTGCCGGTGGATGCCCCGTTTGACGGGCGGCGCTGGGCGACCAACTGGAACGTGCAAAGCAACGGCGTCCCGGTGCGTCCGATTTCATCATCACCAACGCGCAACGGAGCCGGTGGACGCCCCAACTTGTTCCGTGACCCAGCCGCAGCCTCGCAGACCTTCCGTAATCCACGCGCTGGCGAAACCGGTGGGCGGAATATCCTGCGCGATCCAGGCTTCGTGTCGCTCGACTTTGGGTTGGGCAAGTACTTCCGCATGCCGTGGAGTGAAAAGCAAACCTTGCTTTTCCGGTGGGAGGTTTTCAACGCCACCAACACGGCTAGGCTGACCGGAGCGCAGACTGTCAACTACCAGCTTCCGCAGGACTCGACCACCAGCACACCAGGGCCGAACTTCGGACGCTTTACGCTCACCCAAGGACCGCCCCGGATTATGCAGTTTGCCCTGCGTTACACGTTCTAAACCAAAGCAAACAAAGCTTGAAGCCAGGCGATGGGCCCTCTGCCCATCGCCTTTTTTTGGCAACCCGGATTTTGACTTGCTCACCTAAAAAGCGTAACTTCGCAGGGACAATACCCCCTGACCAGGTGCTTCGCATAGTTTTCCGATGGCTTCGTCAGATACCACCCCAGCCCTACCATCGAGCGCCTTGCCGAGCGCGGCGGTGGATACGCCTGATGCTCTGAAAGACTTGCCGGCTGAGCAGCACGCCGCCATCGCCGAGCTAGAGGAAATTTCCCAGTCACCGGGCGATACCTCACGGGACCGCGCGGCGGACATCGAGCTGGTGGACCGCTGCCGCGCCGGTGAAGCGGCGGCTTGGGAGCACCTCGTCCGCCAATACTCCCGACGGGTGTATCACCTGGCCTACAAGTTTGTCGGACGCCACGAGCAGGCCGAAGACCTGACGCAGGAAGTTTTTCTCAAGATTTACCGTTCACTCGACCAGTACAACCCGGACGTCGGCGACCTCCCCAACTGGCTGCTCCGGCTGGCGCGCAATTTGATTATTGATGACTATCGTCGCCGGCAACGCCAGCCGGTGGACGGCAGCGAAGATATCGAAGTCCATGTCCACCACTTGCGTAGCAGCACGGACCATCCCCACCGCCATATCGAGCGCAAGGAGCAATCCCTGCAAATCATGCAGGCCATCGAGAAACTTTCCCCTGACCTGCGCCAGTGCGTCATCATGCGCGACATCGAAGAAATGACCTACCAGGAAATCGTCGAAAAGCTTCAGATTCCCGAAGGCACGGTCAAGTCCCGGATCAATCGCGGACGCATCGAGTTGGCACGTATCCTGCGCCGAATGAAAGTCATCGGAACGTGATGTGTTACGGGAAGCCCGACGCTTATTGAGTTCAGTCACGTTGAGTTCAGTCACGCAACCGCCATGGAAGACAACGAATATACCCAACAACGCCGCCGGCACTTGGCTGAAATCCAAAAGCTCGGATTGCCGCTCTACCCGGCCGGCTATGCGCGAACCCACACGATTGACGCCATCGTGTCCGCCTATGGCGACCTTTCGACCGAGGCGCTGGAAGCTGCGAGTCAGGCAGTGCGCGTCGCCGGACGCATCCAGGCCATCAATCTCATGGGCAAAGCCGCCTTTCTTCGCTTCACGGACGGCACGGCAACCCTCCAGGCCTACCTGCGGAAAAATGAACTCCCCGAAGACCAGTGGACGCTCTTCAAGCTGCTCGACCTGGGGGACTTCATTGGCGTCGAAGGCAAGCTCTTTCGGACGCGCACTGGCGAACTCTCCGTCCACACCACCACGCTCACCTTTCTGACCAAAGCCATCCTACCGCCCCCGGATAAGCATTCCGGGCTTCAGGACATCGAGTTACGTTACCGGCGGCGCTATGCCGACTTGATCGCCAACCGCGATGTGCGCCTGGTCTTCGTCAAGCGGGCCAAGATCATCCAGGCGATTCGGCGTTTCTTTGACGCGCGGGGCTACCTCGAAGTCGAAACGCCTATGTTGCACCCGATTGCCTCCGGCGCGACGGCGCGACCATTTGTGACGCACCATAACGCGCTCGACATGCCCCTTTATGCGCGAATCGCGCCGGAGCTGTACCTGAAACGGCTGATTGTGGGCGGTTTTGAAAAGGTTTACGAAATCAACCGCAACTTTCGCAATGAGGGGCTTTCGACGCGCCATAACCCGGAATTCACCATGCTGGAATTCTATGAAGCCTATGCCACATACGAAGACCTCATGACGCTCACCGAAGACCTCATCACGAACGTCGTGGCCCAAACCTGCGAGACCGAGACGATTCCATACGGAGAAGCCACGATTTCGTTTGCGCGTCCGTGGCGGCGGCTGACGATGCAGGAGGCCATCGCCACTTACTGGCCGACCGATGACAAACCGCAGCCGACCGACCTTGCCGACCTTGACGGCGTAACGCGCGCACTCCAGCGTCTCAGCCTACCGATCCCACCAAACGCCGGTTACGGCAAGTGCCTTGGTGAGCTGTTTGAGCAGGTTGCCGAGCCGCACTTGATTCAACCAACGTTCATCACCCGCTTCCCAACCGAACTCAGCCCGCTCGCGCGCCATGCCGACGATGACCCAAACTTCGTGGACCGCTTTGAACTCTTCATTGGTGGGATGGAGTGCGCCAATGCCTTTTCAGAACTCAACGACCCAGACGAACAGCGGCGGCGCTTCGAGCAACAACTGGCGGAACGGGCCAAAGGTGACGTCGAAGCCATGCCACTCGACGAAGACTTCATCCGGGCGCTGTCCTACGGGATGCCACCAACAGCCGGCGAAGGAATCGGCATTGACCGGCTCGTCATGCTGCTGACGAATCAGCGTTCGATTCGGGATGTGATTCTATTTCCGCATCTGCGGCCGGAGGGTTCGGCGGCGCCAGCGCCCGCAGCGAAAACGCCGCAATGTGACGCGCAACCCGCTTGACGAACCGGGGTGTCAAGCTGTTCTCCCGCGCCAGTTGCAAGGTAATCGGACGGCAAAAGTGCATGTGCAGGCACTGCCCAACGATGCTGAAGGCGTGGAGTGCGACATCGGTTTCCTGTTTCAAGTCGGGCCGCGCGAGCCGGATAAGCGCCTTGAGAATCTCAAACCGGGGTTCAATGAACTCCCGCACGACGATGTCGAGCGCCCCGGTCGGATGCAGCATTTCATGCGACATCAGCGCCGGAGAGTAGTCCGTTTCCCCTTGCCGCCCATAGAGATGCGTGACAAATGCCGTAATGAACTGGGCAATCCCCTGCCGGGCGGCTTCGGGTGTGCCGCTGCGCTGTGCTGCGCGCAGAATCCGCGCGAAGTGTGGCGTGATGTCTTTTGCGCGCCGCATCGCATGGCGCAGCGTTTCGAGGTAAAGCTCTTCCTTACTGCGGAAGTGATAGTTGACGGCAGCGATGTTGACGCCGGCTTCTGCCGCCAGGTCGCGGATGCTTGTGCACGTAAAGCCACGTTCGGCAAAAAGCCGTTCAGCCACGATGAGCAGGCGCGTCTTGGCGTCCGCGTCACCATCTACTGCCCGCCGCCGGCGCGGCGATCCGTTCGATTCGTTTGGCGATACCACCGCTGGGGACGGTCCGGTTTCAAGCGAGGTCGGAGAAGTCATGGGCTACTTGGCTGAGGCCTCCACGTGTTAGAGCGATCCGCTCATTCAAGCTGGTTCAAACAAGCTGGTTCAAACTTGCGCCGGCAACGGTTCATCCTGGTGGGCAACGCTGGGCGTACCATTGCCGACTTGCCAAGTCAACAAACCATGGCGGACGGCCATGGCCGCGCCGCCCAGCACCAAGCAGCAACCGTTGAAAAACAGCGCCTGTGACGCGCCAAACCGGTCGCCAATCCAGCCGACGCCGATTGCAGCGATAGGCTGCAAGCCAAAACCTACCATGAGCAGGATGCTCAACAGCCGGCCGCGCATCTGTGGAGGTGCAAGCATCTGCGTCAGCCCGTTGGCGGTGGTGAAAATAAATGGGACGGTCAAGCCCGTTGCCACGATGCAGGCCATCGCCGTCGGAAGCGTACGACTGAACGAGTTGCAAAGAATCATGGCGCCGGCCCATATCGAGCACCCAACCAGCGCCCACCCCACACGCGGCAGCGCCCGACTAAGGTGGGTTACCAGCACCGAACCAATGAGGGCGCCGATTCCAGAAGCGCCAAGGAGCCAGCCCAAGGTCCGGGAGTCGCCACCCAAAACAACCGTCGCCAGTGCCGGATAGATGGTCAAATTCGACAGCACAAAAAACGATGCCAAGGTTGTGAACGCCAGCAAATCGAGGAGGCGCGGCTGTGCCAACAGGTAGCGAACAGCCTCATCAAAGCCACCTGGTCGGTCATCCGCGCTGACCACGCGCTCGCTCGTGACAACGCGAATGGCCAAAAGGCTGGCTATTACGGCAAGAAAGCTAACGCCGTTGACCCAAAAGGCCTCTGCAATGCCGATGTGGGCAATGGCCCAGCCGGCCAGCGCCGGCCCGACGGTGCGCCCAAGCTGTACGATGATGCCGTTGAGGGCCAGGGCCTTGCGTATCTCGGCCATCCCAACCAAGTCACCGATGAAAGCCTGCTGCGCGGGCATCTCGACCGCCGCCACCACGCCAAGCAGCAATGACAGTCCATAAACGTGCCAAAGTTGAATCAATCCAGTTTGCACCAGTAAGGCCAGCGCAAAGGCC
The DNA here is from genome assembly GCF_018304825.1 of Chloracidobacterium validum. Lineage (NCBI taxonomy): Bacteria > Pseudomonadati > Acidobacteriota > Blastocatellia > Chloracidobacteriales > Chloracidobacteriaceae > Chloracidobacterium > Chloracidobacterium validum. Next base: position 1,445,890 of record NZ_CP072648.1, read on the forward strand.
AGCCCCATAGCCGCAACCTGCGCGACGATGAGGAGTTTCCGGCGGTCGAAACGGTCAGCCGCAGCCCCGGCCCAAGGCGCGAGTAAAACGAGCGGGACAGCCCCCAGAAGCGCCACAATCCCCTGCGCCCGCATCGAGTGGCTCAACTCCCATACAACCCAGGACTGGGCAGTAATCTGCATCCAGGTACCAAGGAGCGACACCGCCTGACCACTGAAATAAAGCCGAAACGCACGCCCCCGGAGTGGCGACCAATCCGCCGCCCACTGACGCATGAAAGAATGGCGAAGCAACGCTTTCATACACCAAGTCTCATGGATTTGGCTCAACACTTGGCTGAACATCAGCCGGATGCGCGCCATCCGACGCCTTGACCGTCAAGCTGTTGGCGTCGAGCGTCGTGGACATGGCCCGCTGGAGCGCCACGACGGCTTTGTTGTAGTCGGTCAGCGCGCGAATTTCACGGCCGCGCGCGCCCGACAGCGCATTTTGGCGATCGAGAACCAAAAAGTTGGTGGACTCGCCCACCTGATAGCGGCGCATCTCGCTGGCGTATTGCGCTTCGGCCGCGACCCGTGAGGCGCGCGCCGACTGCACCCGCCGCAGCGCTGTTTGTACGGACTGAAGCGCATTCCGCACTTCGCTCTCGATTTGCGTCTCAAACCGCTGGCGCTGAGCATCAATCAACCGATTCTGAGCCAGGGACCGACCGAGCGCGCCCTGGACCGCTCGGTTGTTGAGCGTAAAGCTCATATTGACGCCAACGCGCACGCCGTAGAAGTTTTTCGTAAAAAGGTTGCTGAGGTTTGTCCCAAATCCGCCGATAAACACCCCTGGCGTCTGGTTGACAGGCGGTGGGATGACGAGCGGGCCGAGGCCAGCATTGGCCGAAAGCAGGTTGAGGCGGTCGAGGACGGCCGTGTTGAAGCCTCCAGCAAATGGATTGGTGGTGATGGGCAGCGGCGTCCCGGCCAAGCCTTGCAAGCTGTATGAGCCGACGAAATCCAACTGCGGACGAAGCTGGTCACGGAAAAATTGGACGTCAATTTCGTTGGAAGCCTTTTGAATGTCGAACTGCTCCATTTCCGGGCGTTTGGTCAAAGCGGCGCGCACGGCTTCTTCGAGTGAGATGTTGACCGGTTCAAGATTGACTTGCTCGGTTGGGATAATTGCTTCCTGCCACAGTGCTGACTGGCGCTGATCAACCATTAGTGACTTGAGTGCGTTTTCCACCCGCGTCAAGTTCTCCAGTGACAAGAGAAACTCTTCCTGGCGCTGTTCAAGCTGGGCTTCGACTGAGACGATGTCCACGGGCGCGGCCGTGCCGGCTTCGACGAAACGGCGGTTTTGTTCGAGCTGGATGCGCGCCAGCGCCACCGCTTCGGCCCGGATTTCGACCTCACGCCGGGCAAAGACCAAATCCCAGTAAGCCGACTGAACCTGCGCCACAATGTCAATGACGCGCTGCCGAAACTGCGAATCCGACAGCGTCAGGCGCTTTTTCGCCAGCTCGATCTGGCGCCGCGACTCATCCGTCCGAAGGTTGCGAAATAGTGGCTGCGTGAACGTAAACGTCACTTGGGAGGTAAAGAGCGGGTTCACGCCGGCAAAGATATTGGTGGTGTCCTGGCGCGCCAGGGTGACTTCCGCACCAACGCGACCGCCAGTCATCAACGGCTTCGTGAAGGCAAAGGCATTCTGCGCGGTGCGCAGCTCGACCGCGCCATTTTCATCCGCGCCGGCAAAGGGATTGACCGCTGGATTGCGGAGCGCCGCGTACGAAAACTGATTGGTCAACGTGATGTCGTAAAAACCCTTGGTGCGTGTCACATCAAAGGCCGCCTGCTGGACGGCAATCCGCTGAATTTCAACTTCTGGATTGGCGCGCAAGGCCATCAAGATGGCATCGCGCAAGGCCAGCGGACGGCTCAATCCGGGTGTCACGCCGACTCGTGGTTCGAGCGCTGCCTGGCGGCGGGCTTGCTCGGTGAGGTCTTGCTCCGGCGGCGCGGGCGATTGGTTCACGTCCGTCTCCACCGGACGAACGATTCCGGCGACCAGACGCTGGGTCACTGGGGTGGTCTCTGGCGGGCCAGCTTCCGGGGAACGTTCCTGTGCCGATACGGCTGTTTGCGCCAGTCCGACGGCAACCAGCGCGATCCAGGCCCATGTGCTGTGACGATGCATGTTCATAAACTCACCATTTCAATCGTTTGATTGAAACACTTGTTTGAGACATTTTCTATGCTTCCTGGTTGCTCCCGTCAAGTGTGATTCCCCACTCGACCGGCAACGGTCGTTGGCGGCGAGCACAGCCTCTCAACCAAGCGCAGCCTCTCAACCAAGCACAGCCTCTCAACCGAGCGCCCACTGGCGTGTTACGTCCGAAACAGTCGCTCTCTCAACGCAGGCGTGTTCTATGTTACCCTTTGGTTTACTTGCCTAAACGTTTACTGATTGAGACTGCATTCCAGCCACGTCTCAAAACTTTCCACGCGACCCAGACGTACTTGTGAGCAAAGGAGAGCAGCATCATGCAGGATATCGCCGAGTATCTATGGATGGCCTGGCTCATCCTGGCGGCCGTGTTTGCCGTGGCCGAAATCTCGACGGTGAGCTTCATTGCGCTGTGGTTTGGGATTGGCGCCGGGGCAGCCGCTTTGGTTGCGGCCCTTGGTTTCAGCCTTCCCATCCAACTGCTTACATTTGTTGGGGCTTCAACCGCCCTGACGCTGAGCACGCGACGCATTTTCCTGCGCTGGCTCAACCAATCCACCGCGCCCGTCTCCCCACCTGACGAAGTAGGTCTGATTGGGAAACGAGGCTTGGTGGTGACGGGAAGTAGGGGTTCGCGGAGCGCAGCCGAGGTTGAACTCGACGGCACAGTATGGACGGCGCTTCCGGTAACCGGAGATCAGCTCACGCTGGGCGAAGAGTGTGAGGTCGTCCGCATCGAGGGCAACCAGCTTCACGTGCGACCGGTTCAGCAAACACCAGATTGGAAAGCCCTCAAGCAAACCAATGAGAGACAAGTCAGTTAGCGGAAACCAGTTGGAAGTAGCGTACCCGTTGTTAGCCAAACTTGGCGGGATAACTTAGGAGGTTGTCATGGAAGGCTTTCTGTTGCTTTTTGGTATCTTCATCACCATTGTGGTTTTGATTTTTCTGGCAAGTGCCGTTCGGATCGTACCGCAGATGCAGGTTTTGGTCCTGGAGCGACTTGGTAAGTATGCGGGGATTCTCGGCAGCGGCCCACACCTTATCGTGCCATTCATTGACGCGCCGCGAAGTGTCACCTGGACAGGCTTTCCATTTGGCATGAAGTACATTGACCTCCGCGAGCAATACACCGACCTTCCAATGCAACCAGTCATTACCAAGGACAACGTCACGGTTGGGGTAGATTCCGTCATCTACTGGCAGATTACCGATCCCTATAAAGCGGTGTACGAAGTCTCTGATCTGTCGGGTGGCATCATCCAGTTGACCATCACGGCCATGCGGAGCGTGATGGGTGAAATGGACCTAGATGAAACACTCTCGTCGCGTGATGTCATCAACAGCAAGCTGCGGATGGTTATGGATGGCGCGACCAACAAATGGGGTGTCAAGGTCACGCGCGTCGAAGTTCGTAACATCAACCCGCCGGAAGATGTACGGGTCACGATGGAAAAGCAGATGACGGCCGAACGCAACCGCCGCGCCCTCGTGCTTCAGGCCGAAGGCGAAAAGCAGGCCGCGATCACCCGCGCCGAAGGTGAGCGCGAAGCGGCCATTGCCCGCGCCGAAGGCGAACGCCAGATGCAAATTCTGCGCGCCGATGGCGCGGCCCAGGCTCGGCTTCGGGCGGCTGATGCCGAAGCTAAATCCATTCAAATGATTGCCCAGTCGCTCGCCGGCGCCGGCAACCCAGCCCATTACTTGATTATGGGGCGCTACATCGAGTCCCTGCGTGACATGGCCCAGAGCCAAAACAGCAAAGTCGTGTTCATGCCGGTCGAAGCGTCCAACGTGCTGTCATCGGTTGGCATGTTCAAGGAAATGTTCACGGACAACACAGCGAATGCCACCCCTCCGAACCAGCTTCCGCCGCAGGCGCCTGCCCCGGCGCGGACAGCGATCCCAACGTCGCCACCCCCGCAGTACGTACAACGCTAACCAAAACCTATCGGGAGGTTACGCGCCGATGGCTGACCGGCTCCCCGCTCCTGAGAATCCATTGGTGCAGATGAGCGCTGGCGACCTCGTCCGACGACTCGCGTTGGGCGAGGTCACGGCCCAGGCGGTTGTCGAGGCACACATCGAACGGATTGAGGCCGTCAACCCACAGCTCAACGCGGTTGTGGTGACTTGCTTCGAGGAAGCCCGGCAAGCCGCTGCCGAAGCTGACGCCCGGCGGGCACGGGGAGACGCCATTGGGCGACTGCACGGCTTGCCGATCACCATCAAGGAATCCTTTGATGTCGCCAACACACCCACGACCCTGGGACTCGTGCAACGCGCATGCAGCCGGGCAGCTCAGGACGCGCCGCTGGTTACCCGCCTGCGCCAGGCCGGGGCAATCATTCTGGGCAAAACCAACCTGCCACAAATCGCCATGGCGAACGAGTGTGAAAACCCCCTCTATGGACGGACAACCCATCCTCTGGATGCTCGGCGCACGCCTGGCGGAAGCAGTGGTGGCGAAGCTGCCATCATTGCCGCTTTTGGTTCACCGCTTGGTTTGGGCAGTGACATCGGCGGGAGCCTGCGGCTCCCGGCACACGCCTGCGGCATTGCTTCGCTCAAGCCAACGGCTAACCGCTTGACCATGCAGGGTCATGCGGAGGTGTTTCCAGGCATGGAAGCCATTGTGTGCCAACCGGGCCCAATGGCGCGCCGGGTTGCCGATTTGGGGCTGGCAATGCAGGTTTTGACCGCAGCCGAGACGCCGATACCGCCCGATCCAAGCGTACCGCCGGTGCCGTGGGTCGAACCGGAGCACGCGCCGATCGGTCAGGGATTGCGCGTCGCTTACTACCTCGACAACGGGTTGTTTTCGCCGTCGCCGGCCATCCGGCGGGCCGTGCGGGAAGCGGCCGATGCGCTCGAACGGCGTGGCGCGGACGTCATCCCCTGGACGCCACCCGATGTAACGGAAGCCTTCGGATTGTTCATCGGCATCCTCTTTGCCGACAATCTGCGCTATGCGCGTGACCTGCTTTATGCGGAGCCAATCTGGACTCCGCTCTGGCCGTTCCTTGTTTTGAGCGGACTGCCCAATGTCGTCCGTGACTGGCTGGCGCGATTGGCCGATGTGACCGGACAGCGCGCCACAGCCCGGCTTTTACGCGCGGCCCGGTCGCGCACGGCCGGCGGTTACTGGCAGCTTGTCGAGGCCCAGAAGCGCTACCGGGAGCGTTTTCTCGCCCGGCTCGATGAGCAGCGGTGCGATGTCATTCTCTGCCCCGCGGACGGACTACCGGCGCTTACCCACGGCGCGAGCACCTATACGGCCGAGGCGGCCAGCTACACGGCGCTGTACAACGTGCTGGGGATGCCGGCTGGGGTGGTGCCGTGGACGGTGGTTAGACCCGGCGAGGAAAGTGACCGCCCGGATGTGCTCGACCTTGCGCGACGAACGGCCAGAGAGGTCGAACGCGAGAGTGCCGGCCTACCGGTTGGTGTCCAGGTTGTGGCGCGTCCCTGGCGTGAAGACCTAGTGCTGCGCGTCATGCAGGCGCTTGAAGACGGTCGTGCCGGCTAAGGCGCGCGTCTGACCGGGCTTGCGCGGCCGGGGCCAATTCACTCACCATGCCCAGTGCCTTGAAGCCAGTGCGGTGGAGGTGAGGGACTCCACCGCGCGGCATCCATCTTCCTTGAGTAAACAATGACGTTTAGAACGTAAAACGCACGCCGAGTTGCACCTGCCGCGGGCCGCCAAATCGCGCGGTTGAAGGCGCGCTGAATGGCAAGAACCCGGCCGGGTTGAGTGCCGCCGTCGAAAGCGTGCCATTGGCAAGTGGACGGGGGCCTTCGACGACGGCAATGGCGTCAACGTCGTAGTTTTTGTTGGTATTGCGCGTCACGTTGAAAAACTCGGCCAGGAAGTCGAGACGTTTGGTTTCACCAAAACGAAAACCTTTCACCACGCGCAGGTCGAGATTGAAGAAGTTTGGCTGGCGAAAACTATTCCGCCCCACAACCACCCCGTTGATGATAGCCCGGTCGTTGTCGTTGCCGTCATTGTTGACATCGTCGCCAATAATGGCCGTGTAGGGTAAACCAGACCGCGCCACGATAATCGCGCTTACGATGAAACCGTAGGGTAAGTCCACCAACCCACTGAGGTTGAAGTTGTGGCGGATGTCCTGCTTGGACAGCCCGCGTTCCAACTTGAGGTTGAAAGGATTGATGGCGAACTCTTGATTGAAATTGCGCTCGTTTGAGTCATCGTCCATGGTCCGGGAAAAGGTGTAGTTGGCTGTGAGCTGAAAGCGGTTGGCGTAGCGCCGGGTGACGGTCAGCGTTCCACCGTTGTAGCTCGAATGCGCGGATGACTCGTTGATGAGAATGGGTCCGTAGTTGCGTCCGTTCAACACCTGAATCGGACGGAAGGCGGTATTGAAAAAGACATAGCCGGAGTTGCCCACGACGATGTGGCCGGGGCTGCCCGGAGCTGGTAAGTTCCGGTTGACGCGGCGCTGCAAATCCCAGGTCGAGTTGCGGATGAAGCCGACTGTCACGGCCCAGTTCTTCGACAGTTGGCGCTCAATCGTCAGCGAAGCCTGGAAGGAACGCGGATTTTGGAAGTCCCGCGCAAAGCCGTAGATGCGCTGCGGAAAGTCAATCGGCGCAAAGCCGGCCGGGAGCGTGGGCAAGGCGCGTGGAAACGATGGGAAGATAGCTGCCAACAAGGCGTTGCGCCGCGCTCCAGATGGAATGTTGTTGGTATCAATGGCCAGGTTCACAATGCCGTTTTCCGTATTGACGCGCTGAAAAAGCGTTGCCGGGGTACGCGCAGTGAAGAGTCCGGCCGAAGCGCGCACCACAGTCTTCTTGTCGCCGTTCACATTCCACGCTAGCCCCAGGCGTGGCTGCCACTGCTCCAAGTCATTGGGAATCTCTTGCGTTTCGGGTATATCTGGGTTGGGCGAAATCGGTTGCGGATTGAACTGCCCTTCCCAGCGGAGACCCAAGGTGATGGTCAGCGTCGGTAGCACTCGAATCTTGTCAGTGATAAAGGCCGAAATCTCTTGCTGGACGCCACGAAAGGTGGCCGGTTCCTGCGGTGTTCCCGGCAGAAAGCCGCGATAACGATTGATGGTGTTCACCCCCGTCAGCGCGCGGGTGTAGTTGAGCAAGGCGCTCCCGCCTGTGAAGCCATACCGACCCTGGATCGCGGCGGCTCGTTGCTGCTGGACACGGTTGAAGTTCAAATCAAAACCGAAGCGCAACTGGTGACGCCCACCCGTAAAGCTGACGTTGTCGGAGAGCTGGAAACGGCGCGTACGGAAGGTGCGTGGACGACCGTTGTCGCCGCCCACTGTGCCAACGCCAGAAATGTCAATCTGTGAGTCAAGTGAGTTCGGCACCTCATCGCGGTCGTCCCCGGCAATCTGCCCGCGCAGCTCATTCACGAAGCGATCCGTCACGACCGTCACTAAGCTGGTCTTGAAGCCATGGCTGCGGTTTTGGCGGGAATAGTTGACTGATTCTGCCGCCGTTTGACGCGCATTTTCAAAGTTGAAGTTATCGCCGCGCAGCCGGGTGTAATTGTACTGCGTGTTGAGGGTATTGCGACCGTTGAGAATATAATCGCCGCGCACAAACAACGCCGTCGGATTATTCGTGCCGCGCTTTTCGCCTTCGAGGTCGCGCAAGACCTGGGGCAGGGTTTGTCCGGTCGGAACGTTGAAGCTCACGACAAACGGGACGCGCAGAAAGTTTTGTTCGATAGCGGCAAAGAAAAAGACCCGGTCACGCTTGATGGGGCCGCCGATGCTTCCGCCAAACTGGTTTTGAAGATTGTCCAGATCGCGCCCAAAGGCATCCGGTGACGTGAGAAAGCGATTGCGATTGAAGTAAAAGGCCTCCCCGTGAAACTCATTGGTGCCACTCTTGGTGACGACATTGAGAAAGCCGGCATTGGTGCGTCCGATCTCAGCACTGGCGCCGGCGCGGACAACTTGAAACTCACGGACGGCCGATTGTGGAAAGAAGAAAACGGCTTCATTGCCGCCGCGCTGATTGCCCTGGAGTGGGTCGTTGAAGTCAGCGCCATCGACCGCCACGTTGGAGTTGATCGAGCGTTGACCGGCCACGACCAGCCCACTTCGATCCTGCTCTTGCATCACACCGGGCTGGAGTTGGAAAAATTCAGCAAAGTTACGTCCACGCACCGGCAGTTCCCGAATCGCCCGTTCGCTGATATTGAGACCGGACGCCGACTCTTGAACGTCCACAATGCCTTGGTCGGCCGTAACTTCAATCACTTCGTTGATCCCTTCGGTTTCAAGGGTCAAATCCACCCGTTCGGTGTTGCCAACCGTCAACTTGACCAGTTGCCGTCCTGGCTGACTACCTGATAAAACAGCTTCGATTTCGTATAGGCCAACGGGAAGCACTCCGGCGGCATAGCGCCCGTTGGCGTCTGTGGTCACAGTTCGGATGTAACCAGTTTCTTTACTCTTGATGGTAATGGTGGCCCCGGCGACGGCCGCACCGGACTGCGCCGTGACAACCCCCTCGATGCCAGCATTGCCAGACTCAGACTGGGCGCTGACAACCAAAAATCCATTCAGGAGCATCCCAATCAGCCAGAGGCATTTGGGCACGCACAAACCCCGGGATGAACGCTTGAGAAACCACATAGGCGTTCCTTTCATATTTTAGTTTACCAATAAGCCAAGGAACAAAGCACCTATATGAGACCAAAGCCTTACACCCATGTAACATCCATCTTAAGAACACTGCTCGACGCCCTAACGATGGACAAGCTTGCGCTGGGCATCCTGATCTTTGGGCTACTTTCGGGGCTTCCAGTCTGGGCGCAAGGTACCCTGCCTGAACCTGCTGCGCCAAACGACATCAAGCCACTTCACATCCGATGGTCTCCCAGCGACACATCTTCATCTCCATCCGAGGACACGCCACCGGATTCCTTGCTCAACCGCTCATTCATCCAACCGGCACGCCTTGTCATCCGCCCAGCCGATGCCTCGGCTTGGGGTGAGCGGGCATGGTTACCGCCCTCGAATCGTGTCAACCCAGCGCCGGTTGCCGGTTCAGACGCCAAGGCAACAGACGACCAGGAAGCTTCGTCACAGGGCGATAGCTCGCCATCACAGCGTTTTCAGTGGGGTGAGGCCTTGCGCCAATCAGCACTTTTCAACAGCTTGCAACACGCACTCCGGTTCGCCACCGAGGATGGCACGCGCAAGGAAATCAAGGGTCCGTTTTTCCGCGATTGGTTCCAGTCCGTTCGCAACTTGCGCGGCTGGCGGGATGGCGACCCTTTCCTCGTCAACTATATCGGGCACCCAATCATGGGTGCGGCGTCCGGCTACATTCAGATTCAAAATGATCCACGTGGTCGCTACCTAGAGTTTGAACCAACCAAGAAAGCTTATTGGAAGAGCCGGATGAAAGCGATGGCTTGGTCGGCGGCCTACAGTACGCAGTTTGAATTGGGTCCTATCAGCGAAGCCTCGCTCGGCAACGTAGGGCGCACGCCCCGCCCCGATGGCAAAAGTCCAATGTCTTACGTGGATTTGGTCATCACACCCACAGTTGGGACGCTGTGGCTGATTGGGGAAGATGCACTGGACAAGCACCTTATCCAACGCTTTGAAAACCGCGTTCGGAACCGGTTCTGGCGCGGGATGGTACGTAGCTTTCTCAACCCTGGACGCAGCATTGCCAACGCGATGCGGTTCAAAGGTCCGTGGTACCGCGACCGCCGCCCGCTTTAGCGAAAAACACTTAGGCGGAAGAATCAACGATAAGACCATGCCCAAAACTCGACGATACGCCAGGATACTCGTTAGTTTGGCCGCGCTGGGCTGGCTATGGGGACTCGTTCCAACCCCAATAGTTGCCCAAGACCTGCCCCAAGCTCGCTTCCAGACCTACACTAACACGCGCTTCGGCTACCACATCCTTTACCCGGCAGATTTCACGGCGCAGGGTGAATCTGACAATGGGGATGGCCAAGCGTTCACAAACTCAGATGGCGCGGTCCTAAGCGTCTGGGGCGGGTACAACGTGCTGGGAGAGAAACCCGCTGAAGCCTTACGCAGGGAACTCCAACGCTGTGCCCAAAGTCGGCGGCAGATTACTTACCGGCGTACCGGCAAAACGTTCTTGGTCATATCGGGGTATGAAGCCGATGGACAGCAGATTTTTTACCTCAAAAAACTGATGCGCTCGGATGTCCAAATCGGCTTTGAGTTGGTTTATCCGATTGCACACCGCGCCCGTTATGACCGGGAAGTGGTCACGATAGCTAATTCACTCCGATTACATTCCTGAAACTGAAGCTAACGACCTATTCGCGCACATTTGAAGAGCCCCGAAGTTGACATGGGCACAGTTGACATAGGCACTTAGCATGCTTTCACGGCTTAGTGCTCAGCCTTGAGTTTTCAACATTGGCTTACCGAGTACCAAAAACTCGGTGCTTTGCGCTCCACCTGTTTTTTTATTTCTTCCGCCTTGCGGCCAGTTGGTTGTCTCCGGCACACTGGTTTGCGCTGGCGTTCGCGCCCAAGTCGTTGCTCGTTTTGGGAGGACTCCGCCCGATGTCCGCACCCGTTGCCCTTGCCCCACCCCACCGATTGACCGTCGAGGCATTCCTTGACTACGGTGAGCCAGACCGCCGCTACGAGCTGGTCCGAGGGATTCCGGTCGAGATGCCCCCGCCCGCCGAACGTCATCAAGTCATCATTGCTGCCTTGTTCCACCTGTTTTGTCGCGCCATTGCCGAGCGCGGGCTGCCCTACGAAGTTCTCCAGCTTGGGTTGCAGACCGAAGTGGATACGGTGCGGATACCGGACGGGCTGGTGTATCGGAAGGCAGACGGACGGGGTGGGAGCGATGAGCGGCGGAGTGGGGTGGTGTGGCTGGAGGAAGAGACGGTGGTGGTGGCGGTGGAAGTGGTGAGCGCGAATCGGCGGGACGACTACGTGGTGAAGTTGGAGGAGTATGCGCGGCGTGGGATTGGGGAGTATGTGATTGTGGACGTGAAGCAGGGGCAGGTTGTGGTGCATCGGCATCCGGTGGTGGCGGATGGGGTGTATGGGGAGGTCAGGGTCTACCGGCGCGGGGAGGCGTTTGTGTTGGAGGGGTTGGGTGGGGCGGCGTTTGAGGTTGGGCCGCTTCTGGATGGGAAGACGGCGGGCGAGTTGGCGCGGGAGGACGTGGAGCGGTTGCGGGCGGAGGCGGCGGCCCGGCGCAACGCCGAAGTCCGCGCCGAAGCTGAGCGCCAGGCGAAACTCGATGCCGAAGCCCGCGCCGAAGCTGAACGCCGGGCGAAACTCGATGCTGAAGCCCGCGCTGAAGCCGAACGCCAAGCTAAAGAAGCCGAGCGTCAGGCGCGGCTTGAAGCTGAGGCTCGTGCCGAAGCCGAACGCCAAGCCCGCGCCCAACTCGAAGCCGAACTCGCCCGGCTGCGCGCCCAAGTCCAGGCATCGCCAGACGATACATCTACATCTTGAGAGCGTGTTTGAAAGGTCTCCAATGTGACCTAGGCAGGCCTGCCTGTGGTTCACTGGTTTCAACCAGTGTCGGTGCTTCGCGCTTGGAACAAAAGTAGCCCACAGCGGTGGCAGGTGGTTTGACCAGTAGCTCGGGATGGCTTTTTCACTTAGAGCCATCCCATCAGCCGCATCACGACTGGTCAGACCTGGCTTTTCAGACTCACTCCCCACCAGAATAAGGTTGAACTGAAAGCATCCATGCAACAATATCCCTGCAATAAACAACGCTAGACATGCGGCAAGTAGCTACCTATGCTGCCTGTACTGCTTTATTTCTCCTTCGGATGGCGCCATGCGATATTGCCCGATCTGTAAGCAGTGCTATGACGACACGGAACTGCGCTGTACGAAGGACGGACTCTATCTCGTTGAAGCTTTTCCAGGGACGCGCATCATTAGCGGCAAGTATCGTCTCGATGCGCTCATCGGCCAGGGTGGCATGGGGTCAGTCTATCGGGCAACCCACCTTGAACTCGACCGGACGATTGCGCTGAAGATTGTCCTACCAGACTTCGTTTCCAACAATGAAACCCTGGAACGCTTTCGCCAGGAAGCCCGCGCGGCGGCCCGGCTCAATCACCCAAGCGTCATCAGCGTGTATGACTTCGGCGTGTTGCCGACGGGGCAGGCCTACTTGGCCATGGAGTTACTCACCGGACACTCTCTGCGCGAGGAGCTTGAACGGCACACGACCTTGTCACCGCAGCGCGTGCTTACGATTCTGCGTCCGGTTTGTCAGGCCATTCACGCTGCCCATGAGGCTGGCGTCGTCCACCGTGACCTCAAGCCCGACAACATCATCCTGCTTGGCCCAAATGAGTCTGGGGAGGAAATCATCAAGGTCGTGGACTTCGGTATTGCCAAGCTCAAGGAACGAACCGGCACGGTCTCGAACCTGACCGAGCCAGGGCTGGTCATGGGGACGCCACATTACATGTCGCCGGAGCAGTGCCGCGGCGAGGAGCTAGACCGAACTTCGGATATTTACTCGCTTGGCGTCACGCTTTATGAGCTACTGGTCGGACACGTCCCCTTCGACGCGCCAACGCCTTCGGCCGTTATCATCCAGCACGCTGTTGACCCACCGCCCCTCCTGCGCCGGCTGCGACCAGACATACCGGAGGAGGTTGAGCGGGTCGTACTCAAGTCCCTCTCAAAAGCTCGTGAACGCCGACAGGCGACGGCGCTATCCCTCTACGCCGAATTCGAGCACGCTCTTCAGGAGGCCGAAGCCACCGCTGCGGCGCTCAATCTCACCAAGATCTCAGCCAGCTTTCCAACGCTTGATCTCTCGCAGCTCAAGGCGGCTGAACTGACGCTGGGAGCGACATTGACCGGACACGAGCATGTCGTCAAAAGCTTGGCCTACCACGGAACTGGCAACTGGCTGGCATCTGCCAGTGGGGACGGCACCATCCGCCTCTGGGATGTGACTACCAATCGTGAAATTGCCATTTTCAGCGGCCATGAGTACTCGGTAAACGCCGTGGCGATTACGCCAGACGGACTCCGCTTGGCAAGCGGTGGAGCAGATGGCACGGCGCGGCTCTGGACACTTCGGGATGCCGTCGAGATTGGCTCTCTGGGGCATCGCACCGCCGTGCGCGCCGTTTTGTTTGCCTCCAGTGGGCGCTGGCTCATCACAGCCTGTGATACGGAGGTCAAGATTTGGGATGCCCTACGACAGCGCCAGATTGCTTCCTTTCTCGGCCATGTCAAAACAATTGACGCGCTGGCACTTTCACCCGATGGACATACCCTCGCGTCCGGCGGAGTGGACGACACCATCTACTTGTGGGACCTCATTTCAAAGACGGAACAGGCCCTGCTGCGCCTGCCCGGACATGCTCCAACGTCATTGGTTTACCTGCCGACCCAAACCCTGATCTCCGGTGGGCGAGATGGGCGGCTATGCCTCTGGCAGCCGGATAAAGCCAATCCGGTTCGGATGATTGAAGCCCATACGGAGGCAATCCGCGCCCTGGCGGTATCGCCAAGCGGCGGCTGGCTAGCTTCAGCCGATTGGGATGGACGGATCAAACTCTGGACTACCGACGACCTTACCAATGTTGCTACGGTCGAGGCGCACGATGGAGCAGCCCAGTCACTTGCCTTTGCGCCAGACGGTCTGCGCTTGGCGTCAGGCGGCGCGGATGCCCTGGTTAAGCTTTGGCAACTCACCACCGGAACAATACCAAGTTAAACGCCCTAACGGTTGGCGAGCGGACAAAGCATAGCGCGCAGTGCAGTGTGTTAACCTCGTGCAGTCAATGTTTTTCAGGCACTCATGGGCAGCGTTCAAGCGGCTCGATGTCCACCAGAGCATCGTAAAACGTTGCGCCGGCGCCCAAGTCGGTAAGCGCCTGCCCAGTCACGGCATTGACGTTGCGCCCATCCGGGCTGAACTTTGCCCACCAAATGCCTGGGGCGTAAGCAACACCCGGACGGATTCGCTCAGACAGCCTGGCGCGCACTTGAAACTCCCCCCGGTCATTGAACACCCGCACCATCTGACCATCCAGAATGCCGCGTGGCAGGGCATCGGTCGGGTGCAGCTCAACGATGGGTTCTTTTTCAACTCGGCGGAGTGAGTCCTGATTGACAAATGTTGAGTTGAGAAAGTTGTGCGCTGGTGGCGAGATCAACGCCAGTGGGTAGATAGCGGCTCGCTCTGGATTGCTCAGTCGGTTCTCACGTGGCGGAAGATAGGTCGGCAGCGGGTCCAGCCCCTGCCGGGACAAGCTTTCCGAGTAGAACTCACACTTGCCTGAAGGTGTGAAAAACCCACCTTCCGCAAATGGCGCAAATGGTGTCGGGACATTCAGCCGCACGTGGCCTTCAGCGCGCAGCCGCTCGAAGGTTATGCCTTCCATCCACGGGTGACGCACATCCAGCACGGCCCGGATGAGTTGCTCATCGCTTTCATAAAGCGCCGGCTCTTCATACCCCATGGCTTGGGCAAGCAGCCGAAACACATCGGAATTCGACTTTGCCTCACCCAACGGAGCAATCGCCGGCTCGTTGAACATCAGCGACAGATGCCCATATGGCTTGACAATATCCATGTGCTCGAGCTGCGTGGTCGCCGGCAGCACGATGTCGGCGTAATCCGTCGTATCCGTAAAAAACTGTTCATGCACGACCGTGAACAGGTCTTCGCGCCGCAACCCGGCCAGTACTTGATTTTGATCGGGCGCAATGGCCGCTGGGTTTGAATTATAGACGTAAAGCCCCATCACTGGTGGATCGAATCCGGCTGGGCGACCCGCCTCATCCCGATTCGTCAACGCTTCGCCCAAGCGCGTCATGTTGATGGTGCGCGTCCCCGGCGGAATCCAGTCAGGTCGCTCCAGAGCGGCGTAGTTGAGCGGAAAAGTTCCCGAGGTTGAGAGCAAAATCCCACCGGCCGGATGTCGCCAGGCACCGACCAACGCCGGCAAGCAAGCAATAGCACGCACGGCCATGCCACCTCCGGCATGACGCTGTAATCCATAGTTGACACGGATGGCACTCGGCTGTGTCTGGGCATATTCACGCGCCAACCGAACGATTGCCGCCTCATCCAATCCGACAATGGGCGCCACGGTGGACGGAGCATAGGACTCCAGGCGCTCGCGCAGTGCATCGAAGCCAAGCGTGTAGCGGTCAACATAATCCGTGTCGTGCCATCCCGCGTCCACGATGACGCGCATCATTGCCAGCGCCAACGCGGCATCCGTGCCCGGTATGATGGCCAAGTGTTCATCCGAGGCAGCGGCCGTTCGGGTGCGGTACGGGTCAATCGTCACTACGCGCGCACCGCGCTTTTTGGCCTCCAGCACGTAGCGCCATAAGTGAACGTTTGAAGTTACTGGATTGCTTCCCCAAATGAGGATGAGCTTGGCTTCAGCAAAATGACGCGCCTCGATCCCAATGCTTGCGCCAATGGTCGCCTTGTAGCCGGCGGCCCCGGCCGTAGCGCAAATGGTTCGTGCCAACTGCGACGCTCCCAAGTAGTGAAAAAACCGCCGGTCCATCCCCTGCCCCTGAACCAGTCCCATGGTGCCGGCGTAGCTATACGGCAAAATACAGGTTGGACCGTAGCGCTCAATGAGCGTTTTCCAGCGGGAAGTGATGTCGGCAATCGCTTCATCCCAGGTGATCCGGGCAAATTTCGCCTCACCTTTCTGCCCGATGCGCCGCAGCGGATAGAGCACTCGGCGGGGGTCATACACCCGCTCAAGGTACTTTGACACTTTCGCGCACAAAAACCCGGCAGTGTCGGCATGTTCGGCACTGCCTTCTACCTTAATGGCGCGCCGCTCTGGCCCGTTGCCATCCACCGTCACGGCTATGGCACACGTATCCGGGCAATCGTGCGGACAAGCCGCGTGAATCACGTTCAAAGCTTTCATCTGGCTGCCTCTGCTCCACTTGCCACGCTCATCTCAGGAGAAAGTCCATACTCGGAGTGACGCAACTTCGCTATAGTTGGCTTATACTTTCGGAAACCAGTCATTTCGTCCAGCGTCGGAGTTGCCATGAAGCATAAAGCCGTCTTTTCAAAAGTGCGCAAACTTATCAATGAACGGGAACTGGCCGATGACAATCTCGACCAAGCCGAAGATACCTTGGCTGCCTTGTTGGAAAAAGATCGGCAGTGTGACTGGGCTTATGGACTTCTCGCCGAAATCTACTACTGGCGAGGAGAAACAGCCCCGGCCAGAGATAAGCTCGCCCTCTTCAAGCAGGGTGTCGAGTATGGGGAAGAGGCGACTGCCATCAACCCGAATGCCCTCGAAGGCAACTTCTGGCTGGCTGTCAACTACGGGATGTATGGCAACGAAAAAGGTATCTTGAAAAGCCTGTCACTCATCAAGCCAATTCAACGCTGTGCCGAGCGCGTCATTGAAATTGACGAGTCATACTTCTATGGCGGCCCCTGGCGGGTGCTGGGTCGCATCTATGACAAAGTGCCGGGCTGGCCGGTCTCAATTGGCGACAAACGCAAGGCCATCGAGTGCTTTGAAGCTGCCCTCGAATTCGGCCCGAAGTTTTATCTCAACCATATGTATATTGCCGAGTGTTATCTCTCACTGGGCGACAAGAAAAAAGCAAAACACCATATTCAGTGGATTCTGGACGCTCCACTTTCCAAGCACCATGAACGGGAGGACGAGGGTTACAAACGCGAAGCCAGTGCCCTGCTCAAGAAGCTTGGATAGTGCTACAGCTCGATGACCTGGCCGGGCACGAGCAGTTTCTGGGCAATGAGTTCTTGGACAAGTAGGAGGGTTTCCAGATCGTCACGCAGCTCATCACAGCACTGGTCAAGGGTCCGGGAGCCGTCGAAAAGCTGGCGGACGCGCTCGATGTTGGCGGCAAACTCCCCTTCCTGGGCGATTTGGTCAGCTACCTCCGGGGCCCGGTCAAAGGCATCGCCACAGATGAAGGTCTGGTCACGGGCGGGCAACTCAGCAATGATATGCTCGACTTCGTCAAACCGCCGAAAGGCTTCCATCAGCAACTGCTGCGGATTCAGGCTCATGACCGGCTCGCGGTTCACGGCAACCGAGCGGAAGGTGAAGTTGCCCGTTGTCCAACCCACCAAGCGAAAGAACGCCCGTTCAGCGCGTGCCGCCCCGTATTCCACATCCAGAATCGAACCGTCCCGAAAATACAGCTTGGCTTCTTCCGATTGGTGAGTCAGTAGTAGAAGCCCAGTCCGGCGGCCGGTTTCAAGCATCTGCACAACTTCCGGCAAACTGACCTGTGACAGCTTGCCCTGCAAATCCACCGGTGGACGCACTCGCTTCAACAAACGCTTGACACGGTGCCGCACCTCCATCGGTCGGAAGGGCTTTGACCAGTAATCCTCAACCCCCATGTCAAAGGCCGCCATGCGCTCGGCTTCGCTGTCGGCGGAGGAAAGGCACACAAAGGGAACGTGCATGTGGTCAGGCTGTGAGCGAAGCCACTCAAAAAGCTGGCTGCCATCCATTTCCGGCATGTTGAGGTCGCTGATGATGATTGCCGGTTGATGCGCCTTGATCAGGTCACAGGCAATCCGCCCATTAGCCGCCGTGAGAATCTGACATCCCAGCGCCCGTAAACTCGTCTCCAAAACATTCAGAATGCCCGGCTCGTCATCCACAATCAGTATGGTCAGCTCTGGGAAATACTCATCTGGATCACGAACCGTGGCCTGTTTGCGCTGCCAAGTTCCAGAGACTGACCCAACCGTGGCAATGTTGTCAGCTTCGAGTCCCACCAGAAGCTTTATTTCGCGCCGATAGAGAATGTCTTTTTGTCCAAGCTCGGGCATCGCATTGACAAAATCAACGGCCCGCGCTGAATCGCCCAGTTCCATCAGGTGTTCAACAATCTGCCTTGCGCGTCCAAACGCTTCCTCATACCGGCGTAGGCGGTAGTTGATGTCAAAGAGCTTGCGCCAAACGTCGAGGCGCATTTCGCCCGAAGCAATCCGCTCGGCTTTGCGATAACACAGCAGGGCCTGCTCGAAGTCCTGCCGGTCGAGATACACCGCGGCGGAGCGACACATGGCTTCGCAAGCCTTGTGTGGCTCACCGCGCTCTTGATAGAGCAAGCTCAGTTCCTGGAGCGCCGCCAAGTTGCGTGGTTCATTCATCAACTCGCGCTCATGACGCTCGATGACGCTATTGAGCTTGGCGCTGTCAAGCAAGTTGGCAACCTGGGTTCGAGCATTGAGAATACGATCAAATAATCCCATGGCCGGTCGTCACTGCGTGCCAGTCCAGAACGCGCCGCCGGAGCGGACTGGACTGGAAGGCGAAGCTCCCTTCATCAAGCATTTGGAGGGTGTCCCCAACATAGCATGCCCTGGCTCCCCTCAAAATAGCCTCACCTCAGGGCAAGGCTCGCCAGCACTACGGACGGACCGGCACGAGCAATCCACGGTCAATCAGTCCACGCACCAGAAGTAGTGTTTCAAGGTCGTCGCGCAAGCTGCGGCAGCAGGCTTCCAGCGTTTGGGTGCCGTCAAAGAGTCGGCGGATGGCTTCTAGGCTGGCAACGAACTCCCCGCCCTGCGCCAACTGTTCGGCGACCTCTGGAGCTTGTGTAAAATTAGACCCGCAGATAAACCGCTCGTCCTTGTGCGGCATCTCGGCCAACAGGCGTTCCACCTCGTCGAACCGCCGAAAGGCTTCCATCAATAGCGCCTGTGGCGAAAGCTGAATGACTTTCTCACGAAACATGGGCATGGCACAAAAGGCAAAATCACCACTGGTCCAACCCACGATATGAAACACGGCCCGCTCCCCGGAACGTGGCCCGACTTCCGCGTTGAGAATCAAGCCATCCCGAAAATACAGGTACGCTTGTTCCGTGTCGGACTCGATGGTGAGCAAGCCGGTCCGGCGTCCAGATTCCAGAATCTGCACAATCTCAGCCAAGTTGACTTGTGACAGCTTGCCCTGGAAATCCACCGGCCGCCGAATCCGCCGCAGCAAATGCTTGACGCGATAGCGAATCTCAGTGGGATGAAAAGGTTTCGTCCAGTAGTCCTCCACGCCCATTTCAAAGGCCGCCACCCGTTCAACCTCAGAACCAACCGCCGACAGGCACACAAAGGGCACGCGGGCAAACTCAGGCTGCGACCTGACCCACTCAAAAAACTGACTGCCATCCATACCCGGCATGGCGAGGTCGCTGATGATGAGCGATGGTGTGTATTTCTTGACCTTTTCGCAAGCAACGTGGCCGTTGGAAGCCGTGATGATGCGCGCCCCCAACGTCCGCAGGGACGCTTCAAGAATGCTGAGTAACTCTGGCTCATCATCTACAATCAAAATGGTTTGTCCAGGAAAGTATTCATCTGCGCTGCGTACCGTCGCTGTCGCCCGACGCCAGGTTCCAGCGGCCGGTTCACTGCTCCCGGACTGCCGGGGAACAACCCCTGCCAATCCCTCCAAATACTGCCGATACTCGGTGTCTTTCGCGCCCAAGTCGGGCAAGGTGGTGAGGAAGTTGGTTGCCCGCTTGACAGCCCCGCGTTCAACCAGGGTTTCGACGATTTGCTTGGCACGCTCGAAAGCCTCGTCGTAGCGACGCAGCTTGTAGCTCAACGTGAAAAGCTTATGCCAGAGGTCAAGCCGCAAGTCGCCTGCGGCAAAACGCTCGGCCTTGCGATAGTTCATCAGTGCCTGCTCAGTTTGCCCCTGTGCCGTGGCAATCTCTCCAGCCTGACAAAAAATGCTGCACGCCTTTTGGTTTTGCCCCTGTTCTTGGTAAAGCCGCCCTAGCTCTTGCAAGGTCGGGAGATGGTTGGGATCGCTTTGCAGGATTCGCTCACACTGTTCAACGGCGGCCCCCAGAATCGTGGCATCCTGAACATTGGATACCTGCTCACGAGTGCTTCGGATTTGGTCAAACAAGCCCATACTTGCTCAAGTGACTTGAAACATGCGGAGATAAATCGTCCAACGGGGGCGTGATGGCCAATCTTGAGCGCCATCGTCAGTGGCGCGCCCGAACGACTCGAAACCCACCGTTGAACCAGTAGTTCAAGGTCGGATCAAAACGAAACCGCGAGGTTGTCCGACACGGAACGGTACTAAAATACCATGAACAACCGCGCAGCACCTTGTGCGTTCCGCGGGGCAGTCCCTTCGGGTTGGTTTGCGGCTCGGTCGGGTAAGGTCCATACCAATCGGCGCACCACTCCCACACATTGCCCATGAGGTCATAGATGCCCAGCGCATTCGGGACGCTGGTGCCGACTTCATGCGGAGCACCCCCACTATTGTAGCTATCCCAGCCAATCGGGCTATCGCGGGCCACATATTCCCATTCGGCTTCGGTGGGAAGGCGGTACAAATCACCAGTCTGCTCGCTCAACCACACACAATAGGCATTGGCGTCGTCCCAACTGACCCGAACGACCGGATGGGTTGGGTAATCCAGAAAGTAGTTGCGCAACTTGGCAAAGTTTGGCTCTTCTGGGTAGGGGCGGCGAGTGGCATCGCAAAAGGCCTTGTACTGGGCGTTGGTCACCTCGTACTTACCAATCTCAAAGTCGGACAAGGTGACCCGCCGCACCGGCTGCTCATCCGGCTGCCCATCCAGGCTGCCCATCTCAAATGTGCCGCCCTTAACGGCCACGAGCGGCGGACGGGCAGCGCTGATGTCGTCTGGCGCCACCGTCGGGACAAGCTTGGGACGATTCGCCATTTCGGCCTCCCGCCGGATGGCCTCGATATTGGGACGGGTCGCCGCGCCCTGCCCCCCGCCCAGGAAAAACTTCTCAACGATGCGGTAGGTCACGAGGCTCACGACCAGCAGCAGCAAACCGCTTACGCCAGCTAAAAAAAACCGAAATCCCTTGCCAGTCGGGCGCTCGCCGGTGCCACTCAAGTCAGCAAATGCCTGGGCCAAGCCCTCCACCAAGGTGGATGGTGCAGATGGGGTGGGGGCGTCAGCTTTCAGCGTGGCTTCATTCATGACAAAACCGGTCCGCTCAGAGACCACAGGCAAGGCCCGCCTTGCCAGCGTCACCTTGGCTTCACGCCGCGCCGGCGGCTCGTTCCCAGACGGAGCAGCAGGTTCGGCTGACGACGCCGGTAGTGACAACGACGGCCTTGCCGCAGGGGCTTCGATGTCAGGTTTTGTTTCAGCTTGGGCATCGAGCAGTTCTAGCAGCTCACCAATCCGTTTTGCTTGGCTTTGCGCATCACGGGCTGTTGCCTTGGCCACGAGACGCGCAATCTCAAGCGAGACGGCAGGATGCGCAGTACGTGGGTCAGGCACCGGTGGCAAGTCTGAAGCTTCATCGAAATCAGTGCGAAAGTTATAGGTCGAACGACGCTCCGGCGCAGGTTGTCCAGTCGCCAAGTGATACAAAATCGCGCCAAGTTGGTGAATATCGCGGCGGATGCCTCGTTCGACTTCATCCGGTGTCGGCGATGTTGCCGCCAAGCGCGACTGCGGGATGCCACAATCCAGAACCCGGAGTGGTTGCTCGTTGCTCAAAATGATGTTTTCGACACGCAACTCGCTTCCATAAAAAGCAAACTGCTCATGCATGCCATTGACGACCTTGGCAATACCAAGAAATAGGGCAAGCGTATCCTGGGTTGGTAATGGCCCGCCGTATTCCCTGAGGTAATCACCAAGTTTTTTGTTCATAGCTGAGGTATCGAGCGTGGCCGGAGGTGGGTCAAGCGCAGTAGGCATAAGTAGCTCAACAGAGGGGAAGCTTTGGGGAGGACGTACTTCCAATCTACGCCCCAAGCCGAACGTACTCAAGCATACATATCTCCTCGGGGTGTTGGGTCGCGCCCGGCCAAATTCTCGCTCAAATGCCCAGCCATCCGATGCCGGGGCGAAACGTATCGGGCGCGCGACACTTACACTTGACGGACGCTTCAACTGTCCTTCCGTGGTTGGGCTGACGGCTCACTTTCGTCAGCCTTTTCAGCTTCAACGAGCACGTTGCGGTAGGGATCGGCAAGACGGATGAGCGCCTTGGCGCGCAGATCGCGCAAATACGCCTTGATTTTGGCATCGGCGCGCTGCTGCGCGATCATTCGCTTGACCAGTTCACGGACTTCTGAAAAAGGCTTGACCTGTGGCGGCCGGCGCGCGTCGAGCCGCAGGATTTGATAGGCCTTCTCCAGCTTCAAGATGGGTGTCATCTCACCAGGCTTGAGCTTGTCGAGTTCCGCCTTGAACTCCTCGGCTAACTGATCATCTTTATAGGGTGGAAGCTTACCGCCGGTTGCCCGCGAAGCGCGCTTTTCATCCGAGAAGGCTTGCGCCACATCTGCAAAGGGCTTACCGGCCTTGAGTTCGCTGTAGGCCTGTCGCGCCCGCGCTTCAGCCGCCGCCTGTAGCTCTGGCGTGAAAGCAATGTAGATTTCACTGATTTCAATCTCTCCCGCTTCGGTGAAATCCGTAGCGTGCGCGCGGTAATACTCCTCGGCCTCACGATTGGTGATTTGCTCAACCAACACGCTGTACACATCTTGCCCATACACCGCCTGCCGCATGAACTGGCCACGGTAGCTCGAGCGAATATCCTCCATGGTCAATCCCTGACGCTCCATAGCGGCGCGGCAAGCGTCGAGGTTTTCGAGGTTGTTTTGCTTGCAGAGTTCGAGAATCGTGGCGTTGATCTGGGCCTCGATCTCCGGCATCACGCCCATTTCTTCGGCGCGCTGTGCAATGAGGCGCTCGTCAATCAAGCTGACGAGCAGACGCGGCTGCAACCGCGCAAAGACTTCTTCTTGCTTGGCAGGGTCATTTGGGAATTGTTCCTGAAGATCACGCCGCAGGGCATTTTCAGCGCGGCGCAGCATCGAACGGGTGATCAGTTCCTTGTTGACGCTGGCGAGCGTTTCATCTATGACGACGGCTTCCTGGGCAAACACCAACACCGCCTGGTTGATGGCCGGCCCAGGAAAAAAACTCACACCGACCAACAACGTGACACTTGCGGTCAAACCCCGCAGGAGCGATAGGACCTTCACACGCAAAGCTCCAATATCAAAAAATGTTTTGGCGCAACTGCACCCAGCAGATAGGCGTTCGCCATCGGGCATCCTATGTGAAACGTTTGCCGGATGGAACTGTTCCATCCACTTCTGTTGGCAGTGGGACAGCCGTCGTGGCCACCGCATCGCGTGGCCCGAGCGCCAAACCAAGGACGAACCATAGCATCATGGCGACTTCGCCATCGCCGAGATTGAAATGGGCGATGCCGCTGGCGGCAAAGCCAGCCAGTGCGCCAAGCGCGCCGAGCGCAATGCCATCACGGACGCGCTGAATGAGCTGACTGAAATAGGTCAGCAGCAACCAGATGTAGGCGGCCAGCGCCGGAAGTCCGTACCACACGGCCACCTGCAAATACGTGTTGTGAAAATGACCTGGCGGCAAATCGCCTGCGGCATACAGTCCCCACTCGGCGGCGTGAAGCTTGTCGCTGTGGCGTCCAATGCCAAACCAAGGATGCCGGGCCACAAGCTCGACACCTTCCTGCCAAACCACGAGTCGCCAGAACAGGCTTCCCTCACGGGCGTCCACCACCGCCATCCGGCGGATGGCGTAAGCATAGGCTAGGGCGCTCGACACCAGGATGCCGGCAATGACCACCCCCACCACGACCCGCTGCGTACCGAGCGTTCCTTCGCGCCAGAGCAAGTACAGCACAACGCCCACGCTGACAATCAAGCCACCGGTCGGCCCACGGGAGAGCGTCAGCCACAGCGCCAGCGCCAGCAGCCCGGCCATGCCAACCAACCACCAGCGCCAGCGGCCGGCCGTACGCCAGGCCATACCAACCGCCAGCGAAATGAGAATCTGGAGTACTTCGGCATAGGTGACATAGTGCGAGAAAAAGCCACTAGCCCGGAAATCACGCGCCGGGGCGCTGGCTTGAATACCCAATCCCGCCACGCCAGATGATTCAAGCCGTCTTTGGAGGGCAAGCCGGTCAAGCCGCGCGGTCAGCGGCAACTCCACCCGCCGCCCAGTGACGAGGACTGGAACATCTGGTCGAAGTTGGTCACGACGCACCTGACGGGCGATGTCCTCCGGCGTGCGCACCAGTTGTCCGTCCACCCGTAAGACCACGTCTCCGGGTTGAAAATACGGGTGAAGCGGTGAGTCTGGGGTGAGTTCGACCAGGCGCACCCCAACGCCTCTGGCGAATTGATACGCGGTGTACAGCAACCCAACTTGCGCCGACAGCAGCAAAAGGCAGGCCAGTCGCCACGCTTGCCCACGGGATGTCACCCAGTGGGCCACGACGCCACAGGTTGCCAGAAACGCGAGACTGCGCAGCCCGTCCAGGCTGGCCCAAACTTCATAGGAGGTAAGCGCTGACGCGCAGCAGAGTGTGAAAAAGACGCCAAGTGGGAGCCACCACTCAGCGCCATGCGATCCACTGCCATATTGCAAGGCGCGGGGGTCGGTCTTGGGCAGGCAATACGTTGCCAGCCAAAGGAGCGCCAAGCCCAAAGCGCTCCCCTGCGCACCGGCAATCGAGTGCGGCGCCGCTACCGCGAAGAGCAGGAGCAAACCATCGGAGGTCAGATGCAGCGTTCGCCGAATGGATTCGTACGCCATGGTTGCCGGGGCGGTGACAGTCCAGTGTTCCACTCGCTTGAAACAGTTGCCGGTCATCCCGCTGCGCACCTATCGGAGCAGCGGTTGTGTCCGTGGCAACGAGATACTATGTTGCCGCGCAACAGAAAAACACTCTCTTCGGCACACGCTCTTCAGCGGCTGGTAGTGGGAAGCCATGAATTTCGTTTTTACAGCACGGTTCATCCTGGCTTTCACCGGTGGCTTGGTCGTGTTTTCGCTGGGCTGGGTCAACCCAGCCTTGCTCTGGGCCGGACTCTGCTTCGATCTTGCCCTCATTGGGGCAGCGCTGGTTGACGCAGCACGCACGCCGCTGCGGGGGAGCTTCACGGTTCGGCGGACCTGCGCTGAACGCTTCGCGCTTGGCAGCGGCAACACCGTGACCATTGAAGTCAAAAGTCACTCTCCATTGCCGCTGACGCTATGGCTCAAGGACGAACACCCGCCGGAAATGGAAGTTCAGGGCCGTGAAGGGCAGTTTGTCCTCCCAGCGCGTGGAACGGCTGCCCTGGCGTATGAACTGACGACGCCGGCGCGTGGGCGGTTTCAATTCGGGGACATCGCCGTTCGGCTGCTCAGCCCCTGGGGACTGGTCTGGCGGCAGACTTCAGTGCCGGCGGCCGAGTCGGTCAAGGTGTACCCTGACTTCCGCGCAGCCCAGCGCCAAGTCATCGAAGCCTATCGGGTGGGTCGCCAAGGTGAACGACGGCAACGCTTGCGCGGGCAGGGGCGCGAGTTTGAATCACTCCGGGAGTTTGTGACGGGTGACGAACTGCGCCATGTGGCCTGGGCCGCTTCGGCGCGGCGCGGCAAGCTTGTCACCCGGCAGTATCAAATCGAGCGTAGCCAAAGCATCATCCTCATGGTTGATTGTGGGCGACTGATGACCGCTCGCATCGGCAACTTCACCAAGCTCGATTATGCGGTCAATGCCGCACTGGCCGTGGCTTATGTCGCCGTCGCCGGCGGCGACCAGGCCGGGCTACTGACCTTCACCAGACGGGTGGACGATTTTTTACCTCCCAAACCGGGCGCCGGACAGCTCGGTACGATTCTGGAGTTGCTCCACGATGTGCAACCGCAGATGCTCGAACCGAGCTATGCGCGGGCATTTGCCCACATCAACCGCTATTGCCGAAGGCGCTCGCTGGTCATCCTGCTGACCGATGTGGTTGACGCCGACGCCTCGTCCGACTTGCTCGCGCACACGGCGTCGCTCATCCCACGCCACTTGCCGTTGATTGTCACCATCGGCGACCGTGACTTGCGGGCGTTCGTCAAGCCAAGACCAGCCTCGCTCGATGACGTTTACGCCCAGTCGGTGGCGGAAGAACTCCTTGCCCAGCGTGAACAGGCATTGAACCGAATCACTGAACTCGGTGGGCTGGCGCTCGATGTTCCGACCGGGCAGCTTTCACCGGCGCTGGTCAACCGTTACCTTGAGGTCAAAACCCGCGGCCTCATTTGAAGCCCGTGGCCTCGTTGCCGGACGCGGGAAACCGTTTCACCCGCGCACCACCCGGTACTTACTGTAATCCACCTTGAAGCTGCCTTCTGGAATCGCTTGCAGACGAATATTCGTCAGCAGGATCAGCGTGTAGTCACTGCGCGTGTGAAGGATTTGCTTGATCGGGAGCCAAGTCTGGTGAGAGATCCAAACCTCAAGTCGAGTGTACTGGCTTTTTCCCTTTGGACGGAGCAGGAGTTTCGTCGTAAGGTGTCCGTCAAGCGTCTCTTCACCTTCCAGGGATGCATCGAAGTTTTCAGAGAGTTGACGCGCATCGGTCAGGACGGTGAGCAAACTCGTCGAAGCCGTTTTCTTGGCGATCTCACTTGTCGAACTCACAAATGCCTGATTGAGTGCCGGCTCAATCAAGATGGCTTCATTCCCATTGACCACGACCGTCTTGGATTGCGGCTCCGTGTAGTCAATACGTAAGCGACGAACCTTGCCCCGGGTGCTGAAACGGAGCGTTCCAACCTGGCGTGGCTCGCGCACCCCTAACTGTGAGTTGGTGCGCTGGTGCGTCACCGTCGCCTGTAGTCCGCTCAACCGCTGGCTGGCGCCCTGTAGGTTCTTGATCACCGTCTGTAAGTCAACACCTCCGGCGTGAGCACCACCAGGAAGGCCCACCAGGGCAGCCGCTGCCAAGCCCAGAAACCCGCCAACCATCCACTGCCGCCGTCCATACTTCATCATCATTCCTGCTCCGTCTCACTGAGTCGTTACTAAACACTTGACGCTTTTATTCAAACCAAACGTGATAGCCAGCAATTTGCTGCCCCGATACGTCGTTTACATACTCGAAATGGCGCACGCGAACCGGACGTCGCAACCGGGCTTCACCCACTTTTTCAAGTGCTGCCTGCAACGTCCTGGTCGGGGCGGCTTGCCCTAGTTCAGCCATGCTGATGAACTCTGGGGAACCAATGTTGCCTAACTGTGATGCCGCCTTCCGCCGTGCAGCCGGACGCTCATCAAACCAGCTTGATGGAATCAAAAAAATGAAGGCCAGGATCAACACGCATAAAACATCATATTGCCACGAGTTGCGCTCGTAGTTCCACAAAACAGCAGCTTTGATGGCACGAAAGAGTTGGTTCATGACGTACGACTTGGGTGGTCCGCGATGATTTTGCCGTCGCGCATCGAAATAATCCGCGAGCCAACCGCGGCGGCTTCCGGGTTATGCGTAATCATGATCACCGTTTGCCGTAGTTCTTTATTCAGGCGCTGGAGCATGCCCAGGACAATCTGCGAGTTTTCGCTGTCGAGGTTCCCGGTTGGCTCATCCGCCAACAACAACTTGGGACGATTGATCAGCGCCCGCGCCACGGCAACACGCTGCTGCTCACCACCCGACAACTCCAGCGGCTTGTGGTGGAGACGCTCTTCGAGATTCAGCAACCGGAGGAGTTCACGGCGATGCGACGGGTCACTGCCATTGATGCTGCGAATCCGCTCGGCAAGCCGCAAGTTGCCCTCAGCCGAAAGCGTCGGAAACAGGTTGAAACGCTGAAATACGATGCCAATGCTCTGGCGGCGGATGGCAGTGCGCTGCTGGTCGCTCACCGCCGCGAGGTCCTGCCCATCAATCATGACTGAACCACTGGTCGGCCTCAGTAGCCCACCCAGAATATGGAGCAACGTGGACTTGCCCGACCCGGACTGTCCAATGATGGAGACGAACTCCCCCTGGCGCACGGTGAAGTTCAACCCGTCCAACGCCCGTACGGCGACCCGCCCCACTTTGTACACCATCGTGAGGGATTGCACCGCAACGATGAGCGGAGCAGTGGTATCAGGCTGCGTGGCAGCAGTATCAGACAAGGCTTCAGGGCTGGGCATCGAGGTCAACAACTTTCAAATTACGATCATTCATCAGCACAAAGACATCATCCGGCAGCAGCTCAGGGTTGACTTCTGGCGACTGGAACGCTACCCGCAGCGCATAGCCCTCAGCCGGGCGCAAAATCCTCACCCACTCCGGCAGCAGCCGCATCGCCCCGTCTGGCCCGGCGTACCCACCAAACTCCGATACGGTGCTCAACGTGCCATTGTCTTCAAACACTTCAAGCCGCGTCAGCGGCGTCCCGGTTCGGGTTCGGTCAAACCAGTAGGCAAACCGTGGACGCCATACCCCAGCTTCGTTTCGCTGCGCAACATAAAGCAGGTAGTACGTGCGTGTCACCCATCCGGGACGCGATCCGTTACTATCCATTTCATCGCGGCGTGTCTCAAACACTGACCAGCTTACTTCAGGCGTTTCCGGTGGAACCGGTGGGGGTAACAGGGGCGTGGACAAATGCTGTGGGCGGAGGCTCGCAAAAACGCTGATGTCCTGCTGGCTCGTCTCTGACTGACGCTCCGGGTTTGACATCGCTAGGCGGTAGGTTTTGTGGTTTGAACCACGGATGAACGACTGCCGATCTGTCGGGTAGAACACGGCAACCGTGAACCGTTCACCATCTGACGTCATGTCGGCAAGGGGTCCGAGGAGCGAGGCCTGAACCTGCAAACGAATTGACTCCGGGCGGCGCAGCACCAACGCGCCGCTCGCCGAAGGGTACGCCTTGCCGATTCCCCGACCGGAGTCACGGTAATCCGTGAACTGCAACTGCACGGCGGCACGAATGACCCGCGCTTGCTGAAGGTAGGCGATGCGTCCGGCTAAATCAGCCGCGGCGACCGATGGTTCGAGCGGCAACAGGCGTGGGAGTGTCACGCGCGACGTAATGCATCCAGTTGTGAGCGTCAGCCCAGCGCACAACCAAATGATTCGCTGCCACCATGCCATACTCGTCTCCACAGAAGCCTCTCCCGCCCCGCGCGCTCACACGGGATGGACAACGACTTTCCGCTCGTCCCCATAGCCGATGCTTTCCGTCCGCACGCTCGGATCGGCAGCGAGCGTCAGGTGAATGATCCGACGCTCAGCCGCACTCAGGGCACTGAACGTGAATGGCTGACGATATTTTCTGACTTGCTCCGCCGCCGTGCGCGCCATCATCACTAGTTCTCGCTCCCGATTGGCGCGGTAGCCATTTGCATCGAGACGAACTGACCAGCGGCCCGGCGCATGGTGAGCAAGAATGCGCTCAACGAGGTGCTCGATGGCATTGAGCACTTCAGCCCCTCGTGCCAACAACAAACCGGCGTCTTCACCCATGAAGTTGATCTGCCAGACACCGGCTTGCTCGCTCAGGGTGAAGGTCAGCCGCCATCCACTGTGCTGAATGAGGCCAATCAAAAAATCATTCAGCACGCCGGTCAAATCATCATCGTCACGAACTGGCGTAAGCTCTGAAAAAAGTGTGTCAGACATCGGCGTTAGATTTGCAGTCGCCGCGTCTCAGCTTGGGCTAGCCAAGCTTCGCGCCAGCCAAGCGCGGCTCGCTTTGATTATGCCGGGCGGGGATCGAACTTTTTCTTGTTCTTGCCTTTCTCACCCGCAACAGGGCCATCGGCGGCTGATTTGGCAGCGTCCGAAGCTTGCGCAGTAGGCACTGGCGGCAACATGCGGTTGATGATGAGTTGCTGAGTGATGCCAATCATGTTGCCTGCCATCCAATAGACCACCAAACCGCTGGGCGCACTCCAGAAAAACAGTGCTGCAAAGACAATCGGCATCACCCACACGATGATCTTGCGCTGCATAGCCAGGGCCGGGTCTTCAGGTCCCGGTGGCTGGGGCATCAAGTAGCTTTGTCCAATTTGCGTAACGCACAGCACGACCGGCAAGACATGCCACGGGTCAGGCATGGACAAATCAGTTAGCCACCCGATAAAGGGGGCTTGCCGCAGGTCAACCGAGAGCTGAAGATAGACATAAATCGCCACAAAGATTGGCAACTGCAACAGCATCGGCAGACAGCCCATGATCGGCAGGCTTTCCTTCATGAGCTGGATCTGCTCGCGCTGGAGCTCCAGCATGCGTGGGTCGTCCATCTTGACTTTTTGTTCTTGCAATCGCTTCAACCGTTCGGCCAGTTCCTTGTGGCGTGGCGCATGGACGGCTGCCTTGCGGAAGGAAACCGCCGTTTTCCAGCGCAGAGGAAACAGCAACATGTTGACCACGAAGGTCAGCAAGACGATGGCCCAGCCATAATTCTGCGTCTGGGCATAAAAAAATCGGAGCAGCCAATCCAGTCCGGGAATCAACGGACGGACAAAGAACGCCAACCAGCCGTAGTCGTTCAACTCGCGGAGGTCCACATCCAGGCCACGCTCCGTCTTGAGCAGTTTACTCACCGAGGCCAAATACGTGCGGTCTTTCGGGCCAATGTAGATGACATTGGCGGCGCCGTTGGTGGTTGGCACGTCCAGAAAGGCGTATTCACGCTTGACCTCCCGCCCCTGAAAGCGGGTCACGGCATCCCGACGACTCAGTTGCACAACACCTGGTGACGGAGGGATAGCCGTAAACGCAAAGTAGTGGTCGGTCAGCGCGCACCAGGCCGTGTTTGGCTTTGCCAGATACGTTGGCTTGCTCGCGCCGGGCGGCGTGGCATCAATCGAGGTAAACGACAGAAAACTGGCATTGCCGCCGACTACCGTCACCGCCTGCGGCGGTGTGTGCGTATAGCCGTCGTAATCGGCAAACATCTGATCCCCAAAGTTTGGGCCAACCCGGAATGAAACCGGCAGCGCCGCTTCGTCTTTCGTCACATCGGCCGCAAAGTCAAAGTCATACCGCCCACCACGAATCACATAGCGTTTGACGACTCGGTAACCCGGCTCGCCCACCAGCGTAAACGTCAGCGTAGCCGTCTCGCCATCCGCTACCGTCAGCACGTCGTCCGTAGGTCCGGCAACTTGGTAGCGGCTTTTGTTGAGATACTGCGTCAACGCGAGATTCTCAGCCAGAATGAGTTCAAACGCCGCCCCGAGCTCCGTCGTCGGCGTCCCGGCATCGCCGCGCCGGGAGGTGGTGGTCAGCAGTTCCAGCTCGGACTTACCATCACTTGCCCGCAGCGCGCGCCCATTGGGTAGCGACTTGATCACAAAGCGCGTGAGCACGCCGCCTTGGCTTGAAAACGTGGCGCGCCACAAGCGGGTTTCCACCGTAATGTCACGGGCCGGCTCATCAGATGGCGGCATCGCCGAAAACGCCGACGGCAACTCGCCGGGCGGAGTGTTTTCGGCAGGCGGGGGCGGACTTGCGACGGACGCCACGGATTGGTCGCCCGGTGGTGGGAGGGGCGGCGCGAAAAAGTACTGCCAGACCAACATCACGGTCAGCGACAGTGCAAAAGCAAGGGCGATGCGAGACTTCTCCATCATCGAGACACAGAGCTACCTTTTGCGCGCGATGACTCACGCGCAACGGTCCGAGGGGTCAGGTCGGGAACCGGGTCGTAACCCCCTTGACAGAGGGGGTGGCAGCGCGCCAGTCGCCGAAGTCCAAGCCATCCGCCACGCGCCACGCCATACCGAGCAATCGCCTCAGCGGTGTAGCGCGAGCAGGTGGGCTGGAACCGACAAATCGGCGGCATGAGCGGTGAGATTAAAAATTGATAGGCGCGAATCGCCGCCAAGACAGCTTGTTTCAACATGGTTTTCGACCCGCCCATCAATCAACCGGTAGCGACGTACGGCTTTCAGTCAACGTGGCAAGCTTTCCCATCAAACGAGCAAACTCTTTCTCAATCAGCCCATACGTCGCCGTCGTCAGCGGAAACTTGGCGTTCACCACCATATCCCAACTTGCCGGCAGCGTTGCGCGCTGACGCCGAAAAACTTCCCGAATCAGCCGCCGACAGCGATTGCGCACCACGGCCGACTTGGACAGCTTGCGGCTGGTTGTGATGCCAATTCGCGTCCGGCCGAGTTGATTGGGCACAACGAAAATCGTGAAGAACGAAGAGTGCAACTGTTTTCCGTGGCGATAGACGCGCTGAAATTCACGGGGAACCAACAGCCGATCCTGTTTCGTGAACCGGCAGGAGACCTGAGTCGCGCCACGGCGTTCGACATTGGGCGCAACGTCAACGGCCACGGCGTCGGCCACATCGGGGGTCACACTGGGCACAGATGCGGCTCAGAACCCGTAGTGTTTCACGGTCAAGCGCTTACGCCCCTTTGCGCGCCGGCGCTTGAGAACATTGCGCCCACCCTTGGTTTTCATGCGCTCACGGAAGCCATGCGTTTTGGCCCGTTTACGATTGTTGGGCTGATATGTGCGCTTCATCCCGATTCCTTCCTTCCTAAAAAGATAGCCCTTCTCAGCGATTAGACCACAGTCACTGGCGAGGCCAAGTGGCTGGGCAAAGTCGGCAAGGGTAGCCGGATTCGCTACCGAGCGTCAAGCCACAGCCCTGACAGGAGTTTCCATCCACCCCAGGCGTTTCTTTCCGCTTCCCCGTTGTTGGCCGGAAGCGATGCACCGAAGTCACACCCTGTGCGCGCCAGGCGTCAGCGGGGCGGGGGCCGGCTTTTCAGCGGCTGGCGGCGGCGGTGGCTCAACCGCACCCGGTTTCCACCAGAAACGAGTTACGTCGTTGAACATGACAAACACCATCAGCAGCATCAGCACAGCAAATCCAGCCTGATTGAACCGCTGCTTGATGTCATCGGTCAAGCGCCAGCCAACCCACCCAGCCATGGCATCGAGCGTGAGCAGAAAAATGTGTCCGCCATCCAAGACCGGGATCGGCAGGAGATTGAAAATGCCCAGGTTGAGGCTCAATAGCCCCATGATGAAGAAAAGCCCCTCGATGCCACCAAACTTCACGGCATCTCCCGAAGCCTTGGCGATGCCAATCGGACCGGCGAGTGTGTCGGATACCTTTCGCTCGCCGCGAAAAATTTGACGGAAAGCCTCACCCGTCAACACGATGAAGCGAATGTTTTCATTGATGGCGTGCTGGGCCGCGCCAAGCAGCGACTTGCGCTCCTTGGTCAATGCCAGCGGGGGCGGCGGCACAGGGACAAACCCGATGCGGATTTCGCCATCAATCCGTTTTGGCGTCAGGGATAGCTCAACTTCCTGGCCCTGACGCTCGACTGTCAGCGTTGCCTGGCGGTTTTCATAGGCTTGCAGCGATTGTTTGAACCAGTCGAAGTTTGGAATTGGCCGCCCATCGAAGGTCAGTAGTTTGTCCTGGGGCTGAAGCCCGGCCTGGGCGGCCGGCGAGTCAGGCTGCACGTTCGCCACCACCGGCAGGGCGGTTGGAATGTCGCGTGGGAGCAGTCCGGCCTCGCCGACCGTATTGCCAGCGTGTTGGCGCGGCTTGGGCACCAGGGTCAGATCAAGCCGTTGCCCATTCCGTTCGATGGTGACGGGAACCGGCTTACTATCATTGATGGCCGTGTAGTCCCGAACCTGGCTCCACGTCGGAGACTCAATACCGGCAAACTTGACGATGCGATCGTTGGGCTGGATTCCAGCCTCCTCTGCCGCCGAACCAAGCGGCACGGCCCCGACCACGGCCGGCTGGCTGAGGTAGGCCGGAGCCTTGAAGAAAAACAAGCCGATGGTGAACGGTATGGCGAGCGCCAACGCGATATTCATGGCCGGTCCGGCGACCAGAACCAGAAACTGATGCCACTTCGGGCGCATCAGGTAGGCGTCTGGATGGCGCTGTTGCGCGGCTTCTTCCTCTGGGTCCATGCCGGTGATTTTGACGTAGCCGCCAAGGGGTATCAGTGATAGCCGGTAGTCGGTTTCTTTCCACTTGAAGCCAAACAAGCGGGTTCCAAAACCAACGGAAAAAATCTCGACCTTCATGCCAAGCCACTTGGCCGCGGCAAAGTGGCCAAACTCGTGAATGACAACCGTCGTTCCAAGCACGACAAAAAAGGCGGTCAGCGTGACAAGCGCCTCGCTTGTCAGCCAGCTTGCGCCAAACCAGAGCGCCGCTATCACTGTGATCATAGAAAAATTTGTGAACCTCCGTGTCGCCTACAGGACACCCGTAATGTAACATAGCGCGTCAGTATTTCCCCAAACGCCTGCCCAGTTGGGATCGTTCCGTCAGCTTCGCTTTGCCGTCGCGCTGGACTTGCGACCAACCGAACTCTACGCTAGGGGTTTGGGCGGGTCAGTCGCGCTAGGTCCGGGATGCAACCTTTTGGAACATAAGCCCATCCCTTCCCTGTTTCCTGACTTGCCACGTCTTACCATGATTCGACCGAGGTTTACGCTGTTGCTTCCAAAGCGGCCACTTGCCTGTCTGCTACTGGCTCTGGTTGTCATTCCGGGGCTGGCGGCTTTTCTACCTAGCGGCGCGCAGGAAAAAAGCCCGATGGTTGTCCAAAAGGTTCAGAAACAGGGTGATCCAGTTGAATTTCTGCTACCGACGCCAGACGGCCCGCCGCTCGATGCCGAGCAGCTACGGGGCAAGGTCAGCTTGTTGTGTTTCGCGGCCTACGGGTTTCCGCTCATCCGCCCACTGCTGCGCCAGATGCAGGAGGTCTCCAGCAGCTACCCACAAGTCACCCTGTGCCTGGTGCTGACCAACGGGACGCAACCCCGTGATCGGGATTTCATCAGCGATGCCGACCTGAAGACCTGGCGCGAGCAGCAGCACCTACCCTACCGGTTGGCCCGCGATCCACGGGGAAGCCTGCTTTTTCGGCGGCTCAACCTCTCGGTCATTCCCAGTTTCGTGATCCTGCGCAAAGATGGCACGGTGGCAGGCACACGCGAGGGACTCGATCCCACGACATCGCTGGTTGAACAACTTCGGGCTGACCTCATTCGGGCCGTACAAGCCGATGACAGCCGCCCACCCGACTAACTTTGCGCGAAGCTAACTTCGCGCTGACTAACGTTGCGGCCCACGCCAGCCATTCCCCTGCTCCCCGCGCCAGACCATGACTGAGCCGCCCCAGATGCCGCCGTTGCCGAAAGAACGTTCGTCAGGCAGTCAACTGCATTTCTTCTACACGGCCCTGCGCCAGCTTGGGTGGCGCGCGCGGGGACGGCTCTTGCACATCCTATGGCTTGGGCTGGGCTTTGCCCTCCCCTATGCCATCCGCTCCTTGCGCGTGGGCAGCGCGCAGCCAACGTGGTGGGCGCGCAGCGTGCAGGCGCTCCTGCGCCGCACCGGACGGCCGCCGATTGCCGATGCCGCCTTTCACGCCGGACAGGCTGAACGCTTGTGCGCCATCCTGATCAAGCTGGGTCCGACCTTCATCAAGATCGGGCAAATGCTTTCCACGCGGACTGACTTGCTCCCACTGGCCTACGTGCAGGCGCTCACGGTGCTGCAGGATGCCGTGCCGCCCTTTCCAACCGAG
The DNA here is from genome assembly GCF_018304825.1 of Chloracidobacterium validum. NCBI lineage: Bacteria > Pseudomonadati > Acidobacteriota > Blastocatellia > Chloracidobacteriales > Chloracidobacteriaceae > Chloracidobacterium > Chloracidobacterium validum. Next base: position 1,481,476 of record NZ_CP072648.1, read on the forward strand.
GTGGCTTGGCAGCGCATTGCAGAGGAGCTAGGCCAGCCGCCGCACGCGCTTTTTCGGCGCATCGAGCCGCGCCCGCTGGCCGCCGCGAGCCTGGGACAAGTCCACCGGGCCCAGTTGCCAGACGGCACGGACGTCGTTGTCAAAATTCAGCGTCCTAATTTGGCCGAGATTGTCCAGCTCGATTTTCAGGTGCTCAGGGTCGTGGCGGCCTATCTGGAGCGCCGCCCGACTTGGCTGGCGGGCGTCAAGGGAGCTGATTGGAGCGGCATCGTGGCCGAATTTGAGGCGATGCTGCACGAAGAAATGGACTATGAGCGCGAAATGGAAAACGCGGCGCAGTTTCGGCGGAACTTTGCCGGTTGGCGCCAGGAAGTTTACCTGCCGCGTATCTACCCGGAGCTATCGAGCCGGCATGTCATCACGATGGAATACATTGCCGGCGTCAAGCCAACCGATGCCGAGCGCCTCCGCGCAGCCGGCTTCGACCCGCTCGAGAAAATGACGCTGCTCGTCCGCGCCTACCTCAAACAACTGCTCGAAGACGGCTTTTTTCATGCCGACCCGCACCCTGGCAACCTGCGCATCATGGCGGACGGCAAGCTTGCGTTTTTTGACTTCGGCATGGTTGGACGCATTACCGACGAGATGCGCCTTGGCCTCCTCGATGCTTTTTTTCACATCACTGACCGGGATTTGATGGGACTGGTTGGCGACGCCATTGCGCTGGGCTTTTTGCAACCCGGTTATGACCCGGTGGCATTCCGCGCGGCCGCCGAAGGCATTCTGGCCCAATACAAAGGCAAAAAGCTCTCGCAACTGACCTTCTCCGAACTCAACGCCACTGTGTCTGGCACGCTTTACGAATACCCGTTTCGCATTCCGGCCAGCTTTACGTTCGTGGTTCGGGCGCTGATGACGCTTGAAGGCATGGGGCAAAGTCTCAGCCCGACGTTCCATCTCTTTGAAGTGGCGCGCCCCCATGCCAAGGAGTTTCTGCTCAAACGGGCGACGGCTCATGTGCGCGACCAAGTGATTGGCAAGCTACTGCGTGGCGAAGAGGTCAAGATTGGATGGGAGAAACTATGGAACGTCGCGCGTTTGGCTTACCGGACATACTTCAAGCGCCAACCGGCCGCGCTCCCGCCAGCCTCCAACGCCGCTGCGCCATCCGCGGCAACCAACCAGTGAGCATCCGCCTAAAGCGTCGGTGTCGCCAACCGTCCGCCCACAAAAACCATTTGAAAAAACCATTTGGAAGCTTGGACCCACAGCCAAGACGGTGTTTCCACGTCACCTTGGGCGCGGCTGACCATCATCGCCAATTTCAGGAAAAGCATGCTTGGGATAACGCCGGGCAAGTTGCGGGCGCAGCTCGCGGTACGCCCGCTTCCAAAACCCACCGAGATCGGTCGTTACCTGTATGGGGCGACGATTCGGCGCGAGTAGGTGCAATGTCAACGGCATCCGTCCGCCAGCGATGCGCGGCGTTTCAACCAACCCGAAGAAATCTTGAATCGGGGCGGCAACATACGGCAACTGTCCATCCGTGGGATACACAATGGACGTTCGGCGGCGGCCAAACGGCAGGCTCTCCGGCGCAAGCCGGTCAAGTTGCTGGCGCTGTGCCGGCGTCAGTTGCATCAGCAAGTGCTCGGCTAAACCGCGGGCCAGCAAAACGCGCCTGACCTCTTCCACCGTCCTGCACCCCAGACACAGGGTTGCGGCGGCAGCCCAGACCGCATCATCGGTGAACGGCTTGAGTCCAGCTTCAGGAACTTGTGCAGCAACAAAGGCCAGCCGGGCTTGAAGGCGCTCCAGTGCCCGCCCGATGGCGTCGGCTTGCCGAGCATCGGCGCGCAGATGTTCAACCAAAAGCCGAGCGGCCGTTTCCGGCTCAACGGTTGGCAGGACTTGCTCCTCAAGCAGGACGCCATCATACCGCAGGCGGCGGCGCCGGACGATCCGCCCGTCGGCGCGAAGCTCATGGGTGTCCGTTTCTTCAATCGCGTCAAAAAACAGCTCCAACAACCAATCGGATTCAATGCGGCTGGCGAGGCGAATGAGCGTCGTTCCATCGGCTTGGGTTTCGGCATCCAGCGCCAGCGCGAGTTCGGCAGTCGTGACGACACTTGACGGCGCAAGTCGGGCTTGTCCACCGCTCGGCAAGACCATCTCACGTTCGCCCTCCACGCGGCGACGCAACCGCCCAACGCGATCTGGGAAAGCTACCAGCAGGCAGCGTTCCAGCAATGTGTCCCGGTCGGACTGAGCCGGGCGGTCCGACCTCGGCAGCGGTGGTAGTCGCCGCGCCAGTCCCACGAGCTGCCGTTCGGCGCGGCGCACCCGGGCGACGGTTGCCGGGTCATTGGCCGTTTCAAAGGTGTCCAACAACGCCAAGACATCAGACTCCCCGTACCCGCCCTGCGGTGTTGGCGCGGCGCGGACATCACGCTCCCCAAGCAAGGCGGCAACCCGGCAGGCTTCCGCCTCGATGCCGTAGCGTTTGCCCTCCACAATTAGGCGCGCCAAGCGGGGCGTCGTCGGCAACGCCAGCATGGCGCGGCCGATGGGCGTTAGCGCATTCCCTTCGAGCGCCCCAAGCCGATGCAACACCTGCTCCGCCAGGCCAAGCGCGGCTTCACCCGGCGACTCAAACCATGGAAACGCCGGCCAATCGTGGACGCCGGCCGCCCGTAGCTCCAAAACAGCTTCGGCCAAATCCGTCCGGTGAATTTCCGGTGTCTCGAAAGCCGGCCGCAAGTTGAAATCCGCTTCGGTGTAAAGCCGTAGGCAATGCCCTGGCCGCGTCCGGCCCGCCCGTCCGGCTCGCTGGACGGCCGAAGCTTGCGCGACACGACCAGTCGTCGCCTGGGGAAAGCCGGTCCAGGGCGAATGCTCAACCCGCCGAACCAGACCGGAATCAATGACGACGGCGATGTTTTCAATCGTAATGGCCGACTCGGCCACGTTTGTCGCCAACACCACCTTGCGGCGCGCGCTGGGCTGCGTGGCGGCATCTTGTTCTGCCGCCGGCAACGCGGCATGAAGCGCATGCAGCGCCAAATCATGACGCGCTGCCACCGGCGCGCAGGCGCGCAAGCCGGCCCGAATGTCGGCCATCCCCGGCAGGAAAACCAGCATGTCACCATCTGAGGTCTCCCGCGCAAAGCGTTCGACGGCGGCCGCGACGCGGTGGGACAGTGGTGCGGAGCTTTCCGCTGGGGCGTGCTCGATGACAACCGGAAACGTCCGACCGGGCACGGCAATCACCGGCGCCTGGTCGAGGAAGGCCGCCACGCGCTCGGCGTCCAGCGTCGCCGACATCACGACGAGCTTCAAGTCAGGCCGTGACTGAAGCTGTAACTGGCGAATGCGTGCCAGTGCTAGGTCGGTTGACAAGTGGCGCTCGTGAAACTCGTCAATGACCACCAAGCCCGTTCCACGCAAGGTCGGATCAGCGAGCAGACGCCGTGTCAGCAGCCCATCCGTGACAAAGCGCAACCGCGTCGCCGGGCCGGTTCGGTCGTCGAAGCGCACCGTGTAACCGATGGTCTGGCCGACAGTTTCACCTCGCGCCTGGGCAACGAAGCGGGCCGCCATCCGAGCCGCCAGGCGACGCGGCACGACCACGACGATGTCGCCCGCCCCGGCGAGGCCAGCCTCCAGAAAGGCGGCCGGGGCGCGCGTCGTTTTTCCTGCGCCGGGAGCCGCTTGCAAGACAAGCCGACCGGCCGCGCGCAGGGTTTCCACGATGGTTGGCAGGTAAGCCTCAATCGGAAGCAAGCTCACGGGCAGGGATTGTCACCTCGTTATGGATGCATCTCCCGCTTTCGGCCGGCATCGTTTCCGGCTATTGTCCGCAGATGCATCACACCTGATTCCATCACTGGAGAGCGTTTGTCGTCCATGTACAGAAAACTCATCGCCGGAGGCTTGGCGCTTGCCTTGTCTTCCGGTTGGCTCATTGCCCCCACGCGGGCAGAAGAAGGCATGTGGCTGCCGGATACGGTCAGCACCCTCCCGCTCGCCAAAATGCGCGCCAAAGGGTTTACCCTCAAGCCCGAAGATATTTACAACCCCAACGGGCCAAGCCTCAAGGATGCGATTGTCATCATTGACGGCGGCACTGGCGAGTTTGTCTCACCGGAGGGGCTTGTGCTCACCAACCATCACGTTGCGTTTGACGGCATCGCCAGTCTGAGCACGCCGGAAAAAGACTACGTCGCCAACGGCTTCGTGGCCAAAAATCGGTCGGAAGAACTGCCGACACCAGGCTACACCGTCCAGGTGCTCGACATCATCAAGGATGTCACCTCGGAAATCCTCGCCGGCGTGACGCCCGACATGCCGGCGGCCGAGCGGGAAAAACAAATCGCTGCCAATCGCAAAAAGGTCGTTGACGCCCAGGCACAACCAAATCGCCAGGCCCAGGTCGTCGAGATGAACAGCGGCCTGCAATTTTACCTCTATGTCTATGACGTGTTCCCGGATGTGCGGATGGTCTATGCCCCACCCAAGGACATCGGCTACTACGGCGGCGACCCGGACAACTTCGAGTGGCCGCGCCACTGTGGAGATTTCACCTTTTTCCGAGTCTATGCCAACAAGGACAACCGTCCGGCGGCTTACGCCAAGGACAACGTTCCCTATCGTCCGAAGAAGCATCTGACCATTTCGATGTCTGGCTACAAGGAAGGCGACTTCACGATGGTGATGGGCTACCCCGGACGGACGAACCGTTACCGTGAAGCCTCGTCCGTCGAAACCAATGAGCGCATTCAGATTCCGCTGTTGATTGACTTCTTTTCCGGTCAGATTGCGGCGCTGGAAGAAGCGGCCAAAGCCGACCGCAAGACGGCATTGGCCCTGGCGTCGCAGATTTTTGGTCTGAGCAACTCACTCAAAGCCTACCAGGGCGCGCAGCGGACGCTGCGCCGGGTGCAGTTCCTCGAACGCCGTCGCAAGGAGGAGGCCGCGCTGGCGCAATTCATTGCCAGTACCCCAGATAACCAGGCCAAGTACGGCACTGTCATTTCGCAGTTGACCACGCTCAACGAGGAATATCGTCCATTTGTGGCAACGGACTTTCTGTTGCCACGGATACCCGGCTTCGTCAGTCAAGTCGCCGGCGTCGCCAATCTCGCTGTTGCCCGTGCCGTGGACGCCGAAAAGCCAGCCGGTGAGCGAAATGCCCAGTTGGAAGCTCAGGCCAATCGGGTCAAAGCCTTTGTCCCGACACTCTTCCGGGAGCGCAACCTAGCGCTCGAACGACAACGGCTGGTCGCGCTCTTCGAGTTGGCCGACAAGCAGCCGCAAGGCGCGCGCGTCGCGTTTCTCGACAAACAGTTTGAAGGCAAAACCGGCGACGCACGCGCGGCTGCCCAACGGGAACTCGCCCAGCGCATCATCGAGTCGCCCTACTACGACACGCCAGGGCGGCTTCAAGTGCTGTTTGAGCTGTCGGCAGCGCAGATCAAAAGCCTCGATGACCCAGGCCTCAACTTCTTGCTCGCGCTCGCGCCAGAGGCGGAGGCGTCCCGCAAGCGCGGCGAACGCTACAACACGGAAGTCAGCCCCCTGCGCGCGCGCTACATTGCGGCACTGGCCGCCAGTCGCGGCAATCAACCGTTCTACCCAGACGCCAACCGGACGCTGCGGTTTACCTACGGCGAGGTCAAGGGCTACACGCCCAAGGATGGGGCGACGTATCGCTACTACACGACGCTCTTCGGCGTTGTCGAAAAGGATCGTGGCGTTGATCCATTCGCCGCGCCCAAGGCCGTCATTGACTTGCACCGGCGGAAAGACCACGGGCGCTATGCTGAACCCCGTTTCGGCGACGTGCCCGTGAATTTCCTCTCGACCAATGACATCATTGGCGGTAATTCGGGAAGCCCGATTCTCAACGGGCGGGGTGAGATCATCGGCGTCGTCTTCGATGGGAACTTTGAAGGGCTGGGCAATGACTTTCTCTATGACTACGACGCGCAACGGACGATTAGCGTGGATATCCGCTATGTGCTGTTTTTGACCGAGAAAATGGCCGGCGCGGATTACCTGTTCAAGGAAATGACGTTCGCCCCGGCAAGCAACGCCGCGCCGCGCCGGTAAGCTCGGCGTGGTGGCCCAGGCAAGTACCTGATGGCTGCATAGATGATGGAGGTTGGCATGATGATGAGGCGTACCGTGTGGCAGGGACTGTGTTGGTTGGTCTATGTCGTCCTGACCGGCGGCCTTGGACTGGGGCATGAATCTGGTCGCGGAACGCCCGTAGCGCACAACGCGGTGACGGACGCGACCCGCTCCGCGTTGCGCATCACGGCCGATGATCCGCGTTTCTTTCCCCTCTCGGCCATTCGTCCCGGACTGGTGGGCGTTGGCCGGACGGTGTTTCAAGGCGACCGCGTCGAGGAATTTGGCGTTGAAGTGCTTGGGATTTTACCCGGCACGCCTAACCCCAAACAGTCGTTTGTCGTCGCGCGCCTGACCGGCTCAAACGTCGAACGAACGCTGGTCTTTGCCGGCATGAGCGGCAGTCCGGTCTTTATCGAGGGCAAGCTGGTTGGGGCAGTATCAGCGGCCTTTGCCTTTGCCAAGGAGCCGATTGCCCTCATCATGCCGATCGCCCACATGATTGAAGTGTTTGCCGAAAGCGACCAACCATCGCTGGCGCGGCAAACGAATCCCAATGCGCCAATTCCGGTTGACGCGGCGGCAGCGGCCCATCTGCCTGGACTGCGCGACGTTTGGCGGGACGGTGGGGCTTTTCTACCGATTGCGACGCCGCTGGCCGCGGCTGGATTCCCGATGGATGTGCTGACTCCCTTCAGCCCGACCTTCGAGCGGATGGGATTCCGCGTGGTCAGTGGCGGCAGCGCCCCGGCCCAGCCGGCGGCGCTGGGTTCCATTACGCCGGAAACCCTTGCCCCAGGGCGTACGGTATCCGTTGACCTCATGCGTGGCGATTTCGGCCTGAGCGCATCCGGGACGGTGACTTGGCGCGAGGGCGATGACATTCTGGCCTTTGGCCATCCCTTCTTCAGTCCGGGCGGGATTGGTGGCGTCAGTTTCCCGATGTCAGAAGGTGAGGTCGTGACGGTCATTCCCAACGTCGGCAACTCCTTCAAGTTGACGGTTCCCAAAGCCCCGGTCGGCGCGATGACCCAGGATCGGTCGGCCGCTATCCGTGGGCGACTCGGCGTTGCGGCCCCGATGATTCCCGTGACGGTCGAAGTCAAAAGTGCCTTGGGCGCGGCGCGGCGGTATCACTTTGAAATTGTCGAAGATGCCTTCCTCTCGCCCATTCTGGCGAACATCGGCGTTGCCGCCAGCCTGACGACGACCGAACGGAGCATTGGCGAAGCGACACTCCGCGCGGAGGGCCGAATTGAGCTGGACGGCGCCGCGCCCATTCGCTTTGCCCGCTCGATTGCGTCAAATTTCAGTCCGGCGACCGGCGTCGGCATCAGCGTGGCACAACCCCTGGCGACGCTGCTCAACAGTGGACTTGCCCAGGGCAAAGTGCGCGCCATTCATGTCACCGTGACGGCGCGTGACGCACGCCTCAATGCGGCGCTTGAAGGTCTATGGGCGGATCGGCTGCGGGTGCAACGGGGTGAGACCATCCACTTGACCCTCCTGGCGCGCAATGCTTCGGGTCAGACCCTGGTCGAGCGCGTTGCGGTGACCATTCCGGCGGATGCCCGGCCCGGCCCGGTTACGCTGCTGGTTGGCGATGGGCGCGCCATGGACACGCTCGACCCGATGAGCATTGGAAACGCCCAAACCCTCGGACAACTCGCGGCGGCGCTCAATCGCCTGCATCGGCCGGATCGGCTGTACGTTCGGCTGTATCGCAGTGAATCCGGGGCCGTCATCGGCGATGAAGCCATGCCGGCGCTCCCGGCATCCTACTTGGCGACGGTGAGCAGCTCACGCATCCGCACGGAAGGGCGCGCGCTGACGACCCTGACGCTCCTGAAACAGGAACTCCCCCCTGGCGAATGTGATGTGAGCGGTCGCCAGCAGCTCGACCTTGAAATCTTGCCGTAGCCATCCTGGCGCGCTGCGTGGGTTCCCGCCCTTGGGGAGGCGCACCAAAACTGATACGGAGGAAACCATCGGTGTCCACGGCAGCGACTCCGATGATGCGCCAATACCTGGCCATCAAGTCTCAGCACCCCGGCACGCTGCTTTTTTTTCCGGCTGGGCGATTTTTATGAACTGTTCTTTGACGACGCGCACATCGCGTCCCGGGAACTCGACCTTACGCTCACGGCCCGTCACAAGGACACCGCGCAGCCCGTTCCGATGTGTGGCGTGCCGCATCATGCGGCGGCCGGCTACATCGCGCGGTTGGTCGAGCGCGGATACCGCGTCGCCATTTGTGATCAAACCGAAGAAGCCACCGGCAAGACCAAGCTCGTCGAGCGCGCCGTCGTGCGCATCGTCACGCCCGGCACATCCATCGAAGACCAACTCCTGACCGGGGCTGAAAATCGCTTTTTGGCCGCCGTGGCCGGGAGCGCCCAAACCACGGCCGTGGCCTTTCTCGATGTCACGACGGGCGAGTTTTCCGTGACCGAAATCCGTGGGGACGGTCACTTGGCGTCGGGCCTGAATCTGCTGGAGCGACTGGCGCCGCGCGAAGTTCTCGCACCACAGTCCTTTGCCCCGTTGCTGGCCCCGGCCTTTCCAGCGCCCCCGTCCGATGACGCAGCCACGCGCCATCGGGACGCTCAGCCCCCGCGCTTTTCGGCAGTCCTCACGCTGGCCGAAGACTGGCGGTTCGCGGTGGACGCCGGCCAGGCGTTGCTCCTCAACCATTTCGGCGTCTCGTCACTGGCCGGCTTTGGTCTGGAAGGAAAAAGTCACGCAATCGGCGTAGCCGCGGCGGTTTTGCGATACGTCCGCGAAACGCAGATGAATGATGCGCGTCATGTGACGAGTATTACCTGGTTTGAAACGACTGCGACACTTGAGCTGGACACGCTGACGCTCAAAAACCTTGAAGTCGTCGAAGGAACGGCCGGTGGCAAGCATGATTCGCTGTTTGCCACGCTTGACGCGACCGTGACCAACATGGGTGGACGCCTGCTCAGGCAGTGGCTTCTGCGGCCGTCACTTGAGTTGCCGGTTATCGAAGCGCGTCTGGATGCGGTCACTGAGCTGCATCAGAACCCAATGCGGCGCGATGCCTTCCGGCAACGGCTACGGGCGATTCAGGACATCGAGCGATTGGTTGGACGCCTTTCACTCAACGTTGCCACGCCACGGGATGTCGCGGCGCTGCGCGCAAGCTGCGCCCACCTTCCGGCCCTCAAGCAACAGCTTCTGGAATGCTCGGCTTCGCTCCTGCTGACGCTTGGCGAATCGCTCGATGCATGCGCTGACCTGCGCGAACGCATCGAGGCGACCATCGTTGAAACGCCGCCGATCAAAATAGATGAGGGGCAAGTGATTCGGGCCGGCTTCAACGCCGAACTCGATGAGCTGCGCCACATACGGCACGACGCCAGCGGAGCGATGGCGTCCATCGAACAGCGTGAGCGCACGCGCACCGGGATTGCTTCGCTCAAGATTCGTTTCAACAACGTCTTTGGCTACTACATCGAGGTCACGAAAGCGAATCTCAAGCACGTTCCGGCCGACTATGAGCGCAAGCAAACCATCGCCAATGGTGAACGCTACACGACGCCGGAACTCAAGCAGCTCGAAGCGCGACTGCGCGACGCCGAACTGCGGCTGATTGCGCTTGAGACCCAGATTTTTCAGGAACTGCGCGCCTTTCTCGTCGAACATGCGCCACGCCTCCAGGCGGCGGCGCGCGTCGTTGGACTGCTTGACGCGCTGGCCAGCCTGGCCGAGGTTGCTGCCCAGCGGCGCTACGTTCGCCCGGAACTGCACGCCGATGACGAACTGCTGGTTGAAGATGGACGGCATCCGGTTGTTGAAACCAACGTCGCCCGGTTCGTTCCCAACGATGTGCGCCTGAACAACTCGACCGACCGGCTGCTCATCATCACGGGACCGAACATGGGCGGCAAGAGCGTGTATCTGCGCCAGGTTGGTCTCATCGTGTTGATGGCGCACATTGGCTCGTTCGTTCCGGCTCGACGGGCGCGCATTCCGCTGGTGGATCGCATCTTCACCCGGATTGGAGCTGCCGACAACGTGGCCCGTGGGCGCTCGACCTTCATGGTCGAGATGACCGAAACCGCCTACATCTTGAACACCGCAACGCCGCGCAGTCTGGTTTTGCTCGATGAGATTGGACGCGGAACCTCGACCTTCGATGGGCTGTCGCTGGCTTGGGCGGTGTGCGAATACCTCCACGACGACGCGCGGCACTCGGCCAAGACGCTCTTTGCCACGCACTATCACGAGCTTGTTGAACTGGCGCGCGTCCTGCCCGGTGTCTGCAACGTGCAGTTGGCCGTTTCTGAACAAGCCGGCGACATTGTTTTCCTGCACCGTGTCATTCCGGGCAGTGCCAGCAAGTCCTACGGGATTGAGGTTGGGCGACTGGCCGGACTCCCCGCGTCGGTGATTCAGCGCGCCCGCGAAATTTTGAATAACCTCGAAGCCAATGAACTCGACGTGCTCGGCAAGCCGAAACTGGCGCGGCACCTGCCATCCCGCCGGGGCAAAGCGCACCGTGACCAGCCAACCCTGTTTGAAGCGGTCAATGAAACCGTGATTGAAGAACTGCGGGCGTTGGATATTGGCGAGCTGACGCCGGAGATGGCGCTCCTGGTCCTGCGTCGCTTGCGGGAGCGGCTCATGTAGCCTGTCCCTTCAGCCCTGGCGGCCCGGCCCCGAACCCGAAGGTATCAGACACGTCCCAAGTCGGGGATGCTCCAAGCCGGTGGCTTGACAGGCTATGGCCAGGCATCTATGTTGCGCAACTTGACCTTTTATTTTTGAGTAAGGATTCGTCTGATGGCGATTGGTGTCAAGCTCACAACCACCCGCAACAAGAGAAAAGCTGAAGCGAAGGCGGCGGCAGCCCAGGCAGCCCAGGCTGCGGCGACGCCCCCGATGACGCCGGAACGAGAGGCGTTGCTGCGCCCACCGGCTTTTGACCTGTTTCTACAGCGCGTGCGCCAGTCGGTCGAAGAAACCGAGCTGCCGCTGGCCAAAATTGGGCTTGCCATCCTGATTGTGGCCGTCCTCTCCGGCGGGGCCTATTGGTGGTATAGCTACAATCAAGCCAAGGGCGAGCAAGCCTTTGCGGAAGCCCTGGCCCTCTACAACGCCGAGGTCAAAGAGCCACCGAAAGAAGGTGAACCAACCAAGGAAGATGACCCACCAGTCGCGGGCAAGAAAATCTATACGGATGAGAAAACCAAGTACACCGAAGCCGCAACGGCTTTCGACAAAGCCGCTGGCTATGCTTCACAGAGCTTCATGAGCCGTTACTATGCCGCCCTGAGCCGCCTCAAGCTCGATCCGGCCCAGGGCATCAAGGAACTGCGTGACCTTTCCGTCACGCCCGGCGCCGTCGGCCAACTGGCGACGCTGGCCCTGGCTGACGCCGTTGCGGCGGAAGGCAAGATTGACGAGGCAATCGAGCATTACAAGCAACTCCGTGAAAAACGAGAGCAAGCCGGGGCAAACGCTGTTGTCTCGCCAGAAGTCATTGCTTTCGCGCTCGGAAAGCTCTACGAAGCCAAGCAGGACCCAGCGGCAGCGGCTAAAGAGTACATGATCGCCGCCAAATCGCGGAGCGTGGCGCTGATTGGACAACAGGCTTACCAACGATTGGCAGCCATCGATCCAGAGCTGGCCCGCCAGCTTCCCGAACCAAAGCTGGGTGACGACGATTCCTTCTAAGGCGCTCGCCTCAGTGCAGTGCCGCGCACATGTCCAATCTCGTCTGGCGCGTCATCACGGCGCTTGTTGCACTGCCGTTACTGTTTTGGAGCATCTGGCTGCCAACGCCATGGCTCTTCGTAGCCATTGTTGTCCTAGCCACGCTCCTTGGCCTGGTTGAGTACTTTCATCTGGCTGAAAAACTTGGGTTTGTCCCCTTTGTCGTAATCGGTATCTGTGGCGTACTCGGTGTCCATGGCCTGTTTTACCTGCGCGCCATCGAGTTTCTCCCGGCACTGCTGGGACTGCTGCTGGGCGCGGCCATGGTGCAGGGTGTTCTCACCGAACGGGATTTCAAGAAGTCGCTTCCCTCCCATGCCGCAACCCTCCACGGCGTCGTCTATGTCGGCGTCCTGTGCGGCTTTTTGATCGGACTCAAGCGACTTGAGCCGACCGAACTCGGAAGCCGTTTCCTGACCTTCTTCTTCGTGGTCATCATGGCTGGTGACATTACGGCCTACTTTGTTGGTCGCGCGTTTGGCCGCCATAAGCTGGCGCCGCTGGTGAGTCCGGGCAAGACGATTGAGGGCGCAATTGGAAACGTTCTAGGGAGTTTGGCGGCAGCCGCCGTCGTTCACTATTGGTTTTTTCCGGCGCTTCCCCTGGCGCATGCCATTCCCCTGGCCATCGTGATGAACATCATCGGACAAATGGGCGACCTCTATGAATCGCTCCTCAAGCGTGGCGCCGGAGCCAAAGACGCGGCGGCGGTGCTGCCGGGCCATGGCGGGCTGCTCGACCGACTTGACAGTTTGCTCTTCAACGCGCCGGTGCTTTATTACTATGCGCAGTACGGACTGCCGCCCAGCTAGGACTTGGGACGGCGCGTGCCGCTACGACTCTCAGCGTCAGAAGGGCCGGCTCCCAGCGCCAGGTCCCGTGGGTATGCGATGAAACCATCCACCGCCGTGGCACTTGCCATTGCCTGTCTCGTGACCGGCTTCTTCATTGGCTTTGCTTACACCAACAGTCGCAACCGGGAGTTTATTCGGGAGCAAGCCGAAAAAGCCCGGGCTGAAGCCTTTTCAGCAAGTGGTCGTCCGGGTGGAGTTCCGGCCGGCGATTCCCCTGACGACGCCATTCACCGCAACCCGAATGTCGAAACGGCCATTGCGGAAGCCGCCAGCAAGCGAGGTGACTTTGATACCCAGACGAAGCTGGGCTTTTTCCTGGCCGAGAATGGCCGGATTCCCGAAGCGCGTGAGTGCTTTGAAGCCGCCGTCAAGCTTCGCCCCGAAGACTGGCAGGCGCTGGCGATCCTGGGACGGTTGCTTGCGGCAGAGTCCAAGTATCCAGAAGCCATTGCCCGCTTTGAGGCGGCTTACAAGCTCCAGCCCAACAATGGTCAGGTTGTCGTCGGGTTGGCCAATGCGCTCTTTGACGCCAAGCGTTATGAGGACGCCCAGAAGTGGTACGAAAAGGCTCTCACCTTCATGCCCAAGGATGTCAATGTCATTACCGACCTCGGACTGACCTATTACTTCCGACGCCCGCAGCAGTTGGACAAGGCCATGGATTACTTCAAGCAATCACTCAGTATTGACCCGAATCATACGCTGACGATTCAGAACTACGCGGTTGCCTTGCTCGACGCCAATCGCCCGGAAGAAGCCAAGCCGCTCGTCGCCAAGCTCGAACAACTTGCGCCGCAAAACGACATGCTGCCGGCTATCAAGCAACGCCTTGCCCAGGCCAATGTCACCGGAAACATCCCACCGCACTAGCAGGTCAGGCTGAACACTAACGCGGCACGGGCGTTCGCCGAACAATCTCAGCAATCACTTCGTCCGGGGTGATACCGTCAATTTGGGCCTCCGAGCGCAGCACGACCCGGTGGCGCAGCGCGGGCGCAGCGATGGCTTTGACATCATCGGGCGTCACGAAGGTTCGCCCGGCCATAGCGGCCTGCACTTTCGCCGTCAGCAACAGCGCCACGGCCGCCCGCGGACTCGCTCCCCAAGTCAGATTGAGCGCCGCCGGCGGACGAGTGCCCCGCACGATGTCCACGATGTAGCGCCGAATACCTTCCTCCGTCGTCACATCCCGGACGGCCGCGCGGCAGTGGAGGACAACGCTCAAATCCGTTAGGCACTCCAGCGGCACGGCATCGAGCCGGCGCGCGTTGAAGCCCAGGTTCCAGTTGGAAACGACCTGAAGTTCTTCCTCCAGCGATGGATAATCCACAATGATCTTCAGCAAAAACCGGTCAAGCTGAGCTTCAGGCAGCGGATAGGTTCCCTCATACTCAATCGGATTTTGCGTTGCCAGCACCATGAACAGCGGCGACATGCGGTGCGTCTCGCCATCCACCGTCACCTGCCGCTCCTCCATGGCCTCAAGCAAAGCCGCCTGCGTTTTAGGTGGCGTTCGATTGATTTCATCCGCCAGCAGCAAGTCAGTAAAAACCGGCCCCCGGCGAAAGGTAAAAAGCCCGGTCGCGGTGTTATACACATTCGTTCCGGTCACATCCGCCGGCATTAAGTCGGGGGTGAACTGAATCCGGTTGAAGTCCGCGCCAATCACGCGCGCCAGGGTTTTGACAAGCAGGGTCTTGGCCGTCCCAGGCGGACCTTCCAGCAGGACATGTCCTTCGGCAAACAACCCAATCAGAATCTGGTCAATAATGGCATCCTGGCCAACGATGACGAGATGCAGTTGCCGCCGAATGAAATCCGCAACATCCTGCACAGATGGTTCCATAAAACGAGGCTTCCTTTCCAACCGGGTACCGACCTACCTAGTTAACCATCCCGCTAGCGAAGCGTGCCAAGCGTATCAGTGAAATCGAGGTCACTCGTCGGCGTCAGACCAAAGAGGGTTTTGAGTGCTGGTTGCTGGTCGAGCCGCTGCCGAGCTTCGGCCAACAGCCGTTCGGCTTCCTCCACCGTCGCTTTCGTGTCGGCTATCCCACGCAGCGCCTGAGCAAAGCGCAACGCGGATGGCTCATCCCGCTGCGCCAACGCCACGGCGGAAAGCCGTACCAACAACGCTCGCTGTGCGGTCTGTCGCGCCGTTGCAGCCTCGCGGGCAGCAGACTCATACGCAACCGCTGGCGGCGTCCCCACCGGCTGGGTGTAAGCAAAGTTCAACGAAACAGTATCCACGGCACTTTCGGGAGAAAGGACTTGGACATTACTTGCCAGCGCCAATGCCAAAGCGGCTTGATTGGAGGCCAGGGCCGCGCGAATGACGTTCTCACGGTCAGATGAGCGGCTTTCGCGGAGGGCGCGCACATACACCTTTGCCGCTTCACCGGGTCGGTTCGTGCGCTCCAGAAAATTTCCCAAAGCGAGTTGCGCCGTGGTGGCATAGGGTAGCTGGGCGGCCTGCTCGAATGTTTTTTGCGCTTCGGTCGTCCGTCCCAGAGCATCCTGCAAGGTTGCCAGGACAGTCAGGTTTTCCGCGTCAACGGATGTGGATTTGCCAACCCAGGTTTCGCCAACGGATGGCTGTCGGCGCACAATGGCTACTAGCTGTTCCAGGCCGCGGGCGCGTTCTTCCGTGGATAGTCGCCGGTCCAGCGCCACGTCATACAGGTGGGTAGCCGCTGCCGCAATGTCGCCGGTACGCGCCAGCATCCGCGCCAGCTCGATCCGGTTTTCGGCATCGCCCGGAAACCGCTTGTAAAGCTGCTGACGCCACTGGAGGGCCGAAGCATAAGCGCCATACGTTGCCGCCAGCGCAGCGGCGTCACCAAGTGTTTGCGTCTGTGGGTCGCGTGCGACCAGCCGCGTAAGCTGCTGGAGCGCGGCATCCGTTTCCTGACGCATGAACTGGGTTTCGATTCGTCCCAGCGCGGTTGCCAAGCTGCTGTCCTGAACCGATTGCAAGCGATAGTACGTTTCCAAAAAAGCCAGGGCGGCCCCGGCTTGTCCCTCATTCAGTAGCAGGTAGTAGGCATGCCGCGCCCGTTGGCCGGCGTCATCGCTGCTCGGTTCGGCGTCATTAGTGGTTTCCTGCGACTCGGCGACGAAACGTTGCAGTCGTTCGACGGCGGCCGGGAGGCGGTCGCTGCGGATGTCCACCACGGACTGCGCCATCACCAGCCACTCCGGCGCAACCGCGAAATCCTCCGGCTTGGAAACGTAGAGGTCGGGGGGCGCATCCTCACGCATCCGCCCAAACAATGTTTCACGCAGGGTCGCCATGCCCCGCAGTTCCCGTTCAGCCTCGGTATAAGCTTTTGAAGCCACCAACGCCGCCGCCCATGCTTGCTGCACCTGTGATAGTGCGCCGGCCAATGTCTCGCCGTTGAATGAATCTTCAGTGTAAAGCTCGTAGTCGCCGCGCGAGTAAGCATTGAGAATTTGGTTGGCTAGCTGCTCGTTCACCAGCCGGTAACAGGCCGTCCGCATCCGCACCGGCAAGGCATCGGTCAACGTCAGGCGCAGTCCCAGCCGTGTGTCGTCCGGCACCGCCGCGATCACCCGGAGGAACAACGGCACAATGACGGCCTCGGCGGCCGGACGCTCGCGGGCCAACGTGGTTAGCAAGCCCACCAACGGTTCGTAAGCGTCTTCATCCGCGCGCTCACGAAGTTTGCCGATCAGAAACGCTTCGACCGGCGGCAGGGCGTCATTGAGCAGTCCATACCCCGCCATCACCGACAGAAAGGTGAGGTGGGCCTCTAGCGCCCCACGCCGGTTATCAAGTATCCGCCGCCAAGTCCCCAGCGCTGCGGGTTGGTTGCCCATCTCATAGAGCGCCGCGCCTTCGGCGGCGAGGGCTTCTGGGTTTTCCGGCGCCAGCTCACGCGCCAGACGAGCATGCTCAAGGGCTTCTGGGTAACGCTTGCGCGCCCGCAGAAAGTTTGAGAGCGCCGTTTGCGCTTCTGCTGAACGCGGCGCGGCCTCAGTTTCAGCTACCAAAAAACGCAGCGCGTCGGCTGCCCGCGCGTCATCGAGCGTCAACCAGATGCCGTAGTTGCGAGCGGTACGGAACCAGTCCTCGCCAATGACTTCACCCGCCGGATCAGGTTTCCGATTGGCTTGTTCACCAATCGGCCGGAGTCCGAGCACTTGCCGGTACATCGCCTCCACTTCTGGGGACTGGTTGCGGAAGTAGAGTTCGAGCTGCGCCAGCCGCGCCTTTTGCCAGGCAGCCGGTTGTCCGGCATTTTCAATGGCCAACCGCGCCAGCTCTTTTTCGCGCACATAGACGAAAAAGTTGATGACCTGTAACTGATAGGGCGAATAGCTCGCGGCCAGCCGCTGAAGCGCCGCCCGGTCGCCCTGCTGATGAAGTAACTGTAAAAGGCGCGTCACGAGCGGCTGCTCGTCGGAAACCAGTGCCCCGGTGCGTTGTCGGTAATACTGCTCCAGAACGCTTTTCTCAGCCGCCACGTCGCCAACGTTGCGGCAGAAATCGGCGCGCGCCGCAACGAAATCAAAGCTTCCCGGGAAACGGTCACGCGCTTCCTCCTCCGCCAACAGCTTGAGCGCGGCCGTGGTATCCAAGCGCGCCTGATAAAACGCCAGTAACCCACGGAGCGCGTTGACGTAGCCGGGGTCGGTGGCCGACCGACGGGCTGCCTGGGCGGCGTCCTTGGCGCGGATCAGCGCCGTTTCATACGCGCGGTAGAGGGAGGCATTGGCGGCAAGTGCGGTCAGCCGTTGGAAGTCGGGCGAGTTGACCACGGCGCGCATCAGGCGCTGCGCCAGTGCGTTGTCTAGTTCGGCAAGCTGGGCGGCCGTGGCATAGTCACGCACCAGCTTGGGGAAGCGCGCCGGACGAACGGTGGCGTCAAGAAGGTCGCGCCCACGGCTGGTCATCGAGGTTTGCGGCGCTTTGGCCAACGCCGCTGCGAGGGTTTCGAGCTTCCCAAGCGCGGCGACGGCCGATTCACGATACACGACCGTCCGCAGCCAGCGCGTGACATCCTCTTCACCAAAGACTTCTGAACCTGGTGACTTCATGACGCGCCCGAAGCCTTCGTCATAAAAGCCACCGGCTTCAGCCACGAAGCCGGCCGTGAGGAGCGCCTCGGCGGCTGAAAAGTAAACTTGCGCGGACAACTGCTTGCGCTTCGAGAATGACTCCCGCAGGGCAGCGACAGCCTGGTCGGGCTTGCCCTGTTCGAGATACACGTCGGCGGTTGCCGTGGCCCACACTGGGTTTTGCGGATCGAGTTCGGATGCGCGTTTGAGCGTGGCGAGGGCTTCGTCGTAGCGTCCGGCCTGACGGTAAGCGACCGCCAGCGCCTGCCTGAAGTCACCGCGTTGGGGTTCGTTGACAACGGCCCTGGCATATTGCGCCGCCACGCCTCCAAGATCGCCCTGAAACCGATAGATTTCGGCCAGGACGACATTCCAGCGATAGTTGCGATCAGCCTTCGTAGCTAAATCACTGTAGTAGCGGACAAGGCGCTCCAGCAGATTATGCTGCTCGGCGTACTGCAAAGCCGTTCGCAACCGCGCCAAGTCTTCCGGCTCAC
Source organism: Chloracidobacterium validum (assembly GCF_018304825.1). NCBI lineage: Bacteria > Pseudomonadati > Acidobacteriota > Blastocatellia > Chloracidobacteriales > Chloracidobacteriaceae > Chloracidobacterium > Chloracidobacterium validum. The sequence continues at coordinate 1,499,783 of NZ_CP072648.1, forward strand.
GGTTGATCAGCTCGATGTGCTGGTCAACCGCCTCGCCATGACGCCCCAGGCGCGTCAAAACGCGGATGTAGCCCCCGCGCAGTTGAGCCTCGTCAGCTCCGGCGGCCAGCGTGGCCAGCCCCTGCTTGTAGAGCGCCGCTAAGTCGGCATCCCGCTTGGTGTCACCCAGCAAGTCGGCGAGTTGGGTGAAGGCTTCGGTATCGGTTGGATTCGCCGCGTACCATTCCCGCAACGTGGCTTCCGCATTCGCCACCTGGCCAGCTTCGCGCTGCCGCTTGGCCAACTGGAGCGTGAGCGTCCGGCGATAATCCCCAACGGCAAGGCTCCGCGATGCCTGGGCCAGCGTCACAGCTTTGTCAATCGCGCCAAGTCGCCCGTAAAAGCTGCCAACCTCCTGCGCCACCCCAAGGTTATTGGGGTAATCGCGGGCAAGGCTGTCGAGCGTCCGCAGGGCATCCTCCCGCTGGTTGCGGTTTTCAAAAAAGGATGCCAGTTGAAGCCGATACTTGATGTTTTCGCGTTCATCACGCGCCAGCGTCACCAGCCGCTCCAGCACCCGACGCTCATCGGCAGCGCGCCCGGCACGGCGAAACTCATCACGAACAACGTCCAGAAATGGAAGTTCCGTACGCTGGGCAGCTTCGCGCGCCAGGAGGTCGAATCCGGCGTCGCGTTGCTCGGACTGCTTCAGGTAGCTGAAGTAACCCAGTACGAGGTCTGGGTTGTTTTGCTTGGCCAGTCGCGCCCGGAAGGTAGCTTCGATGCGGGCGGCGCCATCTTTCCGCCGGGACAAGGTTGCCAGCCGCGCAATGACCTGCTCGCGTTCTGGGCCGGCGGTGGTCAGCGCCGCCACATATTCCGCCAGCGCCAGGTCACGCTGCTGCCGCTCTTCGTAAAGTGCGCCAAGCTGATAGGCGTACAGCGTGTCATCCCGCAGCCGCTCGCGCAGCACGCGGAGTGTCTGAATCGCGTCATCGTAGCGGTAGTAGTCCCAGTACAGTGTGGCCAGCTCAAGGTAAGCCTCTGGATTGCCCGGCGCGCGTTGGATAAGTTGCTCCCAGTAGGCTTTCGCGCCCTCCCAGTCGCCGACCTCGGCCCGGACTTCGCCGGCCAGCGTCGGGAAGCGGCTTTCCGTTGGATAGACTTTGGACAGTCCTGCCCACACGCTGGCGGCTTCATCGCGCGCGGTTGGCAACACTGGCGCCAGCGAGCGCAGTAACGTTGCCAGCCGTTCGCTGTAATAGGCATCCCCAGGGTACTTCGCGGCCAGCTCCCGATAGGCTTCGATGGCTTCCTCATGCCGCGAGAGCCAGAGCGCGGCGTCGGCGGCAAATTGCCGATAGCTCGCGCTGGGTTGTGCCTTGGCCGTTTCGTAGCTCGCAGCCAAACGGTTCTTTTCGGAAAGATAGGCGAGATATTCGTTGCGCAGGGTCGGGTCGGCGAAATAGTACTGCCCGGCCAGCCGCGTCCAGTCCATCATGCGGTTCGTCGCCCGGTAGTAGGTCAGTAACCCGCGCACGAAAAACAAGTTGGTGGGAAAGCGGTCATGGGCAAACCGGAAAAGCTGCAAGTACAACCGCGCGTCGTTGTTGTTTTCGCCAAGTTGAACGTCCGCGAAGAACGCCTGAAGGTAAGCGGCCAGGTCTTCGTCATCGAGCGCGGCGACAAGTTGCTTCGAGTATTCGGCAAACGCAGCCTGGCGCTCGTTCCGCACAAACCACCGCGCCAGGCGATGCCGCCAAGTGTTGTCGCCGAAGCGTTGCACTGCCTGCCGATACGCCCGCAGTTGCTCGTCCACTAGGCTTTGCTGCCCTAGCCACCGCAGCAAACGCTCATACAACCCCTCCTCACGCGGATGCTTTTTGATTTCACCGTAGAGAAAGGCCAGCGTCGGATTGGGGACTGGTTTAGCGGCCGGAGCGCCAGCGGCGGACTCATTGGCGTTTTGGGATTCGGCGGCAAAGCTGGCGATGACGCGCTCCAAAACCGAAGCATAGGTTATGGTTTCTCTTGGCTCGACCGTCCGGCCGAGGTAGTCGCTTGGGTAATCGTAAAACTGGAAGTCGTCCTGGTCGTCGCTCTCGTTGGCGTCGGTTGGGTCATAGATGCGGTAGGAAGACGCCGTCAGCTCAGCCGAGCCGGATGGCAACGCCTCTGGGGTGAACACCCAGCGCCGCGCCGAAACCGGCATCAGTGCCTTTCCACGGGGGTGTTGCGCCGCCAACCGGTCGAGCAGCGCCACCAGTCGTTTGCGCTCGTCTGCTCGTCGCCCCAGCCGCGCTTCGGCTTCCGCCGTCTGCAAGGCAATCTCGGCAGCGTTTGACGCGGTCGGAAAGTCCCGCACAAACGCATCGCCAAGTTTGATGACGGTTTCATATTCGCCCATTGCCGAAAAGGCTTGAAGCAGCCTGGACTGGAGCGCCGGGAGCTGCGCCGACTGAGGGTATTCTGTCTGAAGCGCGGTAAAAAAGCGGTAGGCCAGCGCCCGGTTGAAGTATGCCGTTGCCGAACGGTTTGCCCGATCATATTCACGCGGGATGTTGTTGCCGGCCAGAATGAGCGACAGCACACCGTTGAGAAAGCCCGCGCCCTGGTCAACTTGGGCAATATCGGCGTAAAGCGACAGGTCGCCCGCGCTCAGTGTGACGCCGACATCACCGGCATCGAGCAGCGCGGCGGCCAGTCTGGCCAGCGTTGCCTCCCGCTCCGGCGAACCTGGAGTAGCCCCACCTGTGGCGTGCAGCGAATAGAGAAACCGGGCAGCCAAGTCGTACTGCCCGATGTTCATGCCCATGGTGGCGGCGCGGTCGAGTTCATCGCGTGACCAACCGGTTTGCGCGCGGCGTTTCTCCAGGTCCATCAGGGTCTGGGCCGCGGCTGACAGGTTTCCCTCATAGGCCAGCACATTGAACAACCTGGCAGCCGTATCGAAGTCGGTGGCTCCCTTGCGGAAACGCTCTTGAAGCTGGCGACGGTAAGTTCGGTAGCGACCATATCGCCGGAGGAACTCATACCAATCCCGAACGACCACCCGCGGCCACAGCGGGTCAAAAGCTCGGTCATAGACGGCAATGGCGGCGTCGCGTTCTCCGCGCCTGTCATACAGGCTTGCCCGTCGTTTGAGAAAATAGGCAGCTTCATCGGGATACTTTGGCTGCCACTCGTCAAGCGCGCGGAGCGCGTCATCGAACTTTGACGTTGCCTCCAACCGCTCCAGGTAACGCTTCAGGAAGGTTAGGTCTTCAGGGTATCGCTCGATGAGTTGCCGATAAAAAGCCGTGACATCAATGCCGCGCAGGGCATGGTTTTGCGCCAACGCCGCCAGGCGATCGGCAATGGCCTGGCGCTCGACAGGCGACGGCACGAGCAGCGCCAGACGTTGAAGCGTACGGGCTTCCTCGGCGTAGAGACCGCGTCCATGCTGGAAAGCCGCCAGACGGCGCAGCCCATCGGCTCCTTCAGGACGCAAGTTGGCATAGCGGGTCATCAGTTGGATGGCCTTGGGCGTGTTGCCCAGGTATTCGTTCAGACGCGCGCCATAGCGGAGCAGGCGCACGTCAGCCGGATATTTGGCCTGCAACGCCGCAATGGCCGCTTCGGCTTCCACGAATGGCAGGGGAACAAATGTCGTGCCACCAAAAAACGTCTCGGTGCGGTAGAGCGCATCCCGCAACTCGGCTGGCGTTGCCCGGCTGGCGTCAGTTGTCGGCTGGGCCGCCGGAGTTGTCGGCTGGGCCGCCGGCGGCTTGGACGGAGCTGGCTTTTGTGTGGGCGAACCAGGCGGTTTCGACTGCGCCGCCACCAGCCGGTATGGAGTCGGCCAGTGTGGAGCCGTCAACGTGAAAACCAATGCGGCAAGCGCGAACGCGCGCGCAAAGGGCAAAGGCCGCCAACCGGCTTGCCGAGCGTGACACAAACGATTCATGGGAGGCGCACCCCATTGAGTTAGCAGTCGGGCACCTGCTGAACGCGATGTTGAAAGCACGCCGGTATTTTGCTGGAATGACTTGCGAGAAGCAAAAGAAAAGCGGCGCGCAGTCAACCTGCCGCCGCTCAAGAAGCTTTTCAAGATGGTTGATGGAGACTTTGAAGCCAGCTCTGAGCAAGCTGGTTCAAGAAGCTGGTTGTTCAGGGACGTGGTGGATCGCTGCTGGCCGTTGGCGGCACATCCATCTGGCGCTTGACGATGCCGTTTGGCGTTGGCGTCAACGCAATCCGCTGGTGGCGAAAATCAATCTCGATTCGACAGTGCGTGAGGAAATCCCCGCCTAAAATACCGCTCTGCTCGAAACCAGACGACTCGTTCAACCGGCGCATGTCAATCACCGGCATCCGCACATCTGTTCGCACCAAGTCATAAATGCGGAGAGCATTGACCTGAAGCACCGGCACTTTCTCCGCGGCTCCGGCAGCGCCGACAATCCGCACGCTCTGGTTGGAGAGAATTTTCGATTGCCAGTTGTGGCGTTCAACGACCGACTGATCAACGACCGAGGCGCTCGCTCCCGAATCCAGAATAAAGTTCAGGATTTGCCCGTCATCGAGTTGTGTTTCCAGGCTGATGAGTCCGCTTTCCGTGACGCGGAAAGGCAAGCGCGTTGTTCCCTGGCTAACGGCTGGTTCCGCCCCATCCTTGAGCGTGCCCTCCCGGGGCGCATAGCGCAAGCCTAGCAAGTGCTGTGGATAGTCCAGTGTGATGGCAAAGTCAGATAACGTTGAAAGCCCGATGAACCCGTCCACACGGCTGCCATTTTCTGTGACGCTTTGAATATCTCGAAGATAGACCGGCACCGTGCCCAGCTTGATGGGTCCAATTTCGAGCGACTTGAGCACGCCATACACGATGGGAAACATCCCGTTCCCCCCAACCGCGCGCGCATAGCCACCCGCCGCCACGGAGCGAACACCAATTTTGGCTGCCGTTTCATTGGAAATCACGCAAGAACTGGCACCGGTGTCCAGAACGAAGTTGAACGGGCCCTTGCCATTGATCCGTACGTTGATGTGCGGACGCCGCCCCCGTAACTCGAAGGGAATAAACGCTTCGGCTTTTTCCTGAACGACGTTGATGCGCGACGTTCCAAGGTAGGTATAAAAACGGATGACACCCTCGATGCGTTCCCGGCGCTCGACGTCGGTCTTGGGTGCAAGACGCAGAAAGTTTCGCAAAGATTCGGCCGCAAAGTAGAAATTCTCCAACCGCGAGGCAATGCGGGCGGCAAGCAGGTAATAATCTGGTTCTTCCGGGCTTTCGTTGATGGCCGTGCTGATAAGCTGGGCTGCCAAGGCAAGTTGATTCTCATAGCAAGCCAGCTCGGCAATGCCGGCAATGGCAATCGGATTGTCGCGCTTGATGGCCAAAGCCGCCTTCAGGGACTCAAAACCGTCCCGAAACAAACCGGCCCGAACGAGCGCCAGTCCTGAAAGCGCCAGGGCGTCACTATGCTTCGATGGTAGTTGAAGCAACGGACGCAGTTCTTCATAAGCCGCAGCATGCTGCCGATTCTTGATGAGGACGTAAGCCAACCCGCAGCGAACCGTGGGCGCATTGGCGTCTAGCGCCAACGCTTGGCGGTAGGTCTGCTCCGCCGCTTCAAGCTCGCCGTTCCGCATCAACTTTCGCCCTTGCTTCACCAGGCTATTGACTTGGCTGCTCACTTGGCGTTGCGCACCCGGTGATTCATCTCCGCTCGCCGATGCTGGGTATCCCCAAGCTTGGGGGTTCAGTCCAACCGTGACAAGCGCCAAGCAGAGACTGACTGAGAAACAAACTCGCTTCTCAGTCCTTACCAGCAATCGGGTAGTCAAGAACCGAAGCCGCATGACTTATCCTCCCGTGGGTAAGCAGATGAGACAAATCCGTGCAGGCAAACGCATCACCAGGGGGAAGCGATGGTTTACACACCTAACAAGAGTGGAGAGGGTCAAAGCCGAGGGTGTCGGACGTCGAATGTCTTCTAGCCCAAAAGCCTTAGTGGGCGAAAAAACCTGAGTGGGCGAAAAAAGAAGAGAAACTAATCGTACTACCGGCTACTTTATGTTGCGTGGTGCTACTATAACTCAACTATCTCCTAGGTGCAAAACCTCTGTCAGACAAACCCGCGCCCGAAAATCGTGGCTTTCCTGGTGAGAGAATCTAGGCAGGGCTGAGACGGCATTTCCGGAAACGTGAGCCACCCAACACTTTTATACGAAACAATCCAGACTGCGGCTCAACCGGAATTCTTGTTTACCCACCAAGCTTGGATGGCTACGATGTAACCATCTTACGACGTATTGGGCTGCTCGATACTATCCACCGCTAGCCATGAAAATCATCTGCCCTGAATGTCAAACCGAAGCCGCGCCGGGCATGAAGTTTTGCCGGAACTGCGGCGAGAAATTACCAGAGAACGGGACTCCGTCAGATTCGGCAGCAACCGTCATCGGCACAGCCTTGCCTCCGCCCGACAGTGTCCAGACGGTTGTCAACGCTGCCGTTGCGCCGCCAAAACCGCCACCAGATGCGCTCAAAACCGTGGTCGGGCAGGCAATCACGCCGCCCAACCCCTCGCCAGATGCCCTCAAAACGGTGGTTGGGCAGGCGGTCATGCCACCCAAACCCTCACCAGACGCCCTCAAAACCGTAGTTGGGCAGGCAGTCACGCCGCCCAAACCCTCACCAGATGCCCTCAAAACCGTGGTCGGGCAGGCGGTCACACCGCCTACCCCCGCGCCCGAAGCTCTCAAGGCCGTAGGCGGGGCGTCTGCACCCAGCTCGTTAGGTGAAGCTCCGCAGGCAGTTCGGCCAACGCCGGAAAGCACGTCTGTGGCACATGGGGAGGATTCCGCCGACCGGAGCGGCAATCGTTTCGTTTACTTTATTCTGGTGCTGGCCGTTCTTGGCTTTCTGGCCGGGCTGGCCATATTTCTGACGGTTTATGTCTTTGGTGAAAAGCCCAATCCGGTTCCGGCAGCGACCAAAATCGGCACGGAGATTCTGGATTCCTCCATTACGCGGCTTGAGCTGTGCAGCTTTCGGACACTTCCAAATGAGCCGGATTCGTTTGATGCGCAAACTGTCGCCAATACGTTCCCGCCTGGCATTCGGGCCGTTGCCGTCCGAGTAACCGGACAGCCCCCAGTGAACGGTGATTACCGGATTGTTTGGCGACGACTTGAGTCACCGGCACCGTTGATGGCGCAGTCCATCCAATCCTTCACAGACACGCAACAGGCGGTTCGGTTGCTGTATCAGCCAGACGGCAAGCCACTCCCAGCCGGGAACTATGCGGTTGAAATCCAAGACAGTGACCGCCCGTTGGCGCGCGCCTATTTCACCATTGGCAGCGCAGCCAACCAACCGACATAGGCCTTGTGGAAGACTACCGACTGATTCAGGAGTTCGCCGAGGGGCGCTGACTTGCCGCAGCGCGTAACTCACCGACGGATGAAACGAGAACCCGGCTGGCTGAGTGAAGCAAGAGCAAAACTAGTCCGCTGGCGATAATCAGGTCTGGCCACGCCCGGCCGGTCAGCCACACCAACCCGGCCGCGGCCAGCACGGAGATATTGGCGGCGACGTCATTGCGGGAACACTCCCAAACAGAACTCATATTGATGTCTTCCTGCCGGTGCTGCCAGAGCAACCATAAGCAAGTACCGTTTGCAGCGAGACCAAGCAGGCTGAACAATCCCATCACTTCAAACAGTGGGACGGCCGGAGAGATGAGGCGCTGGACGATTTGCGCCCCAACCCCAACCGCCGCGAGGAAAATCAGGCCGCCCTTGAACAGAGCCACCCAGGCTTTGGCGGTTCGATCCCGCGACACCACATAGAGACTCAGTCCGTAGGTCAGGGCATCCCCCAGATTGTCCAGGCTATCGGCCAACAGGGCGGTCGAGCGCCCGTACAGCGCCGCTCCCGCAATGACACCAAACATCACCGCATTGATGGCGAGTGTGATTTGCAGCGTCCGGCGCTGGCGACCGCGCAGTGTTTCAATGGCGACTTCGTGATTACAGCAGCTTGCCATATCAAGCAAAGGTAATGGTCAGGGTGTCGCCGCTGTAATCGGCCCCAACGGCTTCTTTACTCCGCACTTCCGGCGGCAGCGCAATGTTGCGCTTGAAGTGTCCGATTTCAAGTACAAGCTCGCCAGCTCGGGTCACCAAGTCAAGCCGTTCCAACTCAAGATTGGGCAACTTCAGCTTGAGGGCCGACTGTCCATCCGAACCCGGTTCAAGCGTCATCAGTGGCGCCGGTGCGCTGTGTTCAAGTGGGTCCTGGGTTTTGAAAATCTGCTCGGCCAGAGTGGTGAGCGCCGAAAGACCGATGAGGGCTTCCGCTTGCTCCGGAATCTCGATGACCGGCAGCCCGTCCGCCTTGCGCTTGAGGAGCGCCATGCCTTCCTTCTGGACCGGCGACTGTGCATTGACGCGATTGACAAAGACCCGATCAACCGGACATTCGTAAAGATAGTGATACGTTGCAAGTCGAAAGCCATCCGTCACGGCCAGCGGTTCTGGTTGGGTTACGAGTCGGTGGGAAGTCACCTCTGGATTGACCAGCGCTGCCCGCATTTCGCTCACCCGCTTGCTCACCTCCGGGAGCATGTCCATTGGGTTTCGGCTTGGGAACAGCGCCTGCATGACCGGCGTCGCCAACAGCGACAGGCGGCGGTACCAGGTTTCAACGCTTGAAAGCAACCACTTGAGGCCTTCCGGCCCGGCCAGCAGGGTCATCATCCCGGCCGTCGGTGGCGTATCCACCACGACCACGTCATAGCTTCCCTCGCTGATCGCACGCCAAATTTCGGTCATGGTCGTCAGCTCTTCAAGCGCCGGAAACAGGACGACTTCCTGCACATAAGCCGATTTGCCCGTGCCAATTCCGCGCAAAATCGTGGCGACATAGTCCTGCACCTGCGACCACTGCGCGCGCATTTCCATCATGGCGCTGACTTCGCGCGCATCCAGATTGGGAGCAATCGAGGTTGGGGCGTGCCCGATTGAAGTTCCGATGACATCGCCGAGATTGTGTCCGGCGGTGACGCTCATCAGTAGCGTCTTGTGGCCGCGGGCCGCGCAGGCGAGCGCGGTGGCCACTGACAGCGTGGTTTTCCCGACGCCGCCCTTGCCAAAATACGTCACGATCCGCATAGGTTTTCCTTTGAGAAAAAGACGGTGGTGATCCTTTTCAACGATATGCCGACCAGAGATTGAATGCCACACCAAGGCGCAGCCTAGTGGACTGCCCCACCAGTCGCCCTACGCTTGCCACTGCACGCCAAGCACCGTGACATCATCCCGCTGGGCAGCCTCTTGACGGTACTGCTCAAACGTTTGAACCAACTCGGCTTGCTGAACGGCCGGGGGCAGCGCGGCAAGCCGTTCGAGCAGCGCACGGAAACGATTGGTCCCGAAGTTTCGGGAAGCAAGTACGCCGTTTTGATCCGTGAAGCCATCACTGGCAAGGTAAAAAGCGCGAATGGTGCTGAGTTGGGCTGACCATTCCAAGAAAGCCCGACGTTGTCCGCGCCGGTCGCCACCAATGCTGCGGCGCGTGCCTTTGATTTCCTGCAAAGCGCCATCCATCGGCACGACATACAGCGGGCGGCGCGCTCCGGCAAAGATCAGGCGCGCGGTGCCGTGCTCGATGTAACAAAGGGCGACTTCCATGCCATCGTCGGTTGCCGCCGGGCTGTTTTGCTCCTGCCGCAGGGCGCGGCGAACTGCTAGGTCAAGGCGTTCAAGCAAAAGTCCTGGCGCGGGCGTGTCCACGACCAGCCGGTTGAGCAGGTCAATGCCGATGAGCGCCATGAAGGCTCCGGGAACCCCGTGACCGGTACAGTCACCGACGCCCACATATACGCCGTGGGCGGTGTGGTGAATCCAGTAAAAATCACCACTGACGATGTCACGCGGAAGAAAGAAAACAAATGCCCCACAGCCGCCGATCCGCGCCAGGTCATCGGCTCCCGGCAACAACGCCTGCTGGATGCGTTGCGCGTAGGTCAGGCTGGCGGTGAGTTCGACTTGCTTTTGCTCAAGCGCATCGCGCTGCTGCGCGATCACTGCCGTCCGTTGCCGGACCTTGTCTTCGAGATTGTGGTTTAGGGCATCGAGTTCACCGTACACACGGGCAAAACGGTTAGCCAGCGACAGGGCCATCGAGAGCAAAATCGCTCCCAAACCAACGTGGGCAAGCGAAACCGTGGCATAGAGACCCAGTCGCACGCCCAGGATGTCGTTCAGGCTGCAAGCGACTGAGATCAGGAGTCCGATGCCGATGGTTCGCGCTTCTGGGTTGCCCCGTCTGGCTTCGACAACGACCAGTATCACTGACAGGAGCGGAAACAACAACGCCAACAACACCCGCGGCGTCGAGGTCAAAAGCGAAAACGTCACCCCTGGAATGATGACCACCGTGATGGCTGACAGCGTGAGCAACCACAGGTAAGCCTTGACGAACCACCCCATCTTCCGCCCAAAGAGTGTCCAGAGAAAGCAAGCCTGCGGCACAAGGAAAATAGCTATCGTAAAGCTGTTGAGCCGCCACAGCGTCACGTAATCAATCCACTCCGAAGCCCACCAGCGGGCGCCGGCACCGTACCAGTTGAGACCAAACAGGATGGCAAAGAGACCAAACCAGAAGTATTCCCGCTGTGAACGGCGACGCAAAAAGAAGAGCAAGTGAAAAAACCCGGCCAGCAGAAAAACGAGCGCAAGCACCAAATCACCTACCTGCGCTTGCTTGCGTTCCGCGATGGCCAGGTGGACCGCCTGCCCAACCTGCGTCGCATTTCCGAGCAGAAAAAGCCCGCCCTCAAAACCGCCACCCTGGGGAGTTCGGCGCATACTCGCCGGGAGTTGCCAAAAACGGATGGCAATGACCAGCGGCTGGTCCGGCACGATGACCTCAGCCGGCACGAAGAAGTACTGTGGATGGGGAATGGCAAAAGCATCGGTGGCAGCCCAACGCCCGAAGCGCCCGACCAAGTGACCATTCACAAAGACTTCATAACTTGCCCAGTCCACACCGGCGAGCGCCAACCCCAGCCCGGTGCCCGAACCGGGGGCGGCCGGCGGTAACGGCACGGTTCGGCGGTACCAGGCCACGCCGGCATACCCGCGATAGCCTTGCTTACCCCACGACTGCGCAACGCTGATCTGGGGCCAAGGGATGTCATCCCAGGACGACATTGCCCAACGCAGGTCGTCGCCGGTTTGAAATCGCCACCGTCCATCCAGTGATATTGGTTGCTCTAACCGTAAGCTGCGCGCAAGATGCTCTGGCGAGAACGACTCGAGTGCGAACACGCTGCCCTGTGAAGACAGCCAGCCCAACCAGAGCCAGATCATCCACCGGCCGCAGCGCAACCAATCACCTGAAATCAGACTGTGGTATGTCGAGCGCGCGGTTATCATTGTGAAAGCAAGCTAGCCGGTTGCACACCCGTCTGTAAGCGAGTCAACGCACGGATGCCTTCCCTTGCCGTCGTCATCATTGCCCGGAATGAAGCAGCTCGGTTACCCGCCGCGCTCGACTCGGTGGACTGGGCCGACGAGCGAATCGTTGTGGTGGACGCTTCGACGACAGACGACACGGCTGAGGTCGCGGCTTCACATGGCGCGCGCGCTGTTTTACATCCCTTCACTGGCTACGCGGCTCAACGCAACTTCGGCGACACGCTCACCACTTGCGACTGGGTCTTTTGCCTGGATGCCGATGAGCGGGCAACGCCCCAGCTACGTGACGTTATTGGTCAGGCTTTGCGCGCACCGTCTCCCTATACGGCTTTCACGGTCCGCCGCCGCAATCGTTACCTGGGTCACTGGGTACGACACGGCGGCTGGTATCCAGACCGGCAACTACGTCTTTACCGGCGTGGTGCGGGAGTGTGGCGCGGTGAGTTCATCCATGAATCTTTCAAAGCGGAGGGTTCGGTCGGGCATCTCGATGGGGACATTGACCATGAGGCTATCACTTCCCTTGCCGACCACCAGTCCAAAATGAACCGCTATACCGACCTGGCCGCCCAGGCGCTACGGGCTTCGGGAACGTCCATACCACTCTGGAAGCTGTTGCTTTGGCCACCGGCAACATTTTTCAAAACATACCTCCTGAAGCGCGGCTGCCTCGATGGGTTTGCCGGCTTGTGTATTGCCTGGTTCGCCGCGCACTACGTGTTTCTAAAATATGCCAAAGCGCGGACTCTCGCCGCGCCAAACGACGGTGTACACTCGACTAACGATGCAGCGGGTGAACAGGGGCGCGAAAAACGCCGCTCGCCGGTGCTACACTAGGCACGACCGCCGCCTGCTTGAAAGGGGAAACCGGTATGCCGATTTTATCCGAGTTGGCGCTTCCGACCATGGATGACCTCCCCAGCGAGTTTGAAGGAGAGGAAGCCTTGCCTGACGAGTTTCACGCTTTCCTGGCTTACTTGCTCATCGAGACCTTCCGTCCCCCCAAGTTCCTCCCCGACCGCTACTTCTCGGCACTCGACATGTATCTCTACTACCAGGCGCAGCCGACCTTGCACGGGCTGCGTCCCGACTGGTTTGGCGTCGTGGATGTGCCGCTGCTGCGCGAGGGGCGGCAGCGGACGAGCTTCGTGGTGTGGGAGGAAAAGGCCACGCCGCTCATCATCGTGGAGGCGCTTTCGCCCGGCACGACGCGGAATGACCTTGGCCGGGGGGCGTTGCCGGCGCAGGACAGCCCGACGAAGTGGGAGGTGTATGAGCAGCATTTGAAAGTACCGTACTACGTGACGGTGAATCACCATCGGCGGCCGGCGGAGGTGCGGTTTTTCCGGCACGATGGGGTTGGGTTGCGGGAGGTGACGAGTGGGGAGGGGCGGCTGTGGTTGCCGGAAGCCGGGTTGGGGATCGGGATTTGGCGCGGGCGGTTCAAGCGGCTGGAGGGAGATTGGGTGAGGTTTTACGATGCGGAGGGACGGTGGCTACCGACGGACGAGGAGCGGGCGGCGGCGGAACAGGCGGCAAAGGAGCGCGAACGAGCAGAGAAAGAACTGGCTTGGCGGCAAGCCGAGCAGGAGCGATTGGCGAAGGAAGCGGCTCTAGCGCGCGAGCAACAAGAACGAGCTGAGAAAGAACGCCTGGCGGCGAAGCTCCGCACGCTGGGCATTGACCCAGAAACCCCGTGAATCAAACGCAAGCCCTAAAATCAAGGAGCACTCACCATGCCTGCCTTATCTGAGTTGGCGCTGCCGACCATGGATGACCTCCCCAGCGAGTTTGAAGGAGAGGAAGCCTTGCCCGACGAGTTTCACGCTTTCCTGGCTTACTTGCTCATCGAGACCTTCCGTCCCCCCAAGTTCCTCCCCGACCGCTACTTCTCGGCACTCGACATGTATCTCTACTACCAGGCGCAGCCGACCTTGCACGGGCTGCGTCCCGACTGGTTTGGCGTCGTGGACGTGCCGCTGCTGCGCGATGGGCGGCAGCGGACAAGCTTCGTGGTGTGGGAGGAAAAGGCCACGCCGCTCATCATCGTGGAGGCGCTTTCGCCCGGCACGACGCGGAATGACCTTGGCCGGGGGGCGTTGCCGGCGCAGGACGGCCCGACGAAGTGGGAGGTGTATGAGCGGCATTTGAAAGTACCGTACTACGTGACGGTGAATCATCATCGGCGGCCGGCGGAGGTGCGGTTTTTCCGGCACGATGGGGTTGGGTTGCGGGAGGTGACGAGTGGGGAGGGGCGGCTGTGGCTGCCGGAAGCCGGGTTGGGGATTGGGGTTTGGCGTGGGCGGTTCAAGCGGTTGGAGGGGGACTGGGTGAGGTTTTACGACGCGGAGGGACGGTGGCTACCGACGGACGAGGAGCGGGCGGCGGCGGAGCAGGCGGCAAAGGAACGGGAGCGCGCGGAGAAAGAACGCGAGCGTGCCGAGAAAGAGGCAGCCTGGCGGCAAGCCGAACGGGAGCGCGCCGAGAAAGAGCGTGAGCGTGCCGAGAAAGAGCGTGAGCGTGCCGAGAAGGAACGCCTAGCGGCAAAGCTTCGCGCCCTGGGTGTTGACCCGATGGACTGATGACAGCCAACTGTTCGGAGACATCACTGGCGGGTGCGCCCAGCCGATGAATGGCGGCGCAGCACGGTAAACGTTCCCCGCTCGGAGACCCACACGGTGGAAAAGGCTTCATATCCTTCCGGACGCTGCTGAAGCTTCACGTCCAGCGCATCGCCGCGCCCGACAACCAGCCAGTCCACCGTCGCCGGGATGGACGACGCCAGCCCATGCCAGGACTGGCTGCCTTCGTGAACCACCTGAGCATAAGACAACCCACCTTCGGCAATGACCGACGACAACTCTCCGGCGAAAAGCGCGACCTTGGAAGTGATGGACTGAGACCGTAAAAACTGCGCCAGCGCGTGGCGTTCACGACCAATCGGCGCAAACTGTACCCGGTAGGCTTCTTGAAACACGGAAAGCTGATACACCCCATCCCGTAGCAGCCACACCGACTGCCCTAGGCAAAGCGAGCCGCCCAAGAGCACGACCTTCCATCGCCAATCAGGAAAACGCTGCTGGAGTGCGGCGACACTCACGGCAACCCCAAGTCCAAGTACCGGAAGCGCCCCCAAGCCATAGCGATTGTTCAAAAAGAGCGGATAGATCTGGATATTGCCCGAATACAGGCTGTAGCCAGTAAACAGCGGCGGTAGCGCCAAGAGTGCCAGCACAATCGCTGTCGCCCCCATCCGGCAGCGGTTTTGCGCGACATTGCGGGCTTGTGCGACATTGACGATGACGGTTCCGAAACCAACGAGGCCAAGCGCCGTCGTCATTGGCGTCGCGCAGATGACAACGGTGACGCCCAACACGATTCCAGCATAGAGCGGATGCCCAACGACGAAACTCAAGTAGCTCAACGCCTCCCGGTGGCGCGTGAAGTAGCCACGGGCTGAATAGAGGCCATCGAGGAACTCCAGCGGTCGTCCATAAATCGCCCAGTTATGCCACAACCAATACACGACACCGCTGCCGGCAATCCCCAACCAGACTCCGCCATCCACGAGCCGTAACCAGCCGCGATGTGGCGTTCGCCAGGCCACAATCACGAGACCAGCCGGGAGTAAAACCCAGCCTTCGTAGCGGGTGAGGATGGCCAACAACCCCCAGAAGGCAGCCCTGATGAGCAGGGCGCGCCGCGGCTCGACCATCCAGCGATGCAGATACCAGGCATTCCCAAGCAAAACGGCTAGAAACAGCGGCTCGGTCAGTGGCGTGGTCTGCACGTATAGCAGCGAAGGATTGAGTACGAAAGCCAGCCAACCAACGGCGGCGGCCATTCGGGATTGGGTGAGGTCAGCCGCCAAATGAAAGAGGAACGTGGCCGCAACAACAAAAGAGACCAGTGAAACCAAGCTTCCGGCAAGCCCCGTCCGCCACAGCCGATCGGAGGCTGTCAGCGGCGCGGCCAAGACGTGTGGCAGAGGAAGCCATGGACTCCCCAGTTGGATGTACCGCTCCCACAGGGATGCGCCGGGCGGCGCATCCACCAGTTTGCGGGCAATTGCCAAGTGCGCTTGCCCATCGCCATACAGGTTATGCCACCCAGCAGCATACACCCCAACCAGGGTAAGTCCACCGACGAGCAACGAAGCAAGTGCAATACCCCACGTTGTGTCAGACCGTCCGCTGACGCCGGACACACTCCCAGTCGAAGACCTGCCGGGCACGTACGTTTTCAGTTGCCACGGCCAGTGCCGAGACCAAGTCATCCTCGAACATACTGGGCTGGAACGTTGGGGTTGAGTGTCGGTCACGCCGGACCATGCGCCGCACGGGCTTGGGGGTAGGTGAAGTAGGGGATTTCAACGCATCGGGCACAAACTTAGTCGTCATGATTATTTCCTCCTTACCGACATCGCGCACTGTACGCCACGGCGGTCGTGAGGAAACCACCGCGCGTCAGGGCGCAGAAAAGGGCGATGGGGCAGGTCGCGTGTAAATGGCGGGAATCCTCCGTGAGGCGCAAGAAATGGCGACTGGCTCAATCAGCCGCCCACTATGGTAGGCCGCTCCAACCAAACCGGCAAGCGCTTCAGAGTCGTGGTGGATCAGGAGCCAGCCAGGCGCGGGCCAGACCGCATTGCCGTCTTCTGAACTGATGACTCCAGCAGCCGTGGCACGCTACCTTGACCCTTCATCAGCGTGGTGTTAGCTTCGCCGTCTTTGATGCACGGGGTTGCCGTTAGATTTTTTGGGTTCACGTTTTTGATTTGCAAAGGTTGCTGCGTGTCTTCTGAACTCCGCCAGTCACCACTCGATGCCCTACACCGTTCGCTTGGCGCAAAAATGGTGCCGTTTGCCGGTTGGGTCATGCCGGTTGAGTACGGCGGACTCGTCGGTGAACACCTGGCCGTGCGGATGGCTGTCGGCCTGTTTGATGTCAGCCACATGGGCGAAATTCTTGTTCAGGGACGCGATGCCCTGCGCTTCATCCAGCACACGACCTGCAATGACGCCGCCCGGCTGGTGGATGGTCAAGCACAGTATTCAGGACTTCTAACCGAACAAGGCACGTTCGTGGACGACATTCTCGTGCACCGCTTTGCCGAGGACACCTACTTCCTCTGTGTCAACGCGGCAAATACCACCAAAGACGCGGACTGGCTCACGCGGCAGGCGACCGGGTTTGATGTCAACGTACGTGATGTTAGCGCCGAGTATGCGCAACTCGCCGTGCAGGGCCCCCGCGCCGTCGCCTTGGTGCAGTCGCTGACGGTAGAAGACATCACGAGTCTTGGTTATTACCGATTTCGACGCGACGTCGTCGTGGCCGGCGTGCCAACGCTGGTGGCGCGGACAGGCTACACTGGCGAAGATGGCTTTGAACTGTACTGCGCGCCGGGTGATGCCGCGCGGCTCTGGACGGCCCTGACTGAAGCCGGAAACCCAACGCCCTGCGGACTCGGTGCGCGCAACACGCTCCGTTTGGAAGCGAAAATGGCGCTCTACGGCCATGACATTGATGACACCACGACGCCGCTCGAAGCCGACCTTGGCTGGATGTGCAAACTCAGCAAAGGGGACTTTCTCGGACGTGGCGCCCTTCAGCAACAAAAAGAAAGCGGGCTGACGCGCAAGCTGGTCGGCTTTGAGGTTGAAGACCGCGTTCCAGTGCGCGACGGCTACCCACTGGTCGCCGATGGACAGGAACTGGGGCGCGTCACATCGGGCAGCCCATCCCCGTTTCTCAAGAAAAATATCGGACTGGCGTATCTTCCGATTGACAAAACGGCGGTCGGGACGCAAGTGTTTGCCGTGGTACGTGGACGCGAAGTTCCCTGCCGTATCGTCCCAACTCCTTTTTACGCGCGTCCCAAATAAACACGGCGCGCCAACCATCCTGGCGAGGGTTTTTCATGGCGAACTATCCCGACGACTTGCAATACACCAAAGACCACGAATGGATCCGCATCACGGGTGACACCGGGCGGGTCGGCATTACGTTTTACGCCCAGGAATCACTGGGCGACGTTGTTTATGTGGACCTTCCAAAGGTCGGCACCACGGTCAAGGCCAATGAACCGTTTGGCTCGGTCGAATCGGTCAAGGCCGTGAGCGAGCTGTTCTCCCCAGTTTCTGGCGAAGTTATCGAGATCAACGCCAAACTCGCCGACGCGCCTGAACTCGTCAACTCGTCGCCATACGACGAAGGCTGGATGATTGTCATCAAGCTCTCTCAAACCAGCGAAGTGGACGCGCTACTGAGCGCGGCCGAATACGAAGACTTCATCAACGAGAAATGACGCGCTCCGGCGACCAGCCCACGCCCCCATCGGCTCGTCGCCCATAGCGTCTCCCGTGACCCATGCGCTACATACCCAACGCAACGCCGGACCAGCAGGCGGACATGCTTGCCACGCTTGGCGTGTCCACGATTGATGAACTGTTCCGGGGCATTCCTGACGAACTCAAGCTCAAGCGCCCGTTAAATCTTCCGCCCATGGCGAGCGAGGCGGAACTCACGAGCCTTTTTGAACGGCTGGCCGGGCAAAATAAGCGCCCGCAGGCGTCGTTTCTCGGCGCGGGCGTTTACGATCACGCGCGACCGCTCATCATTGACACGCTCGTGTCCCGGTCGGAGTTTTATACGAGCTACACGCCTTACCAGCCGGAAATCAACCAGGGAACACTCCAGGCGATTTTCGAGTACCAAACCTTCATCTGCCAACTGACCGGGTTGGATGTCTCCAATGCTTCGATGTATGACGGCGCGACCTCGCTGGCCGAAGCCCTGTTGATGGCCGCGCGGCTGACGAACCGCTATCGGGTCGTCCTGTCGGAAGGCATTCATCCCGAATACCGGGCCGTGTGTGAGACCTATGCGCGCCGGGCCGGGATCGAACTGGTCTATGTGCCCTTGGCCGAAGACGGCACGACGGCGTCGGTGGAAGCGCTGGTCAATGATGCGACAGCCTGCGTGGCCCTCCAGTCCCCGAACTTTTTTGGCTGCATCGAGGATGTCGCGCCGGTGGCGGCCGTCGCCAAACGGCATCAGGCGCTCACGGTAGCCACGGTTGCGGAGGCGCTGTCACTTGGTTTGCTGACCCCACCCGGTGAAGCTGGGGCCGATATTGTCGTTGGCGAAGGGCAATCGTTTGGCGTGCCGCCGTCCTTTGGCGGGCCGCACCTTGGTTTTTTTGCGGCTCGTGACAGGTTCGCTCGCCAGATGCCGGGCCGTCTCATCGGACAGGCCTTCGACGCGGAAGGCAACCGGGGTTTTGTCATCACCCTGGCCACGCGCGAGCAGCACATCCGCCGCGAAAAGGCAACCTCAAACATCTGTAGCAACGAAGGCCTCTGCGCGCTGGTTGCCAGCATCTTTCTAGCGACGGTGGGACGGCGCGGCCTACAGGAATTGGCACTGCGCAACCTTCAAAAAACGGCGTACCTGAAGAGCGTTCTCACCACGCTCCCCGGCTTCGGGCTACGCTACGCCGCGCCCGTGTTCAATGAGTTTGTCCTGACGACGCCGGTTCCGGCGGCCCAGATCGTGGATGAATTCCTGGCCGAAGACATCCTGGCCGGACTGCCGCTGTCGCGCTACTTTCCAGAGCGCACCCACGAGCTACTGGTCTGCGCCACCGAAAACACAACCCGCGCAGCCATGGATGACTTCGCCAGGAAGCTGGCGCGCTTCGGTGCTGGCTGACGGCAATGCGAACATTGGACGACCTCATCAAGCCGTCGGTGCGGCGGCTAGCAGCCTACACGCTGACGCCGCACCGCGTCCCTATCAAGCTCAATCAAAACGAAAACCCCTTTGGCGTTCCGTCGGCGATTGTCACGGAGACGCTCCGCCGCATCGCCGGACGGGATTGGGCGCGGTATCCCGACTTTGTCCCAACCGACTTGCAGGCAGTGCTGGCGCACTTTGCCGGCTGGCGGCCAGATGGGGTCGTCGTCGGCAACGGTTCAAACGAGATCATCCAGGCCCTGCTGACGATTTTGGTCAGCCCTGGCGTGGCGGTCATCCTCAGCGAACCCACCTTCACGGTCTATCGCCTCATGGTCGAAGTGCTGGGTGGAACGGTCGTCAACGTCCCTCCACGAGCGGATTTCAGCTACGACGTTCCGGCAATGCTCGATGCCGCGCGCCGCACCCAGGCCGCCGCCATGATTCTTTGCTCACCTAACAACCCAACTGGTGTGACCGTTGCCGAACCGGAGTTGCGGGCGGTGTTGTCCGGTTTCGATGGTCTGGTCATGCTGGATGAGGCCTACCATGAGTTTTGCAACCAGAACTTTGTTCCCTTACTGGCCGACTTTCCACGGCTGGTTGTGCTGCGGACCTTCTCCAAAGCCATGGCGATGGCAGGGGTGCGGATCGGGTACGGGCTGGTCGCGCCTGAACTGGCGGCAGAACTCACCAAAGCCAAGTTGCCCTACAACGTGAACTTCTTTTCTCTGGTCGCCGCGCAGGTCGCTGTCGAGCTATATGATACGGAGCTGCGTCCACTGGTTGAGCAGATTCTCCAGGAACGTGAACGGCTGACGGCGGCCATGTCCGACGTGACGTGGGTCAGGCTGCTCCCGAGTCACGCCAACTTTCACCTGCTGCATACGCCCCAGGTCACCCCGCACCGTCTCTTCGAGGCGCTGCTCGGTCGCGGCATCCTCATTCGCGATGTGAGCCGGTATCCGTTGTTGGGCGAATATGTGCGCTTCAACATCGGAACGCCCGACGAAAACAACGCTTTGCTAGACTTCTTCGCCAGTACCCACCCGGACGACTTCGACGAACGACGCAGGGGTGAGTGACAACCTTGAGCCTTCGCGTGGTAGAAGCCGGGTTCTACGCCACCGTACAGGACACCGGCCGCGCTGGATTTCAGCGCTTGGGCATCCATCGGAGCGGGGTGCTCGACTGGCTGGCCCCGGCGCTCCTCAACACATTGCTGGGCAACCCACTGCGTGCTGCGGTGGTCGAAATGCACTTTCCGGCCCCGCGTCTGCGGTTTGAGCAAGCGGCGGTCTTAGCCATCGGTGGGGCGGACTTTTGCCCGATGCTTGATGGCCGACCGCTGGCCAACTGGCGGCAATATCGTGCTGAACCTGGGCAAACCCTGACTTTCCGCGAACCGCGCCGGGGACGCTGGGCGTACTTGGCCGTTGCCGGTGGACTGGCCACGCCACGTTGGTTGGGAAGCGCCAGCATGACGCCCTTTGCTGGGCTAGTCGGGGTCCTGGGCCGCCCGCTTGAGGCCGGAGACGAGCTACCGCTGCCAACGCTGGCGCGGCTCGGAGACAACCGGCTGGCGTTGTCGCCGACGGTTCTTCCTCGATACACCTCCGATGAAAACTGCCCGATTCGGATTGTGCCAAGCGCGGAATTCCACAATCTCGACGACGCCAGCCAAGCGCGCCTACTGAGCGAAACGTTTGTCGTTGGCGCAGACTCAAACCGTATGGCCACCCGCTTGGAAGGCGTTGTGCTGCGCTTGACCGAACCGATTGAACTAGTGTCTTCGGCCGTTGCGCCGGGCGTGATTCAGCTTCCGCCGGACGGTCGCCCCACAGTGTTGCTGTCCGACGCCCAAACGACCGGGGGTTATCCGCGCATTGCGCACATCATCACGGCCGACCTGCCCGCCTTCGCGCAGCGCCGGCTTGGTCAAACCGTGCGTTTCACGCGCACGACGCAACTCGAAGCCGAACACGCCACCAGCAACCTGCGGCAAACGCTGCGGCGGCTTGCGGCGGCGGTTGCCGTCACCGGTGCAGCACATACAATCCAAAAACCAGCAGGTGCGCCGGCCACAAGATGACGGCCAAGCGCCACTGCATCCGCAGGACGGCATAGTTGTCTGCCAATCCATACAGCCCCACGGGCAGCAGATTGAAGTTTGCCGCCATCGGCGTGCAGAGCGTGCCGCAACTGCCGGCCGTGAGGCCGAGTATGGCAACCAAAGCCGGGTCCAGCCCAAACGGAGCGATGACGAGCGGGATGCCAATGCCGGTCGTGATGACCGAAAAAGCCGCGAAGGAGTTGCCGACCAGCGCCGTGAAAAGCGTCATGCCCAGAAAGTACGCCGCGGCCGCGCCCCAGACGTTGCCGGCTGGCACGACCCGGCCAACGGCATCCGACAGCAGCGCGCCGACACCGGCCGCCGTAAAGAGCAGTCCCAACGACGCCAGAAGTTGCGGCAGCAGGTGCAGCGGGCCAATGGCTTCGGTCAACTCGCATCCGGCGTCAAGCGCCGTCGAAAGGGGAAAGCGTCCGGCCACCAGCGCCACGCCAACGGCGACGACGCCCCCCAGCGCCAAACCAATGACCGCGCCCCGTCCGACATCGCCCCCGGCCAGCGCCGTCAGGCCGGCGACGCCGAAGGTGATCGCCGGAATCGTCAGGACGGGCCACAGCGCGCGGCTTCCTGGCTCTGCCGAGTGGGTGCCTGGCAAGGGCGTTGCCTGCCAGCGAACGCCACCGGCAGCCTCGATGCCGACCAGCCCCACGACCAGCACGCCGTCTATCCAGTAGGGCAGCCACGCCCCGCATCCAAACAAGACGCCCAGCGTGAACCAATAGGCGACGGCCGGCCAGCGGCGGACGCGGCAGCGGTCGAGCGCGATACGAATCGCATAGCTCCACAACAAACCGCCGATGAGCGCAAAGGCGACGTCGAATGTCGCCGGATGGGCAATGACGCGGGCCAGGCGCGACAGACCTTCAGCCATGGCGGTCGGCCTCACCCTCGGCGGACTGGGCGCGACTGAGTCGCCGCTCCAGCCAAAAAAACTGCACGGCCCCCACGCCAAGCGACACGGCGACAATTGGAATCGCACAGAGGGAAAGTTTCACGACATCCACCGGATACCCCGCGCCGCTCATCACGCCGGCGACAAGCAAGCAACCGGCGGACGCCGGAAAGAGGTTTTGACCGAAAAAGTTTCCGTAATTTTCTGCTGCCGCCACGGCCGCCTTGGCGTCAGCTTCACTGGACGCCGTCGGGCGCGGCAAGACGGCCGTTGCCATTGGCGCGACAATCGGACGACCAAAGGTAACATGGCCTTGCAGTCGCAACCCCAGCGCCCCCATGACCACCCGCGCCAGATGAAACCCAACGAGCACCCGCGCCAGTGAAACACTGGCGAGCTGTCCCATGAAGCGCGCCATGGCTGCGTGCAACCCCATGCGTTCAGCGAGACCAATCGCCGGTAATGTCAGCAAATAAAGCGTGATGACCCGATTCTCGACGAAAGCCTTGCCGAGCGTATCCAGCATGCCTGGACGCGCACTGCCAATGAGCGGCATCCCAGCCAGCCAAGCAGTGATGAAGCCGGCGCCGAGGACAACCGGACCGGTCGGCCAGCGCCGCGCCAGACCGACGACCAACATCACGACGCCAAGCAACTTCCAAGCCGGCCAGGCAAGCCATGCGTCCATAGGCGCTGTTTTCAGTTCAGGTCACGAGCAGCGGTCAGTGACCACCACACGAAGGTTTGCCTAAGTTGCTGGCTCTTCCACATACCGCTCAGGAATAAGTTCCCACTTCTCTGGAGAACGCCACAGGCTCGATAGAATCAGTTCGCGCATCAGCATGAATTCCTTGGGTAGCCGGTCGTACAATTTTTCAAATAATTCTTCGTGTGAAAGAATCTCCTGCTTCCAGGCCTCGCGGTCAACTTCCATCAGCTTATTGAACTGTTCCCTGGTTATTTCCAGTCCTGTGAGGTCAATATCCTCGTATCTCGGCATCCATCCCAGCGGAGATTCAAGCGCGGAAGTCTTTCCATTGACTCGGTCAATAATCCACTTTAGGACGCGCATGTTTTCGCCAAAGCCCGGCCACAGAAACTTTCCGTTTTCGTCTTTCCTGAACCAATTGGTGCCAAAAATGCGTGGCGGCACTGGAACGTTTCGCCCAATCTGGAGCCAGTGATTGAAGTAATCACCCATGTGATACCCACAGAAGGGCAGCATCGCAAAGGGATCGCGGCGAACTTGTCCAATTTTGCCAAATGCTGCGGCCGTCATCTCCGAACCAATCGTGGCCGCAAGATATACACCGAAATTCCAGTTCACGGCTTGGTACACGAGCGGGACGTTGCTGGCGCGGCGGCCGCCGAAGATGAAAGCTGAGATGCGTACACCTTTGGGATTTTCCCAGTCCTCGTCAATGGATGGACACTGCGCGGCGGCCACGGTAAATCGCGCGTTTGGGTGAGCAGCAGTTTTGCCGGTTTCTTTGGCTAGTTGTGGCGTCCAGACCTGGCCTTGCCAGTCCAGGCATTCGGCAGGTGGCTCACCGTCCATCCCTTCCCACCAGACATCCCCATCCGGGGTGAGGGCCACATTGGTGAAGATGGTATTCGCCTTGATTGCCTCCATCATGTTCGGGTTCGTCTGATAGGAAGTCCCCGGAGCAACGCCAAAAAACCCGGCTTCGGGATTGATGGCGCGCAGTTCGCCGTTTTCATCGGGTCTAATCCAGGCGATGTCATCCCCGACGGTCGTGACTTTCCACCCATCGAATGTTTTTGGTGGAATCAGCATGGCGAAGTTTGTTTTGCCGCAGGCGCTTGGGAAGGCCGCCGCCACATAATTTTTTGTGCCTTCGGGCGACTCAACCCCCATGATGAGCATGTGTTCGGCCAGCCAGCCTTCATCGCGCCCCATCACCGATGCAATCCGCAGGGCAAAGCATTTTTTGCCAAGCAGCGCATTGCCGCCGTACCCTGATCCATACGACCAGATGACACGTTCTTCAGGAAAATGCACAATGTATTTTTCTTTTGGATTGCACGGCCAGGGCACGTCTTCTCGACCTTCCTGAAGCGGTGCGCCGATACTGTGTAAACACTTCACATATTCGCCAGTTTCGCCCAATATGTCCCAAACAGCTTTGCCCATTCTCGTCATGATTTTCATATTGACGACAACATAGGGCGAGTCAGTTAGCTCAATTCCAATTTGTGAGATTTTTGAGCCAAGTGGTCCCATGCTGAATGGAATTACGTAGAGTGTTCGGCCGCGCATGCACCCATCATAGAGTCTTGTCAGGGTTGCTTTCATTTCTTTTGGATCGACCCAGTTATTTGTCGGGCCAGCATCCTGCCTACGACGGGAGCAAATATAAGTCCGGTCTTCCACGCGGGCCACATCGCTTGGATCCGACCAGGCTAAAAATGAGTTTGGGCGTTTCTCAGGGTTGAGGCGCTTGAATGTGCCGGTACGCACCATCAACTCGCAAAGTTCATCATATTCTTCCTGTGAGCCATCGCAGAATCGCACATTATCAGGCTTACAGAGTTCTACGACTTCACGAAGCCAAATCTTGAAATCGCCATTTCGTACATAGCTTGGAACTTCAACTTGAGACATGACGCTTATCACTACTGATAACTCCTTCTTGGTTTGTTTACCCTAATAATCTATTTCGAGCTAAGCTGCCCGCGGAGGCAGGGTCCGCAAGACCGGGCTGCGATGATGCGCTATGTGCCTCGGCCCGATCTTACAGCGCCTGCCGTAGCGAGTCAGCTTGAGCGAGGGGTTAGGCGTCGCTTCGCGCCTGACGTACTTGTGGAGGAAACTTGCGATGAAGGTTTGGTACGGCATGCCTTCCTCAAGCGCCTTCGCCTGGATGTCTAGAAGGTCCACCGAAGAGAGGCGGATGTTCACGCGCTTATCCTTGATCGCGGATCGCGGTAGCGCGTGCCGCGGCCCGCAGGCGCTGAAGTTCAGCCTTGCCAGTACTGGGCTTGAGCTTGCCGGCTTCGTAGGCTTCGAGGACCTCAAGCTCGTAGGGATCCAACTTAGACATCGTCTGCCTCCTGCGCGATGAAGTCGCGCGTAACTTTCCGGATGGGGATGATTGTCTTCAGGAAGAAGTGGTCATCTCCCTCAACGAAGGGTACCAAGTGGCGTATCCGAAGACTTCCACGACCATGATTTTCTGCCGAGGGTACTTCTTCTGATTCGGATGCGGCACAACATTGAGCAATGCTCCGGCTTTAACGGCAACGGTGACATCTTCAAAGGAGATTCCGCGTTCAGCCTTCAGAAGGTCGTTCTTGTCTGGCGGCCACCTAAACGGCTTCATGGCCAGCATGTTAGCAGAGCGTGTGCCGTTTGTCTTCAACGGCGGTGGGCTGCCAAGACGTGCGCCTTGCAACGCCTGACGCTCGCATTGAGCGGCGGCCGACGAGCGTAGCGAGGAGGGCACCGCAAGCAAGGCGCGCTTGCAGCCGTCCGCTCGAACGCAGGGTTAGAGCGCGGCGATAGAGGACCGCTACTCACGTCGGCGGACCCACGGAACCAGTGTTTGAGGTCGGGGCGCTGCCGGAGCTTACATCTGCCAACTGCTGAATATGCTTTTCGGGGCTTACCGCGTTAAACCTGAGGTGAGTAATGCTTACTTCGATCTCGGGCAATTCAAGTTCCTTCAGGAGCGACTCACGCAGCAGCAGCAATAACGCGCTGGTTGATGCGTAGTTATTCTTGCTCATTTCCTGTGTAAAGGAAACCGCTAAGCGAACCTGTTCGGGCGAACCCAACAACAACTGAATATCTGCTATTGCCGACTCAATATCATTCCAGGTTTCGCGCGGATCCCTAGGATTCGATCCCTTCTCTAGCCTTCTATACGCTTCAAGAAGGTACTTCGTGACCTGCTCTCGCCGTCGATTACCAAGATCTCGCCTTGCGGAAAAGTGATGCGCCACAAACCAGCCTATGACGGCGACGAGTGCCGGCATAGAAAGACTAACTCCGAACTTCCAGTCCCTGTGTGGGGACTCTGACGAATGAGCTCACCGGCGGCAATGGAGCGTAGCGGAAGTGCCGTCCGGTGCAGCGCCTTGTTAGCAAATTTATACTTTCTCCAGAAAATCATCTACCGTTATTCTTGCTTGTTTCAATATATGTGATAATGTTGACCTCTTTATAGGCTTATGTGTCGGAACTGTGATCTTTAAGATTTCATTTCCAAGATGTTTTTGTAGCCTGATATGAGAACCTTTTTGTCTAACTATCACCCACCCATCCCTTTGTAACGTCTTAGCGACCTTGTCATAATTCAGACTTGACTCATATTGCTAACTCTACTTCTTCTATTTGGGGAAGTGCTAAGATATCGTCTTCTACTGATTCTAAATAAAGTTCAATCGCCTCTCGAATATTTTTTAATGCCTCTTCTTTTGTATTACCCTCTGAAATACACCCTGGCAAAGAAGGGACTATGACTGTATATCCTCCTTCTTCACTTGGTTCCAGATATACCTTGATTTTCATACCTTCCTCCTATTTATATTGCTAACCGGTGATTAAAGTACACGATTAAGCTACATCGGTAGTGCATTCGCAAGTTTGCAATGATAAACGGCAAAAACAACCCATATTCAGCCCCTGCCGGTCATCTGAATGTGCAGATATTACCCTCCAGATCACAATTTAGTCAACTTATATCAAGTTTCCCTAAGCCCGGTGGGAGCCTCGGATAACATACAGTTTGCTAAGGATAACAGCAGGGATCCTCAGGAGTAGTTTCCCAAAGGTTAGTCCCAGATTTGATGACGTGCTGAGACCCAAGCAGATCCCATTAGCACGATGGTCCGAATGTCGGAAGTGGGTGCGCTTCTACCTGCATTTCTGTAACAAGTACGAGTACCAACCTGAAGCTCCTGGGCGTGTATCGCCTTTCATTGCCAAGCTGGCTTCTAGGGGACAAACGGTGGAATAAGCGGTCGTGAACAAGCCGGGAGTCTGTCCGGCGCTCATGGAGCAACTGAAAGATGGTGACTCGAATGTTCGCCAAGCAGCCGTCGCGGGTCTCGCGCCCTGTGCGCGTCAACCCGAAATCCTGAGCAGGCCGCTTGGCAACGACAGCAAGAAGGTTCGATAAGACACTCGTACTCGCTTATCGAGTTTTAAGTGGTGGTATCCGGGGCTTGGTCGGCAAGCCGCGCCAACGCGCCCCTGGCATCGCTGAACGGTCGTCAGCTTCTACAGCCTCCCCAAGCGCCGCCGCAGCCACCGCAACCTGCCTTTCTTCCACCGCGTTCCATTGCCAATGCTTGTCTGCGAACCCGAAACCGGTTCACGCCTGCCGCGCTCTGGATGACCCTATCCATCGTAGTACAGCGCCACCACCGGGTACATCGGCAGCCGAGTCGCGTAAGGTAGAACACCAGAACGGTCAGGGGTAAAGTCGGGTCAGCGCAATTCCGGCGTAAAAGTGCTTCAGAATCTGCTCGTGGGTATAGCCTTCAACCGCCAGTCCATACGCGCCGACTTGGCACATGCCGACACCGTGGCCCCAGCCCCGCCCAATAAGGCGGACGCCGGTTAGTTGCCCTGTGGCGTCGCGTTCGTGCTGAATGACAAACAAGGTCTCGCGCACCCCCAGAGCCGAGCGAATTTTGAGGCCGGTGACAACGTTTGCCCCATTGGTTCCACCAATCTGCAACCGCGCGACGCGCCCGGAATCTCCACGCGCCAGCGCCGTCAGCTCACGGATGTCCCCGACGTTGATGCCGACCTTGGCCAGTTGCGCCCGGAGTTCGGCCGCCGTCAGCCGGACATCCCACCAGGAAAACTGCGACGTACGGTCACTGGTCGCGCCATTCATCACCGGCGTTACTTCCAAATAACGCACCCGGTTGTCCTGGTCGGCATAGACACGCACGGTTTCTCCACCAATCAACTCAACGCGCTCAACCGGCAGGCATTCACCACCAAAGTTACGAAACAAGTGAACGTCCGGGGCAAGTGTCCAGCGGTGCTCCTCTTTGCCCTTACCCATTCGCAGCGTGAGCGCCGTGCCGTCGTACGGGCGGGCCGTCCCACTTTGCAGTGACGGCACGCCTCGCCCCACCAGTGAGCGGGCAATGAGGCTCAATGCCACACCGCGCGTCAGCGGTTGGTCGCTCATCGCCAGCCAAGTTGGCGGGAGGATTTGTTCCCGCATAAGGTAAGCGAGCGCCGGTTGGTCTGATGGGCGGAACTGCTCGGCGACCGGCCCGAGCCAGTACCGTGCGTCTTCCGGCGTCACCAGCCGACTCGGTGCTTCTGTACCGTAGAGCGCGGCCATGAGCGCCGGGACAAACCCGCCCAACCGGAGTATGTTGCCGGCCGGGCGTTCAGGTTCGCGGTTCTGCGCCAAGCGCGCTGTCAGGTTGAGCCAAAGCGTTACTTCCCGGACGGTCGCAGGGGCGGTCACATAGTCGCGGCGTGGTGGCTCTGGAAGGGTAAAACCCGCCAGACGCAACAGTATCCATTCCCGTGCCAGTCGTTGTAATGCCGGATCGCGCCAGTGTTCGACAGGACTGGTCGAAGTTACCCAGCGCGCAGTCCGCGCCTGGGGCGCAACCAAAACACTTTTCAAGTAAGGCTGGGGCGAGCCGAAGACGTATTCCGAGCTTTCCGTTCGTCCACCGGATGTTGAAGTGTATAGCGCATCAATCGGCTCGCCTTGGTAAGTGGCCACGATGCCTCGTGTTTCCAGCACAGCGCGGTCAGAGAGCGGATGTTCCGAGCCTCGCCCGCGATAGACCTGCGAGGCGGCCGTCGGGAGCAAGTCATACCCTTCGGCGGCGTACTTGCCACGATTTTTGAGGGCATAGGTGCGGGCGGCAATCGCCTGGGCCTTGAGGGCTTCCAGATGGGAAAACACCGTTGGCGACAGCTCATTCGGCACCACACCGCGTAAGTAGGCTTCAAGCGGCACGACATTGACGACCGTGAGCCGTCCGCGTCGGTTGAGAAAGACTTCAATTCGTCCTCGGTAGGCTTGCCCGGAAAACTTCAGTGGCGCGCGGTCTTCATCCAGCGCGACCAAGGCACAGGCATCAGCATCGCGGAGGAGGGATTCACCGCCTTCGGCAGTCACCCCCAAGCGTGGGGTCAGGGCGCGAGATGGCGCGGCCAGCCCATCGCGGGTGACGACCGGACGGCGAAAACCCGCATCCACGACACTGACCATGAGCGCATCGGCGTCTTCCGGGGCAGCGCAGTCACCCACGAGGACGACATAGGTCTGGTTGCGCGCGTCATAGCGGGTGGTGATGGGCCCGGTAACGCGCTCGCGCAGCCGGTTGGCGGCGGCTTCCGCCTCAGCGCGGTTTTTGAACGAAGCTGCTTCAACGCGGTAGCGTTCTGGGCTTTTCGGCGGACTGACCTCGAGTTGCACAGTTGCCTTGCGCGCGTTGACCGGCACGGCGGTCGCAGTAGCCGGGTCGTAGCGCGCCATCTCACCGTCACAGGTAATGGTCGCAAAATCGGCACTGGTCGCCAGCGCGATCCGAATCTCCGGTTCTGGAACAGACGCCGGTGCGACCGGTGCGGGCGATTCGGGAACCCGCCGCGGACGGGTCACTTGCGCCATCGTGGACAAGCCTCCGATGACCAGCCACAGGACGAGCCAGCCGCCCGCCATCCACGGCTTGGAATGCGACGGCAAATCCACCACCCGACCAACTGAAACGGTGTCCGGCGCGAGCTGAAAACGCGCCGACGACTGCGCACCTAAGCTCATACTGAGAGATTACGTGATACGTGACACCCGATGAAAGCCAAAGCCAGCTCAGGCCCGGCTTGCCACCATCCGCGACCGCGCCACCGGGCTGACCGACACCGTCTCCCCAGAAAGGCACAGCGGCGCTCATCGGGATCAGGCGTTCCCCAAACCGTTGCGCCTCAACCGGCCAGGACGGCCGCAATGGCCGACGTCACCTCGCCGACAGTTATTCGCCGGATGCACTCCGGTTCTGGAAAAGCATGGCACAGCGGGCCGGCGCAGGGGACGCAGGGCAGCCGATGCCGGACGACTTGGTGAGGCGCGTTCGTCCAGGGCGACCAGACCCGGTCATTTGACGAACCAAAGATGACGACCAGCGGGCGCTCAAAGGCTGCGGCGATATGTGCCGGGCCGCTGTCGTTCCCGACGAACAGCGCGCTTCCGGCAATGACGGCCATGGTTTCCGACAACGGCAAGTCGGTCAAAAACACGGCTCCTGGCACCGCTGGGAGGGACTGGCGGATGGCGTTGGCAACGGCTTCTTCACCGGGGCCGACAATGACGACCGGCTGCAACCCACGGCGCGCCAGATGGGCCATCGTCTCGGCAAAATGGCTTGCCGCCCACTGCTTGCTCGGAAAAGCGGCTGCCGGGTGGACAACGGCATAAGGACCGCTGACCCCCGCTTGACGCAGTCGAGCTGCCACGGCCGCCCGCGCTTTTGGCGCGCAGTAGAGCTTCGTCCGGGGAAGTGGCGTCGGGAGCGGCACGCCAACCATCTTCAGCAAGCCAAGTTGCTGTTCGACGCAGTGAATCGTTGGCTTTTGCCAAATTTCGGTTGGCGGGGGCGCAACCTGCGTCAGCAGCCAGCGCGTATTCGGCAAGGCGTAGCCGACCCGCTGCGGGATGCCGGCAAGACGCATCAGCCAGGCGGCGGTCGTGCCGCCGTGGAGGTTGAAGGCAATGTCAAACTTTCCGGCGCGCAGCACGCCAATCGAGCGCGCCCGCTCGCCCAGCCCCACCAGTCCCCGCCGCGCCCGTGGAATGACGAGCAGCTCATCCACCAGCGGATGCGGTTCGAGAAGCGGCGCGGCAAGCGGTTCGGTCACAACCGCAATCGGCAAGTTGGGCCGCCACGCCTTGAGGGCGCTGAGCAAGGGCGTCATCAAGACCGTATCGCCAATCGAACGCAGCCGAACTAAAACCGGTCGGTCACAAGACAAGGGCATAACCATTGGCGCTGCCTGCGGTTAGGTGTAGCCTTCCCCAATATCGGCAGTGAAGTACACGTGGCCGACCAGCTTTTCAAGTCGGGAACACCGACGCTAGGCAGTTGGATGTCAAGCTCAGACCCTACGCCCAACGTTGCGCCACCATCCACCCTGACGGGCCAGCCCAACCCACAGCGGGGGACGGTTGACCGTCCAACTGGACGGCGCAAACCAATCCAGCCAAAGCAGCGTTGGCGCTGGCTGTTGTCAGTGCTGGCGCTGCTCATCCTCTCTGACTACCCTGCGCCGGCGCAACGCCGTGAACCAGCCCCGCCCCGTCAACCGTCCGTTTCGCTTGCTCAACCACAGGACTTCGTCACCGAGCAAACCATTGCTGGCGTCAAGACACTGGTCAAACGGCGTCCGGGCAGCCAGACGGTGGCCGTCGGCTTGTTTTTCGCCGGCGGCGCCAGCCAGACCAGCCCTCAGCAAGCCGGGATTGAAGCGCTCACGCTGGCCGTGGCGACGGAAGCCAGCCGCCGCTTCCCACGCGAAACCTTGCGACAGGAAACCGCACGGCTCGGGGCCGGACTGAGCTACGTTGTCACCTACGACTACTCAGCCCTCACCCTGGCCACGACCCAAAAAACCTTTGAAACAGCCTGGAACCTGTTCGCGGATGTCGTGCGCCATCCTCGCTTTGAGGCTGAAGACGTCGTGCTCACGCGCGAACGGCTGCTGGCTTCCCTGCTCGATGACGAGGATGACCCGGAAGCCATCCTTCAGCAAACCCAGGCCAACGCCATTTATCGCCACCACCCCTACGCTGCCGCGCCACGGGGCACCACGGAGACCCTGACACGGCTTGGCGCGACTGACCTGCGCGCCCATTACGCCAAGCTCCTTACGACGAAACGCCTCTTGCTCGTGGTGGTCGGCGATGTCAGCCCAGATCGCATTGCCAAACGCGCGGCCAGGCTCTTTGCCGGACTCCCGGCCGGCACGGCAGCGCGGAGCGTCCCACCCCTGTCGTGGGAGCCGGCAGACGTGGTCATCGCGGCACGCCCCCTTCCAACCGACTACGTTCAGGGCGTCTATACGGCACCCGCCCTCACCGCGCCCGACTTCCCGGCACTGCGCTTGGCAGCAGCGATTCTGCGCGACCGGGTTTTTGAAGAAGTCCGGGTCAAGCGCAACTTATCCTACGCGCCGACGGCCTTTTTGAGCGCCCAGGGGGCGAACGTCGGCGGCGTGTATGTCTCGGCGGTGGATGCCAGACAAGCCGTTACCGTCATGCTCGATGAGATTGAACGACTCAAAAGCGAACTCGTCGAGCCAAGTGAGTTGCGCGCCACGGTGGCCCAGTTCCTCACGACCTACCATCTGGCCGAGGAAACCAACAGCGGACAAGTCAGCGCGCTCGCCCTCTATGAACTGCTCGGCGGCGGGTGGCGACAGGCGTTCGTGTCGCTCGACCGGTTGCAGTCAGTGACGCCAGAGCAAGTTCGGGACGCGGCGCGGCGCTACATGACGAACTTGCGCTTCACGGCGGTCGGAGAGGAAGCCCGCGTCCGTCGGCTGTTGAGTAACCCTGGCCCGAGCGCCGAATAGGTGGCTGCCCTCTAGGCCGCTAGGGGGTTCTCGCCTTTGACGTTGTCGGCACTTGCCCTTTTGTCGCACTTGTTTATACTGAACGACTTATTTTGGGCGCGCACGCGGGCGTGTCGTGATGGCCGGCGCCATTCGACACGCCCAACTGGTAGGCGCGCGGCAACGGGAGACACCGGTCAGCCGGTTGATGTTAGCACTGAGGGACCAAGCGTTGGATATTGCCGAAACCATCGAACACCTTGTGACGCAGGATGGGTTCGAGTTCGTTGTTTGTGAGATGAAGGGCACCGGGCGGCGGCGCCTGCTGCGGGTTATTGTTGATCACCCCAACGGTATTACGCTTGATCAGTGCGCCGCGCTGAGTCGGCGGATTGGCGACCATCTCGATGCGCTCGACGCCGTGCCGACCGCCTACACACTGGAAGTTTCGTCACCCGGTGTCGAACGTGGACTTTATCGGTTGACCGATTACCGACGCTTCGTGGGGCATCGCGTGCGCGTGCGCACGGCGACAACGCTTGACGGTAAGCGCGTTTTTCGCGGAAGGCTCCAGGAAGTTCGGGAGAGCGGTCCACCAGTGATTGTTTTGGCGGGTGACACCGGCGCGGAAGTGCCGATTGCGTTTTCCAATATTGCGCAGGCGCAACTCGAAGTCACGGACACCGATCTCTTCCGGGTAGCCGAAGAAAAACGCGCTGCCCGCGAGGGATTACGCGAGGGGACAGTGGATACCGCGCCATAAACGGGTCCAGGAGGCAAGTCAGTCATGTCATTGCTGTCAGAGCAAATTCAATCCATCAGTCGGGACAAAAACATTGACCCGCGCATCATCATCGAAGCCCTGCAAGACGCGGTCACAGCGGCGGCCCGGCGGCATTTCAAGTCCAACGAGAATCTCATCGCAATCTACAGCGAAGAAAGCCACCGCATGGAACTCTACGCGGCCAAGCGCGTCACCGACGTGGTGGTTTCACCAGAGACGGAAGTTTCTCTGGAAGAAGCCCTGCAAGCCGATGAAACGGCCGAGGTGGGCGACGTCCTGTATGAGCCACGGCAAGACCGCTTCGAGGAACTCGGCCGCATCGCGGCCCAGACGGCCAAGCAGATCATCGTCCAGAAGGTGCGGGAAGCCGAACGCGAAAACATCTACAACGAATACATTGGGCGGGTGAATGAGATTGTTCACGGCGTCGTCAAGCGGTTTGAGCGCGGCAACATCATTCTCGACATCGGGCGGATCGAAGTGCTCCTCCCCCGCTCCGAGCAGTCCCCGGCGGAATCCTTTAGCCAAAACGACCGGGTGCGCGTCGTGATTTCACAGGTCACGAAGGACGCCAAGGGGCCGCAGGTTCACGTATCACGCACCAGCCCAGAACTCCTCAAGCGCCTGTTCGAGATGGAAGTCCCGGAAATCTATGACGGAACGGTTTCGATCAAGGCCGCCGCGCGCGAACCCGGTGAACGGGCGAAAGTCGGGGTTGCCTCGAACGACCCCGATGTGGACCCAGTTGGCGCGTGCGTCGGGATGAAAGGCTCGCGGGTGCAAGCCGTCATCCGTGAGCTGCGCGGCGAAAAGATTGACATCATTCCCTGGTCTGAAGACCCCGTGGTGTTTGCCGCCAACGCACTGTCGCCGGCCAAAGTCAGTCGCGTCCAGATTACCGATTTCACCAACCAACGCCTCGAAGTCATCGTCGAGGAATCCCAACTCAGCCTGGCCATCGGCAAACGCGGGCAAAATGTGCGCCTGGCGTCCAAGCTGGTCGGGTGGAACATTGACATTCGCAGCGATGCCGAAATGAAGCGCGAAGTCGCCAGCCAATTCCAATCGCTTTTGTCGCGGCCGGATGTCCCGCTGACTGACCTGGATGTCATCAATCCAGCTTATGCCCAGTACTTGAGCAAAGCTGGCATCGCTACCATTGAAGAGTTGGCGCAGGCCAACGTCAATGACGTCGCCAGTATTCTCGATGTGAGCTTCGATGAGGCAGTCGCCATCATCGAGCAAGCCGGCCGGCTGTTACCGGCCGCTGCAACCACGGATGCCGCAACCGCACACGCCGCAGATGAAACCGCGGCTGACGAAACCAGGGCTGACGAGACCACGGATGCAGCACTGGGCGCGGCGGCCACCCCGGAAGCTCAGTCACCGGAACACGCCAGCGCCGCTGACACCGCCACACCGGAAGCAAGCGTCAACGAGACGGCTTCAGACCAGATCATGTCAGCCCAGATCATGGTGGACGAGGCGGCTTCGGCTACCCCGGTTTCAGCCCCGGACGCCCTTGTGGCGACGGACGACCTGACGTCGGCGACTCAGTCTTGAGCCTGGCCGGGGGCCGGCCTGAGACGGATGGCACTGGAACCGATGGGTAGGATACACGGGAGGGTTTGGATCACTTATGACGCCGACGAAAATCAGAATTTACGAGCTTGCCAAGGAACTCAAGGTAGATAGCAAGCGGGTCATCGAAGACTTGCAGCGGATGGGCATTGCCGGGAGCTATGTCCCTTCAAGCAGCATTGACCAAGCCATTGCCGAACGGGTGCGCGAGCGCTACAACCCCAACCGTGTATCCATCGCCAACACTCCGCCGCCAGCGCCCAAGCTGCGGAAGCTTCCGCCTGGCACGGTCATACCGAGTCTGCCGGTGCCCCCGGCTTCCACCGAAGCCACCCCACCAGTGACGAGCAAGCCAACCACGACGGTCACGGGCATCCGCCTGATCAAAAAGCTACCAGAGCCAAGCCTGGCCACCGACGGACCAACCAGTGCGACCTTGCCGACCAGCGCGCCAGAAACCGTCCCCCCAGCCGCGCCCACGACCGTCGAGCCATCCGAGCCATCCCTGCGGGTCGTGCCGCTTCCCAGTCCGCGAACAGAGCCAGCGCCATCGGTGCAAGCGACGGCCGCGGAGTCGAAGTTTTCTCCGGCCACGACCATCAAACCAATCGTCGTTCCACCGCCTGCCCTGCCGGCGAATGGTGGCGTGACGCCCCCAGCGGCGTCCCAAGCCTCGGCTCCAACCACGGCAACCACGGTCTCATCCCAGCCGGTCATTCGGAGCTTTACGGCGCCGGCCGTGCGGCCGCCGGCCACGCCACGCCCGGCTGACCTGCCGCCCCGCCCAGAGCGGGCCGGACAAGAACGCCCACCGGAAACACGCGAAGCCCGCGGCCCGCGGCCGCCGATCAGTCGCGTTCCATCCGTGGTTGATCCCAGCGCCCCACCGACGGCGCGTGTCACCTACGTTCCACCAGCCGGTGGCGAGCGGGGGCGCGGTGTGCGTGGCCGGCGTGGGGCAAAAGGACGCGCCGAGTCGGCCGGACGGAGCCGTGAGTTTGAAAAGAACCTTGCTCGTCCAGAACGCGCGACGGTAGCAGCGCCAAAAACCAAGCCGGTCTTCACCGAATTCAAACCGGTGACGGTGGTCGAGGGGACGACGCTCAAAGAATTGGCGGAAAAGATTGAAGTCAAACCCAAGGATATTGCCGCCGCGCTGCTCAGTCGGGGCATCATGGTGACCATCAACCAAACGCTCTCAGAAGAGGCGATGCGGGAAGTCGCCCGTGAGTTTGGCTACGAAGTCACCGTTGGCAGCCTTGAAGAAATCATCAACGACCAACAGGACACGCTTGCAATCGAAACGGATTCACTGGACGACATCGAGCCGCGCGCGCCGGTCGTGGCCGTCATGGGGCACGTTGACCACGGCAAGACGAGCTTGCTCGATGCCATTCGCAACACGCGCGTTGCCGCCGGTGAGGCTGGCGGGATTACCCAGCACATCGGCGCCTACAGCGTCGAGGTTCCAAATCCCGACAACCGCGACCAGATGCGCCGCCTCGTCTTTCTCGACACGCCGGGACACGAAGCCTTCACCATGATGCGCGCGCGCGGCGCGAAGGGCGCGGATGTGGCGGTCATCGTCGTGGCCGCCGACGACGGTGTGATGCCCCAAACCATCGAGGCCGTTGACCACGCGCGAGCGGCCAAGGTGCCACTGGTGGTCGCCATCAACAAGATTGACAAACCCCAGGCCAATGTCGAGCGGGTCAAGAAAGAGCTGGCCGACATCGGACTCGTCTGTGAAGAATGGGGCGGCGACACGGTCATGGTTGAGATTTCGGCCAAACAGCGCCGCAATCTCGACGCCCTGCTCGAAATGATCCTGCTTACGAGTGACATCCTTGACCTCAAGGCCCCAACCAAGCGTCTGGCGTCGGGCGTTGTGCTGGAAGCCCGCCTCGACAAAGGGCGCGGCCCGGTCGCGTCGGTGTTGGTGCAGCAGGGCACACTCAAGGTGGGCGATCCGGTGATCGTTGGCTTGCACTTCGGGCGCGTTCGCGCGCTGCTCGATGATCGCGGCCGCAACGTGACCGAAGCCGGACCATCCGTCCCGGTCGAAGTCCTCGGACTGCAAGGCGTTCCCAAAGCCGGCGACCTTTTCCAGGTCGTGGACGACCCGGCCCGGGCCCAGGAGTTGGCAACCTATCGGCAGTCGAAGTTCCGCATGGCGCAGTTGATGAGCACGGCAGCGCGCGGCCTCGAAGACATGTACGAACAAATGAAGACCGGCCAGCTCAAGGAGCTGCTGGTCATCCTCAAGGCGGACGTGCAGGGGTCAGTGGAAGTGCTGCGCGACACCTTGCAGAAGCTCTCCACCGAGCGGGTGAGCGTCCGGGTCATCCGCGCCGACGTCGGGGCGATTACGGAATCAGACGTGATGCTGGCTTCGGCCTCGAACGACATGTCGCACGTGTGCATCATCATTGGTTTCAACGTGCGACCGGCACCGCGCGTGGCCGAGCTGGCCAAGCAGGAGCGCGTGGACATCCGCCTGCACAGTGTCATTTACAAAGTCGAAGAAGAAATGCGCAAAGCCATGATCGGCATGCTCGATCCGCTCACCAAGGAAGTCGAGCTTGGGCGCGCCGAAGTGCGGCAAGTGGTCAAGGTGCCCAAGGTAGGTAACATTGCCGGCTGTTTCGTGGCGGAGGGGCTGGTCAAACGCACCGCCAAAGCGCGCCTGATTCGGGACTCGGCCGTGGTCTATGAGGGTGAAATCGCTTCCCTGCGCCGATTCAAGGATGATGTCTCGGAGGTCAAGGCCGGCTTTGAATGTGGTATCGGGCTGGAACGGTTTTCCGACATCAAGGTTGGCGACATCATCGAGTGTTACGCGCTGGAAAAATACGCCGCGACCGAGCTGTAACGACACGGAGACATCACCAAACGCATGCGCCGCCACGCCAATCCTGCCTCCCGACGCGCCACCGGCGACCGTGCCGGGCATTACCGGCGCGCGCGCCTCGCTGAAGCCTTTCGCACTGAAATCAGCGAGATCGTTCGATTCGAGCTGTCGGACGAACGGGTAGATACGGTCGCGGTGCATCACGTGGCGCTCAATGCGGCCGGCACCGCGGCGCGCGTGTATGTCAGCGGAGACGGCAATCCAGATATTGACTTTGCGTCCACGGTTCGGGCGCTGAATGAAGCCATGGATTTCATTCGCGGCTCGCTCGGGCAACGCCTCGGGTTGCATCGAGTGCCAATGCTCCACTTCGTGTTCGACAAAGCCTTGCTCTCAGCGGCTCGGATCGAAGCCATTTTGGATGAAGAACGTGTCCGCTTCGCGGAGCTTGAACAGCCCCCCCAAACGGCGTCCGAGGTTGTGGACGAGACTAGCCCATGACCGACTCGGAAACCTGTTCGCCCGGTTGCCGATTTGGTTAGATTCCCCACTATGGAGTTGAAGCCCTATGCTCAGTCAGGTGGTCGAACTCATCGAGTCGAAGCACCGTTTTCTGATCACTGGTCATGCCCGGCCCGACGGCGACAGCACTGGATCATCACTAGCCCTGTACTGGGGACTTCGCGCCTTGAACAAGGACGCAGTCGTGATTATGCGTGACCCCATCCCACCCGCCTATCAATCGCTCCCTGGCGTTGGGGATGTGCTGGTTCGCCCCACGATTGATGAGCTTTACGATGCGGCCTTTGTCATTGAATGCAGCGACCTCGACCGCCCCGGACTGCCCGGCCTGGAAAAGCAGTTTATCGTCAACATTGACCACCACACCACGACGGCACTCTTTGGGCACATCAACTGGATTGATGCCACGGCCGCGGCCGTGGGCGAAATGATCTATAACCTCTGCAAAGCGCTTGGCGTGACCATCCATCAGCCGATTGCCGAGTGCGTGTATGCCGCGCTGCTCTCCGATACCGGGTCGTTTCACTATGCCAACACGACCGAGCGAACCTTCAAAATTGCTTCGGAGTTGGTGCGGCGCGGCGCGCGCCCGGCGCATGTGGCGCGGGCGCTCTATGAGTCGTATTCATTCGGCAAGATCAAGCTGCTCGGTAGTGTGCTATCTACCCTGCGGCGCGACGAAAGCGGACGGGTGGCCTGGGTGACGATGACGCGCGATATGATGGAAGCGGCCGATGCGACCGAAGATGACCTCGAAGGTATCGTCAACCATCCACTTTCCATTCGAGATGTCGAAGCCGCCGTTTTCTTCAAAGAAATCAATCCGGGGCAGTTCCGCATCAGCCTCCGGTCGAAGGGGCAGGTTGATGTGTCAAAAATCGCGGAACGCTTTGGTGGTGGCGGGCATAAGTGCGCGTCTGGGTGCACCGTCGTTGGCAGTCGGGATACCGTCGAAGACCGCGTGCTTTCTTCCCTGCAATCAGAACTGGGCAGCGCCTCGCTGGCTGCCGACTAACGCCGAGCACGAGAACTCCACAAACCGAGAGCGCCGAGACTGATGCCAACGACTGATGCCCCTTCCCTTGACCGCAAGAATGCTTCCATCGCGCCGGCGACGCTCGCGCCGGTAGCACTCTCAAAACAAATCGTGGCCTGCCTGGCCGCCTGGCTGATTCCCGGACTTGGCCACGGACTGCTTGGGCGCTATGGGCGGGCCGTCCTCATCGGCGTGAGCATCTACACCATGGCCGGACTAGGTCTCCTCATGCGCGGGCATCTCTACTCCCCCATCGAGCTGGACGACCTGTTTTCCTTTCGAGACATTCTGTCGAAGGTTTGCCTCATCGGCCAGATGGGCATCGGGGTTCTCCAGCCCATCCTGCGCGCGCTTGGTGTTGGGGTCAGCTTCGACTTCAGAGCCGCCACGTATGAATACGGCACGTATTTTCTGGTCGTTGCTGGGCTACTCAACTACCTGACGATCTTTGACGTCTTCGACATTGCCAAAGGGCGCAAGTCCTAACCCGCCGGAGTGTCCCATGCACTTGCTTGCCATGATGGCCTTCGCCGCCCTGACCGCCACGGTTCTGGCGGCAATCACAAACGAAGCCGAAACGCCCCGTGAGCGCCTGATCTTCGGCCTCAAAACCTTCGGGTCCTTTATCGGGATCGGACTCGCCATCAGTTGGGTGATTTACTTTATTCCCTAAACCGCCGACCGCCACCAGACTGGCCGCCGCGTTGTTCGCCCTGGTGGCTAACTGGCTTGGTTGACCTGCTGACCCGGAGATGCGCCGTGAGTGACTGGCATCCGATGGACGACAAATTACGCGAAGAATGTGGCGTTTTTGGCATCTGGGGACACCCAGATGCCGCCCGTTTGACCTACCTTGGGCTTTACTCGCTTCAGCATCGCGGGCAGGAATCGGTTGGCATTGTAACCAGCGATGGGGAACGGCTTCAGGCCGTACGCGGCATGGGTGAGGTCAACGAGGTGTTCACGGAAGCCGTCCTCGACAAGCTGCCCGGAAACTGCGCCATTGGGCACGTCCGCTACTCGACGGCCGGTGAGGTCAGCCTCAACGAAGCCCAACCGTTCTCGATCAAGTGTCATCGCGGCGAAATTGCGATCTGCCACAATGGCAACTTTCCCTTCGCCGATGCCATGCGCGCCGAACTTGAACGGGAAGGCGCAATTTTTTCCTCGACGAGCGATACCGAAGTCGTCCTCCACAAGCTGGCTCGCTCCCGCCAAACCGACCTCGAGGCAGCCATTGCCGAAGTCTTTCGTCACCTTGAAGGGGCGTACTCGATTCTCATTCTGACCCCGGAGCGCATGTTCATCGTGCGCGACCCACGGGGCTTTCGTCCGCTCTGCCTAGGCGAACTCAACGGGGCGTATGTCGTGGCCTCCGAGACCTGCGCCTTTGACCTCATTGGGGCAACCTACCTCCGGGATGTCGCCCCAGGTGAAATTGTCACCGTTGACCGGGAGGGACTCCGGGGCACCTATCCACTTCCAAAACAAGCCCCAGCCTTCTGCATCTTCGAGCACGTCTATTTCGCGCGCCCAGACAGTCGCATTTACGGCCGCAGCGTCAATAAAAGTCGGCATAAAATGGGCAAACAACTTGCGCGCGAACAACCAGTCGAGGCGGACATCGTGGTTCCGGTGCCCGATTCCGGCGTGGCCGCGGCCATTGGCTATGCCGCTCAATCGGGCATCAACTTTCGGTTTGGGCTGGTTCGCAACCACTACATCGGACGAACGTTCATCGAGCCGGCGCAGTCCATCCGCAACTTTGGTGTCAAGGTCAAGCTCAATCCGGTGCGGGACTTGATCGAGGGCCGGCGGGTCGTCCTGGTGGATGACTCGCTGGTGCGCGGCACGACGAGCCGGAAAATCGTCGAGATGATTCGCCAGGCCGGAGCGCGGGAAGTCCACCTGCGGATAAGCTGCCCGCCAACGATTTCGCCCTGCTACTACGGCGTGGATACGCCATCACACACGGAGTTGATTGCCGCCAATCAATCCACCGAGGCAATCCGCCAGTTCATCAACGCGGATAGCCTTGGGTATTTGAGCCACGAGGGGTTATTGGACGCCTGCGGCGTGGACGAAGGTCTCCAGTTTTGTACGGCCTGCTACACGGGCAAGTACCCGCTGCCCGTTCCGTTGCGCGCGGCCGGGCGCAGCGGCAGCGCCAGCGCCTAGAGCAGCAGCGCCAGCGCCTAGAGCGGCAGCGCCAGCGCTTAGAGCAGCAGCGCGAGCGCTTGGGTTGACGGGCGCCACGCCGGTAGAAAATGTTTGCGCGGGCTGCCCCCGCGGTTGGTGGGCGTCGGTTTCTGGTGGAAAAGCCACGGTGAATCATCTAGTATCGCTTCACCAATAAGCAAAACCTGACTTCAACCACGCAACCGACCATATCCTAAAAGCATTTGATTTAGCGCCCTGGGGCAAATCCCAGCGCTCGCGTTGCCACACGACGGTGGACGTATGATTGGCACGTACCTACTCCACTACAAACTGCTCAAAAAAATCGGCGAAGGCGGGCAAGGCGAA
The DNA here is from genome assembly GCF_018304825.1 of Chloracidobacterium validum. NCBI lineage: Bacteria > Pseudomonadati > Acidobacteriota > Blastocatellia > Chloracidobacteriales > Chloracidobacteriaceae > Chloracidobacterium > Chloracidobacterium validum. The sequence continues at coordinate 1,541,855 of NZ_CP072648.1, forward strand.
GTCTATCAAGCGGAAGACACTCGTCTGCGCCGCATCGTGGCGATCAAGATTCTGCCGGCCGAGCTGGTCGCGGACGAAAAAACCCGCAAGCGCTTCCTGCGCGAGGCCCAACTGGCATCGGCGCTCGACCACCCCAACATCTGCACCGTTTATGAGATCAATGAGGATCGGGGTCTGCACTTCATCGTGATGCAGTACCTCGACGGCAAACGGCTCAAGCAGATGGTGCGCGGGCGCGCGCTCGACATCGAAAGCACCTTATCCATTGCTGTTCAACTGGCAGATGCCCTGGCCTCCGCGCACGAGCGCGGGGTCATTCACCGGGATGTCAAGGCGACCAATGTCATCGTCAATGACCGCGGACAGGCCAAGATCCTCGACTTTGGTCTGGCCAAAGCCACCACCAAAACGATTGGCGATGAATCGGTCATGGAACTGACGCAGGCGGGTGTTCCCTTCGGCACGGCGGGCTACATGTCGCCGGAGCAAGCCCGTGGCGGCACCATTGATGCCCGCTCGGATGTGTTTTCACTGGGCATCGTCATTTACGAGATGGCCGCCGGGCGATTGCCGTTTCAGGGCAAAAGCAGTGTGGATGTCATGCATGCCATCATGCATGAGCCGCTGCCGTTGTTGTCGTCCATCAATCCGGCTGTCCCGGAGCGGCTGCAAACGATTCTCGAAAAGGCCACGGCCAAGGAAGTCACGGCACGCTATCAAACGATGCGTGACTTTCAGGCTGAGTTGAAGCAGCTTCTCCGCGCCGTTCAGATGCAACTGGGGCAGCCGATGACCGATGACTCGCTGCTCCCGATGGTGGCGCCGCGCCACGAACGCAGCAACTGGTTGAGCGGGGGGGTCGTGGGCCGCCTCATCAGTCGCCTCCGGGGCGCGCCGGAGCGGCCGCCAACCAGCCAGCCAGCGACGCCGACGGTTTCACCGAGTCGCCCGGCCGACCCGCCGGCTGAGCTTGCCGAGAAGAAAGCCGAGGACATTGCCGACAAAGGCCAAGCGCTTCGGGACTCGATGCCCAGTTCGTGGCGGACGTCCGACAAACGCTCGATTGCCATTCTTCCCTTCCGTAACCTGAGTGGCGATGCCCAAACCGACTTTTACAGCTTTTCACTGGCAGACAGTGTCATCACCGAACTGGCCGGGCTGAAGTCCATTGTCGTCCGTCCGTCGAGCTACATGGCGAAGTATCAGGGCCGCGACCTCGACCCGATCTATGTTGGCAACGAGCTGCAAGTTGACGCCGTCATGACCAGCGCCTATGTCAAATCGGGCAATCGCCTGCGTGTGACACCGCAGTTGATTGACGTTCACACGGGCGAAATTCTGTGGAGTGACAAGATTGACCTCGACGCGCAGGACATCATCACCCTTCAGGACACCCTGGCGCAGAAGATTTGCGAGGAACTGCGCGTCCGCATCAGCCAAACCGAGCAGGAACGGATTGCCAAACCCTCGACGCGCAACGCCGAAGCGTTTGAGTATTACCTGCGTGGGCGCAACCAGTTGCAGCGGTTTCGCCAGACGATGCTCAAGGATGACTTCAGCGCCGCGACCGAGATGTTTGAAAATGCGCTCGCGTGCGATCCCAACTTTGCCCTGGCGCACTCCGGCATGGGGTTGTGTTATGTCGAGTATGTGCTGAAAGGTATTGGGGGTGGGTTGTACTTTGAGCGCGCTGCCGAGCGGTTTCGCCAGGCGTTGGCGCTGGATGATTCGCTCATCGAGCCGCAAATCAACATGGTGTATTACTACTTGCTCAAGGGCGAAAAAGCCCGCGCCCGCGAGCAAGCCCGGCGGATGCTAGCCATTGCTCCCAACGACCCGGCCGCGCACAACACGGCGGCCTATTTGCACCGCTGGGATGGGCTGTATGGACCCGCCCTGGCCGAATATGACGCCTGTCTGCGACTCGACCCGACAGACGTCGTGCGGGTGTCTTACAACCGCGCCCGGATTGCGCTCTATCAGGGTAACTACGAGGAAGCGCACGAGCACCTCGATGGGGCGCTCTTCGTCGAACCCAACCATCCCTTTGCCTCGATGGTGCTTGGACAAGTGCTCTACTACCAGGGCCGCCATGAGGAATCGGCGCGCACCTTCCGGGAACTCTTTGAACGCAATCCTGACTTGCACGCCTTTCGTCCGATTTATGCCCTGGGCTTTGTCATCGAAGGGCTTCCAGATCGCGCGCGTTCCCTCATCAACGACGCCGTGCGCGAAATTGCCAACGCTGATGGTGACGCGGCCTACTGGCTGGCAACGCTCTATGCCGCGCTTGGCGACGACGACGATGCTCTGCATTGGCTGCGGCGGGCAATCGCGCTGGGGAATGAAAATTACCCCTGGTTCATTTCCAACCCAGACTGGGCACACCTGCGCGAAACGCCAGCGTTTCAGGCCATTGTGGAACCGATTCGGCAAAGCTGGGAGCAGCTCATGCTGCCGTTTTTGGGTCCAGCCGCCGCGCGCCCAGGCCTCGGCAATGCCCCCGTGTGAACCGCTCTGTCAACCGGGCGCAGGTTGGCGGTTCGTTCCACGTGTTTTCTGAAGCCTTGCGTGTGCTTTACCTGCTCGACTCGCTGAACCGGGGCGGCGTCGAAACCCTGATATTGTCCGTCTGCCGGCAAGCCCAGGCCGTCGGCATCGAGCCGTACTTGGCTGGATTTGGTGACGGCGACGCGGCGGCGGCGTTCCGCGACCTGCCACGGTCGTTTTTCCGCACGCGGCACGCCCCGTTTGACCCATTTCTGGCACGCTGGCTGCGGCAACTCGTCCAAACGCAGCGTATTGCCCTGGTTCATGCCAACCAACCCGTCGAGGCGCTCCATGCCTGGTGGGCGCTGCGCGGCTTACCGGTCAAGCTGGTGCTGACCCTGCACAACCTGGAATACGATGCCAAAAACCGACGGGCGCTTGCTTTTCTTTTGCCACGACTCGACGCGGTCGCGGTCGTCTCGCAGGCGGCGCGGCAGTGGCACGAAGCATCCGGCGTGCTTCGCCGGATTCGTCCGCGGCGCGTGGCCGTGGTCCTGAACGGCGTCCCTGAGCCAAGCTTGTCCCCCCGCCCGCCGGCCAGTCCGGCAGCCGGCCCAACGCTCGGCATGATTGCCAACTTTACGCCGATCAAAGACCACGCGACCCTGTGTCGCGCCCTGCCGGACGTCTTTGACCGTCACCCACAGGCGCGGTGCCTCCTGGCCGGCGCGGCCCAGGATCGGCGGTTGTACCGCGAAGCGCAGGCCATGTGCGAACGCGCCCGACTCCTTGACCGCGTCTCGTTTCTGGGTTCGTGTCCGGCCGTGGAAGTCTTGCCCCGTCTGGACGCCTTCGTGCTTGCCTCACGAACCGATACCTTCGGATTGGCGCTGGTCGAAGCCATGCTGGCCGGGCTGCCCTGCGTGGCTTCGGATATTCCGGCCCTACGTGAGGTCACGGCGGATGGCACGGTCGCGGCCCTGTTTCGCCCTGGCGATGCGGCGGATTGCGCCCACGCGCTCAATCGGGTGCTCTCCGACGCGGCCTATCGCCACAGCCTGGCCGCGCGGGGACAGGCCCATGCGCGCCGGCACTACACGTTGGGCGCGTACCTCGACCGCTTGCGCCGGTTCTACGACACGGTACTTGGCTCGTGAGTGACGCAGTAGCCACCGATGGAGTCTTCGCAGTCGTGCCCTCGTACGGCCACGCGCCCTTTGTCGCGCGCGCCTTGCGCTCGATTTTTCGCCAACGCCAACCGCCATCCCGGCTGCTCGTCATTGACGATGGCTCGCCCGACGACTCGGCACGGATCATTGCCGCAACCTTGACCGAGTGTCCTTTTCCCTGTGAGTTCATCGTCCACGACCGGAACCGGGGTCTGTGCGCGACGCTCAACGAAGCGCTGACGCACTGCGATGCGCCGTTTTTTTGCCTACCTTGGCTCGGACGACCTGTGGTTGCCGGACTTTCTGGCAACGCGCACGGCCATGCTCCAGGCGCGGCCCGAGGCGGTACTGGCCTACGGTCACGCCTTCATCATCAACGCCGACGACGCCATCGTGGACGATACCCGCTGGTGGGCGCGCTACACGGACGGCGACGTGCGCGCCATGCTGCTGCGCGGTGGTGCGCCGATGAGCGCCACGGTGCTCTACCGCACAGCGGCCCTGGCGCGGTTTGGGTGGGATGAACGCTCGCGGCTGGAAGACTATGCGTTGTATCTGCGGCTCTGCTGCGTAGGTGACTTTGCCTTTGACCCGGAAGTTCGCGCGGCCTGGCGACGCCACGTGCAGAATACCAGCCACAACGTGGACTTCATGCTGCGGGAAACCCTGGCAGCGCAGGCCGCGGTTGCCGACCAGATGGGCTTGTCGGCAGCCGAACGTCGCCAGGCACAGGCCGAACTGACCTGGACCTACGCCGAAGCCTTTGCCCGCGCCGGCGCGCGCCGGCGCGCGGCGGCGCTGGCGTGGGCAAACTGGTTCGGCGCGCCCAACTGGTGGGCGCGCGGCAAAATGCTGGCCCGGTTGCTGCTGCCGGCCGCGGTCGAGCGGTGGCGACAAACTTGCCGGGCGCGCACCATTGCGCGCCGCTATGGCAAGCTGACCCTAGACTGATTGTCTTCGACGACCCCAACCCTGCCGAGGCCAGGCTTTGCACATGGAGGCAAGCTCGATGAAACCAGGCTCGATTGTCCGCTGCCGTGACCGCGAGTGGGTGGTTCTCCCGACCGACGCCGATGACATCATCGCGCTGCGTCCGCTGACCGGCGCCACGGAACAGGTCGTCAAGCTGCATCGCCAACTGATGAACTTGGTCGGCTATGCCCTGCCTACTGAACGCATCACGCCGGCCGCCTTCCCCCTTCCAACGGCGCAGGATGTTGCCGACGTGGCCAGTACCCATCTGCTGTGGCAGGCCGCGCGGCTGACCCTGCGCGAGGGAGCTGCCCCGTTGCGCTCGCTGGGGCGCATCTCCATTCGGCCGCGGGTGTACCAGTTCGTCCCGCTGCTGATGGCCCTGCGCCTCGATCCGGTCCGGCTTCTGATCGCTGACGATGTGGGCGTCGGCAAGACCATCGAGGCGCTCCTCATCGCGCGCGAACTCTACGACCGTGGCGAAATCCGCCGCCTGGCCGTCCTCTGTCCGCCCTACCTCTGCGACCAGTGGGCCCGGGAACTGCGCGAGAAGTTCGGGCTGGACGCCGTGATCATCCGCTCCAGCACCATCACGCGCCTCGAACGCCAGAAACCGGCCACCTGCCGCATCTACGACTACTATCCGATCCAGGTCATCAGCCTCGATTGGGTCAAGAGCGAGCGCAACAAGCATCAGTTCATCCAGTGCTGCCCTGAGCTGGTCATCGTGGATGAGGCGCATGGCGCCGCCGCGGCCGACCCATCCAACCGCAGTCAGCAGCAGCGGCACCACCTGTTGCGCGAACTTGCCCAAGACCCGGCGCGGCATCTCATCTTGCTCACGGCCACGCCCCACAGCGGCATCGAAGCCACCTTCCGGTCGCTTCTGGGGCTATTGCGCGCCGACTTTGCCGACCTCGATATGGGTGCGCTAACCGAACCCCAACGGGCCGAGTTGGCCCGGCACTTCGTCCAACGTACCCGCGCCGACATCACCCACGCCTGGGATACGGAGGACTGCTTCCCGGCGCGCCTCGGCGTGGATGTCACCTACGACCTCTCGGCGCCGTACCGCCACCTGTTCGACCAAACCTATGCGTTCTGTTCCGACTTGGTTCGGAGCGGCGAGCATCTGGAAGAACGCAAGCGTCGGGTGCGTTCCTGGGGCGCGCTGGCCCTGCTCCGGTGCGTCATGTCGAGTCCGGCGGCAGCCGTGGCGGCCCTGAACAACCGTGATCAACCCCTACCGGCGCTTGACGACGCGCTCGACGACGCCCCCGACTTCGGCCCGCTCGTCTTCGAGGCGACCGACGACGTCACCGACGACACAACCCCCACGCCCCCGATTGAACAGGCCGAAGCGCACCTGCCCGACAGCGAACGCCGCCGCCTGCGCGCCCTGCGGCACACGGCCCAGCAGTTGCTCCATACCCCACAGGACACCAAACTGGCCCGGTGTGTCGCCGTCATCCAGGACCTGCTGCGCGATGGGTTTCATCCCATCGTCTGGTGCCGGTACGTCGCCACGGCCGAGTATGTGGCGGAAGGCCTGCAAAAGGCGCTCGGCGATGCCGTCCAGGTCACGGTCATCACCGGTCGGCTCGGCGACGAAGAGCGACGCCTCAAGATTGACGACTTGGCCCTCGACCGGCCCCGCGTCCTGGTGGCCACCGATTGCCTGTCGGAAGGCATCAACCTGCAAGAGAAGTTCACCGCCACGCTGCACTATGACCTGCCGTGGAATCCCAACCGCCTCGAACAACGGGAAGGACGGGTTGACCGCTACGGGCAAGTTGCCCGCCAGGTCAAGGCCGTCCGCTTCTACGGCCGCGACAACCCCGTTGACGGCGCGGTGCTCGACGTCCTGCTCGACAAAGCCAAGCAGATTTACCATGCCCTGGGCACCTACGTGCCTGTCCCCGAAGAGGGCGAAAGCGTGATGCAGGCCGTGCTCAACTCGCTCTTCATCCGCCGCCGTACCCTGGAAACGCAACTGCGCCTGTTTGAGGAAACCCCTGACGTTCAGCAGCTCCACAGCCGCTGGGATGCCGCCGTCGAGCGCGAACAGCGCAGCCGAACCCGCTTCGCCCAGCGCGCCCTCAAACCCGAAGAAGTCCAGAAGGAGCTGGAAGCCACCGACACGGTGCTTGGCGATCCGCGTGCGGTACAGGAGTTCGTGCTGGCCGCCGCCCAACGCCTGGGCCTGTCGGTTCGACCCGAGCGCCGCCGGCCTGGGGTTTTTGTCGTGGACCTCTCCGAGCCGGCCACCGCGACGCTGCCCGACGTGGTGCGCGATGCCGCGCGGCGCGGCTCTACGGGTGACTGGCGCATCAGCTTCGTCTCGCCTACGCCCGAAGGGGCCGAGTATGTGGGCCGCAACCATCGCTTCGTCGCCGCCCTGGCCGGCTATCTCCTGGAAAATGCGCTCACCGGCGGACGGGACGCGCTCGCCCCCCGCTGCGCGGTGCTGCGCACCACCGGCGTGCCGCGCCTGACGAAGCTGCTGCTCCTGCGGACGCGCTACCTGGTGGACACTCCCGAACGCGCGCCGCTGCTTGCCGAAGAAATCCTCGTCCTGGGCTACCGGCTACTGACCGCCGAGGTTGCCTGGCTGGCCGAAGACGAGGCGCTGCGCTTGCTTGCCGAGACGACACCGGCAGCCAATGTTCCACGGGAAGAAAAACAGGAACTGCTCGCGGACGTCCTCACCGAACTCGGCCCCTGGCAGGCAGAAGCCCAAACCCCACTGCAAGCGCAGCTTCAGCAACGCATCACGCAGCGGGCCGCGGCGCTGGAAGACCGCTTCAAGCGCCTGCGCAAGGCCGTCTCGCTCCGGGTGCGGGACTTGCGCGTGCGGCCGCAGTTCCCGCCCGATCTCCTCGGCATCCTCGTCTTGCAACCGGTGGTGCGGCCATGAGTACGACCCTGAGAAGCTTTCCTGCCATCCGTGCCGAAGGGGGCTTGTTTGCCCCCGACCTCTTTGACCAACTGTTGGCCGGCGAAGCCCCCGGCCAGAAGCCATCAGACTTCGGACTGGACAACCGGCGCAAGCTGACCGATGCCATGGCGGCCACCTTTGGCGATGCGCAGGCGCTGTGGTCGGTGTTTCGCCGCCGGCTGGACCACCTGAACGAAACCGACCCGGGCGACGACCCTCACCCGCGACATCTGGATGGTTCCATTCCTCAGCCTGCTCGGCTACGACTTGCGCTACAACCGCCCGGCCCCGGTCATCGGCGGCCTGCCGTTCTCCATTTCGCACCGCGCGGGCGAGGCAGAGGACGCGCCCCCCATCCACATCGTCGGCGCGCGCCACGACCTGGACCGCCTTCCGCCGAGCGGACGCGCCACGCGCCTGGCTCCCCATTCGCTCGTGCAGGAGTTCCTCAACCGCACCGATGCGCTCTGGGGGATCGTCACCAACGGCCTGGTCGTCCGGCTGTTGCGCAACAGCACCTACATCCGCCGCCAGTGCTACGTCGAGTTTGACCTCGCGGCCATCTTCGACCAGCACCTGTTTCCAGATTTTGTCGTTTTGTATCACCTGCTCCACCGGAGCCGCCTGCCCCACAGCAGCGCCGATGCCCACCGGTGCCCGCTGGAGCGGCACTACCAGACGTCGGTCGAACAGGGCGGGCGCGTGCGCGACCGGCTGCGGGATGGCGTCAAGGCCTGCCTGACGCGCCTCGCCGACGGGTTCCTGGCGCACCCACAGAATGCGGAGCTGCGCCGACGGCTGACGTCCACCGCCGCCGACCGGCTCACGCCGGAGGCGTTCTACCGCCAGCTCCTGTGGCTGGTCTATCGGTTTCTGTTTCTGTTCGTCGCGGACGAGCGGGGCTTCCTCAGCCAGCATCCGCTGTATCTGGAAAACTACAGCGCCAGCCGCCTGCGCTCCTTGGTGGCGTTGCCCGCCGCCTACACCGACCATGACGACCTCTGGCTCTCGCTTCAGGCGCTCTGGAAGCTGCTCTCCGATGACACCCCGGTACAGCAGCTCGCCGGCCGGCCCCCTCGCCGCCCTGCTCGACCTGCCGGTGCTCAACGGCGCGTTGTTTGCGCCGTCCGCCTTTGACACCTGCCGGCTCACCAACCGCGACCTGCTTGCCGCGCTGCGGTTTCTAGACAGCTATCAGGAGTCGGACAAGGGCGCCACCCGGCGGGTCAACTACGCCGCCCTCGATGTCGAGGAACTCGGCTCGGTGTACGAAAGCCTGCTCGACTACCACCCGAACATCCCCACCACCGCGGGACGATTGCACTTTGAACTCAAGGAAGGGTTCGAGCGCAAGGGCACCGGGTCCTACTACACGCCACCGGAGCTGGTGGCGGAACTCATCAGCTCGGCGCTGGCGCCGGTCGTGGCGGAGCGACTGGCGCAGTTGCCGCCGACGGCCACGCCCGAAGAAAAAGCGCAGGCGCTGCTGGCGCTCCGGGTCATCGATCCGGCGTGCGGCTCGGGCCACTTCCTGCTGGCGGCGGCGCGCTGGCTCGGCAGAAAGCTGGCCGGCATCCGCGTCGGTACAGACGAACCGCCCCCCGAAGCCGTCCGGGCTGCAATCCGTGAGGTGGTGACGCACAGCATCTACGGCGTGGACAAAAACCCCCTGGCCGTCGAACTCTGCCGAGTGGCGCTGTGGATCGAGTCTTACTGCGCCGGCAAGCCGCTCACCTTCCTGGATCACCGCATCCGGTGCGGCAACTCGCTCGTGGGCGTCTTTGACCTTGCCGCGCTGAAACAGGGCGTCCCAGACGAGGCCTTCAGCCCAGGCCCAGACGACACCAAATCCATCGCCGCCGAGCTGAAAAAACGCAACCGGCAGCAACGCGGCGGACAGCGCAGCTTCTTTGCCGCTTTCGATGCGCCGGCCGAAGTGGCGCAGTTCTCCAAAGCAGCCCAGGCGCTGAACGCCGTTCCCGACGACACGCCGCAAGACATCCGCCGGAAGATGGAGCGCTACGAGGCCTTATCGGCACAGACCGCGCGCGACCGGCTGGCGTGCGACCTGTGGACGGCGGCGTTTTTTCAGCGCTTCACGCCGGGCGCGCCGCCGATCACCACGGAGACCGTGTGGGACGCGCTCGAGGCCACTTCGGCACACGGGCAAGTCGTCGGGCAGGCCCGGGCGCTGGCCGAACAACTCGGCTTCTTCCATTGGCCGCTGGCGTTCCCGGAAGTGTTCGCGCAGGGCGGCTTTGATGTTGTCCTCAGCAACCCGCCATGGGAACGAATCAAGCTCCAGGAAAAGGAATTTTTTAAGAACGAAGACGCCACCATCGCCAACGCCAAGCATAAAGCCGAGCGGGCGCGTTTGATGGCTGAACTTGAGCAACGCAACCTGAGCCTGTGGCGCAACTATCGCCAAACCCTTCACATTGCCGAAGCAACCAGCAAGTTCTTGCGTCGTGGCGAGCGTTTCCCGCTGACCGGTCACGGCGACGTCAACACCTACTCGGTGTTTGCCGAGCTGGCGTGGCAGCTTCTAGCCTCCCACGGACAGGCCGGCATCGTCGTCCCCACCGGCATCGCCACCGACGACACAAACAAGTACTTCTTCGGTGCAATCGTGAAAGGTCAAAACTTGGTGAGCCTGTTTGACTTTGAAAACCGCGAAAAACTGTTCACAGACCCTGACAGCCGCACGAAATTTGCTCTCCTGACTTTGAGCCGGGCAGCGGTGGAGCAGGCGACGTATGCCTTCTTCTGCACCCGCGCCGACCAACTCCACGAGAATGCGCGGTGCTTCACGCTCTCGCCAGACGACCTCGCGCTGCTCAATCCCAATACGCGCACCCTGCCGGTGTTCCGCACGCGCGCCGATGCTGAACTGACCAAGGCCATTTACCGGCGTGTGCCGGTACTCGTGAATGAAACGACGAACGCCAACCCGTGGGGCGTGAAGTTTCAGGTTATGTTTCACATGTCCAACGACAGTCACCGCTTCCGCTCGGCAAGTGAACTCCAGGCGCAAGGGTTCCACCGGGAAGGCAGCCGCTTCGTTCGGGGCGAGACGGTCTATCTGCCGCTTTATGAAGCCAAGCTTATCTGGCAGTTTGACCATCGCTTCGCCACCTATGATGAAGCCGGCAAGGAGACCCGCGACCTGACCATCGCGGAAAAAAGCGACCCGGCCACGCAACCGCTGCCGCGCTACTGGGTGGAGGCATCCGAAGTCAACGCGAAACTTTCCGGCTGGCAACGCCGGTGGCTCCTTGGCTTCCGTGATGTCACGAACGCGACGAATGAACGAACCGCGATTTTTAGCCTGCTGCCGCGTGTGGCGGTAGGGCATACCAATCCGCTCGTTCTTTCTGAAACCGTTGAAGCCACGGATAAGCTCCTCGTCTGCCTGGCAGCGATGAACAGCCTAGTTTTTGACTTTATCACCCGCCAAAAAGTAGGTGGAACACATCTGACCTTTACCGTTGTCAAGCAACTCCCCGTCCTGCCGCCCAACCACTACACCCCGACCGACTTGCGCTTCATCGTGCCGCGCACGCTGGAGCTGGTCTATACCGCCTGGGACCTGGCGCCCTTTGCCGCCGACCTCTGGCACGACGCCGACGAACCACTCCGCGCCGCCATTGACCAGTGGCGGCAGACCGCGCCCACCCACCCGGACACACCACCCCCTTGGCTCAAGGAAAGCCATCCCTTCCCGCCGTTCCAATGGGATGCCGACCGCCGGGCAGTCTTGCGCGCCGAACTCGACGCCTACTATGCCCACCTCTACGGCCTCACCCGCAAGCAGTTGCGCTACATTCTCGACCCGGCCGACCTGACCAAACAGGAACTGGCCAACATCCTCGACCCCACCGAAGAGGTCACCGACCCGCTCGACCCCGAAGGCTATGCGCGGCGCGTGAAGCAGTCGGACTTCCCCGGCGAGACCTTCCGCGTCCTCAAGGACAAAGAGCAGCGCCACTTCGGCGAGTACCGCACCCGCCGCCTCACGCTCGAAGCCTGGGCTGTGGTTGGGGAGAGAGGAGAGAGGGGTGAGGAGTGAGAAGTGAGGAGTGAGGAGTGAGGAAAGAGGAGTGAGGAAAGAGGAGTGAGGAGTGAGGAGTGAGGGGTGAGAGTGGGGAGTGGGGAGTGGGGAGTGGAGAGTGGGGAGGTGGGGCGCTCACCACGTGTCACAAGTCAAGCTGTGCTGAGGAGAGACTGAATGACGAATACACCGACGATCTTTGACCTGCACCAACACGTCCTCGCCGACTACCGCGACTTCGTCCAGTCCTTCATCCAGATTGCCGATGAGCGGGCGCGCGACTTCATCGAGCAGGCGCTCCGGCGCGAGGAACGCCTCTGGCCCGAGCCGCTCCTGCAACTGTCGCCCGCCTACCGGCGCGCCGCCAACGTGGATGACCTCGCGGCCCAGGGACTGCTGTGCGCCGAAACGGCCGCCATCTTCCGCCGACCCGACGGCCGCCCCTTCGAGCTTTACCAGCACCAAGTCGAGTCCGTCCAGAAAGCGGCCCGTGGCGAAAGCTTCGTCGTCACGTCGGGCACCGGTTCGGGCAAGAGCTTCTGCTACTTCCTCCCCATCCTCGACGCCATCGCGCGGGAGCCAAACCTTCAGCGCCCCCTGGCGCTGATCATCTACCCGATGAACGCGCTGGCCAACTCGCAGCTCGCAGCCCTGAACACCCTGGCCGAGAACTACCACCGGCGGACGGGACGCGCCTTCCCGGCACGCTTTGCCCGCTACACCGGCGAAACCCCGGAGGAAGAACGCCGGCGGCTCCGCGCCGACCCGCCCCACATCCTGCTGACCAACTACATGATGGCCGAGCTGATGATGGTTCGCCCGGATGACCGCGCGCTGTTGCGCCCCGGCGCGTCCAAACTGTTTCTGGTCTTCGATGAGCTGCACACCTACCGCGGCCGCCAGGGGGCCGATGTCGCCCTGCTGGTGCGCCGACTCAAGGCCCGCCTGAACCGTTCGCCAGTCCTGCACATCGGCACGAGCGCCACCATGGTGGCCGAGCCGACGGCAACCCCGGACGAGCGCCGCGCCGCCGTGGCCGATTTCGCCTCCCGCTTCTTCGGACACGCCATCGGCCCCGGTCAGGTCATCGAGGAAACCCTCGAAACGAACACCAAAGGCGGCCCGCCCACGCCGGACGAGACCCGAACGGCCTTCGATACGCCACTGCCGGACGAGCTGCCAGCCTTTCGGCGGCATCCCCTTGCGCGGTGGATGGAATACGCGCTGGGCGTCGCGGTCGAGCCGGACGGCAAGTTGCGCCGGCGGGTGCCACGCGCCTTGTCGGAAGCCGCCGCCGAACTCGCACGCCTGACCGGGCACGAGCCAGACCTCTGCCAGAAGACGTTGCGCGAAGTCCTGCTCCACGGCCTGCGCCTGGCGCCGCCACCCCAGGCGCCGGTGTTTGCCTTCAAGCTGCACCAGTTCATCAGCCAGGGGCGAGCCGTCTATGCCACGCTCGAACCACCCGACCAGCGGCGGTTTGCGTTTGAACACCAGTCGCCGGCGGAAGACGGCCCCGTATGGGCCCCGCTGCGCTTCTGTCGCGTCTGTGGGCAGGATTATTACCAGGTGATGCGGGACGGAGAGCACATTCAACCCTGGCTGCCGGAGGGCGAGGCCGCGACCGAGGATGTCCAGACCGGCTATCTCACCCCGGCGACAGACGAACTGCCCGAACTGGATGAGCTGCTGCCAGTGGCGTGGCGCGACCGCGCGGGACGGCTCACCAACCTCTGGCGGGAGCGCGCACCGCGCCGGGTGTGGGTGTGGGCAAACGGCGCCGTCGCCGCCGAACCAAGCCCGGAGGCAACCCCGATGTGGTGGCAAGGCGATGGCTTCTGGCTGTGCCTGCGCTGTGGCGAGCACTACACGGCGCGCGAGAGTGACTACGCCAAGCTGGCCGCCCTGACGACCGAAGGGCGGTCATCCGCCACAACCGTCCTGGCGACGTCCGTGTTGCGGCATGCCCGCCGGACCAGGGCGCTCGAACCCAAACTCCTCACCTTCACCGACAACCGGCAGGATGCCTCCCTGCAGGCCGGCCATTTCAACGACTTCGCGCAGGTGGCCACGCTCCGGGCCGCGCTCTACCGGGTCCTGCAAGCCAAGCCTGAACTCCGCTACGACACCATCGCGGCGGACGTCGTCCGGTACATGGCGTTGCCGCTGGCCCAGATCGCGCAGCAACCCGACCTGGACCCCGAGAGCCAGGCCGCCGCCCAAGTCTGGCGGGCCTTTGAAAAGCTGACCGAATATCGCCTCTACGAAGACCTCCGCCGGGGCTGGCGGGTCGTTCAGCCCAACCTGGAGGACGTCGGCCTGCTGCGCATTGACTATGCCGGGTTGGATGAGGTTGCCGAACGGGACGCGCTGTTTGCCGCCCTGCCCAGCTTGGCGGCGCTCCCGCCAGAGAAGCGCGCGGCGGTGCTGCGAACCGTCCTCAACGACTTTCGCCGACGGCTCGCCATTGCCACGCCGGTGCTCTGCGAAGACGAACAAAAGCAGTTGCAACGCCAGTCAAAGCAGATGCTCAATGACTTCTGGGGACTCGACCAGGACAGCACGCTCCTGCGCCAAGCCGGCGTCCTGATCCGCCCCGGCAGCGATAAACGCTTCCCCCGCAACACGGCCGGGAAACTCACGGCCCGGTCATCCCTGGGGCGGCAGCTCCAGCGGCGGTTTGGGTTGACGGGCGACCAAGTCGAAGCTTTGCTGGACGGCTTGCTCGACCTCCTGACCCGCCAGGGCTTTCTGACCGAACTGGCGCGGTTTCACGATCATCGGCAGTTCCAACTGGCGGCCGGCAGTCTCGTCTGGCGCCTGGGCGATGGCAGCGCACCGCCGCCCGACGCGCTCTGGGGGAAGTACGCCGGCGGCTACGCGCCCCCGGTCAACGCTTTCTTTCAGCGCTTCTACCAGGCGGCGGGCCAGGAGCTGGCCCATCTGGAAGCGCGCGAGCACACGGCCCAAGTCGTGACCGGCGGCGAACGCGAGCGCCGGGAACGTCGCTTCCGCGGCACCGAAGCCCCACCACTGCCCTACCTGGTCTGCTCACCCACAATGGAACTTGGCATTGACATTGCCGACCTCGACGCCGTGCACCTGCGCAACGTGCCGCCGACGCCGGCCAACTATGCCCAGCGCAGCGGGCGGGCCGGGCGGCAGGGGCAACCGGGCTTGATCGTGGCCTACTGCGGGGCCTACAGCCCGCACGACCAGTACTTTTTCCACCACCGGGCGGAGATGGTGGCCGGCAGCGTCCGGGCGCCCCGCCTGGATTTGACGAACGAAGCGCTCATCCGCGCCCACGTCCAGGCCGAATGGCTGGCCCAGGTAGGGCTACCGCTCCGCCAGTCGGTCGCCGAGGTTCTGGATACCGACCGGCCCGATACGCTCCCGCTGCGTGAAACCGTCGCACCGCAGCTCCGACTCGGCGAGCGGGAGCTGGGCGCGCTTCGGGCGCGGCTCGACCAGATCGTGGCCTACGACCGCGCCGAACTCGACCGCGCCGGGTGGTTCAGTCCGCAGTGGGTGGCACACGTGACGGAGGAAGCGCCCCAGACCTTCGACCGCGCCTTTGACCGCTGGCGGGAGCTGTACCGGTCGGCGACCGAGCAGCTTCAGCAAGCGCAGCGGCTGATGTGGCAGGCGAGCCACGAGGCGCAGGACAAAGCCAGGCGGCAGCAGGATGAGGCCATCCGCCAGCGCAACCTGTTGCTCCAGCAGGGTGTGGCGCGGGAAGAAGCCGACTTCTACCCCTACCGCTACCTGGCCAGCGAAGGGTTCCTGCCGGGCTACAACTTCCCGGCGCTGCCGGTGCGGGCCTGGGTGCCGCGGCGCGGCGGCGGCGAGTTCATTGCCCGCCCGCGCTTTCTGGCCATCCGCGAGTTTGGCCCGCAGAACGTCATCTACCACGAAGGGGCCAAGTGGGAGGTCTGCCGCCTGCAAGCGCCACCGGGTGGACTGGCACACCGGCAGATGAAAAGGAAAATCTGCCGGTGCTGCACGGCCTTTGCCAACGTTGAGGATGACCTGTGCGCGGTGTGCGGGAGCGGCTTGAACGCCACCACGAGCGAGATTGTCGCGCTGCTGGAGATGCCCAACGTGGTCGCGCGCCGCCGCGAACGCATCACCTGCAACGAAGAAGAGCGCATCCGCCAGGGCTATCACCTGCGCCTGGCCTACCGCTTTGCCCCAGGCGGCAGTGGGCGGCGGGTCGTCCTGGCTGAAGTACCACCGCGGCTGGCGCTCCAGTATGCCCCGGCGGCCACCGTCTTGCTCATCAACCACGGCTGGCGCGCGCGCCGGAGCGAAGGCTTCCTGGTCAATCTCGAAACGGGCGCGCTGGTTTCCGAGGACGAGCTTGAGCAGATGACGGACGCGCGCGAGCGCCAGGCCGTCGCGCGGGTCAAGCTGTGCGTCCAGGACACGCAGAATCTCCTCCGCCTGACGTTCCTTGAGCCGACTTGGCGCGACGACCCGGTGTTGGAGACCAGCCTGATGTACGCGCTGGAGCGGGCCATCGAGGCGACCTACCAGTTGGAAGACGCCGAGCTGGTGGCGACGACCGTTGGCGAAGCCGAGGGGCGGGGACTGGTGTTGTACGAGGCGGCGGAAGGCGGGGCCGGCGTGTTGCGCCGCCTGGTTGAAGAGCCAACGGCCCTGGCGGACGTGGCCCGCCAGGCGCTGGAGATGCTGCACTTCGACCCCGCGACCGGCGCAGACCGCGCCCCGGATGGACACCTGGCCTGCTACGAGTGCCTGTTGAGCTTTTCCAACCAGTTGGACGCGCACTTGCTCAACCGCCACCGCGTCAAGGACGCGCTGCGGGAGCTGGCGGCTGGCCGGGTCGAGCTGCGGCACGGTCAACGGTCACGTGAGGAGCATTATGCGTGGCTGCGGGCACGAACGGACGACCGTTCCGAGCTGGAGCGGCGGTTGCTGGATGCCCTCTCCGAGGGCGGATACCGCCTCCCGGACGACGCGCAACGGCGCATCGTGGCGGTAAACTGTGTCGCCGACTTCTTCTACGAGCCGAACGTCTGCCTGTTTTGCGATGGCGCGGTTCACGCCGCGCCGGAGCAGACGGCCCGCGACGAAAGAGTACGTACGGAACTCAGGCAGCACGGCTATCGGGTCATTGCCATTCGCCATGACCAACCCCTTGGCGAACAACTGGCGCGCTATGGCGAGGTGTTTGGGGGACAGGAACGTGGGAACTAAGCCGCCAGGCCGGCGCTGAAGCGCCCACCGCCACCCATCAACGGCCCGCTTCAGCCCGGCCACGCATCACGGCCAAGGCGGCCCGGCGCGCCCGACCGGAGATGGCTGGCCCGAACCAGGGTCCGCCAGGGGATGACTGGTCAAAGCGGACTGTTTCGATGCACTCTTCCAACGCCGAACATGGACACCTACGCGGGCATATCTGGACGCGCGACGACAAGGAGCAAAGCAATGTGGCACATCAGATTTGGGACGCGATGGATGGCGATGCTTGGCCTCCTCTGGCTTGGGCTGGTCGTGGCTGGCGCTTGGTCGCCTGTGCCTTGGGTCAGGGCGCAGGACGGGCGGCGCAGCCTGACCGAGCTGCAAGACCGGGAAGCCCGCCGCCGCGCCATCGAAGAACTCGGACGCTCCGGCGACGAACGGCAGATGGCCCCCCTGATTGACGCGCTGCGCAACGACCGGGACTTCATGGTGCGGAGCGCAGCCGCCGAAGCCCTGGGAAGCCTCAAAAGCGAACTCGGCCTGGCCGCCCTTGCAGCGGCCCTGGATGATTCGAGCGCCGACGTGCGCACCGCGGCCGCGCTGGCCCTGGCCCGGCTTGGTCGCCCGCAGGCCATTCCGGCGCTGCGCGCCCGGCTTCGAGACCAGGAGCCGACGGTCCGCAGCGCCGTCGCCCAGGCCCTGGGCAAGCTCGGCGACGCGCCGTCGCTGCCCAACTTGGTCGGACTGCTCGCCGATGCCGAAGCCGAAGTCCGCGCCAGCGCGGCCGAGGCGCTTGGCGCGCTTGGTCGCGCCGAGGCGACCGAACCGCTCATCCGCGCCCTGGGTGATGGGAACCTCTACGTTCGGAGTCGCGCCGCGACGGCCCTTGGCGCCATCGGCGATCCGCGCGCGGTCGCCCCGGTCATCGAGCTGCTCCGCGATCCGGAGCGAACCGTCCGCGCCAGCGCGGCGGAAGCCCTCGGACGCTTTCGTGATCGT
Organism: Chloracidobacterium validum; assembly: GCF_018304825.1. NCBI lineage: Bacteria > Pseudomonadati > Acidobacteriota > Blastocatellia > Chloracidobacteriales > Chloracidobacteriaceae > Chloracidobacterium > Chloracidobacterium validum. Next base: position 1,559,682 of record NZ_CP072648.1, read on the forward strand.
CAGGCCGTCCTTCCCCTGCTCGATGCCCTGCGTGACCGGGAAGCCGTCGTCCGCCAGAATGCGGCCTTCGCCTTGGGCAAAGTCGGCGACGACACGGCGGCCGACGGGCTGACCGATGCCCTCCGCGATGAAGACCCGCGCGTTCGCGCCCGCGCCGTGGATGCCCTTGGGGCGCTGGCGGCGCCGCGGACGCTCGATGCCGTCACCGATGGGCTGCGGGACAGCGATCCCCTGGTACGGACGCTCACCGTGCAGGCGCTGGGCAACTTCAAGGATGACCGCGCCATAGATGTGTTGGCGCAAACGCTGGCGGCAGATGACGCGCTCTTGCGCCGGCGCGCGATTGAGTCGCTGGCCAAGGTGGGCGACGCCCGCGTGCTGCCGGCCGTCCAGGCGGCGCTATCCGACCCCAACCCGGCGGTTCGCGCCAGCGCCGTTGCCGCCCTGCCGCGCATCGGTGGGAACCAGGCCCTGCCGGCCCTGCTGGCAGCGTTTCAATCCGATGAGGCGGCCATGCGGAGCGCGGCCGCCTTTGCCCTGGCGCGGCTCGGCTCGGAAGAAGCGTTTGCCGGTGTCGTCGAAACCATCGGGCGCTGGTCGGTCGAGGACGCACTGGCGCGGCGCCAAACGCTGATCGGATTTTTCAACGCCGTGGAAGGCAGCGAGTCGAAACTCGAGGCCCGGCTGCGGATGCCACAGGGCCGCTTGCGGCGGGGTGCGCTCCTGGCCCTGGTCGCCATCTCGCCCTCGCCCAAGGCAGGTGATTACCTTGGCGCGTTGCTTGCCGACGCCGACCCGGACGTGCGGCGGGCCGCCCTCGAAGGCCTGGCGCGAACCGATTCAGCCCGGTTGGCCCAGGCCGCGCTCCAGCGACTTCCCGCCGAACCAGACCCGACCATCCGCGCCGACTGGCTGGCCCGGTTGGCCACGCTGCGCGACGTTCCACCCGAACTGGCCGCCGTCCTGCGCCAGACGGCCCAGAGCGACGCCGACCCGGACGTTCGGCAGGCAGCCGTGGCTGCCCTGACCCGGCTGCGGCTGCCGCAGGTCATTCTGCCCAGTCCGGCGGCAACCCCGCCCTTGCTGGCCACGCTTCCGCCTCCCCGCCTGCCCGATCTCAAATTTCGGATGACGTCTCCCGCCCCGCCGGACGATGTGGCGCGGCGGGAGATGCCACGCACCCGGACGAACGAAGCCGCGCGCGCCCTGCCAAGCCCCGTGCCGGAACGCCGATTGCCGCAACCGACTGTCGAACGCCTCCCCAGCACGGCCACCGAGATACCGCCCACGTCGCCAGCACCAACCCCGACACCACCGGTAGCGGCCACCGGCGCGCCCCCGGCCCGACCACCACGCCCGACGCCGGCGCCACGTACCACCCCGACCGGAACAGCCACCGCAAGCGCCGCCGGTCGTCCCACCCGCAGCTTGCCACGGCGAACCTCGCCCGCCGCCCAGGCCGCATCGGACTGGGTTTCACTGGAAAGTCTGCGACCGGCCGGCACGGCCAGTCTGGGCGACTTGATGGCCGGCAAGGAAGCCCTGGCCATCCGTCATCTGGAGCAGCTCGCGGCGGCTCAGATGGCGTTTCGGATGGCTTCGGGCGGGAGTTTTGCCACGCTGGCCCAACTCCGGGAGCAAGGCGGATTGGAAGACTGGACGGGCACCCAGGATTACCGATTCACCCTCTACGTTACGGAAGCCACGCCGTCCGGCCCGGCTGACTTTTTTGTGGTCGCGACGCCAACCGTTCCAGGGCTGACCGGGCGATATACCTTCTATGTGGACGCTTCCGGCGTCATCCGCCGTGGCGACAACTGGACGGGCTGGCTGCCGATGGTTCAAACCTGGTTGCCCATCAGCGTCCCGCCGGAGCGCCAGGCCGCCCTGCCGGGGACGGAAGCCCGCCCTGCCGGCTCCCCATCCACCACCCGGCACTGAATGCCAGCGTGGCGGTGAGCAGGATGATGAGCGCCTGGATCACCATCCCGCGCCGCGCGCGTTCGCGGCGGGCCTCGACCAGTTCGCGCAGTGGGTGATGCTCGCCGGTTGTCCGGTCGGCCGGAAAGCTCGGCGCGATGCTCAACTCACGGGTTCGGGTCAAACGCTCCTGGAGCGACGGCAGGGAAGGCAGACTGGCCGGTGGCGGGTCCGGAATCGGCGGATCGACACAGACGACCAGGGCGGTGAAATTGTCCTCTGCCCCGCGCTCGTAGCAGTACCGGTGAATCTCGTCGCAGAGTCCGTCGGGGTTATCCCGGAAGGTCGTCATCAGCCCTTCCAGTTCTTCATTGCTGATGTGGCGCGTCACCCCATCGGTGCAGAGCAGAAAGCGCGACCCAACCGTGAAGGCGAAATCCTGAACCTCGACTTCGACTTCGGGAAACACGCCCAGCGCGCGGCTGACTTCGTTCACTTTGGGAAGCTGTTGCGCCTCCGCCAGTGACAAGTCACCGCGTCGGACGGCATCCTGGAGCGGCGTGTGGTCTGTTGTCACTTGGGTCAGTGTGCCATTGGCAAAGTGATACAGGCGGCTGTCGCCGGCGTGCGCCACGCAGGCCGTGTCGCCGTCGAGGTGCAACGCCACCAAGGTGGTGGCCATCCCGGCCAGGTCGAGGTCATGCTTGGCCATTTCAAAAATGTCGCGGTTGGCGTAGTGGATGGCCCGTTCGAGCCGCGCCAGTGGGGAGTGGTCGTCAGGCGTGATGAAGGCGTCCCGGACGGTCTCGATGGCGGTTTGGCTGGCAATCTCGCCTCCCGTGTTGCCGCCAACGCCATCACAGACCACGAAGAGCCGGGCGTTGACTTCGGCCAGCGCCCGGTCCTGGTTGGAGGCGCGTTGTAACCCACGGTCACAGACACACGCAAAACGAACGGTGGGAGGCGCGGCCGGCGCGCTGACTTCACTTGCCATGGATGCCGTCAAGCCTTCCGCCGAATGATGTGAAAACCGTAGTAGCTTTCCACCTTGTCAATGTTGCCCGGACTCAAACCCTGGGCACACTTTTTGAAGCTCTCATCGAACACACCCTTTGGCGTGATCTCGTAAAAACCCGGAAAAGCATTGTACTTGCTGTCGTTCATCTTGTAGGGGTCGTCGCTGTACTCGATGACCAACTTGTTGAAGTCAGCGCAGTTACGGGCTTCTTGAAAGACTTTTTCCCACAGCTTGCGCGCTTCTTCCTTGGAACGGGTCACGTTGATCTGGGGGCTTTTGGCCGCCCCGCTGCCTTTGTAGGCAATCAAAATATGCTGGACTTCCAGCGACTCAGGAACGGTTTCCGGCTTGACCGGAATCAGGTCTTGGGGATCGCAGGGTTTTGGCGCTGGCTTGGTCGGCTTCGCTGCCTTGTCCTCGGTTTCTGGCTTTTCCGGGGGAGTGCCACCACAGGCCACACTCACCATGAGTCCGAGCGCCAGGCAGCCAACTTGGAATGAACGCATAATACCTCCTTCAAGGAAAGGGATAACCCATCTGAAGCATATTTCCACCCGCTGTCGGACATCGCTTGCCATACAGCCCGGCGTGCTCTGGCAACCAAACCTCACCGGTCTGATAGCCGTTGCCACTGGCGCTGGGAGCATGCGACATCAGGCCCATAGCAAGCCGAAGCGTCCATGACATCTGAAAACGTGGTTTGATTGTCACCATAAGGCGGATGGGATGCAATGCCATCGGTACATCTCGCGTCCGAGGCGATTGCCTCAGTAGGTCAGCACACCGGCGCAAACACCATGTTTCAACGAGATTTCAGCGTTTCGAGCCAGGTTTTTCAGACAAATGAGCGAGGTTTTTCAGACAACCAACACCAACGTGGCCGTTTGACAGTCCCTAGCCAACGCCATTAGCATCCGCGGCTACCAAGGAAGGAACAAAGGGCTATGCAGATTTATGATGTGACGGTTCCGGTTCATCCGCGGATGCCAGTCTATCCAGGCGACCCGCCGGTCGTGCTTGAACCACGCTCGCAAATGTCCAAGGGCGCTCCCGCCAATGTCTGCTACTGCGGGATGGGGACGCATACGGGCACCCATGTGGACGCCCCATTCCATTTCATTGAAACCGGACGCAAGTTGCATGAAATTCCGCTCAACCTGATGGTTGGACGGGTTCGGGTGGTCGAAGTGACTTCCCGTAAGATAGACGTTGAAACACTTGCGCGCCTGGACTTGGGTGAGCATATCCGGGTGCTGTTCAAAACCCGCAACTCGCAGTTGTGGCAGCAGGAAACGTTTAGTTCCGATTATGTGTTCATTACCCCGGAGGCAGCGGCCAAGCTCGTGGCGGATGGTGTCAAGTTGGTTGGGATTGACTATCTGTCCGTCGAAGAATATGGCAGCACGACCTTTCCAACCCATATCGAGCTTCTTTCCAATGGCGTCGTTATCCTGGAGGGTCTCGACTTGCGCCAAGTGGATGCCGGCGACTATGAGTTGTTCTGCCTGCCGCTGAAACTCATGGACAGCGATGGCGCGCCAGCACGGGTCATCCTACGTGGCTAAGCATGCCTACCCCGGACCTACTTCAGCGATTTTTCACCTATCGGATCATGGCCAGCCTGCGGGCAACTACGGCTGAAACGGCTGTGCAGTCGGCGCGCGCGGTCATCAAGGGTGGGATTCGCATCATTGAAGTGCCGCAGAGCACGCCGGGCGCCATGCGCGTGATTGGTGACATTCGGCATCAATTTGCCGACGAGGTCATCATTGGGATTGGCGATGTGCCCTCCATCGAGGTCGCTGACCGCGCCATCAAGGCCAACGCCCAATTCGCCACGCTGCCCTATGACAATACGCGGGTGGTGGAGTTTTGCCGAAAACACCACCTGCTGGTGATTCCGGCCGGGGCGACTCCGCGTGAAGTCGCACTTCTCGCCGAACGCGGGACTGCGCTCGTGAGAGTGTTTCCAGTGTCTTCGTTTGGCGGCGCGATGTACGTGGGTCACTTGCGCCGGGCGCTGCCGAGTGTGCACTTACTCGCGGCAGGTGGGATTGACCTCGCCGAAGTCACTACCTACTTTCGGGCCGGGGCCTCCGTTGTTGCAATTGGAAGCGGATTGTTCCCTCCCCACGCCGACGACCAGCCTGACTTTGAAGGACTCACCCAGCGCGCCCAGCAGTTGACGGCCACGCCCCGTCACTACTGACCTAGCGACCGCGGCTTTCAGGCGCTCCGCGCGCCGAGCAAGAAGGTAGATAGCTTTGACGCTTTTGGTTACATATCTTCTGTAGTTACACACTTACCCCTTTGAGGAAGCTTTATGAATCACCTCTTTTTCCGGGCCTGGGCCGTTCGTCGCTGCCTGATTGCCGGTGGGCTGCTCGTTGTCCTGCTTTTCTCTGGCTGGGAACCCACTGCGGCGCAGCGCACCCGCCGTCGGCCGGCACGGCAAGCCCCACCACCGCCAACCGTGACCGAAACCGCGCCGCAGACGGCACCACTGCCGCTGGCGGAATACCTCCCGGCCAATACCTTGCTCTACTTTGAAGTGGAGCGTCTCACGGATGCCGTGGACGAAGTCCTGGCCGACGCCAATCTCAAGAATTTCCTCGCTGCCGCTGACTCACCACTCCCGATTGACATCACCCGCTATGATGAAGCCCTCGTGGCGTTTGGGCTACCAGACAAGGCAACGCTGGCGGCCACGCGCATTGGGGTTGGACTGACACTTGCGCCAGGTAAGCCCAAAAAAGATACGATGGGGTTGCCCGCATTTCCTGACGCTGAGTTTGTCGTGGTGCTGATCGCGCCGGATGAAGCTGCGGCTGAACGCTACGCCCAGCTCGGCCAACAGTGGCTGCCCGCCTTCGTCACGAACAACAAGCGCGTCAAGCCGGTTCAAGGCCGCGCCGGACGCTTTCGGACAACGACGTTTCCGGCCAGCAAAGCCAGCGAGTCGGTCGTTATGGCGCGCGCTGGACAAGTGATTGCCGTTGGTTTTAGTCCGGTCATGACGCGCTGGTTGACACAGTTCGGCCAGCCATCCTTCGCGTCACTCGGCAAAAGCCAAAGCTTTGAAGAAGTTCAAAAACAGCTCACTGCGCCACACAACGGCTTGATCTATATCAATACGACGGCAACTGGCAGCTATGCGCGGACGCTTATCAGCGATATTTTCAAGCCGCGCTCATCGGGGGAAAAGTCCTCACGCGACCAAGCCAGAGCCGATGCGGAATTTGCGGCCAAGGTCAATCAGTTGCTCGAAATGTCCGGCATCGGGGCGCTTGGGGGCCTGGGCTACGCCTATGGCGTGCAACAGGGGCGCGTTACCCAACGCATCGTGGTCGGCGTTGACCGGGCCGCCAACGGGCTTTACCCGGCCTTTGCCGACGGTCCCCGCGTCAGCGGACGCGCGGCCGACTTCTTGCCGGATACCACACAGGGCTTTGCCACCTTGAGCGTCAACTCGACTCGTGTTTATGACACCCTGCGCCAGATGGCCGGCGTCCTCAGCGCCAAATACGAGACCGATGTTCAGGTTGCCGAACGCAAGTTTGGCGTTAATTTTCGCCAGGAAATTGCGGCCGCGCTGACCGGCGAAGTCACCCTTGCCTTTGGTGGTGTTCAACTAGGCGCCATCGCCAGCGACGGCTCGCCGCTGACTGAACAAACCCACGTCGCGGCCTTCGCGGTCAGTAACAACCCACAAGCGCTCCGCGAAGCCTTCGCCAAAATCTTCTCGGCGGCGGGGCGCAAGGCGGCTGACCGACGGGCGCAACAAGCCAACCTCAAGCCAGCGGAGGGAGAAGATATCCCCCGGGTCCGTCCGGTCTTCGATCCGCGCAGCCTGAGCTACGAAGGCGAAACCATCTGGCTGTTTGAAGGTGACAATGCCAAAGAAGAGGAAGCTTTTGCCGTTTCAGTCGTTGCCAACATCCTGGTCGCCGGCCGCACCAGCGACGTGAAATGGGTCATTGACAGCTACCGGCGTGGGCAGACGCTCGGACGGCGGGAGGATTTCAATGTGGGATTTGGCGCGCGTCCGGCCGACGCCATGGGGAGCGCCTATGTTTCTCAAGCATTTTTCGCCGAGATTTTGGATGAGCTACGCAAGGAAACCCCGGCGCGTTATCAGCCATTTCTCAACGCGCTGACACCATTTCCCTTTTTCACGCACATCGGACGGGACGGACGCAGCATCACCAGCACAGTTGACTTGCCATTGCCCTTTCTCGTTGGCTTGGCCGGGGCTGGTTACGGAGCAAGCACCGCGGCCGACGAGCGCCGCGCCAATGATCAGGCGGTGCGAGAGGTCCTTCAGTCCATTTACGAAGCCCAGATGGATTACGCCCGCAATGCGGGCAAGGGCTACTATTCGGATAGCTTGCCAACCCTGGCCAAACGCGCCGACGGTGGGCGCGCCTTCGCGGAAGAAGTCGAACTGATGACGCGCTTGCCATACCGTGGCTACGTGCTCGGGCCAATCGTCTTGCGGCCGGCAAGCGGGGACAAACCGGCCGGCTTTAGCGTCACGGCCTTTCCGGCAGTGCGAACCGGGCCAGACCGCACCGGCAACCAGACCTTCTACCTCGACGAGACCGGCTTCCTGCGTTGCCAGCCTCGCCCAACCGAGGACGCCAACGCTGAAAGTGCCGTTTGTGGGTCATTTGCCCAAGAAACCGGAGCCGACACGGTCACGCCACCACCACGCTGATGCTTTCGACCACGCTTGAACGCCGCTTTGAGCAGCGCCTTGCCGAACTTGCAACCCAGTGGCGGGGACAGACACCCCCGCCACTTTCCATGGCAGCCGCGGCCGTCGTCTGGGCCTTGGAAGCCGATCGGGAAATCACAGACATTCCCAAGCAGCTCGACGCGCTGGCGGATGAGCTATCGGCCTGGGCCATTGGCGAAGGGCTGCCACAACCACTGTCCATCGAGGCGGTGTCCAGGGGGTTTGTGGCGCTTGGCTTTCGTGGCGAGACCGACAACTACTATGACCCACGCAACAGCTTCTTAGCTGAAGTCATCACCCGTCGCGTGGGGATTCCCATCACGCTTTCCGTCATTTTCATTGAACTCGCCCAGCGCTTTGGGCTGACCTGCGAGGGTGTCAACTTTCCCGGGCATTTTCTTGTGCGCTACCGCGGAGCCGATGGCGTCGGCCACCTTGACCCGTTTCATGGTTGCCAATGGCTCGATGACCGTGGCCTCCAGCAGCTCCTGCATCGCGTTCGTGGAACGCAGTCCAGGTTGAGCGCCGAGGATTTGGCAACAGCCGGAACCGGCGACATTGTCGCGCGCATGCTACGCAACCTGTGCAACATTGCCCTCAAGGCCAAGGACTGGATAACCGCCCTACGGACACTTCGGATGCTTGTCATCGTCAACCCAGACGATGCGCAGGCAGGTCGGGACATTGGACTGCTCTACCTCCAGCTCGAACGTTGGGGCGAAGCACTGACTTGGCTTGAAAGCCATAAACGGCGAGTGGCATCTGACGCGGAACGCCAAAGCCTCGAACCATCCATTATCGAGGCCAAAAAAGCGCTAGCGCAGTGGAACTAAGCGCAAGCCTCGACAAGCTCAGTTTTCACTGCCATCCAAACGCGAAGCAAGATTACTTTGGTCGCGCCAACCGGGCGCCACGAACGAGCCCCCGCCCGGCAGCTTCGATGGATAGAGCGTCCCAAACACCCTCCGTTGGCAACGGCGTCCGCTGCATGCTCATGGTAGATGCATCCACTTCGGACGGGGCAGCGCCCAGGTACACCGCTACAGCGTAGGCCCGACTCCGCCCCGTCACCGTGCCAATGGCTCGCGCAGTTTCTGTGGCAGCTCCCTGCCCGGCCGAGCGCCAGGCCTCGGCCGACGGCGCTCGCCGGGCTACCTCGCGGAAGACACCCTCAACCGTTTCGATCACACGTGGGCCATCGCCAGGCCTGGTCTCGCCGACGAGCAACAGCTCTCCGCGCTGCAACGCTGGAGTAAACTTGACCGTCGTGTGAATGTCTTTTGTCTTCAACTGACGCGCCAACCAATGGGCCAGCACTTCCCAGCGCGCATCGGCTTCCCTCCCGCCAGGCGTTGCCAGCGCAAAAGCGACGACATCGCGCGTCCCAGTGGTAACTTCCTGCGCAAGCGGTGCATCAGCCGGTTGGGCAACGCGGGCCCGGAGTGACGTATCGGTTTCGCGCCGGACAAAGCCTTCCGTCACGTCCCGCGTCACAAGCGACGAGCCTTGGGTTCCACCGACGATGACGACAATGGGCAACTGCCGCTGGATGGTCGCGGCATACCAACGCTGCACGGCGGCTTCGTCCAGCTTACTCACCGTTCCCGCGACCCCAAGTGATGGAAAGCCATAGGGGTGGACTGGAAACAAGCTTCGCCGCGCCAGCCACGGAGCGAGCGCGTAAGCGTCGCGGGTCTGGCGCTTTTGCTCGGTGAGTAGGCGCTCCCGCTCGGCCGTGACGACCGGGGGATCGAAGTTTGGGCGTTCGGTCAAGGCAATCAAGCGTCCAAGCACGGCTTCGGCGTGACGGGCTAAAACGCATAGCTCAAAACCAAAAAAGTCACGCTCATTGACAATGCGTAGCTGACCACCAAGTCGCTCGATCTCATCCAGTATGCCATCGGGCGCGGATTTCACCGTGCTGCGGGTCATGACGCGCAGCATGAGTTCCGTCACCCCAGCGTTGGTTTCATCTTCAATGAAGCGTCCGCCTTGAAAGTACAGCCCGGCCGCCACCAGTGGGCGCGCCGGATCAGGCCGGACCAGAACCCGTGGACCACGCAGCGTGGCATATTCACGCACCGGCTCGGCCGGCGGCAAGACGGTCAACCCTTCGGCCTTGGTTTTTGGACGCGCTTTCACACTGACAACGACGGTTGCCGGCGCGTCGGTTGCGGCATCGGGTGGCAGCTCAAGCGCCAGGGTTGCCGGCACGAGCAGCCCAACCGTCTCAAAGAACTTCTCCGGCGTGAACGTGCGCGGCGGAGCGGTTGCGGCTTCGTACTCATGCACAACCAAGCGCGAGGCAACTAGGTGCTTGGCCGCGGCGGCGCGGACTTGTTCGGCGGTGATGCTCTCCAAACGGTCGAGGTCTTCCAGCCACGTCAGTAGCCCGGTTCCGGCTTCGACCTGAACAAGTTGCCGGGCCCAGCCGTCCACGCTATCGCCGGCCAGCCAGCGTTCCAACTCGAGCTGCGCTTTCGCGCGCTGGAGTTCGCCTTCTGAAAGCCGTTCCCGCCGCAGACGCTCGACCGCCTCCAGGGTCAGAGCCTCGGCCCGGTCGAGTAGCTCCGGCTCGATACTCAAACCGATGCACAGGCCGCTGCCCTTGGCGGTGACATCGAGGCTCGTCGTCACGGCCGACGCGATACGGCGATTTTCAACCAAGGCTTCGCACAGGCGCGACCGCCGACCAAGACCAAGGGCCGCCCGCGCCACCTCCAGCGCGACCCGCTCTTCAGGCGGCAAGACCGGCAAGACATACCCAAGGTGAACAAAGGTTGCGGCCGGCGCGCCACGCTCGGCTTGATAGCGGCGTCCGGTCGAGGTTGCCGAGACCGGGGCCGGTGGTTGCGGCTCGGACGCCGGTTTCCAGTCGCCACCGGCTTCGGACACAGCCCGCAGTGACTGAACGAGATTGATCTCGCCGGTCAACGCGAGAATCGTCTCGCGTGGTCGAAGGCGAGAGGCGTAAAAGTCGCGGGCCGCGTCGAGCGTCACCGCCTCGATGCGTGCCGCTTGGCTCTCGGCATCCGGTGTGGCCAGGCCGGTTCGCCCCATCGCTAGGGATAGCCAGGCTGACCGCCCAGCGCTTGCGGCTTGGGACAGCTTCCACGCCTGCGCGCGAACGGCACGCAAACGTCCAAGCCGAAGGTGATCTTCATCAAAGGTCGTCCGAGACAGGGCCCGCAGCAGCCGACCGACAACGGTGGTCGCCTGTGCGGTCGGGGCCGTGACGGTGAGCGTCGTTTCGAGACTCCCAACGTGAATGTCAAGCGTAGCCCCGGCAGCGTCCAGCGCGGCTTCGTCGGCTTCGGACAACAATCCATACGCCACCACCCAGGCAACGCCGGGCATGGACGCCGGTTCATCCATCTGACCAGCTTCAAATCGAACGGCAAAGCCTACGATTTCCGAGGCATACCGCTCCGCGCAGATCAGGCGCAGCCCATTGCTGAAGCGGGTGAAGGTCAGCTCGCCGCGCTGGACTTGCTCGACGATTCCCCGAATCGGCGCGACCTTTGGCGGCGTAGAGGGTGGGGCCGGCGGTGGCGTGCGGCGGCGAGTTTGCCCAACCGACAAACCAACCCAGAGCAGCATGAGTGACAGGAGGAGCGCCCAACGAAGATAAGGCATAAGCACATCTTGGCGCGCTCGAATGGAGCGCCACCCCCCTGACCGTAGCGATTTCTTCCCTGCGCGGCAAGCTCACGCGCGCCCGGCGCGTGGTTATTCCAGCTTGCAACGAACTGTTTCAGTCGGCGAACGCGCGTCCACCGACACCCTACAGTCAACGCTATGTGCCATAATCGAAAACGCCCGTTGACTCACCATGGCACTGGGGAACAAACCATGCGGTACTTCAACACGGCCGGGCCGTGTCGCCCGGACATTCACTACATGCTGTCGCCAGTGAAGCGGCTGCCGGGGTTGCGGCGGCTGATTGACCAGCAAGCGTACTTCGTGGTGCATGCGCCGCGCCAGGTCGGGAAAACGACCCTGATGCTGACGCTGGCGCAGCAGTTGACTGCGGAAGGGCGCTATGCGGCGGTCCTGCTCTCGCTTGAGGTTGGCGCGGCGTTCAACGCTGACCCTGACCGGGCAGAAGCTGCGATTCTGGGTGCGTGGCAGGTCGGGTGTCGCGCCTGGCTACCGCCGGCGTTGGGCTTGCCTGCCCTGGAAGCCAACGCGCCGGTCGGGCAGCGGTTGTTGTCGGCGCTGACAGCCTGGGCACAGACCTGTCCACGTCCACTGGTGCTTTTCCTGGATGAGATAGATGCGCTTGAAGACATGACGCTCATCAGCGTGCTGCGGCAGTTGCGGGCCGGGTATCCGAGTCGGCCGCAGGCGTTTCCGTGGTCGCTGGCGTTGATTGGGATGCGGGACGTACGGGATTACAAGGTAGCGGCGGGCGGCAGTGACCGACTGCGCACCGCCAGCCCCTTCAACATCAAGATGCGCTCCCTGACCCTGGGGAACTTCACCCAGGACGAAGTCGCCCAGCTCTATCGCCAGCACACGACCGAGACCGGACAGGTGTTTACCGACGAGGCGGTGGCTTACGCCTACGACCTGACCGCCGGGCAGCCCTGGCTGGTCAACGCCCTGGCCAAGGTCTGCGTTGAGGAACTGGTCGAGGACACGGGCCAGACCATCACCCGTGACGACATCGAGGCGGCGCAGTGGGTGCTGATCGAGCGGCAGGACACGCATTTGGACAGCCTGGCGGAGCGGCTGCGGGAGCCGCGCGTCCGCAACCTCATTGCGCCGATGCTGGCGGGTGATTTGCCGGGCGACCTGCCGGACGATGACCGGCGGTACGTGCTGGACTTGGGGCTAGTGCGCCGCAACCCAGACACGGGCGTGTTGGAAGTCGCCAACCCGGTGTACCGGGAGGTGCTGCCGCGGGTGCTGTCGGGCGGGGTACAGGATGCGCTGCCACGCCTTGAGCCGGTATGGCTGGATGGCGAAGGGCGGCTGGTGCCGGAGAAGTTGCTGGAGGCATTTTTAGGGTTTTGGCGGCAGCACGGGGAGCCGTTGCTGCGCGGGGTGGCGTATCACGAGATTGCGCCGCACATCGTGCTGATGGCGTACTTGCAGCGGGTGGAGAACGGCGGGGGGCGGGTGACGCGGGAGTACGCGATTGGGTCTGGGCGGATGGATGTGTGTTTGCGGTACGGTGGGGTGACGGTGGGGATTGAGCTGAAGGTGTGGCGGGAGGGGGCGGGCGACCCGGAGGCGGAAGGGCTGGAGCAGTTGGAGAGGTACCTGGCGGGGCTTGCGGCTGGGGCGGCGGGGTGGCTGGTGATCTTTGACCGGCGGGCTGGACAGCCGCCGGTGGCGGAGCGGACGCGGGCGTACCGGGCGGTGACGCCGGGCGGACGCGCGGTAACGGTGGTGCGCGCCTAAGCCAAAGCCAAGGCTTGACTGACGCCATCACCCAGGCAAAGTCGCGCCTTATCTCAGCCAACGGGCCGACGCCCAAAGAAACGCGCCGGGAACCCGTGCCTAGCCAAATCGCCCAGACAGGTAGTCTTCGGTTTGCTTCTGGGAGGGCGCGTTGAAGAGGACTTCCGTTGGACCAAACTCAACCAGCTCGCCAAGGTACATAAAAGCCGTAAACTCAGCGACCCGTGCCGCCTGCTGTAGGTTGTGCGTGACGATGAGTGATGTCACTTGCGACTTCAGTCGCCCCAGCAGCGCCTCGATGCTTGCCGTGGCGAGGGGATCGAGGGCCGAGGTGGGTTCATCAAAGAGCAGCAACTCCGGCTCAGTTGCCAGCGCGCGCGCAATGCACAAACGCTGTTGCTGTCCGCCGGATAGCGTGTAGGCTGAGTCCTGGAGCCGATCTTTGACCTCGTCCCACAGCGCGGCATCTTGCAGGGACCGCTCGACCCGCGCGCTGATCTCACGGGCGTCGCGCAGCCCGCGAATGCGCAGCCCATAGGCGACATTTTCGAAGATTGACTTGGGAAACGGATTCGGCTTTTGAAACACCATGCCGATGCGCATGCGCACTTCGATGGGATCGGTTTCCGGTCCAAGCAAGTTGATGTTGTCAGGATAAAGCCGGATTTCGCCCAGGTAGCGACAACCTGGGTAGAGGTCGTGCATGCGATTGAAACACCGTAGCAGCGTGCTTTTGCCACACCCCGAAGGCCCAATGAGTGCCGTGGCGCGGCGGTCATGCACCGGCAGCGTGACATCGCGCAACGCCAGCTTGTCACCGTAAGCAAAACTCAACCCACGGGCTTCAGCTTTGAGCGCTACGTCTCCGTTCCGATGCGCCGCCGGCTGGTCATTCGGCGCGATGGTTGATCGGCTCATGTGGGCATGGTCTCCTACCATTTGAGTTGACGACGCAGCCGATAGCGCAGCCAAGCCGCCACGCCATTCATTGCCGCGGTCAGGCAGGTCAAGGTCAGCGCCGCGGCTGCCGCATTGGCGCGAAAATCAGCGTTCGGACGCGAAGTCCAGTCAAAGGTCACGATGGGCAACGCCGTGAACGGCGACCAAATCCACTCAACGGACACAAAGGGGAACGAAGGGGATACCGGCGCGGGCGGCAAAAAGGCAATGAAGGTCACAGCGCCAATCGTGACGATCGGCGCCGTCTCACCGATTGCCCGCGATAGCCCGATGATGACGCCGGTCAGAATGCCGGGCAGCGCCGCCGGCAAGACGTGCTGCCAGACGGTTTGCCAGCGCGTCGAGCCGACGGCGTAGGAAGCTTCCCGGATGGTCGGCGGTACGGTTCGGAGCGCCTCGCGGGTCGCTACGACGACAATCGGCAAAATGAGCAAGCCGAGCGTCAAGCCCGCGGTCAGGACACTCGCGCCAAACCCCAGCCAGCGAACGAATAGCCCTAGGGCAAGCAGTCCGTAAACAATCGAAGGCACCCCGGCCAGGTTGACAATGTTGATTTCAATCAACGCCGTGAAGCGATTTGGACGGGCATACTCTTCCAGGTACACCCCGGCGGCAACGCCCAGCGGAACGGCAACGGCCGCCGTGACCACCATCACAACCAACGTCCCCACCCAGGCCGCGAGAACCCCGGCCTGGTCGGCCCGGCGCGAAGCAAATGTCAAAAGGAAATCGGGTTGCAGGCGTGTCCAGCCGGTGTGCAGCATGCTGGCAAACAGTCCGATGAAGACCGCCGCCAATGTTCCGAGCAGCAGCCAAGCTACACCGAGAAAGGCGCGCTCGATGCGTTTGGCCCACCGAATTCGCGTGGCAACCGGCGTCAGCGGTGTCATTGGCCAAGCCCCCGCAATCGCTGGCGACGGCGAACCCAATCCGCGGCCAGATTGAAGGCCAAGGTGAGTAGAAACAACACCAATGCGACGGCGAAAATCGTCCGGTAACTCAGCCCGCCGTGCGGAATGTCACCCTTTGCGACCTGGACGATGTATGTCGTCGCGGTTGCCGCCGGTTCAAAGGGATTCAGCGTCAACCGTGGCTGTTGACCCGCCGCAATCGCAACGATCATGGTCTCGCCAATCGCCCGCGAGACGCCCAGCACGTACGAGGCGGCAATCCCGGAAAACGCCGCGGGGAACACTACCTGCCAGGCCGTCTGGAGGCGTGTCGCGCCAAGGGCATAAGCACCTTCGCGCAAGCTCATCGGCACGGCCCGCAGAGCATCTTCACTTAGCGAGGCGACATAGGGGACGATCATGATGCCCATAACGAGTCCGGCCGAAAGCAGGTTGAAACTCGGCAGCGCCGGCCACAGCTTCTGGAGAAACGGCGTCACGGTATAGAGCGCAAAATAGCCAAGCACCACGGTTGGCACGCCGGCGAGCAGTTCCAAAACTGGCTTGATGCTTTCGCGCAACTGTCCGGCGGCAAACTCCGAGAGGTACATCGCCAGAATCGTTCCACTTGGGATGGCGACCGCCAGCGCCACGAGCGAGCTGGTGGCCGTTCCTGCCAGCAGCACGCCAATTCCGAAACGCGGCTCGGCAAAGAGTGGCGTCCACGCCGTATCTGTCAGAAAAGACCAGAGCGACACCTGCCGGAACAACGGCAGCGACTCTCCAACCAACACGGCCGCAATACCCAGCGTCGTGAGGACGGCAACCAGCGCCGCCCCGGCCAGGAGCCACTCAATCAGGTGTTCCCGCCAGCGCGCCCACGGCCGACGTGGCTGGTGAGTCACGGTTGCCACGGCCAACCTCCTGACGCCGCTGGCGCTAAAGCACGGCCGGCAGGGTAAGCAACTCCTGGATGGAGATTGCCACGGCCGGGCGGCGGTCAAAAATCGTGCCCACGCGCCGGTTGTCCAGATGCCGCCGAATACCGGCATAGGCGTCTGGCGGCAGTGGAACGCAGTGCACTTCTTCGGCGAGCTTGCCGCCCTGTTCGAGCCAAAAATGCACGAAAGTGGCGACTTCTGGGCGGTCCATGGCCCGCGCATTGACATACACGAACAAGGGGCGCGCCAGCGGGGCGTAGTCCCCCGCCAAAATCGTTTCAACGGTCGGTGTTACCGGTGGCTGCCCGGCTGCGCGGACAATCGGCAGGGCGCGCAGCTTGTCACGGTTTTCGTAGTAGATGTCGAAACCAAAGTAACCAAGCGCGTTGAGGTCGCCGGCAATGCCCTGCACCAGCACATTGTCATCCTCTGAAGCCATGTAGTCACCACGGCTGGCCCGCGCTTTGCCGTTGACGACCTCGGTGAAGTAGTCAAACGTCCCGGAATCCGTACCGGCCCCGTACAGGTTGAGTGGCCGGTCGCCCCACGCCGGATTGATGTCTGACCACCGGCGGATACGCCCCTGCGCTTCAGGCGACCACATCCGCCGCAGTTCCTCCAGCGTGACGGCTGAAACCTGAGCATTGCGGGGATGGGTCACGACGACAATGGCATCCATGGCAATGGGCAGTTCATAGTAGGCAAGCCCGGCCTGGCGACAGGCCTCGCGCTCGGATGGCGCAATGGGACGCGAAGCCGTGGCAACGTCGGTTTCCCCACGACAAAACTTTTTCATCCCGCCGCCTGTCCCAGAAACACCAATCGTCACCCGCACACCTGGGTGACGAAGCTGAAACTCCTCGGCGACGGCTTCGGCAAGCGGATAAACCGTGCTCGACCCATCCACTTTGATGACCGGGTAGCGGCTTCCCGGTGGGGCGCAGTGCGGCGCAGCCGCCAACCAGAGCGCCAGGCCGCCGATAAGCACTGACTTGACCGACATAGGCGCACTCCATCGCGGGAAGTACGCCATGGTAGGCAGTCTGACGTTACAAGCGTCTTTCGCCGATGTAACGCGCGCGCGTTATGTATTCACTGGGAAGGCCGCAGCCGCCGCGAGCGTGGGCGCAGCACGGCCGGAAGCCGTTCTTGCAGCGCTTGGCGCACGACATGCCCGCCCGGATTGAGGTGCTTCCGCATGTGGTTGATCATCAAGTAGCCGTCGTGGAACTTGAACGGCGTCTCGCCGGTCGTGTAATGCCCACAGTGCATCCACGCGGATTGGTAAGGCGCGCGATGGCGCTCGAATTCACTCATCGCATGGCGCGTCAGGTGCGGGAGAAACGTCATGTCGTAGCGTGCCGCAATCAGCAGGGTTTTCTTGCTCCGGTTCTCTGGACGACCGAGCTGCTCGATGTAAGGAAAGGGGCTGATTGGCAGCCAGTAATCGCGCAGGTCATGGCGCGTGACACGCGCTTCAAGTCCAGCGCGGACGTGGCTGGTTGAAATGCCCGTCCAAACCACGTCCGCAAAGTAGCTCGACACATGGTTGAAGGCGGCCACCTGCAAGCGGCGGTCAAACGTGTAGGCCAAAAAGGCGACGCACGAACCAATGCTCGTGCCGATAATGCCAAATCGGTCATAGCCCTGGCTTTCCAGCCAATCCAGCACCAGTCGCACTTCGTGAACCGCCTGCCGAACCGCCTGAATCGTCCGTCCGATGTTTGGGCTAACCATGTAGTCGGCGCGTACTTGGTGAACGGGTCGCCGGCTGCCGTGGTACGGCAAGCTCATGCGCACCGAAGCAATCCCAAAGGCGTTGAGACCCTGGCAGACAGACACGTGGCTGGCATGGTCGGCGTTCCACTGTGGCAGCACCAGGACGACTGGCGGGCGCGTGGTTGCCCCCGGACGCTCCCGAACCGGAAAGTAGCGTGCCCAGGCCAGATTGTTTGGCTCATCCGGTGTTTGGATCGAGCTTGGGAAGGTCAGCCATCCATCGTGGAAGTGCCACTCGGCGAGGGGTGGCGGCGTGAAGAACTGTGCCCCAACCGGCAGTGTCTGGCGCGCGTATTCCCGCAGAAAAGTCGGCGGATCGGGAAAGTCATCTGGCGCGAGCGGCACGGGTAGATGGGTGGTATCAGTGGCCAGGTGGTCAAGGCCCCAGGCAAAGGGCGATGCCCGTCGGTGACGATCCACTTTGGAAAGGCGAACTTCCCAGGCCTGAATAAAACGCTTGAGCATGTAGGGCGCGTCCAGTTCCTATGCTTCCTATGCCATTGCCGCCGACTCGCTGGTTCCACCCGTGACCGCCGCATCGCTGAAGATGACGAAGGTATCCTCGTCAATTGGCCCTAACCCAACATGCCGCTCGCCCTCAACCTCACGGGCCCACACCACGACCATCATCTCCTTGCGTTCGGCGTTAATGGTTGGAAGCGCCAGGGTCAACTTCTCGCCGAGCGCGACTTCCAACGGGGTGACCACACATGCGCCGCGCCGGCTGATTGAAACACACTGGGCGGCAACATCCTGCTTGAGACCATCTTTGTCCCACCCTTCCACCACGGCCGGCAAGCGACACGCCAGCCGGTTCTCGCGCCGCATCGTTTCAAACTTCGACTCATCAGTTTCCGTCATGTGTTTTGTGCTCTCCCTGTTGACCGTACGCTCTAACCTGACCTGCGCCAAGCCATGGCGGCCATTGCAGGCGTTTATCCAACCATAGTTGCGCATCCCTTTTCCAGCTTGCCGTCATCTCAGCCGGACAGTAAATTTCATCGGTTCGTCAATATTTTATTAGCTAACCTGGATTTACTCAACTTACCACCATGGTCCGTCGTTTTCGGCTAAGTCACCTTTTCAGTTGGGGTTGGCGTTGGCAGCCACTGCGGCAAATCACTTTTGGGCTGTTGCTTGGACTTTTGCTACTTGGCGGCACGCCAGCATCTGTTTACCCAGTCACCACCAAGGACCGCCCACCAAAGAGAAATGGTTTACAACACAACGCGCGGGTTTTCGATACCGTGTGTCAGTTGGTCGAGCGCAAGTATTATGACCCGAAGCTGCACGGGGCAAACTGGAGCGCCCTGACCCAGCAGTTTCGGCGGCAGGCGCTTGTGGCAACGAACGAAACCACACTCTACAACACCATCAACCAGCTTCTCAGCTACCTGGACGACCAGCACACGTTTGCCTTGTCACCCAGCCGCGTGCAAGAAGAGAAACAGGGCGCGCGCGTTGGGTTAGGTGTCCAGTTGCGCAAAGTCGAAGGCAAGTGGCTGGTCGCGCGCGTCCTTGGCGGCTCGGCGGCTCAGGAAGCCGGGGTGCGCCCAGGCTGGATTCTGGACGAGTTGGATTCGCGCCCTTTCGATGGGTTCAAGCCCGGTCAGCGCTTCGCAGTCGGGCAATCGGTACGGCTCAAGTTCCTGGACTCAAACGACAACCCGAAGCGTATCGAAATTTCTTGTCGCCCCTTTGCGACGACGCCAGAACAGCGCGCTCAATTTCTTCAAGGCAGCGTGCTCTACATTCGGTTCAGCGAATTCGCGCCCAAGACCGCCGACTGGATTGAGGAACAACTGCTCGCCAACCCGCGCGCGACAACGCTCATCGTTGACCTCCGTGAAAACACCGGGGGCTTGCTCGACACGCTGGCGGACTGCCTGCGGCTCATTTACCGCCAGGATGTGGTTTTTGGTGATTTCATTCAGCGCAATCAAAAGCCGCTCCGCCTGCGCGTCAGTGGCAATCGCCACGCCTTTACGGGCGAGGTACTGGTTATGATTGACGAAACCTCAGCAAGCGCGGCTGAAATTTTTGCGGCGGCCATTCAGGATACCGGGCGTGGTATTGCCCTGGGCCGGCGGACGGCCGGGGCGGTCCTGGCGAGCATTCAGGAATCCCTGCCCGATGGCGGCAAAGTCCAGATCAGCATCCGCGATTACCGCACCGTGCGTGGCGTCCGTCTCGAGGGGCGCGGGGTCACGCCGGATGTCATGATTAAGCTCACCCTTGACGACATTCGCCGGAACATTGACGTCGACCTCCAGCGAGCAATGCAGCAGCTCAACTTGAACCCCCAATCCAAGCGGTCTCCAGATGTTCCCGCGCCAGGGCAGCGCGTAACGACTTCGCTTGCTCAGAGTTCAGGTTTCGAGCTGGGCTTGACCTGTTTTTGAAACTGCAAAGCTTGACAGCCAGTAGTTGCCTGTGGCTAACTACGCGCTTGTTCTTACGGGCCTGTTCTTTTTGCACGTTCGTATGTCTCGTTCGTCTAGTGGCCTAGGACACCGCCCTTTCACGGCGGTAACACGGGTTCGACTCCCGTACGAGACACCACCGGCCGCCGGTTGCTCCGGCGGCTTTTTCGTGCGCTCGGCCTCGGTTAGTGGTCGCCAAAACTTCTGTGGGCGACGCCTGAGAGCGCGACTGAAAAGCCGCCTTTGACTGGGTACGGCGCGGGTGCCACATCGTATCTGGGCGAAAAACCTATCCACCTTTCCGACGACTTGTCGAAAGCCACCGACTTGTCGAAAGCCACGTCGCACGTCACCCACTGCCCACCGGTTGGAGGGCTTCCGGCAAGCTAGAAACCTATGTCGAAGACGGCGGAGCAGCTTTCATTTCTGCCAAAAACGTCCACGAATAAATGCTCTGATGGTTGTCGGCCCACGTCACGCCCAGGGCATAGCGACCCACATGGTGCATGCCGCTGATCTGGAACTTACGCACATCGCCCAGCATCGGAAGCCCACGCGAACGCGGTTTGGCTGCCGGTGGCGCTTCGAGCAACCCAGGGTGTGGGTTCTCCCCACGGGACTCGGCACAGGTTGCGCAGGGACACACCTGCCGAAGTTTCATCAACGGGACGGTCGTGGCCGTGCCATCCGGCCAAACAACGGAGAGCGTTCCCTCGGTGCGGTTGACATTGACGGCGCGTGGCAACAGTTCTGACATTGGCCTACCCAAGCTGTGCGTCGGTTTAGTAGGATGCGGTGACAGTATTTCACTCAACGGTACGATACGGCGCGGGCGTGCAAGCTAGCTACCCAGCTTTGCGTTTGCGTGCCGGATGACCATTCGCGGAGCAAACTCAACCTAGACCGTGCTCGAAACAACGCGACTCGCGCGTTTATTTACTTACGCTTTCATCATGACCAGTCCCACCACACCGCCGCTAGAAGCGCTGGCGGGGTATCCCGTCATCATTACCATTCCCGTTGCCTGGGGCGATATGGATGCCGCGCAGCATGTCAACAACACCGTGTATTTCCGCTACTTTGAAAGCGCCCGGATCGCTTACTTCGAGCGGATTGCCTTCGGCCTTGACTTTGCCCAGTCGGTCGGACCCATCGTGGCGCATACGCAATGCCGGTTTCGATGGCCGTTGACCTACCCAGACACCATTTCAGTCGGAACCGGGGTCAGCGGGCTGGGTGATGATCGCTTCGTCATGCGCTTCACCATCGCCAGCCACCGGCATGGCAAAGTTGCCGCCCAGGGCGACGGTCTCATCGTGTCGTATGATTACCGCAACCAGCGCAAGGCCCCGTTGCCGGCCGCCGTCCGCGCCGCCATCATGACCCTCGAAAGATTTGACCCAACCGCGCCGCCGTCGCTTCCCACAACCTAGCCGAGCGTCAGCCTGAGTGGCTCCCCACCCAACGCCTTGGCCGCGCTCGTTTCTTTTCGCGCTTGTTTATTTTTCTGAAGACTGGAGTTTCACCCATGCCCACCCAAGCTGCTGGAATCATCGGAACCGGGCGCGCCCTGCCAGAACGCACCCTGACCAATGCCGATCTCGAAAAGATGGTCGAAACGAGCGACGAATGGATTGTATCTCGGACGGGCATCCGTGAACGCCGCATCGCTGCCCCAGACGAAACCACATCTCATTTTGCCACCATTGCCGCCCAACGCGCCCTCGATGCCGCCGGAATCGCGCCCAACGACCTTGACCTCATTATCTGCGCGACGGTGTGCCCCGACATGATGCTCCCCTCGACGGCGTGCCTCATTCAGTCGAAACTAGGGGCCAGACGCGCCGCCGCCTATGACCTCGTGGCGGCCTGTTCGGGCTTCATCTATGGTCTGGCTACCGCACGGTCATTCATCGAAGCCGGACATTGTCGCCATGCGCTCGTGATCGGAGCGGAGTTGCTTTCTCGCTTCGTGGACTACACCGACCGCGCCACCTGCGTCATCTTTGGGGACGGGGCCGGGGCCGCCGTCCTTGGGCCCGTTGCCCCCGGACGTGGCATCCTGGCGCACCGGATTCTGAGCGATGGCAACTACGCTGATTTGCTTTACACGCCGGGCGGCGGCACACGCTATCCGGCTAGCCCGGAGACCATCGAGCAACGCCTGCACTACATCAAGATGCGCGGCAATGAACTCTTCAAAGTCGCGGTTCGAAGCATGTCCGATACCGTCGGACAGATTCTCGATGAGCTACGGCTGACGCCGTCCGATGTGGATTTATTCATTCCGCACCAGGCCAATCAACGGATCACCGACGCGGTTGCCAACCGTCTCGACATTGGGAGCGAGCGCATTTATGCCAACATCGAGCGCATGGGCAACACATCGTCGGCATCAATCCCCATCGCGCTCGATGAATGTGTCACAGCCGGGCGCGTCAAGCCAGGCAACTTGATTGTCTTTGCGTCGTTTGGCGCCGGAGTAACCTGGGGCGCCATGGCCGTCCGATGGTAGAACATGTTGAGATAAGGCGTCCTGGTCGCCGATCAGTACCGTGGTTGCTGGTGATTGGACTGTTGGCTGGAGGATTGAGTCCAGCCTGCCGGGAGACGCCGCGCCATGCGCATGAAAGCATCACCCGTCCGGCCCTGGCGGAGCGGATAGCGCGCGGGGAAGTCCGGATCGAACGCCTGGGAATGGCCCTGCGTCCAGAGCAGCCATTTTTTGGGCGTATCATTGAAATTTCGCTCCGCAACACCGGCAACAAGCCACTGATTGTCGTCATCGAGCCGGGGCAACTCCTACGTAGCCAGAGTCCTGACATCACCGACCTCGTTGTGACCAATCGAGAGGAGATTGCGCTGGATGCCGGACAAACGGCGCAGCGTAACATCGAAGTCTTCTCGCTCTCGCGTCGAAAACTATCCATGACGCGCGAAACGGTTTACACCCTTGGAAACCTGACCGAAGGCGATGTGTACGCATTCGTGACGTGCTTTGCGGCAAACCGTCCCCCCGAACCACCGCCGCCGCCGCCGGGGTCGGGCTTGCCACCCCAGAAGCTTGACCTGACACCGTTTCAGCTCGCGCTATGGTGTGTTGCCGACGGCCTTGACCGCCAGGCCTTGCTGGAAGGCGTGGCGCTCAACCCAGTGCTCAAGGGCGGCGAGTATGGACGTAGCCGCGACTACCTTGACGGCCAGGCCAAGTACGTCCAGGGACTGCTCGACAGTTGTGGGCTAGCGAAGTACAAGTTTTGATACGGTTGACGGTGCGCCATCACGAATTCAACCATTTTTGCATCCCCGATGAGGTTTTCTGATGACACCCCATGTCGCATCACAAAAAAATGTCTATCGCTTCATTGCCGGTAAAGCCGACGGGCACGGCGCGATGAAAGACCTGCTTGGAGGCAAAGGGGCCGGGCTGGCCGAAATGACGGCAGCCGGCCTGCCCGTTCCACCAGGCTTCACCATCACGACTGCGGTTTGCCATCGCTACTATGCGGCGGGCAATCAGTTGCCGGCGGATGTTTGGGAGGAATCCTGCGCGGCCCTGCGCGAAGTCGAAGCCGCCGTCGGCAAGACATTTGGTGACGCGACTAACCCGTTGCTGGTCTCGGTTCGGTCGGGAGCGAAATTCTCGATGCCGGGCATGATGGATACCGTCCTCAACCTTGGTCTGAACCACACGACCGCGCAGGGACTCATCCAACAGACCAACAACGAACGGTTTGCCCGTGATGCCCACCGCCGCTTCATCCAGATGTTCGGACGCATTGTTCTGGGGGTTCCCGGTGAGCGGTTCGACCACGCGCTCGAAACCTTGAAGGCTGAGCGTGGCATTCGGCAAGACATCGAACTCACTGCCGCCGACCTGCAACAGCTCGTCGCGCAGTTTGAAGCCATCGTCGAACGGGAAACTGGCAATCCGTTTCCATACGATCCTTACGAGCAACTCCGACTGGCCATCTGCGCGGTTTTCAACTCCTGGTATGGCAAGCGCGCCGTGGACTATCGCCGATTGAACAAGATTCCCGACGACCTGGGCACGGCAGTCAATGTCGTCGCCATGGTATTTGGCAACATGGGCGATGACTCGGGCACAGGCGTTGCCTTCACGCGCAACCCTTCAACTGGCGAGCCGGTGTTGTTCGGTGAATATCTGCCCAATGCCCAGGGCGAAGACGTGGTAGCCGGCATCCGCACACCGCAAAAGCTCGAAGCGCTGCGCGAAACAATGCCGGATGTGTACGCGCAGTTTTGTGAAGTCGCCGCGCGCCTTGAACGCCACTACCGCGATGCGCAGGATTTGGAGTTCACCATCGAACGGGGCAAGTTGTGGATGCTCCAGACGCGCAATGCCAAGCGCACGGGCGCGGCGGCAGTCAAAATTGCCGTTGATTTGGTGCAAGAAGGCATCATCTCGCCAGAAGAGGCGGTGTTGCGCGTCGAGCCGAATCACCTTGATCAGCTACTCCATCCGATGGTGGACCCCAAAGCCGACATCACGCTGCTGGGCAAAGGACTCCCGGCCAGCCCCGGAGCGGCCGCTGGCGCGGTCGTGTTTGACCCAGATGTGGCTGAAAAGCGCGCACAGTCCGGCGAGCGCGTCATCCTGGTGCGCGCGGAAACTTCACCGGAAGACTTTCATGGCATGGTCGCCGCCCAGGGCATTCTGACAGCTCGCGGCGGACTGACCTCCCATGCGGCCGTCGTTGCCCGCGGCATGGGCAAACCCTGCATTGCGGGTTGTGGCGAACTCATCCTCGATGCCACAGGTATGCGCCTAGGTGGCCAGACCCTGGCCGAAGGCGACTTCATTACCCTTGACGGCACAACCGGACGCATTTTGTTAGGCGATGTTCCGCTGGTGTCACCAGAAATCGGCGCTGAATTTGAAACCTTCATGCGCTGGGTGGACGACGCCCGGAAGATGCGCGTCCGAACCAACGCCGATACCCCGCACGACGCGCGGGTGGCGCGCAGTTTTGGCGCGGAAGGCATCGGACTCTGTCGCACCGAACACATGTTTTTTGAAGGAGAGCGAATTGATAGTGTCCGCCAGATGATCATGGTTTCGGGAACCTATCAGCGGCTCATCGCGGCTCTTGACAAAGTCGCTGGCGACTTGGAGCGCCTCAGGGGAGATGCCCAAAAAGTTAGTGCGTTGGAAGCCGAACGCGCGGCGTTGGAAGCCGAACTGGAAACACCCGCGCGGCTTTTCCGAGGGGCGCTTGAGGCGCTGCTTCCGATGCAACGCGCCGATTTCGTGGGTATCTTTGAAGCCATGGATGGCTTTCCGGTGACGATTCGGCTGCTGGACCCACCCCTTCACGAGTTTCTGCCCCACACCGATGAAGAGATTGCAGCGCTGGCGGCCAAGCTCAACCTATCGGTTCAAGATGTCCAGTCACGGGTCGCGGCCCTGCGTGAACACAACCCGATGCTTGGTCACCGTGGCTGTCGCCTCGGCATTGCTTACCCAGAGATTACTGAAATGCAGGTGCGCGCCATTTTTGAAGCGGCTGTCGAGGTGGCGCGGCGCGGCATAACCGTTCTGCCGGAAGTCATGATCCCGCTGGTCGGTGATGTCAACGAACTCCGTGCCCAGGAAGCCATCGTGCGGCGAGTGGCCGACGAAGTCCAACAGGCGGCCGGCGTGATGATTCCCTACTTGGTTGGAACCATGATCGAACTACCGCGCGCGGCGCTGACGGCCGACAAGATTGCAACCGTCGCCGAGTTTTTCAGCTTCGGCACCAACGACCTCACCCAAACCACCTTCGGCTTTTCACGCGACGATGCCGGGACGTTTCTCCCGATGTACGTCGAGCGGAAAATCCTGGCCGACGACCCCTTCCAGGTGCTGGATCGGGAGGGGGTCGGCGAACTCCTGCGCATCGGGACGCAAAAGGGCCGCGCGGCGCGGCCAACGCTCAAGGTAGGCATTTGCGGCGAACATGGCGGGGAGCCATCTTCGGTAGCATTCTGTCATGAGCTTGGCTTCGACTATGTGAGTTGCTCGCCATACCGCGTGCCGATTGCGCGTTTGGCAGCGGCACAGGCGGCGCTACGGCAACCTCGCGCATAGGCTGGTTTTGCCATTCTGCTGGTTTTGCCATTCTGATAGATGCGACCGAACACGTCGGTACAGAAAGATTCCTATGCCGGGTAAAGGAAAAGCTCCCCTGAGTGGCAACCAGCTCAAACAGCAAGTCGTTGCTTTGGCTCAGAAACTCGGACTAAACGCGCGAACTGAGGTAAAAGCGGCTAGAAGACTCTGGGGGCAGAAGCGCTTGATTGATGTCGTCGTTACCGATGGAAAAACCGGGAAGACACTGGGCATCGAATGCAAATTTCAAGCTACTCCGGGAACGGCAGAGGAAAAAGTGCCAGCGACAATTCAAGACATTTCACACTGGCCGATCCCTGGTATCGTTGTTCTTGCTGGAGAGGGTTTTTCAATGAATATGAAAGGCTACTTGATGTCCACCGGAAAGGCCGTATGGTTTGATGAGTTAGAAGAGTGGCTACGCCTGTATTTTGGGTTATGACATGGGCAACCTGACTGTTCCACGGCCATTTCTCAAGTGGGCCGGCGGCAAGGCACGCCTGGCCGCGGCTTTGCTGGAGCGCCGACCGACGGTGATGAGAACCTACCATGAGCCGTTCGTTGGCAGCGGAGCCCTCTTTTTTCGCCTCTATCGTGAAGGTCGTCTTCGGCATGCCAGCCTGTCGGATGTCAATCCTGAGCTGATTGATACTTACTTGGCCATCCGCGATGAGGTCACCGAGGTCATGCGACTTCTGTCTGAATTTCAGCACCACCGGGAATACTACTACGAAGTGCGCGCCAGAGACCCCTGGAGGCTGAGCCGACCAGAACGGGCCGCGCGCATGATTTACCTCAATAAAACCGGCTATAACGGCTTATACCGGGTCAATCAACGTGGAAAATTCAATGTTCCATTTGGGCGCTATGACTCGCCAACGTACTTTGACAAGGAGAACCTGTTGGCCGTTTCGGTTGCTCTCCAAAATGTTGACCTTATTTGCACTTCTTTTGAGACAGTTATTGGTCGGGTCAAACCAGGCGATTGGGTCTATTTCGATCCGCCTTATGTGCCAGTTTCACAAACATCCAACTTCACTGCCTATCATGCCGATGGCTTTGATTTAGCCAGTCAGAAAAAACTGCGTGATGTTTGTGTTGAACTGAGTCTAAACGACATCTATGTCATGATTTCCAACTCAGACACAGACGTTGTCCGCGCACTTTATGATACGCCAGATTTCGTGATTGATGAGATTCAAGCCGGCCGAGCGATTAACTGCAACCGTGGTAAGCGCGGCAAGATCACGGAACTGGTCATCACCAACTACCGAACCGACGGAACGAAGCAGTTGCGTCTCTTCGAGCGGCAACCGGAGCGGATGGCATTCCATGAGCCGGCCTGAAAGCATCCACATCGCGGCCCGGATGTTTGGTTTGCCTTACACCAGTTTGCGCTAGGTTGAGCAACCTAAGCTACTCGTTACCAACCCACGACTCGATGACGGCCACCATGGATACCCAACTTAGCCCAGAACAGCGCTGCGCCGTCGAAGCGCCCCTTCAGTCCTGCCTGGTTCTGGCCGGCCCCGGCACGGGAAAAACCCGGACGCTTGCCCACCGCGCCGTCTATGCCGTCAGCGCGCTGAACGTCCCGCCGGCGGCGATCCTGGCCGTCACCTACACGAACAAGGCGACCGAAGAAATGCGTGACCGGTTGCGCCGGTTCCTGCCTGATACGGCCGGACACCTCACCGTTGGCACCTTTCACGGCTTTTGCATCCAACTGCTGCGCCAGTACCCGGACAAGGTCGGGCTTCCCAAGCATTTTGGCGTGGCTGATGAAAAGACCCAGGTGGAGGCCCTGCTGCGGCTCAAACCCGGGATACAACCTTCCAATGCGCGCACCATCCTGGGTCACTTTTCCCAATGTCGCGTTGGCGACCGACGCCGACCGACATTTGCGCGGGAGCAGTACGCGGCCCTGCGCCAGGACAATCCGCTCTTTGCCGAGTATGAGGATTATCTGCGCCGGAACGCCCTCATTGACTTTGACGACATTCTGTTGCTGACGGAACGGCTGCTCGATGACGCGGACGTGTTGGCGGTCGTCCGCCAGCGACTCCAGATGATCCTGGTGGATGAATTCCAGGACACCGACCGGGCGCAATACGCCATTCTCAAGCGGCTGGCGCTTGACCTTGACCCACCGACGAAGGCTCGCCACAACGTCATTCCGGTCTTTGCGGTTGCGGATGACGACCAATCCATTTTTGCCTGGCGCGGCGCGCATCCCGAAAACATTCACCAGTTCTTCACCGAGTTTCTCGGCGGCCAGGACGCGGCGGTATTCCGGCTTGAAACCAACTACCGCTGTTCCGGCAACATCGTCGCGGCCGCAAACCGGCTCATGCGGCAGTCGCCGCGGCTGTTTGACAAAACACCCCGCGCCCACCATCCCCCAGGCGAAGCGGTGCGATTGTGCAGCTACGTCAATGCGGCAGAGGAAATTCGCGGCATTGCGGCCGAGATTCGCCACGCGCACTACCTCGGTGTTCCCTTTTCGGAGATGGCCGTCCTTTATCGCTATCACAAAACCGGCGAAGCCCTGGAAGCAGCACTGCTGCCGATGGGCATTCCGTGCCAAGTTGTCCGAAGGGTTAGCGTGTATGAAGCGCCGGAAGTCAAGCGCTTTCTCTTGTTGATGCGGGCAACGCTCAATCCTGACGACGACCTGGCCGTGGCCGAACTGATCGGCGTCCTGACCGATGACGCGACTCGCCGCACCTTTGAACAGCGCTGTCAACCGCTGAAGACCGCGAAGCAACCCCTCCGGCATGCGCTCTGGGTCGCGCTCGGCGACGAGGACGCCGGACTGCGCCGGGCAGCCGGGCGCGTCGTGAGCCTGTTGAGCCTGGGGAAAACCTACCTTGACAGCGCCCCCTGTCTCTCGGCGTGGATTGCCGCGGTAGGCGCGTTTTTTGAGCCTGACGCGGCGCAACCACCGGCGCTGACGCCACCAGCCGATGACCTCCACAAGGGCGTCAACTGGTTGGCGCGGCTCTCGGAAGTCGGCGGCGCGCTGGTGGTTGCCGCGTCCGCCCCGCTCCATGAGAAGACCGCGACCTACCTGCTGACCTACACCCTCGCCGGGCAAGCGGGCTTTCAAATTCTGCCCCGGAGCGCGCTTGGCGATGCGCTCCCAAAAGAGAAAACGGTTTTGTTGGCTTTGGATGCGACCGCGATGCAGGCCGCCCTAGCGCGCTGGAAGTTTACCGCGGTCATTACCTTGGGCAACCAGCTCGGTCCTCTCGCCCAACCGGCGCGCGCGCACCTGCGAATCGCGACCGACACGCTGCCGGTCAGTGAGCGGGGTGGGCAACCAAGCGGCTTCGTTGTCCTCTGGAAGCTAGCGCGCGCCTACCTTGCCCACACCCTGCGTCCGTTGTTTCGGGATTACACCGTCGTCGATTTGGAAACAACCGACAAAGACCCCAAACGCTGCGACATCGTCGAACTGGCAGCGGTGCGCGTCCGGGACGGCAACCTCACGGATGCGTCTTACAGCACGCTGGTCCATCCAACCCTGGAGCCGATTTCGCCAGGCGCGCAAGCGACACACCACATTACGCCGGAGGATGTGGCCGGCGCGCCAACCTTCGCCGAGGTGGCCGCCGACTTCCGCAACCTGATCGGAAATGACCTACTGGTGGCGCACAATGGGCTGGCGTTTGATTTCCCGATCCTCAAACGCCGCTTGCGGGAGGTAGGGCATACCCTCGACAATCCACTGTTCGACACGCTGTTGTTCGCGCGTCAGCTTTACGCCGGCCACCCAACCGTCAAGCGTTTTCGCCTGGAAGACCTCGCCGCCCTGCACGGCATTGACACCGGAACCGCACACCGCGCCCTAGATGATGTCAAAACGCTGGCCGGTGTGTTTGAACGCCTGCAAGCGGATTACAACGAGCGCCGGAGCGCAACCCTTGGCACGGACACACTGGGCATCCTGGCGCTGGCCATGCTGCTGGAAATGGACGAAGCCCAGGCTGAAGCGTCGGACCTGTTTCAGTCCGGCGCGGCAATGTGGAAGACCTCCGGCGGAGGAGACCTCATGCGGTGGCTGGCGGATGATCCGGCAGGAAGCCACGCCTTAGCGGTGTGGCGACGCCGGGTCGGCGCGGCAGCCGGCACCCCCCTGAGCCGTCCGGCCATGACGCTGGCCGCGCTTGCCAAACGCTACGACGACCTGCCAGTTCGGGAGGGCATGACCGGACTCCTGGACTTCACGCGCCTGTTCACGGCGGCCGATACTTGGCGCGACTGTGACGCTGTCACCCTGATGACCATCCATGCCGCCAAGGGCCTGGAGTTTGCTTACGTGTGGTTGCCGGCGCTTGAAGAGCCACAACGACCAAATGAGTTCAACGGCGCGCCTTCCAAACCCAGCTCCGACAAGGAAGCCAAGCAACTTGAAGAAGAACGGCGGTTGCTCTACGTGGCCGTGACGCGCGCCGAGCGCCAACTTTCGCTCTCCTGGGCGGCCCAGCGCAGTGCGCCAGACACCGGCAGCCTCCCCCAACCCACCCAACGCCTGCGCTTCCTGGCTGAACTTGACTGTCAGGAAACGCGGTTTCCGCCCGGCGAAGATGGCTTCGTGCCACGCCCCGATCTGACCTAACATACCTTATCGGAACTATCCTGCTCGGCAACGCCCTATGCACCGGTGCGCCCATGCCCCACGCTGAAATCATCGCCATTGGCTCGGAACTCCTGACCCCGTTCCGGAGTGATACCAACTCGTTATGGCTGACCGCCGAACTCAATGCACTTGGCATTGCGGTTCGCCGCAAAACGGTTGTTGGCGACGACGAACCCTTCCTGGAGGAAACGCTTCGGGACGCGCTGCGTAACTCGCCAATCGTGATCACGACCGGCGGACTCGGGCCAACCGAGGACGACATCACCCGCAAGGTCGTCGCCCGCGTCATGCAACGCCCGTTGGTGCTGCAACCTGATATTCTCGACCGCATTCGACATCAGTTTGAAATCCGTGGCCTGCCCATGTCGCCGAACAACGAGCGCCAGGCCCTGGTGCCACGCGATGCGACGCCCTTGAGCAACGACTATGGGACGGCGCCGGGTCTCATCCTGCGGGAAGGCGACCGGCAGTTGATCGTCCTGCCCGGCCCGCCCCGTGAGATGCGGCCGATGTTTACACAGCAGGTCCGTCTTCACCTGGAGCCACTGGCCGGTCATGTCCGCTTGCGCACCCGTACGCTGCGGGTGGCCGGCATGGGCGAATCACAGGTGGATAGCCTGATTGCGCCGATTTACACCCGCTACACCAACCCGACGACGACCATTCTGTTCAACAACACCGAGGTCGAACTGCACTTCACAGCCAAAGCGCCCTCCGATGATGAAGCCGACACCCTGCTGGATGAGCTGGTCGGACAAGTTGAGGACGTGCTGGGTGCAAATGTGTTTTCCCACCGTGGGGAAACACTGGAGCAAATTGTTGGACTGCGGCTGACGGTCAAAGGCTACACCATCGCCACGGCCGAAAGCTGCACCGGCGGACTCGTCGCCAAACGCCTCACCGATGTGCCGGGCAGCTCGCAGTACTTTCTTGAAGGCGTGGTGGCGTACTCCAATGCCGCTAAAACCCGCCTTCTGGATGTTCCGGCAGAACTGATCAGCGAGCACGGCGCGGTGAGCGCCGAAGTCGCGGAAGCCATGGCCGCTGGTGTGAAAGCGCGCGCCGGCACGACCATTGGCGTTGGCATCACCGGTATTGCCGGTCCCGACGGCGGAACCGACGAAAAGCCGGTCGGACTGGTCTATGTCGGCATCGCCGGTGACTTCGTCGTCACGCACCGGAAGTTCATTCTACCGGGCGACCGCGACCGCATTCGTCACCTCGCTTCGCAGGTCGCACTCGATTTGGTCCGGCGCACCTTTCTGCTCTAGGCACTCAGGAATTCGATGCGGTAGTCCTCGATCACCGGATTAGACAGCACCTCACGCGCAAAGCGCTCCAACTCGGCACGCGCCGCGGCCGGATCATCGCCGTCGGACAGTTCTACCTCAAAGAACTTCCCCTGGCGCACCTCCGCAATGCGAGTGAAGCCAATAGCCTCACTCGCCTGCTGAATGGTTTGGCCCTGTGGGTCCAAAACCCCTGGCTTGAGCGTCACATGCACGGTCGCTTTCATGGGCTTGGCTGGTTCATGGGCTTGGCTGGCTTGGCGCTATGACGCAACCGACTCACCGGCTGGTGGATGCTCATCCGGGGTCGTCGGCTTTGGCGCATCAGACACCACACTCACCTTGATCGTCGCGGCGACATCACGGTGCAGTTTGACCGTCACTTCATAGTCGCCAAGGGCTTTGATGGCTTCCTTCAGGACGATCCGCCGGCGATCAATCTCAAGCTGCTGGGCCGCCAGCGCCTCGGCAATGTCCATGGATGTGACCGAACCATAGAGCGTCCCGTTTTCACCGGCCTTGCGCTGGAAGGTCAGCGTCGTGGCGTTCAGCTTTTCACCAAGCGACTGGGCCGCAGCCAACTCCGCCTCGGCCAGCTTGACCAGCCGTTGCCGCTCCCGCTCGATGAGCTTGACGTTGGCGCGGGTGGCCATCAGTGCCAGCCCCTTGGGAATCAAATAGTTGCGCCCATAGCCAGCCCGGACTTTCACGATGTCGCCCCGGACGCCGAGGTGCTCGACATCTTCCTTCAGTAGTAGTTCCATTATCGCCATCGGTTGTCACCCTGCCTTTCGTTTGGAGCGGCTACTCTTCGCCTTCTGGTTCAGCGCCGTTGCTTTCCGATGCGCGCCGTGCCGCCCGCGCTTGCAGGCGGCTATCACGCCGTGCCTTGATTTTCTGGGCGCGCTTGAGGTCTTCATCCACCCGTACGGTCAAAAAGCGAATGACCGGATCGAGCACGCGCAGCCGCCGTTCCGTTTCAGCAATTTCGCGCCCCGTGCCGTTGACATGGAGCAGCACGTAAAAGCCTTCGTAAAACTTACGGCTTCCCTTACGAATCATGTAAGCCAGCCGCTGACGACCGATCTTTTCTACCTTATTGACCACACCGCCCTGTCCGCTGATCTGGCCGGAAAGCGCCTCGACAATCTTGTCGGTTTCTTCCTCTGCCAGATCAGGGTCAAGCACAAACATGACTTCATACAAACGATCAAGCTTCGTATTCACTCGTAACTCCTTTCGGACTCAGCCTCACGACTGACGCCTCCGCTCCAGTGACGGAAGCAAGGAATGGTCGGCGCGCCAAGACGCCGGTAACGTTCAGGCATTAAACCGCGCCATGGCTGGCTCGATGCCCTGCTGAACCCAGGCCTCAACGGCGTCAGCAGCGCGGGTCG
Organism: Chloracidobacterium validum; assembly: GCF_018304825.1. Lineage (NCBI taxonomy): Bacteria > Pseudomonadati > Acidobacteriota > Blastocatellia > Chloracidobacteriales > Chloracidobacteriaceae > Chloracidobacterium > Chloracidobacterium validum. The sequence continues at coordinate 1,593,203 of NZ_CP072648.1, forward strand.
TTAGTTCAGGCAAGGCGGCGCGCTCCGCCGCCGAAAAATTGCCAAGCACGAAATCTGCCAAGTTGCGAACCGGATGCTCCGGCCCGATGCCAATCCGCAGGCGGGCATAGTTCTCGGTTTTGAGCTTTGCCGCCAGCGACTTCAAACCATTGTGTCCACCGGCGCTGCCCTTGCCGCGCAAGCGCAAACGACCAAACGGCAGCGCCACATCGTCCACGATGGCAAGTAAATCCTGCTGTGGGTTGACGCCATACTTGGCGCACAACGGCGCAACGGCTTGACCGGAAGCGTTCATGAAGGTCTGGGGCTTGACGAGCAAAACCGACTCAGGCCCGACGGTCATACGCCCTGTCAACGCTTCACACTCAAGCAGCTTAACCGGCTTGCCGGCGCGCTCGGCCAGGGTATCTACCACCAAGAAGCCGATGTTGTGGCGCGTCAGCGCATAGGGCGCGCCCGGATTGCCGAGTCCCACCACGCACTTCACAGACAAGCTACTTCTTGCCTTTCTTCGGAGCTTCACTGGCCGCGGCCGCCGTCGCTTCCGCCGAAGCGCGCGTCCCGACCAACGACGCCACAAGCTGTGTCGCGGGAGACAAAAGCTGCGCGCCGTCTGGAAGCGGAATATCACGGGCATAAATCCGGCCACCAATCTTCAAGTCGGCAATATCAACCACAATTTCCTTGGGCAATCGGGAAGTCAAGCACTTGATGGTCAGCGTGCGCACCCCGCGTTGCAGCACCGCACCTTGCCGAACACCCAACGGCTCACCCTGCAACCGAAGCGGCACCGGCGTCTTGACCGGTTCATCCAGTGCCACCCGGAAGAAATCAAGATGTTCAATAGACCCCCGAACCGGGTGGGTTTGGACTTCCCGAATGATCACCGGAACGAGACCTTCCTCTGGCAGATTGATGTTGAACACTGTCGCCCGGCTGATGCCGGTGCGCACAAAGGCAGCAAAGGCTTTGCGATCCACCAAGCCGTTGAATGATGGCTGCTTGCGACCATACACGTTGACCGGGATCGAACCTGCCCGCCGATTGCGGCGCGCTTCATTTGAACCAAGCTTCTGACGCGGCTGCACTTCAATAACTGTCTCAGCAATCATGACGACGTACCGATTCCCTTTCCTCTCTGCTTCCAATGGTCAAACGTTTCTTACGAAAAACGTTTCATACAAAAAGACGACTGACCGACGTTGCCGTGTGAATCGAACGAATGGCTTCCGCAAGCAGCCCGGCCACGCTCAAGACCCGAATCTTGGCCAGCGGCAGGTTGGGATGCGGAATGGTGTTGGTGACAACGAGTTCCTCAATCGGCGACTGTGCGATGCGTTCGAGCGCCGGACCAGAAAGCACCGCATGGGTACAACAGGCGTAAACGGACGTTGCGCCCTGATCGGCAATCGCCTGCGCCACCTGTGTCAACGACCCAGCCGTATCCACCATATCGTCCACGATGAGGGCCGGCCGGCCCTTGACGTTCCCGACGATGTTCATCACCTCAACCGTGTTGGCCTGCTCTTTGTCGCGGCGCTTGTCAGCCAGGGCGAGATCAGCATCCAGGCGCTTGGCATAGGCCCGCGCGCGTTCGACGCCGCCGGCGTCAGGCGCGACGACAACTAGGTTATCCAGCATTTTCTTGGCGAAGTAATCGAGCAGCACCGGAGCGGCGTAGAGGTGATCCACCGGAATATCAAAAAACCCCTGAATCTGCCCAGCGTGCAGGTCCATGGTCAACACTCGCGTTGCCCCGGCGGTGGTGATGATATTCGCCATCACTTTGGCCGAAATGGGCACTCGCGGGCGGTCTTTCCGGTCCTTGCGGGCGTAGCCAAAGTATGGAATGACGGCCGTGATGCGTTCAGCCGAGGAACGCCGAAAGGCATCGAGCATGATCAGTAGTTCGACAACGTGGCTATCTACCGGCGGACAGGTCGGCTGAACAATGAAGACATCCGCCCCACGGACGTTTTCATTAATCTGATAATTGAACTCGCCGTCACTGAAGCGCGTCGTGTTGGCATCGCCAATTTGAATGCCAAGGTAGCGACAAATTTCTTCCGCCAGGGGACGATTGGCGTTGCCGCAGAACACGCGCATCCCACTCATGACTAGTTAACCTCATCCCCCACTGACGAACACGTGCGACGCTTCGCTCACCACGGAGCCAAACGTCGCACGTGATGCGTCGCAAAGACTGGCTGGCAGACAAGGACTCGAACCTTGATTCAGCGCTCCAAAGGCGCTTGTCCTACCATTGGACGATCTGCCAACGAAATTACGAAGGTGGATAGCTTCCAGTCACCCCAATCCGTCGAGCATACGTTTCTCGACCAAGCGCGGGCGAAGTCCAAGCGAGCCACCCAGCCTCCAAGCAAATCTGCCGCGCGGCTTCACCAGCCGCCGCATCCTCGAAGAGACCAAAAACCGTGCTACCGCTGCCTGACATCCGCGCCAGATGCGCACCCAGCGCACGGAGCCGGTCGCGCACTTCCCGAACCAGTGGAAAAGCGCGAAAGACGACCGCTTCGAGGTCATTGCCTGCCGCCAACCAATTGATGTTGTCTGGCGAGCAAGCGGTCAGTGTATGGATAGTTAGCTCATCTGTCAACTCTGCTTGTAAGCCGCGGAAGACCGGGCCGGTTGGTATCGCCACCTTGGGGTTCACGACGACGATGGTGGGAAGATTGGCGTCTGGGAGCGGCGTGATGCGGTCGCCGCGCCCCAGCCCAAGGGCCGTCCCGCCAACCAGAAAGAATGGCACGTCAGCCCCAAGCTGCGCGGCCAGGCGCTGGCGGGTGGCTACCGACAGCGCAGCCCCCCAGAGCTGCTCCAAGGCCAGGAGCGTGACGGCGGCGTTGCTGCTGCCACCGCCGAGTCCGGCTTGCATGGGAATACGTTTTTGAAGGTGGATACGCGCCCCGTGGGTAACGCCGGCAGTGGATTGCAACAACCGCGCCGCGCGCACCACCAGATTTTGGTCATCACAGGTCAGCGTCGGATCGTCGCAGGTGAGCGCAATCGAAGGGTCCGCCGTGACTTCGATTTCCAACAGGTCATGTAGCTCGATGGTTTGAAAAACCGTCCGTAGCTCGTGATAGCCGTCGGAGCGCCGCCCGATGACTTCAAGGGACAGGTTGACTTTGGCAAAAGACGGGAACAGAGCCGGCATGAAAACTTCTCGCGTGGCAGGTGTCTTGCGCGCTGGTTCGGTAGCTTGACGAAGCCGCTCGAAAACGACAAGCCGAGCGGACGCGCCACGCGCCGGACTGGCCGTTCCGGCATAAACCGCAGTCAGACGTTGGCGTTCAGGTAACTTTCCAGGATAATCGCCGGTGGCGAGGACAAAGCATGTTTCCTGAACTGTTTGAAATCCCCGGCACGGGTTTCATCGTCAATACCTATGGCGTTTTGCTCGCCATTGGTTTTCTGAGTGGCATGTGGTTGGCTGGCCGGTTTAGCGTCCAGGACGGCTTGCCGCGTGGCACGGTGCTCGACATCGTTCTCTACTCCCTGATTGCCTCGCTGCTTGGGTCGCGCCTGCTCCTCGTCATTGTCGAGTGGCACAACTTCCGCCATGACTGGCGGGCGATATTCTCGCTCGATGTCTTGCGCTCCGGGGGTGTCTTTTACGGCGGCTTGTTGGCGGCTCTGCTTGCCAGCATCCTGCTCACCCGCCGGCACCGCCTCGACTGGTGGCGGGTTGCCGATGCGTGCGCGCCGGGCATTGCGCTCGGACAGTTTTTCGGCCGCCTGGGATGCTTTGCCGCTGGATGCTGCTGGGGTCGCCCAACCACTGCCTGGTGCGGGGTTCGTTTTTCTGAGCGCGGCCATGAGTTGACTGGCGTTCCCTACGACGTGGCGCTTCACCCGACACAACTTTACGAGAGCGCCGCCACGCTGGCCCTGTGCCTGGGGCTGGGGTGGCTTTTTCACCGCCGCCACTTTCGCGGCCAGGTCATCCTGGCTTATTTGTTTGGCTATGCCGTCATTCGGTTTGTCATCGAAATCTGGCGCGACGACCCACGCGGCGCCGTTGGGCCGTTATCAACCTCGCAGTTCATTGCACTGGGCTGCGCGGCCTTTGTGGCTGGTGCGTGGATGCTCCGCCGACGGAAAACCATATCGTCGCCGGCCGTGACCGAGACGGCTACGACAACGAGCACGCCGCCCCCGACGGCCTCGCTACTTCCTCCTGAATCCTGAAGCTGTTCGACGAAGCCGTTCCCCGACATGTCCAACGCACAAGCTAGTTCAACGTCGCCGCTGCTCGCTCGTGATGAGCGAAGGGAAAAGTTTGACAAGAAAGCCGCAGCCAAAGACACGGCCCGCCTGATGGCCAAGTATGGCGCGCCGTATGTTCCTTACTTTGCCCTGGCTTTTTTCTGCCTGGTTGGCGCGGGAAGTTTGGCGCTGATTTACCCGCTTTTCGTCGGGACGCTCTTTGGCTCAATTTTCTCGCCAGACAAGCCATCCGCCCTTGCGCCGCTGCTGGCAGTTGTTTCCGGTCTTTTGAATCGGCTCTTTCCCGGCTACCAGCTTTCGCCCCTTGACCCCGTGCTGGCGCTCTTGACGGGCATTTTGGTAGTTCAATCGGTTCTGAGTTTTGGGCGAACCTACTTGCTCAACTATGTTGGTGAAAAGCTCGTGGCTGATGTGCGCCGCGACCTTTACCGACATTTGCTTTCACTGGATGTAACTTTTTTTGCGAATCGGCGCACGGGTGAACTCACCTCGCGCATCGCATCGGATGTCACAGCCATTCAAAACAGTGTCACGTTGAGCCTGGCCGAAGCCATGCGGCAGGTCATCGTCTTCACCGGCGGAACGGCGTTTCTCTTTTGGATTGACTGGCGGCTGGCCTGCCTGTTGCTGGCGCTCATTCCGGTGCTGGTCGTGAGCTTTGCGTTTTTTGGGCGAAACATCCGCCGGCGCAGCACGCGCGTCCAGGACGCCCTGGCCGAGGCAACGGCCATTTTGGAAGAAACCATTGCCGGTATTCGCACAGTGCAGTCCTTTGCCCGCGAACCCTACGAAGTGAATCGCTACGAAACGCATATCACCCGCTCGCTGCGGGAAGCGCTGGGTCGCGCGCTGGCGCGGGGACTCTTCAACGCTGCCATTGTTTTCGTCCTCTTTGGAGGCTTTGTCGGCTTGCTGTGGTACAGCGGGAACCAGGTTCTCGCGGGCAAGCTGACGGCAGAACAGCTCATTCAGTTTTTGTTCTACGCGGCGTGGGTCGGCGGCGCGCTGGGCACGCTGGCCGAGTATTACGGAGAGTTCAACCAAACCATTGGCGCGTCACGGCGCGTCGTCGAACTCTTTGAAACGAAGCCTGCCATTTGCGACCGGCAGGACGCACAGCCGGCGCAGCCGGTCAGTGGACTCGTCGAAGTCAAAGACGTTCACTTTACCTATCCGGGACGGACTGAACCGGCGCTGGACGGCATCACGATCACGGCCCGGCCTGGGGAGGTGATTGCGTTGGTCGGACCGAGCGGGGCCGGAAAGTCAACGCTCATCTCGCTGTTGCCGCGTTTTTATGATGTCACGTCGGGCGCCATTTGCGTGGATGGAAGGGATGTTCGCGCTTGGAAGCTGGCCGATTTGCGTTCCAACATCGGCATCGTTCCGCAGGAAACCACGCTCTTTAGTGGCACCGTCTATGACAACATTGCCTATGGCAAGCTCGATGCGACCCCCGACGAGGTTGAACGCGCGGCGCAGGCAGCCCATGCTCACGCCTTCATCACGGGCTTTCCGCAGGGCTACCAAACCATCGTGGGCGAACGCGGCGTCAAACTCTCCGGCGGACAACGGCAGCGAATCGCCATTGCGCGGGCCTTGCTCAAAAACCCACGAATTCTGATTCTGGATGAAGCGACGAGTTCGCTCGACTCCGAATCGGAGCGTTACGTCCAGGAAGCGCTCGACGTTTTGATGGAAGGGCGCACGACCTTCGTCATTGCGCATCGGCTTTCGACCGTTCAACGGGCGACGCGCATCGTGGTCATGGCGCACGGACGCATCATCGAGGAGGGAACGCACCAGGATTTGCTGGCGCGGGAAGGCATGTACAAGAAACTCTACAAGCTTCAGTTCCGCGATGTGCCGGAGTGGATTTTACAGGAAGAAGCTGGAGCGCGTGGCGCAGCGCCCCAGCTTCAAGTCGCGCGGACGGCACTTCCCTGAACCCAGACCTTGCAAGGGCTAGCTGTGCGCTGCGCCGTTGAGACCGATGTTGAGGACAACGCGCCCGTTGATTTGGCCGTGCTTCATGCGCTCAAACACCGCGTTGACCTCTTCAATGGGCTGGAGTTCAACATTTGGCTTGACCTTGCCTTCGGCAGCAAAGGCCAGGCTTTCCTGCAAATCCTTGCGGGTTCCGACAATCGAGCCACGGACGGTCAGGCGGTTCAAAACGACATCAAAAATGGGAAGCGGAAAGTCGCCTGGTGGCAGGCCAACCATGGAACACGTCCCTCCGCGCCGCAGCATCGCAATTGCCTGCCGAAAGATTGAAGCCGATACGGCCGCGACCACGACTCCATGCGCCCCGCCGGTCTGACGCTGGATGGACGCCACCGGGTCTTCTTCCTTGGCATTGACCGTAACATCCGCGCCGAGCTGCCGGGCAAGCTCGAGCTTTTCAGGTGCAATATCCACCGCGCCCACGTGCAGGCCCATGGCTTTGGCATACTGAACAGCCATGTGACCAAGTCCACCAATGCCGACCACGACCAACCATTCACCCGGACGCGCCTGGGTTTCCTTGATGGCTTTGTAGGTCGTCACGCCGGCGCATAGCACTGGCGCGGCCGTGACAAAATCCAGTCCTTCGGGAATGTGCCCGGCGTAGGCCGCCGGCGCCAGAACATATTCGGCAAAACCGCCATCAACTGAATATCCGGTGTTGTGCTGGTGATGGCAGAGGGTTTCCCAACCGGTCAGGCAATGCTCGCATAGCCCGCAGGCATCGTGCAGCCAGGGAATCCCGACGCGGTCACCTTCCTTGATGGCCGTGACGCCCTCTCCGACCGCCGCGACGTAACCAGCGCCTTCGTGGCCCGGCACAAGCGGTAGCTTTGGTTTAACGGGCCAGTCGCCATCTGCGGCATGCAGGTCGGTATGACAGACGCCACTGGCCATGACCTTGACGAGAATTTGCCCTGGACCCGGGCGCGGCACATCCATTTCCTCAATGGCAAGCGGCTTCCCAAACTCATGAACAACGGCAGCTTTCATTTTGCTAGGCAGCATGTGAACCTCCTTGCTCTATTTTCAGAGCTTTTTTCAACGCTCCATCCGTAACCACGCCAGTGCGTCAAACGGTCAGGTCCGTCAACCCGCTAGCGAGTCCAGCCAAGCGTGAGAATATGGTTGTCGTGGTAGTGTGAGACAGGGGGGGAACGTGAGTTTCGATACAGTACACTACTTCGGCCAGGCGGCCAAGCCTGCGAGTGGGCAGCCAAAATGAAATTCGGTTGGCCGTGGCTTAGTACTCCCGCCGCAGGGGGCGTCCCATGACTTCGGCCATGGCGTCACGGACGCGGCGTCCCTCGTAAAGCACCTGGTACATGCCGCGCGTCATGGGCATATCCACCTGGTGTTTCTGAGCCAGGGCATGGATCGCCTTGGTGGTCTTGACCCCTTCGGCAACGTTGGTCATGCCGGCCAGAATGTCATCGAGCTGGCGTCCCTTGCCGAGTTCGACGCCAACGTAGCGATTGCGCGAAAGCGTTCCGGTCGCCGTCAGAAAAAGGTCGCCAACGCCGGCCAGCCCGGACAGCGTTTCAACCCGCGCTCCGAGGGCAACCGCCAGCCGCGTAATTTCAGCCAGCCCACGGGTGATGAGTGTGACGACCGTGTTGTGGCCGAAACCCAACCCCACCATGACACCGGCCGCAATGGCGATGACGTTTTTTGAGGCGCCAGCAATTTCGACGCCGGTGATGTCCTGGTTGTAGTAAAGCCGAAAGTTGGGCGTACTGAGTTCGCCCTGCACGTATTCTCCCCACCGTGGAGCAAAGGCGGCGACGACGGTTGCCGTGGGATCGCCTTTGGCGACTTCGTAGGCGAAGTTTGGACCCGAAAGCGCGACATAACGCGGCTCAAAACGGTCATGCCAGACATCAAAGGCCACCTCCGACATGCGCATGAGCGTATCGGTCTCGATGCCTTTCGTGGCACTGACAAACACCATTGTCGGCGTGACGTAAGGGCGCATGGCAAGCAGTGTCGCGCGGGTGACATGCGACGGGACAACCAACAGCACCATCTGTGCGCCGTCCAGCGCCGCCGCCAAGTCAGCCGTTGGCCGCAAGTTGTCAGGAAAAGGAAAGCCGGGCAAATACAAGCGGTTTTCGCGCTCGGCAGCCAGTGAGGCAATATGTTCCGGGCGGTGTCCCCACAACGTCACCAAGCGCGGGACGTGATTTGAGGCCGAACGCGCCGCGGCAACTAGCGCCAGGGCTGTCCCCCAGCTACCGGCTCCAATCACGGCAATCCGCTGGCATTGCTCCATAACGATATCGGTGGCAAAACAAACTGTGGAATGGCTATCAAAGCTTAGGGCTAGTTCAGGAAAATAACTGGTTGCCTGACGGCTGGGAAGTGCTGGCTTGTCAGCGCAAGTAGAGCTAGTGTTTACTTGCCAACCATGCAGCTCACGGATTTCGCGGCCGTCATTTTCGACATGGACGGTTTGTTGATAGATACAGAAACCATCTACTGCCAATCCTGGCAGCGGGCGGCGGCCGATTGCGGGTTTATTATCACACCGGCCTTTTATGGACAGCTTGTCGGGCGTTCACGCGCCGATGCCCTGCGGATCGTGCTCGACCACTTTGGCGACAGGGTTCCAATGCCAGCGTTTCAGGAATCGGTTCTACACTACGAGACCGTCTGCTTCAGCGAAGAAACTATCCCAATCAAACCAGGTGCGCTGGAACTCATCCGGGCCGTTGAAACGCGCGGACTGCCCAAGGCCCTGGCCACATCAACCCACCGTCCTGCGGCAACGCAGCGCCTGGCGCGCACCGGACTTGACCGCCACTTCCCTATTACCATCACCGGGGATGACGTGCCGCGCCCGAAACCTTCGCCCGACATTTACCTGATGGCATGTGAGAAGTTGGGCGTCGCGCCGCAGGATGCGCTCGCATTTGAGGACTCGGATCCGGGCGTCCAAGCGGCCCATGCGGCCGGGGTTACGGTCGTGATGGTGCCCGATTTCAAAGCGCCGTCGCCTGACGCACACACCCGCGCCGCGCGGATTTTCCCTTCACTGCTGACGGCACTCGTCGCCCTCGGTGCTTGAGGTGAGCCGACCAGCGCGGCCACCCGACAGGCGGCTAGGCTTGGAAAGCGCGTCACATGCCATGACGACGGGAGGATTTCAAAGGCTTTTTCAGCAACCTGAATGGTGTTTTGGCAGCTTAGGGGCCGCCGGAGCTGGCTGGCTGTGGTTTGTTCTGACACGCCATGGGATTGGGCTTTCGCCAGATTCGGTTGGCTACCTGGCCGTTTCACAGCATCTTGTCGAAGGACATGGGTTAGTGTCCTACCAGGGAGACCCTTTCGTTGTCCAGCCGCCACTTTACCCATTATGTATCGCTGGTCTTGGCTACCTATCTAATCTTTCGCTCCCTTCGTCTGCTCTGGCACTCAATGTTGCGCTTTTTGGTCTGGTAATTCTTTTATCAGGAAAACTTACTTTTCTAGCGACAGGCTCATTAAAGTTTTCAATTTTTATTTGCTTTTCTATAATCTTCGGAATACCGATTTTTTGGATTTCATTGTTCGCGTGGAGTGAATTACTTTTTATTTTATTTTTACTTTGTAACTTCACAGAATTTCACAAACTTATCTCTAAAAATAAAAATGTTTATATTTTCTCGTGCCTGGTGTTCGCTAATCTGGCTTTTTTGACCCGTTACGTCGGCTTCTTGCTTATTGTTTCCAATCTTTTGATATTGTTCATTTTATTCATTAAGAAAGGAAAGAACTTTTTTGTTTTGCTTTATTTTGCTGTGCTCTCAGTTTCGATTCCGTCAATCTTTGTCCTTAGAAATTACGCAGTTTCCGGGACATTCTTTGGACCCAGGACGCTGTCCTCAATACGGATCAGTGAAAATTTATTGCTTTTTTCCGATGCTTTTTTCAGTTGGGTCATCGCCCCACTTGGTAATCTCATTACTACGCCAATTCTAATTGTTGGGGCAATTATACTCATTTTTGTTTTACTTATTAACTATCTCTTTCATACCTTACGTCTTCAAGAATTGGCAGTTTCAAATTTGATTTTGTTCATCATAGTATATTTGTCTTTCATACTTCTATCTTCTACTCGAATTGCATACGACCCAATTGATAACCGGCTACTATCCCCGATTTTCATACCGCTCTCTATCGTCTTGATACATTTTTTTTCTAAAACGATTTATTCAAACTTGCGTGCCAAACTACCTGAACGGACAGAGCGGTTGGCGGTCACGGCAGGAGTGCTGATTTGGTTTACTTATCCAGTGGTTTCAACGGTAACGCTTGCCATTGAAGTCTGGCAGGATGGAAAAGGCTACCATAGCCTGCGCTGGCAAACGAGTGAGACCCTGGCCTACGTTCGCAAGACCCACAAACAACTCACGCAGCTTCCGATTTACACCAATGATCCAGAGGGAATGTACTTCCTGGCTCAAACCCGTGCCGCGCACTTACCTTTTCGCGTACGGGCAAGCTGGCCCGAACCCGGATGCGCCTATGTCGTACGCTTCAAGCATGCCTATCGGGGCGAATGCCTGGAACTGCTTGAGCAACTGCGCAGCGTGGCCGACATTGTGACCCACAAGCAGTTTTCCGACGGTGAAATTTACATTGTGACCCGCAAAGCGTCTTGAAACCGCAGCCTCGCCGTGCTCACCGCACCATGGGCCGCAGTTGCTCGATTCGCTGGCTGATTTCGGCCGGAGACATATGCCGAAAGGCTTCCGGCAACATGTCGCGCGAGGTTGCCTCGCGTACCGCCACCAGGGTTTGATACTCGATGGCAACTTCATCCCGTGCCGGTGTGAACTCTTGCGCCACCAGACGCACATCGTCGTGGGAGACTTCTTTTCGTCCGGCCTGACGGGCAATGCGCCGGCAGCGGATGAGCATGGACTCAATATCCGCGCCGGACAGTTTCATCTCGCTGCGCACAATCGGCGACCAGTCCGTTACTTGGTGCACAATGCGGTTTTTCTTGATCATGGCCTCAACAATAGCCATCCGGTCGGCTTCCGACTCTGGATAGAAGAGCGAGATATGCTCTTCGCATCGCCCCTGGCGCTTCAGGTCAATTGGGAGCAAGTCAGGACGCGATGTCATCAGAATCCACAGAATCCGCCCCCGATTGTCGGTGTCGCCCATGGCAGAGGCAATTTTCGAGAAGATACGCTTATCCACGCCACTGTCACCACCGGAGTCGCGGTTGCCAAGCGTGGCATCAGCCTCATCAATCAGGACGACAATTGGCGCCAATGTTTGGATGAGTTTGAGAATCTTTTCCAGGTTGGACTCCGATGATCCAACCCACTTATCACGGAAGTTTTTGAACTCAACGACATTCAACCCACAGTCTTTGGCGAAAGCTTCAGCCAAAAATGTCTTTCCAGTTCCGACGGGGCCAGAGATCAGAATCCCCATGGGAGCTTCCTCGGTTTCGCCGTTGCGAATGACATCGGCAATGTTGCGGAGATAGGTTTTCGCTTTCTCAAAACCGCCAACGTGATCAAGTCCGTATTTTGGCGTTACGAACTCAATCAAGCCCACGCATTCTGACTCGATGATGGATTTTTTCTTGGCGCGAACGAGATCAAGCGTCAGCCCTTCATTGTTGAGGGTGGCTCCCTTGAGAATAGATGCGATGTGCACGCGATTGAGACCGGACGTAAGGTTGGCAAGCTGCTCGTCGCTCACCTGCATTTTCAAGCCGAGCACACTGTTTCCCAGCTCAGACTTCATCTTTTCAAGCTGTTCATTGAACTTCTTCGTTTCTTCATTGAGCCGATCGACGCCTTCTTCCCGGAGAATGCGTTCCGCCTTGGCTCGAAAATCGGACTTGAGTTGTTCGACTTCTTTTTCCGAGCGGCCGTTGCGCCGCTTGGCAATGTCGGCCAGCTCATGGCGAATGTAATCGAGGCGCTCGTTGTAATCTGGATAGGGAACCTGAATTGCCGTGATGCGCGAATTCTCGCGTAGCCGCTGCGCGACATCCGAGAGGCTCTCGGTGAGGAAGATGACGATGTTATCGGAGTTGAGCAAGCGCGCGCTGGTTAGCCAGCGCTGCATCATGACGAGCAAGTTGCGTTCGTCACTGCTCAGATGCGTCATGTCACCCGCCGGCACGAGCGTTTCAAGAAAGTTGATGATGACAGCAACTTGGTCTCCACTGTACAGGAAACGCTCGATGAGACTAAGCGCCGGCACCGGGTCACGGGGTAAGGTTGCCATGGTTTTGGCGTCGGCCAGTGGGTTGGCAACCCGCAAGGTCGCCAGGAATTGGCGCTCCGCTTCCTGCGAGCCGAAGGAGATGCCCTCACTCCGGTTGTAGAGCACGATGTGCTTGTTGCCGAGCATCTCTTGTTGAAGAAACGTCACCAGCCCAACGTAGCCACGTTTTGACCGCGCCACGTCATAGACGTTGTGATGAAGCAGAAAATGGCTTGCCTCACCGGAAAAATACTTTCGCCCCATTTCGGCCGCCCAAGGCGGAAGCTGATTGAGTTCATCGAGCGTGAGCAGGTGACGAGTAACTGACATGGCGAGATTCCTTTTATAGTCCCTCAAATCCGATCTGGGATGGCGCGCTGGCACAGAAGCACCACGGCTTGTACGGCAATCGCTTCCCGCCGACCAACGGCGTCAAACCCCTCATTGGTTTTTGCCTTGATACTCACCGCGCTGGGATCGAGTTGCAGGTTCGTGGCGAGTCGCTCCCGCATGGCCGGGATGTGTGGCCCGAGCTTGGGGCGCTCAGCAATGATTGAAGCGTCTAGATTGCCGATTTCAAAGCCCTGCGCAGCAACCAATGTGACAACGTGGCGCAGAAGCGCCAGACTATCGGCATTGGCCCAGCGCGGATCGGTGTCGGGAAAGTGTGACCCAATATCGCCTAGCGCCAGCGCCCCAAGCAGCGCGTCGGTTATCGCATGGGCCAGGGCATCAGCGTCGGAGTGGCCGAGCAGTCCCCGTTCATAGGGAATCGTCACGCCACCCAAAATCAGCGGGCGGCCTTCCACCAAACGATGGATGTCATAGCCCGTCCCAACCCGAAATGCGCAACGGTGCATCGTACAACGTCCCTACATCAACCTATCCGAAGACGGCACCGGATAGGGGACAAAGCAGTGGCGGCAGCGCGCCTCATACAAGCCTTCGGCGCCAACGACGACCCGGCGCTCATCGGCAATCAACCGTTGCGAGAAGTTTGCCGGATGCCCACACACCACGCAAATCGCCTGTGGCTTGCTGACATATTCAGCCACGGCCAACAGGTGTGGGATTGGCTCAAATGGTTCACCCCGGTAGTCGAGGTCGAGCGCCGCGACAATGACTCGTCGCCCTTCGTCAGCCAACCGGCGACACACGGCAACCAAGCCCAACCCCAGAAATTGCCCCTCGTCAACGCCAACCACTTGGGTATTCGGCAATAGGCAATCGAGAATATCCTCAGCCTGCTCGATAACGTGGGTTTCAATCCGAAGCTGACTATGAGAAACGATAAAGTTCGCTTCGTAACGGTCATCCAGCCGGGGCTTGAAGGCCTGGACCGACTGCCGCGCAATGAGCGCCCGGCGCAAGCGCGTGATAAGCGCTTCGGTTTTGCCTGAAAACATGCCTCCGGCAATGACTTCAATCCATCCACGTGGACGTGAAAGGCTGTCGGTTGCGCTAAGTTCCTGCAATGGCTGACTGTCCTTCAAGGGCTTCGACGAACCGGCGGCGTCGGCGCTTTAGGTTGTGGAGAGAAGACCGCCACAATGATGACCGCCATGACAGACAGCAGCAGCGTGGCGACAAACCACACAACATACTTGTTGATAAACTGGCGGATGCGCATCCGCCACCGCCGCGGTAGGCGCAGTGTCGGCTGGGCCTGGGGCGGCACTTCCTCGAATTCGAAAACCGGAGCCTCCGTCACGAGGGGAATCCGCGAGCGAACTTGGTTATCACGCGCCACGGTGTCTGGAAAAACGAGTTGCCGCTTGGCCGTGAAGCTCACCGGGTCTTTCGGCTCTGGAACTTCAGCGTCGGGATGAGGTGAATCGGGCATCAGTGACCCTTCCGCGTCTATAAACTAGACGGTCTGTAGTTTAGGTGAGTCGTCCGGTCGCGGCCAAGAACTCGGCATTGAGCAAGGTCGCCCCGGCGGCTCCACGTACTGTGTTGTGACCGAGAATCGTCATCTTGACATCAAACAGGGGGTCTTCGCGGACGCGCCCGACAATGCTCGCCATGCCGCGCTCGAGATCACGGTCCAGCCGCGGCTGTGGACGATCCGGCTCTGAGCGCAGGACAATCGGGCGACTCGGCGAACTGGGGAGCGAACGCGCCTCGGGCACGCCACGAAATTCCACGAGCGCCGCGCAGACATCCTCCACCGGCGCGGACTGCCTGAGCTTGACCGAAACCGCACAGAGGTGGCCGTCCGTCACGGCGACGCGGTGGCAGTGGGCGCTGAGGCGCAGCGGCGCCGGTTCAACTTGGTCGCCGGACAGGCGGCCGAGAATTTTGCGCGGCTCGGTTTCGACCTTGGTTTCCTCGCCGGCAATGTAGGGGATGACATTGTCCACGATGTCAAGCGAGGCAACGCCTGGATACCCGGCCCCAGAAATCGCCTGCATGGTGGAAACCACGGCCAGCTCCACCCCAAACGCTTGTTCGAGAGCGGCCAGCGGCAGCACGAGCGCCAACGTTGTGCAGTTGGGGTTCGTGACCAGAAAACCCCGAGTCCAGTCGCGGCGCTGTTGCTGTACAGGGATGAGCCGCGCATGCTCGGCATTGATTTCGGGAACGAGCAACGGCACGTCAGCCGCCATCCGGTGGGCGCTCGAATTGCTGATGACCGGGTATCCGGCCGCCGCAAAGGCGGCTTCTGTTTCGCCTGCCATCTCCCCCGGCAGGCTCGAAAAGATCACGTCGCAATCAAGCGGCGGACGACACGCGCCCAGCGTCAGTTCGGCAACCCGCGCCGGCAACGGCGTCGGCAGTTTCCAGGCCACCGCGTCGCCATACCGCTTCCCTTCCGAGCGATCCGAAGCCGCCAGCGCCGTGATCGTAAACCACGGGTGCGCTTCCAGAAGTTGAATGAACCGCTGCCCGACCGTTCCGGTCGCGCCCAAAATCCCAACCCGCCATTGTTTCATCGTGATGTCGAGTGTCTTCCAGCTCGCCGCCACTCACGGACGAGGAAAAAGATGAAGGCAACATTGCCAATGAGGTAGCGCCGCCACAACCGCCGCGGTTCCTGGAGCAGCCGAAAACACCACTCCAGCCCGCTGCGCTGCATCCAGCGGGGCGCACGCTTGCGCTTTCCGGCCAGAATGTCGAAATACCCTCCAACGCCAAGCGCGAAGCGCACGCCGGTGAGCGGGCCGAAGCGCGCAATCCACAGCTCCTGCTTGGGAGAACCCATCGCAACAAACAGCACGTCGGACTCACTGGCACGAATCGCAGCCGCCACTGCAACTGACGTGGATTCGCCAACATAACCGTTATGCACGCCAACCACCAGCAGCTTTGGAAAACGTCGTTCCAGGGCCGCGCGCGCGGCTACCACCACCTCCGCCGTCGCGCCCAGTAAGTACACCCGATAACCCCGTTGCTCACAGTGCGCGACAACAGCATCCATGACATCCGGCGCGGCCACCCGGGCAACCAGCCGCCCACCGAAGACCGACAGCCACCGCGTCGCCCACACCACCGACATGCCATCGGCCGTAACCAAATCTGCCGTTGCCAACAGCTCCCGAAACGAACCATCCCGTTCGGCGTCAAGCAGGATGGCCGCATTGACAACGGCCATACGGTGAAAACCAGGCTGCTCCAACCAGGCGGCAATGCGCGTCATGGCTTCAGAAAGCGTGACGTTGGCAATGCGAATGCCACTCAGGGTTGGAGACGGACGCGCCACCATCATGCTTCGCCGTCGGCCAGCACCTGCTCCATCAAGGCGCGCAAGGTCGGCAGCCGCCGATCCTTGTCAGAAACCACCGGCGACTGCACCCCCCAGTCAATGCCCAGTTCGGGATCATTCCAAACGATGCCGATTTCATCCGTTGGATCGTACAGCGCCGTGCACTTGTAGAGGACTTCCGCCGTTTCGCTCACTACGCAGAAGCCATGGACGAATCCCGGCGGGACATAGAGCTGGCGAAAGTTCTCGGCCGATAGCGTCACCCCAAGCCAACGCCCAAATGTCAGCGATGATGGGCGGATGTCCACGACAACATCAAAAATTTCGCCACTGACAACACGCACTAGTTTCCCCTGCGGTCGGCGGCGCTGCGCATGCAACCCGCGGAGCGTTCCCCGGACTGACTTCGAGTGGTTGTCCTGCACGAAGGTCACATCCAGACCGGCCTGAGCAAACTTTGCCTGGTGATAGCTTTCAAGAAAAAAGCCGCGGTGATCCCGGAAGACCTGTGGTTCAATCATCACCACGCCCGGAAGCTCAGTCGAAATGAAGTTCATCGCTGATTGGTCACCGCGGCCCGCATAGCCGCAACCAAGTTTGAAGCGGTATGCAGGCTCTCAAACGTGCCGGCATCCGTCCACCAGCCATCCAGCACTTCCCAGGTCAATTCACCCTGCGCAATGTAGGCATTGTTGACATCCGTGATTTCGAGTTCACCCCGCTGGCTCGGCTTGAGGGTTCGGACAATGTCAAACACCGTCGCGTCGTACATATAGATGCCGGTCACAGCGTAGGGCGACGCCGGACGGGACGGCTTTTCATCAATCCGCACCACCCGCGTCCCCTCCAGGGTTGGAACCCCAAAACGCTGCGGGTCAGGAACTTCCTTGAGCAAAATCTTGGCTCCGCGCCCTTGCTCGCGGAAGCGCGCCACCGGGCCGGCGATGCTTTTCTCGATAACATTGTCGCCCAGAATGACGACAATCGGGTTGCCATCGGCAAAGTCTTCAGCCAAGGCAAGCGCGTCGGCAATGCCGCCCTCACCCTGCTGGTAAGTGTAACTAAGGCGCTTGAGGCCGTGTTCTTTGCCGTTGCCCAGCAGTTGCAGAAAGTCACCCGCCTTATTCCCCCCGGTTACAAGCAACACATCATCCACGCCGGCTTCGACCAGGGTTTGCAGTGGGTAGTAAATCATCGGCCGGTCATAGACCGGCAACAAGTGTTTGTTTGTTACCTTCGTCAGCGGGTACAGCCGTGTGCCGAGTCCGCCGGCGAGGACAACCCCTCTCATGCGCGCTGATTCTCCCATCAAAACGTTACTGCCAGCCGCCTATCATGCCGCAAAACGAGCGTGAAAGAAACCCGGAAGCAACCTCATCAGGCGGCTCCCTTCCCCAGCATGCGGCGGAATGGAAGCCGGACGATGAACGTCGTACCTTGCCCCGGATGGCTCACCGGTTCGATGGTGCCGCCGTGATCGGTCACGATTTGCCGAGTGACGGCCAGCCCGAGGCCAATCCCAGTCTCTTTCGTCGAAAAGTACGGATCAAAAATATGCTTCAATTCATCGCGGGAGATACCGGTTCCGGTGTCACTGACCTCGACCAGTTGCCCGGTTGACGTGTCCCGGATATGGATGCGCAACCGTCCACCGTTTGGCATGGCTTCAATGGCGTTGATTACGAGGTTGGAAAAGCAAGACTTGAGGGAATCCGCGTCGGCTTCGATCGTTGTGCCCTGGGTGTCGTCCACGCAGATCAGTTCAATCTGCTGGGCTTCGGCTTTGGAGCGGGCGACATCGAGCACCGCAGCGATCAAGTCACTAAGCTTGACCGGACGCAGTGCCAAAATGGCCGGGCGACCAACCCGCAGAACGTTCGTCACCAAGGTGTTGAGGCGCGCGATTTCATCCTTGACGGCGGTAGTCAGTCGCTCAAACGTGGCCCGCTCGGTCGGGTCAGACGGCGCATGGCGTGTGCGCACATGATCCATCGTCAGGTTGATGAAGTTGAGCGGGTTGCGGATTTCATGCGCGATCCCAGAAGTCAGCCGACCAACCACGGCTTCGCGTTCCAGGTCGCGGGCCTCACGCAACCGCGCCACCATGGCATTGAACCGCTCGGCCAGAAGACCGATTTCATCCCGCCGGTTCAGCGTCAACCGCACGTCCAAATCGCCTTCCTCAATCCGGCGGGTGGCCTTGACGAGTTCGCCGATGGGCTGCGTAAAGCGCCACACCAAAGCGACCGCCACCACCAGCGCCGCCAGCAAAGCACTGCCCGTGACGAGCAGCCGTTGACGTGAGGTCTGGGCAATCGTCTCGGTCAAGGTTTGCGCCGAAATCGTTACGACGACGTAATTCCGCTCCGGCGAACCATCCTTTCCCAAAGCCTGGAATGGAATGAAAATCGTCCGGGCCAGTCCGTTTTCGGCATCGCTGGCAGCCAAGGGATCGCCCTCCTTGACCAGGGCTTCATCGCTTGGCGGATGAATATGCTGTCCACGTTCCGCGCGCAGCGTGCTGTCCGTCACGAGGCCGTTGGCATCCACGATGGCAATGCGCCGGATGCGCTGGAGTTGCTTGGGCGTAAGCTGCCGCGACCGGATGAAGTCATCCAGGTAGTCGCTCGTGCTGATGCTCTGCAAGCCAAGTTCCAAAGCGGTGGTGAGCTGGGCCGTTTGCGCTTCCACCTGCGCCAGGATTTGGCGCTCGGCGCGGCGGTTGAGTTCGTACAACACGGCCACCATGCCAATAATGACCACCGAGAGCAGTGTTGCCAGCCGAAAACGAAGGTCCAGATAGCGCGGCATTCGCAAGGCCCACTGACAAAGCCGGCGGTGCGTCGCGCCGGGCTTCGTTGACATGCCACCGCTTAGAACCAGAGCGCCATGGTCGCTGAAAGCACGACGTTGACAAGCGCGAGCGGCAGCAAAAACTTCCAGCCGAAGTCCATCAGTTGGTCATAGCGCAGGCGCGGCGACGAAGCCCGCAACCACACGTAGAGAAACAGAAAAAACGCCATCTTCAGGATGAAGTACACCGGCCCCAGCCACGGCACCTGGGCCACGCCCGGACCCTGCCAGCCGCCCAAAAACAGCGTGGTCGCCATCGCGGCGGCCGTGACCATATTGGCGTATTCCGCGATGAAGAACATGGCAAACTTCATCGAGCTGTATTCGGTGTGAAAGCCGGCCACGAGTTCGCTTTCAGCTTCGGGCAAGTCGAACGGCGCGCGGTTGGTTTCCGCAATCATACTGATCAGAAACACGAAGAAACCGATGGGCTGAAACCAGAACACGTGCCACCCCAAGCCCCACGCGCCACTTTGCCGCTCAACGATGGTCACGAGGTCAAGCGAGCCGGCTTGAATCAACACACCAATGATGGAAAGCGACATCGCCAGTTCGTAGCTCACCAGTTGCGCCGAGGAACGCAGCCCACCCAGCAGACTATACTTGTTGTTTGAGGCATAGCCGGCCATGACGATGCCATACACGCCCATCCCGGTCATGGCGAGCACCGCCAAAATGCCAACATTGATGCTGGTGACATGCAGCGCCACGGGCCGGTCGAGAAACGGCAACGTCACTTCGCCACCGATGGGAATCAACGCAAACGTCATCAGGGCCGGCACCAGCGACAGCGCCGGGGCCAGCACATACAGAAACTTGTCGGCATCGAGCGGAACGAGGTCTTCCTTGAAAATGAACTTCAGCCCATCCGCAATGGGCTGGAACAATCCGAAGGGTCCGACCCGGTTGGGACCGTAGCGCATCTGAATGAAAGCCAGCAGGCGGCGCTCAATGAGCGACAAATACGCCACCGTCGTCATGAGCAGAATGAACCCAACGGCAATCTTAATGCCCCATTCCACCAACTGTTCAAAGGCAGGCATCGGCTCGACCAAGCGTCCGGGACGACCGGACGCGCTTTGAAAAGTACAACGTACGCTGCCATACCCTACCACCATGGGCATCGGATACGAAACAGTTCCCTGACGGAGGGCGTCTGACGCTCAGTATGCCTAACCCACATTCGGTGGCAGCCCGCGCCGAAGCGCCTGGACAGCCGACCCACCGGCGCAACGCGGAGCAGTCCCAGGGGCGATATAGTCCGGCCTTGTCCAGAACTAGTTGTTTGAAATCGTCATGCGGCGCATACTTGGCGTATCCCCACAAGACTTTTGCTCGTTGTTATTTGTTTCTATGTCTGCCCTTCTTGTGGACGAACTGACTGAAACGACATCTACGGTAGCGGCTACGCCAGCAACGGTGGTGGTCACGGAAACGTTCTGGCACTGGCGACACGGGCGCATTCGAGTTTGGGAAACGGACCCACATCCGTCTGGCAAGGCCATTGTTTTACTTCACGGCTATGGCGCGATGGTCGAGCACTGGCGCAAGAACATCCCGGCGCTCGCGGCTGACGCCACGGTGTATGCGCTCGACCTGCTCGGCTTTGGCAAAAGCGATATGCCGGACGCCCACTACAGCGCCCGGCTCTGGGGCGAGCAGGTGCGGGATTTCCTCGACGCCCGCCGGATCGCCAAGGCAACCCTGTTCGGACACTCGATGGGGGGACTGGTGGCAGCGCAGTTTGCCCATGACTACGCCGAACGGACGGATGGACTCGTCCTGGTCGATCCAAGCGGCTACCCGCCCCGGACACCGTCCGACTTCATGTTCCGCACGCTGCGGTTTGCGGCAGAAAACCCCATTCTCCGCGATCTTTCCTACTGGCTTTTTGCGACGCCAGACATTGCGCGGCAGGGGTTGACTTCAGCCTATTTCGACCCCAGGGCCGTGACGCCGGAACTGGTTGAAACCTTTGTCGCCCCACTCCGGCAACCCGGTGCAAAGTATTCCTACTTGGCCGTCGCTCGGCGTCCCGGCGACTTTTTCGTCAATGCCCCGAACGGTATTGCGGCCCCAACGCTCCTGGTCTGGGGCGGTCGTGACCGCTTGTTGCCGCCGCGCTTGCTCAAACCATTCCGTGAACTGATCCCGCACGCGGAGTCGGTCGTCATCCCAGATACCGGACACTGTCCGCAGGATGAAACACCCAGCGCGTTCAATGCCGTCACGCTGCGGTTCCTGAGAATGAACGTTTTCAACGAATGAACGTTTTCAACGCCGATTCATCGCCGTCGCGTCAGACGGCATTGTTGTGAGGTGGTCTATGAATGCACTAGCGCCTGCTTTGCGCCCGGAATCCACCACAAAACCCATTGCCTATGACCCTTCCCCACGCCGAATCAGTTACAGCATTTGGCTGGGTGTTACCTTGCTGTGGTCATCGTTCTTTTTCATCACGGCCCTGGCGGCGCTTCAGTGTGCGGCGATGCTCCTTGGTTCGCCACTCAACCTGACCCACCTTGGCTTCGCGTTTGGACTTCACGTCGGATTTGCCATCGCCCTGGCCTTTGGGATCGGCTTCCTCAACCGGCAGCTCGACCCAAATGGCGAGAAGCGCGCCCGGCGCAATGCCGAGATTCAGGCCAAGTATGCCGGGAGGGTCCCGACGTTTGTTTCGCTCCCGGGAAGTCTGGCTTCGGCTTGTCTCTTTTTTGGCACGACCGTCACGGTTATGCAGATCGCCGGACTCAACCTGGACTGGAAAATGATTGGGTTGGGGTTGGTCATCAACCTTCCGGCCGCGTTCGTGGGGGCCTTTCTGACCGGCGTGGTGTTGCGCAGCATCCAGGCGCGCCGAGCGCGGTGAGCCTTGCCGATGCGCTGCCCTGGACACAAGCTGACGATGCCGGTTCGTGCAACTTGGTTTAGCCTAGTACTGTGTGGCGTGGTCCTGTTGAGCGCCGGCCATCCGGCCGCCATCCGCTGTTGGTGTGCCGTCCCGCCAACGGCATCGCCCTTCCTAACAAACTCGCCTTCCACTATGACACCCCCTTACTCCGTATCGGCGGCGGTTCTTGCCCGCGATGCTCGCTACCAACGTGATATTGCCGACCTTACCCCGAAGCTCATCGAAACCCGCCGTGACCTGCATCAACACCCGGAGCTATCCAACCGCGAGGAGCGCACGGCCCGGGTCGTGGCTGACCGCCTGCGGGCGCTGGGGCTTGAAGTCACGACCGGGATCGCGCACCACGGTGTCATCGGTGTGCTGCGGGGCGGCAAGCCGGGTAAAGTCATTGCCCTTCGCGCCGATATGGACGCGCTCCCCATCGAGGAAACCCGCGACACGCCCTACACATCGCGCACGCCAGGCGTCATGCATGCCTGTGGGCATGACGTACATACGACGGTCGCGCTGGGCGTGGCGGAGGTACTCTCGAAGTACCGCGCCGACCTTCCCGGCACCGTGAAGTTCATCTTTCAACCAGCCGAAGAAGGGCCGCCACGCGGCGAACGGGGCGGGGCGAAAATGATGCTCGAAGAGGGCGCGTTTGACGCACCCACGCCAGACGCCATCTTCGGACTGCACTGCATGCCCACGATCGAGGCCGGGTCCATTGGCTACTGTGAAACGTCTGCTATGGCCAGCGCCGACCGCTTTCTCATCACGGTTCGTGGCAAAAAGGTTCATGGGGCGTATCCCCACGAAGGCATTGACGCCATTGTGACTGCGGCGACGGTCATCGAGCAGTTGCAAACGATTCGGAGCCGGCGCATTGATACCCAATTACCGCTGGTGCTTTCGATCGGAAGCATCCACGGCGGCAACCGCTTCAACATTCTGGCCGATGAAGTCCGCATGGAAGGCACGGTGCGGACGCTCGACCCAGACGTTCATGCCCGCGTCGAGCCGCTCATGCGCCAGATTCTGAAGGGCGTGACAGAAAGCCACGGCGCAAGCTATGAACTCGATTACGAGCGGATCGTGCCGGTCACGGTCAACCATGCGCCGCTGGTTGCGCAAATGCTGCCGACCATTCGGCGGATCGTCGGGGATGCCCACGTGCTGGCAACCCGGCCCCAAATGGGCGCCGAGGATTTTTCCTACTTTGCCAATCGCGTACCGGCTTTTTTTTACTTTCTTGGCGTTGGAAACAAAGCGAAGGGGCTAACCGCCATGTTACATACGCCTGACTTTGACGTGGACGAAGCTTGCCTACCGGTCGGCGTATCGGTCATGGCAGCCATGGCAACCGACTGGCTTGAAGCCGCCGCGCGACAGTCCTGAACTGCGCCCGGCGCGTCGAATCCAGCCGAAATTCTCATGCGCTTCAACCAACGAAAATCCGCGCGTGCCGCATCTTGAGATGCGGCACGCCACCGGACATATCAATTTCTTGACAGAACAAGGTTCAGCATGATGCTTCCAAATCGTTCCTTGATCGCAACTGTGAGCTTGGCGTTCGTTCTGGCATTTTCTTTTTCCCTGCCAACCGATGGGCAGCAACGTTTCAGCGGGCGACTTGAAAACTTGGCCAATCAGCTCGTTCGCCAGTCACGGGACGTGGCGGACCGCCTTGAACGTGATTACCGGCGTGGCTTCAACAATGGCCGACGCGATGTCCAGCAACTTTACCAAGCTCGGATGTTCGTGGCCGGCGCTGACTTGCTGGCGCAAATGACCCGCGAAGGACGCCCCGAAAACGAACTCAACGACGCGGTTGAATTTCTTCGCAGTCAGGTCAACTTTGAACCTGGGTGGGGCAATCTGCGCGGTACGCTCGATGACTTGAGTCGTGAGTTACGCTTTAGTGGACGTGACCCCGGACGCGATCCCGGCGGTGGACGCCAGGGCGGGCGGCGAAACGATGGGGGATGGAATGATGGGCGCGTGACCGGGCGCATGCGCTGGTTTGGGCGGGTGGATGATGAAATCTACATCTACGTCCAAGACAACGTTGCTCGCACCGAACTCATTTCCGGGCAACCGACGCTCAACGAGCGGTTTTCCTTTACCAGTCCCTTGCCCCGCCGGACCGTGAGCGTCAGCGTCAACCGCCTGCGCGGGCGTGGGCGCGTCGAAGTCTTCCAGCAACCATCGGTGAACAACAACTTTACGGCTGTCGTTCGGATTACCGATCCTGGGCGTGGAGCAACCGACATGGAGTTTGAACTGATTTGGTAAGGCTTCAATCGGGGGGGTGCCGTCCTTGGGTCGGGAGTCATCCTTCCGCGACTTGTCTGGCCGGCTGCCGTTCGGGGGGTCCGCATCGGTTGCCGCTTACCCACACCCCCTTGGATTTGAGAGCTAAGTTGATGTCAGCGCATACCAGCTCCAGGCAGCCCGACGTTGGCGCGGTTCGATTGCTTTCACGAACCTTCTTTCATCGGGGACGGGTCTTCGAGACCTCACACGACGCGATTCAGTTAGCCTCTGGGGTGCGGCTCGAACTTGACGTCATTCACCACCTCGGTGGCGCGGCCGTGCTCCCAATCTTTGACAATGACGATGTCCTGCTCATCCGGCAGTACCGCCATCCAGCCGGGCAAGTCCTGCTCGAAGCGCCAGCCGGTCGCCTGGAGCTTGGCGAAGTACCCGAAGCCGCCGCTCGGCGTGAACTACTCGAAGAAACCGGCTATCAGGCAGAAACCTTCACCTTTGTGACGAAGTTTTACGCGCTGCCCGGCTACAGCACCGAAGTGCTTTACTGTTTTTCAGCGACCGGACTGACGCCCGGCGCGCAATGCCTGGATGCCGATGAAGACATCCGCACCGTCCGCCTGCCATTGGCTGAAGCCCTGTCACTTGTCCATCGTGGCGGGATTGTTGATGCCAAAACGATGATGACCCTGTTGCTGGTTGATGCTCAACGGCGGGAATCAGCATTCTCTGCCGAGCAACGCCGGACGGCCACCTCGCCACTTCCCGATTGCCTGCCGGGGCCCGGTGACGGACGCGGCGGAAGCTAACCTCAGGCCGAACTCAATCAAGCTGCCGACATGGTTTGCCGACACGAAGGCCAGTCGCTACCCTTGCGCGCTGGTGAAACCGTAGCGCCAGCACGATTCTCTTCCAAGGCGAGTGGCGATGTATAGCCTGCAATTTGAAACCATTTATCCCATCGTTGAACTCAAGGCCAAAAAGGGCGTCACGGTCACGGAGGTTGACCCGGACGGCCTTGGCGCAGTCGTGGGGCTTCAGCCGGGCGACCGAATTCTTGCGGTCAACGGGCGCAAGGTGCGGGACTACTTGGATTTTCAGTTCTACAGCGGCTCAGAAGACATCGTCGCGCTCACAATCGCCAACAGGGATGGGACAACCCGGCAAGCGGAGGTCGAAGTTGGCGAGGGCGACATCTGGGGCCTCGACTTTGAAGCCTTCAAACCACGCCAGTGCGGCAATGAGTGCCTGTTTTGTTTCTGCGAGCAAAACCCGCCGGACGCCCGCCCATCGCTGTTTTTCCGGGATGAAGATATTCGCCTGTCGTTCCTGCATGGCAACTACACGACCATGACGACGCTCACCGCGGAGGAGTTCAACCGGATCGTCGAGCAGCGTCTTTCGCCACAGTACGTTTCCGTTCACGCCACCGATCCGGAAGTCCGCCGTCATTTACTGGGCCGCAAACAGGCCGACGACATTCTGGGCACGATGCGGCGGCTGCTGGCCCACGGAATCGAGCTTCATGCGCAGGTCGTCCTCTGCCCGACGATCAACGACGGCGATATTCTACGGCGTACCATCTATGACCTAGCGGCGCTCCATCCCGAGGGCGTCAGTTCGGTGGCAATTGTTCCACTGGGACTGACCAAGCATCACCGGAACCGGCACTTGCTCGTCGCCCCAACCGATGCGTGGGAAGCAAGCATCATCGAACTGGTCGAGCCGATCCAACGCGAGCTGAAGCGTCGCTACGGGACGAGCTTCGCCTTTCTGGGCGATGAGTTTTACGTCCGCGCCGGCGTTCCGATTCCATCGGCGCGCCACTATGGGGATTATCCCCAAATCGAGGATGGGGTTGGGATGATCCGGCGGTTCATGGATGGCTTTCAAAAAGCCGTCCGGCGCGCGCGGAAGCGCCCACCAACCGGAACGTTTCCCACGACGACGGTCGCCACCGGAGCACTCTTTGCTTCGCAGTTGTCCCGCCTGGCCGAACAGCTCAACGGGATATTCGGCACGCGCCTGCGCACCGTAGCGATTCCGAATGAGTATTTTGGTCACGAGGTCAACGTGGCCGGGCTGGTGACCGGCAGTGACCTCATTGCCGCGCGCGACGCCTTCCAGGGTGAGCGGCTGCTCATCCCGAATGAAATGGTGATGGGCGAGCGCCATCTTTTCCTCGATAATTTGACGCTTGAGGATGTGCGTAACCGCCTTGGCATGAAGGTTCAACTGGCCGGCGTCACAGGCGAGGACTTTGTCAAGGCAGCACTTGAAACTGGTCACTAACCCCGCAAGCTGGCCGCCTGGGCGTTGGCCGTACCAGCCGGCTCGAACGCCCCGAAGCTGGCCGAGCAGCCTGCCCGTAGTGGCTCACAACGACGACCCACCGCTGTTTGCGCGCCGCCGGACGAGATAGCCATCCCGCGCCTTGACTTTGACATTTTTGCGCGTGACGACCTTGACTTCAATCTTGCGATAACCGGGTGTGTCAGGGTCTTGTGGCTCGTAGGACAGTAAATAATAGCGCCGCGCGGCCTGGTCAATCCGCTGAAAGGCGCGCTCCAGGTCAATGACCTTCTGCGGAAAGGCAACGTCGCCACCGGTGCGCGTGCACAACTTGCGCAGTTCTTGGTCGTCTTCGCCAGCCACCATCCCTGCGCCCGTCCCAAAGAAACCGGCATTTCGCGTGCTGATGCCAAAGATCAGCACTTCGTAGCGCTGGGCAATCTCAATGGCTTCCTCCAGGGTATGTTCACTCGCCGTATCCGCGCCGTCTGTGATGATGATGATGATTTTGCGCGGCGTCGGCACGTTGTACATCTTTTCTTCGCAAACTCGGTACACTGCGTCATAGAGCGCCGTATCACCACTCGCCTTGACATCCGTGATGGCCTTGGCCAGCAGGTTTGTGTCATCCGTGAAATCCTGCCGCAACTGAACGGTTGAATCGAAGGTCACAAAGAGCGCCTGGTCCTTGCGCCGCCGAATGATGGTCTGAAGAAACGAAATCGTCGCCTCTTTTTGAAACTTCAGCTTTGGCTTGATGCTGGCGCTGGTGTCCATGAGGATGGCAACAAACAGCGGCAGGTCAGTTTTGTCTTCAAACGACTCAATCTTTTGCTTTTTCTTGTTTTCGTAGATTTCAAAGTCATCCTTGGACAGCTTGCTGATGAAGCGGTCATCCTGATCGGTCACGATCACTGGCACGGTGACGTTCGTAATGCGGATGATGTCATTGTCTTCCAGGTTCTGGGGTGCGGACTGGGGCGCCGTTGGACGTTGCGGCGCCGGTTGCGCTCGCAGGGGAAGCGCCGGAAGCCCGGCCAACGTCATCCCAAGCAGCAGGGTGACGGTTAATCTCAAACGTAAGTCGCACAGATAGTTCATCACTCGATTGGCCATAACGTCGTTCATCTTACATAAAGTCAGCAAGACTCATACTCTCGCACGGCGGCACGACTCGATAACGGCCCGGGCGGCGTATCTAACCCGGCAGACGACGCCGAATTGGGGCCACGCGCAAGCTGGGTCTTTTCGGCATGGCGAGCAAGCGCCAAGTCAATGAGTTGGTTGAGTATGGAAGGCAGCGACCGCCCACTTGCCTCCCACAGCTTGGGATACATACTGATGCGCGTAAATCCTGGCATCGTATTGATTTCATTGACCATAATCTCACCGGTCTGGGGCAGCAGAAAGAAATCCACCCGCGCCAGGCCGGCGCCATCCAGGGCTTGAAAAGCGCGAACCGCCAGCGCACGAATCGCCGCCGTCTGGTCTGGCGTAAGCCGTGCCGGGATGACCAACTGCGATTGGCTGTCGGGTGAGTACTTGTCGGCGTAGTCATAAAACGCGGCCGAGCTGATGATTTCCCCCGGCAAGCTGGCTTCTGGATGGTCATTGCCGAGTACGCTGACCTCAATTTCACGGACATCGTAACCTTTTTCAACAATGATGCGGCGGTCGTACCGCGCGGCCAGCTCAACGGCTGATTTGAAATTCGACACATCGTCCACGCGGGTGATGCCGACCGACGAACCCAAGTTGGCTGGCTTGACAAATAATGGAAAGCCAAGCTCTTCAACGATACTGTCGGTCAGGCGCTGGGCGTTCGCTACCCACTCGTGACGCGCAAACCACCGAAAGTCAACGACAGGCAGACCGGACTGCCGGAACAACTGCTTCATGACAATCTTGTCCATGCCGGTTGCTGACGCCAACACGCCACAGCCAACGTAGGGCAAGCCTAGCATTTCAAATAGTCCCTGAATCGTTCCGTCTTCACCATAGGTTCCGTGCAGCACGGGAATGGCGACATCCAGTTGGGGAAGCACGTCCGCCAGCGCCGTCAACACCTTGGCAGGCGGCGCAAGCGCCGGGGCGTCCGTGTCAAGCGCAGCGACCGCATCCGGCGACGATGTGGGACTGAGCATCTCAGATGCGGCCGGGCCGGTCACCCACTGTCCGGCGCGTGTGATGCCAATCGGTAGGGGGTTATACTTTTCTGGGTCAAGTGCCGAAAGAATCGTCGCCGCCGAGCGAAGCGACACTTCATGCTCACCAGAGCGTCCGCCAAAAATAACCCCAACCGTTTGTCGTTGTTGCACAAGCATTCTCCTTCCCAGCTCTACGCTGGTGATGTCTGGTCACGCTGCCGAGACGCCATCGAGCGCCTGGGAGTTGCGCCCACCAGGCGGCTAAGATAGCGTTTTGCCTTTCACATTTCACCTGTGATTTCGTCTGATTCATAACCAGCGTCTTCAAGTCTTCCCATCCACCAGCGACTTCACTTATGTCACCTCACCGACCGTTCCAACGCTACCGATTTTCCGTGCTTGCGGCGCTCGTTATCCTCGTGAGCCAGATGGCTTGTTTGAAAACCGCCATTGGCGGTAGCAAGCTCGACGATGGTGTCGTCATTTCCGAGCGCGTGGATATGTTCAACTCGACGGCTCTGGTCAACTCTAAGGTCGGACAGCTCGAGAAAGGCGATGACGTCGCCATTTACCACCAGGCCGAGGTCAACGGGTTGGAGTGGCTCAAGGTTCAGCGGCTGAAGGATGCCAAAGTCGGCTGGGTTGAGGCCCGCCATGTGGTATCGCGCAAACTCCTCGATGCCTGCCGCGCGCTCGATGAGCAAAGTGCCCACATCCAGCCCCAGATTGGGGGGCGGCTCAAACGGGAAACTCGTTTACGCGCTCAACCAAGCCGCGATTCTGACGTCATTACCATTCTCAAGGGAGGAACCGAATTCGACATCCTCAAACGCCAGCGCGTTGAGCGGCGAACCGCTGGAACCGATGAGTCGGAAAGCCCCAATACAAATACAGATGAACCAGATGTCAAATATGACACCTGGTACCTTGCCCGCTTTCCAGAAGGCTCGATTTACCGGATCGGGTGGCTTTATGGTGGCTCAGTCGAAATTGTCGAGCCGCCCGCCATTGCCGGTATCATTGGCAGCGGACGGCGCATGGTGGGGGCGATTCCCTTTGGCACCACCCTCGACAAGAGCGGAATGGCGCTGAAAAACTACTTCATTCTCGACAAGCAGATCTTCAGCCGTGATCCAACCATAGACTTCGACCGCATCTACGTTGTTCGGATTGATCAGAAGTCGGGCAACTACACGGCGGCCTACTACGAACTATCCGTTCGGGGAGTGTATCCGGTGACCTATCAGAACGATAGTGACACCGTAGCGACGTTCAAGGTTCCTTTGCTCGACAAAAGCGGCAACTTGAGCCAAGTCGAATACACCGCTGGGCTGGTCAACAACGTTTGGACCGTTACAAAAGGCAAACTTCCCTCACCCACCGAGACGCCCCGGAGAGGACGGCGCTAAACAGCCGTTGCATAGCGCCTGAGGTGGAACTCGCCAACGAACCTGACCGACAACACTAACGAAAAAATAAACCAAGCCACCGAACAAAGCCAATGAGCGTGGCCACGATGGCAACCCCGGCTAACGCCAGAACAAGCATGCCGGCAAACACGATATAAAACCGTAAGCCTGGCATATCGTCTGGATTCTGGTTGTTCCCAAGCACGAAGTCGCGCAGTAGCTGCTTGAAGCTTTCCCCCTCGTCCGAGCTGGCAGGGCTGTCGGCAAGTGACTCGCCCGGGCGCGCGGCAACACGTTCATCAGGCAGGGTTTCCTCACCAGAGACGACCAGGGCAGCGGCAGAGGTGGCCGGCGGCGGCGCGACAACATCTGGTGTATCCGGGATTGGCGTCGGCATGGCGGGCCTCACGATTCCTGTTTAGTCTTGGACACATCGCCCCTGTAACCAAGCTACGGCGGCGGCCAGTGCCGTAGCAAGCTCTGTCTGATGCTTGTCAAAGAAATGATTGGCTCCCGGCACGAGTGTGAGACCCTTGGGTTCTTGGCAACGGGACAGCAAGCTCTCAACGATCGCGGCCGGACCAAACTCATCCGTGTCGCCTTGAACAACCCACGTTGGCAGCGTCACAGCCGGCAGAAATGAAAAATCAAAGCGGGCCACCGGCACGCCCACCCCTAATCGTCCGACAACTTGCGGACAATTCCGAGCAGCCTGAAACCCAACCCAGGAACCAAACGAAAAACCCGCCACAACGAGCGGGTCATGTGGGTAGTTCTTTTGCAGATAGGCCAACGCGGCCGCGGCATCCGCCTGTTCACCAATGCCACCGTCATAACCGCCCCGACTGGCGCCGACGCCCCGGAAGTTGAAGCGCAGCACATCCGCTCCGGCCGCCAAAAAGGCCTTGGCTATCCGATAGACGACACGATTGTGCATCGTGCCCCCAAACACCGGATGCGGATGACACACCAATGCCGCCCAGCCCCGTGGGTTTGAGGCGCGACTGTGCAGCGCCTCCAATGGGCCCGCCGGGCCGTCGAGTAAAAACGTCATGGCGCGCCCCAAGCCGCGCGCATCTCGAATACACCCAACCTAGGCGATTAGGCCGCCGGGGCGGCCGGCTGCGGCTGCATCAATGTTGAAATCAGCGCAATCGCCCCTTCAGCCAAGGTCTTGAGCAATGCCCCAAGCGCCTCGACCAGGCCTGAAATAAGGTCCCCAAAACTCTCGGCATAGTTGTGAAACGCCCCACCGAGATACCCCTCATACGGTTCACGCACATACTGTCCCATAAGTTCCTCCCAACATTGCGTGCAGATACGCGGCATCAGCCGCTGAAGTACACCGTGGCGACAGCCATCGCCAACCCAACCGGCAGCGCAATTTTCAGCGCCTGTCCATTGGTCAACGGACCTTCGGACGTGCGCAACCCGAAGCGCGCAAATAAAAAGCCAATCGCAACATAGGCGACGACATAGATAGTAAACTCAATCCAAGGCATGGGTTCCTATCACTCGCGCTTGCAAGCGCTTGAGCCAAGCGCTCACGGGGATGACGGCCGGAAATGTGTTTGGGGACAAAACTGGTGGCAACCCAAAGCCAAGCTAGCACGTGCAGCGCGGTCGCTGGTCAATGGCGGCTTCACATGGACACGAGCTTGGCTTCATAAACCGTATCAGCGCCAACGCTTCCCGCGACTTTGATGGTGCTACCGAGCTTGGCGGTCACATCCAGTGGGCGCGGCTCAGTATCCTTGAGGTGAATCGGGTTCTCGAACAACTGATACACTTTACCTTCAGGCGTCTTGATCTCACTGGCGCCAATCACTTCACCGGTTACGGTTCCATACTCAAGCAGGGTCGCTGATTTCTTGGGTTTCTTACCAAAAAGCATATTATACCTCCGCCCTTGCGTCTGCCCTGTCCGCCAACGGTATGGCATCCTCGCCCGCTTGGAGAAGGCGAATCATACGGACGTTATCCAAGTTGATCAGCCTTCCCTGATCCACAGCCAGCCACCGCGCCTGCGCCAGCAAAATGCCAAGCGCATCCACGTTCTCGACTTCCGTATCCAAACGGACATCTATTGGCTCGACACTTCCAATGAACCAAACGTGAAGTTGCATGCGCTTTACCCGCGTCCATTTCCGGGTGACGAAGACACTACCAAGTGACCTATGGTTTTTCCGGGGGACACCAAATCAGGGCCGTTAGCCTTCATTTCTGTTTTTCTTAGCACTCGTCGCCGCCAGTAACAAGAGCCGATAGCCAAAAAGGCTACCAGTACCACTCTACTGCGTTCAGCCACCATCGCCAACGGTCGTTTGCCAAGTGCTTCGAGCCAAAAGCCGGCTTCAGGCTAGCGGAAAGAACCAACTAGGGAAAAATAATCTGCGCCTTGAGGACATCCTGCGCTTCGGCCATTTTGCGAAATCCAAGCGCAGTATCCTCGATAGTGTAGCGGTGGGTGACAAGCTTCTCAGCGGTCAGGACCCCATTGGCAATCGCATCGAGCGCGGCTCGTGTGTCGTCCGGGCCGCAGGAATAGCTCATCACCAAGTCAATCTCATTGAAGTACAAATGGAACGGCTCGATGGCGAGCATTTCGCCGGGCGACGACCCCATGAACAGCACAACCGTTCCGCCCTTCCCGGCGCAGCGAATCCCAAGCTCCATGACCCGGACGCTGCTCGGCCCGACAATGACCACATCGGCGAGTGCGCCGGCCGTAAGTTCGGCCAGGCGCTCAACCAGGTCTTCACGTGCTGGGTTGATGACGGCATCCGCGCCAAACTCCAGCGCCTTGGCGCACCGCCAGTCCACCAAGTCCGCGCCAATGACCCGCTCCACGCCAGCGTGTTTAGCCAAAAGGACATTCATCTGCCCCATGATGCCCAGCCCGATGACCAGGACGGTATCCCGCGGATGCAGGCCTGCCTTGCGAATGGCCTTGACCGAACAGGCGGCCGGCTCGACCAGCGCCCCATCTTCAAATGACATGGTCTCTGGCAAGCGCAGGGTGTCGCGCCGGTTGACCTCCGGCACGAGAAAGTATTCGGCCACCGCGCCCGGAACGATATGCGAGGATTTCCAGGTGGCGCACTGCACGTACTCGCCCTTGGCGCACAGCTTGCACACGAAGCAAGGCGCATGGTGGTGGGCAAACACTGGATCACCAACGCGAAAGTCCGTCACCTCTGCGCCGACCTCAGCCACGATACCGGCTGGTTCGTGACCAAGGACCTTGCCGGCCTTGCGCTTGATGTACCACGGCGTCACATCGCCAGAGCAGATGCCGCTGGCTTTGACTTGAATGAGTAGCTCGCGTGGGCCGACCGTCGGGCGCGGCATCTGCTCAATCCGAACATCGTCGAAGTCGTAAACTCTGGCAACTTTCATTAGTGACGCCGTCATGCCACCTGCCCTAACTGCTTGAATTGTTGGGTGGAATGTGGCGAAGTAGGCGCTGGGCGTCAAGTCGCAGCGCCCCAGTGCAGCACGTTACGACGTTGAACGCATCCACTCAGGCCACATGACTGAATCCACCACCCCACGCAAACACATCGTCGTCCTTGGCGCTGGGTTTGGCGGCGTTGCCTTTTGTCAGGCATTCCCTGAAGGCCTGGCGGACATCACACTCGTTGATCGCAACAACTACCATCTGTTTCAACCGCTGCTTTACCAAGTGGCTACGGCCGATCTCTCTCCAGCCGACATTGCCGAGCCAATCCGCACGATTTTCGACCGCCGCCGCGACATCAAAGTTCTCATGGATGAAGTTAGCGGTATTGACCTTGCCAAGCGTACGGTCACCATGCAGCGGCGAACGCTCACCTATGACTACCTCGTGCTGGCGGTGGGAGCGCGCACCGGATACTTTGGCAACAACGAATGGGCGCGCCATGCCGGTGGACTCAAAGGCATTGACGACGCCCTCAACATCCGCAATCGCGTCTTGACGGCATTTGAAGAGGCTGAAAACTGTCTCGACCCGGAACAAGTCAGGCGCTTGACCACGTTCGTCGTCGTGGGCGGCGGGCCAACCGGCGTCGAGCTGGCCGGGGCACTGGGCGAACTGACCCGGCGGGTGCTCCGGCGGGACTTCAAAAACATCGACACTTCCCAGGCGCGGGTTTTTCTTATCCAGGGGGCGTCGCGGCTGCTGCCGCCCTATCACCAGGCGCTTTCTGAATATGCCCGCCAGAAGCTGGTGAAGTTGGGGGTGGACGTGCGCGTCTCGGCCCGTGTCACCCGAGTCGGACCGCAGCGCGTTGAGCTAGACAACGGGAAAGTCATCGAAGCGGCGAACATCATTTGGTGCGCT
Source organism: Chloracidobacterium validum (assembly GCF_018304825.1). Classification (NCBI taxonomy): domain Bacteria; kingdom Pseudomonadati; phylum Acidobacteriota; class Blastocatellia; order Chloracidobacteriales; family Chloracidobacteriaceae; genus Chloracidobacterium; species Chloracidobacterium validum. Next base: position 1,627,572 of record NZ_CP072648.1, read on the forward strand.
GGCGTTGAAGCGAACCCCTTGACTCGAAAACTCGGACTGCCAACGGATCGCACTGGACGGCTCAAGGTCGAACCCGACCTCCGGCTGCCCGGACACCCCGAAGTCCTGGCCATTGGTGACATTGCCGCCCTCACCGACGCCCGGGGCGTTGACGTGCCGGGGGTGGCACCGGCCGCGCTCCAGATGGGGAGATACGCGGCCAAGGTTATCGAGGCGCAACTACGCGGCAGGACGCCGCCGCGGCCGTTCGTCTATTTTGACAAAGGCAGCATGGCGACGATTGGCCGCGCGGCAGCCGTGCTGGAAGTCGGGCGTCTCCGCATGACCGGATTTTTTGCCTGGATGGGCTGGCTTCTCGTGCACTTGGCCATGCTCGTCGGCTTCAACAATAAAGTGAGCGTTCTCACGGAATGGATTTTTCGCTATATAACGTACCGCCAGGGCGCGCGAATCATCACGACGCCCCGGACCGATGAACTCCTCCGCGACGCGACGTAGGCCACCTCACGCCTCGTCCCACCCTACGCCGCGCAGGCTAACGCCATCAGGCGGATTGAAAAATTTCTGTATGGGTATCCTTCAAGAGTTCAAAGACTTTGTTGCGCGCGGCAGCGTCATTGACCTGGCCGTTGGCGTGATTATCGGTGGCGCGTTCGGCAAGATTGTTGCCTCATTTGTCGAAGACATCATCATGCCTCCGGTTGGGCTACTGACCAGCGGGGTCAACTTCACCGAGGCAAAGCTGGTGCTCAAAGAAGCCGCCAAGGCTGGCGATCCCGTCATTGCCGTCAAATATGGCAACTTCATCCAGGTTGTCATTCAGTTTGTGATTGTGGCGGCAGTCGTTTTCCTGATGGTCAAGACCATCAATCGTCTCCGCCGCCCGGAACCAACCGCGCCGCCGCCGGAGCCAACCAACGAGGAAAAATTACTGACCGAAATCCGCGACCTGCTCAAACGGTAGCCGAAGTGTTGACGCGATTCGCCTACGGTGTCGGTTTGGAAGGATTCGATTTCATCTTGACCGATGTTCGTGAGCGCGTTTTCTTCGTCGGGTAGAGTCGGCGCAGCACCGCGCCAATCCGCTTTCCCCAGTCACCTTCGGTGTGCTTGCCGCCCCGGACTTCGCGGTAGAACAGGTCTTTATTCAACGTCCATCCGTATTCGGCAAGCAAGTCGCGCATCTGCCGCAAGTGCAGGATACCGGATCCCATCTCGCGGGTGCCCATGTCGAGCCAAACGCGGATGTCGGGCTTGCGCTTCAGGTGGCGCACCAACCGAAAAGCCACGCCATGGTCCCACCACAGCGAGGGTGAGAGCGCCGCAATGCGGCCGAAATGCTCTGAATAGTGCAATCCAAGCAACAATGCCGCCAGTCCACCCAACGATGAACCGCCGATGCCGGTTCGGTCGCGGGACGGATCGGTGTGGTAGGTTGCATCGACAAAGGGCTTGAGTTCCTCGACGATGAAGCGTCCGTACAACGGCAGCCCACCACCCTGCTTGACATTCGGGTCGCGGGTCGGCGTGTATTCATCCATCCGATGCACTCCGGTGTTCCAAATCCCCACGATGATCAGCGGCTCGATTTTCTTTTCAAGGATCAACCGCTCTGCCGTCCGCGCCATTTTCCAGTCATGGCCCCGCACGTATGCCGTGTCGCCATCGAAGAGATTTTGCCCATCGTGCATGTAAAGCACCGGATAACGCGCGGACGGATCATCACCGTGTCCGGGTGGCAAATACGCAATAATGTGTCGCTTTTGTGCCAAATGCCGAGACGCAATACTGGCATGAACCCGAAAGCTCCCGGCGTAGGTTGATGCGTCGCGTGGGATCGAAGGGACGAATAATGCCTGACTAGACGGAGGGCGTTTTGACATGAACAAAGAAGCGGTCAGGCAGCCATTGGGCAATGAAATATGTGTGCTGAGTGGCGCGGAATATGCCGCTTGTTGGAACGAGAAGCAAGAGATGGCTTGCGGCTTATTCTGTTTCCGACATAATTACGCCTTCACTTCATGCACCTACTGAGGGAAAACGCCCGATGAAACGCAACGTTGGAACGCTCCTGGCGGCAGTATGCGTCTTACTGGCCGGACTGCTGCCCACAACCGGATGTCAGGACAGTTCAGCGGCAAACGACGCCGGCAAAGCCAAGTCAACCGCCATATCACCGGAATTTGCTGCTCGCTTGGGGCAAGATGATGGCTTTGCCTTCTCACTGCTTTTTGGGGCCGATGTTCAGGGCAACCTCAAGGACTGCGGCTGCCCCAAGCACCCGCAAGGGGGACTGGCTTGGCGCATGGGCTATGCCGACGGACTCAAGCAGATGGCGCCAGATGCACCATTCCTACAGATTGACGCGGGACGGATGTTTGCCCACTCGGTGGGTTACGTTCAGCCCTATGACCGCACGCGCAACGAGTGGATGCTACGCGCCTATGGCGAAGCTGGGTTTGCCGCGGCGAACATGAGCTATTTTGACATGCCAATGCTGGCCGAGCTGCTTTACAAGTCTGAGGTTGAAGCCAAGCGTCAGGCGTTTCCGTTTCTGACGCGCCTGGTCTCGGCCAACATTCGGCCAGCCAAGCCGGAGCTAGTACCGCCAACCCCGTACATTATCGAAACCGTGACCAGCAAGCGCCTTCCAAAGCCGGTCCGGGTGGGCATTACCGGAGTCACCATGGCGAATCCCAATCCCGGCGCGGAAACGCTCAACTTCACCATTGACGACCCAGCCGAAGCTCTCAAGCGCGTTATCCCAGAACTGCGCGCCAAGTGCGACTTTGTCGTGGTGATGTCGTATGGTCCAGAGGCCCAGACCGACAAGGTGACAAAAGTGCCCGGCGTTGACCTCGTCGTCGTGGCGAATAACCTTGGCGCCATGATTCTTCAGGTGCAAAAGGTCAATGATGTGTCGGTCGTCCAGGCGTTTTCCCAGACGAAGCTTCTGGGTGATTTACGGTTTTACTACACGCCGGACGGCACACTTCGGGAAATGCGGCTCTCCATGCCGAGCCTCGACAAAGACATCCCAACCGACCGCCGCTGGGAGCAGATGGTCGTGGATGCCCAGAAAGCGATTGATGAAGCCACGAAGGCGGTGGTCAATTCCCCGCCGAGCGAAGCCGCCGGTCCGGTCAGCGCCCAGCCACGAAACAACTGAGGCGACACGGCCGAGTGAACAGGTTGCCGACCCGCTTCGGGATCAGGATAAAACCCGCACATAGCACTTGCCGGGCAGCTCACGCAGCGCGCCACAGAGCGTCAAGTTGAGGAGAGCGGCCAGGGTGCGTGGCTGCCCAAGCCCACTTTGCATGATCAGCCCGTCCACGTAGATGGGCTGATCGTAGCCAATGAGCGCCAGAACCGTGCGTTCATCCGGGCCCAAGTCAAACGGCAAGGGAGGTTCTGCAAGCTTGGGTGGCAGTTGTCCTTTTCGGAGACGCTGGCGTATGTCGTACGAAAACTCTGAAATGACATCCTGCCAATCCATGACGAGCTTGGCGCCGTCTTGAATGAGGCGATTCGTTCCAACCGACTTTCCTGACGTGATATTCCCCGGCACGGCAAACACTTCCCGTCCCTGCTCAAGCGCCAGCCGCGCCGTGATGAGCGAGCCGGAATGCTCCGCGGCCTCCACCACCACCACACCCAGACAAAGTCCGGCGATCAGGCGATTGCGATAGGGGAAGTTCTTGGGCATTGGCGGTTTTTCAAAGGGGAATTCAGTCACGAGCGCCCCAGTCTCCGTGATGCGCTCGGCAAGTTTGGCATTTTCCCTGGGGTAAATATCATCCAGCCCCGTGCCCAACACGGCGACGGTGCACCCATGGGCTTCAAGGGCAGCTTCGTGCGCGGCAGCGTCAATCCCACGCGCCAAACCGGAAACCACCGTCACGCCGTTGGCGGCCAAATCCCGCGCCAGCTTGGCGGCCGCGTTCCGTCCGTAGGTTGAGCACGCCCGCGAGCCAACCACGGCGATACAGGGTTGCGCCAGGACCGCTCTCCATGCCCCTTTCACAAACAAAACCAGTGGAGCGTTGTGGAGTTCACGGAGCAGCGCCGGGTAATCGGCGTCCGCAAGCGTCAGGACTTCTCCACCAGACCGTTTCAGCGCCGCCACTTGCCGATCGGCATCGGCAGCCGCAGCATCGTTTACCATCGCAGTGACCGTATCATCCGCCACACCAAGGTCACGAAGTTCGGCCCGCGACGCCCGCAAGACAGCGGCTGGGGTTTTAAAGTGTTCCAGCAGTTTGCGTCCGGTGACCGGTCCGACGCCAGGCGTAAGCCACAGCTTAAACCAGTCTCGGAGATCATCTGGCATGGGTATCCACGGCAGATGCCGCAGTGGGCGGCGTCCTATGCTTGATGGCGTCCCAGATGGCATTCATTTCCACCGGGTTGCTCTCGGTGAGGGTTTTACCCTGGGCCGCCAGGGTTTGTTCGACAGCGGCAAAGCGCCGCCGAAACTTTTGATTGGCGACTTTGAGCGTAGCTTCCGGGTCAAGGCCGAGCTTGCGCGCCAGATTGACCAAAACAAAGAGCAAATCACCGACTTCTTCAGCAACTTGGCGCTGGTCGGGCGCGGGCAGCGCCAATGCCGCGCGGAGTTCCTGGGTTTCTTCGGTCAGTTTATCGAGCACGGCCTGGGCGTTGGGCCAGTCAAAGTCATAGTAGGCTGCACGTTCCGTCAGTTGGCGGGCTTCGATCAGGGCCGGCATGGCAGACGCAACGCCATCGAGTACGGAAGCCGCTGATTCAGCCTTCCCGGCAGCCGCTTTCTCCTGCGCTTTGATGGCTTCCCAGTTGCGCGTCACTTCGCGGGCGTCCTGCGCGCGCGCATCGCCAAACACATGCGGATGACGGCGGATGAGCTTCTCGCGCAAGGCGTCAATCACGTCATAGACATCGAAGCGGTTTTCCTCAGCCGCAATCTGGGCATGAAAAACCACCTGAAGCAAGACATCGCCAAGTTCCTTGCGCAGTTCCACATCATCGCCTTCATCAATCGCGTGGAGCACTTCGTAAGCTTCCTCGATCAGGTATGGCTTGAGCGTCTGGTGCGTTTGCTGCCGGTCCCAGGGGCAGCCAGCGGGCGCGCGGAGTCGCGCCATGACCTCGACCAATGCCTGAAAACGTTCATCTCGCCCGGCATGTGACGCAGATTGTGCCATGAAACTGCTCCTGATTATTTCGTGCTCATCTGTGAACTTCTAGCAAACATTGACTTTCACGCTCCAGCAGGTCAAGCCGGAAGCGCGCCTAGGTTGGAAATTTTGGAAAAGCAGTGGTAGGTTGAAACACGACTTCTATTTTTTGTCTCAACCTGCCCGCATCATCGGCAAGCCTTGGGAAGCTTGGCAAGGACTTCAAAAATAAGACTATGGATGCCAAATCACCAACGCCTCCATCTGGGGCGTCGTCACAAAACCTTCAGGACACCTTCCTCAACCAAGTGCGTCGTGAGCGCGCGATGGTGGCTATTTATCTGGTGAGCGGGGTTAAGCTCACCGGCCGCATTCGTGGCTTCGACAAGTACTCCGTCGTCCTGGAAGCTGGCAATCAGGAGCAGCTCATCTTCAAGCATGCCATTTCGACGATTTCAGTCCTACGAAGCGGTCCAGGGCGCGGCCCGTCGCCAGCCACCCCGCCGGAGAATCCGGCCGGCGGCAAAGCAGACGACGCGGACACCACAAGCCCCTGACAGCGAAACCCAAGCAAGCTACGCCAATGGGACTATTCATTAGCTTCGAGGGGGTTGATGGTTGTGGAAAGACGACCCAGGCCATCCGGCTTGCGGAGCGACTGCGGCAGCAGGGATGGGCAGTCGTTCAGACGCGCGAGCCAGGTGGGACGCCGCTCGGCGAGCGCGTACGGCAACTGCTCCTCGGCGTTCAGGATGCGCCACCGACGGCCCGCGCCGAAGTCTTACTCTTTGCCGCCGACCGCGCCCAGCACGTTGATACGGTGATCCGCCCGGCGCTGGCGGCTGGAGCGATGGTGCTTTGCGACCGTTTTGCTGATTCCACCCGCGCTTACCAAGGTTATGGTCGCCAACTCGACTTGGGCTTGATCGAGGATGGCATCCGGTTGGCAACCCAGGGACTCGAACCACATATCACGTTTCTGCTTGACCTTCCCATCGAAGCCATGGCTTCGCGCCTTGCCCACCGTGGGGCGGCAAGCAACCGCTTTGAGCTTGAAGGAGGGGACTTTTACGCCCGCGTGCGCCAGGGCTTCATGGCCCTGGCGCGGATGCACACGGCCCGCATTTGCGTACTTGACGCCCTGCAATCCCCGGATGTCATTCACGCTGCCGCTTGGCAGCGGCTGTTGCCACAGCTCAGTCCGCCACCTCAGTCACAGATAGCCCCCGTGTCGTGAGACGAGCATCGAGGACTTGTCCACCGGCCGCCGACAGAGCGGCGCTTACGTTGGCTTTCTGGCCGTCGGCCACCACAAACACGACACACCCGCCGCCGCCCGCGCCACAGACCTTCCCGGCCAACGCCCCGGCTCCCCGCGCCACATCCATCAGGCGCTCAATCATCGGCGTGGAAACTCCTTCCGCCAGTTGACGCCGATGCTCCCACTCTTGCCGGAGACACTCCGCCACCCGTGGAAGGTCACGGTCGAGCACGGCCGCGTGCATGGCTTGGGCCAAATCGCGGATGCGGGCCAGTGCCGCCTGCGTCGCCGTGTCGCCGTCAATGTGGCGTTTGAAAACCTCCCAGTTATTCGTGCCGGAAAAGTGGGCTTGTCCCGTGTGACACACAACCACGCGCGCATCGAGCCAGGGGAGCCAATCCGAGACCAACGACTCGTGACGAACACCCCCAACTTCTAAATGAATGGCGCTGATGCCGCCATAGACGGCCGGGTAGTAATCCTGCACGCCGGCCGGAACGCGAATGACCTGGGTTTCAACGGCCGGTGCCAGCGCCAACAGTTGCTCCGGTCCGTAACCGGCCGCCGTCAGATGGTTGAGCGCCCCGGCGAGCGCAATGACCAACGCCGATGAGCCACCCAGCCCCGAACCTGGCGGGGCCGCGCAAGCCGTGACGACTTCTACCCCGTGAGTTGGCGCGAAGAAAGCCACCATTCGCGCCAGGAGTTGCAGCGGTGTGTCAAAGCGTACGTCAGCCCGCGAGGCATAGACCTCGCGTCGCCCAATATCGAGCGACTCAAGGATAACCGTTGTGTCGGCGCGCGGCCTGATTTCACAGGTTGCGGGCAAGTCGAGGGCAACATTGACGGTCACGGCGCCGGGATGAAACAGATGCAGCGGCGGCAGATCGAGTGTTCCACCGGCCAAATCAATCCGCGTTGGCGCCGTTGCGATAATTGTCTTGGCAACGTTTTGGCTCATGACACCGTGGACTTCGCCTTGACATAGCGCAGCCGTTCCACCGGCGCGTCGCCTAGCAGGTGGTCGTGAACAATCTTCGGCGCATCCTCGACCGTGACACGGCCATACCAAACTTGTTCGGGATAAACGACGACCATCGGTCCATGGCCGCACTGCGCCAGACAACCAGACTTGTTGACCCGGATTGCATCGAGTTTTCCACAGGCTTTGACCTCATCACGGAGCGCTTGCCAGACGGCTTCACTGCCTTGGGTAGGGCACGTCTTGCCTGAAACGCAGACAAACACGTGCTTTTCGTAAATGCTCATAGCGCAAGTTCCTTTGATTCAACATTGGGTTGGCGCATCTTGGCGGAAAGTCCAGAGCTTGGGAAGCCGCGCTTGCATCGCTCGCCCGGTTGTTTTGGATTGGACGGCGCGTATAAAGTAGCGCCAGCGCCGTTTGGGGTCGCTATCTTCACTTGTTGATAAAACCGCCATGTCGAAACATCGCCTCCCTGACTCGCCGATGCGGGTGACGCCACAAACTCCGCCCGGCAGCAACAATGGACAAGACCCGAAGCTTGCGCCGCCAACATCGCAGTCCCAGGAAGACATCAAGCCACCGGAGAAACACACTTCCTTACTCAAGGCAAGCGCCAGTGTCGGCATTGCGCTTGGCATCGCCACGGTCGGCAGCTTTCTCCTCTTTCGTCTGCTCAACCGGATGAAGGTCGAGGGACTTGAAAACATTCCGGACTCCCATGAGAACGTTCTCTACTGCCCCAATCACTCGTCCATCCTCGACAACTTCGCCCTGGGCGTTGGGCTATACATTCCCCGCATGCTGTTTCGTCCGGAGTACATCCCCATCAACTTGGCGGATCGCAAAAACTTTTTTGGCGATCCATCCTCGCGGCGCTTAAAGGATCGCGTGCTGCGCGCCTTGGGAGAGTATTTTTTCAAGAATCTGCGTACCTTTCCGGTGGACCGACGCGGGGCCGGACTCGAACAGGTTGACCAGTGGGTTGACATGCTCCGGCAAAACATCGTGATTGTCTTCCCCGAAGGAACCCGCTCCCGCACCGGCGAGATCGGACGCGGGCGGGCGGGCGTCGGCAAGCTCATCTATGACGCTCGCCCAACGGTCATCCCGGTACGGCTCATTGGCACGGATGAAGTGCTCGGCGTCGGCAAGCTCATCCCGAGTTTTTTCCGCACCGTTCGCATCATCATTGGCAAACCACTCGACCTGACGGATTTGATTGACCAGCCGCTCCCGCAGGAAGAACGCGCCCAATACGCTCTGTACCGTGCCATTTCCAACCGGGTGATAGAGTCCATCCGGTCGCTCGGTGACGGACGCCCACTTCCTCTGGATCGGCAACCAGATGCTACGGAAGCCACCGAGGACACCGAACCCGAAAGCAGTGAAGTTTCGGAAGCCAAACCCGAAATGACGCAGGGGTGAAGCTCGCGGGGCTGCCCCGCCAGCCTCACCCAACCGTTGTCACCGCCTGGCACCCACAGCCCGCCAAACGGCTACTTGACAGTGATCTGGAGCGTCTTGACGAGAAACGCCCAGATGTCGGCCGCTTCTTCAATTAGCTTGGCAGTCGGCTTGCCCGCGCCGTGGCCGGCTTTGGTTTCAATTCGAATCAGCACCGGCGCATCGCCCTTGTGGGCTGCCTGGAGCGCGGCCGCGAACTTGAAACTGTGCGCCGGGACGACACGGTCGTCATGGTCGGCAGTGGTCACGAGCGTTGCCGGATAGCGCGTCCCTGGCTTGAGGTTATGCAGTGGCGAGTAGGCATACAGGGCTTTGAACTCCTCTGGATTTTGCGGCGAACCGTAATCCGATTCCCATGCCCAGCCAATGGTGAACTTGTTGAAGCGCAGCATGTCCATGACGCCGACGGCCGGCAGCGCCGCGCCAAACAGCTCCGGGCGCTGCGTCATGCAGGCGCCGACCAGTAAGCCGCCGTTGCTACCACCCTGAATGGCCAGCTTGGCCGGGGACGTGTACTTTTCCCTGATCAACCACTCGGCAGCCGCGATGAAATCATCAAAGACATTCTGCTTGTTGAGTTTCGTCCCGGCCTGATGCCAAGCTTCGCCATACTCGCCACCGCCGCGCAGGTTTGGAATGGCCAGCACGCCGCCCATTTCAAGCCAGGCAATGCGCGCTGGCGAAAAAGCTGGCGTGAGTGAAATGTTGAACCCACCATAGCCATACAGCAGGGTCGGACGTTTTCCGTCCCGCTTGAGTCCCCTGCGGTGGGCGATGAACATTGGGACGCGCGTTCCATCCTTGCTTTTGTAAAACACTTGCCGGGCTTCATAGTCATCGGGGTCGAAGGCAACCTTGGGCTGCTTGACTAGGGTGCTTTTTCCGGTCGCCAGATCGTAGCGGTAGATGCTCGTCGGCTGGGCAAAGCTCGTAAAGGCATAGAAGGTTTCCGTCGCGTCCGGCTTGCCCCCAAATCCGGCCGCCGTACCAATGCCCGGCAGTTCAACCTCACGAACTGGCTTTCCATCGCGGTCAAAAACCCTGACTTGGGTTTTGGCGTCAGCCAGATACAACCCGATGAACTGCCCGCCAACAAAGCGAACGCCTTCCAGCTTGTTGTCTGTCTGCGGAATAATTTCACGCCAGTTCGCCGGCTCAGGGCGGGTAATGTCAATGGCAATCAGACGCCCCCGCGGAGCTTCCCAATCGGTACGGAAATAAAACATCGTCCCGTCATTCCCAACCGGCGTAAAATCCGCGATAAAGTCGGGGATGAGTTCGACGACCTGGGCTTCTGGATTCGTCAAATCCTTATAGAAAATGAGGTTTTTAGGGCTGGTGCCCATGGTGACGGCAATCCCGAGATACCGCCCGTCATCGGTGACGTAGCCGCCGAAACCCCATTCCTTGTGATCCTTGCGCTCATAAACGAGTTGGTCTTCGGACTGCGGCGTCCCGATGCGATGGTAGTAAAGCTTCTGGTAGTAGTTTGTGGATTGCAGCAGGTTGCCTTCTTTTGGCTCATCGTAGCGACTGTAGAAAAAGCCCTTTGAATCTTTGGTCCAGGAAGCGCCGGAAAACTTGACCCACTGGATGCGATCGGGCAAATCCTCGGCGGTTTCCACATTGCGGACTCGCCATTCATTCCAGTCAGAACCGGCGGTCGCCAGGCCGTACGCGAGCCACTTGCCATCGTCGCTGACGGCGTACCCGGTCAGCGCCACCGTGCCGTCGGACGACAGCCGGTTGGGATCGAGCAGCACACGGGCCGCTGAGCCATCCGGGTTGTTTCCGACATAGAGCACGCTTTGATTTTGCAGACCATCGTTGCGCGTGAAGAAGTACTTGCCGCCTTCCTGAAAGGGAACGCCAAACTTTTCATAGTTCCACAACTGCGTGAGTCGTTCCCGGATGCGCGCCCGTTCAGGAATGCCTTCCAGAAAACCGAACGTGACCTTGTTTTGCGCCTCAATCCAGGCTTTGGTGTCGGGCGAGTCGGCGTCTTCAAGCCAGCGGTACGGATCGGCGACGTTGACACCGTGATAGTCATCCACCTGTTCGACTTTCTTCGATGGTGGGTAGGTCAGTGGTGACTTGGAAGCTTTCATGCTGTTGGAGAAACTCTGCGCAGAAAGTGGCAGCGGAGCGGACAGGATCAACGCCACCGCGCTGACCGTCAATCCGTGCTTCCACGCTGATTGTTTAGGCATCGGGTCAGTCCTCATGAAGTGAAATCCTGCCAGCCCGGCACGAGCCGACGGTCAGCATTCGATAGAGAAGCTTTCGCCGTCCGCCTGGCGCGCAGGTGCTGGCAGTCTAGCAAAGTTGACGATTATGGCTACTGACGAATGGATCGCACCTGCTCAGAAGAATTGAACTGGACCAATTTCTCCCAGTTTATAGCTCCATCACATTCGCAAAACTTTTCTATTTTACATCATCAAAGTTTAATGGATTCATAGCAAATAAACTTCAAGTGGTTTTATGTGCTTTTGAACGATTTCAAAGTAGTGAGGCATGATTTCTATTCCAATCGCATTTCGTCTCAGACGGTTGGCCACAATCAGCGTCGTCCCCGAACCCATAAAAGGATCAAGTACTGTATCTAGTTCTTTGGTAAATAGCTTAATGAACCATTCAGGTAAGCTTTCAGGAAAAGCAGCGCTATGACGCTTGTTACTGCATTCTGTCGCCAAATGAATAACATTGGTTGGATAAGCTATTTCCCTACTCATCCAATTAGATATATTCTTTCCAAATCCACTACCGACGCGGGAATTATCACGAATCTTGTCAGTTTCTGATAAATTTCTTAGGCGCGTGTTTTTCCACTCGCCCATTGGAACCATGACTGATTCTTGATACATATTGAATTTATGATTTTTATTAAATTGCAATAGTCGCTCCCATGCATCGCGGAAGCGATTAGGCCATTTACCTGGATAGCAATTTTTTTTGTGCCAGATAAATTCCTCAGTCCATAGCCATCCTTGTTTACGCATGTTCAGAATAAGTTCTAAAACATAAGTACTTCGCTCACCGTTGACGACCTTTTCCTTGATATTGAGAATAAATGTTCCCGACGGCTTAAGGATTCGAAGCAAGTTTTCTGATATAGGTAAAAACCAGTCAACATAATCATCTGGATGGATACCGCCATAAGTCGCCTTGCGCTGGTCAGCATACGGTGGCGAAGTAAAAATCAAATCTACTGAATCATCAGGCAGCAACCAGAGCTTTTCTCGACAATCACCCAAGTGCAGTTCCGTTCGGACTTCCATATTACTTGTGACTTCCTTGTTTTCCGATAGCTAGAAGCAAGGGAGGCTAGGCTGGAGACAGTGCGCATGGCTCGGCCGTCTGTGTAGGCGCTAGTGGCACGTTTTGCCACACCGTCACCCAAACAGCAACTTGCCGCCGGCGACCACGAGGACGAGGGATAGCGCATACGCGATGGCGCGTGGGGAAAAATGCCGACTCCCAACATAGGACCCTACCCACCCACCGACCAGCGCCGCGACAAACAGTGGCCACGCAAAGACCGGCAGCGGTCCGGCGCTGGCCACATACCCTAGCAATCCGGCCAGTGAGTTCCCCAGAATGAAGGCGGCCGAAACAGCAGAAGCTACCTTTGCCTCTGCCCACCGGGCGAACAGCAACAGCGGGGTCAGGAAGATTCCACCACCGGTTCCCGTAAGACCCGACAGCAACCCAATGACCGCGCCGCCAAGTAGCGCGGCCGTTAGTGGTGGAAGCCGAACCGCTCCTTCCGCCGGCTTTGGCAACCATAAACGCGCGGCTGAAAACCACAACACACCGCCGACCAGCCATCTGAACACTTCCGGCGGCGCTGTCAGATACCCGCCGACGAACGCCGACGGCAGGGCCGACAAGGCAAACGGCCAGAAGCGTCGCCACTCGAAATAGGGGGCGAAGTGCCACGTCGCCAGAACCGCTACAAGGACATTGAGCATCAGGGCCAACGGTTTGATGACGGCCGGGCCAAGTCCGGCCAAGGTCAGGATGGCAATGTAACCAGACGCCCCGGCATGGCCGACTGAGGCATAGAGTGCGGCAACCACCAGGACGCCAGCCGTCACCCACAGAAGAACGTCGAGCGGCATGACCTAGGGCAGTGGGTCAAACTTGGGTTTGGTGGCGCTGATGCGACGATAAAGGCCGGCAGCCGTCACGTTATGGCCGAACCCGCAAACGCCATCCTGCGTCACGACCAACCGCCCGCCGGTAAAGCGCAGCGTGATCTGGCACTCCGGGTCGTCGTCACCCATCGGGTTGAACGTTGCCGTATCACCCTCGATGAAAGCGATGCCATCGCCCGTTCCGATATTGGCCGTTGGCGTGCCGTCCGGGAGACGGTATGCATACACGCCGTCAAAGGCCACGCGCAGGCGCTGCCGGCCGAGCGCCAACACCTTGAGCGCGCTGCCGTCTTTCCGCCGCCAGGTGCCGTTGACCTGCGCGGCCGTGACAATCGTCTGTGGATTCGCCGTCACCTCTGGCAGGAGAACACAGGTTGAAAGCGTAAGCCATCCAGCCAGGACAGCCATTAGTGGTGCGAAAGATCGCATGGTGGTGACTCCGTTTCGAGCAAGGGCGTGTCGAACATCTGGCCATCCTCGGCATCCTTGGCGGGATACACAAAACGCCCGGCATGCAGTTGCTGCCGGTGGGCCGGGCCGTTCACCAAACCCGGTTTGGTCGTGGTGACGAAGGTTTGGGCCTTGTCCTGCAAGTAGTCAAGCAGGGTAGCAATCCGCCCTGCATCGAGTTCGGCGTCGAGGTCGTCCAGCAGGAACACGGGGGGTTCTGCGCAGCGTTCGCGGTAGAGCGCCAGTTGCCCCAGCGTGAGCGCAAGCAAGGCACTTCGCTGCTGACCGGCGCTGCCGAACCGCGCGACATCCCGGCCGTCCATTAGAATCGCCAGGTCGTCCCGGTGCGGACCGACCAACGCATGCCCGGCCGCCAGTTCGGCCGGCCGGCGCCGCGCCAGTTGTTCCAGCATTGCCGATTGGAAAGCCTCGGCCGTGGCCGGCAGACCATCCGCCACCGACGAACGATACCGAATGGTGATCTGCTCCGCACCGAACAGTTGTCGGGTGAGGCGCGCATCGAGGCATTCGGCGTACCGGGCGCGTTCGATGTGCAGCTCGGCGCCGAGCGTGACAAGCTGCGTATCCCAGGCTTCCAGCGACGCCAGCCAAGTCCGTCGGTCGGCTTGCTCCGCAACGGCCCGCAACAGGGCGTTTTTCTGCTTGAGGACCCGATTGTAATCGGACAGCGCCTGGAGATACGCCGGTTTGAGACTCAGCACGCCCCGGTCAAGAAAACGTCGCCGCTCGCCGGGTTCGCCACACACCACATCGAGCGCTTCACGCCCGTAGGCAAAGACCACGAGTTGGCCCAGGTAGTCGCCAAGTGACACTCGTTTGCCGTTGACCAGCAGCGTCTTGCGCCCGGCTTCGAGGTGGAGGTCAAGGGTCACCGGAATGGACCGCCGCCGGACTTCCGCGCGGAGGTGCGCGGCGGACGCACCAAAGGCGATGAAGTCTTGTGGCTGGTGCGTCCGAAAGGATTTTGTCGTGGCCAACAAATACATGACTTCCAGCCAGTTGGTCTTACCCTGTCCGTTATTGCCCCAAAGCACATTGAGGCCGGGGCGTGGCTGCAATGTTCCGGCAAGGTTGCGAAAGCCATCTACCGTGACCGATACAATTTCCATGCTGATGCGCGCGCTCCGGGGTGTAGCTACTTCAGCGCCGCCACGCCGGGCAGTTCCACGCCAGAGAGAAACTCCAGGCTTGCGCCGCCGCCGGTCGAAACGTGCGTAATCCGGTCGCCGAGTCCGGCCGCATTGATGGCCGCAACGCTATCCCCGCCGCCCACGATGCTCACGGCGTCGGCCGCCGCCACGGCGGTGGCAATCGCGTTGGTGCCTTCGGCATAGCGGGGCTGCTCAAAAATTCCCATCGGCCCATTCCAAACGATCAAGCGCGCCGCGGCGATTTCAGACCGGTAGGCCGCGACGGTTTCCGGCCCTATGTCGTACCCGGCCAGATCGGGTGGCGTTGCCGTCACGGCGACCGTTTGCGGTTCAAGTTCCGGCCGCGCCAAATCCCCCACAACGTGGTCGGTCGGCAAGCAAAGCCGAACGTTGCGCGCCTGGGCTTTCGCCTCCAGGGCCCGCGCCATATCCAGCTTATCGTCCTCGACCAGCGAGCGACCAACTTCGACGCCGCGCGCCTTCAAAAACGTGTAGGCCATGGCGCCGCCGATCAGAACGGCGTCCGCCACCTCCAGCATCTTGTCAATGACCTCGATTTTGTCGGAAACCTTGGCCCCGCCCAGAATCGCCACGTAAGGGTGCTCCGGCGCGTGGAGCGCCTTGCCAAGGTAGTCAAGCTCGCGCTCCATCAATAGTCCGACGCCACGCTCCACAACCAGCGCGGCCATGCCGGCCGTCGAGGCATGGGCGCGGTGTGCCGCGCCAAACGCATCGTTGACATAAACATCGGCCAGGGCTGCCAACTGCCGTGAAAACGCTTCGTCGTTTTTCTCCTCACCGGTGTGGAAACGGAGATTTTCGAGCAGCAGCACGTCGCCGGGCTGAAGTTCCGCCACGTGGGCTTCGACTTCCGGCCCAACGCAATCCGGCGCAAAGCGAACGGTCGTGCCAAGCTGCCCCTCCAGCACGCTCACGACCGGACGCAAGCTGTACTTGGCTTCGGGCGCGCCTTTGGGGCGGCCGAGGTGTGAGGCCAGAATGATCTTTGCGCCCTGTTCGCGCGCCAGTTGAATCGTCGGGACGGCAGCGTGAATCCGCGTGGCATCTGTCACGTGGCCGTCCTTGATGGGAACGTTGAAATCTACGCGAATGAAGACGCGGCGACCGCGCAGGTCAAGGTCTCGAATGGTGCGCATGGTTGGCTCAAGCTCCTGGGGGCATCAAAGTTAGTGCTGCGCGCATGTATAGGCGAATCGCGCCGACGAAGCTACGTTCCCAACACAACCGGCAGCAGGGCTTCAACCCACGCGGCGTACATCCGGCCCGATGGGTGCAACCCATCCGCCGCCAGCCAAGACCGATCCTGGGCCGCGCGCCGGGAAATCGAGGTGACCTCCACATAATGCGCTCCAACGGCCAGGGCTTCTTCGCGGTTGACGGCGTTGAACTGGTCAATGCTCGAACCTTCATCCTGGCGGTGTTGCGCGGCGGCAAAGGGCGTCACGCACCAATCTGGAATCGAGATGACGATCACGCGCGCTGCCCGGCCGCCCGCAAATTCAACGGCTTGAGCAAGCACCGCGCGAAACTGCGGACGGTACTCTTCTGGCGTCCGTCGCCGGTACTGATCGTTGACGCCGATGAGCAATGTCACCAGATCAAACGTCCCGGATGGACGGTCGGCAGCTATGGCGGCGGTGAGTTCATCGGTTGTCCACCCGGTGCGCGCAATGACTTGCGGCGGAGCCACGGTGCGCCCCTGCCGCCGCAGCGCAGCGCAAAGCTGTTCGGGAAAGCGTTCCGAATCGGCAACGCCTTCGCCAATCGTGTAGGAATCCCCCAGGGCCAAATAACGCATGGCAGACGCATCCTTTGATGTCATATCCCCGGCGGATAGGGGGTGCGCGGTCGGGACGGAACGACAGCCAACCAGCAGGACGAGGCACAGGCACGCGCCAATCCACAGCCGCCACGGTTGGGAACCCAGCGCCGGCCGCCTCACTCCCCGGCCGGTCATGGCATGGTTTCCAACAGGCGGCAGCCGCCGGCGATAAAGACCAAGTTGACCCAGTAGCGCAGGCACACCAGCAGTTGACCAAGCAAGCACAGGAAGGCCGTTGTCGTCCAGGTCAGCGGCGCAACCGAGCTTGCCAGCCAAGTCAGCCCGCCGACGACCACCAGCCACAGCCCGGTCGTCAGAGCATAGAACCCAATCGCCGCGACCGGATAGCGGACCAGGAGGCCCAATCCGGCCTTGATTTGCCCTGACCAGGACCGGCGCGGACCGTGGACGACCAAGGCCAGCCTGACGTAGTCCATCACCAGCCGGATCGACCAGAAGATCAGAAGTCCACTGCCAAGCCAAAGCCATTGCATCAGGTCGCTCCGCCAGGGCGTTGTTTGACCCTCGGTGACACTGGCATAGAGCCAGGTTCCGCCGACGGCCAGCACCAGCCCCGCCAGGGCTTGAAGCGCAAGCGTTGCCATTCCCGCAACGAGCAACGGGAGGAAATAGCGGCGGCAATCTGCCCAGAAGGCACGGGGTACTTCCTGGGGGACAAACGAAGCGATGATCCCGCCGGCAAGCAGCGTAGCGACGAGCGCGCCAACCAACCAGACCAAGCCGGAAGCTACGGCCAGGCGGATGGGAAAGGCGCTTTTTCCGATCCGCAGCGCAACCACTAGCCACTCGATGTCGAGGGTGGGCTTGAGGAGGCGTTCGCCAAAGAGCGAACGTCCGTTGACCGTGTCTAGCCACAGGACGACCGGCAGGAGCGCCAGCAGGGTCAGGCCCAAGTTGACGCCGGTGAGAAGAAATGCCCACTTCAGATTGGCCGTCGCCCGGCGCAGGCTGTCGGGGAGCAGCGTTTGGAACATCATTGAGATCACAAGGTCAGGAAGTCCTGACGGAACATTGACCGGCAACTTGCGGACGATGACGACAGCGAGCACCAAATGGCGTAGCGAAAGGGCCTTTTCCAGCTCGATGGTGAAAGGCAACCAGAAAAGAAGTCCACGAGCGTGATGCCGAAGGTCCGATTACGGATTTTTGTCATTTTACAGGTTCTTGCCTCCGAAGCGTTCAATCCGGCGACAGGGTGTCGTCCTCAGCCTTGGCTTCGGTTTCTGCCTCTACCTCGCCTGCCATCTCGTCCCGTGCCGACGCCTCAATCTGGATGAAACGCAGCTTGACGGCGGCCACATTGAGGGCATCGCAAGCAACCTCAAAAACTTCCCAGCCAGATTGCTCAGCGAGTATGGCTTGTAGAAGCTGCTCGGCTTCGCGCAGATGCGCCTGGGCCTCAACCATCAGTTGGCGATGCTGTGGACTAAAAGACATGTTCGATTGGCGCTTCAGAAATCCGTTCATAGAGCGCCGTCGGCGTTTTGACGCATTTCGTCTCCGGCACGTTCACCACCCGAACGACAATTTGCCGCTTGCCTAAACGAAGGGTCAGGCAGTCGCCGGCTTTGATGGAACGCGAGCTTTTGGCCGGCAGGTCGTTGACCAGGACGGCCCCGACATCGCATAGATTCTGCGCCACGGTTCGGCGTGGCACCAGGCGGCTGACTTTGAGAAACAGGTCTAATCGCATGGGAGCTTGGCTAAGACATCTGCGTCAGTGGTGTTGCCAGACTGGCTTTCGCTTTTCACGGAAGGCGCGCAGTCCTTCCTGGACGTCGGCATAGCTCATCAACTGGTTGAGATACTGATCTTCAATCGCCTGCATGGCGGCATCAATGTCGTGGAAATAGGCGGTGTGCAGCGCCCGCCGGGCAGATTCCAACACGGGCGCGCTCCAGCCGTGCAAGATGGCGAGCAATTCTTCAGTCTTGGCAGGCAACTGGTCCTGGGGCACGACATAGTCCACCAGTCCTGCCCGCTGCGCTTCCGCGGCGTCAAGCACCTCTGACAACAGCACCATGCGGGTAGCCCGTCGCCAGCCAATGATGCGTGGCAGCAGGACGCTGGCCGTTGGCGGGTAAAGCCCCAGGCGGATTTCGGGTTGCCCAAAGGTCGCCGTTGTCACGGCGATGACCAAGTCGCAGTAGGCGACCAGTTCGCAGCCCATGCCAAAGGCCTGCCCCCGGACGACCCCCACCACCGGCTTGCCGAGCACGCGCAGGTTTCGGTAGATGGCATGAAACTCCTGAAGTGTCTGATAGGCGGTGGATGGCTGGTGGTCCTCGACGGAAATACCAGTTGAAAAAGCCGTACACTCCGGGGCAGCGGCGATGACAATCGCCTGAAAACCGTTGGATGGCTGCCTTCCCAAATCATCCAGGCACTGGTTGATTTCACGCATCATGGGGAGCGTCAAAATGTTGAGTGGTGGTGAAGCCAGCGTGAGAAAGGCAGTCCGTTGCTCGATGCTAAACTGTATGAGCGACATAGTGGTTTACCGTGTCATCAAGCGTTTCTGCGCCCCGGCCAGGAGGCGTTCCACCTGGACAATGGCGCGGGCATGGTCGCCTGCCCCGATTTTACCAGCCGGATCAAAGGCTTCGACCCGAAAGCGATGTAGCTTACCATCAAAGCCAAGGTAAGTTGCGGTTGCGGTAACGGTCGCGCCGACCGGGGTCGGCGCCAAGTGCGTCACATTCACCTCCACGCCAACGGAAAGCTCGCCTGGTTGTTGCACGCTTTCAAGCAGTCGTCCGCAGGCTAGCTCCATGAGCGCAATCATCCGAATCGTAGCGAAGACATCAAGGTAGGCGTCACGGTATCGCTCATCTTTCCAGGCAAACGATAAGCCGTGCGCGGTATCTTCCTTTGTCACGGTGTAGGTGACATGTTCGGTTTGTCCGATAGAAAGCATAAAGCACTGACTCCTCAGCGCGCGCCAGGGCCATCGGCGCGCGGCTCACTGCCAATAGCTCCGGTCAAGGCTGCGGTACTGAATGGCCTCAGCCACATGATGGGCAGCAATGCCAGTTGCGCCCTCAAGGTCAGCTATGGTCCGACTGACTTTCAGGATGCGGTCATAAGCGCGCGCCGACAGACCCAGCCGGGCTATGGCGGTTTCCAACATGCGCGAGCCGGCGGCGTCCAACTGACAGTAGCGGCGAAGTGCGCGGGGCGGCATGTGGGCATTGCAGAATACAGTCGGCTTGGCATTGTCGCGGGCTTTGAAGCGTCCAAGCTGGATTTCTCTGGCGCGTATGACGCGCGCCCGAATCGTCGCCGAGTCTTCGCCCGGCACGTCACTGACCAGCTCCTGAAACCGGACGGCCGGGACATTCACATGGATGTCAATCCGGTCAAGCAGCGGGCCGGAAATTTTGGCAACGTAGCGTTGGATTTGAACCGGCGTACATTTGCATTCGCGCGTTGGATCGTTGAAAAAGCCACAGGGACAAGGGTTCATTGCTGCCGCCAACATAAACCGCGCCGGAAACGTCAGCGACATGGCCGCGCGTGAAATCGTCACTTTGCCGTCTTCGAGTGGCTGGCGGAGCACTTCCAGCGCGTTGCGGTCAAACTCTGGGAGTTCATCGAGGAAGAGCACGCCGTGGTGCGACAGGCTGACTTCGCCCGGACGCGGGGTCGCCCCCCCGCCGATGAGGCCGGCGTCGGAAACCGTGACGTGTGGGTTGCGAAAGGGACGCTCGCACACCATGCCCTGGCCCTGCGTCAATCCGGCGACACTGTGAATGCGTGTGACATCCAGTGCTTCCTCGAAGGTCAGCGGCGGCAGGACGGTCGGAATCCGCCGAGCGAGCATGGTTTTGCCTGAGCCGGGCGGTCCAATCATCAAGATGTTGTGTCCGCCAGCGCAAGCGACCTCGATGGCCCGTCGAACGTGGAGTTGCCCGCGAATGTCCCGAAAGTCGGCACTGCCATCCGTGGGCGTTGCCAGCAAGGCGTTTGTATCTACCGTGAAGGGGGCCGGCAGGGTGTCACGTTCCAGCAAAGCAATGACATCGGCGAGTGAGTCAACCGGGTACGTTGCCACGCCACTGACGACAGCAGCCTCCGGGGCATTATCACGCGGGAGAATCATCCGCGCCTGGCCGCTTTCGCGCGCTTTGAGCGCCATCGAGAGCGCGCCTTTGACCGGGCGCACCTGTCCATCCAGTGAAAGCTCACCGACAAAGAGGGTATCGGGGACATGTCGGTTGCGGATGTCGCCCATTGCACCCAAGACGCCGACCGCAATCGGTAAATCAAAACCGGAGCCTTCCTTGCGCAAGTCGGCCGGGGCGAGGTTGACCGTGACCCGTTGGTTAGGAAACAGATAACCACAGTTGGTGATGGCGGCCCGGATGCGCTCACGGCTTTCCCGAACCGCCGCGTCCGGCAAGCCAACCATGGTGACAATGGGTTGACTTTCACCACCGTGCGGCGTCAGGTGAACTTCCACTTGTACAAGATGCGCGTCAATGCCAAAGACAGCCGCGCCAAACGTCTTGAAAAGCGCCATGACATCACAACAGATGAGCTGGGTTATCGGCGACTGAACCTACGTGTTTTCAGGCCAAGCGCGCAAGCTGAAACCTAAAAAAATAAAGCCTTGGTTGCGCGGCCGACCACGAGTTTGGTTGAATCATCAGCTATCGGTTTTCAGTTTTCTGAACGCTGAACAAATGGAAGAACATGACGAGGCATGGTGGCCAACCCGACGGCTCTGGGGGGGCTGACCGGTTGTGCCTGCCCAGCCAAGGCAATCAAACTGGTGGCTCCAGTGGTTTTTGAGCATATCCAATGGAAAGCGTCGTTATCGGCACGGCCGGCCACATTGACCACGGCAAAACTGCGCTGATTCAAGCGCTCACCGGAACCAACCCAGACCGGCTCCCTGAAGAACAACAGCGTGGCATGACCATTGACTTAGGCTTTGCCGACTTGCCGTACGCCGGGCGTCGGTTTGCTTTCGTGGATGTTCCCGGCCACGAACGGTTCATCAAAACCATGCTCGCCGGCGCGCAAGGGATTGACCTAGTGCTGTTTGTCATCGCCGCCGACGAGGGGGTGATGCCACAGACCACTGAGCACCTGGCAATTTGTCACCTGCTCGGTCTGTCACATGGGGTCGTGGCGCTTACGAAATCCGATCTCGTAACGGAAGATTGGCTCGCGCTCGTCCGCGAAGACGTGAACCAGCTTACGCAACGCACCTTCCTGGCAGGCAAACCACGGCTCCCGGTCAGCGCCAAAACCGGCGCGGGCCTGAGCAAGTTGCTGGTGGAGCTTGAACGGGAAGCCCGACAAGTCCGCCCCCGGGATGCCGCGCGCCCACCCCGCCTGCCGGTTGACCGCGTGTTCAGCGCGCGGGGCTTCGGGACGGTCGTCACCGGCACGTTGATTGCTGGAACCTTCAGCGTGGGCGATGAAGTCAGCATCGAACCTAGGGGATTGGCGGCGCGAATTCGCGGAATTGAAGTTCACGGTGAAACCCGGTCGTCTGTCCAGGCCGGTGAACGAGCCGCGCTCAACCTGTCGCCCATCAGCGTCGAAGATGTCCGGCGTGGCAGTGTCGTCACCCCGGCCGGGCGCTTCCAACCAACGTCGCTGCTGGACGTCCAACTCGAAGTTCTCGCCGCCGCCCCACAGCCACTCGCCGATGAAGCCCGGATTCGTTTTCACCATGGCACGAGTGAACTGATGGCGCGTGTGACTCTGCTTGATGGCGCACGCGAACTTGCGCCGGGAGAAACCGGTTTCGGGCAACTTCGGCTCGAAGCGCCGGTGCTGGCGCTCCCCGGCGACCGGTTCATCATCCGGCGCTATTCACCGGCGGGCACACTCGGCGGCGGGGTGGTGCTCGACGGGCGGCCGCCCAGGCGGCGCGGCCGCTTACGAAGTGTAGCCAACTTCCTCAGCCAACTAGCTGAGGGACCGGAGTCACGGCGGATGGCGTTCATCAGCCGGGCCGGGGCACGAGGACTGACCTTGCGCGAGCTTGCCCAACTGACGGGCGAGAGCGACGCCGAACTCGAAACCTTTGCGCAACGCGCCACCGGGTTGACATACTTCGTGGCAAGCAAGCGACTGGTTGACCAATCCGCCCTCACCAACTTCGGTCAGGAGGTTTTCCTTGCGCTTGAAGCGGCTCACCGGGAGCAACCTTTTCAGTCCAACTTCCCCCGTGAGGACATTCGCCAGCGCGTGGCAGCGACCTTCCCGACGGAAGTTTTCCAACACGCCATCAGCCAACTCATCAACCAGGGCCGCATCGTCGCGGATGCGCGCGTCATGCGATTGGCGGAGCACCGCGTTGAGCTTTCCAACACGGAAGCTGCGTTGAAACACCGGGTGGAGGACCTCTGCCGTCAAGCCGGTTGGCAACCGCCAACGCTGGCTGGACTTTGTCGCGCACTCAATATCTCGCCTCCGCAAGCGCAAACCCTGGTGCGGTTGCTGTTAGCCGAGCGCAAGCTGTATCAAATTACCGACTTTTTTCTGCATGTCGAAGCTGCGGAAGCATTGGTTGCGCGGCTGCGCGCGGCATATCCATCCGGCGCGACGCTCGATGTCGGCGCGTTCAAGACATTGTGCGACCTGCCCCGAAAGTTTGCGATTCCACTTCTCGAGTGGCTTGATCAAACCAACGTTACACGGCGCTACGGAAACACCCGCGTCATGATTTGATGTTTGGCGTAGGTTCAACCTGGGTCGGCGACTGGGTCGAGACATTGGCCTCAGAAACTGGCACGGCGGTGGGCAGATCATCCTGAGCCGGTGGCTTGGGTCTGAGCCTGATGATGTCATGGGCAGCCCCATAGGCGCGTAATGCCGGGATAACTTCGGTTTGAAAGTCCGCGACGGTGGCATAGCGAGTATCCGGCTCACGGGAGAGCGCGCGGGTCAGTACGCGCTCCAGGTGTTTAGCTTCTGGGCTTGTCCCAAGCGCCAACTGATTCGCTTGGTTCGTGACGGCAAGGACATAGGTGTTGAAGTTTTGGCGTGAAAACGGCAGGCTCCCCGTCAGGGCCTCAACCAGCATCACCGCCAGGGAGAAAATGTCGCTGCGGGCATCGGTTTCGCGCCCCAGTGCTTGTTCTGGGGCCATGTACCCAACCGTTCCCAGGACCATGCCAGGACGTGTAATGCTCTGCCCATCGCCTGTGCCGGCTTTAGCCAATCCAAAGTCGAGAATTTTGATGACGGTTTGGCGCGCGTCGGCTCGGCATACAACAACATTTTCAGGCTTCAGGTCCCGGTGGACGATGCCAGCGGCATGCGCCGCCTTGACCCCCTCGAAGACTTGGTCAAACCAGTCGGCAGCGGTGTATCCATCCAGCCCACCTTGCTGACGCAACTCCGCCCGTAGCGACCGTCCCTGAACGACCTCCATGACCAAGTAGGCCCCATCGGCCCCGGTTCGTCCAAAGTCAAACACGGCCACAAGGTTGGGGTGGCGCAGCGCGGCAGCGACCCGCGCCTCACGTTCAAAGCGCCGCAGCGCGGTTGTATCGCCAAACAGATGCCCTAGGATCACCTTGACCGCAACCGAACGCTCAAGCCGTAGGTCATGAGCCAAGTACACCGCGCCCATACCGCCTTTGCCCAGAAGGCGTTCAAGCCGGTACTTGCCTTCGATAACCCGTTCGATGGGGAGCGATAAGGTAAGCTCCGCCCGGTCATCCACGCACAGGTTGACGCTGGCGTCATAGCACCGGCCGCACACGGGGCACTCTTTGACAAGATTGATTTCCTGCTCATCCAAACGCGCCAAGACCTCACGGCGCATCCGCTCAACGCGGTCAACATGCGCCTTGAGACGCGCGTTATCATGAATGACGCCAACTTGCGCGCCGATGGCTTGCAGCGTTTGACGGTCAAGCATGGAATAAGGCTCTTCAGATTGCTTCTCGCCGAGCAACATTAGGCCCACCAACCGTCCGTCGGCGTTTTTTACCGGAACAATCAACGCCGTCTGGGACTGTTCGAGGAGCGCCAGCTCGAAGGGGCTGAGTTGCACTTCGGGCGGCAGGGGGACATCCTGCGCCCCACTGGCCAACTGCATGTAGGCCGCCAGCGGGGACTGTTCCGGCAGCGTCAGGTAGCGACTGGGCTTCTGGGTTTCGGCCAAGGTGACCTGCCCGACGGTGGACGAGAGAAAGCTCAGACGAAAGGTTTTTGGACGCAGCGCCGCCGCAACTTCCCTTGCCACGAGGTCGGTTAGGTCATCGAGTGAAAGTTGCTCCTGGAGCTGCTCGAGCAACCCGACCAACAGGCGCTCACGGTCGTACTGCTCACGGAAGAAGCGCCGGTCAATCCACTGTTGCAGTGACACGCGAAAGCGCAGGCCGAGCGCCCCACACAGACCGAGCACAATCGAAAGCGGGTTTTCGAGGAAAAGCTCACGGATGGTCAAGTCGGCATTGAGAAAGGCCATCAGCCCCAGCCACCCAAGGGGGGCCAGCACAAAAAACGTCAGCGCTTGTTTGGCAAGGGCATACTGCACACCGCGCCGAACGATGACCCGCACATCAAAGAGCTGGTGACGGATAATGGTGTAGCCCAACGCGACCGGCATGGCAATTGGTGCCAGCTCTGAGGCGACGGTCAACAACTGATACGCTGGATTGGCCGCCAGTGCCTTGCGGTAGGCGCCAAAGGCCACCTCAACCGCCACCAAAACGGCAAAGGGAACGACACCAACCAAGGTGCCATAAACCGCCCAGATGATTCGTCGGCGGTCGCCCGGCTCGGTCAACCGCCGGTAATTGCCAGTGACGACGACGACCAGAACCACGAAACCAGCCAGCAGGTAGATCAGAGTCAACTCATCGAGTGCCCGGAAGACCGTCTCGGCCTGAGCAAACAGCCGCAGGGCTTGCTCTTTGCCGTGCAGCGTCGCCCAATCCAACCACCGATACCCAAGTCCCAGCACGGCTCCGGCGGCGTAGCCAAGGACAATGGCCGGACGCCACACCGTAGCCAACCCCATCCGTGAAGGAAACAGCGCGTAGAAGTGCACGCCTAGCGCCAGAAACACCGGATAGGGCGTCGCCACCGTGTAAAAGATCGCCAATCCGAACGGTGAAAACAGCGGGGCGATGGGCTCGAGCATGCGGAAGTACGGAATCCCGGCAGTGGCAAATGCCGCCAGCGCCGCCAGGCGGGCTAGCCGATCTGCCGGCCGCAAAAACCCAAGAAAGAGTGCCAATCCAGCAAACGACAGGCTCACCAGTCCGTAGGAAAGGGACTGCCACAACTTGCTCCATTCCCAGCGTTGGCGCGCACTCAACGTCAGTTCCCGACTCGCTTCGCCCTGCGCCAGGCGTAACGTGTAAGGCTGGTCTGGCGCAATGTCCCGCAGGTGCAGCCACAAGATCCGGTCGCGGGCAATACTCGACAACCGGGAGTCCCCGTTGATGGCCATCACCCGCCAACCATCTACCGGCCGGAGGACATCATCTTCAGCGACCAAGCAGTAGTGGTCGGCTTCAAGCCGGACCGTCCAGCCAAAAACCTTTTCCGAGCCGCCATAACGCCACAGCGAAATCACGGCAAACGCCGTGTAGAACAAGGCGAGCACAGCCATCGTGCTGGCAACCAGCGTGAAGGGATGGCGGGTGGAACGTAACTGCATCGTGCCAGCGTTGCCTCATGATAGTCCGCGCACAGGGGACGGCTTGTGGTGAGCTTGATTTCGATCAAAGACCGAGCCAGCGTTCAATCTGGGCCATATCGAGTGATATACGTAACGCATCTGCCAGGCGGTTGAGTCGTTGGTATCGCGCCAGACGGTACTGTCGAACATTCGTCGCCGGAAGTAAGTTACGCAGACTACGGATGGCAGCGATGAAGCCATGGCGGAAATCGTCGTCATCAAACAAACCGTGCAAATATGTTCCGATGACATTTCCATTGCTCGACACCGCGCCATCCCGCACCGACTCGCCGGTTGCGCGCTCCAGGTCAAAGAGCGCCGTGGCGTCAGTCGCATAGATGGTCGTTCCCAAGTGAATTTCGTAGCCGGTGACACGTCGGCACGTCAGAGGACGGCCAAACAACGTCGGCACACGCAACTGCCCGATGGCTGGTGTCGTACACTTTTCGCGTTGCAAGATGGTGACAATGGGCAAACAGCCAAGCCCATCGTCAGTGCCGCCACCCTCGGCGCCATGCGGGTCTTCAATCCGCTGTCCGAGCATTTGCATGCCGCCGCAAATTCCGATCAGGGGTTTTATCCTGGCGTGCGCCAGTAGCGTTTCGGCAAATCCCCGGGTGCGGAGATAGCCCAAGTCGCGCAGGGTTTGTTTCGTGCCCGGTAGGATGACGACATCAGCCGCGGCAACCTCGGCAGGGTGCTCGATGAAGGCGAGCGCCACCGATGGCTCGGCCGCCAAGGCGTCGAAATCGGTGAAGTTGGACATGGAGGGCAGGGCGATGACGCCGATCCGCAGCGGACGGTCTGGCGTCTCAGGCAGGTCGCGCCAGGTCCGCGCAGTGGTTCGGCGACCTTCGAGCGCCACGCTGTCTTCCTCGTCTAGGTCGAGGTTGGCCAAGTACGGCACGACGCCGACGCACGGCCGCTGGGTATGCGCTTCCAACATTGCCAGCCCCGGCTCGAGCAAGGCTTGGTCGCCGCGAAACTTGTTGATGACCGTTCCCCGAATCCGGGCGCGGTCGGCGTCTTCAAGCAGAACGAGCGTCCCAACCAGCGAGGCAAAGACGCCGCCCCGGTCAATATCGCCGACCAGCAGGCAGGCGGCATCTGCGGCATGTGCCATGCGCATGTTGACAATATCCCGGTCGCGGAGATTGATTTCCGCCGGCGACCCCGCGCCTTCCAGCACGATCAGGTCAACCTGTGCGGCCAGCCGGGCATAGCTTTCCAAGACGCGCGGGAACAGCTCCCGAACGCGAAAATCAAAGTAATCCTGCGCCGTCAAGTTGCGCCAAACCTTGCCTTGGACGACGTACTGGGCAGCGTGATCCGATGCCGGCTTGATGAGAATCGGGTTCATGTCGGTGGTTGGCGGGATTCCACAGGCCTCGGCCTGAAGGGCTTGGGCGCGGCCGATCTCGCCCCCATCGGGGGTAGCCGCCGAATTCAGCGCCATGTTTTGGGCTTTGAACGGCGCGACCCGGAGACCCTGTTGCTTGAAGATGCGGCACAGTCCGGCCGTCAGGATGGACTTCCCGACGTGCGAGGCCGTTCCCAACACCATAAGGGCTTTGGCTGCCATAGCGTTACCAGGCTCCCATCCACCACAGATGACGGGCCGGCAACCGCCGGTCACAGGAACGACCAAAGCGGATACCGGCCCGGCCACACGTTATCCCAAAACCACTGCGCTGCCATCAGCTTGTCCGGGAGGAATCAGGCGTTGGGGATGGCCGCGTGGCCGACCGAACTACGGGGGTGAAAGACAAAGTTTAGTTGACCGGCGCGCGACCGAAGGACTTCGACCTCTACGCCAAACACGTCGGCTAGCAGCGTTGGTTCAAGAACTTCACCGGTTGCGCCCTGCGCCACACACTCACCGTTCCGTAGAACGGCAACCTGATCGGCGTACCGGGCTGCCGCGTTCAGATCGTGAACCGCCATGACGATGGTCTTCCCCTCATCGGCCAATCGCCGGCATAGCGCATAGGTGTCGAGCGCATGGGCGACATCGAGGCTGGCCGTCGGTTCATCGAGCAAGATGATCGGCGCTTCGGTCGCCAGCGAGCGCGCCAGTAGGACCCGCTGCCGCTCGCCGCCGGATAGCCCCGTGACCAGACGCGCTTTCAGGTGCAACAGGTCAGCGCGCGCCAGGGCCATCTCAATCACCGACCGGTCATGCGGGCCTTCGGGCTGGAAGCGGCCCAGGTGCGCATGCCGGCCCATGGCCACGATGTCCCGCACGGTAAAGGCAAAATCGAGGTGCGTATTCTGCGGAACAACGGCTACCTGCCGAGCAACGGCGCGCCGCGACCATTGCGCTAGGCTGCGCCCGTCCAACCGCGCGACGCCGCGGGTCGGACGCAGGAGACCCGCCAGCAAGCGCAGGACGGTGGTTTTGCCAGAGCCGTTCGGGCCAACCAGGGCCAAGAAGGTACCGCGGGCTGGCGACAACGCGATGTCGCGGACAATCGTCACGCGGTCAACCTCAAACCAGACCCGGTCCAGTTCCAGCATGCCCATATCGCCTACATTACCAGCGCGCGCTTGGATTTCATCAGCAGGTAGAGAAAAAACGGCCCGCCGCAAAGCGCCGTCACAACCCCCGGCCGCAGTTCGGATAGCGAACCCAACCGGCACACTAGGTCGGCAAGCACCAGAAACAAGGCCCCACCCAAAAAACTGGCTGGCAGCAAACGCCGGTTGTCCGGTCCCAGCGCCAGCCGCAAGAGGTGAGGAATCACCAATCCGACGAACCCAATCGCGCCCACCACGGCCACCGTTGCCGCCGTCACCAACGACGCCCAGACAATCAAGTTGCGGCGAAGGCCCGGCACGTCCACGCCCAACGACGCGGCCGATTCCTCGCCGGTCAACAGGACATTGAGTTCCTGGCCGTGCAGCGCCAACCAAATCGCGCCGATAAGGACCAGCGGAAACACCATGGCGACATGTCCCCACGACCGGCCTTCAAAATCGCCCATCAACCACGAGAGCATCTGCCGCCCAACTTCCCACTGACGCAGTGACAGCGCCAGCACGAAGGAAGTCAAGGCTGAAATGATGCTACTGATGGCAACCCCGGCCAGCAGCAGCGTCGTGACCGACAGGCGCCCTCCCTGGTGCGTAGCAAGCCAGTAAATCGCAACCGTGCAGGCCAATGCCCCCAGAAATGCGCCGGTGGGCACCAGAACCATGGAAAAGCTGGCCGTCCCCCAATAAAGCGTGACGACCGCGCCGAATGCCGCGCCGGATGACACGCCAATGATGCCTGGCTCAGCCATGGGATTGCGAAAAAGCGCCTGCATCACGGCCCCCGTCAGCGCCAACCCACCGCCGACCACGGCCGCAACCAGTACCCGTGGCAGCCGGATCCACAGCAAGACCGTCCGCTGCCAGGCTGGGTAGTCCCCTGGCTCACCCGTCACGGCTGCCCAGATGATGCGCAGGCTTTGCGTCGGCGTGACGTTGGCTGTCCCAAAGGCAACGGCCAGGAGCATGACGGCGCCTAGCAACACGGAAAGCGTTCCAAACGTAACCAAGTCGCGGCGTGTCATAGGTGCTATTCCTGAAAGCGTTCGGGGTGCAGGGTGCGAGCCATCGCCCAGCCTGTCTGAACGATGTAGTGCGAATTGCACAGCAAAAGCCGCGGCGGAAGCGCCATGACGCGACCTTCACGCACGGCGCGTACGTCTTGCCAGCAGGGGTCATGTTCAAGTGATTCGAAGGGAACGACCGACCGTGCCCCCACCGCGCCATGCGGCTTGCCCCCGGTATCGGGCACGAAAATCACGTCTGGATTCATTTCAATGACCGTTTCAAGCGAAATTTTGCCCCACGCTTGAACACCTGCCTCACGGGCAGCGTTGCGCGCTCCCGCAGTCTGCAACAGCTCGTCCGTGTAGGTGCCAATGCCGGCCGTGTAACCGTAGCCACTCCCGACATAGAGCGCCCGGGGCAAAGGCGCGCCGGCAACCAGCCGTCGGATGGTGGCAAGCTGGCGGTTCATTTCCGCCACGAGCGACACCGCCCGCGCCGGTTCGCCGACCGCCTGACCGATGGTGCGGATATTTTCCTGGATTTCAGCAATCGTATAGCCCCGGCCGATGGCAACAACCCGCGCCCCGCCAAGTTCGAGCAGCGCTCTGGCTTCGGCCGTGCAACTGCTGCCAACCAGTACCAAATCCGGTTCAAGGGCCAGGATTTGTTCAACGCGCAGCGGTGATGACGCCACCCGTCCCGGAACCTGCGCCGTGCGCTCCAGGATGTTGCACAATCCCGGATTGTCGGCATCCTGACTCAGTGCGGCAATCCGCTCCGGCGCGACCAAATCCATGAGTATTTCGTTGATGTTGTACTCGGTCGAAACGATTCGGGATGCGCTAACTGGCGGCTTCCGCGGCGCTCCGGCCACGAGGCGACTCGGTTGCCGGTCAAACCCGTAGGCCCCGAGCAGCGCGGAGGTCATCAGCGCCAGCGGCAAGAGCCACAAGCTAGAAGCCCACTTCCTCATGATTTGGCCTCGGTGCGTTTTTCAGCGCGCCATTCCCCAGGCGACGCCGAATCGAACACATGCCGGTTGAAATGGCGCGCGGCCAGTGCGCCACCGGGCGGCACATAACGACCGGCATCGAGCATGGCTTCCAAGTAATCAAAGACGGTTGACACTGCGTCAGCGTCGTTGATGGAGTGCAACCAGATGGTTTCGCCGCCAAACAAAATGAGAATGACGTTGGCCAGCGGGCAGGGGCCGAGGCAGCCGGTCACCGTGAGGTGAATCCGCAGCCGCAGCCCCCGTTCCTTCCACTGGCGCTTGTATTCATCTAGTGGAACGGCCGGAAATCCACGCTCCGTCTGCCCACAGCAACAACCCTGGCAAACGAACAACTGTCCTTCGATAACGCGCAACTCTCTGACGACACCATCGGCGCGCGTGACATCGAGGAAGCGGTTGGGTTGCGTGGACGCCATGGCGGCTTTGCTTCCGGTCAGAACTGGAAAGCGACCCCGCCGGTGCCGACTACGCCCGGCGCAAGCCAACCGTTTCCGGTGAAGTAGCGGCGGTTGAACATGTTTTCGACCTTGCCGTACACCCGGAGCGAACGGTCATTGCCAACCGGAATCGTGTAGCCTCCCATCACATCCGCCTTGACAAAGCCGGGCACTTCAAAGGCCCGTGACCGGTTGACGGCAAACAGCGAGGCATAAGTTCCGCTGTAGGCAACCATGTCGAAATTGACATTGAAGCGTTTGCCGATGGCTTGATTGGCGACGAGGGTAAAGGTGTGGGCGGCGACTCCGAAAATGCGGAAGAAGCCACGCACTGAAACGTCGCGGTCGGTTCCGGCGCTGGTGTGCGTGTATGACCCGTTGAGGGTGAGGGTCGCCGTCGGACGCGCGTTGAAACTCACCTCAACGCCGCGCGAAATCCCGCCGGAGCCGTTGATATAGCCCGATGACCGACCGTATGGATCGGTTGCTGGATTCAACACGCCACTCGAATCAAAGGCCGTAATCTGAACGACACGGGTGTAAAACACCGTCAACCCGACTTGCAACCGGTCGCGGAAAAAGTACTGATCCACGCCCCCATCGAACGAGTTGTAGCGGTCTGGGGACAGAAACGGATCGCCGTAAGGGGTAAAGTTGACGAGTCCGGTGACCGGGTTGTTGAAAAAGCCACCGCCAAACCGCTCATAAAGCGCCGGCGCGCGATAGGCATTGCCAACGTGCGCCCGCACCTTGGTTTTACTGGTTGGGATCAGGTACGACGCCGAAATATCACCCGTGAAGGCGCGGGGCGGCGCTTTGAGCTGCACGTTGGCATAGGCATTGGTCGTGCCGGTCGCCAGAAATGTGGGACGATTCAACCGGAACCCCTGTGTCCGCCCAGAAAGCGAAAGCTGCAAGCGGTCTTCGAGCAGGCGGAACTGCGCCTGAAAGTAACCGGCATGGGCGTTCTGGCTGATGTTGGTTTGCACATCCACCCGGCGGCGGGGATCGGGCAGCCGGTTGTCCTGCCGGTCGAAATAGGCTTCTCGCTCGAATTCGTAACCGGCCGTAAACGTCAACCACCGGGTTGGCTGTAAATTGACGCGCGCATCAACCGTGTCAATATCTCCGACGTAGTTGAGAACATTGCTCGTCACTGGCTGAAAGCCAAATCCACCCGGGCCATTTTGGAAGACGCGCGCCGTATGCACCCGCTGCCAGGCAACCCGGTAGCTAACTACCGGATTGATGATGTGGTTGAAGATGACCGCGCCCATGGCAAAGTCTGAGGTGCGCCGATTGTCCGGGTCCTGCCGGTTTGGAATGACAGTCGTATCGCCCCAGACAATTTGGGAGGCCGGGACACCGCTCATCAGGCGGCGCACTTGGTCGGACGGCAAAAAGCGCGCCGGAATGACGCCGGTCGTGGGAAAATTCGCTGCCGGGATGCCGCTCGTCGTCGGGCCGATCTGGAGCGCCACGAAGTCATCGGAGGCATTCACCCGTCCGGTCAGCGAGATGTTCGGGGTGAAGTCATAGCGCAGCGTCCCCTGGACGCCGGTGCTGCGCGTCGGAGTCCAGCCGTTGACACCACGGGTGACGTTGAGGTGGGTCGTGGCAAAGCTGTAGGTAAAGCGGTCTTGCGCCAGTCCGCCTTGTAACTGGAAGCGTCCACGAAACAGCCCCAACCCGCCGCCTTCAAGTTGCAGCGAGCCGGTGGTCGGTCCGCCACCCGTGCTCGAAACGACATTTACTACGCCGCCAACCGCATTCGTCCCGTAGAGCGACGATCCCGACCCACGCAGGAACTCGACCCGCCCGAAGTCCACGAAGTTGAGGTTCGACATAAACGACGTGGCGTCGCCCTGGGTCGTCGAGGCATCCCGGAAGCGCAAGCCATCGTAGAGAATCGCCGTCGCATCCGGGCGCAGTCCGCGTGTCCGCAGTTGGGTAAACGCGCCAGGACCGCCGTTGTTGAGCACCTGAATGCCAGGCGCCGTCCGCAGAATTTCGTGTAGCGCGTACTCATTCCGGTCGAGGATTTCCTGACGGTCAATCACCGTGACGGCTTTCGAGACCTCATCCACGGTTTGGGGCGCTCCGGCAGCCGTGACGACAACCGTATCTGATACGCCGTCCACCCGCAGCGTGATGTCCGCCGGATCGCCAACCGTCAGGCGGCGGGTCACGCGGGCAAAGCCAAGGGCTTCGACTTCGACGATGTAATCCCGCCCGGCCAAGCCTTCAAAGGCATAGCTGCCATCCGCGCCGCTCACGGCGCTGAGGCGAACACCAGCCTCGCGCGTCTGCAGAACCACACTGGCGTTGGAAACCGGATTGCCCTGCTCATCCAGCACGCGCCCGCGCAAGGCGCTTGACTGGGCCAGCACCGGGGACAGTCCGGCGTGGGCCAGCCACAAAAACAAGGTCAGGGCAGCAAGTCGCAGAAAGCTTGACATACATAACTCTCCTATAAGGCATCAGAACGGAATCAGAATTTTCCTATCTAGTCAACTCGCGCTGCCGTACCGTTTCAAGCCACCGCACCAGCAACCCAATCAAGTGGGCGTTGGCCGTGTCATCCCGGACGGCTAGGCGAAGAAACTGATCATCCAGCCCTACGAATTCCGCGCAGCGCCGAATGAGGACGCGGTGGGGTTCGAGCCAGCGGGCAAGGTCCGCGCCGGTGCCGGAGGGCAATCGCACGAGGAGAAAGTTGGCAGCGCTCGGAAAGACCGTGCAGCCAAGTTCTTCAAGCGCGCGCGCAAACGTTCGCTTGGCACATTCATTTCGGATGCGTGTCTGGCTGGCAAAGGCTTCATCGGTGAGCGCCGACCGCGCGGCTTCGAGCGCTGGCGTGCCGACGGGCCAGGCAGCCGTCTGGCGACGGAGTTCATGGGCGAGTGGTGGGTAGGCAATGGCAAAACCGACGCGCAGCCCTGGCATGGTGTAGAACTTTGTCGGCGAGCGCAGGACGACGACGTTTGGGATGTGTGCCGCCTGGCGAGCCAGCGACTCCTGCGGCGAGTAATCGGAAAACGCTTCGTCAAGGACGACCCGCACACTGTGCTGGGCAACGGTACGAACAAAGGGCAGCAAATGCTTGAGTGGGTAGCTGGCTCCGGTTGGGTTGTGTGGGTTGTTGAGCAGGATGGTGTCCACCCGCGATGCGCGGATGAACATGGCCAAGTCGGTCCAATCCGGTTGGAAGCCGGTCTCGGCGCGCAGTGGTTTGGTGACCAAGCAAGCATTGACCGCCACGAGGGCGCGGCGGTACTCGGCAAACGAGGGTTCGAGCAGGAGGACCCGCCGCGGTCGCCAAACCCGCAGCGTGTCAAAGAGCAGGCCGGCCGTCCCGTTGCCGACCACCACGCTTACCGGGTCGAGCTGATGCCGCTCGGCAAAGGTGGCCCGCAGCGCCGTATCGTCTGGGTAATGCGTCCAATCAGCTCGCGCCACTGCCGCCTTGACCGACGCCGGTGGTCCCCACGGGTTGAGATTGGCGCTGAAATCAAGGATGTCGGAAGGTGTCACGCCCCAGCGGCGGGCGGCCTCAGCCACCCGCCCGCCATGGATGCCTAACCACGGAGAAGGATTCATCGCTGCCCCCATAAACAGATGACCAACCCGATGACCAAGCCGAGCCATGACACCCGTGAAACGAGCCGCAGCGCGGCTTGTACGGCGGTCAGGTCCAGTGCCCGCCGTCGGTCGCCAATCAGAGGCGACCAGTGGGGAACACCGTCGTATGTGTTGCGTCCGCCGAGCTGAACCCCAAGCGCTCCGGCCATGGCGGCTTCTGGATGCCCGGCATTGGGGCTGGCATGGTGGTGGGCATCCCGCCGCCAGATGCGCCATGCTTCGCGCCAGTCCTGTCCGCCAAGCCAGGCCGCCGCAACCAGGAGTAGCGCCGTCAAGCGCGCCGGGAAGAAGTTGGCGACATCATCGAGCCGCGCGGCGAACTTTCCGAACCAGAAGTTGTGGTCATCGGTGTGGCCAATCCGTGAATCAAGTGTATTGATGGCTTTGTAGGCGAGCGCCGCCGGGACGCCGCCAACCGCCAGGTAAAACAACGGCGCAATGATGCCATCCGACGCGCTTTCGGCGAGGGTTTCGACCGTGGCGCGACAGAGTTCAGGTTCATCCAGGTGGTGCGTGTCGCGTCCGACGATCCGGGCAACGCGCTGGCGCGCGCCGGGAAGGTCATGATAGGCGAGCCGTTCTACGACGGCCGTGGCCTCATCCAGAAGGTCTTTGGTTGCCAGGGTTGTGGCGCCGAGATAAACCAGCGCCACGGCGCCAAGCGTCGGGTGGGCTTGGGCCAGGGTGTGGAGCGCCAGCCAACTGCCGCCGCAAAAGAGTCCGACGGTCAGCAGGGTCAGCCCGGCACCGGCGGTAAAGGCAAGCGCCGGGGGTGCGTCCAACGGTCGCAGCCACTGCTCGCCCAACGTGATAACCGTTCCCATCCAGCGCACGGGATGGGGCAGCCACGGCGGGTCGCCCACCAGTCGGTCGAGGGCATAAGCAGCGAGGAGCAGCACCGGCGACATAACGCGGCTTCCGCCACGGCAGGCATCCTTGACCACCGCAGCATCACATACGTCTGGGGCGCAGACGTATGACCATGGCCACGCGCACCGGAAAGCAAACAGGGGGAAGCGCCTACGCCACAAGGCACAGGACAGGCTGTCGGCCGCGCCGCTTCCTCCGCGAGAAGCTTCCGGGCGCGCAGTTTTGGGCAGGTCTCCTGACTTCGCCGTTTTACGCCAAGCCTTCCCACGCTCTGACGAGCGCAGTGGCGGTTGTTTGAAGGGCGTAAACCTACAGTGGCGTCACAGTGGCGGGACCGTGCGGGATTTGCACCCGCTTCCCTATTCTCCCAGCGTGCCGATCAACAGCAGTGGGCACCCAAAACCAAAGAACGTATTGCTGATTACTAACCTACTGCCGAATCTGGGCAGGGCCAAGTGGTTTTTCTGTTCTAATGGCCTCCGCGAGGATGATTGTGCGCTTGAAGCCATCCGCTGGCCGCTCAATCACCAGAACCTTGACCTTTCAGACGCGCTCTCAAAGCCCGGTCAACCGATCGGCAATGTATTCTTCGGCATAGTCTTCAGCCGACTCAGGCACAGCCGATGTGCCAAGCGGCGGGGCCGACACAGATGGTCCATGGCTATGACCATTGGTGAAACGCTGCCCGGTGGCGGCTACCGCATAGGTTGGGCGGGCCTGCACGGCTGGCGGTGGCAAAAGTGCCGGCGTTTCTATGACCAAATCTGCCTTGCCACGGTGCTTGAGCGCTTCGATGAGGAAGTTCTCAAACATTCGGCGTCCATCGCGGCTTTCGTTGCGGTGCTCCCATGGGCTGGGAAGTTTGCGCCAGTCCTCGAACGACTTCTCTAAATGAAACTGCACGCCATAGAGCAGTTGCCCGTCGCTACGCTTGACCATGATCTGGTTTCGGGTCAGCTCGCTCTTGGCCAGAAGCGAAAAGCCAAGTGGCACGCGCTCCAGCATCAGGCCGTGGTTTTGCCAGACCCGCAGGGTGTTTTTTGGCAACCGCCGTCCGCGTTCGGTCAGGATGCCGGCAAAGAGTGGGTCCTGCGGACGCAGCACGTTGATCAGATAGTATTGATACTCGCGCATCCGTTCGGTGCGCTTTTCCCAGGGGTTCAGTCCATCGAGCGTCACAACCCGCGCGCCAAACGCCTGTCCCATGATCTGGTGACCACCACAAATGCCCAAAACCGGAAGCGTCGTTCGTTGAAGGAAAGACTCCAGCTTCGCAATCAGGCTTGGATGGTAGAGGTCGAAGTCGCGCAGTGTGCCGCTGATAATGACGGCGTCGGGATCGAAATCGGCAACCTTGGCGTCGGTGAGTTCATTCAGGCGCGCAACCAACCAGTGAGGCTTGACGATCAGGTTGTTGATGTTCTGGGTGATGTTGCCCATGGCGAAGCCGGCTATCTTGCGCTCTTCGGCAACCCAGGCCTCGGCATCGAAGTTGGCCTCATGCTTGGCTTTATCGCTCAGATCAGATGTACAGGCGATGAGGTTGTCCACGATGAGCACACGCATGTACTCGATGCGCTGCAAGATAGGCTCAAACTCACAGTAGTCTTTCCACTGTCGCGCCATAGGTTTTCGCACCTCTCCTGCTGTGGGGACGCCGTTGGAAAACAATGTAACAAACTTCAAACTAGATTCTTACACGCTAGTCAATCCGTGGCGGATTTGTCAAAACGCGGCGCGCCCGACATCCACCCCGCGGTCGGGATTGCGCCATTCCACCATCACGATTACTCTACTTCGTCACAGCCCCATTCCAAACACTCCCAAAACCTGAACTCACGTTCGAGATAACTTACCATGTCTGCGCCTGCTCCTGTACCCACGACGCCTCCGGTGACGGCCGAAGCGCTACTGCGTGACGCCCGCGCCCGCCGCGCAACCTTCCCGGATGAGCACTTTCACGGGTTCACGGCAACCGTGACCTTCCACGAAGGCAACCAAACCTTCTCCGGCCAACTGGTCTTGAAAAACGTCCGTGACCTTGCGCTTGACCTTCCCGGCGTAAGTCTTGAGAGTCAATCGTGGCTCAAAGATGTCTTGGCAATGAACATCGCCCACCGGCTGGAACGAACCGGCGGCATGCCGGTGCCGACCAACTATCCGGTGTCCATTGCCGAAGCTGAGGAAAACCCCCTGGGCGTCAAGATTGTTTTTGAAGGCGACCCACTCGGCTCGAGCTATCGCATCCGGGATGGCGTCATCACCGAAGTGAATCGGCAGATGCACGGCTCGCGGTTCACGATCACGACGCTCGAAGTGGTCACCGGTGACGACGGACGCCTGATGCCCAAGCACTATGTCGTGACCTACTTCGACCCGGAAACCGGCCGGTTGACGGGCGTGGCGCAGTACACCGAGTTGTACGAAAAAGTCGGCGCGATGTACCTTCCCAGTTACATTCGTGTCATCGAAACCAAGCCCGGCGAGGCCAGCCTGGGCAGCTCACTGGTGCGGGTCGTTGAACTCACAGACCTTGCGCTCCTTGCGGCGGAAACCCCATGACGATTCGTGAACGCCTCCTTGCCGACCTCACAACGGCACTCAAAACCAAGGACACCGCCCGCCTTGAAGCCCTGCGGATGGTCAAGGCGGCCATTCAAAAGCAAGAAATCGAAGTCCAGCACCAGCTTGACGACGCAGAAACCACGGCGCTGCTTTCGACACTCATCAAACAGCGCCGTGAGGCGACCGATGCCTTTGTCAAGGGCGGACGCGAGGACTTGGCAGCCAAGGAACGCGCCGAAGCCGAACTACTGGAGAGCTACTTGCCGCCCCCCATCGGCGTGGCGGAGCTTGACGCGCTGGTGACATCCGCCATTGCCGAAACCGGCGCCGGCTCACCCAAAGACATCGGACTGGTCATGAAAGCCGTCATGGCCAAGCTTGCCGGACAGCGGGTGGACGGCAAAGCCGTCAACGAACTGGTCCGCGCCAAACTTTCCAACCAGCCTTCCAGGTGAAAGGCCGGCAGGGACGCCCCGCATGAGCGACACAGCCACTTCCAGCGAACACCACCTCGTCGTGGACAGCCTGACCGAAGGCCTGGCCCGACTCGTGCTTTACGGCAACGACCACATCTACTTCGACTGCCCGGTGGCGCTGCTCCCGGCCGGGCTGCGGGAAGGCGATCACTTGCGTCTGACCTTGACCCGTGATGACGTGGCGCGTTTGCAGGAGCAAGCCGAAGTCAAAAATTTGCTCCGCGAGCTGACGCAGGGCAGCGACCCCGACCAAAAAGACTTTTACCTCTGACGAGAACCCCGTGATTACGTACCGTGACGCCGGTGTGGACATTGCCGCCGCCGATGAAGCCAAGCGCCGGATTGGCAGGTTGGCGCAGGCCACCTTCAATGCTCAAGTCCTGAGCGCGATTGGTGGCTTTGGTGCGCTCTTTCGCCCCAACTTCGGAAACGCGGCCGACCCCATCCTGGTTGCCAGCGCGGACGGCGTCGGCACCAAGCTCAAAGTCGCGTTTCTGACCGGTACGCATGACACGGTCGGCTATGACTTGGTCGCGCACTGCATCAACGACATTCTGGCGCAGGGCGCGCGTCCGCTCTTTTTCCTGGATTACATTGCCACGGGCCGGCTCGATCCGGGCATCGTGGCAGATGTGGTAGAAGGGTTGAGCCGCGCTTGTCGGGAGTTCAACTGCCCGCTCATCGGTGGCGAGACGGCCGAGATGCCCGGCTTTTACGCCGATGGTGAATATGATGTCGCCGGCTTCATTGTTGGCTGGGTCGATCGCGCCCACATCATTGACGGGAAACGCATCACCGTGGGCGATGTCGTGCTTGGGTTGCCCTCCGTCGGCTTGCACACCAACGGCTACAGCCTGGCCCGCAAGCTGTTTTTCGAGACGGCCGGCTACGAAGCCAAGACGGTAGTTAGGGACCTAGGCTGCACCGTCGCGGAAGAACTCCTCAAGCCACACCGCTGTTACTTGCCGGTCCTTGACGGCCTCTTGGATGGCGGCCGGTTGAAGGGACTCGCGCACATTACCGGTGGCGGACTGCTTGACAACTTGCCCCGCATCCTGCCGGAAGGCTGCGCCGTGGCGTTACGGCGTGGGAGTTGGCCAGTCCTGCCTGTTTTTTCACACCTTGTTGAACTAGGCCAGCTCTCCGAAGAGGAAAGTCACCGTGTTTTCAACATGGGCATTGGGCTGGTCATGGTTGTCGCTGAAACTGATGCCGAGGTCGTTCGCCGGACGATCGAGCAGCAAGGCAGCGAAGTGTTCACCATTGGTCGTGTCGTCGCGGGCCATCGAAGTGTTCATCTCGCCTAGCCGACGGACGTGACGGCGGCCCGGCGACCGTGGGAAAGGGAGACACCAGATGCCACTTCATCCACAAGCTGAAGCCTTTCTCAACCAAGTTGCAGCCCTTGGCAACCCGCCTCTGTGGACGCTGGCCCCGGAGCAAGCGCGTCAGGCTTTTTTGGCGCTGCGTGCGCTGGCTGGACCGCCAGAACCGGTTGCCAAGGTGGACCACCGTCTGATTCGGGGTAGTCAGGCCAGTTTCGTCATTCGCACCTATACCCCGGAACATGACGGACCACTTCCCATGACCGTCTATTTCCACGGCGGAGGCTTTGTCATCGGCAACTTGGATAGCCACGACAACGTCTGCCGCGCGCTGGCCAATCGGACGCCAACGCTCGTCGTTTCGGTGGACTACCGACTGGCCCCGGAACATCCTTTCCCGGCCGCACCGATTGACGCTTACGATGCCGTGCAGTGGGTCGTGGCCCATGCCGAAGAACTGGGTGGTGACCCGGCGCGGGTGGCGGTCGCCGGAGACAGCGCGGGCGCGAACCTAGCGACAGTGGCGGCGCTGATGGCGCGCAACCGCAAAGGCCACCTGCCGATCTTTCAGTTGTTGGTGTACCCGGTCACGGATGCGACCCACAGTCAACCTTCCTACGAAGAAAACGGTGAAGGCTATTTTCTCACCAAGGAAGCGATGCAGTGGTTTCTGGGTCATTACGTTCCACCAGACCAGGACAAACGCCATCCTTACCTTTCACCGCTTTTCGAGAAAGACCTGTCTGGACTGCCACCGGCGCACATCATTGTGGCTGAATACGACCCACTGCGCGACGAAGGCACGGCCTACGCTCAGCGATTGGAGCAGGCGGGCGTCGCGGTTTCGGTTTCCCACTACGCCGGCATGGTGCATGGTTTTTTCTCGCTGATAGCACACTTCGATGACGCCCGACGCGCCCTCGACGAATCAGCCGCAGCGTTGCGCCAGGCGTTCACGGGGTGAAAGATGCCACGGTTGCTGCAACGCTTCCTGAATGCCATCCAACCACCTGACCAAGCGTTTGCCGAGCAAGCGCTGGCGCGTCAAGCGCAACTCGTCAAGCCGCCGGGAAGCCTTGGGCAGCTCGAAACGGTGGCCGCCCAGATGGCGGCCATTCAAGCGACCCCGACACCACAGACCAGCCCCCGCACTATCGTCATCTTTTGCGCCGACCATGGGGTTTGTGTTGAAGGTATCAGTGCCTTTCCGGCTAGCATTACCCACCAACACCTGCGCAACTTCATCACTGGCGGCGCGGCAATTGCCATCCTGGCTGAGTTGACCGGCAGTCAACTCCTCATCTGTGACGTTGGCGTTGACGCCGACTTGTCTGATCTGCCGGGCATTCGGCATGGCAAGGTTCAGCGTGGCACCCGCAATTTCCTTGTCGAACCAGCCATGACAACAGCGGAAGCAGAGCAGGCCATCCGGTTTGGATTTGAGACCATCGGTGAGTTGGCTGAGCAGGGACAGCGAGTCGTGGCCATCGGCGAAATGGGCATTGGTAATACGACGGCCGCGGCGGCGGTTACGGCCGCGTTGACCCAACGTCCACCGGAAGAAGTGACGGGACGCGGCAGCGGTCTTTCCACGACGGGCGTGACGCACAAGGTCGCCGTCATTCGACGTGCGCTTGAACATCACCGACCCAACCCGAACGATCCCCTCGATATCTTGGTGAAGGTCGGTGGCTTCGATCTGGCCGCGATGTGTGGGGCATTTCTGGGTTGTGCGGCCAGCCGGGTGGCAGCCGTGGCAGATGGCTTTGTGTCCACGGCAGCCGCCGCCCTGGCGGCTGCACTGGCGCCAATGGCGCGCGAGTTCATGCTTTTCGGGCATCGTTCTGCCGAACCAGGGCATCAAGCGCTTCTCGACGTTTTGCAAGCGACGCCCCTCTTACAGCTTGACATGCGGCTCGGCGAGGCCAGCGGCGCGGCTTTGACGTTTCCAATTCTCGACGCAGCGTGTAGGCTGCATGCGAGCATGGCAACATTTGCTGAGGCAAACTTGGGATAATGTTCTGAAACGACTCTCCCCGCACCCAAAGACAAGGTAAGAACCCAAGCATGACCAACCCGATTTCACTCAGCACGACATCCCTCGTCGGTCAAGTCATTGACGATAAGGTGCAGTTGGAAGCCATCCTGGGTCAGGGCGGCATGGGGGCGGTGTATCGCGGACGCCACCTGTTGCTGGAGCGAACGGTTGCTGTCAAAGTTCTGCGGCCGGAAATCCTGACGGTTGAGGGCGCACTTGAACGCTTCTTTCGGGAAGCGCGGATGGCAGCCGCAACCGAGCACCCCAATATCGTCACCGTGTACGACTTCGGCAAGCTGGTGGATGGGGGCGCTTACCTGATTTTGGAATTCGTCGAAGGCAAGAACCTACGTGCCACCCTCCAGGAGCAAGTGGTCATACCACCCTCCCTGGCGATTCCGATTTTGGGGGAAGTCTGTGCGGCGGTTGAGTTCGCGCACCGGCGGAATGTCATCCACCGGGACCTCAAACCGGACAACATCATGCTCAAGCGGCGCGATGACGGCAGCACAACGGTCAAAGTCCTAGACTTTGGACTGGCCAA
Source organism: Chloracidobacterium validum (assembly GCF_018304825.1). NCBI lineage: Bacteria > Pseudomonadati > Acidobacteriota > Blastocatellia > Chloracidobacteriales > Chloracidobacteriaceae > Chloracidobacterium > Chloracidobacterium validum. The sequence continues at coordinate 1,670,197 of NZ_CP072648.1, forward strand.
AACGGTTGAAGAAGCGGAAACGTCGTCGAGCATTACCCGCACCGGTGAACTCGTCGGCACACCGGCCTATATGTCGCCCGAACACTGTAGTGGCGAAGACCTTGATGCTCGGTCAGACCTCTACAGCCTGGGCGTGATTGCGTATGAAATGCTCACTGGGCAGCCACCGTTTCGCGGCCGGGTAGCGGCGATTCTCACGGCGCAAATTCAACGGCCGCCGGCACCACTCCGTGACCTGAACCCCAATCTCCCGCCGGTGCTAGAGGAAGCCGTGCTGGCGGCGCTCGCCAAGAAACCCTACGACCGCCCGACTTCTGTCGCCGAGTGGTGGAATCGCCTTGAAGCCGCTTACGTCGCAGCTTATGGCGAAAAGCCTAGCACAACGGTTCCCCTTTCCCTGCCCGAGCCAGCGCCATTTGTCGCCACAGCCGCGAACGGGACAACTTCTTCGGCAGTCAACCAGAAACATCCATCGCAGGGATCAACGCTTCAGGTCAGCAACACACTGTTACCCAGCCCAGCGGGAGAAACCGTTGGGCTGGTTGCGCCGCCAGGCACCGGCGAACAGAAGCTGGCGGCATCTTCCAAGTCAAGTCTGTCAACCCCGCAGCCGATACCTCGCGCCGGAACCGGCACCCTGGCAATTGGTGCAGCATCAGCTCAAGTGGAAGAACCAGTCACGGTTCAAACCGTTGTGGTGAGCGCGGCTCCGAACCCGCCCAAGCTAGGTAGCCTGCACCGGCTTGGTCTGGTTGTGGGCGGCGTACTGGCCCTTGTGACAGCCGGGGGGATCATGGCCACAAGCTGGATGCGGAGCGCTGCCCCGGTCACGCAACCGGTGCAATCCCCGGTCATTGCCCCCGCAGCGGGTGATGTCACGCCGCCGCCGGCGTCGCCTACAGCCACGCCGGTGACGGCCGGACCCGTCACCGCCCCTCCGGCTTCTCCAGCCGACACGCCGTCACGGCGTCCATCAGCCTCTAATAAAGCCAGCGACAACGCGGACTCAGCCCCAGCTCGCCCCTCCGACACAGCCCGTGGCGACCGTGATGGACAGCCGCGACGCGAAAGTCCATCCCCGGACTCCCCCACCGCCTCCACACCCCGCCAGCCGACGGAAGCGCCGCGAACGCCACCACCCGGCCCGCAACCCCGTTCCAGTCCGGGGGCTGGAACGGGGCGCAACCCAAGCGCCAGCAGACCGGAGCGGGGCAAACCGGACGAGCGCCGCTGGTGGCAAGTCTGGAAAATCGGACGCGACAAGGACAAAGATAAACCCCGCCGTCCCCGCGATTAGTGCCGCCATGGTCAAGCTCGTCGTTACCGGCGCGACTGGATTGCTGGGGCGTCATGTGACGGACGCCTGCGACCGGTTCTACGATATTGTCGCGCTTGCGCGCTCTGACCTGGACATCAGCGACGCCAACGCCGTCTCAACCTGCCTGAACATCCATCGGCCGGCGGTCGTCATCAACTGCGCGGCCATGACCAATGTGGACGCCTGCGAAACCGACCGTGCGGCAGCTTTCCGCCACAACGCCGAGGGTCCGCGTCACATGGCCGAGGCCGCCGCAGCCATCGGAGCGTACTTCATCCACATCAGCACGGATTATGTCTTCGACGGCACGAGTTCCCTTCCCTACCAAACGACCGACGCACCACATCCCATTTCCGTGTACGGTGAATCAAAGCTGGCCGGCGAACGCGCGGTTCAGGCCGTGTCGCCCAACTTTGCCGTTGTGCGCGTCGCCGGGCTGTTCGGACGCGGCGGCAAAAACTTTGCCAGCGTGATCGGCGACCTGCTGACCCGCCCTGGCGTGGTCAAGGGCATCACGGACAACCGCATCCTTCCCAGCTACGCGGCAGATGTCGCCACCTATCTTCGTTCCCTGGCCAATGCCCGCGCTGGTGGTCTGTTCCATGCCGTGAGTTCAGGGACACCTTGTAGCTGGTATGACTTCGCCACCCTGGCCAGTGCGTACCTGGGGACAAGGGCGCAGGCAACGGTGGTCGGTGTCACCGAAGCCGAACTAGGCCGGCCGGCCAAACGTCCGATGTCCTGTGTCCTAGCCCACTCGGCAGATGCGGCCCCTGGGCTGCCTGTCTTGCGCGATTGGCGTGATGCGCTCCAGGAGAGCTTAAGCGCATGGAAAACCTGACCCTGACGGCCATTCCCGGCATCCGCGTCGGACACTTCACCGAAACCCGGCGTCCGACGGGCTGCACGGTTGTGTTATTTGACGTGCCGGCCGTGGCGGGCGTGGATGTGCGCGGTGGCGCGCCGGGCACCCGCGAAACCGACGCGCTTGCGCCCCTCAACCTAGTTGACCAGACTCACGCCATCGTCCTGGCCGGCGGGAGCGCCTTTGGGCTGGACGCGGCAACGGGTGTCGTTCGCTATCTGCGCGAACGGGATATTGGTTTTGATGTCGGCGTCGCCCGGATTCCAATTGTTCCGGCAGCCATTTTGTTTGACCTCCACACTGGCGACCCAACGATTTACCCAGACGCCGACGCCGGCTACCGAGCTTGCCTTGCCGCCACGGATGCGCCAGTGACGGAAGGCGCGGTCGGGGCTGGGGCTGGAGCAACGGTCGGCAAACTGCTGGGCATTGAACGCGCATCCCGCGGCGGCAGCGGAAGTTTCGCATTCAAGCTGCCAAGCGGCGTCCAGGTTGCGGCGTTGGTTATTGTCAACGCCGTTGGGGATATACGTCACCCGCAGACTCAGGCGATTCTTGCCGGGGCGCGCCAGGCTGACGGCAGTTTTGCCGACTTGGCAGCCCGCATTCGCGCCGGCGATATTGCGCGTTTCGCGCCCCTTCCACCGGCCAGCCACACCACGATTGGGCTGGTGGCCGTCAACGTGCCACTGACCAAGCCGGAACTGACCAAGGTGGCCCACATGGCCCACGACGGACTGGCGCGGACCATCTCACCGGTTCACACCTTGTTTGACGGCGACACCCTGTTTGCCGTTTCCGTGCCGGACCCGGCCCTGGCTGGCGCGACCGACACGAGCTGTCTCGGCGCACTGGCGGCGGATGCCGTGGCGGAAGCCGTGGCGCGGGGCGTGATGTCGGCAACATTTCCGGCATAGCGCATTGCGTTAGTTTCGGCCTGGTCGGCACAATCCCTTTCCCCCCGTATGTGTGGCGACTCAAGGAGAAGCACTCATGCCAACGTATGAAGGTCTAGTCGTTGTTCTTGGGGCAAACGGCGGCACTGGGCGCGAAGTCGTCGCCCGCTTGGCGCACCATGGCGTAGCGACGCGCGCGGTAGCCCGCTCAGAGCGTAAATTGGCGGATATTGTCAAGCCGGGCACTGAGACGGCAGTTGCCGATGTCCGGGACGTAGAGAGTCTTGAAAATGCGCTGCGTGGCGCGCGGGCCGTGATCAACTGCATTGGCACGCGGGTTGGCTTTGCCAATACCGGCAAGGGTGTCGCCGATTTCTTTGGCTTTGGCGAGGATGGCGCGGATGCGGTGGATAACCGCGGCACGGTCAATGTGCTGAACGCCATGAAGCGCGTCGGCGCGGAGCACTTGGTCATTGTCACCTCGATGCTCATCAATCAGCCGCTCAATCCGTTCAGCTTGATGATGAAACCCTTTGGCGACATTCTGACCATGAAGGACAAGGCTGAAAAAGCCGTCCGCGCATCAGGCTTGCGCTACACCATTGTTCGGCCGGGGGGGCTGACGAACCAACCGCCATTTCAGAAAGGCATCAAAGTAGCCCCGGCTGATGCGCTCTCCAGCGGTTCGATTTCGCGCGCCGATGTGGCCGAAGTCTGTGCGCAAGCGCTCTGGACGCCGGCGGCTTACGGCAAGACGCTTGAGATCGTCGCGGACGACACCGCCCCGGTCAGTGACTGGGGAGCGTTTTTTGCTTCGGTTCCACCGGATGCCATACCCGCGCAGGCGACAGCGGCCGGTGTCTGAACCAAGCCTGTAGCAGTGGGCCGCAGCGGATGGACTGTGGATGCGGCGGTGGCGTCACTCAAGCGGTAAGCACCGTGATGGCTAGCTTGCCGTAATCCGCCGCCGACAGGATTCGCAAGCCAGCCGTTTCCAGGGTGTCGTTCAGCAGTTGGCGGGTGAAAAATGTCAGTCCGCCCATCGCGGACAATGCCGCCCGGATCACCAATGGTGGGTCGAGCTGATTCATGATGAAATAGCGCCCTACCTCCGGGCGCAACACGCGCCGCCCTTCCCTCAGCACGGACCGTGCGTCACGGTACTCATTGAGCGAACCACCGCACGCGATGCCCAATACGGTGGCATCGTTGAGCGGTGTCGCGGACATGTCAGCCCGCAACCAAAACATCGCCTCGGCAACTCCCTCCCGGACGGCATAGGCGCGCGCTTCTTCGAGCATCCGCCTGGAAAGGTCAATCCCGACCACCAGCGAGGCGTCACGCCCGCGCTCGAGGAGCTGCCGGGCGATGGGACGGCCGTAGTAACTTGTCGAGCAAGCCGCATCCAGCCACAAACCATCTTCGGTGAAGGTTGGCTCGAGCGCATCGAGCAGCAGACCGATTTCACGCTCCGGCGGAAAGTTCTCGCCTGACAGCAGCGACAAGGCGCGCGTTCGCCAGAGCCGCTCATAGACGGTCGCCGTGAGCTGCCACTGTCCGGTCAACTGGGCAAAGGTCAGGGCTGGATTCCCGTTCGGCAGGAAGTCAGCAACACCATCCCGCACTGGGAAATGGGCGCTGCACTGGCCACAGGCAAACGCTCCTTCGCGCCGGTCACCCTGAAGCGTCAGGCTGACCGAGGCGCAGACCGGGCACCGCAGCCGCGGTAACAATGTCGCCAGTCGCGTATCCACCGGGTTACTCCTGGCGCTCGAACGCAATACGAACGAATGGCGCTTCGGCAAAACCGGCCGCCAGGCCGGCAGCGTCGAGTTGCCAGCAGTCATCGCGCGCCATAACCCGCAGCGGACGCGGTTCGGGATTGAGCGCGTCACCCTGGAGCCGTGCCGACTCCGGTCGGATGCGGTAGGCCGGTGGCGGCAAGGTCACGCAGGGCATGACGGGCAAAGCGACCGCGGCATCGCCAATCGGCACGAGCAGGAGTTCTGCGCTCGTTTCGTCAGCGCGCCAAAAGCTCACCACCTGCGGCAGATTGGATTCAGCGTGGCAGTAGTCGCCCTGCCGGAAGATGGGCTGCCGGGCAATCCCCAGCAAGCCGGCAAAGTAGCTGCGTAAGGCACGGTCGGGTTCGTGATGATGCAGCGGCCAAACACGTTGAACCGGAATCTTTTCCGTCATCCCATCCATTTGCCCCTGATGAATGAGGGCGGCGCCCGGCAGCAAGCACACCAGGGCAGCCGCTCGGCGGTGAGCCAGCGGCGACAAACGCGCGGCTGCCCGTTCCTCGTCATGATTTTCAACGAAGCGAATGGTGTTTTTGAGGAAAACTTCGGATACCGAACGCAATCGCTCGGCAACGGCCTGGGGTGCGTCATGCGCAACCAAGCAATCCAGGAATCGCTTGTCGTAAGCGTAGTCGAAACCTAGTGAGATAAGATGCAGTTCGGTGTCCCAGTAGGCTTCGGCAATGACTTTGAAATCAGGATTGACGCGCTTGGCTGCTGCAATCGCTTCATCCCAGAATTCCGCCGGCATTGCCCGGTCAAAGACCTCCTTGGGAAGACGTGGATACCACTGGCGGTAGATTTGGTCGCGCAGGACCAGCATGGCCATGTCGCATCGAACACCATCGCAGAGCGTGGCCAGCCGCGCTAGCGTGTCCCGCATGTGGGCGCGTGTCGCGGCAACGGTGTAGTCAAGCTGAACCGTATCATTCCAGCCGGCAAAGTATGGGTCTTTGCCATGCGCCAGACGCCGCCCCGATGGATGCCAGTAGTAGTCATCACCATACTCATCACGCCACTCCGGGTTACTGTGCATGAAATACTCCGGGTGCGTCAGGATGAGCGGCGTGTCTCGGGCAAAGTGGTTTGGAATGAAGTCGAGCACCAACGCCAGCCCATGCCGATGGGCCCGCTTGCGCAGCGCGGCGAAGTCCTCTTCGCTGCCGAGTTCTGGGTTGAAATGGTAATCACTGATGGCATAGGGCGACCCAACGAAGTCGGGCGCGTAACGCTTTGACATCGCCACGCCTTCCGGCCCAATCGCCCAAACGCCCATCAGCCATAGGGTGTCAAAGCCGAGTGACGCATACCACTGAAGTTGGGCATCCTGTATCTGAGCAAAGCGTTGCCCATTCAAGCGAGCGTTAATTTCGTAGAGCAGCATCAAGCATCACCGGCCAGCAACAAATCAGGTTGGGACTTACTTGGGGGATGTCGCCTACGATAAAAAAATCTCCCTTGTCTGGCTACTCTTTTTGCAGCATCAGCCAGTCAAAAGCCGCCTTGGCAACCGTTGCGCCGTCGCCAAAAGCGGTTGACAGGCTCGACAGGAGCGGACGGGTGGTATCGCCACAAGCCCAAACGCCCGCGCACGAGGTCGCGCCATGGCGGTCGGTCAGAATGTATCCGTCAGCATCGCAGGCCAATTGTCCGGCAATGAGTTCCGTACCGGCGACAACCCCGAGCGCGAGGAAAACACCCGCGACTGAAAGCGTCGTCTGAAAGGGCGATTCGCCTGGTCGTGATGTTTCCGTAATAACGCGCTCGACGCTAGCTTGACCTTCAATCGCCAGCAGCCGGGTATGCGTCATGACGCGAATGCGCGGATGCTGCAAAACACGGTCGCGGTAGAGCGGCCGCGCGCGAAACGTTGCCGAACGGTGAACCAACGTCACCTGACAGCCGGCTTGATCGAGCATGAGCGCTTCCTCACAAGCGCCGTCTCCGCCCCCAACAATGATGACCGGCTTTCCAGCATATCGCTCCTTGTCGCGGGTGGCGGAAGTACTGACACCACGCCCGACGAACTCCCGTTCACCGGGCACACCCAGCCACCGTTTGCGGACGCCAAGCGCCAAAACCAAGGCGTCTCCAACAAATGCTTCTCCGCCCTCAATGATCGCGCGGCGTGTGGCACAGTCCACGTTGGTGACTGGCGCATCGGTTTTGAAGCGCACGCCTTCGCGCAAAAGATGAACGGTCAGCCGTTCGGCGATGTCCGCGCCGACCAGTCCATAAAAACCAGGGCAGTCCACCGAGCGGTTGTAGCTGCGAAGCAACTGACCGCCAAGCTGGGCGCTGGCTTCCAGCAGCAACGGCTCCAACCCAAGCCGCTTGCCCCACAGGGCGGCGGCAATGCCGGCCGGCCCGCCGCCAACAATCAGAAGCTCCGTCTGGTTACTGCCCTCGGCCATCGTCGTTGTCCGTTTCGCTCAATCGGCGAGCAGTAGCTTCGCAATGGTGTTGAGCTGCATGAACGAGGTTCCCTCGTAAATTTTCCCAATCTTTGAGTCGCGGAAGTACTTTTCGACCGGGTATTCCTTGGTGAAACCATAGCCGCCAAAGATTTCGACGACCTGAGAAGTCACGCTTTCCGCCACTTGAGACGTAAACCACTTCGTCATTGCGGCTTCCTTGACAAAAGGTTGCCCAGCATCGCGCAACCGCGCGGCATTATAGACCATCAAGCGCGCGGCTTCGATGTGGGTGGCCAGTTCGGCAATCTGGTGCTGAATGGCTTGGAAGTCGGCAATTCGCTTGCCGAATTGCACCCGCTCCTTGGCGTAGCGGATGCCGTGTTCGAGCGCGCCCGCGGCGACGCCGACCATCTGTGCGCCGATGCCGATCCGGCCCTCGTTCAGCGTTTCAATGGCAATCTTGTAGCCCTTGCCGACTTCGCCCAGAACGTTGGACTTCGGCACCCGGCAACCTTCCAGAATCAGTTCGCATGTCGAAGACGCCCGAATCCCCAGCTTGTTTTCCTTCTTGCCAACGGAAAAGCCGGGCATGTCGCGTTCGACCAAAAAGGCCGTGATGCCCTTGTAGCCGGCTTCCGGGTTGACCGTTGCGAAGACGATAAACAGACCGGCTTCGGCTGCATTGGTAATCCAGAGCTTGCGGCCGGTCAGTTCCCAGCATTCGCCTTTGTCCACAGCGCGGCAACTCAGGGCGAACGCATCGCTACCCGAACCGGCTTCCGAGAGCGCATAGGAAGCCAGCATCCGCGTCGCCAGTTTTGGGAGGTAGTGCTTTTTCTGGTCTGGCGTTCCCCAGCGCAGGATGGCGTTGTTGACGAGGGTGTTCTGCACGTCCACGATGACGGCAGCCGAGGCATCCACCTTGCCCAGCTCCTCAACGGCCAGCGCCGCCATGAAAAACGAGCCACCTGAACCCTCATACTCAACCGGAATCTCGACCCCCATCAGCCCCAGTTCAAAACACTGGTCAAGCAGTGAGGTTTCAAAAATCCCCGCCTCATCCATGCGTGCCACATGGGGACGAATGCGCTCGCGGGCAAAATCCGCCACGCTATCTCGAAACAGACGTTCATCATCCGAAAGCATCGTCAGGGCTGAGATTGGGGACGCAACCGAAACAGGGGCAGCAGCAGACATCGCGGAACTCCTTCTATAAACCTAACGTGAGATAAAAAACGTTTTGTCTGTATAGCACGGCCAGCCCCCAAAAACCGAGCTGCGGACGGCGATGATGACGCGCCACAAGGCCGGCGCGTGACCTTGCCGGTTGGGCCAACGGGGACTTTCAGGTACGCTCTCTTGCTTGCTTGCGCCTGCCTCATCACTCACGGCATCATAGCTGCCTCTGACGCTTGCTTGAGCTGGCGCTTGCTTGAGCTGGGCGTTGAAAGGAGGTGGATTATGCCCCACGGTCCAGTTGCCATCATGGTTCACCTAAAGGCCCGCCCTGGGTTTGAAAACAACATCCTTGGCGCGGTCGCGGCGCTGATTGACCCTATTCGCCAGCATCCACACTGCCAATACTATGATTTTCACATTCACGCTGATGACCCGACCCGCTTCACTTCCTATGAGGTCTGGTCCAGTCTGGAGGCGTTTCGCGCCCATTTGGCATCGCCCTTCATTCAAGCCATGCAGGATGCGGCTCAGGAGTTTCTTGAGCGCCCACTTGAATATGATGTGCTCCAGAGCATTCAGCCCGTCAAAGCCAACGAAACGACACCAATCCGGCCAACCCCCTGATAGACGTTCTGGTTCACTGTGAATCCCCAGGTGTATGCTGCCAAGCAGCATCTTTACAAATACCGCCAAGCGCTCCTGCAAGCCATTCGTGAGGTGACGGGCCGACCACTCGAAGCGCCATCCATGTTTGAGCCAACCAGGAGCTACGCTGACAGTTGGCACGAAGTTGGCACGCTGGCGCTGCTGGTGTGGCAGATGAGCGCACTCGACAGTGATCGCTTCGATGCCAATCCGCGTTGGGAAGCCACTGCCAATGAGACGATTCGCTTTTTGTCGGAACACTGCGCCGGCTGTGGGAAACAACTGACACGGCCCACCATCCAGATTTGCCAAGCCTGCCTGACGGGACTCGATGCCCCGACTCGTCAGGCTTTGCAGGCAAGCGAGGTCACGCGCCAAATTCAGGCCTACTTGGTTGAGCACATGGGGACGGTCCTGGCAGATGCCGATGCGGACGATGCCAACCTGGATGACGCATGAGGCGACCTGTTCAAGACCCACGCACCGGAACCTTCACCTATGCTGAAGCTCCGCCACCGAGCCTGGCGCCGGGTGGCGCGGTGATTCGCGTTACTGGCTGCCTACTCCACGCGGCAGCCGCGTTACCGGCGACCGAGGCGCAGGCCACGCCATCGGCCCTCGTCCCAGCATCCGCTGCCAAGCCGGGTCTGGTGCGGCGCGTGTGGTCATCGTTTCGGCAGTCAGGTCTCAAAAAGGCTTATGAAACGTTCGTCACGCGCAAGGTCATACTGCGTTCGATTGAGTATGGGGGCATCGGCATCATTGCCGCGGTTGCGCCGCGCAGCGGTTTCCGGGTCGGACAGCGGGTTGCCTGGGTTGGTTACGGACAGGACTTGCCGGCGCCGATGGTGTTTGTGTCGGCGGCGCGCTTGATTTCCGTGCCCGACCACACGCCGGATGACCTCGCCCTGCTGGCGCTGCCAGGCGGGATGGCCTGGCGCGCGGTCGAAGCAGCCGACTTGCGCCTGGGGCTGCCGGTTGGCGTCGGCGGACAAAATCCGGTTGGGCTGTTGTCTCGCGGACTCTGCCGCCTGTCCGGTGGCGACCTCCACGACCTTGACGCCACCCCACAGCCAGACTGGCGGCTGGCAGCTTTGATTGTGACCAGCTTAGCAATCGCCGAACGGATCGCGCCCCAGCTTTCACACATTGCCTTGCCCCAAGCGCGACTGGTGGCCAGCCTGCCGACACTGCCGGCGGCAGTTTGGTCACACTGTCGCGCCCAGGAAATGCAGGTACGATTTACGTGGGTGGGTGGCGGCGGCGAACAGGATCCACTGGCCACCGCCGCCTCTCCACTTCCGGCGATGGAAGCCTTCTTGCGATTGGCGGATGACCTCCCACGCGACGGCCGCCCAGCCATCGAAGGCCACGACTTTGACGCCATTGACGCAGCCGTGGACGCGGCGTTTCGCGCCGATGCTCCACCTGGGCAAGTCGTCGTCGTGAACTATCCGACCTCGGTCGAGGCTCATCCGGTAACGCGCTTTGACGTTGGGGGAGCGCGGCCCAAGCTAGCCGGGACGGTTGGGCTGGCGCTTGTGACCGACACCAGTGACGAAACACTGAGCGACATCATTCCAGCCAAGCAGGTTCGTCTCACCGGACTCGTGGCCGGCCATCCGGAAACGGCCAAACGCCTCGCGCAGACATTCGACAGTGAATATGGCACGAATGATGTATCACCGCTACTTTCCGATGGCAGAACGGATGCCGTTCTGATGGGTGGCGCGGCAGATGGCCTGCGTTTTGCCGGTGACATCCTGCGCGGACGACTGCCGCTTTTTCTCACCACCCTCCCAACCGAGGACGAAAGTGAACTGGAAACATTGTTCCAGTTGGCAATGACGCATGACGCGCCATTGATGATCAACTTCGCGCGACTCGCGACACCGGCCTTTGCCGAGCTAAAAAAGCTGCGGACAAACGCCACGCCCAGTTGGATGCAATATGACTTTCAAGATACCCGACCGATGCCATCGGCCGATGCGACCTTTCGCTTGGCTGAAGCCATTTTGATGGCCATGGTGTTTACTGGAAGCATTCCTGAACGGCTTTATGCCCAGGAAGTCAATCAGGAGCGCCTAACCACGCTGGCCGTGATGCTGGCGCTCTCAGATGGAAGCAGCGCCCAGATTAGCGCCTCATTCGGCGCTGAACGCCAACAAGAGCGCCTATCCGCCAGAACGACCGCCGGACAAATCGAGCGCGAAGATGTGACGCCCTCGTTGGCAAGCCAACGAACTTACTTTGAAAATTTTCTCAAGCAGCTTGCCGCCGGAGAAACGCCCACGCCTACCACGACCCAGATACAACAGGCCATTCGCACGGCGCTGCGCATTCGTGATTCACTCGCGTTTGGGACGGTGATCGGACTTTCAGCCTCGAACTGAGGGTTCAGTCACCGACTTGCTTCCAGCCGTTTCATCAAGAGGAAGATTTCGCGCGCCGCGAGCGGCTCTTTTTCAGGGGCGGGGCGTCGGCTGCCTTGACAATCCGGGCTTGCGGCGTCGTCGGTGGCGGGCTGCTGGGTGGAGCCGTTGTGCCGGGAACGGCGGCTGGCAACGCCGCCGAAGCGCTGCCGGCAGTCGCGCCGGCAGGAGCCGACTTCGCGGTTTCCTTGGCTGAAGCTCGTGCCGCTTCGGGGGTCAGCGTGGGTGGGTCGTCATCCAGCGCGGTGGTGCCGGCATCGGATGCGCCAAAACTGAGCAGTGCGGCATCTTCATCGGTCCATAGGTCGAATACGCTGTCGAGTTTTGAGACGGTGAGAATCTGGCGCACTGCTTGGGATGGATTCAAGAGCTTGAGCTTTCCACCAGCCCGTTCCGCATGGTGATAGCACTCGATGAGCGAGCCGACACCGGTACTGCTGATGTAGCTGACCCCGCGTAGGTCAATCAGAAAATTCACATGGCCCGACGCAATGAGGTCGTCCACGCGCGTGGTCAATTCCTCCTGTGCCGTGCTGGGGGCGAGGCGTCCGACGACTTCCAGGACGCAGACGCCATTGACTTTTTTATCCAAGCGATAGCGAGTTGGCCGTCGCGCCAGCGGGCGACCGGCTCCCCGCTCCCCATCGTTTTCAGAAGATTTCATGTCTCACACGCGGCTTGGGCGAAACCAAGCCACCCTGCCCGGCTTTTGAAAAAGCTCGCCTACTGAATCACTGTATGTTTCTAGGCTGTGTGCTCCTAGAGTAGCCTTGCGTAATGCAGCGCGTCAACCTCTTCACCGAGAAATCATCGGCTTGGCGCAGAAAAATCACCCGCTGGAGTCCATTTTTCCATCCGTGCGCTTGATAGCACCCAACTGCGCCAGCAGGCCACGTTGGCGGTCGAGGGTGAGCGATCCAGGTTAAACTGGCTTCTCAACGTGGGACACCCTGGCGTGAACAACCATCTGGGGGCGAATCGGCTGACCTACGCCCCCGACGAACCAAATTCGGCAAAACCGTTATTTGGCTTCCTTGTATTCCACATGCCGACGGACTTTGGGGTCGTACTTCTTCAGGACAAGGCGCTCATTGGTATTTTGCTTGTTTTTTTCCGTGTAGTAGCAGTGCGAACTAGCCGAACTTTGCAACTTGATATTGATACGCTTGCTTGCTTTTGCCATGGCTCAACGTTTCCTTTCTCTTGGCTCTTCAGCTTCTGTTGGCTCTTCACGTTCCCAAGCCAAAACAATCCTGAGAAAAAATGAAGTCTGCGAGTGTGGCTATTTTGGCCACATGGGTCAAGTCTTTTTCAACGCTCGCCCATGGGCTGTCGTGAGAAGCTCGGAGATGACGACGCCGGCAATTGTCAGTGTGCCACCCGCCAGTTCACGCAATCCAAGCCGTTCAACCCCAACGCCAAAGGCAATCAGCGCGGCAAAGACCGGCTCCAACGTCAACGTCAGTGCCGTCTGCGTCGCGGATACGTGCCGCTGCGCCCAAGTCTGCAACCGGTAGCAAATCATCGTGCCAAAAATGACCAAGTAGAGTAGTTCCCACGCTTGGCGCCCTGTCAGCGACAGCGGGCGCAACTCTGGGGCCAGGACTGGTGGCACCGGCAACCCAAGGGCAGCCCATCCGGCCAGAGACAGCCATCCGGCGGCGGCTACCAGCACGGAGACACCAAGCTGGACGATATTGAGCGTGTCCACATCGGACCGCTCGGCGTAGCGTTCCATAAGGACAATGTGGATAGCAAACGGCACGGTGCAACCGAACGACACGGCGTCGCTCCACCGCCAGCCACGTGCCTGGTCATCGGGAAAGCACAACAGTGTGAAACCAACGAAAGCAATGACCAAGCCAATCAGATTTGCGGCGGTGGGGCGTTGTTTTCCAAACCACGCCCCAAACAACGGCACGAGCAGCACGCTCGATCCAGTAATGAAGGCGGCCTTGGATGGACTGCCACTCCAGGCCAGACCCTGCGCCTGCAAAACGTACCCAAGCCCTAAAAAAATCCCTAGCCGGACGCCATGCCCAACGGTTTCAGCCGGGATGTGCCGTAACCGCCAACCCCAAATAAGCAGCATGAAACCAACGGCAAGACCAAACCGCACCATGATGTAGCGCATTGGCGCGAGACTCGTTGGGTGCGCCGGATTGGTGACGTCTTGCGCGACGACAAACGTACTGCCCCAAATGGCATTGGCCAGGACGAGACCCAGCAATGCCCAGCGGTGGAGCGTCCAGGTTTCCATACCCAACTATTCCCTTCCCGACGGCCGCCCACGGATGAAGCCAGCCGCGACCCCGCGCCGGGGATCGCGCAGACGGACGGTGGGAGCGATGTTCGAGCCGCACGGCAAAGGACTGTCGCCACAACGTGGGAATATGCCAGGTTGCGGCACGGGCTGATAGAGCCGCATGCCGTTGACCTGCTGGATAGACACCGGTGTTGGGGTCAGGCGCGGCGGACGCCAGAGTGGCACACTGGCCGGAAATGGCAGCAACGTTACCAGTCCAGCGCCTAGCAGCGCCGGAACCCAGCGCGGTAAGTGGGTTGAAAAGTACGCCAACCCGAGCGCCGGCGGGATGACGAAATACCCGACCCCAAACCGGAGCGAAGGCGCTTGCAGGAGCACGTAGGCGCTTCCGAACCATCCCAACCCCAGTACCCAGCCCCACCCGACAACTGACTGGCGACGGCCCAACAGCATTGCCAAGGTTGCGACGACGCTGGCGGCTAACAGCCCAGCGGCAACCGGTTCGTGAGATGGCCATGCCGGCAGCCAACGCCAATCAAGCAGCCCATCGAGTGGTCCTTGGCTATAGCGCGGCGAGGCCAGCGCGCCCCAATCCCAGCGGGCTTGGTCACGAATCGCTACGGTCAGTTCGCGGGGGGTGCCGTCTGCCATTTGCCAGGGGTTCATGTCATAGCGCCACGCGACCGGCAACGCGCACAGCTTTGATGGAAAAAACGGATGGCCCGACGCCATCGCGCGCACCACGGTTACTGGCAGGAGCAAGCCGATGACCATGACCGCCAGGCTCAGTGCGGTCTTCCATTTCCACCCAGATGCCCGCCAAGCGAGCCAGCCGGCGACGACCAGCACGGGTGCGGCAGTGAGCTTGATGCTCAGGGCAACGGCCGCCAAGGCCGCGGCTGTCCAGCCTGACCTGGGTTCCGCCGCCGGCCGCTGACCAAGGAGTACCCAGGCAATCGTGATGATGAGCGCCGCCGTTGGCACGTCTGGCGACGACGACGCCAACAACCCGTCTAGCGTGCTCACTGCCCCGACGCCCAGGACGGTCGCCCATACCAGGAACCAATCGGTGGGCTGTCCGTCGCCCCGGTAAATCCGCAGACCGGCGAATCCGGCGCTGGACAGCCAAAGCGCCAACGCCAAACCACTCCCAAGGGCCGCGGCGCGGGTCTTCATGCCGCCGTGCAAACAGGGCGCAAAGAGCGCGAACCACGATGAGGCGTAGCCAAGCTGAACATCGAGCAAGGCCGTCCCCTTGACAACGCCGTATTCGGCCAGCCACCGCGCTGCCGGATAGTGGTAGATGCCGGTGTCAATCAGCGTCACCGGCGCCACCGCGACAACGGCTGCAACGATAGAAGCAAGGCCAACCGCAAGCGCTAACGTCCAAGCGTCCGGCGCGAGGTCACGCCCCAACGTGGCGACGCGCAGTCGAAAGGGCTTCGTTTGGATGATGACGCCAAGCAACACGGCCGCCGTCAGAATGGCTGTCACCGGAGAAAGCGGAAGCCACAGCGCCACGGTCAACCAACCGTTAGACAGAATGCCAGCGCCCAGCCATAGGTTCACAACCAGCCGCTCCGCCGGGCTTGAGCCTGACGTCATCGAGAAGTAGCCCGCGCCAATCACGCCGGCAAGCCCGGCAACAACAACCCAGATGGCTAACGTGATGAGCATGGCGCGATGTTAACCCAAAGCGCGCGAAGGCACAGGGCTTCGTGTTCACAAATTGCCCAAGGCGCGCTTTCAAAAGGGTAGAGTCGTGAGCCTCTGCCACCCCAGGAATTCTTGAGACAGCCCTGACTCACGGAAACAGCGGAGACCCGACAACCCGAAGGGCAACAACAAGCGGTTTTTTGGCGGCCCGATGCTTTTCAGACGCGCTAGCCGGTCGGACGCAGCAAAAGCCGTAAAAAGTAAGGAGCGCCGATGATGGCGGTCACAATACCCAGCCGAACTTCTTCTGGACGATTGATTGTCCGCGCCAGCAAGTCGGCACCGACCAGGAATGCCGCGCCGACCAAGGCACAGGCCGGAATCAGCGCCCGATGACGTGGACCAACCAGCAACCGGACGGCATGGGGAATGATCAAACCAACAAAACCGATGATGCCGCCAACGGCCACGGCAGCGCCGGTCAACAGCGCCGCGGACAGCAGAACGACCCAGGTTGCCCGCCGGGTTTCGACGCCGAGCGCCCGCGCGTCCTCATCACCGAGAGACATCACATCTAGTTCTGGCGCATAGGTCAGCGCCACGCCGAGACCAAAGAGAAAGCAAGGAACTAACAGCCGCACATGCAGCCAAGTGCGGCTGTCAAAGCCCCCCATCAACCAAAAAGAGATTTCCTGAGCTACTTCCCACCGCTTCCACGCCAGCGACACCACCAAGGCGGTGAACGCTCCACACAAGGCCCCAATCGCAACGCCGGCCAGAAGTAAGGTCGTGACCGGTGCGCGCCCGGCGCGCGCCGTCAGGGCGTAAACGGCCGTGAGCGCCAGGGCACTGCCCACAAAAGAAAAGAGCGGAATATAAAACGGCGACTGGGCCGCCAAACCGGCCGAAATGGCAATGACCGCGCCTAATGCGCCACCGGCGCTTGTGCCGACAATATCCGGCGACGCGAGCGGATTCCGAAACAAACCCTGCATTTGCGCCCCGGCAACGGCCAGGGCCGCCCCGACCAGCGCCGCCACCAGCACGCGCGGCAAGCGCATGGCCCAGACAATCGCTTCCTCGGTCGGCGTGAAGTCCCCTACGCCAAGCCATGGAAACAACTTACCGACCAAGACGGCAAGAACGGACGACGGCGGCAACGGCACACTGCCAATCGCCACGCCGAACACAACCGCCGCCGCCAGGAGTCCAAGCGCCAGCGTGAAGAACAATGTGCGCGATACCAAGCGATTGGAGGTGAGCATAGGCGGGAATAGCGCGCTAGCCGGTTCAAGCCCATCACCGACGCCCGGTACGACGGCCGGCATCGCCACATACACCAACGTTAGCCGAAGCCGTCCGCACCGACTTCCTTGCTTTAGGTGGGGCCAAGCCCGACTCAACGACGGACGGTAGCCCTCTACAGCGCCGCCGCGCCGCTCACCACCTCGATGATTTCATTCGTGATGGCCGCCTGACGGATGCGGTTCATGGTCAGCGTCAGGTTGGCAATGACTTCACCGGCATTCCGGCTGGCGGAATCCATCGCCGCCATACGCGCGCCATGCTCGGACGCCACCGACTCCAGCAAGGCTTGAAAGATGCAGGTTTCCACAAAGCGCGGCAGCAGGCGTCCAAGAATTTCCGCCGGTGGCTGTTCATAGATGTAATCTGGGCCGGCGGCCGGCGCATCAGCGGCGTCAGACGGCCCGGCGGCCGGCTTGCCAACCGGCAGGAGTGGCTCGATCCGAACGACCTGGGAAATAGCCGACCGGAACTCGGCATAGACCAGCAACACCCGGTCAGGACGCGCCGCCAGCACGTCTTCCTCGGTCGCCACACCTTCGTAGATGTCCATGATGTCTTGGGCGATACTCACGGCAACATCATAACCAAAGGTTTTCGCCGTGACGTTGATATACTCCTTGCGGATCGGCACCGTTCGCCGGCGAAAGAAATCCCGCCCCTTGCGCCCAACGGTAATCAACTCGATGCGTTCACTGGGGTGGTCGGCAATGTATTGCTGCACGGAGCGAATGAGATTAGCGTTGAAAGCGCCACACAGTCCCTTGTCGGCCGTCATGAGAACCAACAGCGTACGGTTCCCCGTCCGTTCTTCCATCAGCGGACTGGTGAAATCCGTCACGGTCGCGGAAAGGTTATGCAGCACTTCCCGTATCTTGCGCGCATAGGGACGAGTTGCCGTCACCCGCTCCTGCGCGCGGCGGAGCTTCGACGCCGAGACAAGTTTGTATGACTTGGTAATTTGGCGCATGTTCTTGACGGCTTTGATGCGCCGTCGCACGCCCTGCAAATTCGGCATGGAAACCTCTTATCACGCCCCAGGCTCAAGCGTGGACAACAAACGTTTGCTTGAAGGCATCAGCCGCAGCTTTCATTCTGGACTTGATGTCGTCCGTGAGTTCCTTTTTCGTGGCAATGTCGTTCAATAGCCCGGCCTGGTTATTTTTGAGATACGTCAAAAGCTCAGCTTCAAAACGGCGCACTTCTGAAACTGGAATATCATCCACATAGCCATTCGTCGCGGCCCAAATCACAAAAACCTGTTCTTCGAGCGGCATGGGGACATACTGTCCCTGCTTGAGGATTTCCGTCAGCCGCTGCCCACGAGCCAGCAGGCGCTGAGTAGCTTTGTCCAGGTCGGAGCCAAACTGGGCAAAGGCCGCCAGCTCGCGGTACTGCGCCAGTTCGAGCCGCAGCGTCCCGGCGACCTGTTTCATTGCCTTTGTTTGCGCCGAACTGCCGACCCGTGAGACGGAGTTTCCGACGTTGATGGCCGGGCGAATCCCGGCGTTGAACAAGTCGCCTTCGAGAAAGATCTGACCATCCGTAATCGAAATGACGTTGGTCGGGATGTAAGCCGAAATGTCACCAGCTTGGGTTTCGATGACGGGCAAGGCAGTCAATGAGCCACCGCCGCGCTTGTCGTCATACTTGGCAGCGCGTTCCAGGAGGCGCGAGTGCAGGTAAAACACGTCGCCCGGATAGGCCTCGCGCCCTGGCGGTCGCCGCAAAAGCAAGGAAATCTCGCGGTAGGCGACGGCGTGCTTTGACAAGTCATCGTAAATACAAAGGACGTGCTTGCCGCGATCCATGAAGTATTCGCCGATGGCAGTTCCGGCATAGGGCGCAATGTATTGCATGGCGGCCGGGTCTGATGAAGACGCCGACACAATGATGGTGTAGGCCATGGCGTCGTTCTCTTCGAGACGCTTGACCAACTGCGCGATTGACCCTTTCCGCTGACCAATCGCCACATAGATACAAATCAGGTCCTTACCCTTCGAGTTGATGATGGTGTCAATGGCAATCGTGGTTTTGCCGGTTTGACGGTCGCCAATGATGAGTTCGCGTTGCCCACGCCCAATCGGAATCATGGCATCAATGGCTTTGATGCCGGTCATCATCGGTTCTTTGACCGACTTCCGTTCGACGATGCCAGGGGCAATGCGCTCCACCGGATTGAAACCGTCGTTGGCGATTGGGCCGCGTCCGTCAATTGGTTCACCCAGCGCGTTGACGACCCGGCCTAAAAATCCGTCGCCGACCGGGACCGACATGATGCGCTTGGTCCGCTTGACCAAATCACCCTGCTTGATGGCATGGTACTCGCCAAAGAGCACCGCCCCAACCTTGTCTTCTTCCAGGTTGAGCGCAATGCCTTTGACCTCGTGGGGCAGATCAAGCAGTTCGCCGGCCATGACATTGTCAAGACCGTGTATTTCGGCAATGCCATCGCCCACTTTGATAACCGTCCCAACCTCGGCGACGGTGACACCAGCTTGAAAGTTTTCGATTTGTTCGCGGATAAGTTGACTGATTTCGTCGGCTCGAATGGCTTCCATGTCATTCCTCAGAACGTCCCGGCCGCTAGGCGCGCCGGGCGAGTCGCTCTCGTAATTCAACAAGTTGGGTTCGGACTGAACCATCGTAGTAGGTGCTCCCGACACGGGTGACAAGTCCCCCGATCAGGTCAGGCGATTCCCGGTAGGTAACACGAATGTCGCTGCCAATCGCCTCTTTCAATCGTCGTTCAAGCACCCGGCGCTCGCTCACACCCAGCGCCATGGCACTGGTCACTTCAACCGGCACAATGCCGGAGCGCTCATCTACGACGGCTTCAATTGCCGACTGAATATCACCCAAAGCCGCCATCCGCTGGTTGCGCAGCAGCACGCCCAAAAAGTTGGACGTAACCGGATGCGGCTTGAGTCGCGCACACAAGGCCCGGAGCAGTCCTTCCTTTTGAGCCAGCGGAATGGTGGGATTGGCCAAGGCGTCGGCCAGCTCGGTGTGCGTCGTCACGAGTTGATGAAAAGCTTTTATCTCGGTTGCAACCGTTGGTAGGTCAGCCCCAGCGGCGTCAGTCAGGGCACGAGCATAGCGATTGGCAAGTGAACTCATACAACAACAGACTTTGTTCCGTAGTGTCGCATCCTTTTGTCAGAGCTAAACACGCTGTTTCCCAAGCTGATTCGTGTAGCTTGCAACCAGTCGGGACTGGTCGCTCGACGACAGCTCGCGTCGGATTAGCGATTCGGCTAGCTCAACCGCAGTGGCGGCCGCAAACGCCTGGAGTTCAAGGCGAGCCGCCTTTGTTGCGCCTTCGATTTCCATTTTGGCCAGCTTTCGCAAGCGTTCCGCATCGGCCTCGGCCGCGGCCACAATCCGGTCATGCTCTGCCTGTGCCGCCTGCTCCGCTTGCTGGCGAATGTCGGCCAACTCCGATTCAAGTCGCGCAAAACGGTCCTCCAGCTCGCGCAGCTTGGTTTCAGCCAGTGCGCGCTCCTGCCCAGCCCGGTCAAGGGCTTCGAGAATATTTTGGGCGCGTTTGCGCAAGCCTTCAGCAATTGGCTTGGCAAGAAAAAACGCGAGCAAGCCGGCGTAAATTGCAAAGTTGAGAAACTTGGCCCAGAGCGGGATGCCAGCGGCCCAAAAAACCATAGTGGCAAGCGTCATGGTCATCGTGGCGTTCCAATCTGGCGACCCAGAATCGTTCCGGCGATGGAAGCGGCCAGGTGCTCGGCGTCACGGGCAAGCGTTTCTTTTACGGCCGCCACCTGCGCGGTCAAGGCCTGTGTCGCCGCCGCCACTTCGGCCGATGCAGCTTGTTTTGCCGACTCGATAATCTCGCTCCGCCGTTGGAGGGCGGCGGCCCGGCGCTCTTCGACAAGCTTGGCGGCAGCCACTCGCCCAGCCCGGAGCGCGGCTTCGTACTCAGCCAAACGCTGGTCATAACCACCGAGCATCTGGCGAATGCCGCCTGTCCGGCGCGCGCGTTCGTCCAGAACCGCCAAGACTGGCTTGAACACCAAGACGTTGAGCAGGTAGGCAACCAGCAAAAAGACGCCGACTGTGACCAGGAGCGACCAATCAGGCGTCAGTAAGCTACTCTCAGCAGCCAAAAAGTAGCTTGCCTGTAGATTACTCACACCAAATGACGACTCGAGCATAAACAAAAGCGAAATGGGCGAACGCCCCAACACGCCGAAACAGGGTTTGAAAAGCAAGCTGCGAAGTTACTCGTGCCTCTGGTCACTGTCAACCAGGAAAGCGCAGAAATACCCGCCGCCGGCGACAAGGGTGCGCACGACCGAGCAGGTGTCCCTAGCAGGGGGCAGCCGAACCGGAAAAACCTAACGTGGGAGGCAGTGGAAAAACAGTGGGGCGAGTGATGGGACTTGAACCCACGACCTCTTGAGCCACAATCAAGCGCTCTAACCAACTGAGCTACACCCGCCGTCAAACAAGGCGCGGATGATAACGCGCGGCCCTTGTCAATGCAACGCCTGCCTGGATGATTTCGTATGGGCATCGGGACAACTCAGACAACTAGGTTGAATCATCATCCTTTGCGTTGTCCAAGCCAAAGACTTTCCCTACCAACGACTGCAATCGCCGACCGGTGGCAACACGCAGACTGCCCGCTCGTGGGGTCATCGTCCGCTTTGCTCCAAGCGCCTTGCGACGTTTCTTGAGTTCGGGATGCTCCGGCGCCAATGAAAGCCCCTGGTCGAGGCACTCAATCGCGCGGGAATCAAGCCCAAACTTGATGTATAGGTCAGACAGTTCTATGAGAAGTTCGGGGACTTCATCCGGGTCTCGGCAGAGATCGATTGCCGTGAGAAAAGCTTTCTCGGCCTCTTTGTTGCGCCCTGGGATCCGCAAAAGCACACGCCCCAGCATCGCTTGATAGTCAGCATTGTTGGGACGCTGCTCCACGGCCCGGCGGATGGATTGATAGGCCCGCTCGACATCCCCATTCCCCATGTATTCCACGGTTTTCAGGTATAGCTCTGAAGCTGGAACAGCCGGCGGCTCCGGTGGCAGGCTCGACGGCGCTTTTGGGTATGCGCCGGTTGGCATCCGGGGTGGTGGCGTAGATGGTGGACCACCGTTTGATTGCGCCGTCGCCCCGGTTGCTGCGGTGACGGGCGGCGGGGTTGGCGGCTTGAGCGTTGGCGGCGTTGGCGCGGGAGGCTTCGGGATTGGCGGTGATGCTGGATGAGCGCCAGTGCTGGGACGCTTAATGGTTGGTGGCGTCGGGAAACTGGCGCTTGCCGGTGGCTTTGGCGGCAGTGGCGGCGATTTGGGCGTCACCGTCGGACGCGGCGTGTCTCCCGATGGTGGGCGCACCGGCAGCGTGGGCGGCACTGGCGGACGTGGCGGCGGCGCGGCCGGCGGCTTCGGCGCAGGCCCAAACGACGAGGGCTGTCCCCCCGGTGGACTCGACGGCGTTGGACGCGCGACCGGATAAGCCCCGGTCGGAAAACGATTTCCGCCAGGGGTTGAACGGGCGGTGTTTCCGGTAATGGTCAGGTCATACTTGCGCCGCTTCTCCTCGTCGTTCAGCACATCATAGGCCTGCTGGATGGCAATAAACACCCGCTCCAACTTGGCTTTCACCTGAAAATCAAACGCTGCGAGCTGGGAATGGCGGTCGGGGTGAAACTTTTTGGCAAGTTCCCGATAGGTTTTCTTGAGCTCGTCCGAGGTAAACCGACGATTGATCCCCAAAACTTGGTAATGCGTTCCGCCGGACTCAACGACTCGCATCTTTTCTTCCAGCTCAAAACATATCTCGGCGGCGTGCGCGGCATCGATCTCACCGGACGTTTTGCCTGCTGGGGCCGACGGGCTTGGCATCACCTCGATGACGGGCGAAGGGTCACCGTCTGCGAAACTCACGATGCCAGCCATGGCAAAAGCGCACAACGCCCGGAGCACGCGCTCTTCTGGCAATGGCGTGGCCAGGCAGGCATCTTCGATACGCAGCGGTGCGTCAAGCCGCGACAGGACAAACGCCTCTTCCGGGGTGAGCGTTACACCAGGCAAGCTCACTTGCTTCGTGGACACCGGCTTGAGACAGCGGTGCATGCCCCCCAACCAGCGGCGGATGAGTTCCATGTCCGACAGACTACGAATGCCATCGAAAATGAGGCTCACCGGCGACAGAGATTGCTCGAAGCCCGCCACTTTAATCTTCTGCGCCTGAAAGCGATACTCGCCCGTCGTCCAGTGGAAAAGCGAATGCACCAAATAGGTGACATGCCCCACCAGCATTGCTTGCAAGTCCGTCGCGGCGAGGTAGCCAAGTTCAACCAAACAAGCCCCCAAGCGCTTCCCTTTACTGGTTTCAGCGATTGCCCGCGCAAGCTGTTCGGGAGAGATACAACCCAGCGTGCACAGCCGCTCACCAAATCGCTCGGAAACCGTTTCACTTGCCGCATAAACGATTGAGCCGTTTTCGAAATATACGTGGCGCACCAGGTTCGGCTGCGTAAGCGTGAGTGTCCCGCTCAACTGCTGCTGGTAGCAAATGCCGATGAGTTGTGGAACACAAGTACCTTCGAGTCGCTGTGTCATTCAAACGACTCCCACATCTAGAAACATGTGCGGGGCATCGCACCAAAGCTTGGCAACAATGGCTACGATGTCAAGAGTATTCAACGGCCTCCAGTATTTGGCAAGTGGCAAGCCAGTGGGTAGGGCACTCATCGCGCGCCAGCTCAGGCATACTTGCCGCCAGCCCAGGGGTTCGGTGGCATAGGGCTGGCGCCAAGCCTGCGGGACTGGAATCAGGCTTGAGTGACCGGGATTCAGTCCAGGATAAGTGAAGACCGGTTAGGACCACATCATACATCGAGGTTTTTCACATCGAGCGCATGTTCCTCGATAAACCGGCGACGAGGCTCAACGGCATCGCCCATCAACACGGTGAACACCGCGTCGGTTTCAACCACGTCATTGATGCGAACCTGAAGCAGCGTACGTTTCTCGGCATTGAGGGTCGTTTCCCAGAGTTGTTCCGGGTTCATTTCGCCCAACCCTTTGTACCGCTGAATGGTGAGGTCGCGCTTGGCGAGTGTCAGAATTTGGTCGCCCAACGCCGCGCGTTGCGCAACGGGGGTGGTGACCGAGCCTTGGGCAACCGTGTAAGGACCGGTCATGGCATCCCGCCACTCGGCATAGATCGTGACACACTTTTGGAACTCGGCATGGGTTGCCAGTTCCCAATCCACGGCGATGGAAAGGTTCGGCTTCGTCACGACCACCCGAAACAGCGCATGCTCCTCATCGCGGTTGAGCGTGGCGTCGTACCCGGCCGCGGCCAGGGTATCCACCAAACGGCGCGGCCAGTCTTCGGTCTCAAACAACGCATGCAATTTGCGGCCGGGCTTATAGCCACCGTCACCGGTACACGCTTGCAGCACCAGCTCCATCAGCCGCGCATCGCGCTGCAACCGCCGTTCGAGCTTGGGCGCAAACATCTCAAACTCCAGCAACTTGTCGAGAAACTTGGCCAACTCGCGTCCGGCTAACACGCGCTGGGTCGGCTCGACCGTGACGTGCACATCCTCGGTAGCCCGCTTGAGTAAGTATTTGTTCAGCTCTCGGTCGTCAAGCAAGTACTGCTCGGACTTCCCTTTCTTGACCTTGTAGAGTGGCGGTTGGGCGATGAAGACGTGTCCGCGTTCCAGCAGTTCCGGCATTTGGCGGTAGAAAAACGTCAGCAGCAGCGTCCGAATGTGCGAGCCATCAATGTCGGCGTCGCAGAGCAAAATGATTTTGTGGTAGCGCAGCTTATCAATCGAAAAATCTGATTTTCCGACGCCAGTGCCAAGCGCCATGATGAGCGCCCCAATCTCGCTGTGGGATAGCATCTTGTCATAACGCGCCTTTTCGACGTTGAGAATTTTGCCCTTGAGGGGCAGGATGGCCTGGGTTCGCCGGTCGCGTCCCTGCTTGGCGCTACCGCCGGCGCTATCGCCCTCAACGATGAAAAGCTCAGATTTTGATGGGTCACGCTCAGAACAGTCTGCCAACTTGCCTGGAAGCGTCAGGCTGTTGAGCGACGACTTACGCGAAATCTCACGCGCCCGCCGCGCCGCCTCGCGCGCCCGCGCCGCGTCAACCGCCTTCATAATGATGCGTTTGGCAATGGCGGGATGCTCGCCGAAGTAGGTTTTGAGCTGTTCCCGAAGGATGGAATCCACCATTCCCTTGACATCACTGTTGAGCTTGTTCTTGGTTTGCCCTTCAAACTGCGGCTGTGGAATCTTCACACTCACCACCGCCACGAGGCCCTCCCGCACATCATCGCCTGTCAGGTTTTCCTTGAGCTGCTTGCTCAGTCCTTCACTCAGCGCGTAGGCGTTGATGCTGGCCGTCAGCGCCGTCCGAAAACCCGACAGGTGGGTGCCGCCGTCCACGGTGTTGATGTTGTTGGCAAAGCTGAAAACTTTTTCGTCGTAGCCGTCATTGTACTGAATAGCCACCTCAACGGTCACTTCGCCCTGCGTGGCTTCGCAGTAGAACGGCTCCGGCATCAGCACGGTCTTGTTCCGGTTGAGATGCGCGACAAATTCGGCAATGCCACCACGATAGAAAAACTCTTGTCGCCGTTCCTGCTCGCCACGCTCGTCGGCGAGCGTGATGGTCAGCCCTTTGGTCAAAAAAGCTTTTTCGCGTAAACGTTGAGCAAGGGTGTCAAAGTCATAGGTCGTCGTGGTGAAAATCTCGCCATCTGGCTTGAAACTGACGCGCGTCCCACGCTTGGTCGTTTTACCGGTTCTGGTCAGTGGCGCGACCGGAATGCCGCGCTCAAACTCCTGTTCGTGTACGTAACCATTGCGGTACACCTCGACCCGCAGCCATTCCGACAAAAAGTTGACGCAGGAAACCCCAACCCCGTGCAGCCCGCCCGAAACCTTGTACGTGTTGTCCTCACCAAACTTGGCTCCGGCATGCAGTTCCGTGAGGACGATTTCGACGGCCGAGCGCTTTTTGGGGTCATCCTGCTTGACATCCACCGGGATGCCGCGCCCGTTGTCAATCACGGAAATGGAGTTATCCGGGTGAATGATGACCTCCACCTGCGTGCAGTGGCCGGCGAGCGCTTCATCCACTGAGTTATCAACGACTTCGTAAACCAGGTGGTGCAGTCCTAACTCGCCGTTGGAGCCAATGTACATGGCTGGGCGGAGGCGCACGGCGTCACGCCCAGAAAGCGAGGTGATGGAATCAGCCGTGTAGGTTTCAGCCGCCGCGTTGAGCAACGCGGCTTCGGATTGGGGTTTGGGTGTCATCATGGAGGTTGTCTGGTTCAGCCTTTCAAAAAAATACGTTGCCACAAGGCCCCGGCGGTGTTTTTTGTTTGCGACGCTCAAGCCGGGCGCACCGTGAAAAACAAACTACGCGCAAAACAGGTAAACTGACGTTCATTGTCCACGTATTCGGTCGTTTCGGCCGATACTTTCCCAATCCCGGCACGCTTGAACGGCTGCCGACGGCTGGCTTTAGTCAGCCCCCAAATCGGATCGAGAACCCGCGCCAAGGCATAAAAATCACGATTGACAACCGCCATGGACGGGAGCGAAGCCAGTAGCCAGTCGCCCAAACGGGTATGGTTTTCAGCCGCGAGCAGCCCTCGCTGCGCACCAAGGCAGGAGTAGTCAAAGCCATCGGCGCGAATCCGCAGGTGCGTGGCCAGCGTCGGACCGAACAAGTCAATGACGGCAACTTCTTCATCAGCCGTGTAAAGCTCCTCGCGTTCCGCCTTGGCCCGCCGCGCTGTGGACTCGCGCGCCAAGACCTGACGAAACCGGAGCACCCCAAAGACCACGAGGGACACTTCATTCCAACTCAGGCGCAGCAGCATCGCCTGATCGGTTCCCCACGCTTCAAGGAAGTCGCCCGCGGCAACCAGCGCGCGCGCGCGGCGTGGCGGGTGCAGGGGCGACAACTGTGCGTCAGACAAAATCAGCGTGCGCAATCCCGACCGCGCCAATCGCTGGGTCAACAGCGTGGCGTCGTGGGGTGTTGTCGCGCGCGCAATCGGAACCGGAGCCGGCGACGCCAAAAGTGCGGCGGCCTGTTCGGGGGTGAGGCGTCCGACCGCAGCTACCTCCTCAACGGCGTTCGGCGCGGGCGGATTGCCTGGGAGAAAGATGACGTTGTAGCCTGGCTCGATGTCTTCCGCATTCCGTAAGTTCGGCAGCGCCTGGCTTTCCTGTCCGGGAATCCGTAGTGGCTGACCACAAAAGAGGCACGTTGTCCGGTGCGTCCCATTCGGACGACCGCATTGGGGACAGGCTACTACAGGCAGGCTATTTGTTGTCATTATCGTCTCTACGTCACCTGATGTACATCCCTGAATGCGATTTAGTTTATCATTCCAGCGGCGCCGGCGCAGGACGAGTTGCCCACCGGCCCGGTGGACAGGTGGGACCCACCTCGTCATCAACTTTACTGCCTGTGGATTGAAAGTCTTTGTGAAGCACCTGACCGTGGCCATTACCGGCGCAAGCGGGGCCATTTACGCCCAGCGATTGCTGCACTACCTCGACGCCAGCCTGGAAGTCGCTCAAATCAACTTGGTTATCAGCGCGCTGGGCGCGACGGTCATTCGGGAAGAACTCGACTTGCCCATCACGGGCGCCAAAGCCAGCGACGTGGAAGCGCTGCTTGGGCGGCCGACAACCAAGATTACCCTGCTGCCGGTCAAGGATGTCGGCGCAACGATTGCCAGCGGCTCCTACCCCTGCGATGGCATGGCCGTCGTGCCGTGCAGCATGGGCAGCCTGGGCTACATTGCGGCCGGCATCGCCCGCGACCTGATCCACCGGGCCGCGGACGTTATGCTCAAAGAACGGCGGCCGCTGATTCTGGTCCCCCGCGAAACGCCTTTCAACGCCATTCATCTTGAGAACATGCTGCGCGTTGAACGGGCCGGAGCGCTGATTTTGCCGGCCTGTCCCAGCTTTTATCACCGGCCGCAATCCGTACAAGCACTGGTCGATCACCTGGTGTTTCGCATCATGGCGCACCTTGGCGTTTCCCATCCAACCGACACCACCTGGCGCGGACGACGCGCGCCGTCATCCGAGCCGGCATCAGGCCAGGTGTAAATCTTCCAGGATCTCCTGCCGCCCGTAGCCCCGCTGCCGAAGTTCCCGTCCCCAGCGCACATC
The DNA here is from genome assembly GCF_018304825.1 of Chloracidobacterium validum. Taxonomy (NCBI): domain Bacteria; kingdom Pseudomonadati; phylum Acidobacteriota; class Blastocatellia; order Chloracidobacteriales; family Chloracidobacteriaceae; genus Chloracidobacterium; species Chloracidobacterium validum. The sequence goes on from NZ_CP072648.1 coordinate 1,698,170, forward strand.
GGCCGCAATGAGCCGCAGATCAAGCAACGGGAACTTGGCGCGTAGTTCAAGGATGGACTCTTCCGGAGAGGGCAGGCGGATGGCCTCGAGCAAAGCGCTAAGGTACTCTTGCGTTGTGGAAGCTGGCATGCGCAGTCCCTCGCTCCAAGCTTGTGTCTTCACGCCCGATGCTTCCCGTCACGCTGGCGGAAAGGGTACATCTGGCGGAAAAGGTACATGACGATATGCGCCTTGAATGCTACACGTTCTCACGGCGCGCTTCAATTCAGTGTACAGTCCGGTTAGATGGCGGTCTCTGGTTGGCAACCCAACCATGACGGGTTTCCTGAGCTATGAAACGCGACGACTATCGGCGCGAGTTTGCGGCTTTTCAGGCGGCACGGGCGCAGGCCAGGCAGATGGCGTGGCGTGCCGCCTCCGGTTTTGAGCCGCTTCCGGCGCGACTTCAGGATCGATTCAGTGACTTGTGGTCGGCGACGGCTGTGGCCGATTTGCGCCGCGAAAGTCAAGCTGATGCCTCGCGCTCCGAAACCGAACGGCGTGGCGGACAATCACTCCTTGATTTTGCGGAAACCTGGTTCATTCGGACGCAAACGCGGGAACTCGACGCGGAACTCCACCGGGCCCTCACCACCCCACTCATCCCGTGGCGCGGACAACGCCAATCGGCATCCGCGCTCCGGCCGCATCTGGCCGCCGAGTCAGACCCGGCGCACCGCCGCGAACTTCAGGGCAAACTCGCGGCGCACGACGCCAGCTTGGTTGATCTTCGAGAGCAGCGCCGGGAGATGCTGGGCGCAGCCGCGCGCAGCTTGGGTTACGGTCACTTGGCGGAGCAAGTCACCGCACAGCTTCACCGGCGGACGGGCGAGGACATCTCCGCGTGGACGGACACCTGCGAGCGGTTTTTGGTCGAAACGGATACCCCCTATCGTCGCGTGGTTGCAGCGCATGCCGCGGCCGCGCCGGCGACTGACCCTTTTGGTGACCGCCAGCCTCGGCGTGTGGCGGAAAACCTGTTACGTGGCTTTGGGATACGTCCGTGGCAGCAAACCAATGTGACGACCGCCTGGCGCTTCACCGGCCCGTCCGGCGTGTTTCGGGTACGCATTCCAGAAGACATCCGCTGGATGGTGGCAGAAGCATCCAACTGGCAAACTTGGCGGCGCTTTCTGGGCGAGCTGGCCCGCGTGCAGCAAGCGGCCTGGACGTCGGCCAAGCTGCCGGTCGAACTTCGTTCCCACGGCGATCCGGCGGTGGCTGAAGCTTGGCAGTGGCTTTTTGCCGATTTGCTCATTGACCGGCGCTGGGTCGCTGGCGCGCTGGATATTCAGCCGCCTCCGGTCATTCGGCATGCCCTGCTAGCTGCCCGTTGGCAGCTAGCGCGGCGGGCGGCCCTGCGATTCGTGGCCTGGCATGGGCGCGAAACCGGTGGCTGGGCGCTCGACCGTGTACGCGCTGAGTTTGCGCAGCACCTGGACACAACCCTTTCAGACTGGGAATTGCACGATGAACTTGACGCGGCACCTCAGGCCCTGGCCCAACTGCGCGGCGCGTGGCTGGCCGCCGCGCTGAACGACTGGTTGCGCACGAAATACGGTAACTGGTTCGCCAGCCGCCGCGCTGGCGATGACTTGATTGACCTGTGGAACACTGGCTTTCGCTACACGGCCGGCGAACTCGCCGCCTTGGTCGGCGTCGGACCGCTCACACCGGACGCTTTCTTGGCTGGCTCAGACCCGGTCAGCAAGTGACCAGGGTGCGCCAAGTACCATCTCAGTGGTTGCTGCTTCCGGTGGCACATGGTAGTGTTTTCTAACTTAGTGGCTTTTCTCACACTCAGCAGTCCAGCCATCATCCCAAGTCACGATGACATCCCAGCACGGAGGATTTCTCGCCATGTCTGAAAGCTCGAACAAGATTACCTATTTCCTGGCTGGCGCCAGCATCGGGGCGCTGGTGGCGCTACTGTTCGCGCCAAAGTCGGGGCGTGAGCTGCGCGGCGACATCAGTGACGCGACCCGGCGCGGCATTGACTACACGACGGAAAACGCCAAGGCGCTCGGTGAGAAGGCCTCCCATCTGTACACGAGCGGGCGCGAGAAGACCTCGGAGTTGTATGCCTTGAGCAAAGAAAAAGCATCGCACCTGCTTGAATCCGGGCGCGGGTTGCTCGATGAACAACGCGACCGTGTGGCGGCTGCCATCGAGGCCGGTAAGCAGGCGTACCGCGAAAAGAAAGCCGAAGCCCTGGCGATTGACAACAAGGAAGCTGCCGACGGCGAACCTACGGCGTAGTCACCCAAATGACTGACCTAGCCACGCCTTCACCTTCAACCTGTACCGCTCGCTGTGGCTGCTCGCCGAGTGGCAACTGGCGGCTCTAGTTGAGAGTCCTGAACCCGTGATTACGAACGAAATCTTCCAAACAATCATCAGCGTTTCCCTTGTCGTCGTCTTTGTCGTGCAGTTGGCGCTGCTCTTGGTTATCTACCGGTTGGTCACCAAAGTCATGGGCTTGATTGAGCAAGCCCGGACCAAAACTGATCCGGTGGTTGAACAAACCCGCCAACTCTTGACATCGGCCAAGCCCATTATCGAGAAAGCGCAAACCACCGCCGAAGCCATTACCCCGATTCTGGTTCGGACGAATGAACTCCTTGGCGTGGCACGCGAAACGACCGTGCTGGTGCGCGACACCACGGCAACGCTCAAAACGGAAGCTCAGGCCTGCCTTGCGGCGGTGACGGCGACCACCAAGGAGCTTTCCCGCTTGACCACGGAAAGCGCACAGGAAGTTTCGACGCTTGTCAAGGACACTTCTGAACAACTCCGCACCCAAGTGGACACCTACGCGCATGTCGCGTCGCGGACGGCGCTCCGCATTGATGACACGGCCTCGATCATTCAGCAAGACGTGCTGCGGCCCGTGCAAGAGATTTCAGCCATGTTGTCTGCGGCAAAGACGTTCCTATCGGTCTTGCTGACACCAGAGCGCAAGACGGTTGACCGTGCCTACCAGGACGAAGAGATGTTCATCTGAACGGATGCGGTCAAACCGTTTGGGCGCGCCTGAAGGCGGACATTCCCGCGTGTCCCAGGCGTGCCACATCGCCCACGCTTTGGCCGGTGTGGCTTGAAGAGTTCGATGACTTTTCAGGTACATTCTTGGAAAAAACAATTTGGCGTCGCATTATCCTTCCGCTAGGTTTCCAAGAGTACAGTCAGTCCTAATTTGTGGTTGGTGAGCGTTCTGGAATGTCCCAAATGCTTTCTGGAGGTTTGTTAATTGACAAGCCTCCCAATGCCACCTCACATGATGTCGTCGCGCTGGTTCGGCGTTTCATCGGCATCAAGCGTGTCGGTCACACCGGCACACTTGACCCCTTCGCTACCGGCTTACTCGTTCTCTGCCTAGGGCCGGCCACCCGGCTCTCACGGTTTCTGACCGATACCTCAAAAAGCTATCGAGCGGTTCTTCGATTTGGTTTTGCTACGGATACCCAAGACCTGACCGGACAACCGCTCACACCACCGCGCGCCACCCAAGGCCTGACCGAAGACCAGTTGCAAGCCGTCGCGCAGACGTTCCTGGGCAAGCAAATGCAGACACCGCCAATGTATTCGGCCAGAAAAATTGACGGGGTGGCGCTCTATCAACTCGCGCGCGCCGGCAAAGTGGTCGTCCGGGCAGCGACGCCGATTGAAGTGTTTAGTTTCAACTTCTTGCCTGACGCCCAGGGGCGCGTCATTCGGCAGGACCAACAGGGCGCACCCATCGTGGAATGCGAGGTCACATGCTCATCGGGAACGTATATCCGTACCCTTGCGCACGACATTGGCGAACGCATCGGCTGTGGCGCACACTTGGTCGCCCTTCGACGAACAGCCGTAGATGGCTTCACCGTTGACGAGGCACTGACCCTCGAAGACCTGCAACGGTGTGTCATGAGCGGCGAATGGTCGGGACAAGTGCTATCGCCCCTTGATCTCCTGCGGGGCTGGCCGCGCGTCCGACTCGGTCAACCGCTGGCGAACCGGTTTATCTGTGGGCAGGCGCTGGACATCTCGCCAGATGACATTACGCCTGACAACCGCCGCCCATTTCCTGTTGCCCCAGAAGTAGGCGTCGCCGTCACGGATGAAGCCGGATACTTTCTAGGCGTGGGACGCTATGACCACCGGACGGGTTGGCTTCGTCCGCAAACGGTGATGCCCACGGCACATTGAGCCAGCCAGCCACAGGATTCACCATGACGCCAGAGGAAGCCCGCGAAAAGTTTGGGCGCCGCGCCCAGCGGTGCGCCGGCTGCTATGTCGCATTTTTGGTCAGAGACCTGTGGTGGGCCGACGATGGGAATTATTACTGCGCCCATTGTCACAGCGACCATCCGGGCATTGCCGTCCATTTCTCAGACTATGCGGATGGTTTTGATTTCAGCCAGTTGCCGAGCTTGAATGAGTAAGTCGTTGCGCAATCGCGGCGACAACCCGGCGCGGCACAACCGTGGCATTCTTCATGTGAAGTTCACGGGTTAGGTGCCCGACAACGTAGAGTCCTGGCACGCTGGTTTCATTGGTTTCGGGGTCATAGACCGGTCGCTCGTCGGGGGCGATGGCAACGCCCGCCGCCGCCAGCAGCGAGACATCCGGCGCGGCCCCTAGCAGGGCGAAAACATGGGCGCAGGGGACTTCCAGAAGGCTTCCAGCTTGGCATCGGAGTCGCGCGGACGTAGGCAGTATTTCAACACAAGTCGTCGCGTAGTGAATGGTTAGCTCACCGCGCGCGACACACTCACGCAGCGGGGCGCGCACCCAGGGCTTGATGCCAACGCGGTCGGCATCTTCCGGGCGTGGGTCAAGTGATGGTCGGCGCAGTGACCAGTGAACCTCTGCGCCAGCTTGGCATAGGTCGAGTGCGGCTTCGGCGGCTGAGTTGCCTCCTCCCACGACCAGGACGGTTTGCCCGGCGAAGGGGAAGGCCTCCACGAATCGGTACGACACCCGCGCCGGTGTTTCACCACGCGCGTTCAGCCGGTAGGGACGACCAAATCCACCAGTGGCAACGATGACCCGGCGCGCTTGATATACGTTCTTGGCAGAGATGACCTGAAAGCCTCCGCCGGTTGGGATGATGGCCTGGACGGCTTCATAGGTATGAATCGCCAACCGCAACTCGCGCGTCGCCAGCCGCGTGTAATAGGTCAGGACTTCTTCGCGGGTCGGTTTCGGGCCGGCCTTGGGTTTGAGCGTGCCTGGGATGAGTTCGACTTCATCCGGCGTCGAAAACAAGGGACGCCCAATTGGGTACTCCGCAACCGTCTGGGCAATCGCCCCCCGCTCCAAAACCAGATAAGCCAAGTTGGCCTGCTGGGCGGCGTAGGCGGCTGTCAATCCCGCCGGTCCAGCGCCAACGATGATGAGGTCATAGGTCATATAACATGCGCCGTCGAAACAACCGGATCGAGTCTGACATCCTATGGTGTCTGCTAACGAGGCGGCAAGCCGCCCTTCCCAATCGAAAACTTCAAGGAGCGCCGCCGTTTTTGCGCATGGCTTTTCATCCGGGGATAGTCCAGAAAGCTTCCTGATGGGTTGTGCTTGATGTCTTTTGAAACCACGCCCTTCAATCGGATTTCAATACCTGGCATGACAAAGCAGCCAAGACTCCCCGCGAACGCGCGCCGGTGGACGGGCAAATTGCCAAAGTACCGTCCAGCCCGTCCTTGAAATCTACCATCAGGGCGTCGAAACTACCGAAACCAACCAGACGGTTACCGCGCCTCGCGGCTCAACGAGGCCGACACCGGCTGGGAAACCGCTGTTGACAAGGATACTCGTCCATGGTGCGCCTTTCACGCTTGCTTCGTTTGGGATTTGTCGCGCTGTTGATCACCGGGCTATCGTCGCTGCCGTGGGCGCGCTTGGCCGAGGTCGCCCCGGCCGATGCGGCTGTTGAAGCCAACCTTCGTCGCCATATCGGCTACTTGGCCTCCAACGAACTTGCCGGACGCCTGCCTGGCACGCCGGGCGCGGAAAAAGCGGCGCAGTACATCACCGCTCAGTTCCAACGCGCTGGACTCCGCCCGCTCGGCGACCGTGGCTACCGTCAAGCGTTCAGCTTCGTGGCGGCCGTTCGCCTGGGGCGGCGCAACCACCTAACGGCAACCGTTGCCACATCGCGCCTCACGGCGGTGCCAGACACCGACTTCCGGCCACTGGGATTCACGGCCAACGGCAGCGCAGAGGGCGATCTGGTCTTTGCCGGGTACGGCATTTCCGCTGCCAAGGACGCCCAGTACGACGATTATGCCAACCTCGATGTGAAAGACCGCATCGTGCTGACGCTTCCCTACAGCCCGGCCGGGTCGAATCCACACACCAAGTTTGGCCCGTTTCTGTCGCTGCGCTACAAGGCAACGACCGCCCGCAACAACGGAGCGGCGGGGCTGCTGGTCATTGCCGAGGATGATGATTTCGGACGTTCCCAAATCGCCCGGCTGCGCTATGACGATGCCTTTGGCGACGCCGGCTTTCCATGCGCTGTCGTGAGCCGCGCCTGGGCCGCCAAGCTGCTCGGCGTCCCGGTCGCCGACCTGGAAAAAACCATTGCGGCCAGCGGTCAGCCGGCGTCCAAATCCCTGGCCGGTGTTCGCGCGCGTCTCCAAACGGAGGTCGTCAAGGAGCGTCAAACCGGGTACAACCTCCTTGGCTGGCTCGAAGGGAGCGATCCCGTTCTGAGCCAGGAAGTGGTGGTGATTGGCGCGCACTACGACCACCTGGGCCTTGGCGGGCCCAACTCACTCGCACCACGGGAGGGCGATGTTCACCCTGGCGCCGATGACAACGCTTCCGGCACGGCCGGACTCATGGAACTCGCCAAGGCGCTGGGCAACCAGACGGCGCGACCCAAGCGCAGCTTGCTGTTCATTGCGTTCTCGGCCGAAGAAAAGGGACTGATCGGTTCAGCGTACTTTGTTGACCATCCCACGACCCGCGGCAAGCGCATCGTGGCCATGATCAACATGGACATGATCGGTCGCCTGCGCGAAAACCGTCTCACCATCCAGGGCGTTGGCACGTCATCGGTTTGGCGATCGCTGTTGACCGAAACCAACCAACGCCACGCGCTCACGTTGTCACTTGGCGAAAGCGGCTTTGGGCCAAGCGACCATGCGTCGTTTTACAAACGAAACATTCCGGTGCTGTTTTTTCTCACTGGCAGCCACCCGGACTACCACCGCCCGTCGGATACGGCCGACAAGATCAACTACGCCGGGGAGCGGCAGGTGCTCAGCTTCGTGAGCGACGTGCTCCGGGCAACGGCCAATCTCCCGATGCCGCCGGACTTCATCGCGCCGCAAGCCAGCGATCCCGCCGAACGCGCGCGGGGTGGCTTCCGGGTTTCCCTCGGGACGATTCCTGACTACGCGGCCGAGATTGCCGGGGTGAAGCTTTCCGGCGTGCGCGAGGGCAGCCCGGCGGCTACGGCTGGGCTGCAAGCCGGTGACATCATCGTGGGGCTGGCCGGACGCGACATCAAGAGTGTGTATGACTACACCTATGTCTTGCAGGAGCTTGAACCGGACAAGGAAGTTGAAGTTGTCGTCGAGCGAAATGGTCGGCGGTTGACGTTCAAGCTTACGCCGATGCGGCGGTAAGGGTGGAAGGCGGCTCGCCGTCACTGAGGCAGCGCAGGCGAATGTGCTTACTCAAGCCAATGATGCGCATGCCTTCGCGCGCCTGAATCCGACAGGAAAGCGCCGGGCGTTCGCGGTCTTCACCGGGCCGGCAGTACCGAATCTGGCAGTTCGTGCAGTCGCCGTTCCAGCAAAAATCGCCGTAGGAAATGCTTTCCATGTCAAGAAACTGAAAGCCGCGCAAGACGACGTTGTGCTCTGGGACGTGAAGGATTCGCCCCATTACTTCGATTGGAATCAGGCGTTCGTAAGGCTCGAAAATTTCTGTCGGGGGCGTTGCAAACATAGTTTGGTGAGAATCAGCTAAAGTAAGTGCAATGGCCCTTTCAATCGCATGCGTTGACGACGCAAAGCAAGTCGTTTCGGTGTAGCGCAGTGGCACGACATACCTTTTACCTTGGCTTGGGCAGTAATCTGGGTGACCGGCAGACGTTGCTGGAACGTGCCATTGATCGCCTGACCAGCCGGGCCGAACGCTGGCGGCGCGCGCCCTGGTACGCCACCGCGCCGGTGGACTATCTGGCGCAGCCGTGGTTTCTCAACACGGTGCTCGAAGTGACAACGGACATCGCGCCCGCCGAGATGCTGACCCTGGGGCTTCAACTCGAAGCCGACGTTGGACGGGTTCGCTCGATTCCAAAGGGAGCGCGGCCGCTCGATGTGGATGTCCTACTATGTCAAGCCCTGGACGGACAGTTTCTGGTTTCGGACGACCCAACGCTGACGCTGCCGCATCCCCGCCTTCACCTGCGACGGTTTGTTCTCGTGCCGTTGTGTGACCTCATCCCAACGGCCGAGCATCCACACTTCAAACAAACCTTCGCGGCATTGCTCGCCGCGTGTCCAGACAACAGCCCGGTTCACGCCTGGGATGCATCCGCAGTTGACTCCGCAGCTAACTCCGCCGCCGGCGACCAGTCGGAGGCGTAGCCGTCGGCAGCCGCAGGTCTTCCGGCTCCAGCGTTGTTCCTTCGCAGAGAATACAGGCGCGCTCGATGCAGTTTTCAAGCTCACGGATGTTGCCCGGAAAGTCATACGCCTGAAGCGCCTGAAGCGCCGCCGGTGAAAGCGTCAGCTTGCGCCGGCGGATTTCACGCCCATACTTTTCGGCAAAATGGGCGGCCAGGGCCGGAATATCCTCGCGCCGCTCACGCAGGGGTGGAATCTCAAGGGTAAAGACCGCCAGCCGGTAAAATAAGTCCTCGCGGAAGATTTTTGCCGCCACGGCTGCCGCCAGGTCACGGTTGGTTGCGGCCACGATCCGCGCGTCAACGCTGATTTCCTGCGTGCCGCCAATGCGCGTGATGGTCCGGGCTTCCAGCGCACGCAAAAATTTGGCCTGGACGATCAGCGGTAGCTCGCCAATCTCATCCAGAAACAGCGTGCCGCCGCGCGCCAGCTCGAACTTGCCGACCTGGCGGCCGTCAGCTCCGGTAAACGCGCCTTTTTCGTGGCCGAAAAGTTCGTTTTCGACGAGCGTTTCGGGAATCGCCGCGCAGTTGACGGCCACGAAGGGCTCCTGCCGGCGGCGGCTCAGGTGGTGAATGGCGCGGGCGAACAGTTCCTTGCCAACGCCGGACTCGCCTAACAACAACACGGTCGCATCGGTTGGCGCGACCTGCTGGAGACGCCGCCCGACCTCCTGTAGGGCTGGGGAGTCGCCAATCATGCGCGGGAAACCATACCGGCGGGCATACTCCTCGCGCATCAAGATGCAGGCGCGCCGGAGCTGACGAGTCTCAACCAAGCGCTCCAGCGCCAGCAGCAAGTGATCGGGATCAACTGGTTTTTGCAGAAAGTCTTCCGCGCCGTCCTTCATAGCCGCCACCGCTTCCTCAACCGAACCGTAGGCGGTCAGCACGACAACCGGCGTGTCCGGATCGAGTGCCTTGGCCGCGCGCAGCACGTCCAATCCGGTGCCATCCGGGAGCCGCAGATCGGTCAACACGACCGTGGGGGGCTGCCGACGCAGCGATTGGCGAGCCTGCTTGACATCGGCGGCTTCCACGACACCGTAGCCGGCCCGCTCCAGTGTCAAGCGCCACATCTGGCGCAGGGCGTCCTTATCTTCGACAATCAGAATATCCGCGCGACTCACGGTCATGACCGACTGACGCCTGGCTCAGGGCTGGGGCTGGGATGGCTGCTCGCGGTACTGCTTGACTTTCCCTTCTTCGAGCAAGCGTCGAATGGCTTGCCGCGCCTTGACAACCCGCAGTGTCGCATCCTGCTCTGGCAGCGGCGGGTTGTCGGCGTTGTCCTGGCGCTGTTTCTCAGCTTCGGCCTCGCGCAGTTCGTTGCGGGCGGCCTCGAGCGCCTGTCGCCAGGCTTCCTCCGGCGATGGCATCGCTTCAGACGTTTCCCCGTTGCTTTCTTCAACGTCACCTCGCGCCGGGGGAGCGTCAAAGTCCTCGTTACTCAAGGCGCGTGAGCGTGACTGGCGGCCGGAACCTCCGGATGCCGGGGCAGTTGGTGTCGGGCTTGTTTGTAAAAGGTCTTGCGCGCCCAGCGGTAGGTCGTCCAAAGCCGGACGGCTCGTTTCCGGTGGCGGTGCCTGCCGTGGCGACCGCCGTGATCTTTTTCGACCCGGCGCGGACGGCGACTGGGACGGCGACTGAACCGCCGCGCCATCGGCAACGGCCGGCTCGCGTTCAGGGGTAGCCCAACCCAAACTACCTGCCAGCATCAAACTCAACAGAACGCTCATGACGAACACCTCACGCTTCGGCACTCAGGTACAAAGGCAGCGACACCCGAAACTGCGCGCCGCCACCGGGAAGGTTTCGGGCTTCGATGCGCCCATTGTGACCGACAACAATCTTCCGAACAATGGCCAACCCCAAGCCGTGTCCTTGTTTTTTGGTCGTGAAAAACGGGACGAACAGATTTGAAGCGACCTCTGGGGGAAAGCCACGACCGGAATCCTCAACCAACAGTGTCACCTCTCCCTGGCCGATCTCAGTCCGTATCCGAACCTCTCGCACGGTGGCGTCTTCAGGAATGGCTTCCAGGGCATTGCGCAGCAAGTTCTCAAGCGCGCGTCGCAGCAAAGCCGCGTCCCCGGCAACGGTTGGCAGTGCCGATGGCAATACCAGCGTCACGTCACGCCGGGTGGACTCCGGTTCGAGCGCCTGTGCGACTTCTTCAACCACGCTCATCAGGTCAACGGGGCCGGCAGCCAGCCGCAGGGGACGGGCAAAGGTCAGAAACTCCGACACGACCTGCGTCAAATGTCGCACTTCATCCCGGAGCGCGGACGCCGCTGGACTGTCGGGCGCGTCCTGGGCAAGCAATCGCGCATAGCCATCCATCGTCGCCAGTGAGTTTTTGAACTCGTGCGCGATCCCCGCTGCCATTTCACCGACATTCGTCATGGTTTCCTTGGCATGCGCCGTGGCGCGCAGCGCGGCCAGTTCGGTGATGTTGGCAACCAGACATAAGACGCTTGCCGCGCCTGGGATCGGCGAAACGCTCGCGTCGAGCGTTCGCTCATGTCCGCCAATCGTGGCGGTGATGTCAGACTGGCGGCAAACTTGGCTGCTCTGCAAACTATTCACGACCAAATCCCTGAGCGCCGGAACATCGGCAAAAAACACGTCGAGGGGGACGCCCGGCGACCGTCCAAACAAGGTTTGCGCCGCCAGATTGGCAAGCACGACCGTACCATCCGCCGACGCCACGATGAGCGCATCGGGAATGCTGGCAATCAGCCGGTCGCTGAACTCAGCCTGGGCAACGGCCCGGTGCTCGGCGTCGCTGCGTAGGCGTTCAAGCTCGCGCCCCGTGGATTGGAGGCGATCAATGACCTCCTGGTAACTTTCCAGAACGAACTCGACCGGCGCGGCCCGTGCATCGCGGGCCGGTCGAAGCGAAGTGCCAGTCCGTAACAAGGCATGCATGAGCCATAGGCCGGACGCCGTCACGGCTAGCCACAACGGCAGTTCGTAGCCAAGGCGGGTCAGGGCCGTCGAGAGGCGCGCCCCACGGTGGCGGGCGCTCAGGTAGAGGCCCCCCATCAGCTTCCCATCGTCTTTTTGCAAGGGGAGTGTCATGACCCAGGCCTCCTGGACATACACGCCGGTTTCCTGGCGGAAGCTGCCTGCATCAAGCCGCTCCGGCAAGGTCAGTTCGCCGGTTGGGTCATTGCGCGACGCCATGGCGTGCCGTCGCCCGGCGTGGTCATACAACGCAACGGCGGCCGTCAGATTTGGCGGAAGCCGGTCTGCGGCAAGCTGTGTCGGCAGCTCGGCTTGCGCCAGCACGTCGGCCATAATCAGTTGGGCAGCCAACCGCGCTTCGGTCTGGGTACGGTGCTGCGCCTCACGCTCATAAGCGTTCCGCAGCGCGTATGTCATCCACAGCCCGATCAGACAAACCCCGGTGAGCAGGGCCACGAGCGCCACGGCCAGGGCCTGGCCAGACCGGATGCGCCGTCCGACGCGAAGGCGCGCGCGGCGACAGTCACCTGCCCGGTCACGGGCCAATGAGCGTCGGGGCGCTGTATGGATCATCATCCGACGGAAAACTGTTTGGCACGACCTTTGGGAAGCCACGGCTATCCAAAACAGGTGTCTGGGCAAGGTATTCGGCCAGGCGCACCGCCATGTCACGGGCTGTCGGGCGCAAAGCCGGGTCTTTTTCAAGGGCTTGAGCGACGATGTCGCTCAACGCTGCCGGTATGTCAGGCACGACTTGCTGCACCGGCCGGGGGCGATGCGTCAAATGCTGGAGGGCAATGCCCACAAAACCGCTGGCGCTGTCAAAGGGCAGTTGCCCGGTCAGCATTTGGTAAAGCGTCACGCCCACGGCATAGACATCTGATTTCCCATCGTAGGACAGGTGATTGATGCGCTCCGGCGCCAGGTAGGCGGCCGTGCCAACCACGGCGCCGAGCACGCTGATGGTCTGCTCCTTGAGCGTATCCTCCCCTACCAGCTTGGCCACGCCGAAATCCACGACCTTCACGATTTCGCTATCCTTGGTCTGGTGAAGAAAGATGTTGTCAGGCTTGATGTCCCGGTGAATGACTCCTTCGGCATGGGCCGTGTCGAGCACGTCGAGGACGGGAATCAAAATCTCGGCACAGCGCGCTGGCGACAATGAGCCATAGCGCCGGAGTTCATCCGTGAGGGTATAGCCTCGCAGCAGTTCCATGACGATGTAGGCAATACCTTCCAACGAGACGCCGGAATCAAGAATGGCGACGGCGTTCGGGTGGTTGACGCGACAGGCCGAAATTCCTTCCTGCCGGAAGCGCTCCAGGGCTTGCGGTGAATCATTGCCTGCCGCCGGACGAAAAACCTTGACGGCAACTTTGCGGTTGAGTGCCAGTTGGGTGGCTTCATACACCACACCAAAGCCACCGGTGCCAATTTTGACATCCAGTTGGTACTTGCCATCGAGGACGGTGCCCGGCAGCGCCTTTGTGAGCGCACTGAAAACCAGGTCAGTTCGGCGCTGCGCCTCGGCGAGTTCGTCGTTTTTGCGCGCCAGATCACGATTGGCAACCACGAGTTGGTCATTCTTTTCGGCCAGGTTTTGATTGAGCGCGGCCAGTGCGGCTGTCCGCTCGGCAACCTTGGCTTCGAGTTCGAGCGTCCGCTTGCGCAGCAGGTAAACGCGCCACTGCATGATGCCCAGGCCCAGCGCGACAAAGGCCAGCGCATACAACCCAAAAGCCCACCACCGCGCCCACCAGGGGCGGCGGATAGTCAGCGAGGCCGTCGTGATTTCCTGAACGGTGCCGAGGTAATCCCGGCTGCGAATCCGAAAGGCGTAGGTGCCGGCCGGCAAGCTGGCAAAGGTTCGGCGCCGATCCAACACCCAGGGCGTTGGTTGGGACTCATAACCAATCAGTTGGGTTGAGTACTGGGTTTCGGCGTTGCGGAAAAAGTTCAACAGCTCATACTCGAAGCTCACTTCGTTCTGGTCATGGGACAACACCAAGTTGGTGGTGAGGCGTTGTTCCTGACCGTTGATGAGAATCCGCACGATGCGCGGTGGGACGGTTTCCCCCCTGGTAATTTCAAGCCGGTCGTCAAACATGGTCAGTCCGGCGATGGTGCCCGCCCAGAGACGCCCTTCGGAATCACAAAGCGCCGCCCCACCATTGCACTCGTTGCTGGGCAGTCCATCTTCAGTCGTGAAGGTTTCCAGCGTCGGAAGTCGCCAGGCCTGGGTCTGGCTTGGCGTCAGGCGCGCCACACCACGATTGGTGAAGAGGTACACCCGCCCCTGGCGATCATGGCGGACTTCATAAACGACATTATTCGGCAGCGCCGGCTCGGTGCTATCCGACAGCGTGTGCCACTGAACCTCGCCGGATTGCAACGCCCCGATGGCGACGCCGGCATAGGTGCCGGCCCACAGGGTCCGGGTTCCGTCCTTTTCCAGCAGGTGCAGCGAGCGCACGATGTCGCTGGGCAACGTGCCGTTGGCGCGGTTGTACAGGGTCCAGCGCCCCCGGTGCAGCCTGGCAATCCCGCCGCCAAACGTCCCAAACCACAGGCACTGACTGCCGTCCGGCTCGCGGATGGCCAGCATCGCCGTGACGTACTCACTGGTTATTCCCGACGCTTCTAGTGGAAACCGGCTCCATTGCCCCTGCTTCCAGACGGCGACGCCTTTTTCCGTCCCGACGAGTAGTTGCGGCGTCCCGGCGTCGTCCGTCGTTTCCAATAAGCTCCAGATGCCATCGTCCGGGAGGCTGCCCTGCTCACGGTTGAAGATCGTCCACTGCCGGTTTTGAAGCCGCGCCAAGCCGCCCGTCGCCGTTCCCAGCCAGACTGCCGGACCATTGGAAACCTGCTCCGTTTTGAGCATGCAAGAGACGAACCGACTTGGAAGCGGGCCGTTTTCCATCTGGAAGACTTCCCACCGTCCCTGGCGAAAGCACGCCGCGCCGTGATTGCGTGTCCCGATCCAAAAGGCGCGTGAACCGTCTGGTTCGACGTATTCGAGCAAGGACTTGACGCCAACCAGTGGGATCAGGTCGGTTGGAAAGTGCAGGCGGTGCCAGGCGCCAAACCGCAATCGGGCCAGTCCCCCGCCGTTGGTGCCAACCCAGAGCAGCGGCGGGCCGTTGCCGGTCTGGGTTTGATGAATGGAGGAAACTTCGCTATTGGGAATGGTTTGCGTATCGGTGTTATACAGTGTCCACCGGCCGGCGTGATAGGCGGCCAGACCGCCGCCGTTGGTGCCGACCCAAAGCGTCACGGACTGGTCCGGGCCATAGGTTGCCGCCAGGCTGCGGATTTGCTTCGTGCCGTTGAAGTCCTCCCGCATCATCCGCCACTGACCATCGCGGTACATGGCCACACCGTGGTTGGCAAAGCCAGCCCAGAGCACGCGCGCGCCGTCCGGTTCACGCACCTCAACCATCGCCCGAATGTCGTCGCTGGGGAGTTGTCCATTCGCCGTGCTGTAGAGTCGCTGCACGCGCCGGTCCTGCCACTCGACCAGTCCGTGGCTCGTCGCCACCCAAAGCACCGGTTGACCGGCACGCTCGGTCACGAGGAGCGCGCGAATCGCATCGCTGGGTAGGCCGGCATTGGCCTGGGTGAAGGTTTCCCAGCGCTTGCCGTCAAAGCAGGTCAATCCACCGCCGGCCGTCCCGGCCCAGAGGATCGTGCGGCCATCCGGTTCGGGGACTTCGGCAAGCGCCGTCACGGTGTTGTGGGGAAATCCGGCTTGCCCGGCGTGGTAATGCTGAACGAAGCTTCCCTGGTGCCAAATGAACACACCGTCTGCGTTAGTGCCAAACCAGAGCCGACCATCCCGCGCCAGCAACATCGTCCGCACCCAGTTTGAACTTCCCTTCTCCGGCAGGTCGAAACGTTGCCACTGGTTGCCGTCATAGCGGGCGGCACCATCCTGAGTGCCAACCCACAAATACCCATCGGCATCGGTGGTCATGGCCATGACGGAGTTTTGGGGTAGCCCATCAACATCGGTGAAGATACGTGACGCCGGCAGAGCAATGAGGTCTGGTTGAATGGTCGGCGCATCGGCTCGCGTTCCAGAAGCAGACAGGCGCGGCGGAACAGGTTGGGCCCACGTGCCGGCCAGAAACAGCAGAATGAGCAGGGTGTGCAGGACGCGCCGGCCAACTGTTTGCCAACACAACCGATGGATGCCTATCGTCACGTCAAACCCCACTCACGGCAAGCCGATGCGGTGCGCGAAGCAACGCCCCGCTAAATAACGCGAGGAACTTTGAAATGCCCGTGTCCGGCCTCTGGCGCATTTGCCAAGGCGACATCCGACCCGGGCGGTGTATGCGGCGTGTCGGGTCGCAAAGCCGTGTCGCCAACTGCCGTGCAGTGGGCCATGGGTGGCAGGTCAGTCGTATCCAGTTCATTGAGGCGGTCAAAGTAGCCAACGATGGCATCCATTTGGGCCGCGAGACGGTCGAGGTCGGCCGGGGAGGGACGCAGGTTAGCAAGCTGGGCAATCTTTTCTACATCCTGAGTTGTGATGGACATAGGGAGGTTCCTTGTGAAGGTGGACAAGCTAGCGACTACTCGATGACCGGATCGGTTGCGGAGGCGCGGCCGCCGCGGCGGTCACTGCCACGCAACTTCCCAGTTTGGTCAATGAAGTAAGACATCCGCCCTGAAGCCGGATAATCGGTTGGGGTACTGTAACACCCAAAGGCATTCTCTGAAGCCTCGATGAAAAATTGCGACATCCGGGCTTCGGACGGATCGTTTGGCAGAAAACCACCATCCACGAGTTCCGCCAGTGAGCCATAGCGCCCATGCGCCGCATGGAAAGACGACTGGACGCGGGCAATCGTGAGCATACTGGCCCGCGTGGCATTGTCCCGCGATGACTGGCTCGCGGCCACCACGACCTCATCCGGGCGTTCCTGCTTCTTGCAGGCTGGACTTGAAGCCAGACCGATCAGCAGACCGATCAGTACCTTTCCCACAGTAACGACACACGGCCTGGACAGCACTTGCATAGGTTACCCCTCGGTGATCACACGCAAAGGAAGTTGAAGGCTTGGTAAGCGACGAGGACAAGTCTAGCTCACTGTAGCCTCAGCTTACACCAGTTGAAGCCGCCGAGACATCGGCTTCGGTTGGAATTCGCTGTGGGTTGACTTCGACCACGGGGAAATCAATGACGAAGGCTGCCCCGCGCGGCTGGTTGGGTTCGTAACGAATGCTTGCCCGGTGGTCGGCCAGGATGTGCGCCACAATGGCCAGGCCCAGTCCAGTTCCGCGCTCCCGAGTCGAAAAATACGGCTCAAACAAGCGGTTTCGCGCTTCCGGCGAGATGCCAACGCCAGTGTCCGAAACGCGCAGCCGGACGGTTTCCGTGGCAGCCAAGTAATGGGTCGTTATCTGGATTTCTCCGCGGGCGGGTTTCTCCCCGCTCGCCTCGATAGCTTGCAGGGCGTTGTCAATCAGGTTGACCAGGCAACGCTTGATTTGCTCGGCGTCAAGCAGCAATGGCGGCAGGTTGCCGGCGAGATGGGTGATCAGTTGCACCGAACCAAGTCGTTCGGCGTACAGGATGGCAGTGCGCTCAACAATGTCATCCAGCGATTCTGGAACGAGTTTGGCATCGGGCAGCTTGGCAAACCGCGAGAATTCGTCCACCAACCGCTGAAGCGTTGTAACCTCACCGATGATGCTTGCCGCGCACTCCTCGACCGTGGCCTGCAGACGCGGCAGGTGGCTCGCTTGTCGCGCGACCTGCCGCGCAATGCGTTCCGTGGAAAGCTGAATGGGTGTCAAGGGGTTCTTGATTTCGTGGGCCATGCGGCGGGCAACTTCGCTCCACACGGCATTCCGCTGCGCCTGCATGATGGGCGAGATGTCGTCCAGCATCACGACCACGCCGGTTACTTGACCGTCCGTATCGGAAAGGGTCGCTGCCGTCAGCGCGACTTGCAGGGACGGACGCTCCGGCAGGCGGATTTCCGTCTCCAGACTGGTTTGCCGAACCCGCCGCGCGCGCCGTAGTAGGCGCTCGAAATCACTTCGGTTGGGCGGCGGAACGTGTTTCAAAAACTCGTCCCCGGTGACAATGGTCGTGCCCAGCATGTTGCAGGCCGCCGGGTTGACGGTTGTCACGCGCCCTTGCGCGTCGAGTGAGACGATGCCGGTGCAGAGGCTGCCCAGAATGGTTTCGATATAGCGCCTTCGCTCGTCCAGTTGCGCCCGGTTGACGCGCAACTGCTGCGCCATGGCGTTGAAGGAATCCACCAGGACGGCCAGCTCGTCATGCGCTTCAACCCGCACAACGTAGTCGAGATTGCCGCGCGCAACGGCTTCCGTCGCTTCCGCGAGCGCGCGCAGCGGCACCACCACAACCCGCGCCGTCGTGACGGCAAACCACATGGCACCGAACATGAGAAAGAGCGTCACGAAACCCAGAATGAGCAAGTAGTTGAGCTTGAGCATCCGGGATTCGGCCACAAGCGTGGCGCGCTGATTGGCGACGCGCGTCAGCTCGGCAATTTTCTGATCGAGAACGGGCGGCATGGTCCGCATCACGACCAGCACCTCAGATGTCTTTTCGAGTGGCACGGCAGCCGCGATGAACGTCATGGACTCACTTCCCAGATGGCTCGTGGGGAAGGGATCGCTCGCCACGCGCCGCCGCAGATCGGCGATGAGGGATGGCGTCAGCGCCGACCAATCGCCAAACACCGCCCGCCGCTCTCCGTTCGAGTCTAACCACTGTCCTGCCTCGATCCCCAGCGCTTGGGATTCATCCACAAAAAGTCGTTCGACTGGAAGCGAGGGAAGGGCCTTGGTTGGCGGCTGAAGATGCGCCATCAGACGGCGCGCGACGGCCCGCCCATCGTCGTGCAGCGAGCGCATTTCACGGGCCAAGACAAGCTGCTGAAGCGCGACCGCGCTCTCACGATAATGCTCGGCCGGAAGGTTGAACCACTTGTCCAAGCTGCGATTCAACAGCCCATAGGCAAAGAAAAACAGCATCAACAGCGGCAGTGCCGAGACGATCATTGACGCTGTCACCAGGCGCGTCTGAAACGACGTCCCTAGGGTTCGTTGTCGCCGCTCCTGCTGGAGCTTCACGATATTGCGAATGAGCAGCGCCAGCAGGATGACGAGCGCCAGGAAGTTCAATGCCGAGAGCGCATACAGCAGCCAAGTCGCCGAGACATTGCGTGGTGACAGCACCGGTAACACATTGAACGCCGCCTGGATGACCAACGCCCCACACAACACGATCACGATGATGAGCAGCGACAAGGTCCGCACCCGGCGCAAACGATAGGCGCGCAGCGCGCGGGCAGCTTCCTGGGGGTTGACAATGCTCACCGGACGGTCAGACGACATGGCAATATCCAACTGAACAGTATGCCTTCTTGTAGCATAGTTTATTCGACTAACCTGCATCTGCCGGCCGCCCGGCGACACCGGTGACCGACGACCACACCGCAATGCACTCCGAACGGGACTTCATCCGACAAATCCAGCAGCAAGCCAGGCGGGCGCGCCCGGATATTCAACTTGGCATCGGGGACGACGCCGCGGTTCTCATCCCGGCAGATGGCCGCCACCTCGTCGCCATGAGCGATGCGCTGGTCGAGGATGTCCATTTCCGGCGGCGGTACGTCCCAGCGGAAGCCATCGGGCACAAGGCCCTGGCCGTCAATCTCAGCGACTGCGCGGCCATGGGCGCAACGCCCCGGTTTGGCTTGGTTTCGCTGGCTCTTCCGCCGGATGCCCAGTTTATGGCCGAAGGCATCTTGGCTGGATTGCTGGCTCTGGCCGACCAAGTGAACGTCGCGCTGGTCGGCGGCGACACCAGCGCCAGCCGTCACGGCCTGTTCATAGATGTTTGTCTCATCGGCGATGTCCCTCCCGGCCGCGCGGTCAGGCGCTCCGGCGCGCGCGCCGGTGACGTAGTCTTTGTCAGTGGATCCCTCGGCGCGGCGGCGGCCGCGCTCCAGGCATTTGAACGGCAGCGTCCACTGCCTGACCCCGACGCCCGGAACCGGCTGCTTTTTCCAGAACCCCGCCTCGCGCTAGGTCAGTATCTCGCCGAACAGCGCCTGGCCACAGCCATGCTCGACCTCAGCGACGGGCTATCCCTTGACCTTGCCCGCCTATGCGAAGCCAGCCGGGTCGGGGTCAGCCTCGATGCCCTGGCGCTTCCCATCGCGACGGCGGCCTACACCGTCGCCGACCACCCGGAAGCCGCCCGGCAGTTGGCGCTCGATGGCGGCGAAGACTACGAACTCCTTTTCACCGTCCCGCCGGAGCGCGCCGACACGGTAGCCGCACTGAGTGAAGCGCCAGCGGTGGGTGGCGTCCGCCTCACCCGGATTGGAAACATCACTCAAGACCTGGAACTGAAGCTCTGCTTCGCCGGAGAGACCCAGCCCCTGCCGATCAGGGGTTACGATCATTTTGCCGGCCCGGGCGACATCACGCGGGAGACGGCGGACAACGGGGTGTAGCCCCCCTGCCAATCCCGCCAACGCAGCGCGGCGACATCCCAGAACGGACGCACGGAACGCCAGTTGAACCCGACCTTTGACCCCTCGGCGTGGTTCCAGACTACCGGCACTTCCGCCACCCGCGCACCAACCTTGCGCGCTAGGTAGAGAATTTCCACATCGAAGGCAAATCCCTTGACGCGCTGGGACTGAAACACCGGCAAGAACACATCCCGCCGGAACGCCTTGAAGCCGCACTGCGTGTCGGCATAGCTCAGTCCGGTTGTCAGGCGCATGAAGCGGTTGAATGTCCGACCGGCCAACTCACGCAACGCCGACTGATGCGTGCCGATTTGTGAATCCGGCAGATCGCGCGAGCCGATGGCGGCGTCGTACTGCTCGGACGTAATTGGCGCAAGAAGCTTCGGTGTCTCACTCAGTGGTGTCGAGAGGTCGGCATCTGAAAACAGCACGAGGTCGCCACGCGCTTTGAGGAAACCGTGCCGAACGCTGTACCCCTTACCCTGGTTGCCTGGGTTTTGGACGACCTGGAGGGAAACCCCAGTGGCGGCAAGGGTCGGGATGAGCTGCCGCACGACGGCCGCGGTCGCATCAGTTGAGCCATCATCCACGACGATGACCTCTACGCCTGCCGTGGCGCGGCGGAAGTAGTCCCCGACGCTTTCCAGCGTCGGGGCAATTCGCGCGGACTCATTGTAAGCCGGAATAATCAGACTCAGGAAAGGGGTCTCACTCACGCAATCGTCACTTCCGGCGCAAGGTAAACATCCTGAATGAGGTTGAGGAGCTTGACGCCCTCGGCCATTGGGCGTTGAAACGCCTTGCGTCCTGAAATCAAGCCCATGCCCCCGGCGCGCTTGTTGATGACGGCGGTGCGGACGGCTTCGGCAAAGTCGTTATCACCAGAGGCCCCGCCGCTGTTGATCAGCCCGGCCCGCCCCATGTAACAGTTCGCCACCTGGTAGCGCGTCCACTCGATGGGGTGATCGGTGGCCAGTTCCGAATAGACCTTCTTGTGGGTTTTGCCAAACTTGAGGGCTTCGTAGCCGCCGTTGTTTTCCGGGAGTTTTTGCTTGATGATGTCGGCCTGCAAGGTGACGCCCAGGTGATTGGCTTGTCCGGTCAAATCGGCTGCGAGGTGGTAATCTTTCTCGGCGGTTTTGAATGCCGAATTGCGGGTGTAACACCACAGGATGGTTGCCATCCCCAGCTCGTGCGCCGCCTGAAAAGCCTCTGAAACTTCCTGAATCTGACGGCTGGATTCAGGCGAACCAAAGTAAATGGTCGCACCAACGGCGACCGCCCCGAGGTTCCACGCCTGCTCGACGCGCCCAAACATCACCTGGTCGTACTTGTTTGGGTAGGACAGGAATTCGTTATGGTTGAGCTTGACGATGAAGGGAATTTTATGGGCGTACTTACGCGCCGCAAAACCAAGCGCCCCAAACGTGGTGGCGACCGCGTTGCACCCGCCTTCAACGGCAAGTTTCACGATATTTTCGCCGTCAAAATACATCGGATTAGGCGCAAATGACGCGCCGGCGCTATGCTCAATCCCCTGGTCCACCGGCAAGATGGACAGGTAGCCGGTTCCAGCCAACCGACCGTGATTGAGCAATTGCTGTAAGCTCCGTAAGACTTGGGGCGAGCGATCCGACGGCATAAAGACCCGATCAACGAAATCCGGGCCAGGCAAGTGCAGGTGCTCTGATGAAATGCCTTTGGCGCGATAGGTCAGCAAAGACTCCGCTGCATCGCCAAGCAAGCGCTCGATTTCTGCAATCATGACAGGAAGACCTCCGGGCAAGGGTGTAGGAAATTGAAACCAGGGAATGTGAATCAGGCCGGCCGGGAAACTTAGTAGTCCCTGTTTGGTATCACAAGTGCTAATATCCATTGCACAAGCCAAAGCTGTACGCCAAGGCTTTCCCACTACACTTTGCGACACCAGCTTTGGCATCATAGAGGGATGGAAGCCAACTGGTAAAGAAAAGACCTATGAATGAAGCACCGACGACCGAACACTCAAAGCCCACCATACTTGTTGTTGACGACGACCCAACGATTCGTTTGACCGTTGGGGCGTACCTGACCGGACAGAATTTCACCGTCCTGGAAGCCGCAACGGCCCGTGAGGCGCTGGAGATGGTGTCTAGGCAGCGGCCGCAGGTGATTGTCCTGGATGTCGTCATGCCTGATTTGGACGGGCTGCAAGTCTGTCGCCAAATACGCGAGTGCGGCGTTCAGTCGCCGATTCTCTTTCTTTCGACCGACAATCAGTTGGAGACCCGGCTCAAAGGCTTTGCCTCTGGCGGCGACGATTACCTCACCAAGCCATTCAATATGCTTGAGCTTGGGGCGCGCATCCAGGCGATCCTCCGTCGGCATGCCTATGTGCCGGAATTCGAGGATATTCTGGTGCGCGGCGACCTCTCCATTGATGTCATTCGTCGCCGGGTCATCCGGCATGGCAATCCCGTTGAACTGACGCCGACGGAGTTTCGCATTCTGCTCACCATGGCCCGCCGCCCTGGACAAGTCTTCTCCCGCGACCGGCTGCTTGACGAGCTTCAGGACGAAGAAGGTTATCTGCGCAACGTTGACCCACACATTGCGCGGCTGCGCGCCAAGATCGAGCCGACTCCGAGCCGTCCGATGTACGTGCAGACGGTGTGGGGACAGGGCTACAAGTTCGAGTATCCGAACATGTGAGCCATACCGGCAACCTGGTGTGCGATGCGCTTGCTGCATACGTCGGACTGGCACCTGGGCGCAACATTGGGCGACGTTGCGCGTGACGCTGAACACCAGCGATTTCTTGACTGGCTCGTAACGACCATCGAGCAAGAGCAGGTGGATGCGCTGCTCATCGCGGGTGACATCTTCGACACCGCCAATCCCCCGGCAACGGCGCAGCGGATGTACTATGAGTTTCTGGCCAGGTGCCGGGAACGCGCGCCCAACCTTGATATGGTCGTCATCGGTGGAAACCACGACTCAGCCGGACGGCTCGACGCCCCGGCTGAACTGCTCAACGTTTTCCGCGTCCGTGTCGTAGGCGGACTTCCCTACGCCCCCGGCGACAAGCTCGACATTGACCGGCTGCTCGTTCCACTCCGGGCGGCCAACGGCACAACGGCCGCTTGGTGTATTGCCATGCCCTTTATTCGCCCGTTTGACGTCGGCGCGGCAGAAAACTTCTTGGCCGGTGTCGCGGCACTCTATGCCGAATGCCTCGCTGCGGCGCGTGCTCGACGCCAACCGGGGCAGGCCCTCATCGCCATGGGGCACGCCTTCTTGGTTGGCGGTCAGCTCTCCGACACCGAGCGACCAATCCAACGCGGCAACCTCGATGCCCTACCGGTTGACCTCTTCCCGGATGACATTGCTTACGTTGCGCTCGGACATTTACACCGGGCACAGTCGGTTGCCGGAAAGGCACATGTTCGGTACAGCGGCTCGCCGCTTCCATTATCATTTGCCGAATGCACCTACCAGCACCGGGTCATCCTGGTTGATGTGGATGGCGAGCGCGCGGCCCAGATTCGTCCGTTGAGCATCCCGCGCGCGCGCGACCTCAAGCGGATTCCACTCACTTCGGCGGCGTCACTTGAAGAAGTCAAACTGGAGCTTCGTCAACTACCCCGCACGCCAACCGAGCCTGGGGCATTGCCACCGTTGGTTGAAATTCACATCCAGCTTGACAAGCCCGAACCAACCTTGCGCGCCGACATTGAAACGGCATCTAAAGGGGCCTGGGCTGAAATTGTCAGCATTCAGGTACATCACCCATCAACCGGCGGCGAGGGATCATCCCCTTGCCCAGATCAACCCCGGCAGTCTCTTGACCCAACCGACGTTTTTCTGCGCCGGTACGGGACAAAGTATCCGCACCGTCCCGATCCTCCGCAGCCGCTCAAGGATGCTTTCCAGGAATTGCTGGAAAAAGTACAGTCAAACTTGGCGGAAGAGGTAAAGCCACAGCCATGAAGGTGCTCGCCGTTCGCGGAAAAAACCTGGCGTCCTTGACCGAATTCGACGTGTCGCTCGTCAAGGGACCGCTCGAACAGGCCGGGTTATTTGTGATTACGGGCCCGACCGGCGCGGGAAAAAGCACGCTGTTGGATGCCATGTGCCTGGCGCTTTACGGACGCCTCCCACGGATCAAAGGGGAGCGCGGTGGGCATCAACTTCCAGCCAACGCCAGCGGCTCGGACAAGTTACGGATTACCGATCCACGCCATATTGTGTCACGCAATGCCGCCGAAGCCTGTGCCGAAGTGGAGTTTTGGGGGTGTGACCGCCAACGCTGGCGGGCGCGCTGGAGTGTGCGCCGGGCGCGTGGACAACTTGCCGGAAAGCTTCAGGAAGTCAACGTCGAGCTTTTTGATGAACACGATCATGCGCACACTGCGCATCGCCGGGAGGAAACGCAGGCGCTCATTGCTCAAAAAGTCGGGTTGACATACGAGCAGTTCTGTCGGTCGGTGTTGCTGGCACAGGGCGAGTTCGCTGCGTTTCTCAAGGCCGGCGCCGATGAGCGAGCGCAAATTCTGGAGGCACTGACTGATGGAAGCCAACTCTATACGAAGCTTTCCATTGCTGCTCACCAACGGGCTGCTGACGAAAAAAGCAAGCTTCAGGAATTGGAACGTCAAGCCGGCAACTTGCAGCCCCTTTCCGAAGAGGAGCGACAGGAAGTCGAGAAGCAAAAGGCGTGTCTGACGGCCGAATGCGAGCGGCTGGCCGAAGAGCAAAAGCCGTGCGAGGAAGCCCGTCAGTGGTATGTCAAGGGTGACGCTCTCAGCCAAGATGTTCAGGTAGCAGAAGTAGCACACCGCTCGGCCCAGCAAGCGCGTCAGGAGGCCGCACCGCAGGCCCACCACCTCGAACGGCTCGAACAAGCCGAGCGACTGCGCGGCCCTTACGAACGCTATCAATCTGCCTCTGCTGAACAGAACGCGGCAGACAAGCAACGAAGCGCCGCCGAGCAAGCATTCGAGGACGCGGAGCAGGCGCTCAAGCTTGCCAAAGCTGAAGTCGAACGCGCCGAGCAGCGGCTCGAAGGTGCACGCACTCACAGGGAGCACAAACAACCGGAGATTGACGAGGCTCGCCGGCTTGACACTGAACTTGACCACGCCCGCGCAGCCCTTGCGCAAGCCGAAGCCGACCAACACAAGTGGACGCAGGAACTCGAGCAACATACGCAGGCACTGGAAGAGGCTCTGCTTGCTCAGGCCGCGGCGGATGAGGCTATTGCCCAGGCCGACCGCTGGCTGCGCGACAACTACCGGCTCAAACCGCTGGCCGAGCAGTGGCCGCGTTGGGAACGTGGCATCCAGAACTACAACTCGCTCCACCAGAAGATCGCCGATTTGTGCGCCGATCTGGACACAGCAACACGGAAACTTCAGCAAGTCGAAGAACGTCTTGCATCGGCGCAGCAAGCGGTTCGAGATGGCGAAGCGAAGCTCGAAAATGCCCAGGAAGAGCTTGCTGTGGCGCAGCGTGCTGTTGAAGCGCTCCAAGCAGATCACAGTCTCGAAGCACGCCAGACAGCACGGGAACGGATTGACACTGGCCGCCAACGGCTGCTGGAACTCAAGAATTTGCTGGAAGGCCTGGTGGAGGCTGAAACTGCCCGCGCTGCCGCCGCCCAGGTCGTCGCGGAGGCCACCAGCGCCATCACGAGTCTCAGAGAAAAACTTGATGCCCTTGAGCAAAAGCACGCCGAACTTGAAGCGGCTTGTCTCGCCCGTGAGCAGGACTTGAAGCTGGCCGAGGCCGCCGAGGCTTTGGCGGCTCGCCGCCCTGATTTGCTCATACCGGGAAAGCCCTGTCCGCTGTGCGGTGCTACCGAACACCCGGCCGCCGGCCAACCCGCGCCACCAAGCGAGATCGTCAAGCGTCTCAGGGCTGAAATGGAGGCGGCCCGGCGGGAACGCGCAAGCTGCGCTCAGGAGATCCAAAAGTTGGGTAACCAGCTTGCAGCCGAACGCGCCCGCACCGAGGAAGCCGGTCGCCACCAGTCAGACGCGGCCAAGCGTTATGCCGCGCATTTGACGCAGTGGAATACCATTTCAATAGATGAGCCAGCGCTCGTGCCACATGACCCGGAAACCGGGTCTAAACTTGACGCGGCTCTTAACCAACTTGAAAAAGAAAAAGCCAATCTTGACGCGGCAGAAAAGGCTTATGAAGCAGCCTGCAAACGGCGCGATCAGGCGCAAACCCAGGTCAACCAACTTCGGGAGCGACAACAACAGGCACAAGTAGAGCTAAACCAACTTGAGCAAACGCGCCAGTCCATTGCGTCAGAACTCAAGAACTGCCGGCAACGGCTTGAAGAACAGCAATCCCGGCAACGCCATGACTTGGACGAACTTGACTCGGCCTTTTCCTGGCAGAACGACTGGCAAACTGCCCTTCAAACCAATCCCGTTACCTTTTTGGAAGCGGCCCAGGCATACGTCAAAAGCTGGGAAGTCACGCAGCAGCACCGCCAGCAGCAAAGTGATCAGCGGCAGGAACTCGCGCGTGAAGTTGCCATCCTCCGAACCAAATGTGAGCAGTCCAAGAGCAATCTCAGCACGGCCCGGCACAAAGTCAACGACTGCGCGATACACCTTGCCCAGCTTGAACATTCCCGCGCTCACTGCCTTGGTGGCGAACCGACCGATGAGGTCATCTGGGCACTTGACAATGAGGTTAAGGAAGCCGAAAAGGAAGCAACGGCCGCGCGTCAGAAGCTCTTGGAAACAAGTCGCCAGCAGGCAGCGGCTCAGACAGATTGCCAAGTCGCCCAGGAACGAGAAGTCAAAGCCAAGCAGGAAGCAGCCACTGCCCGGGCGGCGCTCGACCAGGCCCTCGAAGCCGTTCAACTCACGGAAGCAGAACTCGAATCATTACTATCCACGCCGACCGACGTGCGCCGGCAACTGCAAGATCACATCAAAGCACTGGATGATGCAGTGACGGCGACGGCCGGGGCTCTCGATAGCAAACGCCAAGCGTATGAAAGCCACCTTGCGTCGCCCCGACCGGATGCTACGCGAGAAGCCATCGAGGCCAGACTTGCCGAACTCGATGGCTGCATTGCCGAAAAGTACAAGAAAATTGGCGCGCTTGACGAAAAGCTGAGACAAGACCGGGAGCTACGGGAGCGCCATGCCCAGCTTGTCCAGGAACTTGAAGCGCAAAAAGCGGTTTACGCCCGGTGGGCAGAACTTGATGACGTGATTGGTTCGTCAGACGGTAAAACGCTTCGGCTTTTCGCGCAAAGCCTGTACTTTGACGCGCTCCTCGCGCAAGCCAATTATTACTTGAAAAACCTGCGCCAGCGTTACCGCTTGGAACAGGTGAAAGATGCGGCGCTCGAGGTACAGGTGATTGACCACGATCTGGCGGATGTGGTTCGTCCGATCAGTACCTTGTCCGGTGGTGAAACATTTCTCATCTCCCTGGCGCTAGCGCTTGGATTGGCCGCGATGTCGTCGGACAAAGTCACCATCGGTTCCCTTTTCATTGACGAAGGCTTTGGCACGCTTGACCCCAAATCACTGGAAAAGGCACTGGGCATGCTCAACCAACTACAAGCTGAAGGACGCCAGATTGGTATCATTTCACATATTCCTGGACTCGCCGACCAGATTGGCTACTGCGTTGCCGTCGAACCCAACGGAACAGGCACGAGCCGCGTCTCGGTCATCGGACCACCCCAACCTGCTGTTGTTTCTACCACGTGACCGCCGAGGAATACCCCTATGCTAACCCCAGAACAGCAAGCTCAATATCAGGCCCTACTTTTGAAGCAATACAAGGGCCTCCTTACAAACGAGGAGCAGGCTGAAATGGCGGCGCTCCAGCTTCTCCGGGATGCTCCGGAAACAGGCGCTTCATCGGATGAGGTAGCCAATCTGGCACCGAATCTGGCGCGGCTGGCCGGCGAGCTTGACCGATTTGAGGCTGACCTCGGCGAAATGTCCGGCAAAATCGGCGGACGCCGGGCCGTGGCCGAAGCCATGACCGAGCTTGGCGAACCGGATGCAAAAAAGCCAACTTCCGACCATGACGCACATTGAACGGGGACGGCAAACGCTGCGTGTCGAAGCCGAGGCGGTGGCCCGCCTGGCCGAGCGGCTCGATGACAACTTTGAACGCGCGGTTGAAGTCATTGCGGCCGGACGCGGCCACGTTGCCACACTCGGCATGGGCAAAAGTGGCTTCGTTGCGCGCAAGACATCCGCCACGTTGGCCAGTCTGGGAACGCCTTCGTTCTTTTTGCACCCGGCGGAAGCCGCGCATGGCGACATTGGACGAGTCACGTCAGACGACGTGCTCCTTGTGTTTTCACATAGCGGCGAAACCGAGGAAATCGTGCGCCTTCTGCCTAGTTTTCAGCGCATGCGGCTGCCACTCATCGCCATTCTGGGCCGCCCGGATTCGACGCTCGGCCGCGCGGCGCAAATCATCCTCGACACGGCCGTGGATACCGAAGCCTGCCCGCTCAATCTAGCTCCAACGGCTTCGACGACGGCAGCCCTGGCGCTGGGCGACGCCTTGGCGGTGGCCGTTGGCGCGGCGCGTGGCTTTGCGGCTGAAGACTTTGCCGCCCGGCATCCTGGGGGCAAGCTTGGACGCGAACTCCTGCGCGTCGCCGATGTCATGCACACCGGCGCGGACGTTCCGCGTGTGCTGCCCACGACCCAGATGCCCGACATCATCCATGAGATTTCACGCAAGGGCTTTGGCGTCACGACGGTCGTGGATGCCGAACACCGTTTGCTGGGCGTCATTTCCGACGGCGATCTTCGGCGGCTCATGGAACACCAACCAGAAACGTTCTTGCGCCTCACGGCCGGGGCGGCGTTGGAAGGACGCCACTCACGCCACCCACACCCACGCACGGCGCGCGCTGCCGATCGGGCCAGCGCGGCCCTCCGCGCCATGGAAGCCTACCGCATCACATCACTTGTCGTGGTGGATGCCCGCCAGCGCGTGGAAGGGCTTGTTCACCTCCATGATTTGTGGAGCGTCTTGTCACCATCCGGCGTTGAGCCGTCGGTTTGACAGCGCATTAGATGCTTTGCCACAGTCACGGCGCAGACCTCTATCTTCTCGACGACGTACACTGTCATGCATATCGCTATCATTGGTACGGGTTACGTAGGCCTCGTCACGGGGGCCTGCTTTGCCGAATTTGGCGTCAATGTCA
This sequence comes from Chloracidobacterium validum, assembly GCF_018304825.1. Taxonomy (NCBI): domain Bacteria; kingdom Pseudomonadati; phylum Acidobacteriota; class Blastocatellia; order Chloracidobacteriales; family Chloracidobacteriaceae; genus Chloracidobacterium; species Chloracidobacterium validum. Next base: position 1,727,535 of record NZ_CP072648.1, read on the forward strand.
CCTGTGTGGACAAAGACACCGCCAAAATTGCCATGCTCGAAGATGGGCGCGTGCCGATTTACGAACCCGGACTTGACGTGTTGATTGAAAAGAATCGCCGCGCCGGTCGCATTCACTTCACGACTGACTTGAAAGCCGCCGTGCAGCGGGCGCTGGTCGTCTTCATTGCCGTGGGCACGCCGCCCAACCCAGACGGCAGCCCGGACTTGTCACAGGTTGAAGCCGTAGCCGCGCAAATTGCCGAAGCTCTGGACGGCTACAAGGTGGTGGTCACCAAAAGCACGGTGCCAACCGGCACCGGCCAGGCCATTCGGCGCGTGATGGAAGAGCGCTGTCCGGCCGGGGCCAGTTTCAGCGTGGCGTCAAATCCTGAATTCCTGCGTGAAGGCGACGCCATCAACGATTTCATGCGTCCGGAGCGGATTGTCATTGGCTGTGAGGATGCCCAGGCCAATGCCATTTTGCGCGACCTCTATGGTCCATTGACCCAAACGGGTGTCCCATTGGTGGCAACGACCGTTGAGACTTCGGAACTCATCAAGTATGCGTCCAATGCCTTCCTGGCCGTAAAGATTTCCTTTATCAACGACATGGCCTTGCTGTGTGACCGACTCGGCTGTGACGTAGCGGATGTCGCCCGCGGCATGGGACTCGACAGCCGAATTGGCAGCAAGTTTTTGTCGCCTGGGCCAGGCTATGGAGGCTCGTGCTTCCCCAAGGATACCCAGGCCTTGGCGCACCTGGCGCGCAGCCACCAGCACACGCTCCGCATCGTCGAAGCCGGGATCGCCGTCAACAACGATATGCATGGGGCGATGGTCAACAAGATCAAGACCCTTCTAGGCGAGCCTTACCAGGACAAAGTCGCCGGGCTGCTTGGACTGACATTCAAGCCAGAAACCAGCGACCTGCGGGAATCGCCAGCCATGGCGATTGCGGCGGCCATTCGCAAACTCGGCGTGACGCTGCGCGTCAGCGATCCAGTTGCCATGCCAGAGGCTTCGACGCTGCTGCCGGACGTTACGTTCTGCGACGACCCGTATGAAACCGCGATAGGCTGCGACGTGCTCATTATCGCCACGGAGTGGAATCTTTACCGGCGGCTCGACCTCGAACGCCTGCACGCCGTCATGCGGACGCCGGCCATTGCCGACCTCCGCAATGTCTGCGATCCGGTCCAGGCCCGGCGAGCTGGATTCCGCTACTTGGGCGTTGGGCGCGGCTGAGGCGTTGGCGCGCTATCGGCAGCGCTGAAGAGGCCGGCTGAAGAGGCCGTCGGGCGCGCCAATGGCACCGGACGGCTCTACCAACCCTCAGCTTTGCGTGGCGGCAGCCGGCGGCACAACCAGCAGCGGGCAGGTCGTTTCCCGAATCACCCGTTCGACGTGGTGCCCAAGCGGCTGTCCGGCTTGGCGATCACCGCAGCCCATGACGATCAAATCGGCCTCGAGTTCCTGGGCAGTTTTCAACGTCGCCTCGTAGGCCCGCCCATCCACCAGCCGAGATTCAAACTTGATGCCCGCTGCCGCCGCTTCGGATGCCAACCCTTCAAAGCGCGCTTCGGCATTGCGGCGGACAAGCGCCACGGCGTCATCTTCACCAGATTTGGCGCGCATCGGGAAATAACCCAAGACGATGTGGATGGCGTGCAGCGCCGTCACCTTGGCATCGTGGGCTTTAGCCAAATCGAAAGCCAATTGCTTGGCGGCATCGGTAACCGGGTCAAAGTCGGTGGCAAGGAGAATCCGATTGAGCGCAATTGTCGTTTCAGCCCCTTTGTAATAGACAAAGTCGCGGCAGGGTGGACGGGCAACGAGCGCTGGGCAAGGGCTTTCCTCGAGGACGGCCAGCGCCGTTGAACCAATCAGCGGACGCGCTAAGAAGCCCCGCCGCTGGGTTGCCATCACCAACAGGGATACGTCCTTTTCACGCGCAACACGCAGAATTTCGGTTGCCGGGTCGCCCTCGGCCAGCATGGCGTGGGCGTCAAGTCCCTGAAGGGTTTCATGCTGAAGCATCTCTTCCAGCTCACGGCGAATCCCAACCAGCCACTCATAGCCATTTTCCGCCAAGGCGCGCTCAGAAAGCCGGAGCGCCTGGGCCGGCAAGGATGCGCTCTGGACGTTGAGCAGGGTCACTCGCCCATTGGCCTGGCGGGCAAAAGCCGCAGCATATTTCAGCAGTCCACGCGAAAGCGGTGAAAAATCAGTTGCAAAGAGAATGTGTTTGAACATGGCGTTAAGCTGGCACGAAAGAGAATTCGGGGCTTCCTCCTCGACCCTTGCCGTGCGAAGCCAGGCAAACAACGAGGGGGAAGCGCAACTCCAGCGTAGCGCACTGGTCGGCGCTGCGCCTATCGGAAAAGATCATTGATAAACGCAGCGCCCACCAAGTCCAAATAGCCTAAGCCGCTTGCGCCTGCGGACGCCATAGACTTTCCACGGCGCGGCGGGCGTCGCCGGCCAGGCGTCCGAGCAGCGAATCGCTAGACAGCGACTGACCGGCAACCATGCGCCGGACATCCTCGCTGACCTGTTCACGCAATTGCGCCGAGGATAAAATGGTTTCAACCAACTGCCAACGCGCGCCAAGCACGGGCAATGGATTCGCAGCGCGCAGAAACTGACTCACCACATACGGGATTTGGCGTTCAGTCGGCAGTTCCTGCGCCACATCCACAATTCGCCGGAAGTGACGGATGGGCGCGCCGGGCATGATGTCAAGCGATGTTTCATAGGCGGCTTTTTCGATGACCTCAAACTTCGCCTGCGCCCGCCGCACTTCCGCTTCGCGTCCACTTGCCTTGAGTTCGGCCAGCCGCTGATTGCCCCACCGGACGTGTCCGGCCTCTTCGTTCTTGACCTGATTGAGTAACTTGAAGGCCTTGCTTTCCTTGGGCAGAGTTGAAACGTGCAGGGCAAAGCTGAACAGTCCCCGTTTCTCCGTCACATTGAGCGCCGCCAGTAACTCCACTTCGTCCAAGCGGTCTGGATCGGTGCTGGCCGTAGCGAGCGCCGCAAACTCATCCACGTACTTGATCCCAAGTGGCGGGCGCGGGCTGCTGCCGAGATCGGTCATGATGTCGGCGATCATGGCGGCATGGCGGAACTCATCATCCGCGTGATGGACAAGCTCCTCGGCAAGCTGTGGGTTGGTGGATTCGGCCCGCTTGGCAAGCGCTGCGATGCCTTCAGCGCCGTGATATTCAGAGTAGTAGTAGAGATTCATCGTCGCCCAGTGCAAATCAGGGTCGGCAACAACACGCTCGAAGACCTGACGCATGGCGGCTTCCTGACGAGTAGCTGACATGCAACTTCTCCCAAACAAGTGAGGGATAGGTTTTCTGGGGGATGTCGGGCCAACTGTAAACCACCTGCCGCAACTTGAAAACCCCTGCAACGCGCCCCGGTCGCTAACCAACCGGCGAGCGGGCGCTGGATTGAATGAGTGCCGTCATGACGGTTCGACCAGAAACGACAAGCGCTTCCAGGTCGGATGGCTGATACAGCAACATTCCACGTCCAAGCGCGTCTGGCATGACATGGTGAATGGCGACATCAGGATGACGAGCCTGGAGTGCCTTGATTTTCGCGGCATTCTCTTGCCGATGAACCAGGCGATTGGCAATGTCACTGACCACAATCTGTCGTGGCGCAAAAGGCTCAGTGAACAAATACTCAATGGGAATGCGGTTCCGCCCGCCAGCATCGTGGAGCAGCATGCGCCGTCCGGCGCAGACGACCGGGCGCGGCGGATACACCAGCGGGATAGCGACCGCACCGCGCATGGCATCGGCAAGCGGAAAATCGGGCAGGTGGCTGTGCAGCAAAACATCTCCACGCGAAATACGATCAAATGCCAGGAAGCCAATGCGCTCAACACCGTGGTGGAGGCGCTTACCTGAAGCGCGCTCGAGGCGCTCAAGGTAGTCCGGGACGATCCCGGCGCGTTGCCGGAAGTAGCCTGCTAGCCATCGTGGCGCGCGCCGCGCAGCCGCCCACGCGAGCAGGTGGCGTGACGTTAGCCCCAGTCCCAGCCGCCGCAGTTCATCCAACGACAGGCCCACGCCGGCATAGTAGGCGGCAATCAATGCCCCGGCGCTGGAGCCAACGATTTCACTGACCTGGAAGCCATTCGCCACCAGCGCTTCTAAAACGCCGACGTGCGCTACCCCACGCGCACCGCCAGCGGCAAGCACCAAGCTAACCGGCACATCGCGGCAGAGCGTGGTCATGTCAAGAACTCCACGCGGTAAAGCACACCAAAAAGGCTGCGCCGATAGCGCAGCCTTACCAGTGAACCGACGGCAAACGGATCTGTGGCGCAAGCGCCAGCGCGCGCTCACTGCCTGGCTCACTAAGCCGCCAGGGCAACCACTTTTTCCGCGGCATCCTGCATACCAGTTGCCGTCGTGAAGTTGAGTCCAGAGTCTTCGAGTAAGGCGCGGCCGGCTTCAACATTCGTGCCTTCAAGCCGAACGACAATCGGAAGCGCAACGTTGAGGTTGCGCGCGGCTGCAATCACGCCGGCCGCAACCATGTCACACCGAACAATGCCGCCAAAAATGTTGATCAGTACCGCCTTGACGTTTGGATCGGCCAGCAGGATGCGAAAGGCTTGCTCAACCCGTTCCTGTGACGCACCGCCGCCCACATCCAGGAAGTTTGCCGGGTTTCCACCGGCCAGCTTGATGATGTCCATCGTTGCCATCGCCAGCCCAGCCCCGTTGACCATGCAGCCAATCGTGCCGTCAAGCTTGACGTAGTTGAGATCGTACTTCGCCGCTTCCGTTTCAAGGGCTTCCTCTTCACGGGTGTCACGCAGTTCGACATAGTCGGGATGCCGATACAGGGCATTGTCATCCAGCATCACCTTGGCGTCGAGGGCGTAAAAGTCGCCTTCCTTAGTCAGGAGAAACGGATTGATCTCAATCAGTGAAGCGTCACTTTCAATGAAAGCCCGATACAGTGCCAGGAGTATCTTCACGACCTTACTGGCCTGGTTGCCGGTGAAGCCAAGTCCAAAGGCAACCTTGCGCGCCTGATAGGGCTGTAGCCCAAGCGCCGGGTCAATGACCTCACGGAGTATTTTTTCCGGCGTTTCCGCTGCGACCTCCTCGATTTCCATGCCACCCGCCTGACTTGCCATGATGATTGGTGACGACGTGGCACGGTCAATCAGTAGGCTGATGTACAGCTCACGGTCAATATGGAGGCCTTCCTCTACGATCAGCCGGTGAACCGTCCGTCCTTCCGGGCCGGTCTGGGGTGTTACCAACTTGTGCCCCAGCATGCGCAGGGCAATGGATTCAACTTCTTCAAGCGAATGCGCCAACTTGACGCCGCCGCCCTTGCCACGCCCGCCGGCGTGGATTTGCGCCTTGAGCACTACGGGAAAAGTGCCCAGAGCTTCGGCCGCCATGCAGGCATCCAGGGGATTGAGCGCCACGTGATGCCGTGGCACCGGAACGCCAAACTTCGCCAGGAGGCGTTTGGCCTGGTATTCATGAATTTTCATCGAGCACCCCTCACAGATGATTCTCGTTAGCGGCGACTGCGCAAACGCTCGATAGCCTGTTTCAAACTGATGCGCATCCGCTCAAGTGATTCGCCCAGCTCGCCGATTTCATCGCCAGTTGCCACGCTGATTGGCTCATCCAGCTCGCCAAGGCTGATGCGATTGGCCGCATCGGTAAGCTTCAGAATTGGTTGGGTCAGGCGCTGTGAGAGAACAAATGCCACACCAACCCCAAGCACCAGTGAAACGCCAGTGACAACGGCGATGATGAGCAGCGTCGCGTTGAAGACTTGGCTGAAATAGCTCTCACGAACACCAACCCCAACATATCCAATGATGGTGACATCGTCTGGTCCCTTGACCGGGGCGAAAGCTGTCTTGTAACTCGCGCCAAGCAATGGGTTATTGACGGCAGTGGGCTTGTCAGCCGCAAGCTCGCTTTGAACGGTCAGGCCTAGCGCACGTGGGTCGCTGGCTGAAATAACCTTTTTGTCTTTGGCGAGAACCAGGGACACAGCGACTTCCTGAAGATCACGGTAAAGCGTCTGCTTGACTTCCCGGGTCAGGGCGGCCAGCGGCCGATTCTCGTCCTGGGGCGCGTTGTTGATGAGTTGTCCCGTCACGACATAACCCAGCGCCCGATTGCCGGATACCACGGGAGCAATGGCTTCGATCATCAGTCCAACCTGTGAGACCGCGTTACGGTTGAACTGTTCAGCCAGGCCAAAGTTTTTGAGCAGGTCAGGCGTCTCGTTGACCGAGCCGGCGACCAAAGCCCGGAGCAGGGCGTCCGGCTGGTTGCTTTCAGCCGCATTTTTGGCCTTGATAAACAGCGGGTTGTCACTGAAGGAGTCTTCGCCACTTCCGGCGCTCCGCACCAGCACCTGGCCCTTCGTGTTGAGGATGGCGATGAAGTCCACCCCAGAGGATTCAACGCGCTGCTTGATGAGTTGAATAAGCTTTTGCTGCCCGCTTGCCTGACTTTGCTGCGCGACCTGAGCAGGATTCCCGGAAGCGCTTGAAGCGCCGGTCGGAGACGCAGCCGAATCAATCAAGTTTTCTGCCGCCACGGCCTGTGCGGTCGCCTGGGCGACTTCGCGCAACGTCTGTTGCCTAGAGCGGAGAATCCGGTCAGCTAGGCGAGCATCTTTTTCAACGTCACGGCGGGCGTTGGCATCAATCGTGCCGCTCACCACCACGACAAATGCCAATGCCGACAAAGCCAGCGGCGCGAAGATAAGCAACGCCGCAAAGATGACAAGCTTGTTCCGAATATTGAACTTCATGGGCAAAAATAGACGACGACTAATCCGTCACAAGGTAAACTCTTCGTCCCCATCCCAGCCGAGACTCAGCACAGGGCGAAAGACCGATGATGGGCTTACTTGGGCAACGGCGTTTAGGCATACAAGTGCTGCATGATTTCGAGCATAGCTTCTTGAAACTTGACGCGCCGCTCGTTGTCAGGAATTTCTTCGGCGAGGCGTTCCGCCAAGGCCGGCATCATGTCCTTGGGCAACTGCCGCAGCTTGAAGCCAATTGCTTCAGCGCAGTCTTCGAGCACAATTGGCGCCATTGGTCCAATTGCCCGCATCAGTTCCCTCTCCGTCTGGTGGATGACGTCTTCTGATACGGCGTCCACCTGCACATCTTCTTCTTGGCGCTCGCCAACGTATTCGACCAACCCCAGGTCGTACAAGCGGACAATGACTTTTGACGCCATCAGCTCATTGAGTTGCGTCAGGTCGCCAATCTCGCCGATTGTCTGCGTGCCGTCCAGATTTTGAATGATTGACCAGTCTTCAGCGCGCAGCGAAAACTCCTTCATCGAGCGCGAGGAAAGGCGAAATACGGCCCGCGCTGAAGGCACAACCCGCCGCACACTTTCCCACTCCGTGGCATAAGTCACACATTCGAGAAGGATTTCCTCGGTTTGTAGATAGGTGGTTCGCTCATCGGTCGGAGTGTCAGTGGCCGTAAAGCTGAACTTTCCGCTGCCCCATGAGAACAAACCATAGACGGCATCCTCCCCAACTGCGTCCTCATAAACGGCATGAACGATTTGCCCGTTGTCGAAGTGAACTTCGCCTTGCCGTCCATCATCGTGACTGAGTTCAAGTGTGCCGGTGCGATTACTCGCGTGGAGCAAGCGTAGGACGTCCATGAGTTTGAGCTGAGCGAGATTACCACTGAATGCATTCGACATGGCGTGCGTTCCTGGGATCAGAAAAAATGTCCATTGAGGTCTGTCCATCAGGTGCGCCAGCCCCCCGCTAGGGCACCGCACAACCGACGCTTTACCGACCCACCTATCGAGTCAGTCCACCAGGACACCAGAGGCTCACTGGGCGCGGTTCATCGCTTCAAGCAGTTCCCAACTCGTGGCATCGAGTCGGTCGCGTGTCAAGAGGTTACGACGCAATACACTGACGCTGACCCGCAGCCCGGCCACGGCGCGGTCTTTTTTCAGCTTATCGGCCGCCACCTTGACGCTCATGCGCATGGTTGGCAGGTTTCCAGTGGGTGCACTAACGAGTATGAGGAAGACTTCCTGGATACCATAGGTGGTCTCTATCATCAAGTCAAGGTTTGTGAAGGTCGTGACCCGCCCTTCCCCAAAGACCATCGAGATTTCTTCGACCTTGTTGTACTCAAGTTCAGCGACAGCCGACAGTTGCGCCAACAATACCCCCATCTGCACTGTCGCCTGTGAGTTGAGGGCAAACTGCCCGGCACTCAGCAGGACTTCTCCACGATTGTTGACAAGCAAGGCGCTCTTGATGCCTGCGGGTGTGCGCATCAAATCCTGAAGAAACACTTCGTGAGCCTTTGACATAAGAACTCCTTGGAAGCCGAGGCTTCACCGGACGAGGCTAACGCCACCTATCCAGCCGAGGGCGCTAGAATTTCGTTCGTGGCGATTTCCAACCCATAGCGTTCAAACTCGGACCGGCGGCGCTGATGCAGCGCGCGCAGGGCGGTCTCGATGTGGCTACGCACGTGAGTCTCTGGCGCGCGGCGATCAAGGTCAGCGACCGTCAGGCGCAGGGCTTGGGCCAGCCCAACCACGAAATCGGCCGGACGCGCTTTCCCCCGAAAGGTCGCCACACCGCCAGCATACTCAAACTCAGCGGCGAATGGGTCTAGAAACGGATAATGGGTAGCAATGTTGATGAGCGCCTCCCGAAATGATGGCAAGAAGTCAGCCCGCCGGAGGGCGTCAGTCACGCCAGCCTCGACCGCACTAACCACTTCCCCCATCAAGCCCACAAGTTCGGCATATTGTTCACGAGTCAGCGGTCGCGTACTCTCGTCTTCGAGTTCAAGCGGCGAGTCGCCATCGTCCGCATCGCCAACGAGCGCCATATCCACAACTGGCGACGTAGGTGGAGGAAGCTGCACTTCTGGCACGCGAACCGTAGGCGGAGGCATTTCCTCCGTTGGCTTGAGGGCCCCCACCTGCTCCACCGGAGCCGCGCCAACGGATACTGATTCAAGCCGTGGTTGGGCCGTAGCAGGTGGCTTGATCGTGGTGACTAGGGTATCTGGGGCAGCGGTGCCACGATAGACATTGAACGTCGCCCCTTTCGAGACACGCTCATAGATCAGCTTCAGCCCGTCTGACCCAAGCGCCACCTGGTATTGCCCCTCTCCCCCGAACTCAACCGAGCAAACCCCTTCCGCCCGGCCATCCACAATGTAGATGATGCCGCCACTCGGTTCCTGTTCAAACAGCACTTCGACATACCAGACTGAATCTGATTTGACGAGTTTCTCGACCAGTTTTTCAAGATTGGTGAAGTCTGAGGATAGGTCACGGTAAACCGGCTCACCGTTGATAATCCCAGCAATGGCGTGGATGACTTCCTCCGGGTGATGAAAAAAACCAACCTTGCCATTCCGCGCCTGGGCGCGTGAGAGCAACCCATCCAGCGCTTCCCGCTCACGCTGAATCACGGAGTCAGTCGCCTCGTAGGCATTGACAATCTGCCCACGTGACAAAAACACATAGCTGCTGTAGCCCCAGAACTCAACCGACACATACCCCGTAAACTCATTGACTTGTAGGTCAGCCAACAGGGCAGCAACGTTGACGTAGGATGTGCTCAGATTCTCGTGAACCGGTTTTCCACGCGGAACAATCATGACCAAGCGTAAACCCAAACCAGAGTCGTGACCCGAGGCAAGGTGGCATTACATCGTCAGCGGGCCAGCATAGGGACCCGGCGGCGTCAACGTGCCAGTTCCACCCAGTAACCCGGTCGAAACACCTTCGGTCGCACCGTTGATGCGCGCCTGCATCTTGCGGAAAATGCGATCAATGTGCGGACTCATCGTCTCGAATCGAACCGCCGCGCCAAACTCGATCAGGGCCAGGTAGTTTTCAAGATCAAAAATCATGACCTTTTTCGGGCCAACGCTAATCGTCATCCGTGACAGTGGCCCAACGCGCCCCGGAACCGTGACAAGGCGGCCGAGGTGAACCATCAAGGCCACCATCATGCCCAACTTTTCGGCGGACTTGACCTTGCTGGCGGCTTGAACGGTGCCATCCCGAGAGACCGCCAACGCCAAGTCAATTCCCTTGACCTTCGTCAAGTCGTTGACCAATGACTGATAGATGTTGACGACGCGGGCCGCGCCGCTGGTCGTTGTTGGGGTCCGGGTCGGCGTCGCGGCTGGCGTCGGGGTGGACGACTCACCCTCTTCGCCGCGCCCAGCGCGGGCTTCATCCAGCAGGCGTAACCCCTCCATGATGAGGTTTGCCCAAGGCTCAAAAATCGTCCGCGTTGGGGCTGGAATACCGGTATCAATTCGAAAAGCACCCTGATCGTATTCCAGTGCCTTGTAAACTGCCTCAACGCCAACCAAGCTACCCAAACGCGCATCTACGACTTCACCGTCGGCGAAGTAAAACACCCCATCGCCAATTGGGTAATGCACGGTCAGTCGAGCCGTATTTCGGCCGACACAGTTAATCTGGATGATGTCCACCAGTGCGAGGTCGGTAAGATCGCCAACAAGCGGCATAATGTTTCCCAGAAGCAGGAAAAAGCTATTTCTGAAAGCGTTAGGAACGTCCCAAGAAGGTGAGCGAAAGCTAACAAAGTTTCTTTCGCAGTGTCAATTCAACCATTGCCCTTGAGTTGGCAGGCGACGGCGTTGAGACCAACCTATGCTTCAAGACCAAACACGATGCGCGCCGTTTTACGCTCACCGGTAGTGACGCCACAGCCAGGTTCCGATGACAAACAGGGTCAATCCGCTCGCAGTCAGGTAAACACTGTACGGAATGTCACCCCACGGCACGCTATACACCACCACCAACCCAAGGTGGAAGCTGAGGGCAAACGCCCCCACTGTACTGGGCGCGCGCCAACCCGTGGCCAAGCCAGTTACCAGTGCCACCAGCGCAGCAGCGTCAGCCACAACGTCATAAGACAGGGCAACCCTGTCCGTCAGGCGGCGCTGCAATGCCTGGAGGACAACCGGGACGCAAAAGATGAGACTCCCCAACCAAATGAGCGCCTCAGACAAAACTGGATACCCACGTTGAAAGCGCTGCTTGAGCCACCCAATCCCCACCGTCAGTACGCCATAGGGCAGCGTGATGTATGCGATGTTTGCAAACACAGGCAAACCAACGTGGCTTAGCCACCACACGTAAGCGGCGGCACCCCACACCAGCCCACCCAGGGCATAGAGGTCAGACAGAACCGCTTGGCGGACAACAAAACTCGCCGTGGTCAGCGCGCCGGCGGCACAGACAAGGCTCGCGCCGGTCGCCAAGTTGCCCCCGGATGGGAAAGACGGAGGGATGACGACCAGCCCACCAAAGGCGGCCAGCCACAAGCCAATCTGGCCGGCAGTTGCCATAGCCGACCATAGCGCGCCCCCCTGTGCGCGGTGGCGTTGCCAGCGCCATCCCAGCCAGGCGCAGGTAAAGCCATACAGAATGCCGATCAGCGGCAACACCTCAGGCTGACTTCCGGCACACCGTGCCACTTGGACACTTGCCAATCCCCCACACAGCGTGGCAGCAAGCATCAGCCAGGACGCTTGCCGCCAGACGGCGACCACCCAGCCTGCGCTCGTTGCGGCAACAAACGCCAAGCCGTGGCCCACCTCATGCCCCTGTGCCATGAGAACACCAGTCAGGCCAACCAGCACCCCAAAGCCAAGCATGCCGACCGATACTTCCCGCAACGCCCACCTGAGTATCGGTTCATCTTCGATCTCACGGGCCAGGCCAATGGCAACGGCCGCGGCTACAAGCGTTACCGAAGGGGTTACGTCAATGAGCGCGGCGCGTCCCGCGCCGCAGATCGTACTGAGCAGGCCAACATAAACCAGACTCCACATCGCCAAGGCATAGGCCCGCTGCGTCGTCGGGACGCCGGCCGCAAACCAGCACAAACCGCTGTAACCAATCACCAGCCCCAGCCCCAGCGTATGCGCCAACTTCCAATCTCCCGCGGCCAGCGCCACAAGCACCACCAGACACAAACCGGCGCTGATGTCCAAAATCACTCGTGATGGGACAATGTCGGGGTGGTGGGCGAGTCCAAAATCCAGGCCGAAGCTAGTATCTACCTCCGTGCTGTACTGTTTCCCGAAGTAAACCCCAAGCAACTCCACGCCCAGACGCGCGGCGCACAACAGCCCCGGCAACACCAGAACTGCCAGCGGATGCGCGGAAACAGACAAGACCAGCACGCCACCGCTGGCCAAAACAGCGAGTGTCACCAGTCCAAGCGGAAACCAGGACAGCGTCTCACATAACTGCCAGCCTCCCCACCCCATCACCAAGAACCAGGCCAGCCAGTTTCCATAAGCTTCTTCAATGGGGAGCGAGTGGATAGGCGAACCCGGAAGCAACGCCACCTCGGAAGCGGCAACAAAGCCCACCAATGCCCACAAGCCAAGCGCCCCTGCCAGCACTTGTTCGGCCCACCACAAAGGCGCTCGGAAGTGGGTAGCGACGGACTCATCGCTTTCTGACGCCCACCGGGTAGCGGCGGAGCGTCCGGCTGCCAGTGCGAGCAACCAGCCGGCCCAGCCGGCCGTCATCCACCCAACCGACAGTTCGAGCGCACCGAGCCAGCGCCCATAAGCTACCGTCAGTGACCAGAGTCCAGCTCCGACCCAGAGCCAACCAACCACCCGGATGGAGACAAACCGCCCCATCACGAAACAACCCAGCCCGGCAACGCCGCCCAGCCAGAACTCATCGAGCACGGGCAGAACGCTGGCGCACAGTCCGATGGTCGCCCCACCCCACCACCAGCCGGCAGGAGCGGCGATGTGGAACGGATGGGTAGCGGACCAGGCGGCAAAGCCAGCCGCTATGGCCACCACCAGCGTCAAGGCCAACGACGTTGTCAGCCGGTCAAGCCCGAACCATACCCCGGCCGTGAGCGCGGCGAGCACCGCCAAGTGGGGCAGTCCACGGTCAGCGAGCCAAACGGACAATAACCAGTACACCACGGCGCAGACCACCGCATAGCCCCACCCCACGCCGGTCGGCAGCACGCCGTGATAGACGCCGGCCCAGAAGTCCAGTGGGAGGAGCAACGCCCCCAACCACAGCCAACCACGGGCGAGAAGGTCGTCCGTCTGGTGACGAAGTCCCCGGACACCCAGGCCTAAAAGCCCCGCCGTCACGCCCGTGAGCAGCGCAAGCTGAAGGGCCGGACTTTCCAAAACAACTTCCCGCAAATAGATGAGTGCGCCAACTGCCATCAGAGTGACACCACCATAGACCATGGTCTTGAGCAGCCACGCCGTGGAGGTGGTGCTCTCGCCGGCTAGGCTGGTGGGCAAGCCATCAGCCGCCGTCGGCAAGCTTACCGGTGGCTTCTCGGCGGATAAGGCCTGCGTGGGGGCTGATTCAAACGGTGGGGCGGCGGCCGGAACGGATGTCGCTTGAATCGGCGGAGCGCCCGCCGCGACAGCGGGGAGAAGTGACGCCAAAATTGCCCGTCGCTCAACGTCCAGCATCGCCAACCGCTCAAGAGCGGCCGGATCGCACCGCAATCCACAGCGAATGCAGTATTTTTGCCCTGAAAACAGCCCGGCCCCGCAGTTTGGGCACGGCCTGACACGGTTCTCCCCAGCAGTCACGACGGTATCTGAAGGCACCTTGGTATCCGACATCGGCAGCCCTTCCCGTCCCTAAGGAGACGACTTTTGCGTTGGCCGCTTCGGTTAGAGTACAAGCACAGCGCACCGAGTTTTTGAAGAAGTGTGGCTATAAACTACCATGACGGATGCGCTATTCAAACTTCCAGCCGGCGTAACCTACATTCTCGGACCCGAAGCGCGGCGGCGGCGGGCCATTGAACACCTTGTTCTCGAGACGTTTCACGGGTGGTCTTATGAAGAAATCCTGCTGCCAGTGTACGACGCTTACGCGCTCTTTGCCCATAGCGCCGGCGCGCACTCGGCTGGCGCGGTGTACTGCTTCACGGATGTCGCGGGAGAGGTGCTAGCCCTGCGGACTGATTTGACCTCGCTTGTTGCGCGCACCGTCGCCATGCGCTGCCAGAACTGGCCGCGCCCCATTCGGTTGTGCTACGTGGGCGAAGTGTTCCGCAACGCCCAGCCGGCGCGCCACCCCATGGACGCCAGTTGGCAACTTGGCGCGGAGCTTTTCGGCAATGACCGGCTGGAGGCGGATGTCGAGGTCCTGCTGGTCGCCCTGGAAGCCCTGGAACGGCTCGGACTGACCCAAGCCCAAGTCTCCCTTGGCCATGCCGGACTCCTTGACGGAATCGCCGCGGAACTGGCGCTCTCGCCGGTGAAACGCGATGAGCTGCGCAACCTAGTTGACCGGCGGCAAACCAGCGCACTGGCGCGCTGGCTCCAGGAACAGCCGGCACCAGCGCACTGGCAAGATGTGTTGATGTCCCATGGGCAGACAGCCGCCCTGCGCCGGATTCGCGCCCAGACAGACAATCCTCAAATTCGATCGGCCCTCGACGACATCGAGCATGTTTTCGACGTGGCGGCGGCGCTTGATATTGCTGACCGGTTGACATTCGATGCGGCAAACGTCAGCCAACTCGGTTACTACACAGGCATGACCTTCCACCTCTACGCACCAGGCAGTGGCGTCGCCCTGGGCAGCGGCGGGCGCTACGACGCGCTCACCCGCTTGTTTGGGGTGGATGAGCCGGCAGTCGGGTTTCAGCTTTCCCTTGACCGCCTCGTGCAAATAACCGATGCCCTGCCCCTTCCAATCCCCCCGACAACCGCCCTCGATGCTGACGGAGATGACCTCACCACCGCCTTTCGCCAGGCCCGTCAGTGCCGCCGCGCCGGTGAGCGGGTTGAAATTCGCACGGCGCGGCACTCGTTTCCACCAGAACGCTAAAGCACTTTCCTGCTTAGATTTGCGGGGGAAAAGGAGCTTTTTTTCTGACGCATTGCGTTATTTTTTGCTTGACCTTTTTTGACGCATCGCGTTACATTCATCTCAGCGTTGGTTTACCCGAACTTCAGACTCCCAACGCCAAAGGATGGACGCAGCGAATATGGCACGCACAATCAAACGTTACGCCAACCGCAAGCTCTACGATGTCGCCGCCCGGCGCTATGTGAAGTTGGACGAACTAGCCGATTTCATCCAGGCCGGTGAAGAGGTCCAAGTCATTGACAAAGAAAGCGGCGAAGACATCACGGAAGCCACCCTTTCCAAGATTGCCGCGGCCACGG
The DNA here is from genome assembly GCF_018304825.1 of Chloracidobacterium validum. Lineage (NCBI taxonomy): Bacteria > Pseudomonadati > Acidobacteriota > Blastocatellia > Chloracidobacteriales > Chloracidobacteriaceae > Chloracidobacterium > Chloracidobacterium validum. Next base: position 1,742,769 of record NZ_CP072648.1, read on the forward strand.
TTCGCCAGCCGACCGAGCCGATTTCGCGCAACGCCCTGGTATCGTTCATTCGGCAGCCGGGCGACCTGTTTTTTGGCTATATGCGGCGGACGGTTTCGGCCGGGCTGGATACGGTGCACCAGATTGACCGCCAGTTTGAGCGTTTAGGCGCAATGCTCCGGGAGGCGCTGCGCCCTGGAGTCAAAGACACTACGAGCGCGGACGAACTCGCGCCGGCGTTGCGGGCAGTTATCGAAGCCTTCGTCGCGCAGTGCGTGGCCGAACAGCTCTCGGAGCATGGCGTTCCGTCAGCCACGGAATTCGCCCGCCTCCAGCGCCGCGTCACTGAGCTTGAAAAGCAGCTTGGGAAGCTCACGCGCGCAGCACAAGACACAGATGGCATCGCTTCTCAGCCCGCCGCCAATGGGCACCCGATATCCCCGCGCAAGCGGGTTCGCGCTGCCCGGTCGTGACACTGGGACAACCTCAATAGTTTTGTTTTGATACTTTCCGCAACAAGGAGTGCACTCATATGGCAACGACCAAGACCACCAAGAAAACCACCCGCAAGACCACGCCGGAGGCGGCCAAGCCACGGTCACGGGCCGCGCAGCGGTTGGTGACGCAACCAGCCCGCGCCCCGTTTGAAGTCGTCTCGGAGGCGGCCGTCAAAGGTGTCAAATTCGGCATCGGCACAACGCTCGTCGTCCGCGACAATGTGAAGAAGTTCTTCGATGATGCCATGGCGCGCGGCAATGAAGTTGAACTGACGGTGCCGACGCTTCCGATGCCAACCCTCCCCAACCTCAACCTACCCACGACCAAAGACATCGAACGCCAGGTCAACAAGCTCAGTGAAGCACCCATTGCTCAGGCCAAACAAATCGCTGAGCACCTTCAGAAATTTTTTGAAAGTCTCGTGCGCCAACTTACCGAAGTGGCGCGCCCCACGTCGAAGAAGGCCGCGCTTGACAAGGAAGCGCTGCGGGAAGAAGTCCTCAACGTCGTTGCGTCGCTTGATTTGGCCAATGGTTCGGACATCAAGCGGATTCTCAATCAAGTCGAGAAAATGTCGCGCAAGCTCGACAAAGAACCCAAGGGAACCAGCCGGCGCAAGGCTGAACAGGCGACCGGTGAACCCATCGCCGCCACTGCCTAAGCGCAAACCATAGCGGGTTTCGTCGCCGACCAGCCTAATTTCAACTCACGCTGATTCCTGAACGCGCTCCGCCTGGGGCGCGTTTTTCTTTTCTCTCAGTTAGTTCAGCCGGCGGCGGTTCCAAGACGTGGCGCCGACTCGCCCCAAATCCTCATTCAACGAATGTGAAATACGCTTTGCACAACTTCGCCGTTGACCAGTTCTGCCTTGCGCCACGAGCTGTTGTCGTTGAGCCGAATCCACCGGCGTTCGTTGAGCATGTAGTGCCAGTCGGTATCGTTCTGATAGAAAATCTGACTCGTTCGGCACTCTAGGATATTGAGAATTCCGTTGTCGTGATAGTTCTGTTCATCGAAATCCGTGATGGCTTTCTGGCCCATCTCGGAATACATCTCGTTGAGTTCGATGAGCAAGTCATTGAGTTCCGGGTTGAGTTCATGGGCGTTGAGTCCAATCCGCCGCGCCTCGCGGAGTGTGATGGGGTACACATGCGATGGGTACTCCGCATTGAGCGTGTGGCTGATGGCGCGGGCTTTTTCAACATCTTCGAGATGGTAAGACAGAATTTCCGTGCACAACCGCATCGAAAGCGAACTGGCCCGATCCACCGCGCCAATGACGAGCGGGTGAACGTACTTGAAGATGTCTTCGTAAGGGTTCATCGTCTCACCGCGGGTTTCCTGTCGCCAAAGTGTCAGGATGCGATTGAGTTCATCAGGACTCACCCGGACGCGCAGGTTGTCCTTGTCAATTGGCGACAGGTCGTGGGTCAACGCGGTATCCACCGCCGACAAATGAGCGAGTGGACCCATCAAGATTTCATCCGCCCCAAGTGCGATCATTGTCGCGGCTGAAAGACAAGCCAGCGGTACGGCCACCGTGACGTGGGACGCAAACTGGCGCAGCAGGTGAACAATCCGCAACGAAGCCGTCCCATCACCGCCATCCGACTTGATGAAGAGTGTCACCCGATCCTGCTTACCAATCGCGCGCAGCAGTTCATAAAATCCCACGACATCGTTTTGACAGACCGAGCCGCCGGGCGAGTTCCAGTAGACGAGAAACGTCTCCCCAATCTGGCCCTCGATACGCCTGACAATCGCCTGCGTGTCAGCCAACAGAATTGGTGGGCGCACCACCTCTGGGGCGCGCTTGTTTTTTGGAGAAGTTTCAGAAGCGGGTTCTGGCGTATCCGGCGCTCCGTTTGCATTGTCCATGGGGCGCATACCTCTTAGTCAAGACAGCAATGGTCAGGGGTTCACACACTACTGTGTCATGAGTCGTCTTCTGGCTGCCATTGCTCCTCGACGGCCCGCTTGAGCAGCGGCATTTTGTTGCGCACGTCGCGTTCGGCCACCATCCGCCCGACCGCCTTCCAGCCAACGAGCGTCAGAAAATCCGGCTGGTAAAACACCATCTGATTGTGGACTTCAGTGCGCTTGTCTTTCGGGTCCAGCGTCCAGATGTCTTCCCCTGACATTGTGCCGGTAAACCGACTGACCAGCCGGGTCCCTTCCTGGTGGATGATTTCGTACTCGATGGGGTCTAAGCCGTGAGCGACAAACTGCACGCGGAGTTTCGCGCCAACCCCGTGCTTCTTGCGTCCAACGCGGGACACACGCGCCTCGGTTGGCGACCACAACGGCAACAACGCTGGCTCAACCAAGTATGGAAGGATGGCTTTGGGCGGGGCCTGAATCGTGATGCGCCCCTCCAGAACGTCCACGATATTCACATTTCGCTCTCAACCGAAGCTAACCTGACTGACGTGCCTGACTGACGTGACCGCAGCTTGGCACAAGTTCACATCACGCCCAAGCCAACCGGGAGGGTTGCCAAACACAGCACAAATTCAAGGAGCGAACAAAAAGCGCCTTGCAAGCTGGCTTGTAAGGCGCTTGAGGTGAGGAGGAACAAAACGCCGGGCGCTCAAACGGCTTTGGTGACGTTTTCGGCCTGCGGACCCTTCGGCCCATTCACAATTTCATATTCAACGACCTGTCCTTCATCAAGCGACTTATAGCCGTCTTCCTTGATGGCTGAATAGTGGACAAATACATCATTGCCGCCTGGATTCTCGATAAATCCATAGCCCTTGCTGTTATTGAACCACTTGACCTTACCGGTGGTACGCGACATGGGGACTCCCTCCCGAAAAGAATACAGTTATGCTGCGCGGTTGACAGACGCGCACGAATCCTTCACACCCTAGTTCCCTGAGCGCACCCATACCGATACCTAGCGGTGACGGCACACTGAACAAAGTCGGCGACAGGTGGTTTATGCGTGAAGTAGCGCGAAAGTAACGGCCGTGAGCTTACACGTCAATTAGTTTGTTGAGGCACAAAGCAAAAAAGCCGTCCGTTACCCATCATCAGCAACGGACGGCGAAAGTCTCGGCTTGCCCTGCCTCAGAAGCCCAGATAGGCCGCCAAAAAGGTAAAGAGCACCAGGGTTTCGATCAGCACCATACCAATGAGCATCGTGGTGAAGATTCGTTGACCGGCGCCTGGGTTGCGCGCCGTGCCTTCGCAGGCGGCGGCGATGGCGTTGCCGTCACCGAGTCCGCAACCAATCGCGGCGATACCAACGGCAAGTGCCCCGAGCGCAATTTTGTACGTACCGCCGCCGCTCGTGCCGTCGGCCGCCAGCGCCGGAAATGACATCGCCATCAGGAACGATGCCGTAGCCAAGGTTTTCAGAACAAGTTTTTTCATCATGCAGGGATCTCCCAAAGCGTTAGAGGTAGTGAAACAACGACGCTCGGGGTCAGCTCGGCCATACGCTTCATGAGTGCGGTGTGTCCGGGATTGCAGCCTGCGACGTTGGGACGTGCAGCGTTCCAGCAACACACAGGAAAGGCCGATGCGTATCGCCAAGGCAACTTTGAGCGCCAGGGAAAGAAGCCAAAGAAAAAGCGGCAGGCCGGACAGCCATCGAAGCCCAACTAAGCATGCGCAGGCTCGTCTTCGTGACCGTGGTCATCATGCGGCACGGTTTCACTCAGGTAAATAATCGCCAGTTGGACAAAAATGAAGGTCTGCACCACCGCCACAAACGTCCCCAGCAGCATGGGCAGGATCGGGACGAGGATTTGGTAAATCGTGCCAAAGGCAATGCCGAGCTGCTCATCCACGAACATGTTGATCATCAAGCGCAGGGCCAGCGTGGCGGGACGAATGGCGTTGCTAAACATCTCGAAGATGAAAATGATGCCGCCCATGATGGCCATCAATCCGGCGGTCAGCCCGCCCGTGAAGTGCTTCAGATAACCTAGCCCCTGTTGGGCAAAGCCCATGAACATGTAGTAGATGAATGTCATCAGCCCCAGCGCCAAGGTGACGTTGAAGTTCGCCGTGGGCGACTCAAACAGCGGAAACAACCCCATCAGGTTCGAGGTCAGGATGAGCGCCGCCAGGGGAAGCAAATAAGACAAGTATTTGAAGCCATACTGCCCGGTGGATTGCTCCACCATATCGCGCACCTGAAGCACGATGATCTCGACGATCTGCTGCCCAAAACTGGGCTTGTCAACCGAAGGCTTGCCAACCAGCAGCTTGAAACCGACGACGCAGATCACGGCCGCGATGAGGAGCATGATGACATGACCGGGAAGTTCCCGGTCGGAAAGGCCGGTCAGGTGGTGAATTTGTTCGACCAGCCACGGGTGCGGATGGGCGGCCCCTTCATCAGCCAGGGCCAGCGGCCAGGGAAAACCTACAATGGACGAAACCATAGTCATTGTTCATGTTCCAAAGTTACGTGACCGGCGCGGTCCAGCCCATATCTCACCTGCACCAGGGCTTCAGCGATGACGGCCAACGGCAATGCGAAAAGGCCGCATACTATGGCAACTGGCGGGACGAATGCAACCTGGATGGACAGCCAGATGACCACGCCAATTACGATCCAGCGCAGAAAAAACTTACCCATCTGCCAGCGCGACGGTTTGCCTCCGATGGAGGTCGTCGCCGCGACGATGGAGCGCAAGCTAGCTTGCATCCAAAGAAAGTTGAGGTAGGCCAGTGCCCCACCCAGCGCCACGCCGACGCCGACGCCCCATCGCCACCACATTCCGGCCGCCAGCGCCAGGCCGGCGGCGATGACGCACGTCAACCAGCGAACGCGCCGCTCGGTCGCCAGCGGACTGACCGGCGATGTGTCGAGCAGGGCTGGCTCCGGCGTGGATTCCGGGGTTGGTTCCAGGGAAAGCGCCATGGCGGACTACTCAGGCTCAGAAACTGGCGCGTCGCCTGAGCGGCGCAACCCAAACTTTTCCAGTCGGTACTGAAGTGTGCGGAACGTCAACCCCAGGAGCTTGGCGGCGCGGGTGATGTTCCAGTCGGTTTTTTCCATGGCCTGAATGATGAGTGAGCGCTCGACTTCCTCAAACGAGATGCCTTCTGGTGGCAGCCGGAATTGAAAAGACGGGGCGGCTTCAGCCTCCGGCAGTCCGGCCGCCTGGCGGATTTCAACCGGCAGGTCTTCCAGGCCGAGCATATCCCCCTCGCATAACAAAGCGGCCCGCTTGAGGGCTGATTCGAGCTGGCGGACGTTGCCTGGCCAGTCATAGGCTTGCAAAACTTGGAGCGCCGCCGGGGTTATCGTGTAGTGATTTGGGCCGCGTGACTGTCGCGCCAGAAAACACTCGACCAATAGCGGGATGTCATCCCGCCGGTCGCGCAACGGTGGCAAGTGGATTGGAATTACGTTGAGTCGGTAGTAGAGGTCTTCACGAAAGGTCTTGGCTGCCACCATGGCTTCCAATGGACGATTCGTCGCTGCCACGACCCGGACATCCACCTTGATGACTTTGGTCGAACCGACGCGCTGCACTTCACCTTCCTGGAGAGCGCGCAAGAGTTTGGCCTGGAGCGCCACGTTGAGTTCACCGATTTCGTCAAGAAAGAGTGTTCCCCGGTCGGCGACTTCAAACAGCCCCTTCTTTTCGGCAACCGCGCCGGTGAACGCGCCTTTCTCGTGGCCGAAGAGTTCGGATTCAAGCAGGTTTTCGTTGATGGCCGCGCAGTTGACGACGTGAAAGACGGCCGCGGCACGCGGACTGTGCCGATGAAGCGCCCGCGCGACGAGTTCCTTGCCCGTCCCGCTTTCACCCCGCACGAGCACGGTTTCATCCGAGACCGCCACCTTGAGGATCATCTTTTTCAGCTTCTGCATTGGCTCGCTCGCACCGACTAGGTCATCATCGAGCGCGTCCAGGCGGGACAGGGCTTGCGTCAGCACTGCCAGCAAACGCTCACGGTCGAGTGGTTTTTCCAGATAATCCACAGCCCCCAGACGCAAGGCCTCCTTGACGGATTCAATCGAACCATGCGCCGTCATCAGGATCACCAGTTGGGAAGCGTCGGCTTGTGTGAGCGCGCGGAGCAAATCCAACCCGCTTTGCCCTCCCATTTTGAGGTCGGTCAGCACCAGATCGAACCGCTCGGCTTTGGTCATCCGCAGGGCGGCTTCGGCGCTGGGCGCGGTCGCCGTCCGGTAGCCTTCTGCCGACAGGATCATGTCCAAGATGTCGCGCTGATTTTGTTCGTCATCTACGATGAGAATGCTTCGCTTCGTCGGCGTCATCGTTCACTTTGCGAGGTTCAATGTCCAGGCGAACCGGCCGCGCGTGCGCCGGGCAACGGCAACGTCCGCGCAGCTACTGCTTCTGGCTGGACACGGTCTGGCCGAACACTTGCCGGCTCGTCCCAAGCATAGAGCGCCAGACCGCGCGCGAGAATGTCCCGCAACGGCAGAAACACCGCCTGCCCATCGGCATCGCGGGTGTAGAACTTATGGTCGAGCGTGCAGCGCAGGGTTCGCCCATCCTCCAGCTCAACTTCAACCACGTCTTTTTCGCCCGTCGGGAAGGCGTCCACCAGTTCGTTCAAGACCACGGCCTGACCGTCCCAGCTATAGGTCTGAAGTGGCGCCTGATGAGCCGCGGACTGGGGCGCTTCCACGTCCTGGCCGGCGACCCTGGATGCGCTCTCTAAGCGGGTGACCAGTTCCCCGACTGTCACGGCTTCGCCCGTCGCCGCATCCACCAGGGTGGCATCGCCGGTGACGCACTTGTTGAAGGCATAGTCGGCAAAACCTTCGAGCTGTTGCCAGAGCTTTTCGAGCTTGGCCCGGTCGTGCCCGCGCTCAACAGCCTGCGCTATGAACTTGGCTTTGTGGGCATCGAGTTCCTCACGCTTTTTCTTTCCCATGGCGCGGCGGACCAAGTCGGCTTCGCCCAGCGAATAGCCCGCCAACTGCTGGAAAATCGCCATGATTTGCTCCTGAAACACCGGCACGCCATAGGTCGTTTCCAAGACGCCTTTCAGCTCTTTGAAATCGTACGTCACGCGCCGCCGTCCATGGCGTCGCTCGATGTAGTCGTCCACCATGCCTGAATCAAGCGGGCCGGGCCGGTAAAGGGCATTGAGCGCTACAATGTCATCCAAGCCGCTGGGCTTGAGGCGGCGCGCAATTTCACTAATCCCATCGCCCTCAAACTGAAAGACCGCGTTTGTCTTGCCGTCGGCAAACATTTTTAGCGCCGCTGGGTCATCCACGGGAATGGTCGTCAAGTCGGGGCGCGTGCCGGTTTCCTTCTCGATGCTGGCGAGGCAGTCCTCGATGATGGTCAGCGTCGTCAGCCCAAGAAAATCCATCTTGAGCATGCCGGCCTTTTCGAGGTCATTCATGTTGTACTGCGTCGCGGTGACTTCGACTTCCCCACGTTCACGGTCGCGGGTCTTGGTCTTGAAAACCGGCACAAGTTCGTGAACCGGCCGGGGCGAAATCACCACGCCAGCAGCATGGATGGACGAATGCCGCGCCCCACCTTCCAACCGCTGGGCCAGGTCAATCAGACGTTTGACTTCGGGTTTCCTGTCATAAGCTTCTTTGAGTTCGGGCACCATTTTGAGCGCGTCAGCAATCGAGACGTTGCGCCCACGCTGCGGCGGCGGAATGAGCTTGGCAATCTTCTCAACCTCCGGGTAGGGCATTTCCAGCACGCGCCCCACATCCTTGATGACCGCGCGCGAGGCCATGGTTCCAAACGTCGCAATCTGTGAGACGTTCTCGCGTCCATAAAACTGACTGACGTACTCAATGACCGTGCTACGCCCACGCATGCAGAAGTCCACATCAATGTCCGGCATCGAGACGCGCTCAGGATTCAAAAAGCGCTCGAAAAGCAAATCGTGGGCAATCGGGTCCACATCGGTAATGTGGAGCGCGTAGGCTACCAGTGAACCGGCCGCGCTGCCCCGCCCCGGCCCAACCGGGATGCCGCGCTCACGCGCATGGCGGATGAAGTCCCAGACAATGAGGAAGTAGCCTTCATAGCCCATGCGCTCGATGATGCCGATTTCGTAGTCGAGTCGCGCTTGATATTTCTCCGGCTCGGCCGAAGCATTTTGGCGCAGGCGTTCATCGAGGCCGCAGCGCGTGACATGCTCGAAATAACTCGTCAGTGTGAAGCCTTCGGGAACCGGAAACACCGGCAAGTAGTTTGGCGACTTGCCAAACTCAAAGGTGCACATTTCGGCAATCCGCAGCGTGTTGCGCAGCGCCTCCGGGTTTTCGTTCCCCCACAGCGCCCACATTTCTTCCTGGCTCTTGACGTAGTGGTCCGGCGAGTAGTGAAAGCTTGCCTCGCGCAGTGGCTTGCCGGTCTGGAGGCACAGGAGCGCGCGGTGCGCTTCGTGGTCGGCTTCTGTTAGGAAATGGGCGTCGTTGGTCACGACCAACGGCACATCGAGCCGCTCGGCAATTTCGGTGAGCGCGCGATTGACCTTGGTTTGCGCCTCCTCAACGCCACGGTGCAACTGAAGCTCAAGGAAGTAGCGCCCGCGCCCAAAGATTTCATTGTATTCGCCAACCTCGCAGGCCGCCCGATCCGGCTTGTCGCGTAAAATGAGCGAGGCCGGCACGCCCGACATGCAAGCCGACAGCGCCACCAAACCTTCCCGGTGGGCGTGAAGCACTTCCTTGTCAATCCGCGGCTTGTAGTAGTACCCCTCGGTGTAGCCCAGCGACGCCAACTTGACGAGGTTTTTATAGCCCGTTTCGTCGGTGGCCAACAGAATCAGGTGATTGGTTCCGCGCTCGCCTTCGGTGTCAAGCTTCCCACGGTCATGGCGGGAGCCACGCGCCACATAAGCCTCCATGCCGATAATTGGCTTGACGCCAACCTTTTTCATGGCGTTGGCAAAGCCCATCGCGCCAAACATGTTGCCGTGGTCGGTGACAGCCATGGCGCTGAATCCCAGGCGCTGGGCCTGTTCGGCTAATGCGCCGTGCTGAATGGCGCCATCGAGCAAGCTGTAATCAGAATGCAGATGCAAGTGGACGAAGTCTTTTGTTGCCATAAGCGTGAAGCGCAACCGTGAGGTAGAGTAAACCAAGCGGCAAACAAAAAAAGAAACCCGAGCCAGTGCCGCAATCGAATGCCATAGCCCGATTGGGATCACTGACGACGACCGGAGCGTACCTATTCTTACCTACTGGCGCAAATCGGTTGCCGAGTGACTAGAAGCTTGAGCGCAAAAGCGCAAACGTGTGGCGCAAGCTTACAGCCGCGTCACACGTTTGCGCTTGCCCCGCGCCGGCTGGCGATTGCCGGGTCAGGTTCGCGTCGCCTTGTTCAGTGCCAGCGTTCCAAAGCGCGCACTAAATCACCATGCACGCCAACTGCGACGGGATGAGGTCTTCCTCCAGGGCTGGGTCAAGTCCGCCTAGGCTGCGCGTTCGCATGATGTCACTGGAGAAAGCCTCGAAATCCACGGCTTTAGGGAGCTTGGGCGTGCCATGGAGGATGGCCCATTCAATGTCTTCAAAGTAACCCCGGTGTTTCGGGTCATCTGAAATCAACTGGAAGGCCATACTCCGGTTGCGGATTTCGTCTGACAACGGAATGCTGGTAATGATGTCAATCCCAGCCTCGCGCGCGTACCGCTCACCCCAACCAGAGCCGTCGTCACGGTTGACCACCATTCCCAAAACGCGCGTTGCCCCGCCCTGTTCGGCAAAGTAGCGAACCGCGCCGCACAAGTTGTTGACGACATAGAGCGCCTGGTGATCATTGCCGCCAATCAGGATGATGTCCCGCACCATGGACTTGGCAATGGGCGTTCCAAAGCCGCCACAGACGACATCCCCAAGAAAGTCGTAAATGACGTAGTCAAACTCCCAATCCTCAAAACCCATTTGCGACAGCAAATCAAAGCTCAACGTGATGCCGCGTCCGCCGCAACCGCGTCCGACTTCAGGCCCGCCGAGTTCCATGGCAAAGACGCCATGGCGTTTGAACACAACTTCACTAATGGGGGGCACGAGACTTGCCGCTTTGGCTTCTTGGCGCAATGCCCAGGCTTCAAGCAGCGTGGGCAGTGACTTGCCACCAAAGAGCAACGCGGTAGAGTCGTGCTTCGGATCACACCCGATCTGGAGAACGCGGTGCGACTTGCCAGCCAAGTAATAACTGAGATTTGAGGTAATGAAAGACTTTCCACTTCCGCCCTTACCATAAATGGCAACAACGCGACGTGCTGACATGAGGCATCCTCCCTAGGGAAGATTTGGCTCTTCGGCGCCGTGGGGAAGAACGTGTCGAGACGTTACAACGCAGGAAGCAGCGTCCACCGGACGCCTACCATCAACCTACATCCAGCCTGCGATTGGGCAAAAGGTTTTTGCCGTTTACCCAGGAGAGGTTGCGTGAGAGCACGTCTGAAACGTCAGGGTTGACCGCCCGCCCAGCAGATGGCGGGAGCATCGGGGGCAACGAACCACCCAGAAACGCCTTCCACGCCATCGCCCATCGAGAGGGTCGAAGCGGAGGTTTCGGTAAACCTTGCCCTCAAGCCACACCAAGCAATCACTCAAGCAATCACTCAAGCAATCACCACTGACGCGAAGACCGATGGCAAGGACACCTCGGCGTTGCGAAGTCCTTCAAAACGACAGTACATTACGCGCGCGCAACACAATGCGCATCGGTCGAAATCGGGAGGCGCGTTTCGGTGCCGCATGCTAACTTTTGCCCAGCTTGTGGCGAAGCTATTCCACCAGTACCTGACACCTGGCAGTCGCACGGACGCGCGGCCCTTCTCGGCCGTCGCTGCCCGGCGTGTGGCTACCGCCTGGATGGGCCGCAGTGGAAGACCTTCGGACTCGGACTGATCCTCGGGCTAGCGGCTGGCGTCGGCAACACCGTTTGGCAGGCAGTCCACCCACCGCCTCCCTTACCTCCACTGACAACCAGCCAAGCGCTCATGACTGCCGGACCGACTGAAATGCCAGCCGCGACAATCTCACGGGAGCGGCATCGCTGTGGAGCGAAAACGAAAAAAGGGACGCCGTGCCAGCGGTGGGTCAACGGTACGACCGGCTACTGTTGGCAGCACCGGACAGACTGAGCCAGACAGACAAGGGCACGGGACAAATCACGCTATGCCAAGCCGCGCACACCCCACAGATGAGTTTGAAGCGCCGCTCTGGGCGCAAGGCGTCCACGATGTGGCCGGTCTGGATGAAGCTGGACGGGGCGCATGGGCAGGACCTGTCGTCGCCGCAGCCGTCATCCTTAGACCAGACGCCCTGCCTAACGGACTCAACGACTCCAAGCAACTCACTCCAGCTCACCGCGAGCGGCTTTATGTCCAATTGGAGGCCGTCGCCGCCGGGATTGGCATCGGCGTGGTGAGCGCGGAAGTCATTGACCAAATCAATATCCTTGAGGCGACTCGCCAAGCCATGCGACAGGCGCTTCAGTGTCTCCCCCGCCAGCCCAGATTTCTTTTACTTGATGCCGTTGACCTACCGGACATTGCCATTCCACAGCGCGCCATTGTGCACGGAGACGCGCGTTCACTTTCCATTGCCGCGGCTTCAATCATCGCCAAAGTCTATCGTGACCGCCTGATGACGGCCCTGGATGCCCAATATCCACCGTATGGATTCGCACGTCATAAAGGCTATGGAACAGCTTACCATCGGCAAGTACTAGCGTCCCATGGTCCACTGCCGATTCACCGGATGACATTTCGCGGAGTCATCCCTCAATCCAGTTTTCCACTGCTTGAGACAAAAGGCTAACTTATTGATTTAACTGAACTTTGCGAAAGCGGCAAGCCTATTCTAGCATTTGACAGTCCAGGACTCTTGTGATATTTTCGCCCACCTATCATCCTTGAGCCTCCGTCGTCGCAAAATCTTTCGGCGGCGTTTACCGCGACGGGAGCAACGCCATGTCCTACACCAAAGCCAACGACTTACGAAAAGCCGAGAAGCTTGTTCAGCAAGGCAAGATCAAACCGGCGATCAAGGAATATGAAACCTTGGTCATGTCGAATCCAGGCGACACCAACTTGCTCAACATTCTTGGCGATTTGTACGTCCGGGATGGACGAAACGACGATGCGATCATGACGTTCGTGAAGTTGGCGGAAGCGACGCTCCGGGATGGACATACCCCACGCGCCATTGCGGTTTACAAGAAAATCTACAAGCTTGCCCCAGGCAATGCCGATGTCGCGCTCAAGCTGGCCGAGCTTTACATCCGCCAGAACCTCATGGTGGAAGCGCGTAAGCAGTACCTGGAACTTGCCGACTATTACACCAAAAACGGACGGAGCCGGCAGGCGCTTGAGTTACTCCAGCGCGTTGCAGACCTTGATCCAGAGAATGTCCCAGCGCGCTTGCGGCTAGCTGAAAACTACCAACGGGAAGGGATGCTTGAGCAAGCCATCGAGGCTTACATTGCAGCTGGCGCTCAACTCATCCGCAAGTCCAATCTTCCTGAAGCCCAGCAGGTCTTTCAGCGGGTACTAGAACTCAATCCCCTGAGTACGCCGGCGCTCAATTCACTGGCAACGATCTATATCAAACAAGGCGATCCGGCGCGCGCGGTGGCACTTCTGGACGACGTCGCCCGCCGGCGCCCAGATGACGTTGACCTGCTCATTTTGAGCGGGCGAATTTACCTTCAGGCAGACTTGCTCAATCAAGCCGAGGTTGCCTTACTCAAGCTCATCGAGGTTGACAAAACTCGTTTTGAGTACCTCCTGACGCTAGCACAAAAGTTCATCGAGCACGGATCATACGACCGCGCGGTTGACCTGATTGAAAAGTGCATCGAGCCGATGATCAGTCGTCGCCAGGAAACCCGTGGGCTGGAGTTGCTCGACTTGGTCGTTGAACAGCAGCCCCACCACATCCATGCGCGGCAGTGCCTAGTTCAGATTTACAAGCGCCTTGGTGAAAACAATGAGCTTTTGATGGCGCTCAACCACTTGGCTGATGTCGCCCTGCGGCAGGTGGGTGAGCTAACCCCGCCCCAAACCCCGGCTGATGAAGCCATGCTGCAGGACGTGCGCGGCATCGCCGAAAACGCCCTCAAGCAACTCATCGAACTTGAACCCAATGAACCGGCGCACCTAGAAAAGCTGCGCAACTGGGGCTTCACCACGGTTGTTGCGCCAACGATTGCCGAACGAGAGCGGGTCATCAATCAGCCTGTTTACACCGGTGGGGTTGGTCAACGGGTTGAATTCGTTGATATACCCACCGCCCCCACCGGCACACCAGGTTTCCCGACTGCACCATCCGAGGGCACCGGCTTCGGCTACACATCGGGTTCAGGATTTGCCGCCTTGCAGCCAAACCCAAGCGTCGGCCCCTTTGGGACGCCTGGGTTTGACTTTGTGGGCACGAACGCGGCTGCGTCTGGGGGCTTTACTGCTCCGACTCAAAGCTTTGACTCCAGCTTTGGTGGCAGCTTCAACGGCTTCCAGAGTGGCGGTTTTACCGACCTCACGCCACCGCCAAGTTATCCGCCCCTGCCGCCCCAAGAGGCATTATCCGACGAAGTGCTCCGCCTAAAGGCCGATGCCGAACGGTTCGCCAATCTCGGCATGTCCGACAAAGCCATTGAGCTGCTCGAAGAGGTGTTGACGAAAGCGCCGCAGAGCATCGAAGTTCGGCTTCTGCTCAAGAGACTCTACACGGACGCAGAACAAAAGGCCGAAGCCAGTCAACAAGCCTTGGCACTAGCCGACATTTATGCGCAGCGGGGCGATTATGCCCAAAGTCAGCACTTCACGGCCGAAGCCCAACAACTGAACCCACCGGCTACGGTAGGTTTTGATTTGTCACCTTCCATGGGTATATCGGGGCAGTCCAGCGCACCGACAACCTACACAAGCGACGAAGTCGAAATTGACATTAGTGGCGCGGTTCGGCCACCAACGCCACCACCAACGCCACCACCGGCGCCACCACCGGCGCCACCACCGGCGCTTGAGAGCGATTTCGGCTACACACGTGACAACGGTTTCATGGTTCAGCCTGAAGTTATTTACGGTGGACCGGCGCACTTTCCGACCCCATTGCCGCCCGAACAGTTACCCAACTTTGCCGTTGAAGAGCATGTCTTTGACATAAGCAAAGGACAATCCAGTGATTCACTCAATGTCATAGCGGAAGCCAAGCTACGCGAGCAACTGGATGGGGTAGCGTTCTATATCGAGCAGGGCTTCCTCGACCTTGCCCGGGACAATTTAGCCAAACTCAGTGTTGAGTTTCCCAATCACCCCGAAATTTTGTCACTTCTAGCCAAGGTTCAGGCTCCGCCGCCACCATCCGAGCCATCCCTTACCAGCCTAGCGATCCCCACTGGTGCTCCGGCTGACGTTCCGGTATCCCAACCGGAGTCCATGGGATCACTCATGAACGGACTGGTGAGTGAGCTTGAAAAAGCTTTGGAAGAACTCGACTTGGGTCACTTTGATGCCCCGGCGGTGACAAACCTGACATCCAAGCCAGCGCCCATTACAGATTCAACTCCATCCGGCTCACTACTCCTTGGCGAATCGGGACTCCAGGATGTCTTCGATGAATTCAAGCAAAGCGTGGAAGTTGACGCCGAGGCCACGCCGGACTTTGAAACTCACTACAACCTTGGTCTTGCCTATAAGGATATGGACCTCTTCGATGAAGCCATCGAAGAGTTTCAGACGGCTTTCCGCGGCACTGACCCACATGCGCCGAATCCACACTACTTCCAGGTTTGCAACATGTTGGGGCTGTGCTTCATGGCCAAAAACGAGCCGCAACTGGCCACCGTTTGGTTCAAGCGTGGCGTAGAGGCCCCAGGTCGTACCGAAGATGAATACCAGGCCATGCGCTATGACCTTGGCTTGGCTTATGAAAGCTTAGGACGCTACGACCTAGCGCTGGAAGTCTTTGAAATGGTTTATGCCGTGGACATCAACTACCGCGAAGTCGCCGAAAAACTCGCTGAACTGCGTCAACGGGTAAAGCAATAATTCTTCAGGTGATTACCCCACATGTCCGTCAAGCTTACGGCGCTGCTCTTCATGTTGCTTTGCCTTGAAGTCGGGCTACTGCTCGCCATTATTCCTTGGACGAGCTACTGGGAAAGTAACTATTTCCTGTTTTGGCTCACGGCGCGCTTTCCCAGCACCAACTTCACCGCCATTGTTCAAAGCGGCTATGTTCGCGGGGCGGTAACTGGCATCGGCTTGGCCAACATTGCGCTTGGACTCCTCGAAGTCAGCGGGCTTAACCTGGCCGGCAGCCGGGCAGAGGCATAAGAACGCAGCCGACCTAAGCCGTCGGTCACTCTCCTTTATCCCTCATCACTCGCCGATATCAATCGCAGCACTTTTGGCCAGCTCGGCCCGGAAAGCGGCCATTTGCGCCGGAGGAACTTGCCAGTTAGCATCGAGTGGAACGCTTGCCGGCCGTAGCCAATCGGCAGGTTTTGGCACCGCCCGCCACCAGGCCGCATAGCGCCCAATGACGGCTTCCCGGTCGCGCTCGTCGGCAAGGTAGAAAAATCCAAAGTCTTCGCCGGAGACGCTTCGCAGTGCGTCATAGGCGAAGTACCGCACGGCGGGGTACGTATCGCGCAAGGCTTCGATCAGGAAGGGAATGGCCCACTTGCGGTCACGCGCGCGGCCATCGGCTCCGCTCGTCCCCAGTGCCCAGGCGGCGGTGATTCGGGCAGAAGGGTCCTTGCTAAAGAGCGCGCGAACCATTTCTGAGCGCCGCGCTTCGGGTCGCGCGGCATTTGTCTTGGAAAGGGCATACCGCGGCCCATACCACTGCGTCATGTAACGCGCCGCCCACTCGGCGCTTTCACCGGGATGGCACATGTTGCACCCATTCGGCATCTCGGTTGAAAGGCTCTTGTCTGGCTCAGGGTTGAGAATGCGGTGCGTCCGCTTCGCCGTCAGTAGTCCGAAGGAAATGCGTGGCCGGTGACACTCGTAACAGGCGCTACCGCTGCTATCGGCTGGATGGTGGGTGTGAGCTTCCAGGTTGGCGGCAATTGCCGCATGGCACTGCGTGCAGGACTTGTTGCCGCGCATCTCGTCGTGCATCAGTGACTGCTGACGGCCTTTGTGCACGTCATGGCAGCTTATGCAGGTCATATTTCCTTCGGTATGACACTTGCTCATCAGCAGCCCCTGGTATTCATACGCGGTCAGCCGTGGCGTCCCGTCTGGGTAAAAGCGCGGCGCGAAACTGTAGTCGCCGACCTTGGCCGTGATGTCGAGGGGGCGATAATACTTCGCCAAGTCTTCGCCAGGCGTATAAGGGTCGCCCTTGGCCATGATTTGCCGAATGTTATCTAGCTCCACCGGAAGCCGCTGCCCATGGCAATGGCCACAAACTTGCGTATTGGCGCGTTTCTCAGCCTTGGCCTGATTGACAATGGTGGGGTCGTCTGCTCGCGCTACGCGCCGCAGCCAGGTCCAGCCCAGCGCCTGATTCTTTTCGATGTGTAGCTTTCCGGGTCCATGGCAGGCCTCGCACCCAATCCCCAGTTCCTCGACTTTGGTTCCCGTGAACTGCCCGGTCTTCAAATCCAGGCCGGGGTTGCCCTTGACGTTGTGGCAGAAAATGCAGTTGTTGTTCCACACACTCGTGTGGCGGCCGAAGTCTGGCAAGTCTGGATGAAGAAACAGGCCTTGCAGGTTGAACCAGTACTTTTTCTCGATGTTCCAGGCGATGGGCAGACGGTAAAACGTCGTGCCAACCTGGGTCACATACTGCTGGAAACGGCGCGAACCGACGGTACGGACAATCTTCGCTACCGCCAGGCGACCACTTGGGTCAAGCGTTTCCATGAAAAATTCATCACCACGCCGAAACATGCGTGAAGTCACGCCGTTGTAGGTGTACGTCGCATCGTTGAAGTCCCCTACCACTGACGCCGGCGTAGCCACTTGCGTCATCTTGTGATGATGCGACTGCGACCAGTGTTCAGACTCCTCCTGATGACAGGCGCGGCAGCTTTCCGACCCGACATAGTCCACCTGGGACAAATCTGGAGCGTAGGCGCGCATGGCAGCGACTTGCTGCCGCCAAACGAACCAGGCGAGCGCGGCTGCGACGCCACACCCAAGGACGATACTCAACTTCAGCGTGGTTGACTTCGAGAACATGGCGATTCAGGCCGTCTACGGCTCAGGGCGATATGGCCGTTCGAGATACCGCCGGGCTTGCTCGCTGGCTTCCGCGCTATCACCCAAGTCAATGACTTTCTTGTATTCCGCCACAGCCCGGTCACGCTGTCCCAGCGCATCATAGGCATTGCCTTTTTTGAGCGCGGCCCAAGCTTCAACCCAGCGTGGGCGCAGATCGCCATCCAGCGCCTCATCAAAGGCATCACGCGCTTTTTCGTAGTTTCGCTGGCTTAGGTACAGCAGTCCGAGATTATACCATGCCCAGCTACTGCGACGATTGACGCGAATGGCGGCTTCAAACTGTTGTTGAGCTTCAGCGAACTCGCCATCCTCAACGTGCTGGATGCCGCGCCGCACGACCACCGCCACGCGCAGCTCATCTGACGTGCGTAAGATTTTGGCATCGGGGTCAATGAGCAGCTCGCGCGGCTCGGAAGTGGCGCTGAGGCTAAAGCTGGCTTCCCGTCCATTGAACTGGAGCGTCGCGCGTTCGCTTCCACCTTTGGCTTCGAGCGTCACATCCACTGGCATGCGGAAACCTTCCAGGTTTTGTTCAAGCGTCCCCCGCACCCGATAACCACCGCTCGAAACGCGCAGAATCTTGTAGTCCGGGACAAACTCCGGCACACCCGTCGAATCTACCCACAGGGCAAAAAACCAGCGCAGGTCTTGCCCTGCGGTTTGGCTGGCCAGGTTCTCAAAGTCGGCCAAGCTGATTGGTTGTTCGAGGTATTGGTTATAACAAGTCTGCAAAAGCCGGAAAAATACTTCCTCGCCAAGAAAACCCCGCAGCATCCGAAAGACAAACGCGCCCTTGTAAAACATGATCGAGCGATAGGCAGAGGACTGATCATCGAGTTCGGCTGGGGTGCGGCGGAGCGACGACTGTGACTCGAAGGCCAGCGCCCGCTCCAGAAAGTCCCGCACCAACTCACGAAATTCGCCTTCGTTCCGCCGAGTTTCCTCAACCAGCAGATAGGCGTAGGTCGCCAGCCCCTGTGACAGCCAAGCATCATCAAAGGACTTCAGAACTACCCCTTGCCCCCACCACTGAAAGGCGGTTTCACGACACAGCAGTTCACGTGGCAGGTCGCGGGAGCGAAAGACTCGCCCCGCCAGGAGTGTCACGCCGGCTGTCGTCGTGGCATCAAGGCTTTCGTCATCTATTTCGGCAAGGTCAAGCTTAGGGCCAAAGGCGTAGCGACCGAAATGTTGTTCATAGCGATCAAGCGCCTGGGCAACCACCTCCGCATACGCCGCCGCCAGAGCTTCGTTGCCCGGGCGCGTATAGACCGACACTTGGGCATCGCCTTGCTGCCACGTCTGCACTTGGTACCGACCGATGGCAAGGTTGCCAAACAGCACGCGCCGAACCGAAGCAAACGACCAGCGCGTGCGCGTACCCGTGCCACTTGGCAGAGCCGCGGCCGCCTGCGGCAAGGAAGCTGCCTGCGGCAAGGAAGCTGCCGCGGCCGGAGAAGCCGTGCTTGAAAAAGATGGGAAGGCACGCGCCTGCCAAGACATTGTTCCCGGCCGCCGTGGACGCGGACGCGGGGGCGGCGTAGGACGCGGCGTGACCTCCGGTGGCGGCGGGGCGCGACGCTCCGGCTCAAGGGATGGCACACCCGGGCCGGTTATCGGCTGCTTTGACTGAAACCCATAGCCCACCACCGTCAAACCATCTGGAACGGTCAGGTTGAGCGTGAAGGTTGCCGTATCAGACGCATAACCGTGGAAGGGAAACCATCGCGCGCCGTAGAGCAGATAGGCCGTTCCATCTTGTCCGACATAGGCTAACCGCTTGTTGGCCAAGACACCGCCTTCCGCCGAAAGCAACTGCCCGGCGTATTCCACAGTCACGGCAAACGGCACTCCCGGCGTCGTTGCCTGCGGCAGAGCAATCCGCAGATCGAGGTCCCGTAAGCGATCTTGCGTGAACTGAAGCGGCTGGCGGTTCTCATCCAGCACGCGCTTGACTTCGAGAGAGCCGTTGAACTCGAACACCACCGACTGCATTGGTCGGCGCGCATCCATTGTCACCTTGGCGCGCGCCACGAAGGTTTGGGTTGCCGGAATGATTTCGGCGTCGATTCGGTAATCCAGAATGTCGAGCGGGTCGTCAGCCGGCACGCCCCAAACTGTGGTCAAACTTCCCAAGACAGTCAGCAACACCAGGAAGACACCAAGCTGGGTTACTTGCCGAAAAGTGTACGCCATTTTTCATCCACCTTACGCTGAATCTCGGTCGTCATGCGATTCTCCCTGGGCCAGGGGCGAGTAAAGCCCTCACTGGGCCACTTGCGGGTGGCATCAATCCCCATCTTTGAGCCATAGGCCGGCAAGCGGGCCGCGTGGTCGAGCGCATCAATCGGTCCAAGCGTAAACTGGATGTCACGTTCTGGATCAATGTTGTTGAGGACGTACCACGCCACATAGCTCGCATCATGTACCGGTACGTCGTCGTCCACCACCACGACAACTTTGGTGAACATCAACTGCCCGGTGCCCCACAAAGCGTTCATGATTTTGCGGGCATGGCCCGGATAAGCCTTCTTGATGGAAACAATCGCCAGGTTGTGAAACACACCTTCAAATGGAAGGTGCATATCCACAATTTCAGGAAACTGGCGGCGAAGCACCGGTTTGGCAATTTCACCAACCGCTTCCCCCATCCAGCAGTCTTCCATTGGGGGGCGGCCCACGATGGTGGTTTGGTAAATCGGGTTGCGGCGGTGCGTCACACAGGTCACATGAAAGACTGGGTAGTTGTCGGCTTCAGTGTAAAAGCCGGTGTGGTCGCCAAATGGCCCTTCGGTGCGCAGTTCCTGGGGATCAACGTACCCTTCGAGCACAATCTCGGCCGTTGCCGGAACTTCCAGATCGTTTGTGACGCACTTGACCATCGGAACGGGCTTGCCGCGCAAAAAGCCGGCCAGCATCATTTCATCCACATCATCCGGGAGGGGAAAAATCGCAGCGAAGGTCAGCACCGGGTCGCCACCGATGGCCACGGACACCGGCAGGCGGTCGCCCCGCTCCAACGCCATGCGCCAGTGCGCGGCTCCATGCTTATGAATCTGCCAGTGCATGCCGGTCGTGCAAGCGTCATAGAGCTGCATGCGATACATCCCGACGTTGCGCCGTCCGGTCGCCGGATGATTGGTAAACACCAGCGGAAAGGTAATGAAGCGGCCGCCATCTTCCGGCCAGCACTGCAAAATCGGAAGGCGGCGCAGGTCAAATTCCCCTTCCCGCAAGATGATTTCCTGACATGGTCCCTGTTTGACGCGCTTTGGAAAGACGGCTCCCAGCTCGGCAAACTTGGGCAGCAACTTGACCTTTTCCAACATTCCCTGGGGGGACTTGAAATCAAGAATCTCGTTCAGCCGACCGGCAATTTCCGCATACTGCTTGACCCCCAGGGCCATGAGCATGCGGCGGCGACTTCCCAAGGCATTGATGATCACCGGAATTGGTGATTCTTCAACCCGCTCAAACAACAGCGCCGGCCCGCCCGACTTTGATACGCGGTCGGTGATTTCGGTGATTTCGAGGTGGCAGGATACCGGAGTTTTGATGCGCTTGAGTTCGCCGGCTTGTTCCAGATCGCGGATAAACGCTCGTAGGTCTTCGTAAGGCATGGTTGAACAAGAACACCGAGAAAATGCAGCCGTCCGTCGGCGTCCCACTCGCCGCCACGACGGCTAAAGACGCAAACTACTGCATGTTAGGTTGCAATCGGAAATAATTTTGGACGTGGTCGAGCGGGTTGCCACGCGACCTGAACCACCAGGCACATCAACCCACGGCCCAAAAAAGCAAGCGGACAGGCTCACGACCTGTCCGCTTCAGAAACTTGGTGGAGGTAAGCGGGATCGAACCGCTGACCTCTGCAATGCCATTGCAGCGCTCTCCCAGCTGAGCTATACCCCCACAGGCGCGAATCGAATCTACCACGACTCGCACTCGTTAGGCTATTCAAGCCTTCCCTTCTCGTCAAGTCCCCCGTGGCAGGCCAGCGCGCGCGCCAAGCGGATAAACGCTTCAACCGAGAGTGCTTCCGGCCGGCACTCCGGCGCAATCGCGGCCTCGGCGAGTGCCGCCAACAGGCGCGACCGCTCCAAACCAAGTCGAAGCAAGCTTCCGCCAAGCATTTTGCGGCGCTGCTCAAAGGCGAGGCTTACGACCCGCCGGAACATGGCTTCCAAGTCCGGCGGAAGCAGGGACGGAACCCGCGGCTTCAGTCGGACCACGGATGACATAACCTTTGGTGGTGGGTGAAACGCGCCAGGCGGCACATCAAACAACCGTTCGACGTCGCAGTGCGCTTGCACAATGACGGAAAAGTAACCGTATTCCCTTGTGCCAGGCGCAGCCGCCAACCGCCAGCCGACTTCGCGCTGGAGCATCACCACGATGTCAGTTAGGGCCGATTGGCTGGCTAACAGTTTTTCCACAATGGGTGTCGAAACGTTGTAGGGCAAATTCGCTACGACCTTGACCGGCGCGGCCGGCAACCCGAACAGCGCCCGTGTTTCGGCCAGGCAGCTTGTCAGATCGGCGTCCAAAACATCGCCGGTGTACAGTCGCCAGCGCGCATCTGCGAAGCGCTCTTCCAACCACTTCGCCAAATCGCGGTCAAGCTCAAAGGCAACCACGGCCGCGGCTTTCTCTAAAAGCAGTTCCGTCAGGGCCCCGCGACCGGGCCCGATTTCCAGGACGAGATCGTGGCGCGTGATGTCTGCCGCGGCGACAATCCGGCGCAGCAGGTTGGCGTCACGGAGGAAGTGCTGACCAAATCGCTTGCGCGGCGGGGGCAAGTCGCTCATGGGCGGTCATAAAGCCGGTTGAGCATGGCGGCCAGACGAAACCCGGCCAAGCGCACCCGCTCGCGGGCCACAGCCTTGGCTTTCATCTTGTAGGACTCGGAAAGCACCGGCGGCTCTGGGGTATCGTCATCTCCGGCTTGGTAAACGACATCCTTGGCCAGTTGGGCGCTTTCATCAATCCAGGTCGTTGGCGGGGCAAGACTGTGCCGCCGCGCGGGACGAGACCGCGCCAACTCACGCGCCAGCGCCTGAACGGCCGGAAGCGACAATTCATCCAGGGCAGCATTGTCCCAGAAGGCGTGGAGGTTTGGCTTGCGTGGTCCGTCCAGTGGTGTATCGGCCGTCGGCCGGACAATGAACAGATTGCCGCCTTGGTCGCCTTGGGGATTGTTTTTTGAGCAACGGGCTACGGTATGAAGTGGTTGGTGAACATCCCCGACGAGGTGAATGAGCCAGGCTAAGTAGTAGGACTGCCGGGGACTATCCGGTGAGCTGTGGCGCAGAATATCCTCAATTTCAACGATTTTCCCCAGTGCTCCACCATCGGCCGCCACAATTTGAAAGTCGAGTGGAATGCTGACCCCTGGAGCCGCCAGCGGCCGATTGAGATAGTGCCAGGTGCCGTGAACCCGCATGTCAGGATACGCCAGATGGACACTGGGCGGCGGCTCGCGGTCGGAAAAGCCTTGCCGCCGGTCAAACTTGATGTCGTCCACCCAGTAGGAAGCACTCAGGAAAGCAGCCAGTGAGGCTTGCGCTGGTGACACATCGCGCGTCCACTCGGCATATTCGGGATGTTGCTTGAGGATGGCATCTACGCGCGCCCGCGCCCGTGGCGTCAGGTGAGCGTAAGCAATGGCAGCGACAGTAGCGTGTCCGGCTTGGTTCCAGGCCAGCACTGATGTCGCACTCCACCCCCACCCGAACAAACAGAGACCAATCCACAGCCACCAACGTTGGCTTCGGCGAGAAAACATCGTGTTTTGCGCTCAGTTGTAGAAACTGCCTCGACCGGAGCGGACAAGGCAAGTCCGATGATAACCTAGCTCTGCGGTTGGTCCAAACACACCAAAGCCCCAGTGACCGAAATCAACTGGGGCCTGACGGAAATGAGATGAGCGTTGAAGCCCACCCAAGGGCTGTGCGCCTAAGCAACCCGCCGCAATCCACGGTTTGATGTCGCCGCAGCCGGAGACTTGACAACGACAGACTCTCGACGATGCCCTGTCTCCAGGGGGCGACGGTTCACGTAATAGGGTCCCACCATTTTCCATTGATTGGTGTCGAAGGCGCGATGCGCACCACAGGCAAGGCACATCCGATAGGTTTGTTGATCAATCGTGAACGGCCGGCTCATATCCAAATGCCAGCACCCAAAAACACGATGATAGGTCTTTTCAAAATACTCGATAGCACGTTGTAGGGCCGCTTTTGGCCAGGTAAATTCCGGCACATGAGGGAACGTTGGCGTCAGGGACTTGACTTGCATGGCGGATTCCTCCTTTTATCGAAAACCTGCAAAGCACCACATCCGCGCTTGGTTAGCGCTCAACCTGCGTAACGACGCAACCAACATTCAGAGACGCTTGAACCTATGAAAAGGTTCACGTAATCCACCAAATTATTGCCAAATCACATAAAATCTAGCCTAGATGGATATTTTGAGGGCCATCCATGACGCAGACATTTCAAAACACGGCGGTTCTCGTTACAGGCGGGGCATCGGGTATCGGGCGCGCAATTGCGCTGGCTTTTGCTGCCGCCGGGGCCAAAACTGTCGTCGCTGACCAAAACGCTGAAGGGGCAGCCGAAACCGTTTCCCAGATTGAAGCCAGTGGCGGGCAAGGCATTTCAGTGGTTGTGGACATAACCGATGCCAACGCCATCGCGGACTTGGTCAAAACGGCGGCGCATGCCTTCGGAAGGCTGGATGTCGCCGTCAATAATGCCGGTGTGCTTGGCACACCGGCGCCCCTGCACGATACAGACAACGCCATGTTTGATCAGGTCTTGAGCGTCAACCTGCGCGGTCTGTTTCTGTGTATGAAGTATGAAATCCACCAAATGCTCAAACAGGGTGGCGGGAGCATTGTCAACGTGGCATCGCTCGCCGGGTTGGTTGGGTTCTCAGGATTCGCCCCCTACGCTGCCAGCAAGCATGCGGTGCTCGGACTGACCAAGACTGCGGCGCTGGAATATGCCAAGTCCAACATTCGGGTGAACGCCGTTTGTCCATCCATCATTGAAACCCCAATGACGGCGGCATCACATATCCCGCCACAACTGGTTGAGAAGTACCTCAATGCCCATCCGATGCGGCGCGCCGGACGACCTGAAGAGGTGGCGAGTGCCGTCCTGTGGCTGGCTTCGGATGGGGCTTCGTTTGTCAACGGGACCGCCCTTACGGTAGATGGGGGCGCGTTCGCCCAGTGACGGATGGCGTCAACTCAGCTTACAGAGAAGTTCCTGACGCCTGTCACACTCCCCAACTGCCCACGGCTCTGCGCAAGTGGCTTGAGATGCGCCTAGTTAGCAAGAACGTCCAGCGGCACTTCCCGACTTGCGACGTTGTGGGCAAAGTCCTCGGCGGTGACAAGCAGTACATAGCGCCCAGCCGGCAAGCCTGGTGGAAGGCGCAGCACGCCGACGTTCGTTTTGCGCTGCGGGTCCCACTTGACCAAGATGGGGAGTCCACCGGCCAGCCGCGCCGTAATCCGCCGCGTATCGGCATCAGCCGCCACGCGAACTTCAATTTCGCCGCCAGCCCGCGCGGTAATCGGACTGGTCGTCACCCCCAACTGCGGTGGACGGCTGTCAATCGTAAAACCTTTTTCCTCTTGAAAGACATTGCCGCTGGCATCCGTCAGGATGAGACGGCAACGATAACGACCATCCTGCATGGTCTTGGGTGCAAGGAAGCGCGTCTCCCACACGTCATCGGCCGCCAGGTACGTCAACGGCTTGGTGAGTCCGAAGGGAAAGACGGCCACCACCGACCGGATTGAAGCGTCGGCCCGCACGCGCAACACCGGATCGCCGGGCTTGATCACCCGCGGACGGAGCAGCGCACGGGGCGCCGCCAAAAAAGCCGTGTAGGGCGTCACAATGTTGTATTTCTTTGACAGCGCGATGACTTCGGCAATCAGCGCATCGTCCTCACCGTCGAGCGTCATTCGGCGAAGCAGCGCGGAAATGCGTTCCTGGGCCCACAGGCGGGGCAAGTGGGCGTGGGTGGTATCCTGCGCTGGCAGCGTGCCGGTCGCCGTGGCGGCCACTGGTTGCCCGGCACGTGCGCCGCTGATCGAGCACTCGACCTGTGACACCGGCCGGCGGTAGCGCCCCACAAAACTCACCCGCGAACCGTCATAGCCGGTTGCGTCTTCATTTGGATACACCGCGTAAGCATTGTCAGGATCGCTCAGGCGCAGCTTGATGCCTTCGACCGGGCGCTGCCCGACCTTGGCAAAAAAGGCATCCAGGCGGAAGGTCAGGTCGTCGGTTTCACGCCCAAACTCGCTCACGCCACGGCTTACCCGCGCCAACTCACCAAGAACATCGCGGTTCGCATCCGCGCCAACGCCAAAGGCGAAAACCCGAACCGGTGGGCCACCCTGGGCATTGGCTTCGGCAAAGTCACGGACGAGCTTGCCGGCGCGCGTCGTTGTCAAGGTTGGATTGCCGTCTGTGACGATGACCAGCGCGCGCTCGTCACCCGGCAGCGCCTTGGCCAGCGCCAGTCCGCGCTGGAGCGCCTTGGCAAGATCCGTCCCACCGCTCAGGTAGCCGCGCCGGATGAAGTCCAACGCCTGTGCCGTCTCGCTAGGCGTCCCCGGTCGTGGCGACTCAGCCCATACCTGCACATCATCATTGAACAGCGCCAGATTGAAACGGTCTTCCGGGCGGAGCGACTTCAAAAACACCCCACAGGCTTCGTAAGCGCGGTCAAGTTTCTCGAAGTTCATCGAAAGCGAGGTGTCAAGCAACAAGACCACCGACCGCGGCGGCGCGGGTGGCGGGGCGGCATCGCTGACCGGCAGTCCGCGCTCGTTGAGCAACGCCGACACTTCAAAATAACCGTCTTCGTCTGGTTTTGTTCGATTGGGATCGCGCAAATCATACGCCAGGAGCGGCTCCGGCGAGCGGTAGGCAATCAGGCTCACACTCGTGCGCGACACATCCAGTCCGTAATCAAAGGCAAAATCCTGGGTCAGGGCGACGCCTGCGCCTTGATACTCAGCCAGGACGCGGTTGATACCCATTGGCGTCACTTGGCATGGGTAGGCCGTGTCGCGTTGCTTGAATGCCACCAGCGGAAAACCACTGGTCACATCCACCCGGATGCGCAGGTTGCCGACCGACTGCACGCCATACTGCGATGGCTTGAGCGGCAGCGAGAAAAACGACCGCAGCCCGGCGACCGGAACCGCTTCGACATATTCCAGCTCGACGCGCTTCGTTCCAAAGGCCGGAATCGGAACCAGACGGACGGTGAAGGCCGTGGTGCCGCCGGCTTCATCTTCTTGCGTGACCAGCCCTGGATCAATTGCCTGGCGTTTGAGTTCACCGTAAATTTCCTGAGCGCGTGGCAACTCAAGCATCACGCCTGGAATGCGCACGTCCCCGTCCCAAACCGCAAAATCGGCAATGGCGCCGCTGGTCGGCAGGCGAAAAATATATTTCCCTTCAAGCGGCTGGTTGGTTCGATTGGCATAAATCTGGACGACACGCACCCGCGCAAACTGTTGATCGATGCGGATGTCCACCCGCATGTCCTCGAGCGCAATGCGCGTCGGATCGGGCGCTGACTCATCGCCCGGCAACACGACACCGGATTGCGCGGCGGCCGGATAGGCCAACCCACCTACCGCCAGCCAGACGGCCGACACAACCCAGCCCAGCGACCAGGCCAACAACGGACGACGGAGCTGCCGAGACATATTTGTTTGTTTACGGTCAGTAGAGGGAAGTTCTTACCACTGCAGAGGTAGCTTATACTGACCGGCAGGCAACTTGCCAACTCCAAATTTGGGCAGTGAGGCAGCGAGCGTAGCGGGCTGGACAGCTTTGCAGTTGATAGATGTTACAGTCGCATTACCGAGTGACACCGGGCTGCATGTCACCAAACTCGACGACTTCAACGGATGGTTCGACCGGCGGCGCGAAGTCATCCCAGCCAGCCACCACCACCCCCTGCCCGCCGTCTGGAAAACGCTCCATCATCTGGGCAATTTCCGGTAACGTCTCGGTATGGGTATTCGTGACGGCACTGGCCAGCAGCGTCCCAGAGGTTTCCATCCAAACATGCTGCCAGGTGTCACCAAATTTCATGCGCCCCAGGTAGGCATAGGGAGACCGTACCGTGTACTCCCGGCTGTGCCAGACGCGCACCGGTGAACCATCTTCGGCAGCCATATAACCGGCCAGTGTGTAACGAACCTGATCGACTGTCGTCGTCAACGGGGTCGAGTCGGCCGTCAACACAACGTCCGATGTTGCCGGTGTGCTCAACGGAGCGACGCTTGCCGAATACGGCTTGACGGTTGGCTTCACCCGCGCGGCTTGCTTTGCCGATGGCTTCACGGGCGCAGCCCGACGTACGGACTTCCGCGCAACTCGCCGCCGCGCAACCTTTCGAGTAGCTTTCTTCCGTGTCACCTTTTTGACAATGCTGACCGGCAGTGGGTTTTCCACGCTCGTCTGAGCAATGGCTTCTCCACCCAAAACCGATAAGAGAACCAGCACCAGCAGCAGTAATGAACGGCGAAAGAACTTGGTCACGGTAGCAAAACCTCGGCAGCATCAGGAAAGGATGGTCGCACTACCCAGGCGTGCAAACCGTGTGCCAGATTTTGCCCAGACTTGGTAAAACAACCCTAACTGATTTATTTTCAAGATGTTGAAGGTAGTTGAAAAAAACCTTGACATGGCATTGACAAGGTTCTGACCGTCGGCCCGTGAAACAGCCGAGGTCGAAACCGACACCCCGGCAAGAAACCGCCCAACGAAACCTTTGGGAACCTTTTGGGCAAGTGAGTGTCAGTGGGTTATACCGACTGCGCCTTGGGTTGGCCCGTTGGGTTCATTTCATCTGGAGTTACCTCATGCTGCCGGCTTCTGAACTCCATTTACGATTCGCGCTGGACACAACCGGCATTGCGGCCCCTGAAACCGCGCAGCCGCTTTCCATCGCCGAAGTTGAGCTACTGGATGGCATTCGAGCCGGCAGCCACGCGGCTTTTGAAACTCTGGTCACAGCCCACCAGAAGCCCATCTACAACTTGCTGTTGCGCGTGCTTGGCGACCCAGAGGATGCCGCCGATGTTCTGCAAGAAACATTCTTGAGCGCCTACCGTGGCGCCCAGACATTTCGCGGTGACTGTGACATCCGCACTTGGCTCTACCGGATTGCCGTCAATCGCGCTGCCAATCACCGCCGGTGGTGGCGCTGCCGACGGCAAGCATCAACCGTTTCGCTCGATGCCGAACCGGAAGACGGGCAGTTGTCACTCTCGGAAACACTCGCCGCACCGGACGCGACCCCGGAGCAACAAGCCCTCTGGCGCGAGCGTCAGGCTCAGGTTCTGGCCGCACTTGCCACGCTCAAGTTTGATTTTCGGGTTGCCGTGGTCATGCGTGATATTCGCGGCATGAGTTATGAAGACATTGCATCGGCACTGGAACTTTCCATGGGGACGGTCAAATCGCGCATTGCGCGCGGACGGGAGATGCTCCGCGCCGCGCTCAACCTTCCGCCCCGAAAGGAGTCTCGGTCATGATGGATGACAGACCGACGGTGATTTGCGATGCGCTTGCCACCTTGCCGGAAGTTGTGCCGCCAGCGCACCTCCATCGCCAGATTGTAACCGCTCTCGACTTGGAAGCCGCACGTGGCAAGCAGCGGCCAACCTGGCGGCAGCGCATCACCAGACATCCCAAACTTGTTGGCTATGGGCTGGGGTTGGCGGTGGCGACCTTGTTGTTCGGCAGCTTGTCCGTCACTGTGTGGACACCACTCCAGCGCCTGATGGCCACACCGGACTATGCCATCGTGTACGTTCCGCACCCCCAGCCGCATCGCTTTGTTGGGGGACTCACCACAACCGCGACGCTGCCCCATCTCACCAGTGGCAACGGATTTGACACACTGCCGGCCGGACTGGCCACACGCCCCGAAGGCATGCTGGTGATTGCCGAGATTTCACCATCTGGTGAAGCGCGGTGCGTAGATGTCGTCGAACCTTACGCGGACGCCTCACTGGTAGCCGCCGTGGATCATGCGCTCCAGCGCATGACGTTCCATCCGGCAACACAGGCCAATGGGCAGCCGGTGGCGGCCCGAATTGCCTTCTATCTGGAGCAAGTCGCCATCCGGGGCTGAGGCCTGTTCGTTCACGCTGCGGCCAAGCTGGCAGTGGCACGTCCTTCAGGTTCAGAGTGGCGTGGGGCGGACCCCCTCCACCCACACGTCGCCATCTTCAAAGTGTTCGTGCTTCCAAATCGGAACTGTCATTTTGATTTGATCGATCCCAAACCGACAGGCGTCAAACGCAACGGCCCGGTGCGCCGCCGTCACCACCACCAACACGCTTGTTTCGGAAATCATGAGGCGGCCGAGGCGATGCACCAGTGCCAGGCGGTCAATGTCAGGATAGGCAACACGCGCTTCTTCGGCGACACGGCGGAGCATTTTGAGCGCCATCGGTTCGTAGGCTTCATAGTCAAGAAAGCGCGTCTGACGCCCCTGCCAGTTGTTACGGACAACGCCCTCGAAGGTCGCCACCGCGCCAACGCAACCACGTAGCAACTGACGAACAATTGTCGGCGTGTCAATCGGCACATGGATCAATCCGATGATGTCGCCGGTGGACAAAACTTCCATACTGGTCAGCCTCCGGCAATGGGTGGAAACACGGCCACGTCGTCGCCCGGCTTGACCGGCGTCTCGGCTGAAGCGTATTCCTCGTTCACGGCCACCAGTAAACTGCCGCGCAACGGCGCAAGCTGCGGATACTGCCGGCAAACGGCTGCCATCACCTCGGCCGCCGTCGTTGGGACGACCACCTGCACTGGGGCGACCGACGCTCCCACGAGCGCACGGCACTGACCAAACACCAAGACGTTGAGCGTGATCGGTTCAGGTGTCATGATGGTTGACGACAAAATCACCAAATGCGCTTTGAAGCAAGCCGACGGCGAGGATGGCTGCCGTTTCGGCACGAAGGATGCGCGGACCTAACTTCAGACAAACCGCGTTGTGAGCCTCGGCCAACGCCTGCTCGGATTCGCTCCAACCACCCTCTGGGCCAACCAGGGCAACAACTGCTGCTGGGCAGGGGCCAACTCGGTTGACGGCCATTGACCAATCCACGCCTTGCCGTTCCGTGAAAAAAAACTTGACGCCTGGCATCGTCAGTACATCCGCCAACCCATGGGGTGATGCAATGGCTGTCAGGTGACTGCGACCGCACTGCTTTGTCGCCTCGCGGCCAATGCGCCTCCACCGCTCAAGCCGCTCTGATGCGCCGCGCAGCACACTTGGTTCAACATGGCGTGTCGTGAGTGGGATGATACACGTCACCCCAAGTTCGACGGCCTTCTGGATGACCCACTCGAACTTGTCGGACTTGAGCAACGCGACGCCCAAGGTCAGCGCCAGTGGTGATTCGCCCGTCACCGGCAGCGCCGGCCCCAGCGTCAGGCGGACCCTGCGCTTTGACACTTCAGCCACGGTCGCTTGGAACACCCGTCCACAGCCGTCAAACACGCTCACCGTCTCACCCACCTGGACGCGCAGAACCTGGCGGGCATGGTGGGCTTCGTCATCCGGCAAGCACACCGACTCGGCTGTAAAGTTTTCTAACGGCGCGTAGAAACGATGTCCTGGCATAACCAACTACGTCTCGTCTTTGGCTTGGCGGCTGGTAACAATGACGGCCAACATGACCAAGGCTTCAATGACTCCGGCTAATCCGGCTGATACGCCAACGGCCCGCTGCAAGCCGGCCGCGCCAACTTCCAAAGCTCCAAAGGCAACTGCCGACGGGATCACGGCCAGCGGATGCTGCCGGGCGAGCAAGGCGACAGCAACGGCCATATACCCGTAACCGGGCGAAAACTGTTCATAAAGTCGGTGACTGACGCCAAGCACCTCAACGCCGCCCGCCAGCCCGGCGCAGCCACCGCTCACCGCCAGCGCCAACCAAGTCATCTGCCGGGGCGCAATTCCGGCCGTCCGGGCAGCCGTCGGGCTGCTGCCCATGACCCGCAGGCGCAGCCCTAGCGGTGTGTAAAACAACCATACATGAGCCGCGAGGGCCAGGGCCAGGGCAATGAAGCTCCCACTGTGGAGGCGCGTCGGCGGCAACCAGCGCGTCAGCCAGAGCGTTTCCGGCAGCATGTCGGTTTGCGGGTAACTTTTCGCTGACTCTTGCAGCGGGCCGTGAACCAACCAACTCACCAGCCAGAACGCAATCGCATTGAGCATCAGGGTTGAGATCACTTCGTTGACACCACGGGCGGTTTTGAGCCAGGCCGCCATCAGGGCCCAGGCGCTGCCGGCCAACACCGCGCCGAGCAGAACCGGTAAGACGGCCCAGGACGCTTGCGCCGGCAACCCCAGGCACACGGCCGCCAACGCGCCGATCAACATCTGCCCTTCGGCGCCAATGTTGAACTGTCCGCCGCGGAAGGCCAGCGTGACACCCAAGCCACAGAGCGCCAACGGCGTCGCCTTGACCAGGGTATCGGCAATGGCAAACGGCCCCCCCAGCGCCGAGCTGCCCATCACCCAGAGCGCCGGGAGTGGGGCATAACCGGCCACCCGCAGGACGAGCAAAGTGGCCGCCAACGCAATCAGGAGCGTCAACCCGGTGCGCGCCGCTGAACGCGCCATCTCAGCCCACCGTGCCATGACGCTCCCAAATGGCTTCGTCACCCGCCATGAGCCGCCCCACATCGGCAAGTGGTACATCAGGCGTTAGCGGCCGCGATAGCCGCCCACCCTGCAAAACCGCGAATCGGTGACAACGGGTCAGAATTTCATCCAGCTCATTGGAAATCAGAACGACGGACATCCCTTGACGGCAAGCCGACCGCAACGCCCGATGAATCGTCGCCACGGCAGCAATATCAACGCCCCAGGTCGGATTGACTGCCACCAGCAGGCCCGGCCGTTGACCCAGCTCACGGGCGACGAGGAGTTTCTGCTGATTGCCGCCGGAAAGCGTCCGAACCGGGCGCGTGGACTGTGGCGCGCGAATATCGAAGTCTCGCGTCAGCGTTGCGACGTATTGCCGAACAGACCGCTGACTGAGAAAGCCTCCCCACCGCCGCCAGTTCGAGGCTGCCTCGTCCCCAAGGATGGCATTCTCGGCTACCGACAGGTCGAGCGCCAGACCGGCCCGCCGCCGGTCAGCCGGGATGTAGCGCACTCCGGCCACCATCCGCGCCCGTCGTCCATCCGGTGCCGGCCGGCCGTCCAGCCAAAGCTGACCGGTCATGGGGCGCAGTCCGACCAGAGCTTCGGCAAGCGCCGTCTGTCCATTGCCATCCACCCCGGCAATGCCGAAGATTTCTCCCCGGCGCACCTCGAATGACACGTCATACACTCCGGCATCGGCCTCCGCACCCGCGACAGTCAAGCGTTCGACGCGCAATCGAATCTGGTCTGCCAAAGACGCCGTCGGTAACGTGGGCGCTTCCTCCGGCAAGTCGGCCAAGTCACCGCCAATCATGGCTGCGGCCAGCGCATCCACCGTGACATTGGGCGGCGTGTATTCCGCCACGACTCGTCCCTGGCGGAGCACCGTGATGGTGTCGCACAGGTCGAGCGCTTCGCGCAGTTTGTGGGTGATGAAGACGACGCCGGTTCCGGCCGCGCGCAACTCGCGGATGAGATCAAAGAGCGTGGCCGCTTCGGGCGGCGTAAGGACGGCAGTTGGCTCATCGAGCAGCAAGAGCCGGGCCTGGCGATACAGCGCCTTGAGGATTTCGACGCGCTGCCGCAGTCCGACCGGCAACGCGCCAACCGTCACGTCCAGCGTATCGAGCAACCCCAGGCGCGCCGCCACGGCGCGCAGCCGGGAGGCATCTGGCGCACGCTCGCCAAGCCAGACGTTTTCACGAACCGTAAAACTATCCACCAAGTGAAAGTGTTGGTGAACCAAACCAACGCCGGCAGCGATAGCGTCGCGGGGCGAAGCGAACTTGAGCGGCTGCCCGTCGCGTTCGAGCCTTCCCCGGTCAGGGTGGACCGCGCCGAACAAAATGTTCATGAGCGTGGACTTCCCGGCTCCGTTTTCACCCAGGATGCCGTGAACCTGGCCAAGCCGTAGCGTCAGCGAGACCCCATCGAGGGCCTGGACGGGGCCGTACCGCTTGGCAATATCCCACAGCGCAAAAGTCGCCAACGTCTAGGGCTGCTCCTTGAAAACATCAATTTCACCTTTTTGAATCGCCAACGTGAGCGCATTGAGCTTGCTTTCGATGTCTTTCGGGATGAAGCCCTTCTTGATGGCAAAGCCAACGGCGTTGTCCCGGATGCCGAGGTGGACGACCTCACCTTTCTGCTCTTTTCGCAAAATGCGGCGCACGACTTCGGCCAATCCCTGCGGGTTGCTCGTCGGACTGCCCACGATGTGGTCCGGCGCAAGGTGGGACTGATCCTTTTGCATGCCGAAGGCACGGATGTTGCGCTCCTTGACAGCCTGGAAAACGCCAGCCGCCGCCGCGTCGCAATCATGGATGAGAAAGTCCGCGCCTTTATCAATGAGCGCTAGAGCTTGTTGGCGCGCAGCGGCGGTGTCGGTCCAGTTTCCAATGAAGACCACCGGAACGTCCATCTTCGGGTTGACGGCACGCGCGCCGTTCCGAAAGGCATAGAGGTTGCGCGCCGAAGCCGGAATCTCCTGCCCACCAACCGCGCCGGCCCTGCCGGTTTTGGACATCAGCCCAGCAATTGCGCCCGCCAAGTACGAAGCCTGCCCGGTATCAAAAACCACGCTCACCACGTTAGGCGCGGCGCGGTCGCCGGCCGTGACGACAAAAGTCGTCTGGGGAAAATCGCGCGCCACCGACAGCGCCTGATCGGTGAACTCGCCGCCATGGCCAATCACGACATCAAAGCCCTCCTGCGCAAAGGCCCGAAAGCCCTGCTCCCGGTCCGCCGGGCTGTCATTCACCTGTTGCTGGCGTACCTCGCAGCCCAGCTCTTTTTCGACGATCTTGAGCGCGTCATAGCCAAACGCATTCCAACCGTCGTCGCTAATTGGCCCCGGACTCAGCAGCGCCACACGCGGTTTTTTTTCACTGGCGGGCGGTGAAGCTGATGACTGGGAAGCCGGCGCGGGGTTGCCCGCCTCCGGCGCTTTGCCGCCGCAAGCCGCGCCGACCAGAAGCCAACTGAAGCTCAAGGCGCAAAGCAACCAAGACCGCTTTGGCAAGCGGCGAACGACACAGGTCACAGATAGCATCACGGTAGTCTATCGGGTGAGATCAGTGGGGTTGAAGCAGGGGGCGCTTCTGCCGCTTCACGCGAACTCAACCGCTCACGCGCGATTTCAATCACGGCCGGCAGAAGTGAAACCATGATAATCCCCAGCACAACCAGCGAAAAGTTCTTCTTGACGAAGGGGATGTTGCCGAAGGCATAACCGGCGTAGGTCATCGAGGCAATCCAGAGCAGGCCGCCAATGACGTTGTAAAACAGGAACTTTGGATAGTGCATGGCGCCAATCCCGGCCACAAACGGCGCAAAGGTGCGCACAATCGGGACAAACCGGGCAATAATGATCGTCTTTGCGCCATACTTGGCATAGAAACGCGCTGTCCGGTCGAGGTGGCGCCGGTCAAAGAACCGGGATGTATCGCTACGAAACACCTTCGGCCCAACTTTCTTGCCAATCCAGTAATTGACCGTATCGCCCAAGATCGCGGCGATGCTGAGGAGAACTACCACTAGGTGAACATTGAGCACGCTGGTTGGGGTTGCGGCCAATGCGCCGATGGCAAAGAGCAACGAGTCGCCCGGCAAAAAGGGCGTCACCACCAGGCCGGTCTCACAAAAAATCACCAGAAACAGCAGCACGTACAACCAGCCGCCAAGCTGGCCGCCCAGGGCATTGAGGTGCTTGTCGAGGTGCAGGACGAGGTCGAGCAGGTATTTGAAAAACTCCATAAATGATTCGCTGCAGACTGGTCAGCGGCGTCGAGCCGGCGAAGATGGCGTGGCTGCCGATGGCTTGGCGACCGGCTCCTCGGGTGGTTCCAGCGTCCCAGGCACGAAGACCGCCGGAAGTTCCCGCATCTCCCGTCCGTCGCCGGTCACGATTCGTTTGAGTGACGATTGGCGATAGTCAGCGTCCACGATGGTCAAGGTATAGCGCCCTTCCTGCTGCGGCTCAAGCAAGTTGGGCGTCAGGTAAATGATGCGCCGCTCCGGTGGCGCGCCATCTGGCGTCCGTGGATAGAGTTCGATTTCAGCACGCAAGTCGTAGAGCGTCTCGTCGGTAATGTTTTTGACCACCCCGGCAATGGTCACCGTGCGGACAATTTTCCCGGTCGCGCCCTTGGGAGCGGATGAGTAGGCATTGGCGTACTGTCGCACCTCAACCTGCTTGACTGGAACGGGCGGTGGGGGAGGTGTTTCAATCCCCAGTCCGCGTGGGAGCGCGGCCACCCGCTCAGCCCAGGTCGGCGGAAGCACGCGGCTGCGGATTGCCGGGAAAAAGACCACCACAACGCTTCCCAGCAGCAGCATGAACACGACAAACCCGACCCCTAGCCACAGGGCTTCACGCCCAATACCAGTTGGGCGGTCATCGCCAAGAAAATTCGGCGGCGCAATGGGAGTTGCGTTGGGTGATGGGCTGGGCGCCGCCACTTTGGGCACGAACTGCACCGGCAGTGGCGGTGCAGCGTCCGCTAAATCGGAGGTAGCGGCGGCAGCCGACTCGCCACGCACAACCTCCTCTGGCAAACGAGCTGTCCCAGGCGGCGCAATGACAGCCGTGCGAACAGCCGGCACAGGCTGGGTCAAGGGGGTCGTTTCACTTGGCGGCGGACGTAGCGTTTTTCGCTGGGCCGGGAGCCGCTCGGTGAGCGCGGCGCTCGGCTTAGGAGACGCTGACGGATTGGTTTCAAGCTTTCCAGTTTCGCGTTTTGGGGTGTTGAGCGCCCTTGAGGTTGCCGTCACTGGGACGGTTGTCTCAGCGGGCGGCGGCGTCAGTGGCGAGGTCGTGCCGTCCAGGGGAGAGGTGGTTTTGGGCAATGGCGCGGCTACCGGGTGTGCTAACCGAGCCTGAATGTCCTTGGCCAGGGAACTCACGGATGGGGTGGCTTCCGCCGCTGCCGTCGGCAGGGGTGAAGCAACAGTGGACTTTGAGGCGTTGTCCTCAGCCACCTGACGCGATGCGGACGACACCGATTCGGCAGCGCGCTCGGTGGATACCGCCGCCAAGTCATCAGCCGTAATCTGCGGACGAATTTCAACCGGGAGCGACGGCTCCGGCAATGGAGCAGTTTGTTGTTCGGCGGCCGGCGCGTTGACAACCGCCACGGGCGGGCGGGCGCCATCGGCTCCAGCGGCCGGCGTCACAGACGGCGGCGCCGCCGGCTCACCTGGCTCGACCAATCCAAGCAGTCCATCATCACCAACATCACGGTTATCCGTGGACGTTTGCAACTGGCGCAGGGCAAACCAGAGCAACGCAATCGCCAGCAGAACAAAAACAATGACCACCGTCACGCTAATCACGCCCCACCAGTTGGCAGCTAGTGCGCGTGGAAACCAGCCAGTCACCAATGCGTAAAGTGAGTTCATCAGGATTCGCCATTCAAGTGTTTGATGATGGCTTCAAGGATTTCATTTTCCTTGACACCGCGCGAGGGGCACTCAACCCACACGCCGCCGGTTTCGGTCTGGTATTCGCCTTCAATGCGCGCATAAACGGTCAGCCGCGTCCGCTGTGGGTCAAGGGGTAGGGCTTCCAGCTCGAGCGCATAGCGCCCACGTACCCAAGTGAAGTTACGCCCACCCGGACGCCGAGCAATGAACTCCAGATTAGAACCTGAGGTGAGCGCGCCACGGGTGAAAATCACCGGCTGGGTCACGAGGCGTCCGGGCTTCTCGGCGCTTAGCTTCTCATCAATGATGAGTTCGCGGTCACTCAACACCTGCTTGATGGACTCAAGCAGTGTGTCGCGTGGCACGGTAAAGGTGTAGGGGTTGGGCAGCATGGGCTTTTTTTCCTTGCCACGCCCCCAACTAATCTGCCCGGCGGCGGGCGTAAGCGACAGGCTACTGACCGCGCCCAGGAGCAGCCCGACCACAAGTAAGCGTCCAACAAAATTCGCCATAATGGAAACCTCTGGGAACCTTGCGCGTCCCCGGATTCGGAAATCAGGATGACCGACGGCGCCGGCACGCTCGCTTTCCACGCCACCTGCGCCAGCGTGCTATGTTAGCATTTCACGCCCAACGTCAGCTTGTGTTCAAGCGATGTCGGCCTGAGGCAAAACGTTTTCCCGGTAGGGCTTGAAAACATGGCGGTTGATTTTTCCGTTGGCGACTTTCAGCGCGCAGACGACATCGCGTGGATCCTTGAACACTGCCGCCGCATCGCGGTCGTTGGACTATCGTCCAAGCCGACGCGCGCCAGTCATGGCGTGAGTCGGGCCATGCTCGAATGGGGTTATGACATCGTACCGGTCAATCCGCTAGAGAAGGAAGTGTTCGGACGTGAAAGTTATCCTGACTTGGCGGCAGTGCCCGGCGAGATTGACTTGGTCAACGTGTTCCGGCGGTCGGAAGATGTGCCGCCGATTGTGGAAGCAGCTATCGCCAAGGGGGCGAGGGCGCTATGGCTCCAGTTAGGCGTGACGCATCCGAGTGTTCAGCAGGCCCGCGCGGCTGGACTGCGGGTTGTCGTGGATCGGTGCCTGATGGTTGAGCGTCAACGTCTTGGCTGACGCAGTTGACCCGGTACAGATACAACGCTATGGCTTCTTCAGCGTAAACGACTCAAAAAAGCGCTGCACATCGTCGCGATCAAGCTCGATAGGCAAGGTCGTCACAACCGCCAACTGATAGAGGCGCGGCCGAGCAAAGATAAAATCCACCCGTCCGAAAATGGCTTTGTCGTCGCGTACGCCACCAAAAAAGACGGCGCGGGCGGGGTGTCCCTGCACAATGTAGCGGTCCTCTTGCTCGATAGCCCCTTTGTAAGGCCGCAACAAGGCATCACGGGCCGCGTCCATCACTTGGTCAGGGGTGGCATTTCCCAGCTCAGGGCGTGTGAATGTTCGGACGGCGACGCTGCACACCGTCTCGTTGGCCGACGTACTCGTAAAGGCCAGAACCGCGCCGTTGGGGCTTTCCTCCCGCTTGGGCTGCTCGAAGCCACGCGGCAGGCGGACGCGGAAGCCTCCATCGGCTGAAATCAGTTCAAAGCCGGTGCGTGGTTTTTCGTCGGGGCGCTCTCGCTGGCGTCCGCTCTGGGCATAGAGCGGCGCAAGCACTGTGGCGAGCAGCGTCACCAGCCAAGCGATTCGGAGGGATTTCCAGCGGCGCGGCCATGTCTGGTGCCGTGACAGGTGTTGGTCATTGGGTCGGGTCTTCATCAGGGGTTCTCAGGAACGTGACTGTAAACGCGCAAGACTTGCCCATCGGTTTCAAAGGTGACAGCGCCATCCCGTCCGGTATGCCACTGCCCAGCGCGGGGCAGCACGCTGGCGTAACGATTCACGACTTCCACGTGGGGATGCCCAAACGGCGATTGTCGCGGGGCGCTAAACACGATGTGCGACGCCTGGGTAGCGGCGATAAAGTCCGCCGAACTCGAACTGCGGCTTCCGTGATGCGGCGCTTTGACCACGTCACAGGCAAGTTGAGCGCCGCGCGTCACGAGTTGACGCTCACTGGCGGCTTCAATATCGCCAGTCAAAAGCAGTGACCGGCCACCATAATCCACACGCAAAACCAAGGAATCATCGTTGGTTCCGGTCGGCGGCGCGCCGGCCGGTGGCCACAGAAACGTCAACTTTACGTCCCCAAGTCGCGCTTCC
Source organism: Chloracidobacterium validum (assembly GCF_018304825.1). Lineage (NCBI taxonomy): Bacteria > Pseudomonadati > Acidobacteriota > Blastocatellia > Chloracidobacteriales > Chloracidobacteriaceae > Chloracidobacterium > Chloracidobacterium validum. Next base: position 1,782,293 of record NZ_CP072648.1, read on the forward strand.
CGTCCGGCGTGAACGACTTGGCGCGGAATGCCATGCCGCTCAAGCCCTTGGATAAACCGCCGAAACACTGTGTCTTCAGGGCGCGCCACGCCGTGCCAGGCCTGACCAATGGAGATGCTGTCGGCCAGTACGCCGAAACTGCCCACGTGATCGGCATCGGGATGGGTCGCCACGATGGCATCCAGCCGGGCAATTCCCCGCGCCCACAAGCACCGCGCCACCACCCGTTCGCCGAGGTCCACGACATCTTCCCGGAACGCATCCGGCCGTGGCGGGCCATAGTCCACCCGCCCACCACTGTCCACAAGCAAGGTTTCACCGGTCGGAAATTCCAGCAAGATGCAATCGCCTTGTCCCACATCAAGGAAGGTCACGCGCAACCAGCCGGGCAGTGGCGCGCGCCAGGCACGTGGCGGGCTGACGGACAACCAACCAAACGCGATACACAACAAGATCCCAGCAACCATTGGCCTAACTTGGGGACGAACCGGGGGAGCAGCCAATGGACGCCAGTGATGGAGTGACCGAACAACCAAAAAGCACCCAAACGCGAACCCAACATAAATGCCAACGCCCCAGCCTTCCCAATGCGGAATCCGCCAGCTTCCCCACTGACTCCCAACCTCAGCTACCCACACGACCCACTGGACGCTCGACGCAACCAGCCACTTGAACGGCGCTACGGCGAGCGGAAAGAGTCCGAGAACAAGGAAGTAGCCCAGTGTGGCGAGCAAGACCACCGTGAGGAGGAGTTCTGCCGCAAGTGTCGCCACGCCACCGCCCGGCGTGATGCGATTGAAATAGGACAGGTTGATTGGAAGGAGCAAAACCTGAATACAGGCGCTGGCCAGTAACAGCCCAAACACCCAGCGCACCCCGGTCTGGAGGTTCCATGCGCCCCGGCCGACCCGTTCGAGCCGCCGCGCCCAGGGAGACTTGTCCAAGCGATAGGTGACCGGCTCGCGGCGCATCTGTTTTTGAAATTCGGATTCCTGCCAAAACAATGCTTCGGCAAAGCGGCGGACCACCCACGGTGCATGCGGGGGGTAGGGCGTGATGCGCGTTGGTCGCCATGCGCCAATCGCCCGCAGGCGGGCATACAGTGGCGCGGCAACCCCGACCAGCGCCAGGACCGCGCCAAACGTCAACTGAAAGCTAGGGGCAAAAAGATTCGACGGCTGCACAACAAGCAAGACGCAAGCGCAAGCGCCAAAGACATTCAGCCAATCCGGCTCACGGTAGGCCAAGCGCGTCACTTGCCACACCGAGACGGCAACGGCAGCACGCCAAACTGGCGGCTCAAGGCCAACCAGGATGGCATAGCTCCACACCGCCAGCAGGACGCCAAGCGACGCTAACCACCGGTGGCGTGTCATCCGTGACAGCAACCACGTGACGAGACCGGCAACCAGCGCAAAGTGTGAACCCGAAATAACCAGCAAATGAAACGTGCCACTTTGCCGAAACGCAGCGGCCCAGGTTGCGTCTAGGAAACGGTCACTCCCAAAGACAACCCCGGCCAGCAGACCGCTGGTCCGCGCATCGAAGTCACGTTGCACTTGATGGATGGCATACCGGCGAAGCTTGCGCAACCAAGCGCCATGGCCGGCGCGGACACCAGGCCGGCGGGTAACCGTGATGACCGAACCTTGCGCGTCATAACCTCGCCAATCGAGATAGTCGCCAACGGCGTGACTGCCGGGATTGCGGTACCGTCCCTGGCGGTTGAGCGTCACTGTGGCGCCGAGCAGCTCGCCAGGTTCGAACGCCAGTCGTTCCCATTCCAGCAAGTGCTCAGGGCGTGTCAATGGCAGCGTGAGGCGAACCCGCCCAGAAACCGGCTCCGCCGCTGCCTGATTGGCGGTCCAAGAAGCGGAGTGATTGGATAATGACCTATTCTGGTCTGATTCACCAGGAAGCAAGGTCATGACCTCCAAGTCGAAGGTGACCCGCCCGACGGCTGGTTCGGGCCAATCCGCAAGGTAGCCGGTGATAAGCAGCGGCGTTTCTGGCGCCAGTGTCCGCAGCCGGACACGAACCCGGTCAGGCAACTCCCGGCGATACCGTTCAAGGGAGGCACCCCACGCCCCACCTAAAACAATGCACAGCGCCGCCAAACGCAGTCCAGCCATCGGTTGAAAGGTGATTCGACGGCGGTACACAGCCCAATACAGCCACAGCCCAGCCAACCCACATCCCCAGAGCCAAGGCGGCGTATGAGGTAAACCAGCCTCTCCGAAAACACCCAAACTGAACCAACCAGCCGCGACCAAGAGCGGGGCGCGAATCAATAAACTTGGTGGGCCCGGTGGTGGGAAGCTGTTGCTTGACATGGTTGCAACCATTCCCTTAGTTTCCATCCTAAAGTTGGAAAAGTTATCTCCGCGCGGTTTCAGTTGGGTTGTTCTGCACGCTCCATGAGCCCCGGTTAGGTTGATCATTTACCCCAGGGTGTTCGCAAATGTCAGCAAAGCTTGGTGAAGTCCTGCTCAAAGAAGGGCTGATTACGCCGCAGCAGTTGAAAGAAGCCCTTGACTACCAACGGGCCAATGGTGGTCGGCTTGGCTCCATTTTTGTCACGCTGGGGATGGTCCAGGATGAAGCCATTACCTCGGTTCTGAGTCGGCAATACGGTGTTCCGGCGGTCAACCTGGACCTTTTCGATGTTGACCCTAACGCGGTTCGCTTGCTTCCTGAAGAAACTGCCCGCAAGTACATGGTACTTCCGCTCGCTCGCAATGGCTCGACGATGACCCTGGCGATGGTTGATCCGGCGAATGTGTTTGCGGTGGATGACATCAAGTTCATGACGGGCTTGAGCATCGAGCAAGTCGTCGTTTCTGAACTGTCGCTCGAACGCGCCATCGCGCGCTATTACGCGCCAGAGAAGGGACTCGTCCTGGCTGAGAAAATGAATGAATTCTCAGCCGGACTCAATGACCAGTTCAGCCTTGCAAACCTGAGCAATCTGGCTGGCGCAACGGCCGCGCCAGCCGCCCCGGTCAATCTCGACGAGGCGATGAATGAGATCAACGAAGCCCTTGGTGAAGGTGATTTCGAGGTTTCCGAAGCGCCTACCGAGGATGTGCTCGATCTCAGCACCCAAGCGGCTGATGAGGCTCCAGTCGTCAAGCTGGTCAACATGATCTTGGTTAGCTCACTGGAGTATGGGGCGAGTGACATCCATATCGAGCCATACGAGAAGGAGTTTCGCGTTCGCTTCCGAGTGGATGGGTTGCTGCGAGAAGTGATGCGTCCGCCAATGAAGATGCGGGCCGGTTTGACCTCGCGCATCAAAATCATGGCCAAGCTCGACATTGCGGAAACTCGCCTCCCCCAAGACGGTCGGATCAAAATCAAGCTCAAGCGCGAGACCGGTGTGCGCGACCTTGACTTTCGCGTGTCAACTCTGCCGACCCTCTGGGGCGAAAAAATCGTGCTTCGGCTGCTCGACAAAGAGAAGCTGATGCTCGACATGACCAAACTCGGTTTTGAACCGGAAAGCCTCGAAAAGTTCAAGCGCCAGATTGCCAAACCCTACGGCATGGTGTTGGTCACCGGTCCGACGGGATCAGGAAAAACCAATACGCTTTACTCGGCGCTATCAAGCCTGAACACGCCGGACACAAACATCATGACGGCTGAAGACCCAGTCGAGTTCAACCTCACAGGCATCAACCAAGTTCAGATGAAAGAACAAATTGGGTTGAACTTCGCAGCCGCGCTCCGGTCCTTCCTGCGCCAGGACCCAAACATCGTCCTGGTGGGTGAAATCCGCGACTTTGAAACGGCTGAAATCGCTGTCAAAGCCTCGCTGACCGGACACCTCGTGCTGTCCACGCTCCACACCAATGATGCCCCATCTACGGTCAGTCGGTTGATGAACATGGGGATCGAGCCATTTCTGGTAGCCACTTCGGTCAACCTCATTCAGGCGCAGCGTCTGATCCGGCGCATTTGCTCAGAGTGCAAGGCCCCGGCCAAGATTCAGCCGCCAGCCCAAACGCTGATAGAACTTGGGTTTACACCAGAAGAAGCGTCCAAGATCACGATTTATGAAGGCACCGGTAAAACCAAGGATGGGCGCGAGTGTCCGAAGTGCAAAGGCTCCGGCTACAAGGGCCGGGTTGGTCTGTATGAGGTTATGGAGATGAACGATGAGTTGCGCGAACTCATCCTCATCGGGGCCTCGTCCCTAGAGCTGCGCAAAAAAGCGATTGAACACGGCATGCTCACGCTGCGGCGGAGCGGACTCAGGAAAATTATGGATGGCATCACTACGATCGAAGAAGTTGTACGCGAAACCGTCTTATAACCCAACCAAGGTCTAGCCCAGTTAGCATTCGTGACCAGTTAGCGCTTCGGCCAGTGCGGCGCCAGCCTAGCACGGTGCGAGAGCCAAGAAACAAACTTGGTTTTTAGCTTTGTGACTGAATTCCACTGCCAGCGTCACCCACGGAGGTACACGCCATGTCGTCCAATTTTGTACTGAGCGACCTGCTTCGAAAGATGATCGAGCTAGGTGGCTCGGATCTCCATATCACCACGAATTCGCCGCCACAGGTTCGCGTGCACGGTCACCTACGCCCTCTCGACTATCCAGAAATGACGCCGGCGGATACCAAGCAATTGGCTTATTCTGTCTTGACAGATGCCCAGAAGCACCGCTTTGAAGAGACGCTTGAGCTTGACTTTTCATTTGGTATCAAAGGGATGTCACGTTTCCGAGCCAACCTGTTCAATCAACGGGGCGCGGTTGCCGCAGTGTTTCGGGGCATTCCCTATGAAATTCGGACCTTTGAGGACCTTGGCCTCCCACCAGTTGTCAGAAAACTCTGCGAAAAGCCACGCGGTCTCATTCTCGTTACAGGTCCGACGGGTTCGGGCAAGTCCACGACGCTGGCCGCGATGATCAACAAAATCAATGAAGACCGGCACGAGCACATCATCACCATTGAGGATCCCATCGAGTTCCTGCATCCACACAAAAACTGCCTGGTCAACCAGCGCGAAGTGCACGCCGACACGCATAGCTTTGCCAACTCGCTCCGCGCGGCGCTGCGGCAGGACCCCGATGTCGTGCTGATCGGGGAAATGCGTGACCTTGAAACGGTTGAAACGGCCCTGCGAATCGCCGAAACCGGCCACTTGACCTTTGGCACGCTGCACACCAACTCCGCCTACTCCACGATCAACCGCATCATTGACATCTTCCCGGCACACCAGCAGTCCCAGATTCGGACGCAGCTCAGTCTCGTGCTGGAAGGCGTGCTATGTCAGTCACTCCTGCCCAAGGCGAATGGGCAAGGACGCTGCATGGCGCTTGAAATTCTGGTTCCGAACTCAGCCATTCGCAATCTCATTCGTGAAGACAAGATTCACCAAATCTATGGGATGATGCAGACTGGGCAGGACAAGTTTGGGATGCAGACCTTCAATCAGTCGCTCCTTGGCCTCTACCTCAATCGCCAAATTACGCTTGATGTGGCGATGGCACGCTCGCACAACGCTGATGAGTTACAGGACTTAATCAACCGCGCAACCGCTGGTCAGGGCATGTCACCTGGCGGGATGCCGCCAGGCGGACGTCCGATGCCGCCAGGTGGAGCGGCTCGCCCTGGTATGCCACCGCCAGTTCGACGTTAGCCAGGTACGACTTGTTGGATTAATTGTGAAAAGTCACGGAGTTTTTGCTTCGTGACTTGCGCATCTCGATGGTATCGCCAACAATCAGTTTACGCTTTGAATCAGGGAAAACGGCTGCAAGCGCGTGGGGTGGTTCGGCACCGCCAATCGCCTCCCAAATCCAACTGGGTCTGGCTGTCGGCGAAGGTCAGACGCTGGAGGCTATGGATAGTAGCCACCACAGGAAGATGACTCGGCGTTTGGACGGGTGCCCCGCCTGCCAGCCTTAATCAAGCAGACGCATCTGTGCAAGGAGTGATTCGGTCATGCCGACGTATGTTTTCACAGGACGCAACCAGCTCAACCAGCAGGTGCGTGGAGAGCGCACGGCTGCCAGCCGCGAACAACTTGAAGCACTGCTCCGCCGTGAACAAGTCACGGTTGTCAGTGTTCAAGAAAAAAGCCGTGACATTGCCCTGCCCAAGCTCGTTGGCGGCAGCGTTTCCTCGAAAGAGTTAGCGATTTTCACGCGCCAGTTTTCCGTCATGATTGACGCCGGCTTGCCGCTGGTGCAGTGCCTTGAAATCTTGGCAAGCCAGCAGGAGAAAAATAAGTATTTCAAGCAGGTGCTCACGCAAGTGCGGACGGACGTTGAAACCGGTTCGACGCTCTCGGAGTCCATGGCCAAGCACCCGAAGGTATTTGACAACCTCTACACGAACATGGTGGCGGCTGGCGAAACCGGCGGTATCCTCGACACGATTCTCCAGCGCTTGGCCACGTTTATCGAGAAAATCGTCAAACTTCGCTCCGATGTCATTTCGGCGCTGATTTACCCATCCGCAGTTATCGTGCTGGCGGTAGTCGTGATTGCCGTCATCATGGTCGTGGTGATTCCAGCCTTCCGAAACATCTTTGAAGGTCTGCTTGGTCCAGGCGAGCGCCTGCCGCTGCCAACAGAAATCGTGATTGCCATCAGTTCGTTCATGGCCAGCTACTGGTGGCTTCTTTTGATCATCATTGTGGGTATCGTATTGGTCATTCGCGCTTACTACAAGACACCTGGCGGGCGCTTTCAAATTGACCGGCTCATGCTCAAGATTCCGATTATCGGTGATATTTTGCTCAAGATTTCCGTGGCGCGTTTCTCGCGGACACTCGCCACGCTCCTGTCAAGCGGCGTGCCAATTCTTGAATCGCTTGACATTACGGCACGAACCGCCGGGAATGTCATTGTCGGGAATGCGATCAATCGCGTGCGCGACTCAATTGAGCAGGGGCAAACCATCGTCGAGCCGCTCAAAGCCAGTGGAGTTTTCCCCTCTATGGTCTGCCAGATGATTGGTGTTGGGGAGCAAACCGGTGCGCTGGACGCCATGCTCTCCAAAATTGCCGACTTCTACGAACTCGAAGTGGACGCAGCCATTGCCAACCTCTTGACGTTGATTGAGCCGATCATGATTGGCTTTCTGGGTGTTACCATTGGGGGGATCGTCATCGCAATGTACCTCCCGCTCTTTGCCTTGGTTGGAAAACTGGCTGGACGCTAACCTCAACGTGGCGGACCTGGTTTCGCGCATGAGCGTAGCCAGGTCCTGTCTCACTCATCGCACCTAATCCCGCACGGGCCGTCGGCTCGTTGCCCAGGCTGGCATCTTCAAAACTGGGCGATAGTTCCCTTCCTCAAAACTAAACTTGAAATAGCCATCAAAGCGTGAAACGTCGGAGATTCCCTCGCCGCGCGCAAGGGTTGGCATGCGAAACCGGTCGTTGAACTGTGAATAATCCACCGTCGCCGAGATGGAGCGGATGTTTTTGAGGTTCTTATCGAGAATCTCTAAGTTGTACATGCCGTCTATGGTCAGGGTGAGCATCTCGCCTTGCTCACTTAGATAAATCACGCCAGAGGCGAGGGGCACGGTACGTGACCGCGTGCGTGGGCGAAAGCGGAAAGCCAGTTCCCCATCGCGCGGCGAAGTGGTTGGCTCGAACTCATAGTAGGCAACCCGTTCTGGTGTCAGTGGAAAAAAAATCAGATCAAAGAAGCCCTGTGCCGAGAGAATGGTCAACCCCTTGGGGTCAACGCGACTCTTGGGGCGGCCGTTGTCATCGGTGTCGCTCACGATGCGCGTCAAGACCGGATATTGCCCGGTTTCATCTGGTCGGGTTGATGGCTCAATGATGACTTCGGTTTCACGGTTCTGCCGCTGTCGCCCTGGCGCATCCCCAGGCCGGCGCGGCTTGTCGTAGCGCTCGACAGCCAGTCGCTGCCGATAGGTACACCGGTCACGCACCACGGCCGATTGGAATTGGTTGCAGATTGCCCGGCAAACCACAGGCGGGATGCCGCTGCAATCATAACCAGGACTGCCAGGACAATCTGGACCTGGCATTCGAGAAACGGTTCGTGGCACTGACCAAGCGGAAGAAAGGTTTCCCAGCCCAAGCAGGACACCGATCAGAACCAGGACAAGCCAAGACCTAAACACACATTTCATCATACCGTTCACCTCAATCAGGGTTGCTTTCATAGGGCACGACGTTCTACAAGCGAGGACGATCTTGGTTCATTCGTGGGCGTTCGCTCAACGTAGGCCCAATCCAACCTTTCCAAAAGTCCAGAGTGTGACGATGCAAGACCGTACCTACCGCCTCCCGTCTGGGTTCAATTTACCAGCCTTGGCCAACGACATTCGGCACTTTTTCCTGATGCGCGATCACCGCGTGCAAGTTGTGCCAATGGGTGAGGCCGTCATCGTTCAGGCCGTTCGGGACTCCACCCTGACCACCTTGCTTGGGCAATCATCCGCCTTGACCGTGCGGCTTCAGCCCATTGGAGATCACCTAAAAGTTGAAATTGGGACAAGCAAGTGGCTCGAAAAAGCCGCGCTGGGCGTTGTGGGCTATGTTTTACTCGGGCCACTGATTGTCTTACCAATCGTCGGCGCATTCAACCAGCTCAAGCTGGTCGAGGACCTCTGGGCGCATCTCGATACTCGGCTTATGTCTCCCTTTGATAGCCGTTTGCAAACGCCAGTGCCACCGCCAGAGCCATCTTACCGGAGCGACACGCCCTCCCAACCATCACCGGAGCAACGTTGCTTGTCGTGCCAGTCACCGATGCCGGCCAATGCGGTCTTTTGTTCCCGCTGCGGGCAACGGGCGTCAGTCATCCCCTACACGGCGGAACCAGAAGCGACTTCCCTGACACCGACTTGCCCACAGTGTGGGCTGGTCAACCAGATGGGAGCCCGTTTTTGTTCGGGGTGTGGGTACCGCTTCCCGTAGAGTCCTGGCGGGCCATCGTAGCCGGGGCGCAACCGGCTTGGATTCGCAAGACAACATATCCACCGGTTGTCACACAGACAACGGACAGGGTGGCCTTCGCTGACTTGGCAGTAAAGTCGCCAATCCTGAGCCTGGTCCAATCGCGTTCCGGCTGCTTATCGTGCATTGGGTCCTGCAAGCGGTGTCATTCACGGCGCATTGCCGATTGTTGTTTTTCAGCTTCGCGCGCCTGCGCTGCGCGGGACTGCTCAACCGCTTCTTTTGTGGTATGAATGTGAGGGCGTTTGGCTGAGTAGATGATTTTCAGGGTCTGTCCTACCTGGGTACGGTCGTACTCCGAGTAAAAAACACGTTTGTCCATCCGATGGATTTTCCCAGTGACATCACGATACTCATAGGCCAGCCGATATTTCCCATACTTACGCACAACGAGCGCATCTGTCTCGACTCCATTCGCCAGGATTTCCTGGAAGTGATGGGTTAGCTGGATAAAACGGAACACGATGAGTCCAACAGCGACAACAAGAAGCCCACAAAACAAAAAAACGGACAGCAATATGCTGGCCATAGCCCTCCATCTCACACGACCCAATTCCCGGGTCTCTTCAGTTTGATCATCAGGAAGCAGGCATCCGCCTGATGTGTTCCCTCCTAAGGAGCCGGTCACGCGAAACACAGGCGACCGACCACACCCCGTAGTGCCACCTGTGACGTTTTCCTAACCCAATCATACTAGTGCGAAGATAAATAAAGCCACAAAAACCGAACGAGGCTCACGAGAAACAAGACCGTGCCAATGCCACCGAGCGCCAACGCCCAGCGCACGCGCCGCCGCAGGGTGACAAGCCGCAAACGGTAGCCCTCTGGCAGCTCGGCCCGTTCCTCAAACCGCAGGCGGCCAGCCTCGGCCTGAATCGCGAAAAAAAGCGCGAAGACCCCTAACGGAAGCGTACAGAGCCAGCCGACGAGCGCCGCGGCGATGCCAAGCGCCAATCCGAGGAAAGCTCGCCCTTCTAGTCGAACGAGTTCATCAATCGGTGACACCGCAAGTGAAGCTGAACTATCCCCTTGCTCTATCACAGCGCCTCAAAACCAGCCGCGCCGACCCTGCACATAAGTTGCCACGAATTCCTGATCAGACTTAGTCAAATACATGATCCCTTCCACCAAGCCAATGACACTGGAGATCATGGCGCCAAAGCCACAAGTCAATATCGTGATGCCTAGCATGATCAGCCCTTCGGTGGTGTAGCCAAGGATAAACTTATGAACCCCTAGCGCCCCCAGCAAAATGGCGCAAATGGCAGCCGGTATTTTCTTGTCAGCGCCTGGAACCGGGCCGCCCGCTGATGGCGGATAAGGTGCTGGTTGATAAGAAGGCGGGGTTTGCCCACCGTATGGACTTGAGAAAACATTCAAATCAAAAGCGGTTCTCGAACCGGTCAGCATTGCCAAGCGCATCTGGTGCATAGCGTCCTCTCACAACATTAAGCCGAATCCCACAGGTTTCCAGGGTTTGCCCGACAGGATTCGGCCAGTCACAAGCGATCAAAATTGGGACAAGCAAGGTGTGGCGCGCCAACAAGTCTAACTCAAAACCAAGGTCGCCGTCCCTGAATATAAGTCGCAACAAACTCATCATCGCTTTTTGATAGATACATCACTCCTTCAACCAACCCAATAACTGAAATAGCAACTGGGATGAGGAGGAGAACAAACCCGATCCCGCAGGTCAGAATACCGACAATGACCGCAAGGATGAACCCACCGATCGTCCCACTCAGCATCATGATGCCTTCCTGCTGATAGCCCAGGACGAATTTGTGCGCCCCAAAACCGCCAAGCAAAATGGCCAGCGTGGCGGCAGTTACTTTCTTCTCGGCACCAGGCGGCGGCCCGCCTGGGAGAGGCGGCACCGGCGGTGGATAAGATGGCTGCTGGTAAGGTGACTGGGAAGGCTGACCGTAGGGACTTGTCAACAGGTTGAGTTCCAAGGCTGTAGCCATCAGCGGGTCCTCCACAACGAGACGTTGCAATGTTGTTTGGCTCAAACGAATCGTCTCAGCGAATCCCGCTGAAGTCAAATCACCCTGAAATCAGGCTCACCAACATCCCCAAGAACCACAGCGCAGTTGCAGCCCCACCCAGAATGATACCGGCCAGGGCCATGCCTTGACCTTCGGTCACACCAATTCGCTGCAACTTGCTTTTTGATTGAAAACCAAAACCCATGGCGATCGGTCCAAGCAGTCCACAGCACAGCAGCCCCAAAATGCCCAGAATAAGCGCCGTTCGCGCCTGGCTTTGCAGCCGCCCAGATTCAGCGAACAGCGTTGCTTCTTGATAACCAACCTGCCCATAGCTGGGTGGCACATAGGCAGCCATCGGCGGCGGTGGTGGATACTGATATGGAATCGTGGGTGGCGTCCCGTAAGCGCCCGGTGGAACCGGCGGCGGATAGGACGGCGCTTGATAGGGCGAGGCTGGTTGAGACTGCGGCTGGGTTGGCGCCTCAAACGGGTTTGTCGCGGCTGCCGGCGTTGTATCCGTAACCGGCGCGGATGGGTTTGGCGCGCCGCAGTTGTGACAGACTGCCACGGTATCCGCGTTGAGCGCACCACAGTTCGGGCAGTAGTAAGGCATGAGTGGCTAAGCTCCACGAGCAGCGTGAGATGTTTTCGTCGCGCCGGTCATCATCAGACCAAGCTCAGATTGGGACGCAGTCGCCGGATCGGTTTCACCAACGATGCGGCCATCATACATGACAAGCAGTCGGTCGCTGAGTGACAAAACTTCTTCCAACTCGGCAGACACAAGCAAAATCCCAACGCCAGCGTCGCGCAGCGCAATGAGCTTGCGGTGAATAAACTCGATAGCGCCAATGTCAACCCCACGGGTCGGCTGTGAAACCAGCAGCAGCCTGGGCGGCAACTCAAACTCGCGGCCCACGACGAGTTTTTGCTGATTTCCCCCCGACAGTGACCGGGACAGCGCCTGCCGCTGGGGAGGGCGCACATCAAAGTCGCGCAGCAGGGCATCGGTTCGCCGATCAATGGTTGGACGGTCCAGAAACCCAAAGCGCACGGCCGGTGGACGGTAATGATCGCCCAAGATGGTGTTGTCAGACAAATCAAAATCCAGCAGAAGCGCCCGCTTATGCCGGTCTTCCGGGATATGCGCCACGCCCAAAGCACGAATGCTGCGCGGGGATTGTCCGATGATTGACTTGCCTGAAAACCGGATATCGCCTGACGTTGGCTTCAACAGCCCCGCCAGACACTCCACCAGCTCCGACTGACCATTGCCTTCCACGCCAGCAATGCCAACGATTTCTCCGGCTCGCACGTTGAATGAAACGTCTTCCAGCGCCCGCGCGCCGCTGGCTTTCATCAAGCTTAGACGTGACACCTCCAGCAAGGTGTCCTGGGGATGCGCCGGTGTTTTTTCAACCCGTAGCAAGACTTCCCGCCCAACCATCAGACGCGCCAGGTCTTCGGCCGAGGTCTGATGCGTTTCGACTTCATCCACCACTCGCCCATCCCGCATGACGGTTACACGGTCAGAGATTGCCAGCACTTCAGCCAGCTTATGCGTAATGATGATGATCGTTTTGCCTTGTTTGCGGAGTGCGCGCAGGACAGCAAACAGTTCTTCAACTTCGGGCGGGGTGAGGACTGCCGTTGGCTCGTCGAGAATCAGCACCTCCGCGCCACGGTAAAGCGTCTTGAGAATCTCGACCCGTTGTTGCTCGCCAACTGAAAGGTCACCAATGAGCGCATCAGGATTAGCGCGTAGCTTATACCGTTCGCACAGGTCGAGTAATGTTTGGCGCGCACCGGTATAATCCACCATCAAGCCGGCGCGTGGCTCGGCACCCAGCACGATGTTTTCCAGCACGGTGAGCGTTGGCACGAGCATGAAATGCTGATGCACCATGCCCAGTCCGGCCGCAATGGCATCGCGCGGCGAAGCAAATCGGACGGACTGACCGTGCAGGAAAATCTCCCCGGCGTCTGGCTGATAGAGTCCGTAAAGGACGTTCATGGCAGTGGACTTGCCAGCGCCGTTCTCGCCGATGACGGCATGGATCGTTTGCGTGGCAATCTTGAGCGTTACGGCGTCGTTGGCAACGAGCGCGCCAAAACGCTTCGTCACCCCACGCATTTCAACGGCAACCGGGTGGGCCATGATGTCGAGGCAGCGCACTTGGTGGAGCGTCCGCTGCTTGGAAAGAAAAGTGGTGCATCCTGCTGGATTCGAACCAGCGGCCTTTGGCTCCGGAGGCCAACGCTCTATCCACTGAGCTAAGGATGCGCCCTGAAAAGGTGAGCCGGAACGTTAGCGCGGGACCTCACGAAAAGCAAGATTCACCCAAACATTTAGCCAGCCGCGACTTCCTCAACTCGCGCCGACTGGATGACCACCGCCTTCAGAGGACGGTCTTGCGCATTCGTCGGCGTTTCGGCAATGGCATCCACAACCTCTTGTCCGGCAATGACCCGGCCAAAGATCGTGTAGTTCGGCGGCAGGGCACTTTTCTTGTGCATGATGAAAAACTGGCTGCCGTTCGTGTTGGGTCCACGGTTAGCCATCGCAACGATGCCGGGCACGTATCCCGTCCGGTAGAGCGGTGAGCTAGGGTTGATTTCATCGGCAAATTCGCGCCCGAAAGCTGATTCACCCCCAGCGCCCGTGCCGGTCGGATCGCCGCCCTGAATCATGAAGCCACGAATAACACGGTGAAACGTTACGTTCGTGTAGTAGCCCCGGTTGGCAAGTGTCGTGAAATTCTCAACCGTTTTGGGAGCGTCATTTGGTAACAGCTCGAACCGAATCTCCCCATGATTGGTGACTAGTGTAGCAATGAGTTTGGCGGTCATGCCAAGTATCCTTTCAAAGGTTTAGAGTGGTGTAACAGTCACGTCCGGCCGGGACATCATGGCTCGCCAACCGTCGCCGAGATGATACGCACCGGCGTCACCGGACGGTCGTTTGGTCCGGTTGGCGTTTCGGCAATCGCATCCACGACGTCTTGCCCCTCAAAAACACGCCCAAAGATGGTATATCCCGGTGGAAGTTGATAGTCGCGGTGCATAATAAAGAACTGACTCCCGTTCGTGTTCGGACCGCGATTGGCCATGGCCACGATACCGGCCTTGTAGCCCGCCAAGTACAGCGGCGAGCGGGGGTCTATCTCATCGGCAAACTCGCCTCCGAAAGCGGATTCCCCGCCAGTGCCGTCGCCTCTAGGATCACCGGTCTGGATCATAAAGCCTTTGATTACCCGGTGGAACGTCAACCCGTTGTAGTATTTTCGTTCAGCCAGCAAGCGAAAATTCTCGCAAGTTTTTGGGGCATCCTGCGGGAGCAGTTCAAAGCGAATCCGCCCTTTGGTTGTTTCCAGTGTGGCAACCAACCGTTTTGCTGGGGTGGTTTCCGCCGGCGGCGACGGTGTGGATGACGGTGTGGATGACGCCGGCGGCGCAACTGGTGGTGAGGTTGGCGGTGGGGCGCTAGGCGGCGGCGAACTACAACCAAACGTCAGCGCGATCATCGCCAAGGTCAGGAGAAAGGACATCTGGTGTGGCAAACCGATTCGCCGGTCAGCAAAACGTAGCCAAAACATCATGGTACAGCCGTAAGTTCCTTACAGATTTAGGGTGTTTCTTCACTGAGCCATGTATTGGCACGCCACGCTCCCCAAATGCAATACACCTGGGCAAAAATCACCGAGGGTCTCCACGCCGGTCAACGATCAGCCCTTGGCTTGCGCTCGGATGGCTCGCCTGTTTTCTAGCTTGTTTTCTAGCCTGCCAGCGCGCGCCATCATCTGCCCCGCCGACAGCTTGGCAAAAGCTTCGGCAATGGCCGGTGACGTCACCCCAGGGGTTTCGGCTTTCTGGAGGGCAAGCGCCCCCAACCGGGACAACTGCCGTTTTTGACTCGGCAAAAGCCACCGCAACGATGGCTACGGTTGCCGCGGCTGCCGGATTGGACCCGACCCAGTACAATCATCTCCTGCTTTGGCAGAACTTAGCCGCCGGTGAGATACAGACTGCTCGCCGCCGACTGAGTGACCCATTACCTGGCACCACGACTTGGGCAAATGATGCCGGTGTCGCTCATGGCGAGTGGGCGCTGTGCCAAGGGCAGCCGGAAGATTTCGAGGCGGCACTCAACAGCCTCACGTCAGCCCTCGACAATACTGACTCGGCGCTGACCGCGCGCTTCAACCGCGCGGTTTTATTTCAGCGCCTTGGCCTGTCTGACCACGCTGAGGCTGAATGGGTGGCTTACCTCGCCGCCGAGACTGATGCCGCCTGGCTTGCCGTAGCACAACGGCACCGCGCGCGCCTCGCCCATCAACCACCAGATGAGGCACAACTCTGGGAAACGTTCACGACCCTCGCGCCCGACCCAAAGACGCCCGCGATGCAGGCGTTTCTTGCCCAACACTTGGGCAAGCTGGTTAGCCACACAGCCATCGCTCAGTCTGAAAGGCTGGCGACTTCAGGCGACGCAAAGCAGATGGCACAACTCCAACAGCTCGCCGAAGTCGCCAAAGATCAGGCAAACGATCACTGGATGAACGATCTCATCCAAGCCTTGGGCAACCTGCGCACGACCGGTCAGGGCGCGGCCTGGCTGGCCGCGCGCCAGGAACTCCACCAGGCCCGGCAACACTACCCAATTGAAGGCAAACCAACCGTAGCCGAACCCCTATATGCCCATGCCCGCCAGACATTTCTCGACTTGGGAGACGTGGCCAGCGCGGCCGAAGCCGATCTCGGTCTTGTGTACTGTGCGGTTCAGCGCCCTGAAACAACCAGCCTCGACCGCCTCAGCGCGGCGCTGTTGACCCTGGCGCGTGAGCGGCGCTACGCCCGACTCGAAGGGCAAGCCTTGCGCGTGCGCGCCCAACTGGCGCTCCGGCAGGCAAATGCCGCGCTCGCCACGACCCACTGCCAGGCGGCGCTTGCGCGCTTTCGGGCGCTCGCCGACTGGGAAGAAGTTCAGCGGACGCTGCTCATCCTCAGTGACGCCTATGAACGCCAAGGTGACTCACGCTCCGCGCTCACTACGTTGCGCGAGTTGCTGGTGACCGGCTTGGAACAAGGCACGAATCCACGCCGCCACTCGCAAGCCTGCGCCTTCGCAGCGCGGACCTGCGCGGCGGCCGGGGCATTTGAGCTTGGGATCATTTTTGCCGACGAGGCTCGGACGGCAGCCACCGGGCAAGCTTTCCCGGCATTCCAACTCGACGCCGAAATCCTGTTGGCCGTGCTCGGCATCAAGGTCGGTCGCCCAGCCGAAGCAGCGGCGGCGCTGGAACGGGCTGAGACCATGTTGGCCGGCATCGAAGACCCGCGGACGCGGGACGTACTCGCTTTAGACTTCCTGCCGACCGCCGCTTGGTGCCGCCTGGAACTAGGTGATCCGGTCGCCGCACTACGGCTCTGCGCCACGGCAGCCGATAACCTCCGTCAAGGGCAGCATGACGCCTACTGGCCGCTGGTGCAGTCCGTACGGAGCGCCGCACACCTGGCATTGGGCGATGACCGCGCCGCCGAGGCGGACCTTCAGGCCGGCATTCGGTGGCTGGAGGCAGCCCGCTTGCGCCTAACGAAAACGCCTGACCGCCAGCGCTTCTTTCACCGGCATGCCGATCTTTATGAACGCTTGGCTCATATCTGGCTGAAGCGCGGCGCGAGTGACAAAGCGTTTGCGTGGCTTGAACGCGCCCGCGCCCGTACCCTTCTGGATCGCCGCCAAGCCTTGAGTAACCCGGCACCCACCCCAATTGACGCAAGCCAAGCGTTTTCAGTTCAGGCACAACAAAAGCGGTTGCCAAGCGACATCGTGATCGCGGCCTATGCGGTCGGTGCCGATCAGACCGAAGGCTTCGTTCTGGACCGACACGGGCTACGTCATCGGACGCTTCCAGTTGGAAGGGAGCAGCTCAACCGCGACATCCTCGCCCTGACGCGCGCACTGACGCATCCAAGCGACGATCCGCAACCACTCCGCCAAACAGGACAACGGCTTTACGCCACCTTGATTGCACCGCTGGACCTCCCCCTGGAGACCACGCGCCGCTTGGTTATCGTCCCGGATGGGCCGCTCCATGCCTTGCCGTGGGCGGCGCTCTGCGACACACAGGCGCGGTGGCTACCAGAACAAACGCCTTTCTCGATTTGCCCAAGCGTAGCGGCGCTCATTCAGGCGCTTGAACCACGCTCACTTCCGCACAATCAATCGGTGCTGATGGCGACCGACGCTCACCTCACCTTCCCGGTGGCAGCCGACGCCTTGCCGCCACTCCCTGGAGCGCGGGATGAAATGCTCTGCCTTCAAGCGCTTCTGAATGCCGAACAGGCAAAGTCGGTACAGGTTTTGGCTGGGGAGCAAGTCACGAAAGCCAACCTGCTGGACGCGCTTCAGACCGCCGGCCTAGCTCATCTCGCGGTTCACGGGGTCGCCATGCCGAACGAGCCGTTACAGTCGGCACTTTACCTCACGGCCGCCCCAACCGATGATGGACGGCTGACAGCGGCGGAAATCTATGAACGATCCCTTCCCTCGCTCCAGTTGGTTGTCTTATCGGCCTGCGAATCAGCCCTTGGCGCGGCGCTCCAGGGCGAAGGACCGACCGGACTTGGACAGGCTTTTTTGGCGGCCGGGGCGGCGAGCGTGATTGCCACGCTGGCGCGGGTGGATGATCGCGCCATGCGCGACTTGATGTGCGCGTTTCATGCCGCCTGGCAGGCCGGGGCGAGTCCGTCCGTGGCGCTGCAAGTCGCCCAGCGCGCTTGCTTAGGGCAACACCCGGCACAGTGGGCAGTGGTCGTGGCGCTGGGTGCGCCGTAGCTTCAGACGCGCCTGAATTTTTCAGACTTACCAGACAGCGCGGCAGCAATGTAGGCTGGAAGTACGTTCCACCTTCTGAACGGCGTCCCTGCCATTTCTTATCTTTCTTGCAGGCCCTCTTGCAGGCGAGGTGCGTATGCCCTTTCCCATCAACATCCAAGTCGAAAACCCGATCAACGATCCCCTGCAAATTGAAAACTGCACGGCCGAAGTTGCCGACAATGGCGACATCCTCATCAGCGGTGAAGTCATTCACACCGGCCAGGATGGTGTGCGTCGCTACAATCCATCGCTGCTGTTTACGGTCGTGGACAAGCATAACGTCCCAATCGGCAGCAGCCGAACCATGGCCGGCGGGGAGTTTCTAGTACCCGGACAACGGGCTTACTTCACGGGCAAGGTGCCAGGCATGGGTCAGTCGGCCCGATTTGGCAAGGTCGTCATCAGCGCCATTCCCAACAGCGGCTTCCGGGAAAACAAAAAGCGTGGGCGGGCGGCTGGCTGAGAGCGCCACTGAAAAATCATTCACTTGCGGAACGTTTCACTTGCAGAACGTTCAGATGCGCTCTCGGAGTTCCCCTGGGCAACCACGGAGCCAGTGCGGCCTGGCGGGGCAATGACCGACGCTCAAGCCGCCACCTGTTCGTCGTTGATTCCGGCCAGTCGCGCTTGGTGACTCGCTTTTGAGCTGGCTTTCAAGGTATGTTCAGAGCAGTAACCCTCGAATCCACGACGACTTGATACGTTTTCGATGCCTTCCTCATCCACATCGGCGGCGCGTGTTGGCGCGGCGCAAGTCACACCACCCAAGTCAACCGCGGTACGTAAATCCAAAAAAGTAGCCACCACGACCGGCGCATCGCCCCAAACCATCGCGGATGCCCAGCCGGTGTTTCCCTTCACGGCCATTCTGGGCCAGGAAGAAATGAAACGGGCGCTCCTGCTCAACGCCGTCAACCCCAACATTCGCGGCATTCTGGTGCTCGGCCACCGTGGCACGGCGAAGTCCACTTCGATTCGCGCCCTGGCCGACGTTCTGCCGCCGATTACATTCGTTGCCGAATGTCCCTACCGCTGTCCGCCAGAAAAGCCGGCCGGGCTGTGCGATACCTGCGCCAACGCCAAACCACGGGCGAAGCTGCCCACTCTAGTTGGTCGCGTCCCGGTCGTTGATCTGCCACTCGGCGCGACCGAAGATCGGCTCTGTGGCACGCTCGACATCGAACGCGCTCTGAGCCAGGGCCAGAAAGCCTTTGAGCCGGGGCTGCTGGCCAAGGCCAATCGCGGCTTTCTCTACATTGACGAAGTCAACTTGCTGGAAGACCACCTAGTGGATGTCCTGCTTGATTCGGCCGCCGGCGGCATCAACATCGTTGAACGGGAAGGCATCTCGATTGCCCACCCGGCCAAGTTCACGCTCATTGGGTCGGGTAACCCCGAAGAAGGCGAACTGCGCCCGCAGTTGCTCGACCGGTTTGGACTGATGGCCGAGATTCGGACGATTACTGACATTGACACCCGCATTGACATCGTCAAACGGCGACTGGCCTTTGAACGCGATCCGGTCGGCTTTCGCGCCGCCTACGAGCCAGCGCAAACCGAACTGCGCACCCGCTTGGTCAACGCCCGTGACCGGCTGGATGCGATTGATGTCCCTGACAACATCCTGCGCTTCATTGCCAAGCTCTGCGTGGCGCTCGAGGTGGACGGCCACCGGGGCGAAATCACCCTGCTCAACGCGGCTTTGGCCAATGCCGCCTTTGAGGGGCGGGAAAGCGTCACCCGCGACGACATAAGCGCCGTGGCGACGCTTTCCCTCCGCCACCGGCTGCGCAAAGACCCACTTGACCGGACTGACGGCGGTGAAAAGATTCGCTGGGCGCTGGAAAAGCTCGATAAAGACGTTAGCTAGAGGGAAGCCGGTCACATGTCACACGTTGGTCAAAACGCTCGGATGGTGGCTGTCCTGGCTGCCGGGTTGCTGCTGGGGCTTGGGCTAGGCTCAACTGGGACGACGGCCCTTGGTCAGCGCGAGATGCCACCGCGGGTCAATCCCCAGGAACGCACCCTGGATGCCAACCTGTTTGTGCAAACGTCGGCGGAATACGTCGCCTGTTGCCTTCAGACCTACGCCTGGGCGACCGAGCGACTGCGCCAGCGCCTAGCCGCGATGCCCCCCTCTGACCAACCACCGGCCGTTATCATGGACTTGGACGAAACCGTTCTGGACAATGCCGGGTTTCAGTCCTTTCTCGACCGCGAAAGCAAAGGCTATGAGCAAGCCACCTGGGAACGTTGGGAGCGCGAGTTTCCGACCGAGGTGGGGCTGGTGCCCGGCGCAAAGGCCTTTATCACGGAGGCGGAACGGGCCGGCGTCACGGTCGTCTATATCTCGAACCGGACTGACCGGGACGCCACAATGGCTGCCCTGCGGCGCAACGGACTATCGGTTGATGGCATGGCCGACCGGCTCCTGCTGCGCGCGGACACGTCCGACAAGACGGGCCGCCGGAAAATCGTCGAAGATCGGTACCGGGTTTTGCTTTACGTGGGCGACAACCTGCGGGATTTTTCGGAAGTCTTCGTCACGCCCAAGCTCCAGCCCGATGCGTCTGACGCCGAGCGCCTGACAGCGCTCGCCGCCCGGCGCGCTGCCGTTGAGCAACGGGCCTATCGGTTCGGCACGGATTGGTTTCTCTTGCCCAATCCGGTCTATGGGGAATGGCAAACACCGCTTGGGAAGGAACCGCGCCGTTTTCTACGTCCGACACAGATGAAGTAGCCTTCCCAAAACGGTTCCCCTTATGTTACCGCCTCTGTTGCCGGAAACAGCCGAACCGGCACGCCACTCAGTGCCGCATTGCCGCTAGCTTCATCCACCAGTTGTTCGTCAGTGACATCGTTGATGCTGACGCCGGGATAGCGCCGCGCAACGTCAAGCTGGACACCCGGACGATCATGCCCCCACCCATGCGGCAAGCTCACCACACCGGGCATGACTTCATCGGACACTTCCACCGGCGCGCGGATAGATCCGACGCGGGAGACGACATTGACCACCTGCCCGGAAACGATGCCATGGCGCTGGGCATCCTGGGGGTGAACCAGGAGCGTGCACCGCTCTTTGCCGCGCACGAGCCGTTCGCTGTTGTGCATCCAGGAGTTGTTGCTGCGAAGCTGACGGCGGCCAATGAGGAGCAGATGACCATTGAGCGGCTCCGCAAGAGCATCGTCGAGCGCAGCACGCACGCGCGTCATGTCGCGCGTCAACAGTTCCGGCGCCAGGGCGATGCGTTTGTTCTTCGTCCACAGCCTGGCCGGCAGGGCCGGTTGCAGTGGGCCGAGGTCAATCCCGTGAACGGCGGCCTTGACCTTGGCCAGGGTCAACCCATCACCAAACAAACCCGTTCCGTACGGACCAAAGCGGAAGGCCAGGTCAAGCATCCCGTCCACGCCCAGGCCCAACCGGATGCCGCGTCGAACTTGGGCCTTGAGAGCTTCAAACGGCGTCCGGCTTGCCAGGCGAGTTTCCAGTTCAAGAAAAATTTGCCAATCGTGACGGGTGTCCGCGGCCGGCGCGAAAAGTGCCGGCGAGTACTTGACCGTATTGCGGACAGACAGGTGGTGAAAAATTGCCGCATAGTTTTCGTGCTCCAGCGTTCCGGTCGGCGGCAAGATGATATGCGCATGGCGGGTCGTCTCATTGATGTAGATGTCCACCGACGCCATGAACTCAAGCGTTTGGAGTGCGGCCTCCAACTGCTTACCGTTGGGCGTCGAAAGTACTGGGTTGCCGGCAATCGTGACGAGTGCCCGCACCTGTCCTTTACCGGGGGTGAGAATTTCCTCGGCCAGCGCGGCGACCGGCAGTTCACCGGCGAATTCCGGCAGGCCGCGTACGCGACTCTTCCAGGCCCCCAAGTGACCGGCCGTGAAGCGTTCGAGCGGGTCGAGCGCCGCCTTGGGAAACATGGCTCCGCCTTCCCGGTCCAGGTTGCCGGTGACGATGTTGAGCGCGTTGACGAGCCACTGTGCGGTCGTGCCAAACGGCTGAATGGAAAGCCCAACGCGCCCGTAGCAGACTGCCACCGGAGCAGTGGCAAAGGCGCGGGCCAGGGTTTCAATCGTCGTGGCGCTGATGCCGGTCGCCGCAGCGACCCGGGCCGGGGGAAAATCACGCACAATGGCGGCCAGGGCTTCGACGCCATCAGTAAATGCCGCCAACCGGCCAAGCCGAACCAGCCCATCGGCAAAGATAACGTGCAGCATGCCCAGCAGAAGGTAAGCGTCCGTTCCCGGCCGGATGAAAAGGTGTTGGTCGGCCAGCGCAGCCGTTTCGGTGCGGCGTGGGTCCACGACGACCAACTTGCCACCGCGCCGCCGCAGGGCTTCAAGTCGGCGCGACATGCCGGGCGCGGTCATCAAGCTTCCATTGGAAACCACTGGATTCGCGCCCATCACAAGGAAAAACTCAGTTCGGTCCACGTCTGGCACGGGCAGCAACAAGCCGTGGCCGAACATCGCATGCGCCGCGACCATGTGGGGCAACTGGTCAACCGAACTTGCCGAGTAGATGTTTCTGGTCTTGAGCGTCCGCACAAAGGATGGAAACGACAGCACCGTGCCGAAGTTGTGAACTGCCGGGTTGCCCTGATAGGTTGCCACGGCATTCAAGCCATGGCGGGACTGAATGTCGCGCAGCCGGGTGGCGATTTCATCAAATGCCGACTCCCAGGCTATGCGCTGCCAGGCGCCGCCGGGGGTGCGCCGGACGGGGTGCCGCAGCCGGTTTGGATCGTCATGTAGGTCTTGCAACGCAACGCCCTTGGGACAGACGTATCCCCGACTGAACGGGTCCTGGCGATCACCTTCGATGCGCGTGATAGCGCCATCCTTGAGCGTGATTTCAAGCCCGCACAGGGCTTCGCAGAGGTTACAAGCTCGGTAGTGTCGTTTTTCCTGGGACATGCGGCTCACCTGGCGATCTGACGCCATTCTAAGCTGGTCAAGACTACATTTCAGCGCGTTTCACGCCAGGGAACCGTGCTGGCCGGCGCGGTGTATGGCTGAACCTTGCGCGCCGGAAAGCCATGTGTCAGTGCCGTCTGCTCCCACTCGGCGGCCGTGCGCTCAGACAAGAGCTTCTTGATTTCGACATAGACTGGATTGCTCTCAATGGCCGGCGAGAAGGCAGACGCCCGCCAATCCTCGCGCCCAACGGCCGTGCAAAATCGTTGCCAGAGGTGCGGTTCGAGAAGGCCTAGGGCCAACTGACCGTCGAGCGTGGGATAGATCCCATAACAAACGATGCTTCCATCGAGCTTGACCGGCGTTGGGTAGCCTAGACCACCTGCCGCTTCGGACAAATACACTTCATAGAAGCCGCCGCCTTTGCGGAGTCCATCCAGCGCCGCAATCACGGCCCAGTACGCCCCGGCCCCGTCGGCAATTTGCAAATGCTTCCAACCGTCACCAAAGCGCGGCAGAAAGCCACCGGCCGCGAGGTAGGTCAGGTCATGACCGGGCGCGTCATGAAAAACCTCATCCCGGTAGCTCGCAATTCGCACGTAGGTCAGCTTTGGGTTGATTGTCCGCAGCGCATCCGGTCCGACGCCAAGGCGCTCCATGACGCCCGGCCGGTTGGTTTCCAACAGCACGGCCGCGTCAGACACCAACGACTTCAGGTACGCAACGCCGTCTGGTGTCTTCAGGTCGAGGGTTTCCGTTTGTTTCCCACTGGAAAGCCAGTCATACAACTGGGGTGAAAGCGCTTGGGTCATATCGCCGGCCGGCGGCAGGAGGCGCAGCACATCAAAGCCAAGGTCAGCCAGCATTCGCCCGGCCAGCGGGCCGGGCAAAAGACGGCACAAATCAAGGACTCGATTTGACATTGATCACGAAATCGTCGGTGGTGAGTTTTCAAGGGACGCCTCCTGAGCATACTCTTAGTGCGCGCCTGGTTGAAAGAGACGACGAGCTAGGAGCAACAATTCAGTGACCTCAAAGGGTTTTTGCAAGAAGGGTATGCCTTGAAAGAAACTCTCTCGAGAGGACTTGAGGGTTCCAGAAAGGCCCAGAACGGGCAGATTGGGGTAAATTTGGCGAATCTCTTTGACAAGCTCGACACCATTCAGGAGCGGCATGTGCAGGTCGGTGATGACGCCCTGAATGGCTGGGAACTCCCGGAGCGCCTTTAGCGCGAGCATCCCGTTCGAAGCCGTGACGACAGTGAAGTCGTCTTCAAACAGGTCGGTCAGTAGCTCGATGATAAGCTCCTCATCGTCAACAACAAGTAAAGTCGGCTTTTCACTCATGTGCTTCCATTGATGCCTTCCAACTTCTAGATAAAACGAAGTCTTCAAGGGATACCCAGGCTAGAGACCCAGGAAGTTCAGGCGACTTGGGGGTTCGTATTTCGCTAAGAAAGTGACTTGATAGGTCGGGTAGCAAAATCCGGCAGGATGGTAAAACTCAATATGAAGAAAACGCAATTATTTTTCTGTTATTGCGTTTCATACAGGTGAGACCAGCCGAGCACCCTAGGGACTAGCTCACATCGTTGCTGGACGCACAGTCAGCGAGGCAGTATCCTCGGCATAGTGTGATTCCTGTCTGCATTCCGCCAACTGCATTACACTTGACTGGTCATAATCAGCGCCGTAAGCAGCATCCAGGTGGGCGGCGCTTTCGATGTCCCCGAACAGTCATCCCTGGGAGGTTAGGCGTCATGATGGAAATCCAGCCGTTACGGGTCAGGTCGGTTTCCTTGGCCGCGCGTTGTGAGATTTGTCATCAGGCCGATTGTTACGACCCAGCGTCCAATGTTTGTAGCCGCTGCCAAGATGTGTTGCCTTTCATCGCGCCGTCAGGAACGTTGCGTCAACCGACCTTTGACTCGCTGGAGCGCTTCTGGACGATGCTGCTGGCCGGAAGCCGTGTCGGGTTCGTCAGCAGCTTGGTCGTCGTGGCGCTCTACATCGCGTGGCGGCAGACAGGCTTTCCAGATGCGCACCCCATCCGCAACGGCACGATGTTTGCCGAGATCGGATTTCTGGTTGGGACGTTTGCTGGCGTCCTCCGCCACGGCGGCCATGCCGAGACGCCCCGTATTGCCGCACACAACGCCATTCTGGGGTTCATTTTTGGTGGAATTCTGACCGGCTTGCTTTATCTGCTCAAGTTTGCAGCGCCCGATCTGGACGGGGCAGATTTTCTGCGCTTTCTCGCCTTCTGTACCTTCGGCGGCCTCATTTTTGCCCTGGGCGGTGGCTTTATCGGCGCGGTGCTCAGCGTGCTGATCCCGGTTGACCACCCATTGCGCCGGCGGTCAACCCATTTCTGAACGAGATGGCTGGACAAGTCTCCGCGCTAGACGCCTGGGCGGCGCGAATCGCCGAGTGCGAGCGTGAAGCGGTGCAGATTGATGCACTTGAAGGTTACACGACACCGCACGCGGCGCAGTTAGCGGCCTGGGCAGATGAACTGGCGGTTGCCTTTGGTTTTTCCGAACGCGGTCGCCGGGACCTTCAGCTTGCGGCGCTTCTCCACGATATTGGCGAAAGCCACCTGGATTTGCCCGGACTGACTGCGGCGCGGCCGCTCACGTTTGCCGAGCGCCACACCCTCTGGCGACATCCCGTCGTTGGTGAGCGGCTGGCGCAGGAAAGGAATCTCCCCGAAGCCAGCAGGCTACTGATTCGCTGGCACCACGAGAACTGGGATGGCTCCGGTTATCCAGATGGGTTGCGCGGCGAGCAGATTCCCCTGGCGGCGCGCATTCTGCGGACGGTGGACACCTGGTGTGCACTGACGCAGGCGCGTCCGTTCCGTCCGGCGCTAAGCCCATCAGACGCCCTTGACCGCTTGCGGTCGCTGGTTGGAACAACGCTTGATCCCGTCGTGGCAAGCCGCTGGTTGACGCGCGTGCTCGGCAACCCAGAGCCGGCAAGCAAAGTGTCGCCCTGGACGGTTTCCCACAGCACGGTTCATCAGCCTCCGCTAATTGGTTTTGAGTTGGCGGCGCTCCAAACGATACCGTTTCAAACCATTGCCCTGCCGTTTGGCGGTGACGGACTACTTGGCTGGCATCTCAAGCTGCTTGGCAAACAAGTCTTCACAAATGATGCGCGTCAAGCCGAGACATGCTTGGCAATTGGGTCGGTTGAAAACAACGGCTACGTCCTCACGGCCAGCCAGCTCGATGCCTGGTTGAGCCGTGCCCGCGACGCCGAAGACAATCCAGACTTTCCGTATAACCCAGCCTTAGGGCGCTGGTTTCCACCGGCGCAAGCCCGCTGGTTGGCCGGCTTCCGGCGCGCCGTCATCGCCGATCCAAACCGAATCATTCAAGCGCTTGGCATGAGCCTTGGCTTATATCTTGGGGACTACTGGCTGGCGTTCGATCCGGCATCCACAGACAGACGCTCGACACTGGAAGAGGTCGCCATTGAAGGGTTGTCCAAAGTCAATCGCGCCGTGGATAACCAACTGGCCAACCAGGCGACGTGCCTACCGGCGCAGGCATTTGCCGTCCAAACATCCGCTGATGTGGTCTATGTCCGCCTGCCGCCGTTGGCGGCCTACCATCATGCGACGAATCACCGAGACGGTTGGCGCGAAACTTGGGTGAGTGACCTCCCGGACGCGCTCGCGCAGTTGACTCAAAAACATACCGGACGCCTTGGCGGTCAGCTTGGTTCACGCCGTGAATACCGCGCGGCGTTACGTTCCTTGCTGCGGCGGCTGCCGCACATTCCTCAGTGGGCCATCGGCATCTCGCACGACGGGCAAGGCTTAGGGCTGCCTGACGACCTTCTGACGGAAATTATTGGTTTTCGACCGATTGCCAAGATTCTCACCAAACCGGTCAGCGCTTGCGGGACGCTCCTCAACCAATCCATCGTCTTTTGTCAGACTCGCGTGGACTGAGTAGCCAGTAGGTTGCCAGCCAGTAGGTTGCCAGAAAGCAGGCAAGACGGTTGAGCCTACGACGGGAGATAACCCAAGCGAATGGCCACCCCCCAGAGGACAGAGATTGCCAATCCCACCAATGAAAGCACTATCACGACGAGTACCCAGGTTGGGGATGGCTGACGGGACGACATAGCACGCCCGTAGCCTAGCAAAGTTTGATTACGGGCTGGCACCAATCTGCCGGACTTCAACCCGGCCAAGATACATGGCAGAAGCCGCCGGTTGATTGCGGCGGTTGCCAATGGCGAGTTCCGCGTCCCCTCGCTCATTGGTGACAAACAAGATGTCTATCGGCACGTAGGTTTGGCTTTCACCCAGCGCGACCGGCTCATTCAGCCATAGGCCAGTTCGATCACGCACGCCAACCACCGCCCCCCCCTGCGTGACACGCACGGCCGTCTGTAGGCGGTACATCACATGCGGCTTCAACGGAGGCAACGGCAAACGCAACCGAGTCGTATAGTTCGACACATCGGTCACAATGCGAAGCACGAGCTGGTTGCCATCCCGCTGGACTTCGGGTGGGCGCATCTCGGAAGCTGGGAGTTCCCTGGTTAGGCGTTCAAGTTCGGTTGGTTCGGCAAGCCAGACGAGCGCGGCCTCCTGACGTTGCTGTTCGCTGTAATAACCACGGCGCGCGTAGCCATTCGTGCTACCCATGAAGTAGTACCGGGCCGGCGACGAGGCACTCCCTTCCGCCATGGTGAGCCGATAGACCCGTACCGTGCCGTAGAGCGTCCCCGAAAGCTCCGCGATCAATGGCCACCGGCGCGTCTCGGCAACGTCGCGCAAGACCTGCGATTCGGGCGTGTCATCCGTGATGAGGACAACCGGTTCAGCCCCCCCGGCTGCCCAGTCCAGGAAGTTGTCATTCCCCAGTGGCGTGACGTAGTGCGTTCCAGGTGGAAAGGCAAAACGGTGGATGTCATTTCCCACGACCGTTGCGCCAGGGGCCACGACTTGGCGTAACACTGTAGCAAGATCGGCGTAGGGCGCCGGCGTGAACGTGCGGGTCCAGCGGTGGAAGCGCCACACGGCGCGCGCGCCTGAACCCAGCGCCGCAGTTACCAAACTGACCACGAGTAAACCCACGGCAAGCCCACGGAGAACACGCGGGACGGCCCTCCGCCGTTGATCCACGGCCCACCGTAGTGCATCCACCACGAAAACGCCGATGCAAAGCGCAAACCATACGGTCACGAACGGTAGCACTGCCGGCACTTTGTGACTGTCAAACAGTGCCAAACCAACCAGGCTGGTGATAGTCACAATCAACAATCCGGTTCGTGGAATGCGCCAGTCCGGGTGCGATGGAGCACCCAAAGCCTGAAGCCAGTGGGTAATGGGCCGGGTGTCTTTCTCGATTTCCTGTACGATGAGCGAGAGCCGCCGGAGCAATCCGCCACGCTCGAACATCCAACTTTCAAGCGTGCCGACTTTCGGCAGCTTGACTTCCCCGCTCGCGTATAGCTCTTGCAGTTCAGCCGGGGCCGGCATACCGCCAAAGCGCTTGCGCAGCTCGCGCACAAACTGCCAGTGCAACACCATATGGGAAATGGTTCGGATCGTACGCACGGACAGATACACCAGCGATGCCAGGGCCAGACACTGAAAAAGCCGGGCGCTCAGGCTATCCGGCGTTGGAATGAGCAGTAGTCCACCTGACCAAGCCGCATAACGCTGGGCTTCAGCCGCCAGGTTGTCCCACATACCAACGCTCGACCGATTGTAGATCACGGCCGCTATTTGCGCGGATTGCTGACTGTAGGCTGACCAGTGCGAGGCCACCCACCCACCATAAGGCACCAGCCAGAGGCTGACACCAAGCAGATAAATGCGCCAGGAGAGGCTGCCGAGCAAGTCTCCGCGCTGGACGAGCGTCCACGCCAGCATGCACAGAAACATGAGCAGTCCGATGTGGTCAAACCACCCCGCAGCGAGCGACATCCAGCCGCTCGTGAGCGCCCAGAGCCACTTGTGCCCCAAGCGGTCGGTCGCCTGCGCCCGCAGTAACAAATAGAAGCCCAAGAACGCACAGGCAACGGCCCCGGTTTCTGGGCGCAGTGTCCGCAGTGAGCCAAAGAAGTTGGGGTCGCCCATGAGACAGGCCACGCCAATGAGGCCTGCCGCCCGGCTGTGAAGCTTGCGGCCGATTAGATACGTCACAACCAAGGTCACGAGCGCCAGCAAAATGCCATAGACCCGGACTTGGGCGACTCCATCACCAAAAGCATTGAGGAAAGCCCACAGCGTCCAGTCAAGCGCTGGGCGCGTGAGTGCCAAACCATTCGTCAGCGCTTCATGAGCGAGCAAACCTTCCGTCGCGGTGGGCGCGGGAATGGTTCCAATTCGACGGGTCACAAAAAAGGTGAAGGCGGCCGTGAGTCCAGCCAGCAAAAAACCAGCCAGACCATCCGCTAGGCGGGATTCATCAGTCCAAGCCGGGATGGCATTGGACGACAGCCGCAAGGCATCGCGGCCTGCCGCGACTTTTGCTGAACCGTCCGTCATGAGGCGCTCAGTTAGTCGCGGCGGCAGACAAACCGTCCCTGCCGCCGCAAGCTATGAATGCTAGTTCAGTTCAGTTGCCTGAAAGTTTTCCAACGTCTGCTTGAGTTGGGACATGAACTGGTCAGCCACCGCGCCGTCAATGAGACGGTGGTCGAAAGTCAGCGAAAGGTAAGACATGTGACGGATGGCAATGGCATCGTCATCCGTCACGACCGGGCGCTTGACGATGGCGCCGACTCCCAGGATGGCCACTTGCGGCTGGTTGATGATGGGTGTCCCGATTAGGCTCCCGAAACTGCCGTAGTTGGTAATCGTAAACGTGCCGCCCGCCACTTCATCCGGTTTGAGTTGCTTGGCCCGCGCGCGCGCGGCAAGGTCGCCAATGCTTCGGGCCAACCCAACGAGGTTTTTTTCTTCCGCATGCCGAATGACCGGCACAATCAGGCCCCAGTCGAGCGCGACGGCAATGCCGATATGGTAGTGCTTCTTGTAGATGATGTTGTCGCCCTCAATCGAGGCATTGATGACCGGCCAGGCGCGCAACGTATCTACCACGGCCTTGACGATAAAAGGCAGGAAGGTGAGCTTCGCGCCATGCTGCGCTTCAAAATCGCGCTTGTTGCGCTCGCGCAGCCGGTGAATATGCGTCATGTCCACTTCAAAAACCGAGGTAACATGCGGCGACGTATGCTTGCTGAGAACCATGCGCTCGGCGATCTTTTTCCGCATGGAGGTCATCGGCGTGATCTCTACGCCATCGCCGGGCAGCGTCATCGCCGGAGCGCTCGGCGCGACCACCGCCGGGGTGGGAGTCGGCGGCGGCGCCGCAGCAACCACTGGAGGAGCAACCACTGGAGGCGCGACCGGGGCCGTGACCGGCGCGCTTGCCGGCAGTGCTTGGCGTCGCTCCAGAAAAGCGAGAAAGTCATGCTTCGTGATGCGTCCGCCGATGCCCGTGCCCCGAATCTGGCGCAAATCCACTTGGTGCTCCCGTGCCATGCGGCGCACGAGCGGTGAGGAGCGGATGCCAAAGGCATCGGGCGCTTCTGAAGCGTCTTCGACATCGGCTTCATCAATCCTGGTTGCCACCACGGCCCTGGTGGGCGCACTGGCTGTTCCGTTTGGAGGCGACGCTGGAGCCACTGCCTGAGGAGCGGCTTCCGCTGGTGCGGAAGCGCCCAGAGCCGGCGGCGTTGAAACCGGAGCCGATACTTCATCGCCAATGTAGGCCACCACTGTGTTGACCGGCACGGTTTGATTCTCACCAATAAGCACTTCCACCAACACGCCCGCCTGCGGAGCTGGTATCTCCGCATCCACCTTGTCGGTTGAAATTTCAAAGATGGGTTCGTCGCGCTCGACTCGATCCCCAACCTGCTTCAACCACTTGATGATTGTGCCTTCCGTAATGGACTCGCCCATTTGAGGCATGACGACTTCGTGACGCATAACTGCAAATCCTTTATCAATGAAATCTTTGTGAGAACGGATCATCGAGTAGCGCACAAGCTGGCGCGGCTCGGTTGATTAATACTCTACCAGCTTGCGCGCGGCTGCCATGACTTTCTCGACATTGGGCAAGAAGAAGTCTTCGAGCGGAGGACTGTATGGCGTTGGCGTGTCAATTGAAGCCACCCGTAGAATTGGTCCATCGAGCTGCTCAAAGAGTTCTTCGGCAATGAAGGCCGCGAATTCGCCTCCAATGCCACCCGTCAGTGTCGCTTCGTGGAGGATAATGACCTTATTGGTTTTCTGCACCGTCTGGGCAATGGCTTCCTTGTCGTAGGGAAGCAGCGACCGCATATCCACCACTTCCACCTCGATGTCAGCCTCGCGGGCGAGCGTTTCCGCCGCCTCCAGCGCGACATGAACCATCGCCCCAAATGTAAGGATCGAGACGTCGCTGCCGGCCCGCCGCACGGCGGCCTTGCCGATGGGCACGACGTAGTCGGTATCGGGGAGGTCTTCCTTGATCCGGCGATAGAGGTACTTGTGCTCAAAGTACAGCACCGGGTCGTCATCGCGGATCGCGGCCTTGAGCAACCCCTTGGCGTCGTAAGCCGTCGCCGGTTCAACCATTTTCAGCCCTGGGGTGTTGAGAAAGAAGGCTTCCGGATTGAGTGAGTGAAAGGGCCCGCCGCGCACGCCGGCCCCGGACGGGCCACGCACCACAATTGGAACCGCCAGCCCTTGGCGGTAGCGGCTCGTCGCGGCGTAGTTGGTCAGCATGTCGAACGCGCAGGAGATGAAATCAATGAACTGCATTTCTGCTACCGGGCGAAGGCCCATGTGCGCCGCGCCACACGCTGCGCCGACAATCGCCGCTTCGGAAATAGGCGTGTCAATGACCCGGTCGGGTCCGAATTCTTCAAGGAGTCCGGCCGTGACCTTGAAGGCCCCGCCGTAAACGCCGATGTCTTCACCGAGACAGAACACATTCGGATCACGGCGCATTTCCTCAAACAAGGCCTGCCGGATGGCTTCGAGATACGTGGTGAGTGCCATGGTGTCGTGCTGTTTGTGACTGTTTTTTTAGAGGTCGCGCTGGTTCAAACGCTTCCGCAATGTACCACCTAAAACCCATTCCGCAACGGCATTCCCGCGCCGAACCAAGGCTTGCCGGGCTTCAGGTGAGCCATCGCACGATAGCACTGGACAGCACTTCAGTCAGTATCACTTGAGCATGCCCACTCGGCCCATTCATCTCCGGCCTTTGCGTAGGCTCGGCACAACGGGCGTCTGGCAAAGTCGCTCCTCCAGACCTGGCCTGCCGGCGCGAATCTTCCCCGATGCCCCTACGAGGCTTCACAAGCTGGTTTCCTTCAACTCAAGTCAAACGATTTCTTTAGGTGAGCATCGGCCTTCCAGCCGATAGCGAGAGGAGAGCGGCTTCCATTGCCAAGACGCGGTTGATATTGCGATTGAGGTTGCGCCGAATGGCTTCAAAGCGGTCGAGGGCGACTTGAAGCTGTTTGAGTGAAAGCTGCGTTGCCAACGCCTGTAGCTTTGACACGATATCCACATGCGTTAGCACGTCTTCCATGCTATCCCCTGGCTGAGACGCCAACGATGCCGCCTTCAAGCACGTCACGTCACGCAGCAGGCTCGCCAGAATGTCCAGTGCAGCTTCAAATTCCGGGCGCTCAAGCTTGCCGAAGTAGTTTGCGGCTTTCAGCAATCGCGTCACGGGTGTCCCCTGGGTCAGCAGTCCCAAAAACTCCAGCGCAATCTTGCGTTGCTGGCGGTAGTCTTCCAAATCCAGCCCCACGACGGTGCCGGGCCGGCCTTGCGCCAGTCGCGCCAGCAAACGGCGGTCTGCCGGCGGACGCTTGGCTTGTCGGTCGAGGCACTGCTCAACTTCATCCAGGGTCAACGGCGTGAACCTCACTTGTGGACAGCGCGAGCGGATGGTCGCCGGCAGGGCATCTGGACGCGCGCTGATGAGGATGAGCTGCGCATGGGCTGGTGGCTCTTCGAGCGTCTTGAGCAAGGCGTTGGCGGCCGCCGTGTTGAACGCATCGGCAGGCTTGAAGAGCAGCACCCGCCGTCGCGCCTCATAAGGTGGATCGGTCACGAAACGCACCGCTTCGCGCGCTTGTCCAATCTTGATCTGCGCTCCATCTGGCGCCACCAGTTTGACATCGGGATGTTCGCCCCGCGCTATTCGCTGACACACCGAGCAGGTGCCACAGCCTTCGGCCGGTGCAACCTGGCAGTTCAGCGCCTGGGCAACGGATAGCGCACACAGCCGCTTGCCAACACCAACGGGTCCAACAAACAACAGCCCAGTGGGCAACCGCTGCGCGTGGAGGCTCCGCCGTAGCAAATCTTTCGCTATGGATTGTCCGATCAGATCATGAAACGCCATACGTTCGCCGGTCGCACGCAGGTAAACTGGCTTGCATGCGGTACATTTTCATAAAATTCCGACTTGCTTATCAAGGACGGCTTCGGCATAGTTTCAACCGGAAGCATCCCAGGTCGTGGATAGTTCCAGTTTTCGAGGAGTCACCGCTTATGACCCTAGCCACCACTGATGCCGCAACCGTCGAGGTTGGCAACCAGTCTTCCCCGCTGCCCAGAGGCTTGAAACGCGAAACAATTGAGCTACCCGGCGGTGAAATCCTTGAGTATGACTACTTCAGCGCCGATCCCGCGACCATGACACGGCTGACGGATTTGCTTTTCAAGGAACACTGGCGGGAAATTGTCGTCGGCCCCTGTATTCAGGGGGCGGTGTTTGAAGTCCGGTTCGAGCAAGCGCCCGACGTCACGTTTTCTGATGGTTATCTTACCGTGGACCTCGGTTACTGGCACTTCCATTTGTGCACGGGTGTTCACAAGCACGCGCCAACGCCGGAAGTCGCCCGACAGCGGCAAGTTGCCCAAGTGGCCTTCTTCCTGCAACGTGGGCAACGGTGTGGCGGCGGACGCAGTTGGGGACTACGGCTGTGGAACGGCCTCGGCGAACAGATGACCACCGTCTTTTTGCCAAACCCCTATTTGACCGATGACATGAGGGTGCGCAAGAACCCAGACTGGAATCGGCTTGGGCTGTGGCACAAGCTCCGGGAAATCTTTTTGGGTGAGCCAATCCCGCCTGACCTCGTCACCCACTACAATCAAGAGCCAATTGTGTCGCTTCACCACTAGTGACCGGCACACCGCGCGGCCGTCGTGCCTACCAGTCCAGCGGTAACGCCCAAAAACGTTCCGGCAAAAACACTGACCGCCGCCCAACCTGTAGGCGGCGGTCAGCGTCCAGGACAAATCACCTGAAAACCCGGCTTCACAGCACTAGCCAATAAGAACGCTGGCTGACGGCGAACCCGGAAGTATCCCTTCATTCATGGATCACCTCCTTGCAACGTCAGTATCGGCAACCCGTAATTGCCACATTGCGCCGTCACACTAGCAGACCGGGGGTTGTCAGAAAAGCGAAAATTCACTCGCAGTCATGGCGTTACGCCTGACACCATTGGGCCATTGGCCACCAATGACACCTCATTGGGTTGCAAGCGAGCTGGATGTTTCAGATACGCGCTATAGACGGCGCACGATTGCCCGCCTTCCTTCAATACCGGTACGGCTCACGGGCCAGACCGCGACGGCCCGCGCGGTTTCCGGCAGCGCCACTTGGTGGCAAGTGGCTGGCTGCACCTGCAACTCCCAAGTTTCACCGGTCTGAATGGCGATGCACCAACGCGCAACCGGCGCGGCTTTATCGGACGTGCTGTCCATCGTGGGTGACACGACCTGCCAGGCGGCAACCAGATGACGCCTGGTTGGATCAACCCCGATCTCCAGGCGCGGCGCCGGCAGCACCGTCGCATCCAGCCAGGGAGACGCTGGCACCAGCGCTGGGATGGCATAGACTTCCTTTTTGAGTAAGTCGGACAACCCGCCCCGGTTGCGTCGAAAAGCGCGAAAACTGAAGTGGATGTTTCCTCCCTGTCGGTTCAACCGCCTGGCGAGTCTGACTTGAGCTGCAATTTCATGAGCCGGAACGGCGCGCGGCGTGCCATCCGCGACCTTGAAGGCCGCGCTTCCAGGCCAGACGTGGCGTCCCTGGCGGTTCTGCGCCAACCACCATTCGAGCAAACGCGGGTAACTTTGCCGCTCACGCTCAATCGGCCAGTACAGTTGGGGAGCGAGATAATCCACCAGTCCCTCTGATAGCCACCGGCGGGAGTCGGAGCATAGCTCCATGTAAGAGTTAAGCCCCTGAATACCAGGTGGGTGGTCTGGCTGCCAGATGCCAAACGGACTGATACCAAATTTCACGTACGGCTTGAGCCGCCGAATCCCGGCTGAGACTTCCCCAAGAAAGACGTTGATGTTATGGCGTCGCCAGTCATCGCGCGTCCGCCAGGTCTTTCCGTGACCATACCGCGCCCAACTCGCATCGTCTGGAAACGGGATGAGGTAGCCGGAGACCAGTCGTTCCTTGTACGGATAGAAATAGTCATCGAAGTGAACTGCGTCTATATCGTACCGCTCGACGACATCCAGAATCACCCGACAGGAATGCGCGCGCGCTTCCGGTTCGCCTGGGTCGAGCCAGTGATAGCGACCATAAGGCTTAGCCAAATCCGGTCGCTGCCGCGCAATGTGCTGCGGGTCAACACCCCCTTGCCGCGCTCGGTGCAGCGCCCGAAATGGATTGAACCAAGCGTGTAGTTCAAGCCCGCGGGCATGGGCCGCTTCAATGGCAAAGGCAAGTGGATCGTACAGTGGCGACGGCGCTTGCCCCATGGTGCCGCACAGGTACTCGGACCACGGCTCATACGGACTCGCATAAAGCGCGTCGCACATGGGTCGAACTTGAAAAATGACCGCGTTGAAACCCAGTGTCTGCGCCAGATCGAGAATCCCAAGCAACTCGGCCTGCTGCTGCTCAGGCGAGAGGTAGCGCGACGAAGGAAAATCTATATTCTCAACCGTTGCTACCCAAACCCCGCGAAACTCACGTGGGAAGCGTGGCAGCCCGGCACCGAGCTTTTCGGCAGTCTCTAGGTCCTCGCTTGGCCAACTGGAAAGGCAACCCAAAACCCCTTCGGTTGGAAGCACGCAGCCTCCCAAACCGAGTGCCAAGCTTTTCAAGAACTCACTGCGCGTCATGACGTGCCAACCACCGGCGTTGAATCCACTCCCTGGCCAAAACCTGGTTCCGGTCAAAAATGGACGATGAAGTTCTCGCCCACAAGCTTCCCTTTGCCTTCAGCCACCAGTGCATCCAACGCGGGTGGGTCTATGCCATCGGCACGCACGACGGCTGATCGGGAAAGTGTCGCTCCATCGGGGAGGTTCACGCCGTCTCCGACAATCACTTCCCTGAGGACTACCTTAGCGCCGACCCGGACGCGGTTCCAGAGAATTGTACGCGCCAAGCTGGCGTCAGACGCAACTTGGCAAGCCGCGCCCCGAATCACAGCCCGTTCATCGCCGGCCAGGCGACAGGAAAGATCGAGGTAGCGCTCCAAGGTGCTGAATTCGTACCAAGCCTCATCGGGCGCAGCCACGTGAGCCATGACACGCTGCCCATCGGCGATGGCGCGTGGGTACACGTCGGTCGTCGTGTGTGAGAACACACCCGGCGGGATGTAGTCAAAGATTTCCGGTTCAAGCAGTTGGATGCCGGTAAAGAATAGCGGCGGCGCCTCCCAAACCGGGACGGACGAACCGGCATCGGACGGCGGCGGCGCGAACCTACGAATGGCCCCACCTTCATCTACCTGGACGACGCTGAATCGCTCGCGCCGGAGATTTGGCTTGAGAATCAAGGTTGCCAAGGCGCGGTGGTTGCGATGTGTTGCGCGGGCAGCCTCCAAGTTGATGTCGGTCAGGAGCTTGCCGTTCATCACGACAAAGGTCTCCGTTGGGTTCAGCAGAGCCTTGGCGTGGTCGAGTGCGCCCCCGGTGCCCAAAATCGCCCCTTCCTCGTGGCTGTAGGTAATGCGGCAGCCAAAGGGCGAACCGTCACCAAGCGCGGATTGAATCGCCTCCCCCCTGTAGTGAAGGTTGACGACCAGTTCACGGCAGCCAAAACGCGCCAGATAAGCCACGCCGTGGGCAATGAGCGGCTGCCCGAGGACCGGCAGCGCCGGTTTTGGACGATCCAGCGTCAAAGGAAACAGCCGCGTCCCGAATCCGGCGGCTAACAGCATGGCTTTCATGGCGTGAACGGAAGACGTCACCTACCGCTTGAACAACTTGCCGATGAGTTCCCCAACGTCCTGCTGGAGGAGACCTTTTTTGGGTTCGGCCGACTTGGGATCGGATTTTGGCACAGGCTTGGACTTCTCGGCCGCGCCGGTGACTGACCCGGCGGAGGCAGCGGTTTGGCTCGTCGCTGGCTTGAGGGACAGCATCTGCTTGGCCACCGGGTTATCTGGTTGGATAGATAGCACCGCCTCAAACTGCTTGCGCGCGGATTTTTCCATCCCAGCCTGGTGATACATGTGACCAAGTGCTAGGCGGGCGTCCACATAGTTCTCATCTAGCTTGAGAATGGCCAGAAGCTGATCTTCGGCTTCCTTGCGCAACTTGGGATTCTGCATGCACAACGAGGCGAGCCGTGAACGATAACGGATCACGTCGGGGGCAAGGCGAACCGCCTCCCGCAGGTAGGTCATCGCGGTGATGAAATCCTTGCGCTCGATAGCCGCACAGGCGAAGTCATAGCTCCGTGCCGCTGTGTCAGCTTGTGTCTCCGGTGGGGGCGCGGCCGAACCGGTGGACGATCCGGTTTGGCGGCCAAGCTCTTGCGTGCGACTCTTGGCAGTCTCGCTTCCTGCCTGCGTGAACGTTGGCGGCAAAGCTCCGGTCGTGCTCGCCCCAACTGGCATGCCTGGCGGAGTTGGCACCGGAACTGGACGGCTCGCCGGGGCCGTTGGTGCCGGCGACGCTTCACTGGCGGCTGTCACTGACGCAAATTTTGCCTCCGTCCGGTCGCTGGTTTCCGGTATGACCCCAATGAAATCGTCGTACCGTCGGCGCACTTCCGGGTCGCGGAGCTTCTCGTAAGCTTCGCTAACCTTGGAAAAAACCCACTCGGCATCGTTGAGTACGTCAGGCAGCCCAAGGTTACGGTACCGATCCGGGTGATACTTCTTCGCCATCTGGTAATACGAACGCTTGATGTCGCTATCACTGGCGGAAGGACTCAAATTGAGCATGTCATAGTACGTTGTTGTCCTAAGGG
Organism: Chloracidobacterium validum; assembly: GCF_018304825.1. Lineage (NCBI taxonomy): Bacteria > Pseudomonadati > Acidobacteriota > Blastocatellia > Chloracidobacteriales > Chloracidobacteriaceae > Chloracidobacterium > Chloracidobacterium validum. Next base: position 1,820,262 of record NZ_CP072648.1, read on the forward strand.
ACAAAAACTCACGCAACATCTGAAACTCAAAGCGCGCTTCATCCAGATTGACTTCAGTTTCAGGCTCCGGCAGGTTGACCGGCGTTGGCGGCGTCGCGGCGGGAGCCTGGGTTGGCGTGGCCACGGCGGCCACCGGTTGCGGATTGGCCATAGTCGGACGCGGATGGCTTGTCACCAAGATACCAGCGCATACCAAGCCATACACCACACGCAGGATGGTCGCTTCAGGAACGCCGCTGATGAGCACCAACTCATCAATGGTCATCCGCCCCGTGATTCGCGACAGAACAAAACCCTCCGTGCCGTCAAGTGTTGCCCGTTGGAGTTGCGTCATTGCATCTGGCGACAGTTCAATGTGCTGCGTGGTCGGGCCTAGCGAGCGGCGGATCGCCTCTTCATTGGTCATGCGCCGCACCCCCAGGAGAATCAGGTTTGGCGTCAACAGGTCCAGTTTGACGTCATGGGCGGCGCGCGAGCCCTCATCGAAGGAGAAGTCCCCGCTCACCCACTCAAAGGCCGCGAGAATGATGTCGGTTAGGTGCTGGCGGGCATGCGTCTCCACCATCTCACGCGACATAGCGCCCATTTCGACCAGGACTTGCCCGAAACGCTGCTTGGCGTTGGGCTTTTGAACCGCGGCTTCATACTGCTCGCGGGTAATCAGGTCGCGTGACAGCAAAAAGTCGCCCAGTCGCTCGTGTGGCAGATTTGATAACGCAAACACCACATCACCGTTTTCAACGAAGACGGCGCGCAGTTCGCGCTCGCGGGTCAGGCGGAGCAGCCCAGTACGCCGCGTGAGGTGCAAGTCACGAATGATGTCAGCAAAGTTGAGGACTGAAAGCTTGCCGTTCATGCGTACCTGGTGAAAGTTGGTCAATATCAGGGCCGGCGGTCGCCGGGTTGGCCTGGCGCGCTGCGGAAGAGGCGCACTTCTGATTTTGCTTCGCTTTTGAAGGTGACACAAGCCAATCGCGATGAAGTCACGGTGGTCTGCCGCCTCGCAGTGGCGAGCCACCGCCCACGCCTTCCTCTGGGCATGGCTTGACCACGTTTGGAATGGTTTCAGTATCCAAGAACATGTCATAGCTGTTCTATAGCGTGCTATGGTTAGCCTTGGTCCTGCCGGGCAACATCCACCGCGGTCCTCAGTGGTGGCACTTCACGAGGTGAGCGATGCGTCATGTTTTGCTGTGTTTTTGTGTTTTACTGGGCGGACTGGGCGGGCTGTCCAGTAGCCCGCGACTGCCTTGCGTTGCGGGTCAAGCCACGCCACCACCGGTCAGGTCAGCCGCCGGTGAAGAAGAGGAGTTCACGCTCGATGTCGTCAACATTTCCCTACCGGTCACGGTATTGAACCAGCAGGGGCGATTCATTGCCGATCTCTCACAAGCCGACTTCGAAGTTTTTGAAAACAATCGTCGCCAATCCATCATTGCCTTTCAGCGCCGGGATGGGCTTCCGCTCAACATTGCGATTCTGATGGATACCAGCACCAGTGTCCGGTATCGGCTGGCATTTGAGCGCGAAGCGATTACGGAGTTTCTGGGCAAGCTGCTCGACAACCGGCGCGATCAAGCCTCATTCGTCACCTTTGACGACGAACCACGCATCCGGGCCGGTTTTACCAACGACTTTCAGCAGCTCGCCCGCGTCGTCAATAGCGTGACGACGGCCAATGGGCGCACGGCGCTCTACGACGCCATCAAGCAAGTCTGCCTCGAGCAAATGCCATCTGCCAGCACCCGGCGGCGCGCGATTTTACTTGTCACGGATGGCGGCGACACGGCCAGCGACACGACACTGGACGAAGCCATCTCGATTGCCCAGCGCGCAGAAGTGACTATTTACGCCATCAGCACCAAAGGCGGTGGGGTGTTTCGCGTCGAGGGCAACCCCTATTTCAATATGGATGACCGCAATCTGAAACGACTCTGCAAAGAAACCGGCGGCGATGTTTTTTTTCCCAGCGACCTGAAACAAACCAAACGCGCCTACGACTTGGCCAAGGATTACTTACGCAATCAATACTTTCTTGTTTACGAGCCAAGCGAAACCCGCAACAATAAGGGCTTTCGGGAAATCGAGGTGCGTGTTCCCAAACATCGGGGGGCGCGCATTCTCACCCGGCGGGGCTATTTCCCCGGTGGACTGGCGACTGGCACCAAGTAACGCCGAGGTCAGCCGGCAACCAACAACCAAAAACCTACCAATAGGAAAACTACTCACGCCACGCGACACACCTTATGCACTACCGCTCGGCACTCTGGCTTGGATTTCTTGGCGGCGCGCTCGCCTTGCCGAGTTTACCGCTCAAGGCCGATACGATCCGTCTCAAAAACGGACAGACCGTGATTGGCAAGATCGTCCGTTATGAAAACCGCCGGTTCGTGATCGTGTACGAACGATCATCACCGGCAACCCAAGCCACCATTGCCCTTGAAGATATTGAAAGCGTCGAGTTTGATGGGCGACCGCTGCCGCCCGGTTATGCGGGTGGTGGGCGTGACGATCAGCCGTCCAACCCACCTGAACCACCACGCCGCGACCCACCGCCGGCACGCGTGCCACCCACCACCACGGGCGGACTGACCCAGACCGTCAGCGTCAGTGCGCGCGAAGACTGGACCTACACGCAACTCGATGTCCGGCGGGGTGACCGGATTCGCGTCTCAGCGCGTGGAATCGTTCGGCTGGATAGCCGGCGGCAATCCCCGCCAGACGGTATTGCCGACGACGATCCCGACAAGCTCATGCCGGGTCGCCCGACCGGTGGGCTGATTGCCGTCATCGGCGATGACAACAACGACTTCATTTTCATTGGTAGTTCACGGGAGTTTGTCGCCCAGCGCAGCGGCAAGCTTTACTTGAGCGTCAATGAAGGAGACTTATCAGACAACAGCGGGAGCTATGAGGCACGGGTCGAGGTGCAGCGCAATCCCTGACCTTCCCAAATGTTTCCAAACACACTTTTCAAGTCTGGTCTGGCTTCGTAAACTTTGATGCTAAAAGCTTTATACTTTCAGACGAGGGAAGTTCAAACCATGCCGATCTATGAGTATGTGTGTGGAGATTGCGGTGCGCAGACTGAAGCCATTCAGAAGCTTTCCGATACGCCGCTCACGACTTGTTCAGTGTGTGGCAACGATGCTCTCAACCGCGTGGTCTCGGCGCCGAGTTTCACCTTCAAAGGTTCTGGGTGGTACATTACCGACTACAGCGCCAAAGGCCGCCAAGAGAAACCATCCACATCATCCCAGCGTGAGGAAAGTCCCGCTGAGGCAAAGGCTGGTAAAACTGGCGCTGGCGACACAACCGTGACCTCCAATGCCAAACCATCAACCCAAGCTGCGTAAGTTTTCGTTTCCACGGTCAACAACCCGTTACACGATCCGACTACTCCCGCTGGTGAGTGTGCTGCTCATTGGGGCTGCATCACTCACCGCTTGTCGTCCATCACCGGCCCAATCAGTGGCCGTCATCAAAACTGAGTTCGGCAACATCGTTTTCGAGTTTTTTCCCGATGTGGCTCCAAAACATACGGCCCAGATTCAAGGACTCATTCGGAGTGGTTTTTACGATGGGACGGCCTTTCATCGCGTCGAGCCGGGAAGCCTCATTCAAGGCGGCGACCCAAATTCCAAAACCGCGCGTGAGGACACCTGGGGACTGGGACGACCAGACCTCCCCAAAATTCCGGCTGAGTTCAGCGCCCTCAAGCATGTGCGCGGGACGGTGTCGGCCGCCCGGGTTGGTAGCGACAAAAACAGCGCCACGACGCAATTCTTTATCTGCTGTCGGGCGCATCCCGAATGGGACAACCAGTATAGTATTTTTGGTCGGGTGATTGCAGGAATGAATGTCGTGGATATTATTGCCAATGCGCCAACCGTTGAGGGAACGACCCGTCCGAAGCAAAAAATCACTATGCTGTCGGTCACGCTTGAACCACGGAGCAACTATCCGCCAACGCCGCCGCAACCCTAAGCGCCTGCCTATGCCCGACCGCGAATCTCGTTCGTTTGAACCGGACACGATACCCACCAAAATGCTGGGTGGCTCAACGGAAAATACAACCCGTCGTCCTGATGAAAGCGACGATGACATCGCGGCCGCCATTGACGAACTCATCCATCCAACCGGAGCCTTTCCACCGCCGTCGCTCGAAGACCAACTCGCCGCCGAGCGGCGGACCGAAGCCGAACTCAAAGGCATGTTTGGCTCGATTGTCTGGGAGTTTCTCGAACCCGTTGGACTCTCGCTTTACACGCTGGCGGATTACGTCGCTCGCGCCGGTAACGCCTCTGATCAAAGCCGGGTCGTGAAGGGGACAGTGGATGCCTGCGTTGGTGCGCTGCGTCCGCTCATCAAGGCATCGGAAACCATTCAGTACCATGACATCCTTGATGTGTTGAAGGGTATCGAGCGTCCACTGCTTGAAGTTCGGGTGGGAAAGCGAACCCTCACGCAACGCGACACCAAGAACCTGACGCGCGATTTCAATGAGTTGCGTCGCCTCATTCGCCAGAGTCTGGCGTCAGAGCCGGTTTCAGCCCCAACCGCGTCCAATGAAGCCATCGCGCCCACGCCCCACATTGCCGATGTCGCGGGGTATTTCAAGACGATTGACCCGGTCAACCTACAACGCCTGCATGCGGCGGGCATTACGCGGCTGGGCGATATTGGCACAGCGTCAGCGTATGAGCTGGCGACGGCGGCCGGGATTCCCGTCACAGTCGCTGAACAGGTCAAGGCCTGTGCTTTCCGGGCAATTTTGGAAAACGCTGCCGTGCTGCCACCTAATCTGCCCGATAGCCCATCGGCCGCCGTGCCGAGCAGTCCCGCCCCCAGCAACCTCGCGCCCGGCAGTTCGTCGGGCAGCAGTCCACCGGGCAATGTCGCGGGTGGGCTGCTTGGCAGCGCATCGGCAACTGAGCCAATGGATGGACTACCGCCATCACTTGACCTCAGCGGTGAGTTTGCAGCCTTCGATGGTGAACAGGCCATCACAGAAGCGCGTCGGTTGTCGCATTTACGGGAACTCATCCAGCAGGAAGGCGCGCGGTATAGCCAGGCTGGGGCGCGCTTGAGCGTTGAGTTTCACCGCGCCCACCGCGCCCTTTTGCAGCTCCGGGCCGAACACAACCGGCTTCGGGGCGAGGTAGAGTTTCACCGCGAGGAACTCCGCTCGCTTCTTGACGCACCGCCATCCGGTAGCGAGTCGGAAGATGCCCACAAAGCCCTGATGGCCGCGGTCCAGCAGACGCTCGACACCCTTACGGCGGCCATCAAAAAGTCTAACCTGTTTGCTCAACAACTCACGGAAGCCCTTACGGAAGCCCGCGAGCTGCTGGGCGAGGTCAACGAACTCCGGCGCAAGCGTCGTCCGCGGCGGGGTGATGCCCGCGAGCCGTAGCCGCGCGCGCCGGTTCAGGCTGGCGCGAGATGGCGCTGCCGAACGGCTTCGTAAAGCACCACGCCTGCGGCCACCGACACATTCAGCGACGTAATCTGCCCAAGCAGTGGGAGCGAAACGACCAGGTCGCAGCGCTCCCGTACGAGTCGGCGCATGCCCTTCCCTTCGCTACCCAGCACGATGGCGGTTGGCAGCGTGAAGTCCCAGGCTGTGTAAGGGCGTTCTCCATCGCGCTCGACGCCGACAATCCAGATGTCGCGCCGGCGGAGCGCATCCAGCGCCGTTGCCAAGTTGACGACACGCGCCACTGGCAGGTATTCCGTTGCGCCCGCTGAAGCCTTGACAACGGTATCCGTCAGTCCGGCGGCGTGGTGTTCCGGGATGATGACGGCGCGCGCTCCGGCACACTCCGCCGTACGGATGACGGCTCCCAGGTTGTGGGGGTCTTCGACTTGGTCAAGCACCACAAACAGGGGCTTGTCGGTGGCGCTGGCAAGTACGTCTTCCAAATCGGCATATTCGACCGGCGCGACAAAGGCCGCCACGCCCTGGTGATTGGCCCGGTGGGTGACAGTGTCGAGCCGAACCCGATCAACTTCGACTAGCGGCACACCGGCTTGGCGCGTCAGCGCGCGCAGTTCGTCCAGACGGTTTGGCTTGCCGCCGCGCGCAACCAGCACTTCGCGCACGCGCCGCCGCCCGCTACGTAGCGCCTCAAGGACTGGTGATACGCCATAGATAACCGACATGCTCTCTTTTTCCTTTGCTGTTTCGATTCAAAGGCAACGGGATGGTGACGCGGCCTATCAACGCAAGTTACAGACGACTGGACTATCCGCGCAAGACGGTGCCAGTTCCATTGCCGGGCTACTTTCGTTAGGGTAGCGCCAGCAAGCTCCAGCCACCTTGAGCGAGGATCGCCCACCGATGTATCACCGCCTGACCGTTCTTTGTTCTGCTCTGATGTTGGTCATGTTCATGGCCTGTTCTTCCAGCCAGCCCGTTTTGCCGGCGGTAGCAGCGCCGCCCCCGAATCCCACAGCGCCCAAAAGGGCCGAAACGCCGAAGTCCGCCGGCGGAACCGTTGCCGGACTCAAGCTCGTCAAGAAAATGACCGTCCCGGCCGGGCCGAAGTCCCTGCGGGTGCTACCTGATGGCAAGCGGGTCATGACGTGCAATTTGTATGGCTACCAAGTGACGTTCATTGATGCCAAGACCTATGAGATTCTCAAGAAAGTGCCGGTTGGGGGTGAACCGGTTGAGTGTACCTTTACCAAGGGCGGCAAATACGCCTGGGTCTCGCTGTATGGCAGTGAGCGGGTCGGGGTTACGAGTTTTGTCGTGGTGATTGACACCGAGACGTACCAAATCGTGGCCCGCATCCCGGCTGGGCGGGTTCCGAAAGTGGTCGCCGAAAGCCCGGACGGCAAGTGGGTTTATGCGGCGAACTGGCTCTCTGAGTCCATCACGGTCATGGACGCCGAGAAACTCACCAAAGTCAAGGATGTGCCGGTTGGACGGGTGCCGCGTGGCATTTGCTTTGCCCCGGATGGCAAGCTGGCCTATGTCTGCATCATGGGCGGACATAGTTTGGCTGTGATTGATGTCGAAAACGGTCATCAGAAAATCCGCGACATTGAAACCGGCTACAATCCGCGCCACGTGTGCGTCTCGCAGGATGGCAAGCTGCTCTATGTGGCGCTCAACGCCTCTGGGACGCTCATCAAGATTGATCGGGCGAGCGAGACGATTATTGGACGCGCCAAGACCGGCACGCAGGCGCGGTCAACGTCCCTTTCCGTAGATGACCGCTATGCGTTCGTCTGCAACTACGAGGACAATAACCTGGGCGTTGTTGACTTAGAGCAGATGAAACAACTTTTTACGGTCAAAACTGACGTGCACCCGATTGGCGTGACGACCATGCCGGATGGCAAGCACGTCTGGGTCTCGAACTACCGTCCGAGTACGGTGTACGTGTTTGAGATTGAGTATGCCGGTGAGCCGGCAGGCGGGAGCTAGACTTGGGGTACGGGTTGCCGTGGGGCTGAGGGTTGGCCATTCGTGAAGTTGGTTTCCGGTTGGGGGAGGTTCTGGGAACGATGTAAGGATGCCCGACCTTTTCAGGGCTACCTGCCGGGAGCGCGCGTTCGTCATCGCATGCGAGCGCAGGCAACACGGATGGCTTCTCCCGAAGCGAATCCGGCGGGAGCACTTCAATTTCCGGCAGCCAACCAAGCACGAACCGCTCCAGCCCCGCCCGCCAGCGACGGGTCATCTCAATCGTCACCGATTCGTCCTGCTGCGCTGTTTTTGGGGAGTATTCAATCACCCTTTGGGTCAGATGGAACGTCCGTTCCGTGAACATGCGCGCCGTCACCCCAAACGTCCGCAGCCGAACGGTTACCGGCGCGCCGTGAATGCCGTTGAAGCAATTGTTGGCCTGCCTTTCTGAATCCAAGTGGTATAATACAGTGATGGATAAAAACAATTTTCTGGCCGCACTTCAAGAGGAAGCGAAAGCGTTTAATTCAGCAGTGTCCACTCAAGGCGGCGACTGGATTATCAAGGGGTTTATCGATATAGCTAGGAATATTTACACTATTTCAGTGGACACAAAAGTTATCTCAAAAATCATGGAGCTTTTGCTGTTCCCGAAACTTGCGCATTTCGCCGAAAAACATGGTTTCAAAATGGTCTTACCAGAACAGCAGAACTTCTATCCAGATATAAGTTTTGTGGACGATGACGGCCGTCGTTTTGCGCTTGACTTGAAAAGCACTTATAGAATTGATAGCAACCGTGTGAATGGTATGACACTTGGGGCCTTTACCGGATATTTCCGGGAAAGAGATAGCAAAAAAAACGTAACCTTTCCGTACGGTTCCTATAGAGGTCATTTTGTTCTGGGCATGATTTACTCAAAGGTAGATGATTTGATTGATGAGCGAAGAAGATATACTATTGATGAACTTGAAAACATTACATCCGTTATCAGAGATTTTCAGTTCTTTGCTCAAGAAAAATACTGCATTGCATCTGACCATCCAGGAAGTGGTAACACCAAGAATATTGGTTCAGTTACAGAGATTGATAAACTTGTGAGTGGCTCTGGACCATTCGCCTCATTAGGTGAAAATGTTTTCGATGACTACTGGGTATATTACTTGACCAAAGATATGGCAAGAGCAGCGGAACTTAAGCAACCGCCTTACACCAATTTGCGTAGTTATTCCAAATACAAAGGTCTGGCAAAGTGATTATCCAAGGTCTACCACGCACAGTAAAACAAGTTATTGTCCCCCCGATAAAGTGTCAGGGGATTAAAACTAAACTTGTTAAGTTTATCTTGAGCAACATTTCCTGGAACGGCAAAGGGCGGTGGATAGAACCGTTCCTTGGATCAGGCGCAGTATTGTTCAATGTTCAGCCAGAGCGCGCATTACTTAATGATGTTAATCCTCATATCATCAGGCTATACCAGATGATTTATGATGGAAGTTTGTCGCCTGAACAAGTTAGGTTATACTTGACCACGGAAGGTAAAAAATTATTATCAAATGGCGAAGACCATTATTATTTAATCAGAGAATGTTTCAATAGAACTAGGAATCCTTTAGATTTTATTTTCCTCAACAGGTCATGCTTCAATGGAGTCATGCGTTTTAACAGCAAAGGAGAATTCAATGTCCCGTTTTGTCGTAAGCCGGATCGCTTTCGTCAATCCTATATAACCAAGATAGTAAATCAAATCTCTCAGGTACGCAGAATAATGCAAGGCAAAGAGTGGGTGTTTTTCACTGGAGACTGGCGCGAAGTCCTTAGCAATGTAGATGTAGACGATTTTGTTTATCTTGACCCACCCTACATCGGCAGGCATACAGATTATTATCAAGAATGGTCAGAAGATGACGCAGAAGATTTAGCAAGAGTTGTTCGAAACTTACCATGTGGTTTCGCATTGTCTATGTGGAAGGAAAACAAGTATCGTCTTAATCAGCATATTGAATTTTACTGGAATGGATTGATAGAAAGAACCTTCACTCACTTTTATCATGTGGGCTCAACAGAAAATCTCAGAAACTCAATGGAAGAAGCTTTGTTGATAAAACATGGTTATGAGACGGTGCTTATTGAGACTACAAAATCCGATAAGCCCATCCAATTGGAATTTGCTTTACATGAGCAGGCAGGCTAACCTGCGCGGCACCCGACTTGGACTTCGCGCTCCCTCCGGGCGCGCTCGGCCAAGCAGGCGAGCGCAAACGTTATCCAGATCTTGCTTTAGCGAAAAGTCTGCCGGCCGGTCAAAGGTCTCGTTGGCAAGTTCAATCTGTTCGATGTGATCGATGGATAGGGAGATGATGCCGGACCGGCGCGAATCAACGCCAAGGGTCTTGAGCATGCCACCTTCTGGGTCGAAGTACACCGCGTAGGGCGCAAACACCTGCTCTTTCTTTTTCTCATCGGTCAGCGAGCAGTACATGAGCGCCACGTTCCGCCGCCCATACGCGGCGTACGCCAGCGTTTCAATCGTTTTGGTATGGGTTGCGTAATCCTTCGGTCACCAGTGACGTGCCGTAAATCTCGCTAAAAACTGTCCGGCATAGCGCGCGGTAGTTCCGGGAGTGCGGCTCTCACCTTCTTCAGCAGTGACTCGCCATGCCTGGCAAAGGGACTGCGAAAGGCGGCTCCCCCTAACGCACTGATAACCTTTTGCGACAGCAGCAAGGGCATCGTTCCCTACGCACGTGGGAATGAACCGGACTGGGGGGTTCGCTGCGCGTTTCGTGCCAGTTCCTAACCAGAAAGGGACTGACTGCCAGGCGTAGGGCCGGTTGCGTTCCCTGCTTGCGCTTGTCTGAAAACCCAAGGGGCACAAGGTAGTGCCCCTGAAAACAAACGCCTCGGACGCGCGTCTAGCCTCCAAGCAGTGCCAAATCAAAACCCTCCACGGCCGCCAGGTCGCGGAGAATCGCGTCCAGGTCAAAGTACAGCATCCCCAGTCCGCCGCCTGACAACCGCAAGCTCCCCGGACGCTCCATGCTTGGCAGCCATACCGGCTGCGGAACCGGCTGTGGAACAGGCCGCGCCGCTTCCGGCCGCCGTACCCGCCGCCGCGGCAACCGCCGCCGCCGCCGCTGCCGCAAGCTCCCTAACTCGCTGCCGGCCGAACTCCCAATCCCAAACCGCTGCAATCCCGGCACATCAAACGTCTCCTCGTCCTCAATCCAGTCGCTCCATTCAAGCTCCTCGATGATTTCCTCTTCCGATTGACCGTCCGTGACCACATAACCGGCAGCCAACAACTGCTCTACGTTTGCAAACGCGATCGGCACCCCCCGCGCGGCCAGCCGCGCTAGGTAGGTGTCCCGCAGCAACGCCGGCAAATAGTGCAGCAATGCCTGCGCCGCCAAATCACCACCATCCCCCTCAAACACCCCCGCCACCACATCACGGACGGAATCGGGAAGCCGTCGGACGTGATCCGGCGCGAGCGGCAACCCATCGCCCGCCGTAAAGATGGCTTCCGCAACGGCCGGCGCAAACCACTCCTCCAGCCGCTCCCGTGGTACGGCAGCCCCATCGGCGCGAAAGCCAGACACTTCCAGCGTCCGGCGAAAGCGAGTCTGCGAAATGCGATACTCCGGTTGCGGCGGGAGTTCCGGCGCAACCGTCCCACGCGGGGTCTTCTTTTCCGGGGCTGACATCAACCGAATGAAGCCAAACAGAGGCGAATGTACCCCAAACTCAACCACGTAAGTCCGGTCAGGAAAAACGCTAAACCATTCGCTGCCTTGATACAGCACCGGGTAGTACGTCTCGGTTTCGCTTTCGCGCTCCGTCACCCGCAACACCGGGCGAAACGTCGCCACTTCTTCCGGCGAAAACAGGTCTTCCACCGAGCGCACTGTCTCCGGCCGCGCTTCCCAGTACACGAACATCCGAAATGGATCCTGAATCAACGCGGCAATCGCATCTGCTTCATAGTCCTCTGGCAGCGGCGCAAGCTGCGGGGGCGCGTCAACCTCGACGGACGGACCTTCCGGCATGGCCGAAAGAAACGTCGGGGTTTCCTTGATGGCTGGCGATGCCGCCAGCACATCCGCGACGGCTGTCGTCAGAAGCGGCTCGGACGCGCCCCCCTGGCCGGCCAGCAAAACCGCTTCCAGGTCGCCGGCCGGTACGGTTGGCTCGCTGTCCGGCGCATCACCGGTTGGCTCAAGATCCGCTTCGCCAATCACCAACTCCGGCGGGGCGACTTCGGATGCTTCTTGGGATTGGGGCTGGACTGGTTCATCAGGTTGGTTGGCCATAGCTAAGGGATAACTCCTTGGGGTATTTAGGACAATTTGCTATCAAAAGCTGCCGACTCTAGCGCGATTTCTGAAAACATGCATCCTTTCCCTGCCTTCATGACATTGCCCACATATTGCGCCGAAAGATTTTCCCGCCTGCCACATCGCGTTTTGCCGCTGCTGCTTGCGCTATGCCTGTGCCTGGCGACGCCACTCCAGCCCGTTGCCGGCCAGGTGTCACCCCGCTCCCCACGCGCGCCTGGCGCGTCCATCCCGGAAACCATCACGCTCGACGGACTCACCGCTCCGGTCATCGTACTGCGCGATACCCGTGGCGTGCCCTACATTACCGCCGCCAACGAAACTGACCTTGCCTTTGCCCAAGGCTTTGTCACGGCCGGCGACCGGCTGTGGCAAATGGACCTCCTGCGCCGAACGGCCGCCGGCGAACTGGCCGAACTTTTCGGCCCAGTGGCGCTCGACGAAGACCGCCTGCACCGCACATACGGCTTCCAGCAGGTTTGCGACGCAACCCTAGCCCAGATGGACGCCGAAGAACGACAGCACCTGGAAGCCTATGCCGCCGGGGTCAATGCCTACTTGGCCCAGTGCGACGACCAGCACCTTCCCATCGAATGCCGGCTCTTGCGCTACCGACCGCGTCCCTGGCAACCGGCCGATACCCTGTTGATCGGCAAAGTCTTTGCGGAATCGCTCTCGACAACCTGGCCGGCCGACCTAGCGCGTGCAAGCATGGCCAAGGCCAATCCCAACGCCTACGCCATGCTCACTCAACACCCAACCATCGTGCCGGAAGTGCTCATTGTTGGCAGCGATGAACCACCTCCACCGCCCGCCAAACGAACAAAACGCCAACGGCGGTCGCAGCTTTCACCCGGACTGGCCATCGAAGCCGAACGCTGGCTGACTGCCCACCGGCAATCCCTAGCCCGAGCCGGGTTGTGGGCCGAAGAGCTTGCCGCCAGCAACAACTGGGTCGTTTCCGGGAAGCGGACAACCACCGGCAAACCGCTCCTGGCCAACGATCCCCACCTCGACGCCTCTGCGCCGGGCATTTGGTACATGGTCAATCTCGCGGTTCCCCAGTATCGCGTCGCCGGGGTCACGGCACCGGGCATTCCGGGCGTCCTCATCGGCCACAACGAACGCATTGCCTGGGGCTGTACCAACCTGGCACCGGACGTACAAGACCTATTCTACGAAACCTTCGATCCGGCCCGCCCGCGCTTCTACCAAACACCCCAAGGCTGGCGCGAAGCCGAAGTCCGCACCGAAGCAATCAAGGTTCGCCGCGCCATCGGCGCGCCAGAGGTAGATACGGTCACCCATGAGGTCACCGTCACCCGCCATGGACCTATCTTGCTCGAACGGGATGGGCAACGGCTTGCACTTCGGTGGACGGCGCTGGATATCACGCCACATGAGTCCCGCTGCTACCGGCGGCTGGGTCGCGCCACCAACTGGAACGAGTTTTGCCAAGCACTGGCCGATTATGGCGGCGCAACCCAAAACTTCGTCTATGCCGATGTGGAGGGCAACATTGGCTACTACGGCGCCGGACGCATTCCGCGCCGGAAACAGGGCAACGGGACGCTCCCGGTCCACGGCGCAACCGATGAAGGCGACTGGCTCGGACTGATTCCTTTCGATGAGCTTCCCCACGTTTTCAATCCGCCCACCGGGATCATCGTCACGGCCAACAGCCGTATCGCCGGGCGCAGCTATCCGCACTTCCTCACCACCCAGTGGTCGCCACCCTACCGCGCGCGCCGGATTTATGACCTGCTGACCGCGCAACCGAAGGTGTCAGCAGCCGACTGCCTGCGCATTCAGGCCGATGTCACCGCGCTTGGCGCGCTTGGCTTCGTCCGGCAAGTGCTCCAGATTGCCGAAAACGACCCGGAAGCGGCCAACGACGCTGAATGGCAAGCTACGCTCCAGCTTTTCCGCCAGTGGAACGGCGAACTCACGCCTGAATCGCAAGCTGGTGTCTGGGCGGCATTGCTGGCGGACGCGGTTCGGGAACAACTGCTGACAGCCATGTTTGGCGCGCCCCCAACGGAAACGGTTTCGCGCGTCCGGCGGCGTGAGCTGACTGACTGGCGGCTCGTCGTGTTTGGAGGGCCGGAGCTGGCCTACCTTCTGGCGACCCAGCCAACCGACTGGCTGCCCAAAGGCATACCAAGTTACGCTGCGCTCTTGCGCCAAGCGCACCAGACAGCGCGGCAGCGCCTGGCGGCGCGGCTAGGCAACGATCCCAGCCAGTGGACGTGGGGTCAATGGCGGCCGATTACCTTCTCGCACCCCCTATCGCAAGCCCCACTCATCGGACGCCAATTCCAAACCCCGACCCTGGCCCAGTTCGGCGGCGGACGCTTCATTTTGGCGACACCCAACGTCGGCGAAGCGGTCTCGATGCGCTTTGTTGCCGATGTGAGTCAGTGGGACGCCACCCGCCTGGGACTTCCACTCGGACAATCAGGCGACCCACGCAGCCCACACTGGAGCGATCAACTTGAGAGCTGGAAAACCTGCCAGCCACCGGTTTTCCCGTTCGGGCCGACCGCCATTGAAAAAGCTGCCGTCGGCCGGTTGACCCTGCGCCCACCGGCCGCAAGCACCGGTTCGACGGCCGTTCATTAGTGCACCGCGATGGTGACAGCCGCCCGCAAACGGCGCTCAACTTCCGGCACCGGGCCGGCATCATTGTAGTGGATCCGCGCCAGCGCATCACCGGCGGCAACAGGGCTTCCCAGCTCAACTTCCATGCGAAAACCCACCGCCGGATCGATGGGCGAGGCGAGCGTTTGGCGTCCTGCCCCGAGGACGACGGCGGCCATGCCAATGGCTTCGGTGTCCATGGCGGTCACCGTGCCCGATTGCGGCGCGCGAACGACAAGTTCGTGCGCGGCCTGTGGGAGCCGCGTTTCATCTTCGGCTACACGCGGATCCCCCCCCTGTGCCTCGATAATCGTTTGCCATTTCGCCAGTGCCTGGCCAGATGCCACCACGTCGCGGGCCAGGATGTGGCCGGCAGCGACTGACTCAGCCGCGCCACCCAACCAGAGCATGTGCGCCGCAAGCTCAAACGTCAGCTCGGCAAAGCGTCCGGTCGTCACTTCGCCACGCAGGAACTGCTGGGCCTCGATGACTTCCAGGGCGTTGCCAACGGCCCAGCCAAGTGGTTGATTCATATCGGTCAACAGCGCCACGACGCGCTTGCCCATCGCCTCGCCGGTCGCCGTCAGCGAGGCGGCCAACTGCTGGGCGTCGGACTGGGTCTTCATGAAGGCCCCGCTCCCGACCTTGACATCCAACACCAGGGCGTCAATGCCTTCGGCCAGCTTTTTCGACATGATGCTGGCCGTAATCAAGGGAATGGACTCCACCGTTCCCGTCACATCGCGCAGGGCATAGAGCTTTTTGTCGGCCGGAGCAATCTCCGGCGTTTGTCCGATGAGGGCAACCCCCAGGCGCTCCACCAGCGCCCGAAACGTGTCCAGTGAGAGGCCGGTCTGAAACCCTGGAATGGCTTCGAGTTTGTCGAGCGTCCCCCCGGTGTGACCGAGGCCACGCCCAGAAATCATTGGGACGGCAACCCCGGCCGCCGCAACCAACGGAGCCACCCCCAACGAGGTTTTGTCACCGACCCCACCGGTGCTGTGCTTGTCCACTTTGGCAACTGGCAAGTGGGAAAAGTCCACAACCGCGCCTGAAAAGAGCATAGCCTCTGTCAGGGCGCGCGTTTCAGCAACGGTCATCCCACGCCAAAAGGCGGCCATCAAAAAGGCCGCCATCTGGTAATCAGGAATATCGCCGCGCGTGTAGCCGGCAACGAGTGCCGAAAGGTCGGCAGCCGACACTTCGCCGCCATCGCGCTTTCGACGAATGATCTCAACCGTGGTCGGCATGCCAGCGGGCCTAAAGCAACCTAAACTCCATCGAGAACTTCACCGTTGCCGACACCGGACGACCATCGGCTATCGCCGGTTGGAACCGGCACTGACGAGCTGCTTCGATGGCTTTCTCATCCAGGCCATAGCCCAGCGACTTGACGACGCGGATGTTGCTCAACGAACCATCCGGTCCGACGGTTGCAGAGAGCACAACCGTTCCCTGAATTTTGTTGACTCGGCCTTCCTCGGTGTATTTCGGCTTGACAGAGTAAATAAGCTTCGGGCGCTGCGTGATGACACCGGTGCCATCGCCATCACCGCTGCCGCGTCCGGCCGGACCACCGGCCACACCGCCGCCAACACCGCCGCCACTACCGGGACCGCCACCGGGACCTGTTCCGCTTCCGACGCTTCGCCCGTCACCGCCACTACCAATCCCGGCGTTTTGCTTACCTGTCCCATCCGAGGGCTTCGTCGTGTTGCTGCTGTTTGGATCGCCGATGGGCACTTTCAGGTCCGGTGGCGGCACGGCGCGGGGATCGGCAATGATCTTCGGCGCGACCGGAAGTGAAGGCTCCTCGATACGCGGTTTTGTCGTCGGATCAACAATCTGCTGATCCTTGTCGAGCGTTGGCTCAGGCAAACGCCCTTTCATTGGTGGATCAGGGTCCGTTTTGCCACCACCACCACCGCCTTTCCCCGGTGTCTTCAAACCAAAACCGGCGCCACCACCACTATCCCTGTCGTCAGGTGGCGGAGGCGGGGGGAGCGGGGGCAGCTCCAGCATCGAAATGAGTTGCAGGTCTTCCTTTTCTTCCTCCTGAACAACCGGCGGCGGCGCGGATGGCCACACCAGCATCACCCCGATCAACCCTGACATCAGGAAAAACGCGAACAGAAAGCACAAACCAAAAAGCTGGGCGCGGCGCCGTTCCAAGCGCGTCAGCGTGAACTGTGCCGCCACGAAACCACGGGGGTCACTCCCCAAACGTCGAGATAGCTCACCAACCTCGCGCCCAATCCGCGTCCACAGTGGCGGCAAGTCAACCTGCGTTAGATTTGGCGCGTCGGGAACCGGAACCGAAGGCTTGCGACTCAGGAAGGCGCTGGGCTGGCGGACAAACTGGCCAAGCTTACGGAACAAACTCCGTGAAGCCGGCTCGAAATACAGCCCGGCTGAAAACATATCCTGCTCGGCTGGCGAGGGTTTATGCCAAAAAAACTGTGCCGGATGACGGATGAAATCTCGACCGGTATCCCTGAGATTGCCCCACAACCGAACCAAAAATGGGGCGTCCTGGAGCCCGGCAAAGCTTGGAACAGGTATCTCATGGGACGGGAAGCGGGAGGTATCCTCTGCTGATGCCCCGGTCACTGTCGCTGTTTCAGAAATCCGATTGAAGTCGTTCACCGTCATTACCCTCCCGACATGTCGAAAGCCATACTGGCCAAGCTGAGTTTCGAGTTCCACGACATCTGGCGACGGCTCGCCGGACTTATCCCAAAGATAGTCGTCTCGCATGGTTTTGGCTCCCTTTTCTGCCAAGCTCCCAATGTTGCTTTATTTGCTATCAGCATTCCAGTTTTGACCACTAGGTAAGCCAAGCCGCTCGCGCAACAGTTTGAGTCCGCGATGTAAGTTTACACGCACGGAATCCGGCGTCAGCCCGGTGGCGGCGGCAATTTCGGGTCCGGTCAGTCCTTCCACCAAGCGTAAGGTCAGGGTTTCAGCATAGGTTTCCGGCAACTGGCGGATTTGGCCGAGTACCGTCCGCGCATCGAGCTGGGCATCGAGCCGTTTATCCACAGCGGACGTGATTCCTGATGCCGCATCGAGCGGTTCAGTTTGATGCGTACGGCGAAAAAAATCAGCCGACCGCTGCCGCGCAATGGCAGCTAACCAGCCACCGAAAGCCGCCGGTTCACGGAGCGCCGGCAGTTGCCGAAAAGCTGTGAAGAAAACGTCCTGCATCACGTCGTCCACCTCATAGAGCGGCAGGCGCGCCAAAAGTAAGCCGTGAACCATCGGCGCAAACATCTGGTAGAGCCGTTCAAAGGCGGCGACATCTCCCTGCTGCGCAGCCGTTGCCACTGTCGCCACATTGGACAACCACGCTTCAACTTCCGGCGACGACGGTTGGACGGCCACCCGGTCAGAGCCAGCGTGGGGCGACATATCACGATTGACCATTCAGTTCTCATCCCACGAAGCATTGCCAGCCTCACACCTTACGCAAAAGCTTGCCCATGGGTAAAGACGGATTTGAAACAAAACCGTTAACACTCGTGCGCAAAAAACCATAGCCCTGGTTCGTTAGACGTTCGATGCGTCAAAAGGTTTCATGCGACGCCCCAAACGCTTGGCTCAAGACGTTAGACGCTTGTCCACGGCTGCCTTGACAAAGGTTTTTGCAATACATAACCATGCTCTGCTTCGAAAAAACTCTGTGAAGCAGCAAGGTGGTGAACAATACGCATGGCCGTCGTCGAAGTCGCGCCGAATGAGTCTATTGACAGCGCATTGCGGCGCTTCAAGCGGATGGTGCAACGCGAGGGCATTATTGCCGATGTCAAGCGGCACCGGTTCTTCGTGCCGCCAGGTGAAAAACGGCGTCTCAAATCTGAGTTAGCCCGCAAGCGGCAACGTTCCAGCATGCGCAAGCGTCGGATGGAGTAGCACCGCGCACAACAGGCACTAACGCCTCAACCATAACAATCTTTTTCAACCCAGCGGTGGTCAGGGGACATTCGGAGTTATCTTCCGAGCGTTTCCGGCTGCCGCTTTTTTCTGGATAGCTTCTTTTTTGAGTAGCGTCTCTTGAGACAGGAGGCTTGCATGCTGAATCAAGTCGGTCAGCGTC
Organism: Chloracidobacterium validum; assembly: GCF_018304825.1. Lineage (NCBI taxonomy): Bacteria > Pseudomonadati > Acidobacteriota > Blastocatellia > Chloracidobacteriales > Chloracidobacteriaceae > Chloracidobacterium > Chloracidobacterium validum. The sequence continues at coordinate 1,838,755 of NZ_CP072648.1, forward strand.
GCCACGGTCTATTACGCAACGCCGTCATCACCGGCTGGCTGATGACGAGCTTGGTTCTGTGTAGCGGATTCACCGGGCTGGCCCGTGAGACGAAGCCATCCCAAAAATCAGCGCGATCAACCAAGCCACCATCTACCGCGGCGCGTCCAACGACAAAGCCAAGTGAACCCAAAGGCGTCCAGAAGACAGCGCGGAAACCAGCGAGTCCATCAAGCGCCGGCGTCAAAACCACCACCGCCAACGCTCCCAGAAACAAGCGCGCGGCTGGCAACCCAGGTACGGTAACCAAAGCGGCAACCCCGACGCGGCTCAACCCACAACCATCCAGGCGTCAACCAGACACCGCTCGTCAGACGGCGCCATCGGCCGCAACGGCGCGCACCAAACAGGCCCGGGTGTCAGCCGAGCAAACCGCCAAAGCCAAACGTGGGGCCGACCCGCGCCGTAGCTACGAAACCCAGGCAACTGCCGGTCGCCGAAGCCGCGCACACGCGGAACATGTCCGCGCCATGCGCCGGCGCGCCGAACAAGCCCGACTGGCCGAACTCGCTCGCATCCGCGCCCTCGATGAATCGCTCCAGCACGCAGCCCAGTCCAGCATCGAGCAAGACGACCTCCGTGGCGAAGACCCGACCATTCGCCAGATTGCGCTCAACGCGCTCGGCGGCCGCGCTGGTACGGTCGTCGTCATGGAACCAGCCACGGGACAAGTACTCAGCATCGTGAACCAGCAGTGGGCCATTCGGACGCCGTTCAAACCCTGCTCGACCATCAAGGTCCTGACTGCCTATGCCGCCCTTCAGGAACAGTTGACAACGGCAGATGAAGCCATCACCACCGGGGGACAAAGCTGGACCCTGCGGACGGCAATGGCGCGCTCAAATAACGAATACTTTCAGGTCCTGGGCCGGCGACTAGGCTTTGAACGGGTCGTCGCCTACGCCCAGCAAGCCGGCTTCGGGCGTAAAACCGGCATCAATCTCCCAGGTGAAACCAGCGGTGTCATCCCACGCCTGCCACCGGCGGATATGGGACGAACCTGTAGCCACGGGGATGGGTTTGGCGTCACGGCTATCCAGTTGGCGACCTTCATCAGTGCCATTGCCAACGGCGGAACGCTCTACCGCCCGCAAATCTTGCGCTCGCCACAAGATACGGCGACGTTCAAACCGATTCCCGTCAAGAAACTGGCGCTTTCCGAGCAAGTTCGTGGCGACTTGCTGGCCGGGATGGTGAGCGCCGTCGAGCGTGGCACCGCGCGTCGCTCCGGCGCGGCAGCGTTTGGCGTTGCCGGCAAAACCGGAAGCTGTAACTGCGACTTCGGCGCACGCACGCGCGTTGGGCTATTCGTGTCGTTTGTGGATGCGCCGGGCAAGCCCGGACTACTCGTCACCGTCATCACCAAGGGATCAACCGCCCGTGGGTCGAACGCTTCCGTGATCGCCGGAGAGGTTTACCGTGGGGCAGCGGTTGCCAGCCGAACGAAGCTACGGCCACGAGTCGTACCGACGACCAACCTACCTGGCGACCTGCCTGATGCGGACTCAGACGAAGAAGATGATGAGTCGAATGACTGAGCGACCACACCCCAACGGACTTGGCCGAACGTCTCGACCCTGAAACGGCCGCTTCTACCATCCGGGTTTCAACTAGCGCGCGGCTTTGGCAATCTTCGGCAGCGCACTCAAGACAGTATCGCCAACGATCTTCAAGCTGCGCGGACTCAGTTTGTCAGGCGTGTCACGCGCCGTGTGCCAGTAGGCGTTTTCCGGCCCGCCGGGCCCAAAGTTGACTTCATCTGTGCCATAGGTAAAGTCAATCAGGTCAACGGCCGGAATCCCGGCCTTCAAAAATGGCAAATGATCATCGGCAATGGCATGCGTCGTTTTTGGGAAATGTGCCCCATAGCCAAGGTCATGGGCGGTTTCATGGATGATGTTCGCCAACCAGGCCGATGACTGATATTCCTTTGGAATCGCCAGATCGGCGTCGCCCACCATGTCGAGCAAAATCATGGCCTTGATGCGCTTCATCTGCCCAGTTGCTCGAAGTTGCTCGACGAAGTGCCGCGAGCCATAGGTATTGTCATCCCCTTCCCATTCAACGACGGCTTCCTCGCCGTCAAAAAACACAAACTGCACGGTCTGGGAAAAACCCCGTTCTTCAGGCGACATGGCGGCCAACACGCGGGCCAGTTCCAAAACGACCGCGGTGCTCGACCCGGCGTCATTTGCGCCGACAAATACTTCATCTTCCATGTATTTCGTGTCGTAGTGGCTGGCAATGAGCAAAACGTCTTGGCTCGCGCCGGGCAACTCCGCAATCACGTTCTCCATGCGAATCGTGGGGAACTTTTTTGATGGCGTCCTGGCAGTGAAAGGCTGCGTCGTCACCTTCAGTCCGTAGCTTTTCAACTCTCCAATCAGCCACTCGCGCAGCTTTCCCAAGGCAGCCGAACCGGCCGGGCGCGGTCCATAGGCGACTTGCTTTTCAATGTGTCGGAAAGCCCGCTCCGCATCGAATGGCGTTGAGCGTTCGCGCGCCGTGGTTGTCGCGGCCGGACGGGTTGGTTCAGCCGCCGGGACAATCGTGGGGCTCGGCGCTGACTTGCAACCGGTCGCAAGGGCGACGGCCAAGCACAGCCCAACGAGGCAACCACGTGAAGCGGGGGGTAAGCATCGCATGAGATGTGAAAAAGCCTCCAAGCAAACCGTCATTCAGCCGCATCCGCCGTGACCGGCCCAGCCACGACCCTGGTGAATGCGGATGGGTTGAGATGAACTTGGCTAACGCGCAGGATGTCTTCCACCGTGACGGACTCAATCAAAGCCGGGTAACGCTCGGCGTAATCAACGCCCAGCGCATGAATCTCGGTTTCTATCAAAAACAACGCGCGCTGGGCATTGGTTTCAAAGTTGAAGACAAAACTGCCGGTCAGATAGGCCTTGGCGGCGGCAAGCTCCTCTGGTGTGACCGGGACTTGTTGGATGCGTTCAATTTCGGCCTGGATTGCCGCCAGGGCTTTTGATTGGTGCTCCGGCGACGTGCCGATATAAGCCACAAACCGTCCCGGATCAATGCCGGCCGTGGCGGTAATGTTCGCGTAGGTCGTGTAGGCCAGCCCTAGGTCGTCCCGTAGGATGCGCGGAATCCGCGCCGTCATCCCAGGACTATCGCCCAAGATGACATCCAACACCCGTAGCGCGTAGTAGTCGGGATGAGACCGGGGAATCCCCAAGTGACCGAGCATGACGTGAATTTGTTCTTTGTCCGGGCGCACAATGCTCCGCTGCCGAGGCGTGGTTTGGCGGGTCACGGCCGGCACACTTGGCAGTTTGAAGTCAGCCGCCGGTGACCAGTCCCCCAGCGCTTCGGTCAACAGCCGTTCCATGTCGGACACGGGCAGATCGCCGACCACCGCGATGAGCAGGTTGTTGGGAACGAAAAACCGCGCATGAGCGGCACGCGCATCCTCGGCAGTAAGCATCGAGACGGTGGACTCATAACCGACAATCGGCCGTCCGGCTGGATGGCCACCATACACCAGCTCGTCAAAAGCGTCAGATGCGACAACCCGCGCATCATCGGCCCGTGACCGAAGCTGAGCCAGCCGCCGCGCCTGGCACTGCGCAAAACGCGCTTCGGGAAATTGGCTGTGGCGCAAAAGATCAGCCGCAATCGTCAAGAGATATGGAAAATCATCGCGCAGCGCCGTCAGACTCAATCCACTTCGCGCATAGCCACCAAACGTGTTGAGCCGTCCGCCGGTGGACTCAATCGCCAAAGCGATGTCCTGTGCTGTCCGGCTGATGGTGCCTTCATCCAGCAAGTCGCCCACGAGCGACGCCAGCCCAGCTTGCGCATCCGGCTCATAGCGTGAGCCGTAGGCCACAATCGCATACATGGCAACGACGGGGAGATTAGGCTGTTCAGCGCATAGCGCGACGCATCCATTTGGTAGGACGATACGATGGGCAGCTTGTGGGATGGGCATATCAGAGCAATTCGAGTTGAGCCGTTGCGTGGCCTGTTTGCTTTTTGGGGAACATCTTGATGGATACAGCGCTCATGGCTATTCTGACGGCGTGAACAGTCTCAGTCAGACACAAAAATTGCAAGCCAACCCGCTTGCCCGCCCGCGGCAGGCCCGCCCAGCGCTTGTTCACATGCGTGGTGACTACCTGGGCAGTTCTTTCCGCATCGAGCGGAGTGTCATGCGCATCGGCCGTGGTTCGGATGCTGAGTTGCGGCTTGAAAATGATGATGAAGCGTCGCGTCTCCATGCCAAAATTGAGTGTTCCGAAACCCCAACTGGTCACTTTCAGTACTGGTTGACCGACCTGCGGAGCACGAATGGCACGCAGCTCAATGGCATTCCACTGACGCCGGGTGAGCCAGTGTTGCTGCATGACGGAGACAAATTCTCGATTGGCCGGCATATTCTGAAGTTCACCTTCCTAGACGACATTGACGAAGAATTCCACCGCCGGATCACAGACCTCATCACGCATGACGACCTGACGGGACTGCTCACCCGCAAAAGCTTCATTCTGGAAATGGAGCGGGAAATGGCACGTTCGAATCGCTATGGCCACCCGTTCGGACTGCTGATGATGGATATTGACTTCTTCAAGCGAGTCAACGATACCTACGGGCACCTGATTGGCAGCCAAGTCCTGCGTGAAGTGGCCGTGGTCATCCGGCAAACGCTGCGCGATTCCGACATCGCCGGACGCTATGGCGGCGAAGAGTACATTGCGCTCCTGCCGGAAACTGACCGGGTTCGGGCGCATGAAGCCGCCGAACGCATTCGGGCCGCAATTGAGAGCGCCCCGTTCACGGCGTCGCTCCACGACCCCAATCTCAAGCTCAACTTGACCATTAGCGTAGGGATTTCGAGCTACCCGGGAGACGCCACCCAAGTCAACGACTTGATTGAGCGCGCCGATGAAGCCATGTATGAGGCGAAAAGGCGCGGCCGCAACCTGGTTCAAATCGCTGGACAATCGTCAGCCACGCGCACGACACCGCCATCGCTTCCTACGGCCGGCCGACCAATGCCTCGTTTGGAAGCCAACCCAACCGAACACCTCACCATCGAACAACCGAAACCGGCCGGAGATTCGTGATGGCGCGTACTCACTGGCGAGCTACCGCTTCTGGCTAGTTGCCGCTTTCGGTGGATACGCTAGCATCCATCGCCAGTTCAGCCGTCAGACGATTGGGGTCAAACGGATTGAGCGAAAACATGCGGTCGCCAATCTCGATGACCGGAACCTTGGCCGACCGACCTAGCCGCTCAATAATATAAGACTTGGCAGCCGGGTTGCTTTCTAGCAAGATGTCCTCAAACGCGACATTGCGTTGTTTGAGGAACTGCTTGGCTAGCATGCAATCAGTGCACCACTTGGTTGAATAGACTTTCAAAGCGACTCTCAGCAGGTAATAAACTGACGACCACTTTCAGGATGGTAGCTAACTTGCGGACGAGTGTCCAATCAGACCGACATCTTCAGCAGTGGAACCCCGTTGAACCAGCTTGCTTCACGGCCGAGCGACACAGGGACTGAACCGGTAATATCACGCGCCACCCACGTTAGCAGACAAAATTCAAAGGAACTGGTAAAACTCAACAACGTTCGACGCACCAATGCGACTGACGACAGCTCAACCCGAGTGAGGCCGAGACACCGCCACAGCGCATACCGACAATGACAGTTAACCATATTCACCGGCTCAATCTTTCAGCCACCCCCTTCCACAATCGGCGACTCTTCTGGCTCGGACTAACGGTCGCGTTTGGACTCCTCTGTGGGGTTACAGGCTGGCTGGCCCAACGCTACCGGCAACTAGCCGGAGATGAACAACGCTACGTTGATCTTCGGAACGCCTCGCGGACCATGCTTGAGCGCGAGCAAGCACAACTCAACAAGGTACAGAAACAGAGCGCCGAGACAGGGCGGCAGCCCACCCCAGAGCAGGCGCGCGCCATGCGCGAAGCACTTTACTTGCTTGAGCGGCGCCAGCTTTCCTGGTCGCGCCTCATGCTTCAGATGGAACAGCAACTCCCATCCAACATTCGCATCTTGCAGATCGCGTTTACGGACAAAGACGATGAGCGCTTGGGAGCGGGCGGCCGAGCCGACCAAGACAAGAATCAAGACAAGAATTTCGACGCGCCGTTGCCGGTGTCGCAGGACATTCCATTTACCGTGACCGTTCGCGCTCCGACGCCGGAAGCGGTTACGGATTTTATTCGCGCTTGTGATCGCCAAGGGACGTTTTACTTCAACCCTGACACGCAGTCCATTCCATCCGATACCCGGACGGCTACGGACAAAAAGGAAGTCGAATTCATGTTGCGTGGGCGTTACCGTCCGGGCAGCCCGGCGCTAACGCCAGACACCCCACCACCACTAGAGGTCAAACGATGACTTGGCTACAGCGGCACCCACTGGCTTGGCTCGGATGGCAGGGGACAGTTATCCGTCGGGGCTACTTTCGGTGGATTGAATGGGCTGGACTGTTGGCTTTCGTCTTGGGCTTGGCGGCCGTCCTCACGGGCTACCAAACGCTGGTCGCTCCCTTGAGTCAGCAACTCAACCGTATTTCACGCGAAACGAGTGACCTCCGGCGCCAGACCGAAACAGCCCGGATGGAACGACAACGCTTGGAACGAGAAGCGGGGGCCTTTACCGAGGCAATGGAGAACTGGCGTCGCTTCGAGCGGGAGCACTTGCGCGACACCCGCACCGGACAACTCGCGCTGATTGACGAAATCAATGCCCTGGCCCGCCAACATCAAGTCAAGCTGACGGATACCATCGCCTTCGCTCTCACTGATCAGTCCAAGCCGGGTTCGGGTGGGGCATCCGCGAATAACCGTACCAATCAAAGCATCCAGATGTACCCATCGTTCGATGTCAAGTTTGGGATTGCCGGCAGCTATCGCAACATTCGGCGCTTCGTTCATGGTCTTGAGCAAAGCCGCCAGTTTATCTTGCTGGAGCTTCTGAGCCTCACGCCCGAAGACAGGGAGGCCAAGCCAGGCCAGGCGTTTGACGTGACAGCCACAGGAATGCCGGCATCCACGTCGGGAGATATTGCTGTAACCTTAGCCCTGACCGCCTACTTTCGGCATGAGCGATCCGAAGCAGTCGCAGCCCTGGCAACTGCGCGGCGCTCCGCCCAGGGAACCGCAGTTCAGCCGGTGAGACAGTAGCCATGAATCAAACGCACAAAACAATCGTTGTTGGCGGACTCTTCGTTGGCTCATTGGCGCTCCTCCTTTACGTCTGGTTCAGTGATGGCACGTCATCATCCGGCGGGGTCGCGCCGCTGCGCCCCGGACTCATCCGGGCAACGGATTTAGAACAGGGCACAGCGCCAACGAAGGAAGTTATTGCCTCCCAACCGACGGTGGCGGATGGTCTGCTCGTTCGCATGGCGCGGGTGACGCTCACGCCGGCACGGCCACGCTCCGTGCCGGAAGCAACGCGCAACATTTTTGATTATCCACCCCCGCCACCACCAAAGCCTGTTCCACCACCCCCGCCACCGCCGATTACGCTCCAGTCGCTTTCGCCACAGCGTGTCTTTGCCCGGTCAACACTCAGCTATGAACTCCTCGTGCAAGGTCAGCCCCTGCCTGAAGGGGCGCGGGTCATCCTGGACGGGCAACTCGTCGCTTCTGAGCGAACCAGTGACAACCAGCTACGTGTGCGCCTGACGCCCGACCTGACGGCAAACGCCCGCAATGCGACGGTGCGGGTCATTGTTCCTGGGCAAGCTACAAAGTGGTACTCCAACGACCTGACATTGATGGTTGAAGCTCCCCCCAATCCAAATGACCAGTATCGGTACATTGGTCTCGTCACGGATGCCGGAGGGCAAAATCCACGGGCCATCCTGGCAACTGACACCGAGTATCAAACCGTTCGCCCAAGTGAGCCGATTGGACGCTTTCGGGTCAAGACCATCACCCGCGACCAAGTCGTGCTGGAAGATACGCAACTACCGGGCGTCAGCCACACAATGCCGCTCTCCAGCGGCCCGCCGCTGGCAGGCGGGGTGCCACCGGTCAGCGGCTACCCGCAACCTCCTCAGCCCGTCTATCAAGCGCCACAGGGCTATCAGCTCCAACCTCAGTACAACCCCGGCCAACCTGTTACCAGCGATCCCAACCTGACGGTCAAACCCCAGGAAGGCAACGTCGGCATGCCGGTCATTGTTGGCGAGCCCGGTGTCCTCAAGCCGGTGGACGGTCAAGGGCGCCCCCAGCGACCTTTCAATCGCCAGCGTCCGCCCAACCAATAACCTTCACTTGCTTCACACCTGCTTTAGAACACTCGCTAGCGATGCGTATTTCCGGCTATAGCCGCCTGCGGACGACCACGGCGCGTTTGATTGGTTGGCGTCGGCGACGCCGTCGCCCTGAGCGCGGCTACCTGCTGCTCTTTTTCATATTTGCGTTGGCGGCAATGATGATTGTGCTCACCCTGACGGCCGACACGAGAGAAGCCGAGCGACAACGGGAACGCGAAGCCGAGTTTATCGCGCGCGGCTGTGCCGTCGCCCGCGCGATTGCCCGTTACAACAACGCCGGACGCATTGCTCCACTCAATCCTGGGACGCCATTTCCGCTCAAGCTCAGAGACCTGACCAAAGAAGTGAACATCAACGGGCTGCGGATGCGATTGCTCCGCCCCTCGGCCATCAACGACCCCTTTACCGGCCGCGAGTGGCGAGTCGTACGGATTGGCGATCCGCTGGTAAGGCGCTATCTGGAGCGCTGGTCAGCCTTCACCGGACAGCCCGTGCCAGCCAACTACGTGGCGCTCACCGCCAGCGTGCTGAACCAGGGCGGCTTTGGGGGGAACTTCGATCCACTGGGCGGCGCATCTGAACCCGGCGAGGATGACGACGACGATGGATTTGCCTCACCGCGGCCGATTGTCGGCGTGGTGGGCCGGCTGCCCAAGCCGGCCTTTACAGCGCTGTTTGGCGAAGACGTTACCTACGACGAATGGCTTTTCATGTATGGACCCATCGTGACTCGCCCGGATGGCATCGTCATTGGCGGCACACCCTGCGAGCGGCCAATCTTACCGCCACCGTAAACTTGCAGCCAATGACTGGACGCTCCCCAGCCCAACGTGTGATAGTTAGATAGGCTCAGTCCGCACATCATCTGGCGAAGCCTCTCCCGGTGCGCTAACGACTTGGTCTGATACCAATCCGGTCCTGATCTCTGTATGAAAGAGTGTCCCAAGTGCAAACACTGCTTTGAGGATGAACTCCTGACTTGCCCGCACGATGGGGCGGCGCTGGCTCAGTCCTTTCGTGGGAGCGTTCTTCTCGACAATAAATACCGACTCGAAAAGTGCCTGGGGCGGGGTGGCATGGGCGCGGTCTATCGCGCCAAGCACATCCATTTAGGGCGGACCGTGGCCATCAAAACCTTGCTTCAGGAATATGCGGCCTCGGATGCCACCGCAATTAATCGCTTTCAACGTGAAGCCCGCGCCGCCAGTGCGGTTGAGCACCCTAATGTGGTTCGGGCGCTGGATTTTGGCCTCACGGCCGAGGGAACGCGGTACATCGTTATGGAATATGTCGAAGGGCGACCGCTCAACGACATCATTTTCCGCGAAGCACCCATGGCCCCGTCGCGGGTGCTCAAGATTTTCAAGCAAGCCATTGCCGGTATCGCCGCCGCTCATGACCTGAAGCTTGTCCACCGCGACCTAAAACCCGCCAACATCATGGTTTATGAACCAGTGAAGAGTGGCAACCTGGAGGACATGGGGCTCATCCTCACCGAAGCCGACGCCCAGCCTACTGAAGAACCCGAAATGACCGTCAAGGTGCTTGACTTCGGGTTGGCAAAAATCCTCAACGATGAAATTCTCGGCGATGACCATGCTGACCTGAAAACCGGCATCATGGGAACGCCCTTTTACATGTCACCGGAACAATGTTCGTCCAAGCCGGTGGATGCGCGTTCAGACATTTACAGTCTGGGCGTCATTCTTTACCAAATGCTCACCAAGGACGTTCCCTTTCGGGGTGACTCCTTCGCGGCGATTGTCTCTGGCCACTTGACTCAGTCGCCACCAAGCATTCGAGCGCGGAACCCCGATGTGTCGCCAGAGCTTGAGGCGGTCATCTTGCGCGCGCTGGCCAAAAATCCGGCGAACCGCCACGCCAGTGCCCGCGAGTTGCTGGCCGAACTCGAAGCGGCCATTGCGCCCAAGCCATCGGCAAATACGGCGGCCCTGCTGCAAACCATACCGACCCTGTTCATCACCAGTGTCCCCGGCAACTGTAGCGTTGAGGTGGACGGTGACTTTCGAGGCAAGACCAACGCCAACGGCAAGCTCGAACTGCGGCTGCCGCCGGGGGAATATCGCATCCGGTTCACGTCCCCTGGCTGGAACGACCAGGCGCGGACGGTTGTGATGAGCCAGAGCGACCAAACGCTGGAGATTAAGCTGACCCACAAGACAACCGTCATGGCAACAGTGCCGGTGGGCCCTCCATCGCTCCCATCCCGGCCGGCTCCTGGCAGCTTTGCTCCCGCGACGCAGACGCTGTCACCCAGCACTGGGGGACTACGGCCGCCAGGTGAAAGAGCACTGGCGCCAACCAGCACTTCTTCACTAAGTGCATTGCCAAACGCCCCCCTGTCAGGCGCGGTCATCAGCACAAGTCTCAACCTGACAATTGACAGTCTGCTCGCCATCCTCGGCATCATCGCCGGCCTTGCCGCCTTCACGGTATTTCCATCCGATCCACTCTCGCTGCGCTGGGAGAAAACGCTGATGTCGGGGATCAGTTGGTGGGTTGCCGCAGCCGGGGTCCTCGCCACGCTGGCCGTGCCGGTCTGTCTTCTCTTGGCGGATTATGCCTATCCCTATCGGCCAGTCCCGCTGCTTGTCACCATCTTCAACATTGCCCGCGCTGGTTTTCTGGTCGTGTTGGTAGGCGGCACGGTGATTGCGGCCCTGGGGGCGCTGCTCAATCACTGGGAGCTACCTTCCTTTGCCTGGTTTGCCATCCGTGGGGCAGCGATTATTGCCTTCGCTGGGTTGTACCGCCGCCTGGCTGCCCGCCGGCGGGCAGTGATCGTCTGAGAAGTGTCTGGCTGAGACCGTTACTTTTTGTGACAGTCCTTGCCTGAGCTTCGTGGCGTGCCAGTCCGTCACCAAGTCGCTTTCATCGCATAAGGTCTTTACTGACACCATGTTACCGATAGCCAACGCAAAGCCGAGGGCTGTGGCATAGGATTTGTCTATTCTTTGGGCAGAAACTATCCAAGCGCGAGGTCAGGTATGCAACGCACAGGGCATCGGCTCTACCGTCAGGAACGTGGTTACTCACTTATCGAGATCATCGTTGTCGCCGCACTGATTGGTATCCTGGCAGCAATCTCGGGGATTTTTGTCATTTCCTACCGAAAGTCGGTAGCGGCTGATTCAGCCGGGAGCGATTTGGCCGCGGCCATTCGCGAAACCCGCGCGACGGCCATGGGACAGCGCAATACCTATCAAATGATCTTGTTCCGCCGACCGACCGAGAACTCCGATGGCTATGTCGTCATCCGCTACACGAACAATGCGCTCAACGTCACGACGGATACGGGTTACACCACCACGGCGACCCTGATCAGCCGCAATAGCTTGCCCACAGATTATCGGTTTCAACGCTTCACAGAAAGTGGAGCGGGGGTCATTACGCCCCCGCCAACCATCTTAAGTCTGCCGGAGCTTCCCTTCACAACGAACACATTCACATTCCTCACCGAGCGCGGCGTGGACCTTGGTATGAGCGGGCCGAGTGCCATCCTAACCTTCAAAAGCGATGGCTCGATCATCAACACCCCGCCCAACGCTGACCCAACCTCGAATTTGAACAATGTCCCCTTCAATGGTGTCATTTTCCTGAGCAGTGATATTGGCGACCCAGCCACGCGGAGTCGGCAGGCGCGCGCGCTGACTATCCTTGGACTGACCGGACGGGTAACCATGTGGAAAAACGCGGGTGGAAACGCCCCCGGCACGGGTATCTGGGTCAGCGGTAGCCGCCAAGCCAGCGAGTGACTGATGGTGGCACGCACTTCCACTGCCCAGTCATTCCTGACCAACAGCAGTCCAACCCAAATCTGATTTTTTGGAGGCTTGCCTCTATGCCATCGTCCACACGTTTTTCATTGCCTATCGCCCGGCTCCCCCGCCGTCCAGATTTGGGGTTCTCACTGGTTGAACTCCTGGTTGTCGCTGGCATCCTAACAATTGCCATGGCGGCCGTGATGGGAACGTTATCGCTGGCGCTCCAGACGAGTCGTAATAACTCCTCGCTGGTCGAGGCAAATAACAATGTCCGGGCCGCGCTCAATTTCATTAAAAATGATTTGGACAATGTTGGAGAGTTGCCGCTGACCAGCGTTTTCTCTACCGGAACGGCGAACCCAAAGTTAGGCGCACCAGCGGTCTACGTGCGCAGTGGCTTTTTGCAAGCGCGTGGCTTTCCGGTTGGCGTCGGCAGCACTGCGCCCAATCGCATTGGGGGAGTTGTGCCACTATTGGAAAGTGGCACCATTAGCACAACCTGCGACATTATCTCCCCAATCCAGGCCTGGACTAGGGTGGCTGGTGGAGCAACCGCCGTGGGGTCTTTTACGGCACCCAATATTGTTGCCAACCAAGGCTACGCTGCGGTGGATGGCACTTCAGCCGCAACCCGCTATCCGAATCTGCGCGTTTATCCAGGAGCCTGTGACCGAACAGAAGTCGCCACGGCCTACGGCAACGGGAGTCACCAACTCATCACCTTGCAGGTCAATCCTGTGCCGGTTGCCCTGCGCGTCAGAGTGCCAGACCCGGCTAACCCAGGTGGCGAGATTATTCAGCGCCAAATTTTCCCGGTTGAAGCAACATTCTCGGCGCGGGCGCAAGTGAGTGGTTCCAGCCTTGTCTTGCAGCCAGAAATCTACCCCGGCCCTGAAACCTATGGGGGAACGATTCCGCCGGGAACGCCAATCAATCTCAACCCGCGACGGGTCGCTCCAAACGTTGTTCTGAACGCAAACCCATTCGTCAATCCAGCCGACATTCTGCTTGGACGGCGGCTACGCCCCTACGTGGATACGCTGTTGTTGACCTACCAGTACACGCCACCGGGTTCACCGCCGCCGCCACCCACCCTGCTTTCGGTGCTCGGCTTGGTCACTGGCATTGACGGCAACAACATTGTTTTGCAAGGCAATGATTTGGCCGGCATCAACCCCGCCAACTGGGGGGATATCATCCAGAATAATGTGCCCGTCACCATTACGCGCATGCGCCTGTCGCACTATTTCGTCGGGTGGAACGGTGGCGACGCCCCGCCCATTCTGTTCTATCGGGAGGGAGGATTGCTGGCCCCGCTTGCCTTCGATGTTGAAAATTTTCGCATGTCTTTTGACTTGGTTGACGAGGGAGCCGTCACTGCGGCGGGCGTGCCCATCCAGGGAATTATGTTCAATACCGATCAAACAACCCCAGCCCCACCAGCCACCAGTTTAGGCGTGCCGGTTTCCTTTCCGCCAGGCGCGGGTCCATCGCCCGACCCCAACCCACCCCGCTCGCCGCTCACCACTAAAACTCAAGTGCGAATGGTTCGGCTGACGGTGTATGGACGCACCAATGAGCGCGAACGAGCGCTCATCAATGCTGACGCGCCCATTCCCGATGCTTTCAATCGCGGTTATTTCCACGTATCGGAGCGCACTACGGTTGGGTTACGTAACCTCGCGCCCCAGTAGTGAACTTCCACACCCAGTACATGACTGTCAAACGAACCCACACACCTGACATCCCTTGACCATGCAAGACTCTCTTGAAGGATGACATTGCCATGACACCACGATTTGCCAACTTGCTACGTCGCCAAGCTCGCCGCCGGGAGCGTGGGGTGGCGCTTGCTATCGCGCTCGTCCTGTTGGGCGTGCTGCTGGTCTTTACTTCCGTTTCCGCTACGCTCATAACGACCGAGGCGCGCCAGACGGCAGCGGAATACCAAAAGACTCGCACCTTCAACGCCGCGATTGCTTACTTGGAAACCATCACGGCCAATGTCAATCGCATCCTTTCACGCTCGCCAAACATCACGGCTGAAGACTTGGGACCGACCGGTATAGCGAGCAATAAGCCGCCTTTCGTTTTTGAAGACGGGCAGCCACTTTACACCTTCACGGCTGACACCCCCTTCGTTCCGCCTGGTGCATCCTCCCAAACGACGGTGACGGTCAATGACGCCCCCTTCAATGGCATGACGGCGCTCCGTCGCCAGTTTGTCCTGGGAGCGGCCGCCAAGGCAAACAATGCCAATGAGGAGGCACGCCTGATTCGGCAGGTCAACTTCTATCAGATACCGGCCTTCCAATTTGCCGTCTTTGGCTTTGATTGCTTGCAAGTTTCGCCTGGTCCACAGTTTTACTTGGGGGGGCGAACCCACGTGAACCGGCATTTATACCTTGGGGCTGGCAATCGTGCCTGGTTCTTCGGTCCGGTTACGGTAGCTGGCGAAGTCCTCCGCCGGATTACGCCGAGCAACAAACTCCGCGCCGACAACTCCCGCGTCCTCAATCCAAACCTCTCTGCCAGCGGGCCAGACCCGACCGCGCTGGCGGACAGTGTGACGCTCCCCATCATCTCCAGTCTTCCACCCGACAAAGGACCCCGTGGATACTCAAATGACCCAACGGTGTACCGTGTCGCGCCGGTCAACTGGCTCATCAATGACATCAACCTACCGGTTGGTGTTGGGAGTGGAACCCCGACTGCGCCGGGCCCCAACAACGGCGGCATCGGCACGCCCTGGGGGGTCACCGGCGGTCAGTCGCCCGGCAAGCAACGCATCGTGCCACTGCTCCTGCCAACCCAAACGAATGGTTTCAATGCCATTGAAATTCTGCGGCGGGCAAACCCGAATGAGAACCTCGAAGTTCTGCAAAATTCGCGCTTCGTCAACGGTCAGGTTTCAGCCCGCGCCAGCACCATCCGCATTTTATTGGATGATGACCTCGAGCACTTTCCGCCGGCGGCCCCCGGTGGAACCCGGGCCTATGATCTGGAAGCCCTCAGCAATCCAAACACGACACTGTTTCAGCAGTTTTGGATTGGGAACAACCCTAATGTCGTCGAATTCAATCCACTGACCGGGAATGACCACCCAGACCAGCCGGCGACCGTCCTTCCGGCCGGGAGCGGCGGACCGCCGCAAAAGTTTGACCAAAACGACCTGCTCGTGACCGCCCCCTCTGCTCAACGCCGGGTCTTGCCGCCGCAAACCAACTTAGTCAATCAACAGGCGTATTTTCAGTCCACAGCCAACAACGCTGACGATCCGATAAACCGCAAGCGCACCTACATCAAGATCGAGTTGCTGGTCAATAATAACCCCGCCGGGGCCTCAAATGTGTTTCCGGCGCGCTATGACATTACGCCGCATATTCTCAATCTTGGTATTACCTCTGGACCCATCCCGGTGCTGCGTGACCTACCGGCAGCTAACTTGGCGGGCGGACAGCCGGAACCGGAAACGACCTATGCGGCGGTTTACGCGCTCAACGATGGAGGGAGCATCACCCGTCTCCAAGATCAAAATGCCGCCAACCTTCCGCGCAACTTCCTTCCATTTTTGACGGAAAGCGCAACCGGCAGCTTCATCGGGCGTTTTGCGCAAGCCTTTGGGGCTCCCCCCACCGTCGCCATTAGCAGCCCGACTGGCTTGGTTAATCAGCGTGTTACCTACTGGTATGAACCCAACACCATCTTGACGCTTCAGCGGACGATGCTGCCCTTCACGCCGCAGACCAACGTCAACATGGCGAATGCCGACCCGCCACAGGTTGATGATCGCGGGCGTCCGGTGATTACAACTGAAACAGCGTCGCTGCGCGGACGACTGGATAACAATGGCGACCCAGTTGTGAACGGCTATCCGGCGCGCTTCAAGAGCCTGTTGGCCAAGCCGTACTTCCGCTTCACCGATGACTTTGACAACAATAGCTACATCAAGGGTTCCTATGACATCGGTCCCGACGGCACCCGCAACACGGCGGATGACATGTTTCTGATGCCGAACCCGATGAAAAGTGAACTCCCCCGGGAAGAAATCTTCAACGGTGAAAACAGCAATGGTGACAAGCGGCAAGAACGCTTTATCCGGCGGGTGCGCGTTCAAGCGGCTCGCTTGCAGCAACTGACTGCTGGTTTGGCTCCAGTTGCAGTGACCAGCGGAACGACGCTCACGCCGCGCCGGTTTCTCGTGCCCGATCTCACGACACCCGGTCATGACCCGGTCTATGACAGCGGTATTGTGAACGGCGTGCGTTACCAGACGAGCTTCAACCAAATCATGCGCTCGCCGAACTTCTGGACGAATGATCCAGGCAGTCTAGCCCGCGTGCTCCGGGTTGAAAGGCAACTGGTGCGCCTACTGCGTCACTTCGTGTTCCGTCCTGGCATCCCTGGCTTCTATGCCATGCGGCACGATGACGTCAGCATCACCGGCGGCCCGGTTGCGCCGGGCGCGGGTGCCAACAGCTTGGGCGACAGCTTGCTGGACAACGACCTAGGTTACTTCAACCAGGGACCGGCAACGCTAACGGGTTCCAACTACGTCGTCGGACCGTACACGAGAATGCTCAACACCAACCTCAACACCACGGCTGGCGATGCGCCAGTGGCTGGTGCGCCGCCAACCGGGTATCCTGGTACCGGTCCGACTGGAACGATTGACCTTCAGGACATGACGCCCTTTGCCAACGTCGCCGACCAGCAACTCTTGGCCAAATGTCTGTTCAACCCGACCGGACTGACGCCGGCAGAACAGGTTCGGCTGTTTCCACATTTGCTGCGCACCGCGCCACAGTTCACGGTCAACTTTCTCCAAACGCTGCGTGGGGCGGAGCTGGGCACGCCGGGTCGCTCAACCGATCCATCACTTGGTAACATCACGGGGATTGGCGATTTTGCCACGGCTCAAATCTTGGGCACACCGGAAATGGCCCGTGAGAACCTGACCTTCGACTGGAACGGCGATGGCATCATCGAGCCTCCGCACTACCCCTTTGAAAATCAGCGGGTTGATCTCCACGGAGGGCGCCGCATACCTGACACTGAGGGCGGCCAGTGGTTCCCCGGCGATGGCGACACCGACGACGGTGGAGAGCAAATGTCCGCGCTCCCACGCTCCGTCGGCAGTACAAGCCAAGGCACCAACGGACAGGGAGTGATCCGGATGGGCTACTCCCCGGAAAGCAATGTCAATGCTTTGCTTCCATCTACCCTCCGGGTGTTGCATACACCGCCGCCCGACAATGAGCTGAACCGCATTACCCGACGCACGACTTCCATACCGATTGAAATCATCTTCTGGGAAGCCGCGTACAACGACGGCGACCCAAACTTCCAGCCGCTCACCGATCCGGCTGTCGTGGCCAACCCACTCCTTTTCAGCGACTCGGTTCTCAATCAGGCTGATCCTGGCCAAACATCCCTCATTTTCCCAGCGTCAGCCGGGTTCACCGAAGCCGGTGACTTCCGGAGCTGCTTCCGGATCAAGGTTCCGTTCAATACGTTTCTCGGCAAGGCCAGCGCCAGTGTCAATGTGCCCGGCCTTGGAACGGTGACCGTCGGCTACAACGTCCGCGAGGCCGTGGCCATCATCTTCCAGCACCCGTTGGCTTCACGGGTGTATCCGGGCGCGGTCGGCATCGAGCCGACTGGGATTGGTCCAACCACTCCGCCCCTGGATACGGGCGCGGCAACCAACCCGTTAACGCTGATTGGACCCCCAGCCGGGACGAAAAACCTCAATCTTGAAACCCAAGTTGGGCGGCGGCTTGGACTGAGTGATGCCCACTATGCTTTTCCGGGCCACGCCTACATCGCCTTCCAACCCAATGAGACCAACCCGCTCCTGCCACCTGGTCCAGGTGCGTCCCTCATTCCACGAATACGCATCGAGATGGATCGCGCCTTCCCCATCAATGTCTATGACCAGCGGGAAGGGCGACACGTCAACCGCCGCTACGGACTCCAGGGGATTGCAACCGCATCGGACTACTACGATGGCAGCATTGGTGGCGCTCCCAATCGGGTGGTGGCGAATGTCTGGCCCCTCTGGCCTGGCAACGGCGTCGGAGACAACCAGCTCGCCGACAACCAGCGCATCTTGGCTAACATGGCTTACAAGCTTCCCATGCCAAGCCCGCTCGCTTATGAGCGCCGGGGTCTGATGAATTTGACCGATCTCAACATAGGGAATCTCAAGCGCCTCTTCCGCGGCGACTTTGACGCCTACCTTGCCACCGTCGAAGCGGCTACCTCCGCCTTGACAGCTAACCCGAGTGGGGGCTTTACCTCCGGACGTCCCGTTCAATCGGGGGCCTCCGGTTCACGGATTGATGTCTCCGACAACGGGTTCGTCGTTTATTTCTCTGACCGACGCGGCGACTTCAACAATGATGGCATTTACGATTTCAATGATGTCTATGGTGAGAACAACGTTCTCAACGCCCTGGACGACAGTTTTGAAACCGACCCCGACACGGTGTTTGACCCACAGCAGGGCATTACCGTCTCGTATGCCAACGTTGCCAACGCTCCTGGTCCAAAACCTGGTGATAGACGCCTCCGGCGGGATGTCGCCTGTGAAACGCAACCAGTTACAACGCCGACCCTGAGCAATCCGGCGCGCTGTGGCGAGGCGCCGCATGGCGCCGTGCCGGTCAACGATGGCTATGAGTATTTCGGAGCATCGGCCAATCCCAACGCACCAACCGCCGGCAACGGGCATGGCGTGGTCGCCCAGTCCACACGCTATACCTACACACCCAACCCGGACGGCACACGCACCATTTCTGGCACCTTCACCGGCGTCGTGTATCCATCGAATGTTTTCCCGACAGCACTCACGGCTGATACCAACGGCGGTGCCGGCATGCGCACGTGGCGGGTTGTGGATTCGGCCAAGACCGGACGTATCCGGGCATTCCGCCGGGCGCTCAGAATCACGAACGCGATGGACATTCCCCGCTACTTTGTGGATCGCCCAACCGGCAGCGGGCGGGGCTTCACCGGACTGACGGTCGTGACAGAAAATCCGTCATATCTCTACGGCAACATCAATGCCATTGGCGTAACGGAAAACATTCAAGGGGCCGACACGTCACTCAATAGCCGAATTCCGAGGGGCGGGCCAACCCCATCCGAGAACTATGCGCAAACTGGCAACGCCAATGTCCCGACACCCCCGCCATCGGACTGGTGCAGCAATCCGCTTGAACCTAACGATCCACTCCTGCATGGCTCGATGGGTATCTACGCTGATGCTGTCTCGATTCACTCCAACGGCTGGTCAGATGGGCGGATGTTTATCACCGGCTTAAACTACCTTTACCGCCCACAGAACAATGCACTTGATCGAATTGCGGTGCGTACGACTATCAAGGCGGCTTGGCTAACGGGCGCGCCACGTACCGGAGCGGGCAACAATAACCTTACTGGGCAGGTTCAGGATAGTAACAACGACGCACCAGACCCTGAGAGCAGTATGAATTTCGA
The DNA here is from genome assembly GCF_018304825.1 of Chloracidobacterium validum. NCBI lineage: Bacteria > Pseudomonadati > Acidobacteriota > Blastocatellia > Chloracidobacteriales > Chloracidobacteriaceae > Chloracidobacterium > Chloracidobacterium validum. The sequence continues at coordinate 1,858,368 of NZ_CP072648.1, forward strand.
CAACAATACCGACGGGGGTCTGCATAACTTCCCACGGTTTGCCGAAGACTTCGGTGGCACCGAGCACAGCCGCAACTTCAACTACAACGGGTCGTTCATCTTCCAGTTCTTCAGCCACCAGGGGAATGGACCGTTCCTCATCGGGGGCGACGGCAACTACACGCCGCCTAACCCACGTAACTGGAACTTCGACACGGCGTTTCTCGTGCCAACTGGCGTACCGGCCGGAACACCCTTCTTCTTCTTCTACAAGAATGGCAGTTACCGGCAGGTCTTCCTTGAAAACAATCCGAACTGAAACGCCTGTAGCCAGCTAGGATTGGGGCGGAGTCGCTTGGCAGCGGCTCCGCCTTTTTTGCCCAAACAACGCAATGCCCTGAGCAGGTTTCAGGCAAGGATTTGCCTTGATTTGAGGTACTTGATTTTATCGCGCAGTGCCGCGGCCTTCTCGAATTCGAGCGCCTTGGCGGCAGCCCGCATCTCGACTTCGAGCTGGCTGATGGTCACGGCCAACGTTTCCGGGCTGTCGTCCTCAAACGCCGCCAAATCCGGCAGTGTTTTGAAGTACGCTGCTTCGTGGGCCGTCACCAGGGTAGCTTCGATGGGCTTGACAACCGTGCGTGGCGTGATGCCGTGTTCCGTATTGTAGGTCTGCTGGATTTGGCGACGGCGCTCCGTAATCTCTATGGCTTTGCGCATCGAATCGGTCATCCGGTCAGCGTAGAGGATGGCCTTGCCGTTGACGTGCCGCGCGGCCCGCCCGATGATCTGGATGAGTGAGGCTTCGCTGCGCAAAAAACCTTCCTTGTCGGCATCGAGAATCGCCACCAGCGATACTTCAGGCAAGTCCATGCCTTCGCGCAGGAGATTCACGCCGACCAGCACGTCAACCTCCCCCCGCCGCAGGTCGCGGATGATCTTGACGCGATCGAGCGTTTCGATGTCGGAGTGCAGGTAGCGCACATTGACGCCAACCTCGGCGTAGTAATCGGTCAAGTCCTCCGCCATCTTTTTCGTCAACGTCATGACTAGGGCGCGTTCACCGCGCGCTAGGCACTGCCGAATCTCGCCCAGTAAATCGTCAATCTGGCCGCGTACCGGACGCACCAGCACCGCCGGATCGAGCAGTCCGGTCGGGCGAATGATTTGCTCGATGATTTCCCCGCCCGTGCAGGCCAACTCGTAGGGGCCTGGCGTCGCGGAAACAAAGAGCACCTGGCCGACGCGCTGTTCCCACTCGGCAAAGTTGAGCGGGCGATTGTCGAGCGCACTCGGCAGCCGAAAACCAAAATCCACCAGGGTTTGCTTGCGCGAGCGGTCGCCGGCGTACATGCCACGCACCTGCGGCACGGTTTGGTGGCTTTCGTCCACGACGATGAGCGTGTCATCCGGTAGGTAGTCAAACAAGGTCGGCGGGGGCGCGCCCGGCGGACGCCCGGTCAAATGGCGTGAGTAATTCTCAATGCCACGGCAGAAGCCAAGCTCCCGCATCATTTCTAAATCATAGGTCGTCCGTTGGCGGAGCCGTTGGGCTTCCACGGTTTTGCCCTGCCCGATCAGCACCGGCTCCCAGGCGTCGAGTTCCTGCCGGATGGTCTCCACGGCGCGCTGTACGATGGGCTTGGGCGTCACATAGTGCGACTTTGGATAGATGGGATACTTGTGTGGGATGCGCTCGATGGTCTCGCCCAGCAGTGGGTCGAATAGCTCCAGGGTGTCAATTTCATCCCCCCAGAACGCAATCCGCAGCGCCTGCTCGGCATAACTCGGATGCACTTCGACCGTATCGCCGCGCGCGCGAAACGTCCCGCGGGCGAAATCTTCATCATCGCGGTCATACTGCAACTCGACCAGCCGCTCGATCAGCTTGTCGCGCCGGAGGTGTTGACCCGGCTCAACGAAGCAAATCATCCCAAAGTAGGCGTCAGGATCGCCGATCCCGTAAATGCACGATACCGAGGTGACAATGATGAAATCCCGCCGCTCAAAGGCCGCCCGGGTTGCCGACAGGCGCAGCCGGTCAATTTCGTCATTGATGGTGGCTTCTTTTTCAATGTAGGTGTCGGTTGAAGGAACGTACGCCTCTGGCTGGTAGTAGTCGTAGTAGCTCACGAAATACTCGACGGCATTGCGGGGAAAAAACCCCTTGAACTCCTGATAGAGCTGCGCCGCCAGGGTTTTGTTGTGCGCCATGACCAGCGCCGGCCGCTGCAAGGCGGCAATGACATTCGCCACCGTGAACGTCTTGCCGGAACCCGTGATGCCCAGCAGGATTTGGTGCTTGGCATCCTGCCGAAAGCCATCAACCAGGGCCGCGATAGCAGCCGGCTGGTCGCCACTAGGGGTGTACGGAGCAACGAGTTCAAACGGCATGACGCAGCCCTCGCGCCGAAGCGCAAAGATGCGGCTCGACTTTAGCGCCTTTCAGCCTCAGCGCAAGCCCCGCTGACTACTTGAATGCCTGGATGCCCGTGACTTCCGCGCCGATGATCAACGTGTGGATGTCGTGCGTGCCCTCATAGGTCAGCACGGACTCCAGGTTGTTCATGTGGCGCATGACCGGATATTCGGCGCTAATCCCATTCGCTCCAAGGATCGTCCGAGCTTCGCGCGCGACTTCGAGCGCCATGGCGACGTTGTTGCGTTTGGCCATCGAAATCTGCGCCGGCGTGACCTTGCCGGCATCCTTGAGCTTGCCGACGTGATAGGCCAGCAGTTGCGCCTTGGAGATTTCGGTAATCATGTCGGCCAGTTTGCGCTGCGTGAGCTGGAAGCTGGCAATCGGCTTGCCAAACTGAATTCGTGACAGCGAGTACTCCAGCGCCGTCGTGTAGGTGGCCAGAGCCGACCCGACCGCCCCCCAGGCAATCCCGTAGCGCGCCTGGTTCAAGCACGAGAGCGGGCCGCGCAACCCTTCCACATTCGGCAGAATGTTTTCTTCGGGAATTTCGCAATCCTGAAAAATCAACTCGGAGGTGATGGAGGCCCGCAGCGAGTGCTTTTTCTTGATTTCGGGCGCGCTGAAGCCGGGCGTTCCTTTCTCGACCAGAAAGCCTCGGATGCTGCGCGTGTCGGTGCCGGTCTTTGCCCACACCACCGCCACGTCGGCAATCGAGCCGTTGGTAATCCACATCTTCGCGCCGTTGAGCTTCCACCCGTATTTCGTCCGTTCGGCGCGCGTCACCATATCGCTTGGATTGGAGCCGTAATCGGGTTCGGTGAGGCCAAAGCACCCAATTTTTTCACCCTTGGCCAGCGCCGGCAGCCATTTGCGCCGCTGCTCCTCCGTGCCAAAGGTATAGATCGGATACATCACCAGCGAGCTTTGCACAGAAGCAAAGCTGCGCACGCCAGAATCGCCCCGTTCAAGCTCCTGCGTGATCAGCCCGTAGGCAAGGCTATTGAGACCGGCGCAGCCATAGTCTTCGGGCAGGGTACAGCCATAAAACCCCAGCTCTCCCATGGGCTTGATCAGCTCGGTGGGATAGACGCCGCGCTCATAGCAATCCTCGATGACCGGCAAGACACGCTCACGCACAAACTGCTGGGCGACATCTCGGATTTGCAGTTCTTCCGGGGTCAACAAACTATCAATGTTCAAAAAATCGGTCTGAGGCATGGGTATGGTTCTCTCCTTTTCAAAACGTGATGCGCCGCCAGCCGGGATGCTAACGACGCGGCCCAGATTCACTAACCAACCACGCCCGCTGCGCGAGTTCAACTGCTTTGGGAACGGACTCAATGGCGCGAAGGAGCTGCGGGTCAGCCGCTAACTGCACCCGAAAGCCGGCTTCCGTTCCATAGGCCGCCGTTGCCAAGTGCTGCCGGATTTGGTTCTTGATGAAATCCAGGTTCGAGGTCACGGCCGGTTCAAGCGCCGTGAACCGAGGATTGGTTTTGAGAAACTCACGAAAAGCGGCGATCACCTTGTCGGTGATCGGAAAATCGCCATCGCGGAGCTGCCGCCGATAATCCGTCCGCTCGATACGGTAATTGACCAAGCCTGGGACGAGACCGGCCGACAAGTGGCGCGCAAACTCAAACGTAGCATCTGAAAGCCGCCCCTGGGCGGCAGTGAAGGTTTGGGGCTTGACGATGACATCCGGGGTAATGCCGCCGCCGCCATACACTGTTCGCCCGGTATCCGTGGCTGCCGCTTCGCCGGTCGGCGGCGCGTCGGACGGCTGATGTGTGTAATAGGCATACAGCAACCCGCTCGTGTAAGAACGCTGGATGCAGCGACCACTCGGCGTGTAGTACTTTGCCGTCGTGAGTGTCAGCCCCGAACCAAAGGGAAGCTCAAACACGCGCTGCACCAGGCCCTTGCCGAAACTCGGTTCCCCAACAATCAGCGCCCGGTCGTGATCCTGAAGGGCCCCGGCAACGATCTCGGACGCCGAAGCCGAGTTGTGGTCAATGAGAACGACGATTGGCTTCTCAAACGGCGCGGTATTCTTGGCGCGATATTCGCGGGCTTCCTCTCCGTTGTAGCCCGCGCGCCCACGGACGGCGACAATTTTTTGGTCGCGCCGCAGGAACATGTCAGCCACGCTGACGGCCTGTGGCAACAGCCCACCAGGATTGCCCCGCAAATCGAGCACCAGGGACTGCATGCCCTGGGCGGCCAGCTCATTCATGGCCCGCCGCAGTTCATCTTCCGTCGTCGTGTTGAAGCCCCCGGAAAGCGCAACGTAGCCAATCCCAGGCTGAACCATGAAGTAGGTTCGGATCGAAGGCAGCGGCACCGCATCCCGGACAATCGAAAACGTCAGCGGTTTGGGAACCCCCAGGCGCTCGACCGTGATGGAGACCGGTTCGCCGCGTTCGCCACGGACTTTTTCGAGAACCTGGCGCGTCGTCCAGTCGGTTGCCGGCTCATCATTGACCTTGATGATGGCATCACCGGCGCGCAGTCCGGCGCGTGCGGCTGGGGTGTCTTCGATGGCTGCCAGGACGTACACCCGGTCGTGACGCCGCGCAATCGAAACGCCAATCCCATAGAAACGGCTGTGCTGCTCGGTGCGCATCTCCTGAAACTCTTTGCTGTCGAAAAAGTTCGAGTGCGGATCGAGAATTCGGAGCATGCCCTGGATGGCCGACTTCGTGAGCAGCTCAGGCGGGGTCTCAACGACGTAATTGGATACAACCACTTCCTGGGCTTCACGGATGACTTGTTCAAGCTCAACGCGCTGCTGCTGCTCCGGCTGCCCCAGCCGGCTGCCCCAGCCGGAGGCGCTCAAATGCATGGCGAGTCCACCTAAGCCGGCGGAGAGCACCACCACAAGCAACGTGAAGGGAGCGAAATAGCGATGCAGCATGGGTGTCATGACCAGTTCATACTGTGCGTCGAGGCGCAGCACAGGCAGATTAGGCCTTGCCGGCCGCCAGGGCAACTTGGTAGCCCTGAATCACCTCGTCAAGTTTTCCGGCATTGAGTGCGCTTTCGAGTGCCGCAACGACGGCCGGATCGTAGCGCGTGCCGGCAAACGACCAAATCTTTTGCACGGCAACTTCGGTGGACATCGCCCGCTGGTAGGGACGATTGGTCGTCATGGCGTCGAAGGTGTCCGCCACGCTGATGATACGCGCCATGAGCGGGATTTGATCGCCTTTCAGACCAAGGGGATAACCGCGTCCATCCATGCACTCGTGGTGGTAGTACATGCCGGGCACATACTTCTTCATCTGGGGAATCTCGGCCATGATCTTTGCGCCTTTTTCCGGGTGGGTTTTCATGATGGTGTATTCATCCTCGGTCAAGGCAGCCGGCTTTTTCAGAATGCGGTCCTCGATGCCAATCTTGCCGACATCGTGAAGCAGGGCCGCTACGCGAATATCTTCGATTTCTTCCCGACTTAGCCCCATGTGCTCGGCCATGAGCACGGAATACATTTTGACGCGCTCGGAGTGTCCACGGGTGTAGGGGTCTTTACCATCAATGGCTTCAGCCAGCGCCTTGACCGTCCCCAGAAACAGTTCTCGGTTTTCATTCACGGCAAACCGCAGGTCATTGATGTAGCGCTGGATATGCTCGGCCATCGCGTTGAAGTCATCCGCTAGTTGGCCGATTTCCGAGTGGCTGCGCACCGTGATGCGGCGCGAAAAATCACCGTCGGCAATGGCGCGCGCGCCACTGGCAACGGCAGCAATCGGCGAGGTGATCCAGTAGGCCAGCAGCAAGCCAACCAGGACCGCAAGCAGGGCAGTCACGAACGTGAGCGCCATTGCCTGCCAGATCATCTTGGTCACCGGTGAATACGCGGCCTCCTCGTTGATGACGGCAATGACACCGACCGGTAAGTCGGGCGCAATCATCGCCGTGGCGCAACTGCCCAGCATGGAGAGCTTCTGCTCACCCAGGCGGATTTCAAAAGGCTCGGCCAGGGGCGCAGAGATGTTGATGGCAATCGTGTCCTGCCACTTGGCGACAATTCCCCAGTCGCTGACATCGGTGGACGTGTACACCAGCGCCCGGTCAGGATGAGCCAAGATTCTTCCCTGCTGATCAACCAAAAACACGACGCGGCTGCCATTGCGAAGCAATGCCGCGTGGTCAAGGTTGTCACTGGCCGAGGTGACATTCACCAGATTGAAAATTGGCTCGAGGCTGGTCACGGCAACCACGACTTCCGCGCGCTCTGGGGAAGCATCTGGCCGCTGGAGCGAATGTGCCAGGACGATGGCAAACTCATTGCTCGAGGGGATATAGCGGGGCGTGCTGACATAGGTTCGGTCAGGGCGGCGACTGACTGCCGTCAAGGCTTCACCAACCGTCTTGCTGACTTCTTCAGCCGCGATTTTCCGAGTGTCCCACTGGGCAACGAGCTCAGTTTCCGCAGTTTTCCCCTGCGGCACGATACCAAGCAAAATCAAGTTGGGGTCATCCTCGAGAAACTGTGCCAGATGCCGGTTCCGCGTGGTTTCATCCTGCTTGAGGAGTGTGTCAACCCCGCCGATGGACTCAAAGGTGCGCGCCATGCCACTAATCTGGTGGCGGTAGCCGCCAATGTAGGTGCGCAACTCATTGGCGACCAACACGACCGACCGAAGCTGCTCGGCCCGCTCATTGAGGCGCATGGACTCACGCCCAATCCCAATCAGCTTCCAACTCACGGCTGCAAGCGGCAGCATCACCAAGGCGAGAATGACCGCCAGAAACGTGTAAAGAATTTTCGTTGACTTCTTACGCTTCACGGGGACACCTAACGACTCAAAGAAATCAATCGGCGGACTGGCAGGCGGAATCCGTGTTTTGTCGCCGACGGTCACGGGGTTGGCATGTGAGTATTCACGCCGCCTTCCTTTCACGCAAGCCAAGCTGACACGCACTTGACCAACCGCCTCAAGCCGAACCAATGTGCCGGTGTCACCCAGCAGTCCATGAAAAAGGCGTTGTCCGCCTCCGCTCGCGCATGGTAGTGTGAACTACTTTCTCGGAACAAATCTTCTCCCATTGGTAACAAGCGGTTTATCAAGAGCTTTCTTGAAAAGGTTCGAAGGCGGCTTCGGACGGCGGTGGAGTGTCCATGATTGCATTTGGTACATCGGGTTGGCGGGCGATCCTCGCGGATGATTTTACCTTTGCCAACGTTCGACTCGTGACCAACGCCATTGCCGACGAGCTGCAAAGCACCGGCTCTGGGGGGCTGGTTCTGGTTGGATACGATCCACGCTTCATGGCGGAAAAATTTGTCTCGCTTTGCGCCGAGGAGCTTGCCCTGCGCGGCTTTGACGTGCTGATGACTGCGCGCGACACGCCAACGCCGACCCTCTCGGTGGCCATTCGTGACCGTGGTGCGCGTGGTGGCATCAACTTCACGGCCAGTCATAACCCCCCGGAGTATGGGGGCATGAAATTCTCAACCGCCAACGGCGCTCCGGCGTTGCCGGAAGTCACCCAGCGGGTTGAAACCTTCATTCGGCGGCGCGTGGCTGACAGCACGCTGGCGATTCCGGTCATGCCCCGCGGGAACATCGAAACCGTTGACCTACGCGAGATGTACCTGGCCGTTCTTGCCGAAAAAGTGGACGGGGATGCGCTTCACCACCGGCCGCTGCGGATTGCCTATGACGCCTTGTGGGGAACCGGCCGGGGCTACCTCGACACGTTTTTGCAAGCCCTTGGCTGTGAAGTGACCGCGCTGCATAACTGGCGAGACCCGTACTTTGGCGGACGCAGCCCAGAGCCATCGGAGGCAAACCTGGCGGAGTTGAAGGAAGTGGTTCTCCGCGACGGCTATGACCTGGGACTCGCCACCGACGGCGACGGCGACCGCTTTGGCATCGTGGATCGGGACGGCAGCTTCATCCCACCCAATGCGATTCTCGCGCTCCTGGTTGACTACCTGCACGAGTCGCGTGGCTGGCGCGAAGGTGTCGGGCGGAGTGTGGCCACGTCCCACTGGTTGGATCGGGTGGCCGCTCTTCACGGCATTCCGGTTTACGAAACGCCGGTTGGCTTCAAGTATCTTGGCGAACTGATTTTAGAAGAAAAAATCTTTCTCGGCGGTGAAGAAAGCGCCGGATTGTCCATCAAGGGACACATCCCGGAAAAGGATGGGCTACTGGCTTGCGCGCTGGTGGCTGAAATGGTGGCGCGCCGGGGGCAATCGGTCGGCGAGATGCTGGCGGCGCTGTCACGCGCGGCCGGGCAGGTGGTGAATCGGCGGGTTGGGGTCCGCCTGTCTCCAGAGGGACAAGCCAAACTGCGGCAGACATTAGAGGAAACACCACCGGAAGCTTTCGGTGGTAAACATGTGAAACGCATTGATCGAACCGATGGGGTGAAGTTTTTCTTGGAAGATGAAGCATGGGTGTTGATCCGCCTGTCAGGCACGGAGCCGTTGGCCCGTTGTTATGCCGAGGCGCGCACAGAGGCGGAAGTGGAGGTGCTCCTTGAGTCAGGCACGAGTTTCATTCATCAGTGACTACCAACTACGCAACGAACAAGTTCTAGCTCTGCCCAAGCCGCGGTCGCTGGCATTTGGCATTCCCTTTCACGCGATTGTGGCGATGGTCATCATCGGCCTGACGGGCGTGTGCATTACGGTCACGCTCCGCACCCAAGCTGAACTTCACGCCGCCGCCGCCGAACACACCCGCTTACGAGCCAGCATCGAAAAGCAAGCCGCCGAAAACCAGCAACTCCAGTTCGAGCTGAACCAACTTGACCGCGATCCGCGCGCCATCGAGCGGTCGGCGCGTGAAATGGGATGGGTCAAGTCCAACGAAGTGGTCATCATTCTGGGCGAACCAGTCCCCGTGCGGACGCCTACCTTGCGCAGCGACAACGAGACAATCAAAGCACAGGCCGGTAGGCGCTAGCGGTTTGGTGGAACAGTCTGTCTTGACCGGTCGGGACGTAGTTGTGGACGGCATCGGTCCTGACCCCTCCCCGTTTCAAGCGCCTAGGACTGCGCTGAATCGCCTTTTGCTTCCGGGGCAAGCAGCCCAAAACCATAGAGTAGCCCGGCAACGATGAGCGCCACCGGCATAAGCAGGAGCGCCACGGACAAGGTCTGTGTCGTTGGCGATAACCCACACCAGGCAGCAACCGATGAAACGACCGCCGGTGGCGGCTGCCCGGCAGTTGCCAACCCGCGCAGGTACGTGGAAATCCATCCGACCAGCGCCAGCGAAATACCATCGCCAAAGACGTGAATGGCCACGACGAGAAAGCCGGTCGCGGTCGTCCGCAAGTTGGGGGCAACCAAACTGACCACCAGCGTATTGGCCGGCCCATTGCCAATGTAAACCAGAAAGAGCGTGATGAACGTGCACGCCTGATACACCCACGGCGTCGTTGAAACCAAGGCCACGAACATCGGGATACAAGCCAAACCACCGCTTACCGCGCACAGCAGGAAGTAGCCACGCACACCACGGAGCCGCTGATTGAGCGCATCGCCCAGAAACCCTCCGATCAGGCTGCCAAATGTTCCCCCAACCACGGCGCAGATACCGAGCACCAGGTTGGCCTCTTTCTCACTGAGGCCCTTGTCAGTTTTCATCCACTCCGGCGCCCAAAAGACCAGGGCCCCCAGCGCGAAGGTCACGGCGGCATAACCCAGGCAGGTGAAGACATAACCACGGTTGTTCAGCAGCCGCCAGTACCCTTCCATCCAACCGATGGATTCCAATGCCGCCGCCTGTTCCGTGGGTTCGTCCATCACGCCGCGCTGTGGCTCGCGGATAAACGCCATGGCCGTTGCGGCCAACAGACCCGGCAACCCAACGATCAGGAGCGTATGCCGCCAGCCAAAAGCATCCGGCGCGCCGAGGTAGCCTCCCAAAATGAAGCCGGCCGCCGCGCCAATCGGAATTGTGGACTGGAAGATGCTCATCACCAGTCCACGCCGCGCCTTGGGGAAATAGTCCGCCAGCAGGCTGGGCGCAATCGTGGCATAGTTTGCCTCGCCAACCCCAACCGCGGCCCGCGCCACGAGCAACTGCATCAGGCTACGCGCCAAACCGGCGGCGGCGGTCGCCAGGCTCCAGATGAAAATCCCAATGGCAATCAGCCGGCCGCGGTGATACCGGTCGCCAAAGTATCCGAAGAGTGGCGAACACAGCGTATAGACCCAGGTGAAGGCACTTCCCACCAAACCCAGTTGGGCGTCGGTGTAGCCAGTCTCAGCCTTGATGTATGGAACCAGCGCCGAGAAGATATACCGGTCAACGTAGTTGAGTAAGTTGAGCAGCGTCAGCGTTGCCAACACAAAATAGGCATAGGCCGTCGCCTGACTTGCCGGCGAGGTCGGAGCGGCAGCGCGCATAGGCGGCAAAACACCCTTGATGTAGTCAGTGCATGCGCCCTAGATACTAGAGGACGCCAGCCGGGTTGGCTAGCGAACAGGCGCGGGCAAGCCGTTTGGGGTTTGCCGCACAAATCGCAAGGACGACTGACCTGGAGCCTGGCGCGCCCTAGGCCGACCGATCAGCCAAGACGACCCGCGCCGTGTTGTAGCCGCTCGCGCCAAAGACGCCGCCGCCCGGATGTGTACTCGCGCCCGTCAAGTAAAGCCCCGGAATCGGCGTTTTGTACGACGCCAGTTCCGGCAGCGGACGAAAGAAAAACATCTGATCCAGCGACATTTCAACGTGCATGACGTTGCCGCGCAGCAGCCCTAGCTTGCGCTCGATTTCCACCGGCGTCTGGATGTAGCGCCCGATGATTTTTCCACGCATGTTGGGCGCGTAGCGGCAAACCACATCGTAGATTTTATCGGCCTCCCGTTCGGCAATGGCATCCCAGTTTTCACCGTTTGAAAGCTCGTAGGGGTGATACTGCGCCCACGTAAAAAGCGTGTGCTTGCCAGGCGGCGCGAGCGTCGGGTCAATGGCGGAAAAGGTCATGGCGACGACGCTTGGATGCGCCGGGGGCCGCCCGAGTGAGAAGTCCCGGAAGCTGCTGGCCAGGTACTCGGCCGACGGGCACAGCAGTTGCAGCGCGCTATGACAGGGCGCGATGCCGTGCGCATCCGCCGTTACCCCTTCATACTGCGGCAGTTCCTCGACCGCATGCCGGACAATCATGCCAAATCCATTGCCAACCCGAATGTTGGCCACGCGCTGCTTGAGGTCGCCGGGACAATCCTCGAGCAACTTGAGAAAGGTGGTTTGCACGTGACAGGCGCTGACGACGCGCCGCGCCTGAACCACCTCGCCGTTCGTCAGCTTGATGCTGAAGGTGCCGTTGGCGAGGCGGGCAATGGCGGAGACTTCGGCCTCGACCTGGAGTTCCCCGCCATGCGCCACGAAGCATTTGGCCAGGGCCTGGGTCAGCGCGCCCGAACCACCCTTGGCGCGCTTCGCGCCGGTCTGATGAATCATGGCATTCCAGCCAAACATATCTCCGCTGGCGACTTCATTCGGCGCTGGGCCCGACTGCGCCGCCAGCCAGAGCATAGCCGCCCGCAGGTGCTCGTTTTGGAAAGTTTCACGAATGACCTGCCCATAGGGGGCCATGAGCTGGCGCGCGGTTTCGAGCGAACCCCAGGCCCGCCGCGACCGAAAACTGGTCACGCTGCGCTTGAGCGCCGTCCAGAGAATTTTTTGTGGATCGGGAGCATCGAGAAAGACCTCGAAAATCGCTTCGTTGAGTTCGCCCCAGTGAGCGACGAACTTGCGGTACTGCTCGGCGTCGGCGGGCGAAACGCGGGCAATGCTGGCACAGGTGGCTTCGATATCCCGGTGAAATGAGATCGTGTGTGGGGTTCCCAAAACCGGGTAAAACGCCCAGGGGTCCATCTCGATATATTCTAGCCCGTACTTGGCCAGCTCGAGTTCGGCAATCACCGGCGTCCCGTGAATCATGATGTGCGCCGATGAGCCGATATCGAACTTGTAACCCGGAATGATTTCTTCCGTGCAGACCGCCCCGCCAACCACCGGACGACGTTCCAGCACCACAACCGAACGTCCGGCTTTTGCTAGGTAGGCGGCGCAGATGAGTCCGTTGTGTCCGCCGCCTACCACGGCGACATCATAACAAGTCGCTACCTCTGACATAGTTTGAACCAGGCCGCGGCGCATCCGGGGTCGCGCGGCAAATACTCCACAGTGAGATAGAGCCAAAAAAGCGGTGAGGGGTGAGAGGGGCGCATCACCGGCGGAGCATCCAGACCCGGCCGCAAGTCTCGCCCGCCGAAAGTGCCTCTGGTCATCGGCTGTGAGCGAGGTCGGCCGGGACGGCCAACTGCGCGGCAATCGCGTCGGTGATGATTTGAAAACTCGCCGGCGTCGCCGTTCCATTCACGGCCTGCACCATCGCGCCATCGGGTGCGATAACGACAATCCGACACTGTCCGAAGGTCAGTCCGTACGCTTCTGAAACCACGCCATCCCAGTCAATCAACACTTCTTTTGGGGAAAGCTTTTCAATGCTTGTTCGCACCAGCTCCCGAAACAGTTCCGGTACGCCCCGAAAAGCCGCAATGCCGACAATGTCAATCTGATCTCGAAACTTCAGATACAACGGCTCAATCCAGCTTGCCAACTGAAACGCGCTCACCATATCGCCAAAGCATAAAACTGTCACCAAGTCACGCGGGAAAGCATAGACATGGGTCACACCATGGTGATCGTCGAGCGAAAATGCTTGCGCCTGAGTGGACATCAAAAGGAAGTTCCTCAGCTAAAAGATACAGGGGGTTTTAGCGATAGAGCCGCTTCATGGTTTGCTTGATGAGGTAGCTCAGTTCCCGGCTTGTTTCCTCAGCCAGGGTTTGGGCAACTGCTTTTTCCACCACTGGTGGAGACCAGCCAAAGTTGATGAGCGCCGAAACGACATCGCGCTTCAGCGGCTCGTCGCCATCCACGGCGGACGGAGCCGTCGGCTGGGGGAGCGTCACGGCAGGGAGCTTGTCGCGCAGTTCAATAATGATACGCTCGGCCGTCTTTTTTCCGATACCCGGGACGCCGGAAAGCCGCCGCCCATCACCAGACAAAATCGCCTGCGCCAAGTCAGGTGGCGCAAAGCCGGAAAGCACGGCCAGCGCCATCCGCGCGCCGATCCCGGAAACCGAAAGCAATCGCACAAAGAACTCCCGCTCCGTACGGTCATGAAAACCATAAAGCGATAATGCGTCTTCGCGGACGAGCAAGTACGTGTGCAAGACTACGCTTTGCCCGACTTCCGGCAGGCGGTCGTACGTGTAAAGCGACACCCCAACGTCGAAGCCCACACCACCCACGCCAATCACGACTGACGCCGACATTTTTTCTAAAAGCGTTCCAGCAAGCTGACTAATCACCGCGGCCGTCCCTTTCCCAAGGTAGGCAGTTCCGTTGCAGCACACATGTACCATACCGCAATCGGCCTGCCTTTGCCGCACGTCTGATGCCCGATACGGAAAGCCGCGCGCGTTCTGGGTTGCGAAATGTGTTTTTATAAACGAACTTAGGTGCAAGGCAGCTTGTGCATACGATTCGACCACGCAAGCGGTCTGAACAACCTACCTGGAGATCCCCCTATGGCGTCGTTGAATGTCATCCGCGAGGCGAGTTGTGCTGAAGGCTTCTGCTCGCTGGGCTGTATTGCTTGGCTCTACCGCAAAATTCGCGGTTCGTTTTTCCTCATCGTGGGCAGTCATACTTGCCAGTACTTCATGCAATCGGCGTTGAGCGTGATGATTTTTTCCGAACCACGCTTTGCCACAGCCATTATCGAAGAAAGCGACTTGGCAGCGAAAACCGCCGACTTCGCCCACCTCGAACTCGACCGCATCGTGGGTGACATCGTGCGGGAGTACAACCCGACCATCGTGTTTCTGGTTGGCACGTGCCCGGCCGAGATTATCAAGGTTGACCTCCAGAACATCGGCGAAATGCTGACGCAAAAATACGGTCGCCCGGTGATGTTCGCGCCGGTTTCCGGGCTTGAACACACCTTTACCCAAGGTGAGGACGGGGTGTTGCAGGCACTGCTCACCATTTCACCCGAAGAAGCGCCCGGCACGGCGCGGGAGCTACTCCTGGTCGGCGCGGTCGGCGACCTCGTGGAAGATGAAATCCTGGAGCAACTCGCCGAACTCGGCATTCCGGTGCGCGGTGTCTTGCCAGCCCGTGATCCCCGCCGCTTGCCGGCCATTGGGCCGAATACGGTCGCCGTCGCGCTTCAGCCTTACCTTTCCATGACCATGAACGCGCTCAAGCGCCGGGGTGTGGAAGTCCTTGCCTGCCGAACGCCCATCGGCCCGGCGGCAACCCGGCAGTTTTACGAAGCCATTTGCCGCGCCTTTGGGAAAGAGCCACCAGACCGCCTGGTGGAACTCGAAGCCGAGGCCTGGGAACGGATCGGGCCGGAGCGCGAAATGCTCATCGGCAAACGCATTGCCATCATTGGTGATAACCTGCTCGAACTGCCCATTGCCAACTTGCTCTATGAAATGGGGGCGGAGATTGTCGAACTTTCAACGCCTTACTTCAACCGCAAAGCCATGGCAGCCGATGTTGCCTGCCTGCCGGATGGACTGACGCTTTACGAGAAACCAGATGTGATCGCGCAAGCCGAGCGGGTGATTGCCCTCAAGCCCGACCTGACCATCTGTGGGCTGGGGCTGGCCAACCCGTTCGAGTCGCGCGGACTTCCAACCAAGTGGTCAATCGAGTTCACGTTCACGCCGATCCACGGCTTCAAGCATGCCAAAGACCTTGCGGAAATCATTGCGCGGCCTGTCCGCCGTGGGAACTTGATGGCGCAACGTGGCTGGTATGTTGACCAATCCGCGCCCCGCGTCCCGGCCTAAGCGCCGCCGTCTCTCTCCCGACCGCCGCCGCAGGTTGTGAGACTGCCGCGGCCGGCGGGTAGGCTTTGATTGTCTTGGTCTTTTTTTAGGAGTCATATCCATGCGATTGCACTATTGGACGTATGAAGGTCCGGCCCACGTCGGCGCGTGTCGGGTGGGAACCTCAATCCCCGGCGTACATACCGTGCTCCATGCGCCCGGCGGCGACTCTTACACCAGCGTGTTGTTCACCATGATTGACCGGCAGTGCGGATTTCCAACCGTGACGAACGTCAGTTACGGACGCAAGGAAGTTTCCACCACCGGCGTGGACCGGATGATGACTGTTGTCGAGCAAGTCGAACGAACGCACAAGCCGCGGGTCATCCAGGTGATTCCAACGTGTACGTCCAACCTGCTCCGGGAAGACGTTGGCGGCGCCCTCAATCGCTTACAGCCCCAGTGCGAGGCCCAGCTCGTCTTCCTGCAACTCAATGCGTTCTGCGAAAAGGAAGACCAGGGCGCGGATATGACCTTTGCCGGACTGGTTGAACAGTTGGCAACGGGCAGCGCGGAACGGACGCCGGAGCCAAGCGTCAACATTCTCGGCCTCACCAGCCTCGGTTTCCGCCACCGGGATGACCTACGGGAAATCACGCAGATGCTTCACCAGTGCGGGATTCGGGTCAACGCGGCGCTGCCCTTTGGCGGCTCGGCCGCCGACTTTCACCGCCTAGGACATGCCTGGTTCAACATCGTGCCCTATGCCGAGATTGGGCTGCGCGCGGCCAAGGTGCTGGAGCAACGCTTCGGGCAGCCCTACCTGGCCCATGCCCCAATCGGCATTCAAGCCACTCAGGAATTCATTGAACTTGTGCAAGCCAAAGTCGAAGAACTCGGTGGGAAAACCACCAACTTCCGCCCCCGCCCAGAAACCATGAGCCGTGTCCCATGGTATTCCCGCTCGGCCGACAGCCACTACCTAACGCCGAAACGGTCATTCGTCTTTGGCGTCGCGTCCCACGCACTCGCCGTCGCTCGGATGATGGAAGAAGAAATTGGCATGCGCCCCCTGGCCGTTGGGACATTCTCCTACGAGCATTCGGAAGCTTTTCTGAATGAATGTCAGCGCCGTGGTTGGCAGGGTTTTTACTCCGATGACTTCAAAGAGGTTGAACGACAGATTTCAGACCTCATGCCCGACCTTGTCTTGGGAACCCAAATGGAACGCCATTCAGCGCGACGGCATGAACTGCCGGCGACCGTCATCAGTTGCCCAGCTCACGTCACCGACTTTCCGGCTCGCTATTCTCCATTTGCAGGTTGGGAAGGCGCTAATGTAATCTTCGACGCAGTAACGCACACATTGACGCTTGGTTTGGAATCGCACTTGATTGATATGTTCCGCGAAGTACCGGGCGCAGAACATGACTCAGTACTCGGCGCTGTCAGATTGCCAGACTTGCCGCCGGATTCGCCGTCGCCAACGGGTGCCGTCACCAGTGGGACATCACGCCCGACTGAGCCGGCGGGAGCCACCCAAGCGGCGACGCCAACCGCAGTTGCCACGCCCCCCCAGGCAGTAGCGGCAGGTGAATGGTCCGGTGATCCACGGTGGACGGATGAGGCGCTAGCGGAGTTGAAAAAAATTCCTTTCTTCATCCGTAAGAAGGCAATGCACAACACTGAGAAATACGCCCGTGAGCATGGGCTGCGTGAGATCCTCCCTCAGACCATTCACGCCACGCGGGATGAACTGTCACGCAAGTGAAATTCTCACCGGCTGATGTGCGCGCACCAACCGAGCGACATCCTAAGGAGCCTATTCAGTAATGGGTCTTTACATCGCGATTGGTTTAGTCGTTGTCATTCTCGTTGGCGCCGTCGCATTCTTTTTACTCAAAAGCAAAAAACCGGAGGAAGCGGGCCTAGGGCTGACTGGAGGCGCGCCGCCAGCCCTAGACAATCGCGCTGAGGAACAGCGCCGACTCGAAGAACAACGCCGTGCCGAGGAAGCTACCCGGCTTGCCGCCGAAGAAGCCCGCCGTGCTGAGGAGCAGCGCCGACTCGAAGAGCAACGCCGCGCTGAGGAAGCTGCCCGGCTTGCTGCCGAGGAAGCCCGCCGTGCTGAGGAGCAGCGCCGCGCTGAAGAACAACGCCGTGCTGAAGAACAACGCCGTGCTGAGGAGCAGCGCCGACTCGAAGAGCAACGCCGCGCTGAGGAAGCTGCCCGGCTTGCTGCCGAGGAAGCCCGCCGTGCCGAGGAGCAACGCCGACTCGAAGAGCAACGCCGCGCCGAGGAAGCCGCCCGGCTTGCTGCCGAGGAAGCCCGCCGTGCCGAGGAACAACGCCGACTCGAAGAGCAACGCCGCGCCGAGGAAGCCGCCCGGCTTGCTGCCGAGGAAGCCCGCCGCGCTGAAGAAGCCCGCCGTGCCCTGGAAGCGCAACAGCGAGCGCAGCCGGTTCCAGACTTCGATGTCAACAAGGTGGCCGACCCACCACCACCCCCAACGACGGGGGAAACTGAGATTCCAGCGTACTTCACGCCACCAGGCAACCAAACCGTTCCGGCTGGCGGACAAGTGGCGGTTGGTGCAAGCCAGCCATCACAGCACAAAGCCAGCGAAGACCTGCACAAGATCGCCCAGCGGGTGGCGCGGACGATTGTCAGTGACATCAAAATCTACAATCCGCAGAAAATTGAGCAGGGCATTGCCCAGAAAAACCTCTATGACCTGCTCAAGAAAGAGTTTGACAGCAGCATCAAAACCTATGAGGACCGAGCTGATCCGCAGGTGCGTGCTGAGTCAAACTACCTGTATGAACATATCGTCAAGTCACTCTGCAATGGCGACCCATCCGTGCTGGGCATCAACTTCCCCATGGACAAGTTCCGCCAGCCATAAGCGTAAACCACTTCGATGCCCCAAAAGCGCCCTCCATGGTGGGGGCGCTTTTTTGGCTATGTTGTTTGGTGACGCTGGCCAGGCCAGGAACGCCTGATTACCTGGAACGAACTTCCCCAATGACTTGCCATACGCTGTGCCGCCGCCGAATCCAGTAACGGAGCAGGTCCACGCGGTAGGCAAAGGTTTCATCGCCGTGTTTTTCGAGTACTTCGTTGCGGAATAGTTCTTCAAGCGTCAAACGAATGGTCGTTTCGGAGAGCGTTACCGGATAGTTTGACTCGGCAATCCGCGCTACCAGTCGCCCGGCCGTGATGACATCGTTTTCGTCAATCAAGGTGTCGGCAGCCAACGCCAAGACCAATTTTTCGTCATCGCTCAACCCATCCCAGAAATACATCATTTGCGGGAGCGGGTTATTAACCACTTCTTCGACGATTGTAAGAACATCGGCACGCAATACGTAGTGCCGCTCTTGCTCGTTGAGCAAGTCAACGATGTTTTGGCAGAGCACCTGCGTGTAAAATGGTTGCCCGGCTGTCAGCCGGACGATCGCATCCACCACGCCACGCCCATAGACGACGCAATCCTTGACCGGGTCTGTAATCAGACGCCGGGTGTCATTCGGCGTCAGGTAAGACACTTTGCGAAAGAGCGACCGGCGCAGCAGGTCACGCCAGAAACGCCGATCCCGGTCTTCGAGTCGCCGCGACCCGGTAAAGACAAACGACAACCGCTCGTGGCGGTCGAGCAAGCTTGCCAGAAAGGGCAGCAAGTCACGCGAGAGCTTGCCATCTTCAACTTTTGTTTCAAACAGCTCGTACTCATCCACCAACCACACCATTTGCCGGTTGCCAATGTGCCGCAATGCCGCGCCGATGAAATCTCGAAACCGGTCATACGGGTTGCCAGAGTGTCCGCCGGACTCGGCGGTGAAGTCCTGCCCAGACTCAGGCAGCGGGTCGAGGGGCAACCGCGCGAGGGCTTCCGTGATCAGCCGGGCAACCCGGTTGAAAAACTCACCGTCACTCCGAACGAGCATTTCCTGCATGTCAATGAAAACCGGGGCGAAGGCTTCGCCCAGTCGTCCATTCGCAATCTGGTAGAGAATGGAGCTTTTTCCGGTGCGGCGCTCACCGCAAAATACGATGACCAAGCCCTGCGGTGTGCCTTCGAGCTTGCGCGCGACATATTGGAAATCGTCTTCTCGCCCAAAGAACATGGCCTGCGAGCGAATGGGGTTCCCGACAACATAGGGATTGCGCCCGATGGGGGTGAACTTGCGCAGGGCCGGCGGCAGCACGTACTCGCGGCTGCGCGCGCGCTGCACAAACCAAGCGCCGGTTCCCCCGCCGGTCATGACCAGCACGCAGACCGCCCAGAACCAACCGCGTAAGTAAAAAGGTGGATCAATCCACACGATGTAGCGCTGCACAGGCGCATGGCGGCCATACAAGTCACGGCTCAGGGCGCGAACCTCAAAAACATGCTCGCCGGCCGGGAGACCCGACACGGCATATTCAACGGGCACGGTGACGGCGCTATCTGGTGAAACCTGTCGCCAGTCCGCGTCACGGCCAGCGATTCGGTAGAAGTACGTGATGGGTCCAGCTTGACTCACCGCCGCGAAGCGAAATTTCAGGCGATGAAAACCGGCACGGAGTGAAACCTTTTTCCCCGTGGCTTCCGTGCCAGCCACGTCCAGGGCATCCGCTTCCGCGCCATCCACTTCCAGGCGAATGTCCACCGTCGGCGGGCGGGGATTCGGGCGATGCCGCACCAACCCGGCATCCGTTGCCATCCAGATGACGCCATCCTGGGTTTCCACCATCATTCGCAGACGTGGACCGCCTAAATCGTAGTGGTCGCGCCGATAGGTCTGCACCACGGTTTCATTGTCGAGCAAAAATTTGCGCAGGTTGCCGTCCCGCAGCCCAACCCACAGAAAAGACTCCAACGGGTCTGGCTCAACATAGAGTGACTGCACATCTCCCCCCTGCACCGCCGCGCGAAACCCATCTGGGACAAAACCCACGCCATCGAAGGTCTCTATGCCCCGTCCGGTTGCCAACCAAAAGCGGCCGGCTCGTGGCTGCTCGACGATGGCGCGCACATCGAGGCTTTCCAGCCCAAGTGTGGCGCCGATGACAACGAGTTCAGCCGTGCTTGGCTCGTAACGGTACGCACCCTCGCTGGTGGCAAGCCACACGGCCCCGGAGCGGGAGAGCATGGCCATGCGGACTTCCCCATCGAGCGGAATGGCTTCGCTATCCAACTTGAGCGTTTCAGGGTCGAGTTTGAACAGGGCTTTTGCGGTTGCCACCCAGAGCGTTTGGCGCGTCGCGTCGAGGAGCAGTGAGCGCACTTGGGCAAAGGGCCGGTCGCCAGCGCTCACCGGTCGGACGCTGGACCCATCCCACAGCCAAAGCCCTTGTTCCGCTCCAACCCACAGACGCTGGTCGGTCGCCAGCAAGGCCCGAACCGCCAGCGTTGACAGCTCCGGGCGCAGGCTCTGGAACTGAATCCCATCAAAGGCATAGACGCCGCGCGCGGTGCCCACCCAGAGACCACGCCCATCGGCGCGCGGCGCGATCGCGTAAACATCGCTGTCAGGCAGTCCCCGGCTGGTGTCAAACACCACAAAACTGTAGGCATCATGCCGCAGCGCCCCGTTGCGGGTGGCAAACCAGATGTTTTGTTCGAGGTCACAGGTCACACTGGTGACGTCGGTATCCGTGAGAAGTTCCGCCGTCTCGTTCCGGCGCGGGTCATAGACCAGAACACCCCGCCCGTCGGCGCGGGCGCACCACACCCGCCCCTCACTGTCCACACAGCAAGCGCGCAATGGCTGCTGGAGCAGCGCGCCGGACACCGCAGTGAGGGGTCCACCCGGCGGAGCCATCCACAATCCAGTTGCGGTGGCGCACCACAGCGTCGGCTCATAGGGATCGGCGGCGATGCCATACACTGCCTCGGTGGTCGGTTGGGTGAGCCAAGGTAGCCGTTCCCAAGCTTGCCCCGGCTGCCACCAAAACAACCCCAGCCCGCTGGCTACGGCAAGTCCTCCGCCGGGCAGCGCCTGAAGCGCCGTGACCGGCGTTGTCCCGATTTCAGCCATCCACGCGCTATGTGGCGCAGACGGCGAGTAGCGATACAGCCCGCTTTCCGCGCCGACCCAGAGTTCACCACCAGTTCCGGGCAGGAGACACCGAACATTGGGGATGGATTCGTCACGGAACACAACCGCTGTGGCGTCTGGCGGTAACGCGGCCAAGCCGCTGGACGTGCCAAACCACAATGTGCCATCAGCAGCGCGCGCCAGCGCCGTCACCGATCTTCCGGCCAGCCGAGAGAGCTTTGACTCTGGCGTTTCCGATGACCAAAAGGCTTGTCCATCAAAGCGGCACACCCCGGCGGAAGTGCCAAACCACACACTGCCATCACGGTCGGCGAAAACGGTTTGAACCTGATTGCTTGGCAAGCGTGGCGTGACGAACGAACGATCCAGGCTGCGGACACCCAGCGGAATCGTGGAAACCCGGCTCAGAAGCAACGTCAACTCCATCGTCGTCCGCTCGCCGGTGATGACGGTCTCGACGGTTTTGGCTTCGTAGCCGGTCACAACCGCGGTGACTTCATACGTGCCGGCTTCCATGCGCCCAAAGAAGTACTCGCCCCGCCGTCCTTCAAGGGCGCGCAGGGCGCTCACTTCCCGCCGCTCCTTGAGGCGCGCGGTGACGATGGCGCCGGACATCACGGTGCTGGTTCGCCCGTCACGCACGGCCACCCGGAGCGAACTCGGCGACAACTGAAGCTTGATGTCACCCACGGCTTCATCTGGACGATTGAGGGTGACAGCCTGCGTTTGCGGACGATAGCCACTCACGGTTGCGGTCAGCACATACTTGCCGGTTCGCGGGATGGAAAAGGCAAAGCGCCCATCGCCAGTCGTAAGCAGGGAGGCAGTCGGAAAGTTTGGTCCTGCGCAGGTCACTTTGGCATCCGCCATCGGCGCGCCCGTCTCGCTCACGACCAGGCCACTGATGGTCAACCCCGGCGTGGTAGGTGACTGCGCGATCAGTTTCCCGCCCAGTGCCGCCAACCAGAGCATCAGCCACCCACCGATAAACCAGCCAACTGTGCGGCCGCGGCCGCTCACACTCGACAACTTGTACTGTTCCGGCTTTCCCACGGCGAAGTATAATTGCATACTGAGTAGCCAACCCGTTGCCTACGATTCTCGATTCCGTTGTCTCCACACTGCTTCCATGCCTAAAAAAGCGTCGGCTTCATCCAAGATTAATCTTGCGCTCAAGCGCGAACTCCAGGACTTTCAGGTCAACCAACTCAAGCGAAACTTCAGCGACCTCTATGCCTCGAAGGACTATGGCCAACTGTGCGAGTTTTTTGCCCAGGATATCTACGCGCCGCGTGACTTCGAGGAACGCAACCGCAGTTTCGAGCAAATTTCCAGTTACTTTCGCAACTCGCTCGGCGAGCGGTTCTTCCACGGACTGATTCGCCTGCTCGACCTCTATGAGATGTCGGATGGCATGGACAACCTCATGGTCATCACGCTCGAAAGGATGGGGGTCAAGAAGGGTATTTCGCAAGCGCAGTACGACGAGGCCTACTATCTGTGCAACAACTATGACGAGCGGATCGAACAACTCGATCTCATCGTCGAATGCTTTCACTTCACGCACAGTCTCTGTCGGTATCGGTTGATCGGGATGATTCTCAAAACCGCCCGGCTCACCTCGCACATGTTTAGCTCATCAAAAGACAACATCGTTGACATGCTCCAGCGTGGTTACGATGCGCTTCGTCCGGTCAAGGACATCCAGCCATTTACCGACACCATCTACGACCGCGAACTCAAGCGGCTGAACCGTATTTATGACTTCTACAGTCAACAAGTTGCCTCGTCCTAGCCCCTCCCTCAGCCCGGCCGGCCGGCCGCCGTCACCGCCAACGCCCCGCCCACCATCCAGCCGGCGTCACCGCCTGCCTCAATCGAGACAACCAGTCGGCCGCGATAAGACGGCCCTCGTCCTCGCCGGTGGTGGCATTACCGGCGTTGTCTATGAGATTGGAGCCCTTCACGCGCTCGACCAGTACTTCGGGAAGGACTTCACCATCGCCGATTTTGACATGATTGTTGGCTTGTCGGCCGGTGGTTTCGTTGGCTCGTTCCTGGCCAACGGGGTCACGCCCGAAGCGATGTTTACCGCGCTGCGGAATGACCCGCACGCGCCGATTGCCCCATTTCCGAAGTGGGATGTGTTTCAGCCAAACTTCGCCGAGTTTTTTGAGCGTGCGCTCGCCCTGCCCTGCACCCTGGCCGCAAACACCTTCAAGCGGCTGCGGAGCGCGACGGTGGGTGGCAACCCGTATGTGAGCGTTTTTGATGAAATTCTGCCATCCGGCCTTTTCACCAATGACCGCGTAGAAAGCTACGTACGGCATAGCCTGCACCGGCTTGGACGCACCAATGACTTTCGCCAGCTTCGGCGCACGCTCTACATCGTGGCCACCGAACTGGACACCGGCGACCGCATCGTGTTTGGGGATGAGGCACATGACCATGTGCCGATTTCCAAGGCCGTCCAGGCCTCAACCGCCATTCCGCTGTTTTACCGCCCGGTCCGAGTTGGCCGTCGTGACTACGTGGACGGCGCCATGCGCAAAACGCTGCACGTGGACATTGCCATTGCCAAAGGGGCAAAGCTCATCGTGTGCATCAACCCAGTCGTGCCGCTGCGCAACGACATCGAACGAGAAGCCGTGCCACTGTTTGAAGGCAAGGGGCGCTACTTGCGGGAAAAAGGCTTTGGTTACATTGCCTGGCAAATGCTGCGCGTGCTGCTGCATTCGCGCATCGAGCTGGGACTCGAACGCTACCAACGACTCTACCCGGACGTGGACATCATCCTGATCGAGCCACGGATGGATGATTACCGGATGTTTTTCCACAACATCATGGACTACGAGGCCCGCGTGCCACTCGCCAAGCATGGCAACGACACGGTGATGGCGCATTTGTCCGAGCACTTTGACGAATACGCCGCCATTTTTGCGCGTCATGGCATCGAGCTGGCGCGCCCCGGCCGGCGCATTCCGCTCTCGGTGCCGGCTCACCGACCGGCGCCCCCGCGCGCGCCGGCCCTTCGGTCAGACCTGGACATCTCGCGGTTGCAGGCATCGCTCGACGCCCTCGAGGCGCGGCTGACCGACCGGACGCCACCACCGCCAGAAGCCGTGGGACGGCTCATCGCAACGCAAAGCGAGCGCTAAAGACAAAGCGATGAAAGAAGCTCGTGAGTAGTTCCTCGCTCGAAAGCCACAAAAAAGCCTCCAGGATGAGGCTCTGCTCTCATGCTTTCTTTTTCAGCACAAACACATATTCGTGCCTGAAGACATAAAAGCCTCCCAAGAGCGCGCGATACCGCCAAAGCTGCTCCTGGTTCTGCTTTGCGCGGTTTCCCTGCATGTCTTTCACAACAATCGACTTCAAAATAAATTCTCGTTTCAGTGCTTCCTGCATGACATAAAAGCCCAGAGGAATCCACGCCGAGTCGGCGTATTTGTCACCGATGACGATTATCAAAAAACGACCCGGACGAAGTTTTTCGGTCGTATTTTCAATGACTCGTCCCAATGCCTCACAAAATGCTGCTACAGTTGCCTGATTTGATAAGTCATCAGGGCTGTCAGAGAATTTGATGATATCGTGATAGGGTGGATGAAGCATGACCAGATCGACTAGGTCACGACCTATGCGCTCCAAGGCTTCAACGATGCGGCCTTTGATGTCTGGGCTTGAAGAATCGCCAATAATGACGTGGTTTTGAATGCCGTGCCGGTTTGGTTCGAGCGCGATTCGCGCCGTGGCCTTGTGCGCCACTTCGGACAAAAGTTCAATCCCGATTCCGTGCCGACCGCAGCGCTGTGATTCAATCAGGGTCGTTCCACTGCCAAGAAATGCGTCCAAAACCACATCGCCCCTTTTTGTGTAGCGCTGAATCACCTGCCGGGGAATCTGAGGCACGAAGTTGCCGTGGTACTCGGCGGTATGTGCGCCGCTCTTGTCCCTTGATGGGATGAGCCAAAGACTGTCGGTCCAAATGTCCGTGAGCGATTTCCAATTCTCTAAATCGAGGTCGTTGATTGGATTTTGTTTTTTCTTTCCCTTGGCTTCATGACGTTGTTCTTCAAAACATGACCCGCTGCCAAAGTCGGGGAAGCTTTGCATCGCCTTACTTTTTGTTTTCATCGTTTTTGATGAACGCATCAAGTGGTTTACCGTAGGACGGGAACGGGCACCGGCCTTTCGGTCAGGCCTGGACATCTCAGGGTAGCCAGTCAGCGATGAAAATGTTGGTCTCGCCCATGGCGCGGCCGTTGCGGTTCGAAGCAAAGACCAGCTTTTTCCCATCCGGTGAAAACATGGGAAAGCCATCGAACGTCTCCTCATAGGTGACGCGCTCTAGCCCCGTGCCATCCAGATTGACCAAATACAGCTCGAAGTTGCGTCCGCGTGGGTCATCCATATTCGATGAGAAAATAACCTTTTGGTCATCGGGCGTGAAGAATGGCGCAAAGTTGGCTTTGCCGTTGTTGGTCAACCGGCGGGGGTTCGTGCCATCCACGTCCATCACGTAAATATCCAGTTGTGACGGGCGGATGAGGTGCTCTTTCAGCAGCGCTTGGTATTCGTCGAGCGCCTGGCCTTGCGGGCGGCTCGCCCGCCAGACGATTTTCTTGCCATCATGGGAAAAGAATGCGCCGCCATCGTACCCCAGCGCATGCGTCAACTGCCGCACGTTCTGGCCATCGGTATCCATGATGTAAAGCTCCAGGTCACCGGAGCGGTCAGACGTAAACACAATGTGCTTGCCATCCGGTGAAACCGTGGCTTCGGCATCATAGCCGGGCGAATCGGTGAGGCGGATGAGGCGTTTACCGTCCAGGCTGGCTTTGAAAATGTCGTAGCTCGGATACAGCGCCCAGACATAGCCACGTGAGAAGTCCGGGCGCGGTGGGCACTCACGCTGCATGAGGTGGGTCGAGGAATAGATGACGTGTTTGCCATCGCGGAGAAAATAGGCGCAGGTCGTCCGTCCGAGGCCGGTGCTGACCAGGCGCTGGCGCGCGCCGGTGATGTCCATGACGTAGATTTGATCGCAGGCGCGGCCGTCGCGGGTGGATTGGAAAATGAGCCGGCGGCCGTCGAATGAAAAGTACGCTTCGGCATTTTCGCCGCCAAAGGTCAGTTGACGCAGATTGGCCAGGTGCTTTTCCCGCGAATCGAGCTTGGGTGCCGGGTAGGTCTTCGGTGAGCCTTGCTGGCCGAGACGGGGCTGCTGGGCGCTGCCCGGCAACGCCGCCGTCAGCCACAGGAACGCGCCGGTGAGGCACAGGTAGGTGGCTTGCCGTAAAACCAGGCCGGGTCGCCGACAGATGCGCATTGCCATTGTTTCTCCGAATGTCAAAAGGTTTTCAATGCCAAAGCAGAGTCGGCTATCATTGCCGTCCGAGCTGATTTGGGCAAGCGGTTCAACCACTTCACGCGCGGCTGCCAGCACGCCACCAGAATCGTTTCTGAGCAAAAGGACTGCACATTCCGCGTGACGCAAGGTAATTTGGCATGACCCTTTGGATGCGCCTTCTGACAACCTGCCCGGCTTGGGTAGGGCTGGCGCTTTGGTGTGGACTGTGGGCGACGCCGACCGCGGCCACCGACCAAGGCGCACCCCTGAAGCGCCAAGCCTCCCGCGCCACCTCCCGTACCCTGGCCGAATGCTTCCTTGCCATTCCAGATGATTTGCTGCCTGAGCCGGCCCGTGCCCGCCGTCGCGCGTTGCTTCGTCCCGAACATGTTGTCGTCCGCGATGAGCGCAACGGCTACCTTCAAATTGCCGGCGACGGCGCGCGACCAACCGTCACCGTTGCCAAGTTTCGGCGAACCGACGGCACGTACCTGATTGCGTTCACAGCCGACTACGAAATGGTCTCGACCTGCCACCTGCTGGAAGAGCGGCAGGGAGGACAGTTGGTGGAAGTTTCGGCGGCGCTCATCCCGGACTACCGAATCTGTGGCGATTTCGAGTCCGCGGATTGCCAGGTTTATGAACTCCCACGCTATGGCACAACCATCGTCGTCAAAGATGGACAAGGGCGCGTGCGCTATCGGCTCGCCTGGCGCGGCAACCGTTTTGAACGCTCGCCGTAAAGGACGATGCGGACCGATTGACCGATGCTATTCCTCGTTTTGGCCTGGTTCCTGCTGGGCGTCGTGAGTTACACCGTTGGGGTGAGCGTGCTGCATTCGTTTCAGGCCCTGCGGACGCAACACCGGCTTGGCGACTACTGGTTGGCGGCAACGTGGTTAGGGCTGCTGACCCTGGCCAACGCCTTGCTGGGCTTGTCGCTGGTGACGCCGCTGACACCGCTTTCCGGTGGCTTGCTGGCCCTGGCCCTAAGCCTACCGGCGCTCACAACCGGCAGAGCCGATTTGCGCCTGCCAGCACTCCGCGCCGCGCTGCTGGGCAGAGCGGCACACTGGCCGGCGCTGGCAGGACTGCTGGCCGTCGCCACAGGCGCGCTTCTCAACCGACCAATCTTCATCATTGACGCTGGGGCGTACCACATTGGCAGCATCGAGTGGCTGACGCAGCACGGCACCGTCCCAGGACTGGCGCTGCTCAACCCGACGCTTGGCTACAGTTCAGCCTGGTTTGCGTTGGTGGCGCCGTTCAATGCCGGATGCGCTGCCGGACGCGCCTACACGGTCGCCAACGGCTTTGTCTATTTCTTGCTCTTGCTTCAGATACTGCTCGTTACACGCCGTGTCTGGCAGAGCGCGACCCAACCGGTGGATTGGTTCTTGCTGGCGGTTTCAGGGTTGACGTGGCTTCTGGTAACGCGCTTTCTCGGAGGGTTGGTGTTTTCGCCATCCCCGGACATCCCCGTGATACTGGGGCTACCGGTGTTGGCCTGGCTGTTGTTTCTTCCAGAAGTGCCGTTGGCGGGGACTCACCCTTCCGCCGCCGGCCAAGAAAAGCTCGCCCCGTGGGTGATGGCCCTGGGGTTGGCCGGTGTCAAACTCAACGCCTTGCCGATTTTAGGGTTGTCCATGCTCTTCCTTTTGGCCGGAAAACCACCGGCCCGCCGCCTCGTCCACGCCGCTGCCCTGGGCGGGTTGCTGATTTGGCCGGGTATCGTGACGCGCGTCGTGGCGTCAGGCTATCCGTTTTTCCCATCGCGGGCGCTGCCGCTGGGACTTCCCTGGCAATATGAAGGGAGCCATCCGGCGTTCACAAGTAGCGGCATCCGGGCCTTCGCGCAATGGTCCGGTCAGCCGGTTCCGCCTGGCCTGGACTATCCGGGGCGCTGGATTCCGCACTGGATAGCCCACGAACCGGTTGCTGTGACGCTCATTGGGTTGCAGGTCGTGACGGTGGTCTGGGCGCTCAGGCGCTGGAGATGGTGGACGCCGGCAATGCGCTGGGGAGGCGCGCTTGCGGCTTTGGGAAGCCTCTATGTTTTGACGGCCGCCCCTTCCCTGCGTTTTCTGATGGGCTATCCCGTCATTGCCCTCGGCCTGGTTCTGACCGATGTGTTCTCCGGCGGTTCAGCGCCTACCCGATCAACCGCCGACCTTGCTACCCGACAACGCCGGTTTCCAGGGCTGGCCCGG
The DNA here is from genome assembly GCF_018304825.1 of Chloracidobacterium validum. Lineage (NCBI taxonomy): Bacteria > Pseudomonadati > Acidobacteriota > Blastocatellia > Chloracidobacteriales > Chloracidobacteriaceae > Chloracidobacterium > Chloracidobacterium validum. The sequence continues at coordinate 1,887,203 of NZ_CP072648.1, forward strand.
TACGCAAACGGCGTGGGTATGGGCGTCGTGGCGGGCGGACTCGCCTTGGGGGTTGCCGTTGCCGCGACCAGAACGACCAATACCGAGCAATTGATTCGCCAGGGGATCGCTGCCGGGCGCGTCACGGATGGTCCCGACTATGCTCCAGGGTGGCTTCAGCCGCCACGGTCACGGCGCATCGAATACGATGATGGGTTGCCCCGCGACACGTCGGTTACGCGGCAGCAGGTACATGATGTCGAGGTTATCGTCCCCCATGCCATGTGCTGGGACTTACCGCTTCCCTGCTCGCCCCCCTACCACAAGGTTGGTTTCCGGCTGCGCAACCCCCAACGAGGCCTCGCCGGCGGGTTTGTCCGTGCTTCACCAAAACCATGAGCTTGGGCTGGCAACAGCCCACAATTTCCCCTAGCATAGCAAGCATTACTGGCAGACCGAACGTTCCGTGCTTGGGCTGGCGTCCAGCCTACTTGTTGATGACCGAAACGCTCCATTACCGCAAACATCCGACGGCGCTGGTCGAGAGCGACCAGATTGGGCGCGGCACGCGCATCTGGGCATTTGCCCACATTCTGCGCGGGGCCGTGATTGGCGAGGACTGCAACATTGGTGACCACTGCTACGTCGAGTCGGGCGCAGTGGTCGGCAATCGAGTCACGATCAAGAACGGTGTTGCCGTCTGGGATGGCGTGCACTTGGGGGATGATGTGTTTCTGGGGCCAAACGTCGCGCTGACCAACGACCTGCTCCCACGCAGCCGGAAGCCCGATTGGATCTGCCATCCGACCTATATCGAACGTGGGGCGACCATTGGCGCGAACGCGACGATTGTGTGCCGGGTACGGATTGGCGAATACGCCATGGTCGGCGCCGGGTCAGTGGTCACGAAAGACCTGCCGGCCCACGCACTCTGCTTTGGCAATCCGGCCACGGTGCGCGGCTGGGTGTGTCGTTGTGCGGCGCGCTTGATTTTTGATGGAGAGGAAACCACCTGCCGTGAATGTGGCGACCGGTACTGCCAAACCACAAGTGGCATCGTCCGCATCGAGTAACCAACGGGCTACGCTCAAGGTGCTTGCCGTCCCGATTGCCTTCAACGAGGAAAAAAAAATCGGGCGCGTCCTGGATCGGTTTTCGCCAAACCTAGTGGACGCCATTGCCGTCGTGGATGACGCCTCAACCGATGGGACGCCCCAGGTCATCCGCGAGAAAGGCGCCATCCACCTGCGTCATGACAAGCAATCCGGGGCCGGCGCGGCCATTCGGACGGCCATCCGCTACGCCCGCGAGCAGGGCTACGACGTGATCGTGATTCTGGCCGGCAACGACAAAGACCGCCCGGCCGAAATTCCACGCTTGCTTGAACCAATCGCCAGTGGCGCATGCGACTTCGTGCAAGGCTCGCGCTACTTGCCGGGCGGCGACTTCGGCAACATGCCGTTCTATCGCCAGATTGCGACGCGGTTCGTTCATCCAATCCTGTTTTCACTCGCCGCGCGGCGGCGCGTCACCGACAGCACCAATGGGTTTCGCGCCATTCGGCTTTCGATTTTTGACGACCCACGGATTGACATTGACCAAACGTGGCTCGACAAGTACGAGCTTGAACCGTACCTGATGTTCAAAGCGATTCGCCTGGGCTATGGCTTCCAAGAAGTGCCGGTAACGAAGATTTATCCCCCAAAAGAACTTGGCTACACGAAAATGAAACCGTTTTCGGGCTGGTGGAGTATTCTTCGCCCGATTATCTATCTTGGACTTGGCTTGAAAAAGTAACGGGAAATGAGGTCACCGGATGCAGATTCCCTTTGTTGATTTGCAGGCGCAATACCAAGCCCTCAAAACTGAGCTGGACGCCGCTGTGCTGCGGGTCATGGGGCAGTGCAACTTTATTCTGGGCAAGGAAGTGGCGGACTTTGAACAAGCGTTTGCCGAGTACGTTGGCGCACCCTATGCCGTCGGCGTTGCTAGTGGGCTGGATGCCCTCAAGCTGGCGCTCGAAGCCCTCGGCATTGGTTCGGGCGATGAAGTGATTGTCCCGGCGCATACGTTCATCGCTTCGGCGCTGGCAGTATCCGCCGTCGGGGCGCGCCCGGTCCTGGTGGATGTGGATGAAGCCAGCTTCAACCTCGATCCGGCGCTCATCGAGGCAGCCATCACACCACGGACGAAGGCGATCATGCCGGTTCACCTGTACGGACAACCCGCCGACCTCAGCCCACTTCTTGACATCGCCCAGCGGCATGGCTTGCGGGTGGTCGAGGACGCTTCACAGGCGCACGGAGCGCGCTACCAAGGGCGGCGCGTGGGCGGGTTTGGGGACGCCGGCTGTTTCAGTTTCTACCCTGGCAAGAATCTGGGCGCTTATGGTGACGCGGGCGGGTTGGTCACCAATGACGCCGGGCTGGCCGAGCGGGTGAGGTATTTGCGCAATTACGGGCAGGAGGTCAAATACAAGCACGTCGTCAAGGGGTATAACCTGCGGCTCGATACGATGCAGGCGGCCATCCTGAGCGTCAAGCTTCGCCACCTCGACGACTGGAATGCCCGCCGCGCTGCCCACGCTGCGGCCTATACCCACGCGCTCGAAGGCGTCGGCGACCTGCGCCTGCCGCGCGTCGTCACGGGCGATCATGTGTTTCACCTCTATGTCATCCGCACCAAGCACCGTGACGCGCTCCAGGCGCACCTGACCGAGCGCGGCGTTGCCACGGTCATTCACTACCCGGTGCCAATTCACCTCCAGGCGGCCTACGCCGACCTTGGCTACCGACGCGGGAGCTTCCCAGTTACAGAACGGTTGGCAGATGAAATTTTGTCGCTTCCCATCTATGCCGAGCTGACGGCTGAGCAACAGGCCCACGTCATCAATGCCGTGAAGTCCTTTTTTGCCTGAGTTGAACGAAATGGTAGTCAGAAAGAAATGGTAGTTAGAAAGAAATGGCACGGTGGGTCGGTGGCAACGAACTCGCCGCTTTTCAAGGGACAGGATCATTCAGACATCTTCTTCAGTTGCCGGAAAGACTGACGAAGGACGCCTTTCACACTGGCGTTACATCCTGCGGATAGGCCGCAGCAGCCGCTTTCAAGGAGCTTTGCATGTGCGCCATGTCTCGTCGTATTTTTCAGCTACCAACGCTCTTTCCTGATCCACTCCGCCAGCGGATGTTTGCTCCGATCAAGAGTCTCCTGGAACGCTGGCTGCTCTTTCATCAGCTCAATGAGCTTTACACAGAGGCGATCACGGCGACGAGTGGGGATACCCATGCCCTCTTTGAGGCCGTGCTCGAAGCGCTCAATGTCCGCTATCACGTTCTTGAAAGCGACCTAGCACGTGTGCCCATGACAGGGCCGGTTGTCGTTGTGGCCAATCACCCGTTTGGTGGCATCGAGGGCATCATTCTGACCTCGATGCTGCGCTCCATTCGGCCGGATGCCAAGGTCATGGCTAACTACTTGCTGGGTTGCATCCCCGAAGCCCATGACTATTTCATCCTGGTTGACCCATTCGAGCGCACAGCTTCGCAAAAGGCCAACATTCGTCCACTGCGCGCCGCCTTGCGCCTGCTGGCACGCGGCGGGGCGGTGGGGATTTTTCCGGCCGGTGAGGTGGCGCACTGGCAAACGGGCAAGCGCGTCGTCACGGACCCGGCCTGGAAAGTAACCGTTGCCCGGCTGGTTCGCGCAAGCGAGGCCACGGTGGTGCCGGTGTATTTCGACGGCCGCAATGGAGCGCTCTTTCAAATGGCCGGGTTCGTGCATCCACGCCTGCGAACGGCGATGCTGCCCCATGAGTTTCTCAACAAACGGAACCGTGAGATCGAAGTTCGCATTGGGCACCCGCTTCCGTGGGGGAAGCTCAAGGCGTTCGACGACGAGGCGCTGACGGCCCACCTGCGCCAGCGAACCTATCTGCTTGCCTCGCGCACCGAACCCGTCTCCCGCTTGCCGCGCGCGCTCGCGGCGCCGCTCCGGCTGCCAAAGCTGCCGATTGGGCAACCGCGACGCCATCCACGCGCGCTGTCTGCGGTTGCGACGGCGCGGGCCAGCGCGCTCCTGGAAGCTGAAATCAAGGCCCTGCCGGAGACGTGCCGGTTACTTGAACAAGGCGATCTCACGGTCTGGTGCGCCAGCGCCGAGCAAATCCCCCATCTCCTGTACGAGATCGGCCGCCTGCGCGAAGAGACGTTTCGGGCGGCCGGCGAAGGCACCGGCAAAGCGCTTGACGTGGATACGTTCGATGCCTATTACCAGCACCTTTTCATCTGGAACAGCAATCGGAAGGAAGTCGTCGGGGGCTACCGCTTTGGAAAGACGGACGAGATCGTGGCGCGCTTTGGCAAGCGTGGACTGTACACGCATACGCTCTTTGCCTACCAAACTGCCTTTTTGCGTAGCATTGGACCGGCGCTCGAATTGGGACGGTCGTTCGTCCGCCAGGCATACCAGAAAAACTATCTGCCCCTGATGTTGCTGTGGAAAGGCATTGCGCGTTACGTGACGCAGCATCCACGCTACCGGGTTTTGTTCGGCCCAGTCAGCATCACGAACGAGTACCGCACGGCATCGCGGCGGCTCATCGTGGAGTTTCTCAAGGCCAACAACTTCCAGCCCGACTTGGCGCGCCTGGTGCGCCCACGAACGCCTTTCGAGTCGCGTACGGTGGCCATCACCCAAACGCTTCTGGGGTGGAAACCACGCCCGATTCCGGCGGCCGACATCGAAGAAGTTTCCGCCTTCATTGCCGACATCGAACCAGATGCCAAGGGCGTTCCGGTACTCTTGCGGCAGTATCTCAAGCTGGGGGGCAAGGTCCTGGCGTTCAACGTTGACCCGGATTTTGGCGACGCGCTCGACGGACTCATCATGGTGGACCTCCTCGACAGCGACCCGCGGACGCTCGAACGCTACATGGGACGCGACGAAGCCAGGGCGTTCCGGGCCTATCACGCCGAAACGCTGACCCGGGCCAGTTAGCAGATCATTTCATTCAAAGCGGTGGACGCGCGGCCCGTCGCGTCCGTGTCGCCGTCGCTTTCAATGTGGCGCGCAATGTGGCGCGACGTCCACTGGGGCAGAGTCCGCAACGCGCCAGGCGGATGACCAGAGTGATTGCATCGTGTCACCGAAACGGGCCGCGATGCGTCCCTGGCGTGGATGTCGTCCATGCCGAATCACCCAGCGGCCGGCGACGAGAACATCCGACCAGCTTGGCCCTGGACTTGAAAACACCACCACATCCAGCAGATGCCTTGCCGGCGCGCCGGCCATCCCCGGAAGGCTTGGCGCCAGCACCAACGCATCCGCCCGCGCGCCCGGCATCAATCCCCAGACCGGCTCGCCGGCCGCATCGCCGCCTCCCGTCTGGGCTCCGGCAAAGAGCTTTTCAGCCGGCGCCAACAACTCCGGCACGCCCCGCCGCCGCGTTACCAATCGCGTGCCATAGACCAGCCAGCGCAACTCTTCGCGCCAATCACGGGTGACGTGACTATCCGAACCAACGGCCAACGGCACGCCCCGCGTTACCCATCCGGCCAAGTCTGGAATACCATCGCCTAGGTTGGCTTCCGTTGTTGGGCAAACCACGACGCCGGCGCCACTTTGCGCAACGGACTCTTGTTCGTCGGCCTCAGTATGCGTGGCATGCACGAGTTGCCAGCGCGGATCGAGCCAGCGTTCACGCGCCAACCACGCGACTGGCCGCGCCCCCGTCGCCCGCAGACAAGCCTCGACCTCGCCAACCTGTTCGGCGACGTGGATATGAATCGGGCCGGTGAAATCTTCGGCCAGCCGATAGACATGGCGAAAACTCTCCGGGCGCACGGCGCGGACGGAATGCAGCGCCAGACCGACGTTGATGCCGGGGCGGCGGTCTTGCTCCAGGGTTTTGACCATTTCCCAAATCATATCCGGCGACGCCAAAAAACGGCGTTGTTCGGGCAGGAGGTCGGGTTGCCCAAAGCCGGCCCGCTCATAGACCGTTGGGAGTAAGGTCAAGCCGATGCCGACTTCGGCTGCCGCGCCCACCAGGGCGTCCATCATCGCCAGTGGACGGTCGTACGGATCGCCCTGCTCATTTCGATGCACATAGTGAAACTCGCAAACTTGGGTGTACCCCCCACGCAGCAGCTCCAGGTACAGTTGGGCCGCAATGGCTCGGAGATGTTCCGGTGTCAGGCGCGCGGCCAGGGCATACATCCGGGTTCGCCACGACCAAAAATCATCCTGGTCATCCGTCGTCGTTTCTGCCAGTCCGGCAAAGGCGCGCTGGAAGGCATGACTGTGGGCGTTGACCAGTCCCGGTAGCACGGCTCCGGTCAATACAGTCGCTTCAGCCGGCGGGGACGACACATCGGGTTCGACCTGGCGCCAGCGACCATCCGGGCCAATGACAAGCAAAACCTGACGCCGCCACCCATGCGGCAACCACGCCAACGGCGTCCACAACGCAGAGGCAAGCGGGAAGTCAGCCGTCATGCGGACCTCCAGGCCAGTGCTGCTCGGAGCAGGGCTTCAAGCACGGGGAGCAGACGCTCCAGCCGCGCCGCATCAGGGACATAGGGTGGCGCTTCGTCCATGTAGCAGGACCAACCCATTTCAAGCTGAACGGCCTGCCATCCCTGGTCGGGTCGGCCATAGTGGCGCGTGATGTAGCCGCCTTTGAAACGGCCGTCCACCACATAGGTAAAGACGGTCTGCGCCTCCAACACGGCACATAGCGCCTGACGCAGCGCAGGGGAACAGCTTTGGCCATCGGCTGTGCCCAAGTTCAAGTCGGGGAGTTGACCGTCGAACAGCCAGGGAAGCCGTGACTTGATGCTATGCCCTTCCCACAGGATGACCTGACCGTAACGCGCTTGCAGGCGCGTTAGCTCCCGGCTGAGCGCGTCATGGTAAGGCTGCCAATACTGAGCGCGACGCCGTGCAACTTCAGCGCGATCGGGCGCTCGTCCATCCTGGTAGATGGGCTGTCCGTCGAACATGCGGGTTGGGCAGAGTTCAGTAGTGCGCGCGCCGGGATAGAGCGGCTGGTCATCGGGTGGACGGTTGAGGTCCACGACGTACCTGGACACCTTGGCGCGCAAGATGCCAGCGCCAAGCTCCCGCGCAAAGGCATAGATGGTTTCCAAGCGCCAGTCGGTATCCGGCAAGGCACGGGCGGCTTCAGTCCAGTCAGCAGCAATTTCCGGTGGCACATCCGTGCCGACGTGCGGCAGGCTGATGAGCAAGGGGGTCGTTCCCGGCTCCAGGTCATAGGTCATGGCATGTGTCGTGGCCGACATCGTCACGAATCACCTCCCTTCCGCCACTGACCACGCGCCGCGGTCGGCAGCCGCCCAACCAGTAGGTTAGCTCACGGGGATGGTCGAGCGCCCAAACGGCAAAATCAGCCCGCTTGCCCGCCGCCAAGACACCCCGATCTGACAAACCAAGCGCCTGCGCCGCGCACTTGGTGACACCGCGCAGGGCTTCTGCGGGGGTCAGTCTGAAGAGAACACAAGCCAAGTTGAGCATCGCCAGGAGCGAGAGAACAGGCGACGAACCGGGATTGTGATCGGTGGCAATGGCGATGGGGATGCCGGCCTCGCGCAGCGCGACCACCGGCGGGCGGCGGGTTTCGCCGAGAACATAAAAGGCGCCGGGCAACAGGACGGCAACGGTTCCCGCAGCCGCCATGGCGCGGATGCCCGACGCGCTCAGGTACTCCAGATGATCACAAGACAGGGCGCCAAATTCTGCCGCCAGCGCCGCTCCCGACTGATCGCTCAACTGCTCGGCATGGAGCTTGACCGGTAACCCAAGTCGCCGCGCCGTCTGAAAAACACGCCGTGTCTGCTCAGGAGAAAAACCGATGGTTTCGCAAAAAGCGTCCACGGCATCCACGAGTCCGGCCGACTGCAAATCAGGTAACCACGCGCAGACTTCAGCAATGTAGTCATCCGCGCGGCCGGCAAACTCCGGTGGGAGCGCATGCGCCGCCAAGTACGTGGCACTGACGGTGATTGGCAAGGTCTCGCCGAGCCGGCGCGCCACGCGCAGGCAACGGGCTTCATCGTTGTAGGTCAACCCATAGCCGGATTTGACCTCCAGCGTTGTGACACCTTCGGCCAGTAACGCGCGGGCGCGGCGACAGGCGGCGGTGAGCAGGTCGTCGTCAGAAGCGGCGCGGGTCGCCCGTACCGTGGATAGAATCCCCCCGCCGTGGCGGGCAATGTCAGCGTAGGTAGCGCCGTGCAGACGCGCTTCAAACTCATCGGCGCGTGTGCCGGCATAGATCAGGTGGGTATGGCAATCCACCAGTCCCGGCGTGACCAGCATGCCATCGAGGTCATGTTCGGCCGTGATTGGGAGCTGGCGTGGAAGCCGGCGCAGGTCACCAACCCATAGCAAACGGTCGTCGTCAACGACCAGGGCTCCCGGCTCAATCCAGCCCCAGGGCGACTCGCCGGTGAGCGTGACCAATCGCGCATTTCGCCACAGTGTCAGCATATCGGTACGTCATAGACCATCATCAGCCCGGATGATGACATCCTAGTTGCGCAGCTTGCGGCCAACAAGGCACCGGCTTGACGGCGTTTGAAGTGCCAAACTAACGTCACGTTTAGGTTATCTCTGCAAGCGACGACTTTACTCCATGACGTACGAGATTCGCGCGCCTCGCGGCGCAACGTTGACTTGCCGCAACTGGCAAATCGAAGCGGCCTACCGCATGCTGCACAATAACCTCGACCCGGAGGTTGCCGAACGCCCGGCAGAACTCATCGTCTATGGCGGCTTCGGAAAAGCTGCGCGCAACTGGGACTGCTTTGACGCGATTTGCCGTGCCTTGCGTGCCTTGCAAGCGGATGAAACCCTCCTGGTGCAATCCGGTAAGCCGGTTGGCGTCTTTCGGACTCACCCAGACGCCCCACGGGTTCTGCTGGCCAACTCGAACCTCGTTCCGAAGTGGGCAACCTGGGAACACTTCGCCGAACTCGACCGACGCGGCCTGATGATGTATGGGCAAATGACCGCCGGTTCGTGGATTTACATTGGGACGCAGGGGATTGTGCAGGGCACCTACGAGACCTTTGCCGAAATGGGACGCCAGCACTACGGCGGCGACTTGCGCGGGCGCTGGGTGTTGACGGCCGGGTTAGGCGGCATGGGCGGCGCGCAACCGCTGGCAGCGGTTTTTGCCGGGGCCTCGGCGCTGGTCATCGAGTGCCAGCCAAGCCGCATTGATGCCCGATTGCGAACCCGTTACCTCGACGAACAAGCTACCAATCTCGACGATGCATTGACGCGCATTGCGCGTTACACATCCGAAGGAAAGGCTGTTTCGGTCGGCTTGCTCGGCAATGCGGCTGAGTTGTTACCGCTGATCGCACAACGCGCGCAGGCCGGGGGGCTGCGCCCGGACATCGTGACTGACCAAACGGCAGCGCATGACTTGGTTTACGGCTACCTTCCGATGGGCTGGACGGTTGAGCAGTGGCAGGATGCCCAGCGCGACCCAGCGCAGCACAGCGCGTTACGTCAAGCAGCGGCTGAAAGCTGCGCGCGTCATGTCCGCGCCCTGCTGGATTTGCAAGCGATGGGCGCAAAGGTCGTGGACTACGGCAATAACCTTCGCCAAGTCGCGTTTGATGAAGGCGTGACGGATGCGTTTTCGATTCCGGGATTCGTGCCGGCCTACATTCGTCCCCTGTTCTGTCGCGGCAAAGGACCGTTTCGCTGGGTGGCGTTGTCAGGCGACCCGGACGACATCCGCCGCACCGATGAACGCCTCATGGAACTGTTTCCCGACAACGACCACCTGCACCGCTGGCTGACGATGGCACAGCAACGCATTGCCTTTCAGGGGCTTCCGGCACGGATTTGCTGGCTTGGCCTGGGAGAGCGCCATCGAGCCGGGCTGCTTTTCAACGACATGGTGCGCCGTGGTGAAGTCAGCGCGCCGATCGTCATCGGACGCGACCACCTAGACGCCGGCTCGGTGGCCTCCCCCAACCGTGAGACGGAGGGGATGCTGGATGGCTCGGACGCTGTTTCTGACTGGCCCCTGCTCAATGCGTTGCTCAACACGGCAAGCGGCGCAACCTGGGTTTCACTCCATCATGGCGGCGGGGTTGGCATGGGCTATTCCCAGCACGCCGGCATGGTGATTGTGTGCGACGGGACGGCCGACGCTGACCGCCGACTGGAACGGGTGCTGTGGAACGACCCGGCCACTGGTGTCATGCGGCATGTGGATGCCGGCTACCCAGAGGCCGTGGCCTGCGCCCGCGAACAAAACTTACAACTGCCCATGCTCGACAGGTAGGCTTCATGACACGCGAACTCGTGTTCATTCTGGGTGGCGCGCGCGCCGGAAAGAGTCACCTAGCGCAAAAACTCGCCCAATCGAAAGCCGAGCAGACCGGCTCCAGCGTGTGTTTCATTGCCACGGCGGAAGCCCTCGATGAAGACATGCAGGCGCGGATTGTCCGCCATCGGGAAGAACGTCCGGCAACTTGGCGGACAATCGAAGAACCACGGGCGCTGGCGGCAGCCTATGCCCAGGCCGCCGACGCGGGCGTCGTGCTGGTGGACTGCCTCACCTTGCTGGTCTCCAATTGGCTCATGACCATGCCGGACGCCGAAGCCGATTGCCTCAAGGCGATTGAGACGACCCTGGCGGCTTTCCTGCAAACGTTTTCACGCCGGCACCAGACGGTGATCGTCGTGTCGAATGAAGTCGGCCTGGGGATCGTGCCCGACAATGCCTTGGCGCGGCGCTACCGCGACCTGCTTGGCAACGTCAACCAAACCGTAGCGGCAGCCGCAACCGAAGTGTATTTCGTCGTTGCCGGACTCCCATGGCGGATCAAGTGACGATCTACTCAACCAGCCTTTCGACGCTGGAAAAGTCGTACTGCCCCGGTGGCTCCCCATATCAGCCGCCTACTCGACAACTCCATGTTCCCCACCCTGAACGGCCGGGACAGGCGTCTGTACCATCATGCCGCGGGCTGCCAGTGCCTGCCGGACACCGGTTCGCAAGCGGTCGAGGAAATCCACCGGAAACGGCGTCGGGTTTTCACCGGTTTCTGACATGACGGCAAAGGCTTCTTCCAGCCGGGTTGGGTTGCCGCTCGAAAACGCCCGCCGCAAGGTCTGGTAGCTTGCGGTGGCCTGCGCCTGTGAGGCATAAGCCCGCAAGGGCTTGATGTCACAGCCGGTTGGCAGGAACCAGAGCTGAAACTTCCCCGTCTGGGGATGCTGCACAACGCCACCGACAAAAGCCCGCTGATGCGAACAGGCCAGGGCGGCACTCGTCAAACGATCCAGGGTCGTCATGAGCTAAAAACCTTTCAGTGCGTGAGACGCGCAGGAATGACCGTTGCAACGCTGTCCTTGCGTGAGGACCGCGATTGGGCTTGACCGAGCGGTTGGATTTGGTTTCGCGCTACAGGCGACGTAGCGCCTTCCCAGGGATGCGAACCGCCGGTCGGCGGTCGGCGGGTTGGCACAGCCGCGTACAACCGCCGCACAAACTCCGAAGGCGGGAGCGTTTGTCGCCAGTGCGGTGTTTCAATGCGGACATCGCCCCAATCCGTCACATAGATGCGGATGCTCAACGCAGATGGTGAAGTCATGTCAGTACGCCTCAAAGAAAATGAAAACGACTTTCAATATGAACGTACTAAACAAGACGACCAGCGTCAATGAACAAAATCGTCATTGGCGACAAGGTGACCGGGGAAGTTGGGACCGGGTGACCGGGAGAAAGGGCGACCGGGTGACCGGATATTTCGCGCTTCGTCTCCTCGTCTCCCGGTCTCGCCGTCTCACCTAGTCAGCGGCTCGACCTGTCCAACCACCACCCGCTGCACCCGCTTGGGCAAGAAAAAGGTCGTCAACACAATGACTCGGTTGAGCACCCGGCGGATGTCACCGGGGCCTTCCCAGTGTTCGGCAAGCGCCTCATTCGGTGTCCGGCTCAACAGACGCAACAACGCGACGGCAAGCAGGTAGCTATCATCGATCTGCCCAAAGAAGGGGATGAAGTCAGGCAGAACATCCAACGGGGTGATGACATAGGCAATGGTCGCCGCCAAAACAATCTTATCTACCTGTGGCACGCGGGGGTCACGCGCCAGGCGATAGGCGAGCTTGAGCAAGTTTGGCAAAAAGCGGAGGGCTTCACGCATCAGGCGACGCAGCCGACTGGGAGAAGGATGTGACGCTGCCGACTCGCCGACGTGAACATCAAGTTCGGCATGACCGTTCATTGTCTCCAATCTGCTTGGTTGAGAACGCACTCGATTCGTCACAGGCATCACCTCTTGGCGGAAGATTCCTCATTGCTTGTGGTGGGGGATTGGGCCGTTTCCGGCACCGAGCCAATCCCAACCGTGATTTTGGCACGGCTTGAAACAATACGCATCTCGTGACCGTGTGGTTTTCAACACAGCCCACAAAAGCCCAACCAAGCCAAAATAAACAACCTTTTTTCCCCGGTGTTTGCCATGTCTGCCTACCACACGATTGCTATCTTGCTGACGCTGGCGGCGTTGGCCGCGTATGTCAACATTCGGTGGATTCGCTTACCGACGACGATCGGGCTGATGGCGATTTCGCTGGTCATTTCGTTCGCACTGCTTGCGCTCGGTGAAATGGGACTCGTCCCACTGCGGGCCTTCGCGCAGTTTGTGAGTTCGATTGATTTTGGCGACGTACTGTTGCACGGCATGCTGGGCTTCCTGCTGTTTGCCGGAGCCATGCACGTCCATGTCGAAGACCTCCGGCTGGCGAAGTATCCGGTTGGGATCCTCTCAACCATTGGCGTCGTGCTGTCCACACTCGTGACTGGGACGCTCTTTTACTACTCAGCCAATGTTCTGGGGTTGTCGCTCACCTACTTGGAGTCCCTGCTCTTCGGAGCGCTGATTGCGCCAACCGATCCGATCGCCGTCCTGGGCATCGTCAAGAAGGTCGGCGCGCCGAAGCAGCTCGAAACCAAAATTGCCGGCGAGTCACTTTTCAACGACGGCGTTGGCGTGGTGGTCTTTCTGACACTGCTTGGGGTGTACCTGGAGCCGGCGTCACTGAGCGCCGTTGGGGTTGCCAAGCTCTTTGCGCAGGAAGCACTTGGGGGCGCACTGCTCGGCTTCATCACCGCTTGGGCGGCCTACTTCATGCTCAAAACCGTAGATGCCTACCAAGTTGAGGTGCTCATCACTTTGGCGCTCGTCACCGGCACGTACGCGCTCGCCGAAGCCCTGCATCTGTCGGCGCCGATTGCCGTCGTCATCGCCGGACTCTTTATCGGCAACCGTGGACGGATCAAGGCCATGTCGGACGAAACGCGCCTGCGGCTCGATGTTTTTTGGGAACTGGTTGACGAGATTCTCAACGCCGTGCTCTTTTTCCTCATTGGCTTGGAACTGATCGTCATCGCGCTTCAGCCGACTTACTTCGTGATTGGACTGCTGGCCATCGTGGCGTCGCTCGTCGGACGCGCCGCCGGCGTCGGACTGACGATCACGACCTTGCGGTTCAAGCAGTGGCTTCCGCCGGGAACGATTCGCATTCTGACCTGGAGTGGCTTGCGGGGCGGCATTTCAATTGCCCTTGCCCTGGCGCTCCCGCCATCGCCGGCGCGCGACGTGATTGTCGCGGCGACTTACGTGGTGGTTGTGTTCTCGATCCTGGTTCAGGGGCTGACGGTTGGGCCGCTCGTTGCCTATTTCGTGGCAGCGCAAGGCAGCTCAACCGACGACGCGGACGCAGCCCCAGCGGGGGAAACGGCCTGAGTTCCACGCCAACCGTCACTGGCGGAGCCGGTCGAGCAGTGCGCTCGTGGCATGCGCTTTGGGGTCGCCTACGATGGCGACCTCGCCACCGTAGGCGCGAACAATATCGCGCTCAGGAACGGTCTCCGGTGTGTAGTCCGTGCCTTTGGCGTGAACGTCTGGGCGGAGGGTTTGCAGCAGGTTTTCGACTGTCAGTTCAGGGAAAATCACGACGGCATCCACACAGGCCAGCGCGGCGAGGATTTCAGCCCGCTCGGCGGCGGGGGTGACAGGGCGATTTGGACCCTTGAGTTCCCGGACGGCCGCATCATCGTTGACACCAACGATGAGCGCGTCGCCACAGGCTCGCGCCGCCTGCAAGTAGCGAACGTGACCAACATGTAGCAAGTCAAAGCACCCATTGGCCAGCACAATCCGCTTCCCGGCGCGCCGCCAGTCCGTGACGCGCGCCGTCGCTTCTGATAGAGAACACAGCTTCCGATTCGATTCCATGTTTCGCACTTCACCAAAACTCAGCATGATTGTGCAACCAGAGCTGCGTGGGGATGCATCAAGTTCAGCGTAGCCTTGCGAGTTGAGGGACTCATGGCGTTTCTTATGCGCGGTACTGTCTGGTTGTTGGTTCTGGCCGGTTGGCTTTCCGGGGTCTCACCCATGCCCGCTCTGTTGCTTGCCAAGGGGGACACTGATGCGGCGGCGACAGACCGAATCGCCTACGCCATCCAAAACAAGGATGAAAAAAAAGACAAGCCATCTGATGACAAAAAGAAAGAACCCCGCTTCATTGACAAGAAGCCCAAAGAAGACGAACGAAAAGACGACAAGAAAAAAGACAAGCCGCAATCCAACGACTGGCAGCAAAACTTCTCAGCGCGATAGGGCAGCATGGCGACCATTGACCTCAATGCCGACCTGGGCGAAAGCTTTGGTGCATGGACCATGGGGCACGACGAAGCCCTGCTTCGCTATGTCTCTGCCGTCAACTTGGCCTGTGGCTTCCACGCCGGCGACCCGCACACCCTGCGGAAAGGTATTGTCCAGGCACTGGCTCACAACGTAGCGATTGGCGCGCACCCAAGTTACCCTGATTTGCTCGGCTTCGGCCGGCGCGACATGGCGCTGACCCCAGACGAAGTCTTCGACTGCGTGCTGTATCAAGTGGCAGCCGTCAAAGGCATGTGCGAAGCTCTTGGCGGACGGCTTCACCACGTCAAGCCCCACGGGGCGCTCTACAACCGCGCTGCGCGCGATGCTGCCGTTGCCGCCGCCATCGCTGATGCCGTCCGGCGGATTGACGACCGACTCGTTTTGTACGGGCTGGCCGGAAGTTGCCTGATGACCGAAGGCACAGCGGCCGGCCTGCGCACGGCCGGCGAGGCCTTTGCCGACCGGCGGTATGGCCCAGATGGCACGCTCGTTCCACGGTCGCAGCCGGATGCGCTAATCACGACTACGGATGAAGCCGTCGCTCAGGTGCGGCGCATTGTCCATCAGCAGCAGGTTGTTGCCGGGGATGGGAGTCTGGTTTCCGTCCGTGCCACGACACTTTGTCTCCATGGCGACGGACCGCAGGCGCTGGCGTTCGCGCAAGCCATTCGTCAGGCACTCGAAGCCGACGGCGTCAGCATCGCCCCACCATACGCTGCCGCGCCATGAGCAATCCGCGCATCTTCCCGATTGCTGATGATGCGCTGACCATTGAATTCGGGCAGGCCATTGACCTTGGCTGTTACGAGCAGGTACGCCGGCTTGAGCAAGCCCTGCTTGCCCGGCCTTTTGCCGGTTTTCTGGAATCCATCCCGGCTTATGCCTCGTTGAGTGTGTTTTACGACCCGGAAGTTGTCGCGCGCGCTTACCCACGGTTTCCGACAGCCCAGGCCGCGGTTGTCAACTACGTTGAAGGGTTGTCGCACGCCCCATGGACCGAGTCGGTTGAAGCGCATCGGGAGATCGAGATTCCGGTTTGCTACGACCTGCGGTGTGCCTCCGACTTACCCCTCGTCGCGCAGCGGTGTGGGCTGTCGGTCGCGGAGGTGATTGCCTATCACAGCACCCCTACCTATCGCGTCTTCATGCTTGGGTTTTTGCCGGGCTTTGCCTACCTTGGGCTGGTGGATGAACGGATTGCCGTGCCGCGCCATCCAACACCGCGCGCGCAGGTTCCGGCCGGCAGCGTCGGCATTGCCGGCCGGCAGACCGGTGTGTATCCGACGGTATCCCCCGGCGGCTGGCAACTCATCGGACGAACGCCGGTGCCGATGTTTGACCCGCAAGCCAACCCACCGGCGCGCCTGCAACCCGGCGATGAAGTCCGGTTTGTGCCTATCACCTACGAAGCGTGGCTGGACGCAACCACGCAGACCCAGTGACGATGTCAGTTGAGGCTTCCAAAGCCGCCGCCCCAGTTGCCGAGATCGTCTTCGTCATCACCGCGCCGGCCACGTCGGCGGTCGGACGGCGCGACTTTGCCATAACCTCGCTCTTCCGAACGGCTGACTTTGCGCTGCGCATGAAGACCTTCCAGAATGAGTTCGGCGGCCGCGACCAAGTGAGATGGCGTGTTTCCTTCGGCGTAACCACCCATTTCGGCAACTTCGAGGAGCGTCCGAATGGCACGCATTTTTTCCAACACTGACGCGGACGAATCCGCCTCGGAAATCTTCAGGCTACGTCCCTGGTTGAACCACTCGACGATGCGTCCGGTTTCGGCCACCGCCAGATAGCTGTCATAGACGCGCCCACAAGCTGCGCGGATGAGTTCACGGGCAATCCGCTCCGCGCCAACCTGTTCGCCCTCGTATTCCAGTTCAATCTTACCCGTGATGGCCGGCAGCGAAGCGTAAATATCAGAAATCCGCGGGACGATGATGGGTTCCCGATGACGGAGCGCGCGGCGCTCGGCGCTGCTCACGACGTTTTCAAGTAGCGAAATCGGCAACCGCTGACTGACACCCGACCGGCGGTCAATGCGCTGGTCCTCGCGCGCCACGAAGGCAATGGTTTCCACGACTTCTTTGATGAACTTTGGAACGTGGATCGGGGCGCGGGCTGGTCGGTCAGTCCAGGCTTCCTGGGCTGTGATTTGCACGCCTTCCTCGACGGTTTGCGGGTAGTGCGTCAGAATCTCCGAACCGATCCGGTCCTTGAGCGGCGTGATGATTTTGCCGCGCGCCGTGTAGTCTTCGGGATTGGCCGAAAACACGAGCGCCACATCGAGCTTGAGCCGCACCGGGAAGCCCTTAATCTGCACATCGCCTTCCTGCATGATGTTGAACAGCCCAACCTGGATTTTACCGGCCAGGTCGGGCAGTTCATTGATGGCAAAAATGCCGCGATTGGCCCGGGGCAGCAGCCCAAAGTGCATCGTGGTTTCATCACTGAGCAGGTTACCGCTCTTGGCAGCCTTGATTGGGTCAATATCCCCAATGATGTCGGCAATGGTCACATCTGGCGTGGCCAGCTTCTCGACATAGCGTTCCTGGCGCGTCCGCCAGGCGATTGGCGTGGCGTCCCCTTTTTCAGCCATCACCCGCTGCCCATAGGCGCTGATGGGCGCAAACGGGTTGTCGTTGATTTCGGAGCCGGCAATGACCGGCATGACCTCATCGAGCAGGTTCGTCAGTGAGCGTAGAATGCGACTCTTGGCTTGCCCACGCCGGCCCAGCAAAATCAGGTTGTGGCGCGACAAAATGGCATTGATCAAATGTGGCTCAACTGAGTCTTCATAGCCCACGATACCCGGAAAGACCTTCTCGCCACGTTCAAGCTTGGTGACGAGGTTGTCCCGCATTTCATCCTTGACCGAGCGTCCGTGGCGGGCCGAGTCACCCCACGGACTATTCTTGAGTTCGCCGAAGGTCGTAGGCAAAGCCATAGTTTGAAAAAAGCCTGGAGGAAATACGCCTTGGGGGAGAGCGGTAGGCTGGGGGCCTTCAACCTAACTTCCGACGCCGGATGAGATGCTTGACTTCAGCTTCACCGGCATCGGTCGTCACGCTGATCACCACGGCAGCCGTCCCAGCGTGAAAGTTGGGCAGCGTCAATGTCAAGACGGCCGTGCCGTCCTCACCCGTCGAGGCGGAACTGCGATGGGGGCGGTCGTGCGTGCCAAACACCTTGGCAATGACCGGCGCATTTGGAATGGGCTTGCCGCCAACACCGCGCGTGACATGAGCCTGGATGACGACCGTTTCCCCAGCGTAAAAGGCCGGCTCGCCGAGCAATGTAATGACCGGCTTTTCGGATTGCAGGTTACTGGCCACGTATTGGTTGACCACGCTGTTGAGGTCAATCGAGGCCTTGGGAATGCCACCGGTCGTTGGCGGCAGATGGTCGGACGATGACGACTGACCAAGCGATGGCAGAAGACTGTCAAGCATCGTCGTCACGGCCGGGCCGGATGCCGACGGTGGTGGTGGCGGCGGCGGTGGCGGCAAGCGCGATGACTCTGGAGCGATGGGGAGAACGCCATCCAGCGCCGAAGTAACACGGATAAACCCGGGCAGCGCCGGCGGCGGCGGCGGTGGGAGTGGTAAACCGCCGGTGGATGGATGAGCTGGAACACCCTCTGAAAAGGAGGCCGCCAGAACCGGTGACAGTGACTCGGTCACAGATGCAGCCGAAGGCATGGACAGCGGCGGTGGCGGCGGTGGCGGCCCGGCAGGTGCCGGGACACTTGCCGTGTCCCGCTTGGTGATCAGTTCTTCGACGCGCCCGCGCGCAATGAGCGCCAAAATCGCCTTATGCTGCTTTTCAAGCTTCTTTTGCAAATCAGACGGCGTTGCGCCCTCTTCCAGGTCCTTGGTGTAGTAAGTGCGCTTGGCTGCCAGAATCTGCCCGCCAACGTACACGAGCGACAAAATCAGCGGATTCACCGGACCTTTGTCTTCGGTCTGCACGTGATACACAACACCGTTGTGCGTGATGTCGGTATTGAAGCCGGTGAGCATGGATAGCAACGTACCAGAAGAAGAATCAGCAAAGCCGGTTGTTGACTGGAAGAAACCAAAGTCAAAGTAACATAGGCTTTTTCAGTGCGTCAATGCGCTGGTTCCACCGGATGACGGTTTTACCGCGCAACCGCTTCAGCGCATTGCTCCACGATTGGGTGGCCAGTAAGATGCATCGTCGCCGTACCCCCGTCTGGTGAATCCCGTACATTTCTCAACTCATACTCATGACAACTGATCCCATTTTCCGCATTGCTGACAAGGCACGAGCCGGCGAGCGGCTGTCATTCGACGACGGGGTAGCCCTGTTTGAGACCCAGAACGTAGCCTTTCTCGGCCACCTGGCCAACACCGTTCGCCAATCCCGGCATGGACGTGTCGCTTATTACAACGTCAACCACCACCTGAACCCAACCAACGTGTGTTACTGGGATTGCACGTTCTGTTCGTTTTACCGGAAGCCTGGCGACGAAGGGGCTTACACCTACACGATTGAGCAGGCAGTGGCCGAGATTCGCCCCTACTATGAAGCCGGTATTACCGAAGTCCACATTGTCGGCGGACTGCATCCGACGCTCAAGTTTGACTACTACCTTGACCTCCTGCGCGGCCTGAAACAAGCCTTCCCCGGACTGCACCTGAAAGCGTTCACCATGGTCGAACTCGACCATTTCAAACGCATCACGCGGCTCTCGGATGATGAAGTCATCGAGCGTCTCCGGGAAGCCGGGCTGGATTCCTGCCCTGGCGGTGGCGCGGAGATTTTCGCCGAGCCGGTGCGTGAGAAGATTTGCCGTCACAAGTGCGATAGCCAGCGGTGGCTTGACATGGCGCGGGCCGTTCACCGAAAGGGAATCCGGTCCAACGCGACCATGCTCTATGGTCACATCGAGAGCTATGCCGACCGGGTTGATCACATGCTGCGGTTGCGCGACTTGCAGGATGAAACCGGTGGCTTCCAGTGCTTCATACCGCTGGCGTTCTACCCGGAACAGACGGAGCTTGCCCACCTGCCCGGTCCAACCGCCGTGGACAGCCTCAAAACGATTGCCGTCTCGCGCCTGATGCTTGATAACTTCGAGCACATCAAGGCCTACTGGGTCATGCTGGGACGGCAAACCGCGCAGATGGCACTCCACTTCGGGGCGGATGACCTCGACGGCACCGTGTCAGGCGGCGGGCCGCTGGTGGAAACCTACTCCGCCGACGGACGCGACCGCTGCATGACGACCCGCGAAGAAGTCGTTTCTCTCATCCGGGATGCCGGACTCGAACCGGTCGAGCGGGATACCCTTTATCGTCCCGTCGTCCGTGAACCTAGGCTGGTGGCGGCGCTGGATGACGCGAAGCACCAACCGATACTCCACGCCGTGGGATGATCGTGGCCATTCAGGATGAAGTGTGACCGCCTGCCTGGAAAGCTCCGCCGATGACACCCGCTTCCGTGCCACCGTCGGGACGGCTCAGTCCGGCTCGGAGGCATCGGCTTCAATCCGGTCTGGCTGATTTGCCGCCAACCGCTGCATCGTGGCTGAGAACTTGTCCAGGGTCGCCTGAAGCTGTTCCATCTGACGGCGACCGGCTTGGTACTGCGCCCACTGAGGCGTTTCCACAACCGGCTTGAGACGGTCTTCGCCCAACAAGGTCGCCAGCAGCACGATGAGGTCATTGGCGGCCGTCACTTGCGCGAGCAGTCCATTGACGAGGTGGTAGGCATCTTCAGCCGTTGCCCAGTCGAGGTTCCGGTTCGCTTCTGAAGCCGGGCTAGCAGCCGGCGACGGTTGGTTTTGGGCATCGGTCACGCCGAAACTCCTTCCCTTATCCGAACGGCGCGGCCGTTTACCGTCATGGCCGGTGGATTGGCCAAAATGGACGAACGGACATAGCCCAGCGCCAGAACTTCATTTGTGATCGGATGGCGAATCGCACTCGTGATCTGACCGACTTCCCTGCCGTCGGCCAAAATAGGGGTTCCCTTGGTTGGCACCGCGTCACTTTCCCCGGCGTTATCTTCGATGACCAGCGCGGTCAGCCGCCGGGCCGTCTGGTCGTGTCCGCGCCAGTGAATCTTGGCCACAGTTTCCTGCCCCACATAGCAGCCTTTCGTATAACTGATGGCATGGCCGAGACCAGCTTCGGGAGCAAGGGTCGTCTCGTCAAAGTCCTGGCCAAAGCGCCCGACACCCCGTTCAATCCGGCAAACATCGAGCGCATCCCACCCAGCCGGGGTGGCTCCAGCTTGTGTGAGCCGGAGCCAAGTTGCGACGGCGGCTTCATGGGGGACAAAAATCTCAAAGGCCGGCAGTCCATAACGCGGACGCTGCACAACCAGCGCCACCGTGTCGCCAAGGCATAGGCGTTCGTGGGCAAAGATCGCCAGTGATTCTGTTCCGCCACCCACTTTTTCAACGGTCATAGTTGTCCGCCAAGTCGTCGGTGTCGCGCCGGTTAGCTGTTCGATAAGCTGAGGAGAGGCCGGGCCAATCAGGCCCAGCCAAGCGTAGGCTTCGCGTAAGTCGGCGAGACGAAAATCACCGGCGCGCGCCAACGGCGCAAGTTTCTTCTGAATTGCCGCCGCCGCCGCCAGGTCGGTCGTCAACCAAAACTCATCGGTCAAGCAATCGAGCGTGACATCGGCAATGACCCGGCCCTGTGCCGTCAGAAACAGCGCTGCCACGCCGGTTCCTGGCGTGAGTGGTTTGACATGCTGACTGACCCAACCGTTGAGGAAGGCAACGCGGTCCTTGCCGCCAACGGCGAAGCGACCGTGCGCACTCAAATCAACGACCCCGGCCTGCTGCACCAGCGCCTGATACTCAGTTTCACGCCGACCGTAACACGCCACAACCGAGGCGGTTCCCTCATTGCGCATGACGGCGCCGGTTGTTACCTGGTACGCATCAAGCGGATACGCCATACACCCTCCTCGAACACATCTTCAAACCATCACACATCGCGTTCATGCCGCATCAGAGGCAGCACAAGCAAACCCATCTCGCGTAGTGCAAGGCCCTCCGTCGAAAAAACCTGTCTGTCACCAACTTGACGCGCAAAAAAAAAACGCGCCTAGCTTGTGGAAGTGCAACTCTGAGTTTCAATTCAGCACGATACCTTGTCATCCGGGAGAACGTCATGACGCACCGTCACGCCCCTGTTTCGCTACCCGCCTGGCGTCTCGCCCTGGCATTCACCCTGACCTTGTTCCTGACCAGCCCCGGTCTGGCGCTGCGCGCACTGGTCAGCCGCCAGCCCCACGCCACCCAATCAACCAGCAAGCCAACCAAGCCGCTTGAAATCATGGTGCTGCGCCCCCAGGGTTCACCACCCACCCCCCCCACGTCCGATGAAGTTGCCTACTTCAAGGGCAAGTACGCAATGACCAGCCAGCAAAGGTTGGCAACTACCTACGCTCGGCAGGCACTGGCCTTTCGTCCCGGAGCCGAACTGTTGCGTCGCCTTGGTGTGGGCTTTGAACCCTACTTGCTCTTGCGGAGTGATTGGTATCGTCAACTGCATTCAATTCTGGAAGGCTTGCCACAGTTTCGGTCACGACTAGAAGTTGGGGAGCAAGTGCAGGGGTTGTGCCTGGGCGATACGGTGGTGCTGCCTGAGCGTACACTGGTGACAGGTGACTTGGTCATCATTGCGCGTCAGGTCGTGGTTGAAGGCAAGACGTTGGTGCTGCGCGGCAATTGCCATATCTATCTGTTTCAGGCCGAGCCAGCGCGTTTTACGCAAGCATCGAGAGGACATATCGTGATTGACAGTAGTGGCTGTGGGCGCGAAGCGTGGCTCAGGTCAGCCGGACAGCCAAGTAGCTCCCCACAGGACCCTTGTCCACTAGGTGATGGAACCCCTGGGAGCGATGGGCTGGCCGGAACTGACGGATTACCCGGAGCCGATGGCGTCTCGCCACCTGATGCGCCTGATGGGCGCTGTGATAATGCCAGCACAACTAATGGGAGGGATGGGAGTCACGGAGTGCCTGGCGGGGCGGGTCAACCAGGTACTGATGGTAGCGACGGAGGGGACGGCGGAAACGCACACGATATCATTTGTAACATACCGGCTGGCGACTACCACGACTACACCTTTTATGCCAGAGGTGGCAATGGGGGTAACGGTGGTCGAGGTGGACACGGTGGCCGAGGAGGTAACGGCGGCAATGGAGCCAAAGGCGGCAACGGTGTAGCCTGTGGCTGCCAGGTTGGCCGGGCTGGTAACGGTGGCAATGGGGGTAACGGCGGAGATGCCGGCGACGGCGGAGATGCCGGTAACGGCGGAGATGCCGGTAACGGCGGAAACGGGGCAGCCATCCTTGTTACCTATTGTGGACTTCACGGAGAAATCAACCATCACAACGGAGGTGGAATATCCGGCCAGCCCGGAGTGGGAGGGTATGGCGGACGGGCAGGAAGCGGCGGTCGCCCTGGGGCAGGTGGACGGGGGGCAACTTCCATGTCTTGCTATGGTATAGACGGTCATGACGGGGCTTGGCCTCAGAGTGCACCGAGCCACGGTCGTAACGGTCGGGGCGGACGTAACGCAGAGCATGGACAACCTGGGCCGTCTGTCAGCATTGTGCCACGTGACAATTGTAATAGCGGCGGAGGTGGCTCTGGCGGGACGCCTAGTTACCAGTGTTTTAGCTGGTGTTATTACGTCTCCTACGACGGCGGACTGTCATGGCAATTTGTGAGCTGTGAGTTCGCTGGCTGCTGGTGATTGCTGGTGATGGCTTCTTTGATGGGTGCGGTGGTCTGAGGCTCTCCCCTCCGACCACGGCAACCCCATCTTCGCCGGGGCGGGTCGTTGAAAAAGCCTCCTGTCACCAACTTGACACGCAAAAAAAAACACCCAGCTTGTGGAAGTCCAATCCTGAAGTTTCAATCCAGCGCGACACCTTGTCATCCGGGAGAACGTCATGACGCACCGTCACGCCCCTGCTTCGCTATCCGTCTGGCGTCTCGCCCTGGCATTCACCCTGACCTTGTTCCTAACCAGCCCCGGTCTGGCGCTGCGCGCACTGGTTAGCCGCCAGCCCCAAGCCACCAAATCAACCGGCAAGCCAACCAAGCCGCTTGAAATCATGGTGCTGCGCCCCCAAGGTTCACCACCCACACCCCCAACCCCGACCGAAGTCGAAGCGTTTACGAAGCTCATCACCGGCCAATCCAATCCGTTTTCCAGGCCACCGGAAACTGTCCGCGCCGCGGCCGCATTGAACTTTCGTCCGGCCGCCGCCCTGCTGCGCCGCCTTGGTGTGGGCTTTGAACCTTACCTGCTGCTGCACGACGATTGGTATCGCCTCTTGTGGTCAACCCTCAAAAGCTTGCCACAGTTTCAGTCGCGCGTGGTTGTTGGACAACAGGCGCAGGGCCTGTGTATAGGGGACACCGTCGTCCTGCCGGAGCGCGCGCTGGTCACAGATGACTTGGTCATCATTGCCCGGCAACTGGAGGTTGCAGGGAAAACCTTGGAGTTGCGCGGTCCGCACGGCATCTATGTGTTTCAAGCTGAACCAGCCCGTTTTACCCAAGCCGCCAAGGGACACATCACACTCAATGCTAGTGGCTGTGGGTATCAGGAGTGGCGTGAGGCCGTCGAGCATCCGAACAGTGTTACGGCCCAGCTTTGTCCGCCGTTTTATGGGGCTCCAGGCAGTCCGGGCAACGCTGGAAACCGTGGGGAAAATGGAGCAAACGGCGAATCTCCACCACCGGCACGGAATGGAAGCTGTGACAATGCCAATACCATTGATGGGACCGATGGCGCAGATGCATCTGACGGCATGGCGGGAGCACCTGGGGAACATGGCAGTCACGGATACGAGGGGCAGAAGGGCAAGCCAATCCACTGTGATATTCCGGCGGGTGATCAGAACGAATACACGTTTACATCCATTGGCGGCGTTGGTGGCATCGGTGGTCGTGGGGGCGATGGTGGGCATGGGGGCGATGGAGGCCGAGGGGGCAAGGGTGGCGATGGCGTGGACTGTGGATGCCAATTCGGGCGCGCCGGCAATGGTGGCAAGGGCGGAAGAAGCGGCAAGGGTGGCGACGGTGGCGATGCTGGTCGGGGTGGCAATGGTGGTGATGGCGGAGCGGGTGGAACAGTTACCTTTACCTATTGTCCGCCGAGGCCTTTCTATCAACAAAATATTGAGGGTGGGCTGGGTGGTTTCACTGGATCCAGCGGGACGCCTGGAACAGCCGGGAAAAACCCTTTTGGAGGAGAAGGTGGCAAGGCCGGGGCTTCATTTTCTTGCAGTGGCAAGGCTGGGGCTAACGGACAAATAACAATACTCGCCCCACGTAATGGGCATTTTCCTTTGGACGCGCCTCAACCCGGGAGGCAAGGATCACATGGTTCCGTGTCTCACACGCAGAGACAGAATTGCCCACCTCCTCCACCCCCTGTCCAGCCCGACCCGCCCGGCGGCGGTGGACCTGGCGGGACGCCTAGTTACCAGTGTTTTAGCTGGTGTTATTACGTCTCCTACGACGGCGGACGGTCATGGCACTTTGTGAGCTGCGACTTTGCTGGCTGCTGGGCGGTGATTGCCTGGTGATGGCTTTCTGAACGAGCGTCCCGGCCCCGCGTGCTTTGGTAGGCGTGTATAATCATCGCTCAAAGACCTTCGGCGCTTCGACTGAAGCCGTGAAGTCCCGCGTTCACCGCCTTGCCATGTCAAATCAAACGCCACTGCTCCCAACCGAAGACACGATTCCCCTCGACCATCTCGCCGATCTGGTGGATGAGCTTCCACCAGGGCTTCAGCCGCCACAACTGCTCCCAAGTGTTGTCATTCTCGGACGCCCAAACGTTGGTAAATCCACGCTGTTCAACAAGCTGATTGGTCGCCGACAGGCGATTGTCGGCGACGAACCGGGGATTACCCGCGACCGTCACTACGGCGTGGTTGAATGGCTTGGGCGGAATTTTGAGCTGGTGGACACAGGTGGCATCGTCCCCGACGACGAGGCCATCATCCCGGTCAATATCTTCAGGCAAGCGTCTTTCGCGATTGAGGGCGCGACCTTGCTCCTGTGGGTCGTTGATGCCCGCGAGGGCGTCACGCCGCTCGATGAAGAACTGGTTCGCCACCTTCGCGCGACGGGCAAGCCGGTGTTTATCGTAGCGAACAAAGTCGAATCGGAGAGCGTCCGCGCTGCGGCCGGTGAGTTTTACCGCTTCGGATTTGACACGCTCTTTCCGGTCTCAGCCGAACACGGAACCGGGACGGCGGAACTTCTCGATGCCATTCTGGACTTCACCCAGGCGCCCGTTGCGGCTCCACCGCCACCAGAGCGGATTCGGGTGGCGGTGATCGGGCGGCCGAATGTTGGAAAGTCCTCGCTCATCAATGCCATTCTTGGCGAAGAGCGCGTGATTGTCAGTCCGATTGCCGGAACAACGCGCGATGCGATTGACACCGACCTGGTTCACAACGGGCGGGCTTTCACGCTCATTGACACGGCCGGAATCCGCCGCAAGGGGCGAACCACGGCGATGGCGGAGAAGTTTTCCGTCATTATGGCGCGCAAGGCACTCGAACGCGCCGATGTTGCCGTCCTCCTGCTTGACGCCGTCGAGGGGCCGACTCACCTGGACGAGGTCATCGCCGGCTACGCGCTTGAAAGTGGGACGTCCATTCTGCTCGCCCTCAATAAATGGGACACGATTGAAAAGGATGCGAATACGGCCAAGCTGTACGAACGACAACTGCGCGAGCGCGTGAAGTTTCTGGATTACGCACCGGCCGTCTTCATTTCGGCGCTGACCGGGCAGCGGGTGACACGGGTGCTCGATCTGGCGGTTCGCGCCTATGACGCGCGTTACCGGCGGATACCAACCGGCGAACTCAACCGTTTCTTCACCGAACACTTGGCCACGCCCCGCGCGACGATGCCGACCAGCACGCCGGTCAAGGTCCATTACGTGACCCAGGCGCGCAGCGTACCGCCGACCTTCGTGCTGTTTACGAACTCCACCAAGAAGCTCCATTTTTCCTACATCCGCTATGTCGAGAACCGGCTGCGTGAAAACTTCGACTTCTTTGCCACGCCGCTGCGCATCGTGTCGCGCCCGCGCCTGGGCAAAAAGTCCTGAGCGCCAAAAGCCATGAGACGGAAGTTAGGAGAAAGGCCATGAGCGCCGCATCGGAGCCAGCTTGGGCAGCGGTGGCCGACCTGACCCGCCGCCTCAAGGCCCAGGCCCTGGCCGTGGGATTTTCAAAAGTCGGTATTGCGCGCGCCGAAGCCCTCGAACCGGAAGGCGACCGCTTACGCACTTGGCTGGCGCGCGGCTACCACGCCACGCTGGGGTGGATGGAACGGACGGCTGACCAACGCGCGAATCCGGCGCGGCTGTTGCCGGGCGTCAAGTCGGTCGTCGCGGTTGCGCTCAACTACGATACGCCACCACGCCACGTTGACGCGCCGGAAATCGGCAAAATCTCACGTTATGCCTGGGGTGACGACTACCACGACGTGCTCACCGCAAAGCTCACCGCTTTGCTTGACTGGATTCGTGCCGAATGCCCCGGCGCCAACGGCTACATTGCCGTGGATGCCCAACCTGTCATGGACAAGGCCTGGGCCGTCCGTGCCGGCCTGGGCTGGCTCGGCAAGCATGGCAATGTCATTACGCGAGAATTCGGTTCGTGGGTCTTTCTTGGTGAGTTGCTGCTGGACATCGAGCTTGAACCCGAAACCGAGCTTGTGCCGGATCACTGTGGCGTGTGTACCGCCTGCCTGGACGCTTGCCCAACCCAGGCCATCGTCGAACCCTATGTCGTGGACGCGCGGCGGTGCATTGCCTTTGCCACGATTGAGTCCAAAAGCGAAACGCCCGATATGGATACCCATGGCTGGGTCTTCGGGTGTGACGTCTGCCAGGATGTGTGTCCGTGGTCGCGGTTTCGTCAACCCACCACGGAAGCCCGTTTCACACCGCACGATGGCATGGTTGCCCCGCCCCTTGCCGAACTCGATGCGCTGACGCCGGAAGACTTCAAGCGGCGCTTTGCCGGGACGCCTGTTCTACGCGCCAAGCACCACGGCCTGCGTCGTAATGTCGCAGCAGCGCGGGGCGCGGGTCTGGGGTCTGAAAGCGATTGAACCAGTGCCGTCCGCGGTAGGCTTCGTCCGCCGACAAGTCCGTTCAACGCGCCAGCGCGGCGTCAAAGCCGTCGAGTGAGCCATGCAGGCGCTTGTACACCGCCTCCAGCTTGGCGCGGCGGTCGCTGGCGGTTGGCGCGTTGGCATCGTAGCCTAGCTTGTACGCCTCGAAGGCTTCGGCATCCTGCTTGGTTGCTTCGAGCACGACCCCCAAGCGCCAGGCGGCTTCGCGGCGCGATGGGGCCGTTGGATACGCCTTGACGGCTTCGCGCAGGCGCACCGTCGCGGCGGCCGTTTCACCCTGCTTGTAGAGAACCCAGCCCAGCGTCATCTGGGCGCGGACGTAAAACTCAGCCAATCGGTCTTCGGCGCGTGGACTGTCAACGCCACCGCCCGCGACACGGGACGCCTCGGCCGTGGCATCAATTGCCTGGCGGGCAAAGCGTTCGGCAATACCGAGTTCCCCAACGTCGGCCAGGGTCTCGGCGGCGCGCAGCAGTCGCCACCCACGCGCCGGGTCCTTGCCCGCAACAAACTCCCTGGCGGCGATTTCGAGCGGCGACTCCATCAATCCCTGGCCGGTGGTCGCGCCTTTGGCACGGGCCTGCTTGGCCAGCAGGGCAAAGCGCAGGTAACGCTCGATGAAGGTCACTTCGTCATCACTCAGCAGCGAGGAAGCAACCAGCAGGGAGGCGCGGCGTTCGAGGTCGAGCAGCCGCGCCAGGCGCGGTCCACGTACCGGCAGCGCGCCGCCCAAAACAGCTTCAAACTCGCCATCCGGCGTCACCTTGAGAAAGGTTTCAAAGGGTTCGAGCGCCTGGTCATAGGCATTGGCCAGAATCAAGGTTGCCCCTAACTCAAACTGGAGCGTCGCAAACTGAGCCGTTTGCAAGGCTTCGCCCAGGATGTTTTCAGCCTCGGCCAGGTCGCCGGCCCGGCGCATCAGGTGGGCTTCAACAATCCGCAACCAGGGATAGTTCGGCTGGATGCGCTTGGCCTGCGTGCCGGCCGCAATGGCGGCCGTGAAGTCTCCGTTGACCGCATGGACGTACGCCAGTTGCGTGAAAAAACGGACATCGCGCGGGTTGATGGTGAGCATGCGCGCCATGGGTTCGATGGCTTCCCGCTCGCGCCTCTGGGCGACATAACAAATTGCCAGCCCGCCCCAGGCCGTCGGATGCTCCGGGTCAAGCTCGATTTGACGCCGGTAGTTGGCTTCTGCCTTCTCGTAATCACCTGCCGAGCGCTGGAGATCGGCTAGCGCAGCCCACGCGACGCGGCTTTTGGGGTCCAGCTCCAGCGCCTTCTGAAACGCGGCGGCCGCTTCTTCGAGGCGCAGCCCAATCTGGTAAGCCACGCCCAGGCTGTGGTGGAAATTTGCGGAGGTGGCGTCAAGCTCGATGGCGCGCTTGAACACTTCCTGAGCATCTGTCGGCACTTCCAGGCTGAGATAAAACAAGCCGATTTGTTCGAGCGCCGGCGCATTGTCCCAGGCTCGCGGCTGAAACTCACGCATGAGGAGCACGGCTTCCTTGCGCAGCCCCTGGGTCGCCAGAAGCAGCGGCATCGGCAGAATCAATGACCGGAAGAGGCGCGCGGCGTCGGCGTTGGGAAGCGTCTTGACGGCCTGGCGAAAGACATTTTGCGCGCCTTCGGCATCGCCGGCGCGCAAACGCTGCTCGCCAAGCTGCGCCTGGGCCCGCACCAGTGATTGCCGGGCGGAGGACTGCAAGGGTGAAGCCGGGTGTGTCCGCAGAAACTCACTGAGTTGCGTCACGTACGCTTCAAGGTTGGCGGCGGATAGTGCAGCTTCCAGGTCGGCTTGCTCACGCAGCAGCTCGCTGGTCGTCGTCGGCGCGGCCAGTACCACCATCGGCGCCGGCGGCACTTCACGCGGCGGCTCGGCGGCTGGATTTGGGCGTGGCGCGCCGGTGGCCGTCCCGGATTGCGTCGGGACGAACTGGGCTAGGGCCGGCACGGATAAACTGCTCAAGGTAACGCACAGGAGAAAGCGCCGGGCAGTGGCGCGTACGACATCGGTCGTCATGGGTTCAAGTCCTGGATCAAGCTTCAGATTTCGTCAGTTTGGCAAAGGCGGTTCGCACCGGATATTCACATGCCACACACAGGATGATGATGGCCTGCAGAACGATGGTCAGGTCTTTTGAGACGTGTTCGGTAAAAATGCCGATAAACAGTTGCGACCGAATCAGCGCCCCAAAGAGGATGGCCGCCAGTACAATCCCGACCGGATGGTTTCGTCCCAGCAGCGCGACCGCAATCCCCGTGAAGCCGTAGCCCGGCGAAAAACCGTCGTAGTACCGATGGCGGTAGCCCAGCACCTCGCCCGTCGCCACCAGTCCGGCCAGCGCGCCGCTGATGACCATCGCCAGCACGATGTTACGGGCAACGTTGATGCCAGCGTATTCCGCCGCCGTGGGGCTGCTGCCGACGGCGCGTAGCTCGTAACCCCACTTCGTTTTCCAGAGAAAGACATACACCGCGCCACAGGCCAGCAAGGCAATCAAGAAACCCAGGCTGAGTGGGATGCGCTCCGGGATAGCCGGAATGAACTTGTGCATGCGCGCCAGATGTGCGCCGGAAGCAATCTCATACGTTTGGAGAATCGGATCGCCCGTCTCACGGTAGTGATACTGGACAAGGTAGCTCACCAGTCCCACGGCAATGAAGTTCATCATGATCGTGTTGATGACTTCGTGCGAGCCAAACCGGGCCTTGAGGAACCCCGGCACGGCCGCCCACAGCCCGCCGGCTGCCATGGCCCCCAGGATGCAGGCGGCGACGAGCAACGGAGACGGCAGCCAGGTCAGCGTAAACCCGACCCAGGCTGCCGCGAAAGCGCCTACCGTGAGCTGCCCTTCGGCACCGATATTGAGCAATCCGCATTTGAACGCGACCGAGACGGCCAGGCCGGTAAAAATCAATGGCGTGGCATAAAAGAGCGTGTAGCCAATGCCATCGAGCGAGCCAAAGGCGCTCGAAAAGAAAAGCTCATAGACTGCCAGCGGGCTGTCGCCCATCAGCAGCACAATCCCACCGCCCAACAGAAAGGCAAACACCACGGCCAGCGCCGGAAACAGGAGGTCGAGAAAAAATTTTTTCATAGATGCTTCGCAAAGATCGCCATCATGATGCGCTACGATAGCATCAAATTGCGTGTTTGATTTCTAGATGCTTGATGTTTCCAGATGCAAAGCGATGGCCGGCGCGCTACAACATTACCTTGCCTGGCGCTTGCCCCAGTTCCTTGCCCCACCGCGCACGGTTATGAACCTCCCGCGCTTGCTTTTCGATTGTAGCCCACTCCTGATTGCCACGGCTCACGGTTACGGCGCGGCCTGGCTGGCCGTCAAGATGCTCTTCCGCCCACTCAAGCCGGTGTATGTCTTTGGCTGGAAACTTCCATTCACGCCCGGCCTGCTCCCTGCCGAGCGGGAACGCTTCGTGGACGCCCTGGCCGGGGTCATTGCGGAGAAGCTTCTCACCGCCGACATCCTGGCTTCGGCGCTTCACGAACTCCAGCTCGAAACCGACGTGGAGAAACTGGCCCGCCTGCGCTATGCCGAGCGCTCCCAGCCCGACACCCTGCTCCCAGTGGTCGCCGGGCGCATCACGGACATGCTTACCACGCTCAAGCACTCCTCCGAAGCCAAATGGCGTATTGCTCACGAACTGCGCGCGGTCGTCGTCCGGCGACTGGAGCGCGACTACCACCCGGCCGTCCGCCAAACCGCCACGTTTCTGGTGGGCAACAACTTGGTTTACCGCATCGTGGACCGCGCCATCAACGAGTTGGCCGACCAGCTTTCCGAGAGCATGGCCATCCGCGAAGTCGTGGATGAAGCCCTGCGCCGCTTGTCCGAGGTGGTGTTCACCAGTGAACAGCCGCTTCAGAAACGAATTGCTCAGGACCTGGTTCACCAACTCAGCCAGCGGCTCGACATCAAAAGCATCATCAAGCGTCGCTTTGAATCCTTCTCGAACGATATTTTTGAAAATCTCGTCTATGAAACCGCCGGACATGAACTGCGCGGCATCATGGTGTTTGGGACGTATGTTGGCTTGGCCGTCGGCGTCCTGCAAACCAGCATCAACCTGTGGCGCACCTTCGCCGGGCCCTGACGGGACGGGTCGGCAGGATGCGCCGATGTGGAGTGCGCCCGGAGAGACTCGAACTCCCAACCCTCAGATCCGAAGTCTGATGCTCTATCCGATTGAGCTACGGGCGCAACGGTCAGCAAGTCGGATATAACCCGCCACGTTCGGCTTTTCAAGCTGGCGCGGTTCGAGCCAGCGGCGCAACCCCTTCCAGAGCGCGCAACGAGCGCCGCAATCCCAGCACGAGCACCAAGTTGGCGACGGTCATCGTGCCTTCAGCCACGCCATGGAGCCAGTCCACATGGGTCAGCGACGGCGCGCGATAAACCTGTCGCGCCACCACGCTCAACGCAATCGTGACCACGACGAACAGAATCAGCAGACCGTACCCGACGATGGTTTGCCGATTGAAGGCTTCCCGGTCCCACCGGTGGTTGAGCGCCAGAAAGACGACGAACAACCCATAGGCCACCCCGGCCGATTGAATCATCGCGCCGCGTGTGCCGCCATAGGGCAGCCAGGCCCGCGCCAGGAGGAAGCCCCCGACCGTAAGCGTTGCCACCGTCGTCGCGGCCAAGACGAACCGCGGGTAGCGGCGCGTCCATTCGCGCAGATGTAGCGCCGCAACCGCCAGCCCGACGCTCCCCATGAGGGTCAACAACTCATGCGTCCGCGGAATCCACATCAGCGTCGTGGCATCATCCGTGGCGTGCCAGGCCAGTACGCACAGCCCGGCAACCCAGTGCGGCAGCATGGCCACGGCCAGCCGTTGGATGTCAGCCCGTCCCAACGTCGCGCCCAGTCGCCACACCAGGCCAATGGCCAGCGTCCATTCGGTGACGCTGGCGATGTGAATCATCCAAACCGGGGGTGATAGTAAGCTCATGCCGACCTGCTCGCTTGACGAAGCATCAGTTGAATCAACTGTTTACTTTCACCATACTGTGTCGGCCGAACGAAAAAACTGGAAATCTTTGGTAGGACAAGCGGCTATGCCCCCGGTGGTTGAGATCGAGCACCTCTCGATGGAATACGTCACTGGCTTTTGGCGCAATAAACGCGCCAAGTCACTCGTGGATGTGAGTCTTGAAGTTTACGAAGGCGAAGTGTTCGGGTTTCTTGGCCACAACGGCGCGGGAAAAACCACGACGCTCAAAATTCTTATGCGGATTGTCTATCCAACCGGCGGGACGGCGCGCATCTTGGGCCGCCCGTTGGACGACCTGACGATGCGGCGGCGCATCGGCTACCTACCGGAAACGCCTTACTTTTACGACTACCTGACCGGGCGTGAACTGCTCGACTACTTTGGCCGCCTCTGCGGGTTGGACGCTGACCAGCGCGCTCAACGGATTCGGGACATGCTGGCACTGGTGAGCCTCCAGCATGCGGCCGACCGCCCGTTGCGGAAGTACTCCAAGGGGATGCTCCAGCGGATCGGCATTGCCCAGGCCCTACTGCACGACCCGGACGTGGTCTTTTTGGACGAACCCATGACCGGGCTTGACCCCATCGGACGCCGTGAGGTCCGCGACATCATCGCCGGACTGCGCGACCGTGGTAAAACGGTCTTTTTCTCAACCCACATCCTATCGGATGTCGAAGCCCTGTGCGACCGGATCGCCATTCTCAAGCAGGGACGACGGGTAGCCTATGGGACGCTGGCGGAGATTCAGGCCGGGCGTTCGGTAACACTCGAAATCGTTGCCACCGAAACGACACCGGAAACTGTTCAGGCCCTGGAACCATACGCCGCCCGTCTGCGCCAAACGGCCGCCGGGCTACACTGTGAATTGAAGTCAGCCAGCCAAGTAAGCGATGCGGTCGCGGCGCTGCACCACCACGGCGGACGACTGGTTTCCATCACGCCAATCAAGTCGGCGCTGGAAGAGTTTTTCATCCGGGATGAGGCAGTCAACGAGGTCGCCTGACCGGCCAGCCCCCTTGCCAAGCGACTGTCAAGACTTCTTGCGGGGAAAGGTCTGGGGGTTACCACCGGCGTCAAAACCGTTGCCGGCCGAGCAGCGCCGAGGGCCTGTAGCAAAGGGGAGCGCACCCAGCAAGGAAAATCACCTCACCGGCTAAACGTTGTTGAGCAGATTGAGCATATATGTTGATGTATCTTCGTTGTCACTCCAGCGCGAACAGGCGCTTGATTTGCGCCAGTAACTGGGACGACTTCTCATTCAGGTGGAGCGCTGGGATTGCAGCGATGCGCGCCGCTTCCAACCCTGCACGCCGGGCTTCCAGGCGTTCGGCGAGGACTTGACTGAAGGCTTCGGCAAGGCGCGGGTTGGTTCGCAGCAGATGGCAAAAAATATCCCGGTGGATGGTTTGCACGGTCACTTCCCCCACGGCGCGAATCGTCGCCGAGCGTGGCTCACCGGTCATCAGCGCCATTTCCCCAAAGCAATCCGGCGCGTTCATCTGCCCGACCTGGAGTCCATCAACCTCGATGCGTACGACGCCGGCCTCCAGAATAAACAGGGCATCGCCTGGCTCTCCCTGACGCACAATGGACTCCCCAGGCGCATAGCGTTGCCGGTGCATGCTCCGGGCCACCAGCAGGCGCTCCGTTGGCGACAGGCACGCCAGCAACGGCACCGTGCTCAGCAGTGCCTCACCTGCCACAGCCGCCTGGTGCGCCCGCGCTTCCACCGATACCGGACGGCGTAACTCAATACCCGACAGTGGCAGCGGTATATCCACCGCCGCCCGATCCAGGGCATACCACACCCGATCGCGCACCAGACTGGCGATGGCCTCGCGCCGTCCAAAGTTCGTGATGAAATAGCGAATGGCGTAGCGGATGGTTGCATTTTCCAAAAACGCAACCGTCGCCACCACCGGCGCTGGGTCGGCACAAATTTCGGGAATGTCGTGCAGTGCGGTCAGAACCGCAGCCCGTACCCGTTCCGGTGGGATGTGATATGACGACTGCACAAAGACCGTCTGGCGTGCCAGTGCCGATGGTTTCGTGTAGGTCACAATCTGGCTCTTGGCAAGCAACCCGTTGGGGATGGTGACCTGTTCCTGGTCAAGCGTGAAAATTTTGACTGCCCGCCAGTTGATTTCGATGACTTCGCCGGCGCGCTGCCCGTCGTCGAGTTGAATCCAGTCGCCGACTTCAAACGGCTGCTGCACCTGTAGCGTCAGCCCGGCCACGATGTTGCCCAGTGTGTCTTGCAGCGCCAAACCGATGATGGCAGTAAAGAGCGCCGACGTAACCAGCAGTGAAGTAATCTGTACGCCGGCCCAACTCAGGGCCAGGAACACCACGGCTGCATAGACGATGCCCTGGATGATGTCGCGGAAAATGCGTTCCGCGGCAAGTCCTAACCAGTTCGCAATACCGGCATCAAAAAAAGCCAGCACTGACAATCGCCCCAGGGCCAGTGCCAAACTCACTGCCGACGCATGGCGAAAGAAAGCTGGTGGGGCATAGTCAGCCGCGACGTAATCGGCCAGGGCCGTGACGACGGTGACAACCAGACACCACAGGGGAAAGCGGAGCGCCTCCCTGACCGCAGCCGCGACACTTGACTTCTTGATGAAGAAGATGGCCAGACCAGAAGTCAGTATGCCGACCACAATCCACCAGTAGTATGTAAAGTCCGTAGGATTCATCGTTATGCTGACCCGGAGAAGACTTACCGGGTTGGGTTGTAAACGCCCCGCATCCGAGCTTCAAGTGTTTGTTGACGCTTTTCATGTGCCTGTCAGGTGGACTGCGCCGCCCGAACCGGATACCGCGCGGCGGTCACGAAGGTTTTGACGTGCCTGCCGATGACGACCATCATAGCGGGCGACCACGTACGCGCTTTACCTAAACGTATGCCTCAACCAACTTCAGTGCTCGTGATTGGATGTGGGATTTCAGGTCTGGCCAGCGCCCTACGACTGCAAGCAGCCGGTTATCACGTCACGATTTACACCCGCGAGCCTCCATCGCAAACCACCTCGAACGTCGCGGCGGCGCTTTGGTATCCCTACCGCTGCGCGCCCCAGGAAAAGGTCCTGGCCTGGTCGAAAGTGACGTTTGATGAACTGATGCGGCAGCATGCCGCCGGCGTGCCGGGCGTCACGCCAACAACGTTTATTGAACTCTTTGACACCGACGCCCCAGACCCGTGGTGGGCGGCCGCCGTTGGGGGTGTCACCCGCCAGGACAGAGAAGCGTTGCCGCCGGGGTATGTCGTCGGCTTTTCGGCGACGGTTCCGGTTGTTGAGACGCCACGCTACCTCCCCTATCTCGTGCAGCGGTTTGAAACCGGCGGCGGCGTCATTGTTGAGCGTCAGGTTTCCAGTCTGGACGAGGTTGGCGCAGACTACCCACTGATCATCAACTGTACCGGTCTGGGCGCGCGCCAGTTGGTGAACGACCCAGAAGTTTTTCCCATTCGCGGGCAAGTTGTGCGTGTTTCCAATCCGGGCATCCGGCGCGCGTTGACCGATGATGAAGGTCCACGTCGCATCAGCTACACCATCCCGCGCCAAACGGATGTCATCCTTGGTGGGACGGCGCTGCCCAACGTCTGGGACACGACGCCCGAAACAGCCACAACGGAGCGGGTTCTGCGGAACTGCCGTGAGTTGGAGCCGGCACTGGCGGCGGCCCAAGTACTCGAAACGCGCGTGGGATTGCGGCCCGGACGCTCCGCAGTACGACTGGAGGTAGAGCGCATGAGGACGGCGGTTGTCATCCACAACTACGGGCATGGTGGGGCCGGATTTACCCTCGCCTGGGGCTGCGCCGACGAAGTCTGCCGCCTGGCGCATCTGGTGTTGGGTCAGTGGGCCTGACCCGCACATCCGGCAGCGCCAAAAAACCAAAAAAGAAAAACCAAAAAAGAAGGGCGGAAAGCTATCTTCCGCCCTTCACCACGAGCCAATCACACGACGCTAACGCCGCGTGTGACCACGTTGCCGCTCACCGGCGTTCGGCTGACCAGGCTGCCGGTTGGCAACTGTCTTTTGTGGCGGCAGCACACCATCCACATTGACTTCTATCGGCAGCGCGTTGGCCATCAGCCTCGACTTGCCACCGAGACTGTCACTCCCGCCACTGGCGCAGCCCAGCACGTTGACAAAGAACCGGAAGCGCCGGATGGAAGGCATTGCAATCCGAAATGTCGCTGTCGCGCTCTGCCCGGGCCCAAGCGTGACACTGGTGAGTGCTTGCGTCGCTCCAGCCACCCCGCCACTGGAACACGTTGCCCCATCGGCTGAAGTCAACCGGAACACCGGGGATGGCGCCGGCCCACCGGCGTGCTGTAGCTCAACCACTTGGTACGACAGATCAGTGAGCGTCGCGCTCGACAGATTGGTGAGCGTCGCTTGAATCAGAAAGTCATTTGAGTAGCCATCGGCAGCACAGGTTGACGTCCCCTGTACCCCAAACGGCGCGCCGGTATTGGTTGTCACGCTGACTAACGAGTTGATCACACTTGGTGTACAGGCGACGCTACACGAGCTGCAGGATGGCGTTTGTGTCTGAATGGTCAGTGACCACCCACCGGCAAAGTTACCCACATCACCACCAAGATCATCCACAACATAGAGATTCCAGACACCGTTCGGGTCAACGCCATTGAAGACAGAGAGTGCCGGCGTCGCCTGAGTTACCGAACCAGGCCCGGGCGCGGGGAAATTGTCTGTGGCACCATAGTTTGTCGGACGGTATGTCCCAGAGGTGATAAGTGTAGCGTCAGGTAGGAGGGATGCCGCCGCATCATCAAACACAAGATTGACGTTGACCACATCGGCACTGCCCCCGGCATCGGACATCAAAACACACTGTTGCCCGCCAGGACCAACCAGCAGCACATCCACATCATCGGGAAACGTGTGGTTATAGCCATTGATGGAAACCGTGACCTTGCTCACCGTGCCGGAGACTCCAGATACAGTGATGGTGGAGGGATAAGGGGTAGCAGGCCCCGAACTCGGAATGCTGATATTTGCCGGGTTACTGAATGGACCAAAGGTGTTGGTCACGGTAGTTCCGACCTGAAGTGTAAAGGTGACGTCCTGATTGATAATGCTCACCCCGTCGTTGAGCCGCAGTGTAGCCGTAATGGTGCCGCCGCAGGGCAAACTTGAATCTACGGTGAAAGTAAACGGACGAGTCGCGCTGCCACCGCCGGCAGTGAGGACACCATACACTTGGTTCGCACTCGGCGACGTCACACCGCCTGTTGGAAGAAGCTGGGCAACCAGTGTTCCGGTGTTAGCCGTGCCAACATTCTGGAGTCCGAAATTAAAGGTGACAACTTCGCCCGGGTCAGGAGCACTGTTTGGTGGCGTGCAGCTTTCCGCCGTCAGGGTAGCGCCCGTCCCAGAGACCACCGGCAAGGACTCAGGGTTGGCATTGAAAATGACCAGTGCAAAGTGCTGGTTATTGCCCGGCATACCAACAATGCCATTCCCATTGAGTGCTGCCGGCGTCACCTGGACCGACAGCGGTGTGCTTGCCGGAATACCGTTGAGGAAGACATTTTCCAGGTTATTGCGGCGGTCGGCACTTCCACCTGTCACAGATACGCCACCTGAAAACACATTTCCGCGATACGTGTTGCCACCAACGGTGACGGTCAGATCGAGGTCATTGACCAGCGCAGGGTTCGCGCCAATGGCTCCCGGTGCATCCGTCCAGACCAGCGAAATGCGCAGTGGGCGTGTCCCATCAGCAACGCGCCCGGTAAAGGTGTAACTGTCTGAAAGTGAGGTGAAAGGTACGGTCTGGTCAACATATTGCGTCGGAACACCGGTGTTGACAGAGTTTGTGAGATTGACACGTCCCCATCCTTCGGTGTTGTTCGGAATTGGGGTAACCGTGCTGCTCCCCGGCACACCGGGTTGTTCAGCATTCATATCAACTGCACCGTTGACCAGTGCAGCCTTGATCATTGCCGGTGAGGGTATAGCCCCAGCATTCTGTCCGCGCCACCAACCGGTGAAAATAGCAGCCGCACCAGAAAGATGGGGGGCGGCAAAAGACGTACCACTTCCGTAAATGTGTACCCCATCACCGATGGCTGTAAAACCAACTGAATTCGATGTCGTGCGGGGGCCTGTGATCTGCTGGCCGGGCGCAGAAATTTCCGGCTTGATGCGCTGATCCTGCGTCGGCCCGCGACTGGAGTAGTCCGACATGAAGTCAATGTTGGTGTTGGGAACACTTAGAAATGGTGGTAGTTCGGGACGAATTCCCACCGATGAACCGACCGTAATAACATTTTTCGCAGCTTTTGGACGGGTAAGGGTGGAAGCTCCAGGGCCGCTGTTGCCGGCTGAGAAGACGATGCACAGTGGGTCTATACTACTCCCCGTCGAAGCATCACGAACGAAACCATCGTACTGGGCTTCACGAGTCTGGTAGTCCACGCCGGCTCCGGCTCCCCAGCTATTATTGGAAATCGTCGCTCGCTGATTGTTCGGGGGGAGGGTTGTCACGGTGTCATCCACTGCAACCGCGTCGGTCCCGGTATAGCCACTTGTGATCAGGGGGACACTCACAAGGTGCGCACCCGGTGCGACACCCAGCCCGTAGTTGTAGTTGAGTGGATCAAGGAACGTTGGAAAGGGAGCGGCGCCGGCAATGATGGAGGCGCATAAATGTCCGTGCCCGCCCTGAAAAGAAGGCGGGGCAGCCCCACGTGGCGGGGCAGCTACGGCATTGGCAGTCGTAATGTAAAACCCACTTGGACCAGGAATCTGAAAACCGTCATCCACGACACCGACCGTTACGTTACTCCCATTCGTCAAGAACTGGGCAAGTGGGTTATAGCCAGGCGCAGCGAGTCCGCTAATCCCGGTGGCGGTGTAATTGCCAGCCGTGACGTGTGCATTCCGTTCGTCCTCAGGTGTCGGCGCAACGTATGGCTCGACGGCATAAACACCTTCAATGGCAGCGACCGATGGAATGTCCGTCGGCGACAGTTGCACCCGCAACACATCAAACACGTTGCTGTCAGGCATGACTTCCCGGCTGAGAATACGTCCAGAACGCGCAACCAACCGGCTGACCGCATCTGGTTTGTCCTGCTTGAAAACAGCGACTAAATACGTGCCGTCCTTGGCTAGCCCACGGGTTTTAGTTTCCAATCCGAAGGTCCATAACAACTCCGGGCTCACCTTGTGAGCGGCCTCAAAAGCACCCATCCACCTGACACGTGGATGGTCTGCCGCGCGCAAGGCAGTGTCGCCGTCAGCACACACAATGTAGGCATGGTTAGGGACATACTGCACAACTTCGATGCCCATCCCACGTAACTCGGCTAACCACTGTTCACGCACCGGTGCCAGAAATTGCACGAGGAAGTAGCTCCTTCCAGTTTTACTGGCTTTTGGCTGTGAGAGCTTTGCAGTTGGGTGTTCGATGAGTGGATCGTATCGGAAACCGTGTAAACCGATTGAGAAATCAATCGGTTCAATGTCAAAGCTATGTTGAGCCGCCGTTTGCTGAACTTGCTCAACGTTTTTGGTTTCGACAGCGACTACCACGAAGCGTCCATAATCTTCAATCACACGGCCAAGCTGTTCGGCTCTTGCTCGCTCGGTTTGGCTTGTTGTCGCCAGACGGAAGAATTGAACGTTTCCAGACGTCGCAACTGCTTTTGCCCCATCATCACGGGTGCGGATGGTCGGCGCGGTCGGCAGCGCTGGCCGCTCACCGGCCGCCCCGGCTGGGCGGATCAGTCCACTGCCTGATGCCATAAGGAAAAACGCTAGGCAAGTCGCAAAAAGCCGTATGCGCTGCTGCTTGGTCGGACGGCGCACCGACGAACCGGACGATGACGCATTTTGATCACTCGGTATTTTCATAGTGCTCTCCTTATCTAGAGTTCTGAAGCAGTTTTCGATGCGGAGACATCCACGACCAACCTGCAACTAACCTCAAACAAGTCAATGGAGTGCCGGTGAACAAGCTATCGCAGCGCCAGTTGCCAAACTGGCAGGACGATAGTGCAACCAAAGCACTTGCAGAGCGGACTGTGACCTCTTACTAGTTTCAGTGCAAACTAAAGTGTGTGTTAGCTAACTTACTTATCAAAATTATCAAATGTGAGTCTAGTTAAAACTAGACTAAAGCCTCAAAGAAAAAGCGGGTGGTGAGCGTCCTCACCACCCGCCAAGGTTCGGAGAAGCTGAACTAACCGGCTTACCGCCGTCCAGCCGTTGGCTGCTCGCCTTTGGTCAGACGCGACTCCACCGGCTTGACCGTCACGCCGCCCTTGTCGCGTAGCAACTCAAAGCCCAGCGCCGGACCTTCCAGTTGCGTCATCGTTGCCATCACCGGCCCCGTCAACCGCGTCTCATTTGAGGCTACCGGACACGCCGTCCCCCCAACCCCAAACACGTTGACGTAGAACCGCAGCCGCCGTACCTGCGGCAACGCGATGCGGAAGGTGATGGTGCGCGTGTCACCTGGGTTGAGTGTCCCAATCGGTGTATTGCTGCCAATCGGCGCTTGACCGTTGACCGTGGACTGGCTGGCGCCGGCCTGTCCGCCACTGCTACAGGTCGCCCCATCCGCCGTCAACAGGCGGTGCGGCGGCGACGGCACGATCACGCCCGTCGGCGTGCTGTCCGGGTAGCCCAAGCCCGCAACCTGGATGGAAACATCCGAGATCGTCTGCGAGCTGATGTTGGTCAGCACGGCCGTCAGCACCAGGTCGCCGGCATAGTCTGGCAACCCACAGGTGTTGCCCGACAATGACTGCCCGGTGATATTGAGCGACACCCGGCAGTTTTGGAGGACACTCGCTCCACAGGCGCTTGTCGAGCAATCCGGCATCCCCGTCTCGATGGTGATTGACCAGCCACCGTTGATGTTCCCGGCATCACCGCCAACGAAATCCTGTACAAACAGCTCCCACGTCCCGTTGGCGCTCCCGCCGGACAGACCGTTGAAGATGTTCAGGTTGCTGTTGTACGGCGGCGCCGGCAGACTCGTGAAGGCGCGTGTTGCACTGTTGTTGTTCGGACGGTACGTCCCACTCGGCGGGAAGCCGGTCGTTGGCAACGCCGTCGCTGCCGTCTGGTCAAACGTATAGGTGCGATTGGTCACGCCACCCGAACCACCTATCACGTTGTTGAACAACACGCAAATCTGACCGCCCGGCCCACGCAGCAGCACGCCCACATCGGACGGCCATGTGTGGTTGAAGTTGGTGATCGTTGCCGTCACCTTCGTGATCTGACCGGTCAGTCCGCTCACACTGATGGTGGACGGATAAGGCGTTGCCGTACCTGACGCTGGAATCGTGATGGCGCTCGTGTTGGAGAACGTAAACGTGCCACCCGGTGCCAGCGGACAACTCGTCGCCACCGTGTAGCTCGCCGTGCTTGGACTCGGACCACCGGGACCAAACGCCACCGACACGTTGACCGTGACCGTCGTCCCCGGCACGAACGTCGGCTCGAGCTTGAAGGTCACATTCCCGGTTGCCGTACCACCTGGTGTGATCGGACCAAGGTCTGGCGTGCTGCCGCTCACAATCGTCACGCCAGGCGTCGGAGAAGTGATCGTCGCTATCGCCGTCGTGGCCGTCGCACCGCCGGTGTTCGTTACCGTCAACGTCGAGCGCAACGTCTCGCACGGCTCAAAGAACCCATCGCCATCGCTGTTGGAAGCACCCGGTAGCTCTGCCGTCGTCTGACCGGTAAAGACCACATTCGGCGGAGCTCCACAGCAGGTGAAGCCATCCTGCACCACCAGCGTGTCAATCCGCCACCCAGGCGCGGAAATAATCGTGTCACTGCCCATGCGGAAGCGCAGCACCACCGTCCGCGAGCCACTCCCCGGCAGGTTCACCGTCGTCGTGATGTAGCCCCCGGAGTTCCCGGTCCACGCCGGCCGCCCACCAATCGGGTTCGAGCAGCACGTCGAGATGGTCCCATTGTAGCCACCCGTCACAAAGCTACCCCCAGCAGCCACGATGTCCTGGAATGGACCACCGTTGATGCTGATTTCCAGCACTCCACCGTCAAAAGTATTCTCGAGGTTGTAGTTGTTGCGGAACGTTAGTTGCGCCTGGCTCGTCGTCAGACTGATC
Organism: Chloracidobacterium validum; assembly: GCF_018304825.1. Classification (NCBI taxonomy): domain Bacteria; kingdom Pseudomonadati; phylum Acidobacteriota; class Blastocatellia; order Chloracidobacteriales; family Chloracidobacteriaceae; genus Chloracidobacterium; species Chloracidobacterium validum. Next base: position 1,930,234 of record NZ_CP072648.1, read on the forward strand.
GGCGGCGTATCCAGCCGCTTGTCGCTGACCACAGCCGGGTCATCCACAAACGCGCAGTTCGGCGCTGTGTCTGGTGTCGTTGCCGACGTCTCCCACAAGGGTGACGGACCCGACGCATTCGTCGCAACCCAGCCCGCCGGTAGCGCTGGCGGCGTTACCGTGTCAAAGTTCTGCGTCAGCACATTGTTCGGCGTTCCAATCTGGCGCGAGAACGTCACCGCCCCCAGACTCCCGCTGCCGTCACTCAGATTCAGCGTCGGCATCAGCATTGTCCCGCACAGTCCGCTCACCGTGAACGTGAACGCCCGCGTCGCGCTCGCTCCAATCCCCAGCGTCCCGTAGTTCTGCGGGTTCGTGCCACCTATCGCGCCCACGCCGCCACCCGGCGTCAGCGTCGCAATCAGGTCTCCGCTAGTCGGTGCCGTCCCGTCGTTGCGCAACGTGACGTTGTACGTCACCGTCTCACCCTCATCCGGCACGCCATTCCCCGGCGCGCAGCTTTCCGCCGTCAGCGTCGCGCTCACCACGCTGATGACCGGTATCGTCGCCGGCTGCCCGTTGTGGACCACCAGCGCAAAATCCTGGTTGTTCCCGGTCACCTCCGGGTCAGCCTGTCCGGCAATGTTCGTCGCCCGCACCCGAATCACGAACGGACCCGTCACCCCGGCCGGCAAAAACACGCTCTCCACGTTGTTCCGAAAATCCGCTGCGCCGCCCGTCACCGAGTTCGCCCCGCTGAACACGTTCCCACGATAGGTGTTCCCACCCACCGTCACCTCTAGGTCGAGGTCGTTGATGTACGCATTCCCCATGGTCGGCCCAGGCGGCTCCGTCCACGCCAGCGTTACCCGAAACGGTTGGCTCGCGCTCACCACCGTCCCCACGAACACCCGCTCCTGTCCCGTCGCCGTGAACCGATCCGCCGGCACCTGGTCGCGGATGATCCGCTGCACCCCGTTGAACGCCGTGCCAAGGTTCATCTCTCCCATCCCCTGGCTGTTTGACCACAGCGTGTCGTTCGCTCCGGTTCCCGTCATGTACCGCGTCGTGTTCATCAGGTACGCCTTCAATGCCGCCGGACTCGGTGGCGCGCTCCCCGCCGGCGTCCGATGCGCCCCTATGTACGCCGGGTTGTTGATGAACTGCTGGTACACCAGCGCCGCGCCACCTGCTACCGCCGGACACGAATGACTCGTCCCAGACGATGTCGTGTACCACCGCTGTCCCGTCGGAAAGTGGTTGTCGGGCGCAGGCAACGCGCATACCCCAGTCGCCCGGAAACCAGGATCGGCCGTCCCAGGATTGTTCGGGGGACTCGTCGGGTCAGAGGTCGCCGTCACATACGCCATCCCCGTCACGTGCGTCCCAGGCGCCACGATGTCCGGCTTCCGCCGCCCGTCACTGCACGGCCCACGGCTCGAAAAACTGATCATATCGTTGGCGCTGTCCGCACCCGTATCCCCAATGTTACACCCATCGTTGCCAGCCGCGTTGTTCCCGCCATTAGCCGACGCATGCGAATGCACATTCTCCGCCGCCCCAACCGTGATGACGTTCTTCGCCGTCCCAGGCGCGCCGACCGTCTGCGCCCCAGGCCCGCTGTTCCCAGCCGCAAACACCATCGCCAACTGCTGATTCCCAGCGTCCAGCGGCCGCGCGTCCCGCGTCCGCGCATCATAGGTCTGCGAGTTGATGTTATACGCCCCGGCTACGGCCGCGCCCCAACTGTTGCTCGTGATCCGCGCCCCATCGGCGTAGTTCGACGCCAGCATGTCGTTGAAGTTCGGGTTGGTGAAGTTCGGGTCGAAAATCACCGAGTTCGCCATCCGCACGAACGGCGCCACCCCAAGCCCGTACCGAAACCCATCCGGATCGCGGTGAATCCGCGTCCCGCCTGCGTCAAACCCATCCGGCACGAACCCGCCCACGATGCTCATGTTGAGCTGACCGTGACCATCGAATCCAAGCCCCTGATCGCTTCCCAGCGTCCCCCACAATCCCTTGTAGATGAACCGCGAGGTCCCTGTGAAGTTCCCACTCTCCCGCAAGCTAAAGTGCCGCGCCGGCACCGGTCCCGCGCTCCCGTTCACCGGCACCGTCCCAGGGTCCGTGCCCGTCGGATTCCGATCCGCTCCGTCATCCGTCACGTCCACGATGAACCCCGAACTGTTGAACTGCGCCTGCGTAAATCCCCAGCTCGACAGCAACGTCAAGTAGTTCCCAGGGTTCGGCACGTTCCCCGTGAGATTCCCGGCCACGATCATGTTCTGCCGCTCGTCCAGCTTCTTCACCGGCACGTTCGGATGAATCGAGACCACATCCGGCCGGTTCGCCACATCCATCAGCGAATCCGGCGACATCCGCACTGTCAGGTTCACGTACCCCCCCCAGGCCTCCGTCTCCCCAATCTGCCGCGCCCCGAGCGACCGCAGCAAATCAAACGTCCCCCGATTCCCCTGCTGGTCGTTGAAAAGCTGAAGCTGGTACTCCCCGCCCGTGTCAATGTACCCCCGACTCCCAGGCCGCGCCGTCGGGTGAATCTTGAACAACCCGTAGTACGGCCCGTCCCACTGCACGGCTTCCGTCCGCTGTGCCAGCGCGCTCAACGCCCCCAGCGTTTTGGCATTCCCGTACACCAAGTAGGCGTTGCTCGGTACGTACGTCACCACCTGCACGCCCGTCGCTTCCAGCATCCGCATCCAACTCGGCTGCACCGGTCCGGCAAACTGCACCAGCCGCATCCCAACCCCTTCCACCAACGCCTGCTCCGACCGCAGCGCCTGCGCCGCCGCCGACGTGGTGTTGATCTCGACCGCGTTCAAATATATCGAGTTGAAATCATTGCGCTGCGTCACTCCAGGCTCATTCGCCAACCGGGCCGCTTCTTGCTCCGATACCTCGAGAACCCGAAAACCCTCGTATTCGCTGATGACTTTGGCACCGCGCAGCGACTCCGTTGCCGGAGCGCCCGCATCCACCATCAGCTTGACCCGATTCCCAGCCACCGAGAGCTGATTCAGGTCATTCACCTTGAGTTTCCCGGCCGTCCACGCCGCCCGTCCGGCGGCGCGCGTCATGGGCGCGCGGAAGGTCAGCGCCACACAGGCCACAAACACCGTTGCCGCTACCGCCAGCGGCAGCAGTCGTCGCCACGTCGAACGTCGCGGTGGACGCTCGACCGGCAATGAAGAAGTACTGTCATTCATTTGGCTTGTCCTCATGGGTGTTATCAAACTTCACGCCGTCACCGACGTGAAGGGTTTGTGGAAGGCAGCTCCGACACAAGCCGCAGGGGCCGTCCAGGCATGAAGCCTGTGGCGCGAGCCGCACACCAAAAACTCATCGTCTCCTCAAAAATGGCTTAACGGGCTGGAAATCTGCCACGACAAACCGTCTTCAATGTGTGTGCCTTTGTTTACGCTTTTGTTCACACGGTTGTCAAACACAAAACAAAGTTTCCCATTGCTAGATCAGCGTTTATGGCTTCTTGCGACATGCCCTTTGCTTATGCGGCGGCACGCGATAGAGATGCCAAGGCCAGATATGAAAACCGTGAGGCAGGGCTAGCCAAGCTATGCGCATCATTTTCATGGGAACACCGAGCATCGCCGTACCAACGCTCCAGCGACTTCACCGGGACGGTCACGATCTTGCGGCGGTCATCACGCAACCAGACCGTCCGGCCGGGCGCGGCCACCACGTACAGCCACCACCAATCAAGGCTGCGGCACAGGCACTAGGGCTTCCGGTCTGGCAACCGACCAAGATCAAGACCCCTGAGTTTCAGGCTCAAATCGAAGACTTGAAAGCGGAAGTCGGGGTGGTCGTCGCGTATGGACGCATCCTCCCGCCGCCAATCCTTGCAGCGCCGCGTCAGGGTTGTTTGAACGTCCACTTTTCACTGCTCCCGAAGTATCGGGGCGCGGCGCCGGTCAACTGGGCCATTGCTCACGATGAAGCCGTGACCGGCATCACCGTGATGTATATGGACGCCGGTCTCGATACCGGCGACATCGCGCTTCAAACCGAATGCTGGATCGGACGCGATGAAACCGCGCCAGAGTTGGGAGAACGACTGTCCCACCTCGGCGCTGACCTGCTGAGCGAAGCGCTCCGGCAACTGGCGGCCGGGACGCTCCCCCGCCGGCCGCAAGATGCCACGCAAGCCACCTACGCTCCGCTTCTCAAACGTGAAGATGGTTGGATTGACTGGGGGCTGCCGGCCACGGCGGTTGCGGCACGGGTTCGGGCATTTCAACCCTTTCCCGGCGTCCATAGCCACCTTGCCGGTCGGCGGGTGACGCTGTGGCGAGCGCGGGCACAACCCGAACGTGCGCCCCACGGCAAGCCACCGGGGACAATTCTCGGCATCGAAGCGGACGGGCTTTTGGTTGCGTGCGGCGCGGAAACCCACCTGGTCGTTCAGGAACTTCAACTCGAAGGACGCGCACGGGTCTCGGCGCGTGACTTCGCCAATGGGTTGCGATTGCAGCCGGGGGCATGTTTCATTTCAGCCACGCCAGCTTCGCTGAGCGCTGACTCTGAGTAAGGCATCAGACAACCCCAAGCATGAGTTCACCGCTGAGTTGGGACGCCTTTTGTGGACAGTTGCGCCCGCCATTCGTCCCGCCTTTTGGATGCCCGGAGACCCTGGCCTTTGCCCTCCCGACGCTCGACGCCCTGCACTGGCTGGATCGCCAAGCGATCAAGCTTGCGGCTCGGCTGGACCGTCCCACCCGGCTTATCTTTGATGAGTCCCCGCCGCCCTACCTTCAGGCGCGCCTGGAAGCCCAGTGCTTCGCCCGGACGGAAGCCGACCCACAGCTTGGACAGATTGTGCCCTATGCAGCGGGCTTTATCCTGCACTGGGTACGGTGCGCCATCCCGACATCAAAGCTCGTCATCCTGTGGCGGGACTATCAAACCAGTCTGGATCGCGCGCACCACATCCCGGCCGGGAACAGCTATGCCGAACGCTTCCCTCACCTGCGCCTTGGGTTGATTGCCGGGGCTGACTTGTTCAACTGCGGGGAATTTTATGCCGCGCACGAAGACTGGGAATCGCTCTGGATGCGCCTGCCTGACGGCGGGGAAAAACTGGTCGTGCAGGGGTTGATTCAACTTTGCGGCGTCCACATCCACCGCCTCAAGGGACGCCAGGAACCCATGCAAACCATGCTGGACAAGGCGCGCGCCAATATCGAGGACGGCGCCGCGACCACCCCTTGGCTCGATGCCGAACGGCTGCTGCGTGACACCGAAGCGATCGTTCGGTCTCCAATGGATGCCCCGATTGGCGCGCCCGAAATCCCGCTCGTCAATGAGCACCCGGATGTGCCGCGCAAGCATCGGTAGCGAGCCTTATGCGAACGATTCTCCTCCTGCTCGCCAGCAACCTGTTCATGACCATTGCCTGGTACGGACATCTCCGACACCGTGGCGTTGCCCTCTGGAAGGTCATTCTTCTGAGCTGGGGAATTGCTTTTTTTGAGTACTGCCTTCAGGTGCCGGCCAATCGCTGGGGGTATGGGCAGTTCACGGCGTTTCAACTCAAAATCATCCAGGAAATCATTACGCTGCTGGTCTTTGTTGGATTCGCCCTGGTGTATCTGCACGAACCCCTGCGGTGGAATTACGCCGTGGCGTTTCTCTTCATTCTGGCGGCAGTGTATTTTGCCTTCCTGCCGGCCCAGTCTGAGGCGAATCCATGAGACCTCTACGCTTCAAACTCGTCGGTATCTGGCTGTGGGGAGTTGCGCTTCTGGCAAGTGCGCTGGGAGCGCCGGAGATTCCCCGTGACAGCCTGCGCTGGCATTACGAACGGGCGCTGGTCCTCAACGCCCAGGATCAAACCGGACGCGCCATGGCGGCCCTGCATCGAGCGCTCGATGCCGCCGAAGATGAGCAACACAGGTTTGAGCGTGTCATCAAGACCAAGCTCCCAGAAGCTGACCGTGCCGCGCTGGAAAACCTGGAGCGCACGGCCCGCGACCGGCGACTTGCCGGCTCACCCACGCAGCGCCAAGCTCGCGCAGCCTTGGGAATGGAATTTGACCGGCTGGCCAGCCGTCATTTGTCAGCGACTGACTTGGAAATCTGGCGGGACTTACCGCTGCGCATCGCTGAATGCCGCTACTTTCTGGCGCAAATTTACTGGCGCAGCGACCGGGCGGCGGATGCCATTTTGGCATTGACGCAAGTCGTTGACGTGCCTGGCCTACCGGAGCACTTTCCGGCTCGTCTGCTGCTCGCGCAGTCCTATAGCCAGCTTGGGGCCTGGGAACGCGCACAGCCACACTTGGCCCGATTGATTGCGGCCACGAATGTCAGCGATCCGGCCGCGCGGCGCGCCCTGGAGCGGCTCCAGAAATCCGCAACCCGGTCGTCAGCCATAGACCACAACCGGGCCTGTGCTGATCTACGGACCGTGGTCAGCGCGGTTGAAAGCGCTTTTCTGGCGAGTCCGGCGACCTACCGCGAGCTGACCCTCGGACGCGGACTCAAAGACCCCCTGGCCTACCTCGAACTGGCCCACTTGGCCGAAGAAGAGGAACAGCTTGCGGATGCCCGCGCCGCCCTGACCGAGGCCATTCGCAGCCGGTCGGACTTCTTCCCGATTGCCTGGCTGGCGCTCGGCGCGGAAGACGAAGCCCAGGCCGAGGAACTTGAAATCGCCGGCAAGCCGGCAGAGGCCTTGGTGGCCTACCAGCGCGCGGCCGAAGCGTTTGAAACGGCCTTCAAGCAGCTCCAGCAACTCGATTTCCAGCCCACGCAAGACTTCGACTCAGAACGCCTCACACGCATTCGCCAAAAGATGGCGGCGCTTCAGAAAAAAGCTTCAACCACCTGAACGCAGCCTGCCAGCGCTCCGGCGGCCAACGAAGTCGGCACGCGGGTACGGTTTGCGGCACGCGCTCGGCAGAATCAGAGTCGCCGATGATGTTACGACTAGACCAATGACTGCCTAGCCAGAAGCAATTCATCGAGATCATCCCGATTTTGTACGCTACGGCTCAATACTCCCAGTCCTCGTGCCGAACCGGCAGGCGGTTGAGAGCTTGCTTGTGTTGCTTCCAAGTCGGCATAAACCGGTCCATCAGTGCGACAAACCGGCGGTTGTGCGTTGGCTCCAAAAGATGCACCATCTCGTGAACGACGATGTACTCCAGACACTCACGCGGCTTCTTGGCCAGGTCAGTGTTGAACCGCAAGTTGCGGGCCTCGGGGTTGCAACTCCCCCAGCGGGTCCGCATCCGCTGCACGAAAAATCGCGCCACCTTCACATCCAGTTCTAGCTCCCACTTGGCGACTAACGGCGGCACGGCCAGCTTCACTTGCTCTCGATACCACGCCTCCAGGAGCGTTGCCCGCTTCGCCGCGTCGGTGCCGGGGCGGATGCCGAGTATCAGCTTGTTGTGCCGGATCTCAATGGCAGGCGGCTCGTCTCGCTCCACCACTGAGAGCAGGTATCGCCTGCCCCAGAGGTAGTGGCTCTCGCGGTCGATGTACTCGCGCTCCGGCTCACGCTCCTGGGCGCAGATTTTTGTCTGCTGCTGGCGAATCCAGGCGAGCTTTGAGATGGCAAACCCCCGGATTGCGTCCATGCTCATCCGCCGCGGCGCGGAGATGCTGACCCGGCCCGCCGGCGGGTGAACGCTGAGGTGGAGGTTCTTGATGTCCTTGAACACCACTTCGATGGTCAGTTCGCCCAGTTGGATCTGCTCGCCCATCAGTATTCCGGCTGCGCCTTAATGATGAGAAACACCCGCTCGACCTCGTCCACGTCTTGCAGCACGCCGTAGAGTGCCGACTTGATGACCTGCTCGCGGGACTGCACACCCCGCCAGCCGTCCGGCCGCGCGTTCTTCACCGTGTCATCGATCCGCAGGGCCAGGTCCACGTTCTGCGCGAGGTTGTTGTAGAGGGCCCGCTTGCCCGGCGTGTCGAGCGTCTCCGGGGTGCCCTCGGCCTGGCCTCCCTCGACCTTCTTCACCAACTCGGCGATCCGCTTCAGGTACGCCTCATACTCAATGGCCTTGGACTTACGGGCGGCGATGATCTCGGCCAGCAACTTCGACATCGTCTCGTAGTACGCCGGGTCGTTCAGGTGATCCTTGATGATCTTGCTACGGACGTTGTTCTCGATGGTCTCGGCGATGGCGTCCTTGTTCCCCTTCATTACTCCCAGCTTCTTGGCAATAGCGTCGGCGATGCCGGTCTTCACGATTAGGTCGAGCAGTCCAATGCTGTCAAACGGCGATATCTTCCGCGGCTCGTCGGCCTCGATAATAGGTATCGATCAGGTGCCGCATGTCGGCTTCGTAGGTCTTCAGGTCGAGCGTCTCACCGCTGGCCATACGGACCACCTCGCGGACCTTCAGGTAGTGATCCATCTGGCCCTTGATCCGGGCGACATCCGCCTCGCTGTAGCCGGCCGGTTCCATCTCGCCAGCCATGTTGGCGTAGGCCCGCACCAGCGCGACCACCGCCTTGTACAAGGCCGTCCGCCGCGGCTCGCGATCCTTCAGGTCGGTCGGCATCTCGGTGTTGCCGCAGAAGTAGTGGATGTGTTCCAGTTCGCCCTTCGGCGGCTCGACCGGCTCGCACAACAGGGCCAGGGCCTCGATGGCGTTGTCCAGCCGCTCCTTGCCCCTGGTCAGGCGGTCTTGCAGCAGCACCTCGGGGTCGGGCCCGCCCGCGCTGTGGTCGAGTTCCGACGTGTACACCGCGATAGCCTTCTCGACCTTCTTGAACAGATCCTTGTAATCCACGATGTAGCCGAAGTCCTTGTCCTCGCCGTCGAGCCGGTTCGTCCGGCAAATGGCCTGGAACAATCCGTGGTCCTGCATCGACTTGTCGATGTAGAGGTAAGTGCAGGATGGCGCGTCGAAGCCGGTCAGCAGCTTGTCCACGACGATGAGCAGCTTCATGTTCGCCGGCTCCCTGGCAAACAGTATCTTGGCCCGCTCCTCGTAGGTCTCCGTCTTCGTCTGGCCGGCGGCCGGCTTCACGTCCTTCAGCAACTCGGTGTAGGTGTTGAACACGAACTGCCTGTCCGTCTCCGTGTTCGCGCCGATCTCCTCCTTCGTCACGTCCTTCGCCTGCGGGTTGTACGATGTGACGACCGCGCACTTGCCCTTGAACGGCGTCTTCTGGAACAGCGTGAAGTACTTGCACGCCTCGTAGATGCTGCCCGCCACCAGGATGGCGTTGCCCCGCTCGTTCGACAGCCGCGGCTTGACGCTGAAGTCGAAGACGATGTCCGCGACCACCTTTTCCATCCGCGAGCGGGAACTGAGCACCTGCTGCATCGTCCCCCACTTGGCCCGCAGTTCCGCCTTCTGCCAGTCATTCAGCCCCTTCGTCTTGGCCTCGAACCAGGCATCAATCCTGGCCTGAGAGCCGAGCCGCTGGTCAATGTCGCGGGCCTCGTACACCAGGTCCAGCACGACCGCGTCCTCGACCGCCTCGCTGAACTTGTACGTGTGGATGTACCCCCCGAAGACCTCCAGGCTCGTCTGTTTGTCCTTCTTCAAAAGCGGCGTGCCGGTGAAGCCGATGAACACCGCTTCGGGCATTATCGCCTTCATCACTCGATGCAGCTTGCCGCTCTGGGTGCGGTGGCACTCGTCCACGAACACGAACACCTCGCCGACCGTCGCGCTGGGCTGTTCCTTCAGGCCCTTCAGGAAGGCATCAATGTCATCCACGTCGCGCCGGCCGAACTTGTGAACCAGCGAACAGAGCAGCCGCGGCGTGGCCTGCCCAAGCTGTTTCAGCAGGTCGTGGCCGCTGCTGGTGCGGTGGATCGTCTCGCCCGCCGCCTCGAACACGTTCTTGATCTGCGCGTCGAGTTCGTCGCGGTCGGTGATGATCGCCACGCGGGCGTTCGGGTTGTTCTCCAGGATCCACTTGGCCAGCAGCACCATGACAATGCTCTTGCCACTCCCCTGCGTGTGCCAGATGATGCCACCCTGCTTGCGCTTGACGAATTCCTGCGCCGCCTTGATGCCGAAGTACTGATGCACCCGCGGCAGCTTCTTCACCCCGCCGTCGAACAACACGAAGTCGTGCATCAGTTCCAGCAGCCGCCGCTTCTCGCATAGCTTGAGTAGGTACTTGTCCAGCTTGAACCGGCTGTTGTCGGCTTCGTCTTCCTTCCATTGCAGGAACATCTTCTCCGGCGTGCCGATGGTGCCGTAGCGTAGCCCCTCGGTGTTGTTGCCGGCAAAGACGATCTGCACCGTGCTGAAGAAACTAGCGTTGAACTCCGGCTGCTGATTGGAGAGCAGTTGACGGATGCCGTCGCCCACGCTCACCGTGCTGCGTTTCAACTCGATGACGCCGATGGCGAGGCCGTTGACGTACAGCACCAAGTCGGGCCGGCGTTCGAGCCCGCCCTTGAGCGTGACCTCCTCGACCAGAACGAAGTCGTTCGCCTCGGGGTTCTGCCAGTCGATCAGGTGGACGGTCGCGGTCGGCTGACTCGCCTCGATCTTGACCGGCACGCCGTAACGGAGCAGCGAGTGGACGGCCTGGTTGTTCTGGTACAGGCTGCGGTTGGGGTTGTCGGCCTCGGTGCGGAGGCGGTGCAGCACCACGGCGATCTGCGGACCGGTCACGCCTCGCTTCGCCAGCCAGGCGGTCAGTAGACCCTCGTCGATGTTGCTGTTGCCGGGCCGATCGGCCCACGAGCCGAGGAAGCGATAGCCGAGTTCGTCGCGGAACAAAGCGATGACGCGATCCTGGGTCGCGCGTTCGGAGGGAAATGGGGAAGTGAGAATGGAGAATGGAGAATTAGTTGGCATCTGGGGTTCTCCGCGAGGCTTTGACAATGGCGACGAGCAGACGGAGGACTTCCTCGCTATCGGCGGCGATGGACTCGTAAGCGGGGCGGTCGAGATACTCGGAAGCGTGAAGAAGTTCGAGCCAGTATAGCGTTTCGTTGGCTTCCTTTAAGGCAATGTCATCTAAGGCAATGCTCATCTTGGGGGTGAAGTCCGGCCTGCTCTCGGCATGTTCTGCCTCGCGCACCAGCGCCCCGATAGCCGTGCTGCTCCGCACGACTTACTTAGAGATGACAAACTCGCGTTTCTCACTCTGCAGAAACCGCGCCAACTTTACCACCCGCACCGCCAAGGCAAACGACTTCACCCTCACCACATTATCTTTCATTCTCCCTTCTCCCTTCTCAACTCGCCATTCTCCATTATTCATTCGCTACCAGATGCGGGTGATGCCGTAGGCGTCGAAAATCGTGTCGGCACTTACCAAGGGAATGTTCTCGATTAACGATTGAGCGACCAGCATTCGGTCGAATGGGTCGCGGTGATGGAACGGCATCGTGGTCAGGCTGTCGAAATGATCGTCGCGGAAAGGCAGCCAGTCGAAGTAGGTGCGTAACATGTGCTGGCGGAAGAACCCGGCATACGGCCCGCCGATATCCAGCTTCTTCAGGCTGAGCTTGATGGCCACTTCCCACGGCGAGACGAGGCTGACGAACTTCTGATTCGCCGGGTCGCAGATGGCCGCCTTCGCGGTCGCGCTGAGTTGCGAGTCGTCCCACCAGAACCACAGCACGGTATGGGTATCCAGCAGCAGCTTCACTCCATGTACTCCGCGAAGTCTTCCAGCGGCGCGTCAAAGTCGGGGGACATCCAGAACGAGCGGTCCTTGGCGGTGCCGGGGACGCTCGGCCAGCTCGCGCGTTCCAACCGCGTGACCACGGCCACCGGCACGCCGTCCGTTGTGAGGATCAATTCTTCCCCACCGGCCATTCCGGCCAGGAGTTCGGGCAACTTGGCTGTGACGGCCGAGAGCGGAAAGGTGCGGGCCATGGTGTTGATCATGTCGTTCTCCTTGGTGCGCCTGTGCAACGATTCCATTATACCAGTTGCGTCCTTCCGGTTATCAGTTCCACCATCACTGTCTTCCATTCTCCATTCTCACTTCTCCATTCTCACTTCTCACTTCTCCATTCTCACTTCTCACTTCTCCATTCTCACTTCTCACTTCTCCATTCTCACTTCTCCATCAAGCGTATTCGCCCGGTGAGTAGTTCCTGCATCATCCCCTGCTTGACCTGTCGGGCCTTGGCCAGCTTCGCCTCCAACGCCGCGATCTCCACGTCCATGTCCGACAGGATGGCAGCGATGGCTTGCTGCTCTTCCAACTTCGGGAACCTGCCTTGAATGGTTGCAAGTGCAGATGCGCTGATGTGAACAACGGCATCGCCTTGTCCAAGACTTGCTTTCTGCCGCGCAATCTCGGACGTGTTCAGGTAAAAGCCAAGAAACAGCGGATCAGCCTTCCCTGTTCGCAGAATGACGATGTCGCCGCCAGCATAGGCTTCGATGTCGTGAATGAATGCGACGCACTTTCCGATCTCCTCTTTCGTCTCACCGGAACCAGCGAACAAGATGTCTCCACGTCTGAGCCGAGTAGCGGTCTGAGCGACCTCTCGGGAAATCCACGAGAAGTACGTTGTTACGTAGTCGTTGTGCCGGGTGTAGATTTCGCCGTAGCGCACACAAGGCAGATCGCCGCTGAACGTCTGCGACTTCGTGACACCGCTGCCTTTCAAAAAAGTGCCCAACTCTCCCAGTCGCTTCGTCTCCCACTCGCCGCTAAAGCCGGGGAGGCGTTTCTGGCCGGTGAGCAGTTGCTGCATCGCGCCGTGCTTGATCTGCCGCTTCTTGGCGACGAGTTGCTCCAGCGACTCGATTAGGGCATCCGCATCCGACAACGCCCCCGCAATCGCCTCCTGCTCCGCCAGCGTCGGCGGAAGGGGAAACGGAACACGATAGAGCGTTTCAGGGGGAAGCCGCTTCGTCCCATGTGTAGACTCTGTGGTGAGTCCACGCAGCTTCTGCGCGTGCCCGATTAACCAGTACAAGACGTAGTTGCTTGCATACCCGTCATGAACAACCAAGCCCTTCATGTCTTGGTTGAATGCGACCGGTAGTTCTGCACGAGCGACGGGAAAAGAATGGGCGAGGATCATTCCCCGAATGACCATGAGGATCGTCCCCGAAGGCATCAGCCGCGCACCCTCCGACACCGCAAGGTTGCTGATATGGTCAACCGAATCGCGAAGTCTTGAAACCTTCATGTCCTTGGGGCTTACCCAAGGAATGTCGCCTTGCCAGTACGCTGGATTTTTCATGCTTGGCGTGCCGCCACTGTACCACCGGCCGACTTCGCCCAGAGGAACGATCCGCCAGTCACTCGGTAGCGGACCGATGTCGAATACATAGTTTGGGGCCGCTACTTCCATGAGAAACCCATCCTTTCCAGATGACTATTCACTTTGGCTTCGAGTTCGGCCACTTGCAAGGTTAGTTGCGGTAATGTGCGTTCGTAGCGTTCAGCCAGTTCTTTCACCCGTTTGGTCAATTGCTGGCTGATGCGGTCCATTTCGCCGTGGATGCGGGCGTCGAGCGTGGCAAGCCATTTGTCCTCGACGACGAGGGTCTTCACCTCGGCCTCGGTCAGCGTCGGGTACTTGGCATAGGCCTTGGCGTCGAGTTCCGCTTCGGCTTTTTTGAGTTGCTGCTTCAGGTCCGTCTCCTCGGCGTTGAGCGTGATCCATTGCTCCAAAACCGCGATCTCTTCCATTCTCAATTCTGCATTCTCCATTCTCCATTCGCGAAGCGTGGCGGAAACGGTCGCCTTGGTGATCTTCTCCAGTTCGCTGAACGCGCCGTCCTCGCCGCCGTGCTCCTCCTCCAACTCGGCCAGCTTCGCCGACACGCCTTCGAGCTTGGCCGTCAGATCGTCGAGGGCGGCTTGTTCCGTGGCGAAGTAGCGGGCGACAATCAACGCCTTCGGCACGAGGTCGCAGGTCCAGCCTTTGTCTTTTTCTTTGCCTTTCTTGTCTTTCTCAATCACTCGATAGGTCTGTACCTTCCAACCGTCGGCGGCGATCAGGTAGCAATCGTCCTGCATCGTCTCGGCCCAGTAATCCATCAGTTGCTGGTAGATGTCGTAGGCGTCGATGAGCGGCTGGCCGTGGTAGTGGTTCAGCAGCCCCTCGGAGAGTTCGCCGATGATCGGCTTGGGGTGGCAACCGGGAGTAAGAGCTTTTAGCGATCTTGCGGCCTTAGTGCGCCAGGCGGCGAAGTGGGCTTTCATCCCGGCGATGAAGGCAGCGAACTCGGGATGCTCGTAGATGGCCGACTTCAATTGAGAATGAGGAATGGCTAATTGAAAATAGCCGGGGCGAATTGAAAATAGCCGGGGCGAAGCGGCTGAAATAGTGCATCGCGCAGTCCGGGGCAGACGGCCCAGTATGGGGCCAGGGCGTTCACGTCGCGGTCGGGAATACCGCCTTGCAGATGGCCGGCGATGTCCTGGATGTCCTTGGGCGTTTGGCTGTCGATGTAGCGCGGCAGGTTCAGGTTGAAGTCGTTCTTGGCGATCTCGTCGAAGGGGACCAGCCGGGAGAAGCGCGGTACCTCGATCTGCCGAGTGAACACGTCCACGATCTTGTGGATGTCCTGGTCGCGGAGGCGGTTCTTCGGCCCGTCCTTCATGAAGCCGCCGCTGGCGTCGATGAGGAAGACCGGTCGCTGATCCGTCGCCCCGGCCTTGTCTATGACGACGATGCAGGCGGGTATGCCGGTGCCGTAGAACAGGTTCGGCGGCAGACCGATGATGCCTTGGATGTACCCCTTGCGGACGAGCTTCTCACGGATGACGGCCTCGGCGTTGCCGCGAAACAGCACGCCGTGCGGTAGGATGCACGCGCCGCGGCCGGTGCTCTTGAGCGAGCGGACGATGTGCAGCAGGTAGGCGTAATCTCCCTGCTTGGCGGGCGGGATACCGAAAGCGGCGAAGCGATCGAACGGATCGTTGGCGGGGTCGAGGCCGGTGCTCCAACGTTTGTCGGAGAACGGCGGATTGGCGACGACGTAGTCGAAGGTCTTGAGGGCGTCGCCATCCTTGAACTTGGGATCGGTGAGCGTGTTGCCCTGCACGATGAGGGCGGTCGGCTGGTTGTGCAGGATCAGGTTCATGCGGGCCAGGCCGCTGGTGGTGGCGTCCTTCTCCTGGCCGTAGAGCGTGACGGCAGTAGCAGCCTCGTCGCCGACCTTCAGCAGCAGCGATCCGGAGCCGCACGTCGGGTCATAGACGGTGGTGCTGGCACTCGTCTTGGCGGTGCGGATGCCAAGAATCTGGGCCATGACGCGGCTGACCTCGGCCGGGGTGTAGAACTGCCCCTTGCTCTTACCGCTTTCGGTGGCGAAGTGCCGCATCAGGTACTCGTAGGCGTCGCCAAGGATGTCGTCGCCGTCGGCCCGGTTCTTCGAGAAGTCGAGGGCTTTGTTCTCGAAGATGGCAATGAGATTGGTCAGCCGCTCGACCATCTCCTTGCCGCTGCCGAGCTTGGTGGCGTCGTTGAAGTCCGGCATGTCGGACAGCTTGTTGGCCGACGCCAGCGGGGCAATGATCTTCTTGTTGATTTGGTCGCCGATGTCGGCCCTGCCCTTGAGGGCGACCATGTCAGCGAAGGACGCGCCTTGGGGAATGGTGATCGGCGCGAACGGCTGGCCGGCGTACTTGTCGCTGACGTACTTGATGAACAGCAGCACGAGGACGTAATCCTTGTACTGGCTGGCGTCCATGCCGCCGCGGAGTTCGTCGCAGCTCGACCAGAGCGACGAGTAGAGTTCGGATTTCTTCAATGCCATCGGTCACTCCCCGTGTCGTGCCGGCCGCTCGACCATCCGCAAAAAGACCTCCATTTCAGCCTGTTCGAGCCGCAGATAGTGGTTAGCCCGGTGGCGATGCGCCTTCACCTTGCCGGGTACAGCCGCCCACCGCCGCAGTATGTTGCGCGAGACGTCCGGTAGCCGCGCAGCCTCGGCGATCTTCACGTAGCTACTCAGCTTTGTCATCTTTCAGTTCCTGACTGAGCGAGGACAGGCAGGAAGATACCTGCCACAATTCCAGTCCACAACCTTTTGCACGGGTTTTGCTGGGTGAACTATGTCTGGGAGGCCGGACGTTCCCGCCGCTTGGCTCACAAGAGCAGAGAGTTCGGAAAATTCGGACAAAGCAATGGGACGCGAAGCCGATTTTGCGGCTTTGAATCATAGCCACCCTGCTTCGCTGTTCTCGGCCGTTCCTGTCTCGAGGTCGGTGAGCGCCGGGTCTGTCGCCCACGGCCGGTCTTTCGTGAAAACCAAGGCCTACAATCGCGGTGGGGCGTCGGCTTGGCGGTCGGCGACCGGCTCTTCACGAAGGGCATCGGCGCAAACCGCCGCGTAACGACACACCAAACACCGCGCGCCCGGCTTGGCTTGAACGTCGGTGGCGGCAAACGTCTGAATCGCGATCAACTCCTGGACGGTGTTCCCGACCACCCGCCGGACGGCGGCGCGGGTGACCTGCTCCAGTGGCAGCTCGAAGCTGCGGTCTGGAGCAAGAAAGTGCAGCGTCGCGCGTACTTCCCGAACGTTTGGCGTCAGCTCCCACAGCGCCAGCGCATAGGTCTGTAACTGAAGCCGGTACTGGGCGACCTTTTCGGCCAGTTCGGCTTCAAAGCCCGGCTCGGCGGGCCTGGCCTTGAACGCATTGGTCTTGAAATCCACCACATGGGCCGTCACGCCCGATCCGGTCGCGGACGGCGTCACCAGTACCTTGTCCATCACGCCCACCAGCAGCGCCGCATCGCATCGCACGATGAATTCGCGCTCGTTCCAAATGGCATAACGCGCATCCGTGCGGGAGGCGCGCCGTACGGTATCAATCTGCCGGCGCATCGCACTCTGGGCGTACCGCTGCGCCAGCCACCATACATCCCGCAAGATGGCGTCATCATCCAGCGTGACGGCTTCCAGATGGCCGGCGGCGCGCAGAAAGGTAATCGCAGCGTGCAGTGCCCGACGCAGCGCCGCCGGAGTCTCATCCTCGGGCTCCAGGGTTTCGCACAACCGATGAATGATCAGCCCACGCGCGGCCGGCGCCAGCCGCGCCTCGGCTTCCGGGCGCTCAACGTCTTCGTCCGGCCGCGCGCCGCCAACGACGTCTTCCCCAAGCGGGTGCAACAATCGCGCGAAGTAGTATTGCCGCGGACAGTTGGCGAAACTGGCCAACTGACGCGCCGTGTAGCGATACCAACCACTGGCCGCGGCCGGGTCGGGCTGGATGGGCGCCAGTTGGTCGTCAAGGTCACGGATGAGGTTGCGCCGGTCGCGTTCGCGCTGCCGGGCGTCACGTTCTGCCTGCTTGACGAAGACCGCTCGACTGGGTGGCTCATCCACAACCGGAGCGGACGGCGCGGGCGCGGGACGGTCCGGCGCATCCGTACCCAGAAAGGCCACCTGCGCGTCATCCAGAGCAAGCGTCGTCACAACCGGCTCAGCGGGCAGTGGCAGCGTGGCTTTGATCCAATCCAGAAAACACCGGGCAGAGCCTTCGGCCGGACTTCGGTCAGTGGCTTCTTCGGCGGCCGAAAGCACTAGGTAGTCCTGCGCGCGCGTCATGGCGACGTACAACTGGCGCATCCGCTCAAACTGCTCCCGGCGCTCAAGCCACTTGAGTACCTGCGCCTTCATTTCGGTTTGGCGCAAACCGCCCAACGTGTCTGGAATCTCAAAACCCAGCCCGCCGTTGCGCTCAAAAACGAACCGACCGGACGTTTGATGCCACCGACGCTGCAAATCCGGGAGCAACACAATCGGGAACTCCAGCCCCTTCGACTTGTGGATCGTCAGGAGCGCCACGGCGTCGAGGCCGAGTTCGAGCTGGGCTTCGGCCTCGCGGGCGTCAAGGCGGCGAAATTCACGGATGTAACTGACGAAATCGCGCAGCAGGTGCGCTTCACGGCGCGCGAACCCACGGGCCAGTGACACGAGCTTGTCGAGATTCGACAACCGTTGCGGGCCGTCTTCAGCCGCCGCGCAGACAATATCGTAGCCGGTTCGGCGAATGACCTGTTCGAGCAGGGTCGGGAGCGGCAACCGGTTTCGGACGGCCAGCAGCTCGTCCAGAATCGTTACCGCCTCTTCCAGCAACGGGCGCTGGTCGTCCGGGAGCGCCGCTTTTTTTTGCCGCGCTTCCAGGCGTAGGTCACTGTAAAGCGATGACCGGCGCGCCACGCTTTCACCAGCCGCCCAGCGCAACCGCAGCAAGGTTTCATCCGACAGCCCAAACAACGGCGACCGCAAGACGCCAGCCAGGGCGATGTCGTCGGCGCGGTTGTCAAGAAACTCCAGCAACGTCAGCAAGTCGTTGACTTCCGGCCGCCCGTAAAAACCGTGGCCGGCCACGATGTAGCACGGCACGCCGGCCCGGCGGAAGGCGCGTTCGTAGGCTTTGACATCCGTCAGCGCGCCCAGCAACAGCGCCATGTCGCGGTAGGTCGGCGGACGCGGCTTCCCATCTGCCGTGTTGACCAGCGGAACCTGTGCTTCCACCAGATGGCGGACGTAATCCGCCAGTCGCGCTGCCTCGATGTCACGTCGTGAGTCGTCGTAGGGTGACCGTCCCTGTTCGGGCTTTGGGACGGCTGTGTAGAGAAACGCCACAGCCGGGCGTTCAGCATCGAGCGGCGGACGAAAGGCCTGCCCCGGCTCATAATCCACGAAGCCGCTCCGATACAGTTGACTCGGCTCGCTCCCGGCCGGGAGCTGCATCACGCGGCTGAAGAAGGCATTGAAGAAAGCAACCAGGCGGGGATCGCTACGGAAGTTGACATCCAGGCGGAGATGCTTGCCCCCCTGCGCTGCCGCCGCTTTCAGGACTTCATCGAAAACCTCGACCTCCGCCCCCCGGAAAGCGTAAATGGATTGCTTCCGGTCGCCGACAAAGAAAAACGTCTGCCCCGAACACGGCCCGGCGGCCGCGCCAAGGGCATCCAGAATGTCCCGCTGAAGGTGGTTGGTATCCTGGAACTCATCCACCAAAAAGTGGCGATAACGCAGACGGACGCGCCGCCGGATGTCTTCCGACCCAAGCAGATGGCGCGCCCTGAGCTGCAAATCCTCAAAGTCGAGCGCCGCCGACTCACGTTTCGCCTGGCTGTAGAGAAAATCTATGCCGCGCAGCAGCTTGAAAACCACCTGCTGGTAATCGCGCGCGCACACGTCCAAGTAAGCGGCCTCGAGCTGACCGCCGCCTTGGCTGCGTGTCCCCAGCCAGGCCTGGAGTGACTTGACCGGTTGGCTGAACTTACCGCGCGCGTCCGGCAGCGCCGCCCGCAGACGCGCCAGCGCAGCCAGGAAGGCCGGCATCTGTTCCGGTGTCGGAGCCGGCTCAATCAGGTCACGCTCTTGCGCCCAGGCTTCCAGGAAGCGTTGAGCCGCCTCGAGTGTTTTGGATGGCTTTTGGGGCTGCCCTTCCTCCACAACCAGCGTCCGCAAGGCTTCTACCCAGCCGTCGGTTTCCCGGTAGCGCTTCTCATAATCATCAGGGGTCAACGTCTTTTGCCGGGTCAAGTGTTCGGCTTCATCCAGCGTCACCCCTAGACTGCGCAGTTGGTTGAATACCTGCTTGAGGGCGGCGACGAGTTCGGCCCGGCCATAGGCCGCCACCAGCTCGGCCGCCAACGGTCCACCGCTATCAATCTCGGCCGTCACCACCTGTTGGGCAGCCAAATCGAGGAGAGCCGTCGCGGTGTATTCATCCAGCGTCGAAAAGTAGGGGTCAACCCCGGCTTCGAGCGGGAACTCCCGCAGCAGCCGGGAACAAAACCCGTGAATAGTGCCGATGGCGGCCGCTTCGAGCTGGCGCTTGCGCTGCCGCCACTGAAGTTCGGCTCCCGTGCCGAGATGAGCTGCAATCCGGGCCTCGATACGTTGCCGGATGCGTTCGCGCATTTCATTGGCCGCTTTGTTGGTGAAGGTAATGGCCACGATGTTTTCGACGCCGACGCCTGGCTGTTCGAGCAAGCGCAGAAACCGCTCGGTCAGGACGCGGGTTTTTCCGGCGCCGGGTCCGGCTGTCACCACAACTGAGCCGTCGAGCGTTTCGACAGCGCGTTGCTGGGCGGGGGTGAAACCGGTCGTGGGATCAAGCGCAATCGTCATTGGGAACCGAGGTTATGGATGAGGCACAGCCAGGCGCAAAGGATGGACATATACTTTGAACCAAATGCTGCCACATGTACATGCCGGCCGCGGGTTGGGTTATAGTCGGCACGCAAATTCTCACAAGGCTTCACGAAACCCGCGCCATGTCGCTTGAAACCCTCGACTCATCGCCGGCCGTTGCGCCGCACCCAACCCTTTCTACCGAACAACAACTTGAAATTTACCACTACCTGAAGCTGACCCGGCTGCTGGAAGAGCGGCTCGTCAACCTATACCGGCAGACGAAGGTCGTTGGCGGCTTGTACCGCTCACTCGGCCAGGAAGCGACCGCCGTGGGCAGCGCGTACGCCTTGGATAAGTCCAAAAACGACATGATTGCGCCGCTCATCCGCGACTTGGGGGCAATGCTGGTTTTAGACGCCACGCCCCGTGAGCTGCTTTTGCAGTACATGGCCAAGCGCGATAGCCCAACCCGTGGACGGGATTTACAGATTCACTACGCAGACCTACGACGCGGCTTCATTGGGCCGATTTCGCACCTCGGCGACATGTTGCCCGTCATGTGCGGCGTGGCGCTGGCGTCCCGGCTCCGCCGCGAACCGCGCGTCTGCCTGGTGTACATGGGTGACGGGGCTTCCTCGACGGGCGCCTTTGCGGAAGGCCTGAACTTTGCCGCCGTCCAGCGCCTACCGGTTGTCGTGATCGTTGAAAACAACGGCTATGCCTACTCCACGCCGACGAAGAAACAAATGGCCGTTGAGCGGATTGTGGACAAGGCCGTTGGCTTTGGCGTCCGGGGTGAGCGCGTGGATGGGAACGACGTCTTGGCCGTGTACGATGTCACCCGCCGCGCCGTCGAACACGCCCGCGCCGGTGGCGGAGTGACGCTCATTGAAGCCGTCACCTTTCGGATGAAGGGCCACGCCGAGCATGACGACCAGCGGTACGTTCCCAAGGAACTGCTCGCGGCCTGGGCGGCCAGAGACCCGCTGGCGCGCTATGAGCGGTATTTGCTCGATTGCGGATTGGCGACGCCGGACGATCTCACCGCCATCACGAACCGCATTACCCGGCAGCTCGATGAAGATGTTGCCTTTGCTGAGGCAAACCCGATGCCGGAGCCGGCTTCAGCACTCCTCGATGTATATGCCTCCTGACACCACGCAACGCGCAGGGAACTTGGTATGGCTGCCGCTCGCCCATCGGTTTCATTTCGGTCAGCGCCTCCGCTGGTCAGCCTGACGAAGGCGTTTCCGACGCCCTTCAAAAACGTCATTGCCACGGCGCGCACCTGCTACTCCGCCCGTGGGCTGGTCCGTGACGAGGACATCCAGGAAGGTTTCGAGCCGTTGGCCCGGAGCATTTACGAAGCCGGCCATCACACGACCTACCAGCATGCGCACTTTCAATTCGCGCTGGCCAATGTCTCGCGGCAGTTCATTTGGAGCTTTCTGCACGCCCACCCGTTTTACAACTCCGAGCAGGTGAGTCAGCGGTACGTCCCGGTCAAACCGGGGACGTACTTCATTCCGGCGCTTTCCGGCGAGGCATTAGCGGTTTACGAGGCCGCCATCGCCCAGCAGTTCAGCGCCTATGAAACGCTGATTGAGGCGCTCCGCCCCGTCGTAACGGCAGAGTACCGCAAGTTGTTTTCAAAGCATGACCCGGCACATCCGAAGGTGCGCAGCAAGATTACCAAGCGCGCGATGGAGGCGGCCCGCTACGTGCTGCCGGTGGCGACGTTTGCGTATCTTTACCATACGGTTTCGGGGATAACGCTGCTGCGCTACTGGCGGTTATGTGAGCAGCACGACGCGCCAGACGAAACGCGGGCGGTCGTGGGGGCGATGGTCGAGGCGCTCCTGGCGCATGATCCGCTCTACCAAACTGTCCTGGAAGCGCCATTGCCACCGGAAGCCATCGGCGAGTTCGCCTTTGCTGAGTGGGGCAATGGGGATGGACAGCGGCGCATCTTTCGCCGTGATTTTGACCAATCGCTTGGTGGCTACGTCTCGCGGCTGGTGGACTGGAAGGCGCGCAATGAACAGCTTCTGGCCGACAGTGCGCGCGAAGTGCTGGGATTGCCCATCACGGCGCTTTCTGACGACGACGCAATCCGGATGGTGCTTGATCCGGCCCGAAACCGCTTGCTGGGCGAAAGTCTCAACCTGACTACCCATGCCAAGCTCACGCGGGCACTGGCACATCCGGGCTATACCTTTCGCAAGAAGTTGAGTCACACGGCGGATTCACAAGATCAGCGCCATCGTATGACGCCGGGTTCGCGTCCGCTCCTGACCGGGCACCTCGACACGGAGCCGGACTATGAAACACCGGTCTTGGTTCAACTCGATGCACGGGTGGAACGGATGTACCGTGAAACGATGGCACGGACGTGGGAAGCGATTGACCGACTCAAGGCGCTGGGTGTTTCGGCGGCGGACGCAGCGTACCTTTTGCCCAATGCGGTCTCCATTCGCTTTACCGAGTCATCCGACCTGCTCAACTTGCACCACAAGCACCGCATGCGGCTGTGCTATTTGGCGCAGGAAGAAATCTGGCGGGCATCGGTCGAAGAAGCGCAGCAGATTCGAGCCATCAACCCCCGGATTGGGCGGTGGTTGCTGCCACCCTGTGGCCAGCGGGCGGTGGCTGGCGCGCGTCCGATTTGCCCGGAAGGCGAGCGGTTTTGCGGCGTGCGGGTCTGGAAGTTGGATATTGACGACTACCGACGCACCTTTTAGCGCCCTGCAAGACGAGGTGGCACAGGCATTCCTGCCTGTGAAAGTGGCACGGGCATTCCTGCCTGTGAAAGTGGCACGGGCATTCCTGCCTGTGAAAGTGACACGGGCATTCCTGCCTGTGAAAGTGACACGGGCATTCCTGCCTGTGAAAGCAAGGCAGAATGATGTCAACCCAAATCGGCAATGAGTTCGCCGAGTTCCGCCGCCATGGTGGGATGGCCATGACGCTCGGCGGCTTGCTGTCCCTGTCGCCAGGCTGCCCGGGCTGCCTCGAAGTCGCCTAGTCGCTGATAGGCCTGCCCAAGCAGGCGGTAGCCGGCCCCCTGATCATCACTCCCGGCGAGATAAGCCGTCAGGTGCTTTATGACGGCCGCATAGTCAGACAGTTTCCAATACTCATTTGCCAATCCGTAGTGTGCCATCAGGTTGTCGGGATTGGCAGCCAGCATCTTGTTCATTGACTCAATCCGCGGCGTCATGCTGACACGTCCTCATGGGCAAGCGTGGCCGATTTGTCGGCACTGGATAGCGAAGGCACTTCGTATTTTCGGAAGGTGAGTTCAGGGTGTTCGATTTCAAGGCACTCAAACAAGCCGCGGGTCATACGTAAGCCACGAGTCACCCAAAACGCGCCACGTCCTTCGTACTCGGTTTCAAGCTCGCGGGGCAATCCACGCAGCTCAACTTCCTTGGACCAAAGAATTACGTCAACCATCATGGTGCCATCATACGCTCTCGGAGGTCGGCGTTGAAACCTTGTCCGGTGAAAGCGGACCTGTCCACGGGACGAGCCAGCCCACCCGAACGAGGTACGTTGCCAGGAGCAGTATCTTCGGCTCGATGTGCGGGAGGCCGGCAAGAATGTCGGCCAAGGTGCTCTGGCCGTCGAATAAATCAAAAAGGGCGATATTTGAAGGCGATAGATGGGCGGCTTCCAGCGCGGCTTCCAACGCAGGGGTCCGGCGATAAGGTACATCGAGCCGTGGGGCGAGCTTGGGATCGCTCAACAGCAGTACCAAGTCTTCACTGATTTCAAGGGTTTCCAGCGGTGAGGTGATGCGCGTGTGCGTGCCCTGATTTTCCGCCCATTCAATTTCGTCGGCAACCGTTGCCAAAAGCAGTGCCGGCGTCACAGGTTTGACGAGCGACGACAGCCGCAGTCGCTCCATGGCACGCGAGAGCACTTCGTCAGGCAGGCGAGTCAGTGCAATGATTGGCGTGGTGACAAGCTGTTCGCGCATGAGCCGCGCCGGGGCTAACTCACCAATGCCCGGCGTGGTATCCACGATGACCAGCGTGGGGGGCGGGTTGCAATGCGGGCGAGCGGCATCCGGGTCTGGGAAGACCGTCACTTGGTAGCCGGCCAAGCTGAGTGTCTTCTCGATGAGCTGCCCCGTTTCCGAGTCACTACCAATAAAGAGAATGGTTTGGTGGCGAAGGATACTCATGGCTGCTTCACAAAGGCAGCCGCCAATACCTCTAGCCGCCGGATGCGCTTGTCAAAAACGGCGTTTCTGATTTCGTGGAGAACGTCAAGCTGCTCAAGCTCAACCAGCACGATGTTGATCTGCCACATGACTTGCTGGCGCAACTTGCGGCAGTGCTTTTTCTCGGTGGAATCCGTACGGCGATACCACGCTTCGAGGGTGGCTCGCTTGAACTCGAACTGCCGTTGCTTGAGTTCTTCAACCAGGCCAAGAAAGCGCGTCTCGAGGTCGGCATCACTGGACTCACGGGTGCGCAAGTGATCCCGGAACCGGGCACAAATCCGTTCCGCCAGAACGCGCTTGATGCCAGCCGCCAAAGCAATATCGCTCGGCAGTCCGGTCGTGTAGCTTTCGATCCGAGACATGCCCGCCGCAAAGAGCTTTTGAATCGTCCGCTGCCCAACGCCTTCGACTTGCTTGAGTAAGGTCGTCACGACAATGCTTTCGGATGAAGCCTCCGCCATCGGGATAAAGAAAGCGCTGGGGAGGTATTCCTCCAGATCAGCATAGGCGCTCAGGACCCGAAGCTTCCAGTGCCGCCCATAACGGCGACGGTCGCCTTCACTGCGATCTTGCAGGAGCGCTGCCTCGAATCGCTCTAGCCGACCGCTCAGGTCTATGAAATCAATCGAGGCTGACGCCCGGCGTAAGTTGACGACGGCCGGCCGGCAGGCTTCCAGCCAATCGCGGGCAAAGCTGCCTTTGCGCAACTCGACGATAAAATCCTTGATAGGTTGGATGTAACCGGCCGCAATATCGGTAAACAACTGCCGAACTTCGTCCGGGACACCAGCTTCGGTCGCGTCTGTGCGCCAGGCGCCTTCAGGCAACGCAAATTCCGACGTCGGATGCACCACAGCGTCAAATGCGCCTTCGAGACTTCCAATCACGTCGTCAAGGAAGTCATCGTCAATATCCACAGCCAAGTCGTCGAATGGGTCTTCATTCCCGTCAAAGGTCACTTCCGTGGTGATCCGCCGGGCAGACTGCGTGGTGGTCGGACTTGGCATCGAGGGGGGAACGA
The DNA here is from genome assembly GCF_018304825.1 of Chloracidobacterium validum. Lineage (NCBI taxonomy): Bacteria > Pseudomonadati > Acidobacteriota > Blastocatellia > Chloracidobacteriales > Chloracidobacteriaceae > Chloracidobacterium > Chloracidobacterium validum. The sequence continues at coordinate 1,955,525 of NZ_CP072648.1, forward strand.
CCGTAAGCAATCCGTGGAGGCGCTGGGTGAGCTGGCGCGCCAGTGAAACGTCCACCGGGCGGGAGGAATCGCTGAAGGCCCGCACCACATCCACGAAGCAGGCGGTGGACTGAACCAAGCCATCCAGCGCCGCGGTTTGTCGTTCTGGACCAAAGCTTGCCAAGCGGAGGGCAAGGTCAGCCGCCGCCTCGGCCAGCGCCAGCAGAGCCTCGATCCCTTCCATGAGGTGCTCTGGCAGTCCGCTCGGTGCGCGGCGCAGTTCCCGGACGGCCGTGAGCAGTTCATCCGTATGCTCACAGACGGCCAGAAAGTACGCCGGGTTATGGGGCGCGCGACGCACGCGCTCAAGGTAGAGCTTCAGAAGTGTCGTGTGGTCTTCGACGCCAACGACGAAGGCTTCAAGCGTGGTGAACCGATCCATGGAGCTGTTATGTACGCCGTAAAATGTGAAGCTAGTGTAACACATGCGGACGACATGTGTGACGCATGAGAACGTACGATTGTGTAGCCAACACTGGTCTCACCCACGCCCCTGATGGACATCAGCCTCAGTGCGGCCAGTCTGCGCTATCTGTCTGATGAATCTGTCTGGTTGACCAGACCAGCCAGCGCGGCTGGCAACTCGACCTCCATCCGGAGCAGCGCCGTGCTATAGGTTTTCCCTTGCGCGTCACTTCGCAGGGACACCGTCCCACCCCCGCCAAGGGACTTATGAAGCAGGAAGTTGAGTGCCTCCAGATTGGGCAGCTCGTGGCGTTCGACCGGGCCTTGGCAAAGTTCGGCGAAGTGTGCCTTGACGCGCTCTGCCGTGACTTGCTCGCGCAAGACCGGATAAAACTCTGGACGGCGCGCGATGAGGCCGATGTTTGATGTATCGCCTTTATCCCCTGAACGCGCGTGGGCAATGTCGAATAACTTCACGTGCATGGTGAGTGCCTCAAACCGAGCTTTCTATGCTTGGGGTCGTGCCAAGCCTGCTAATCACGCTCAACCGCCAGCGCCACGGCATTGCCACCTCCCAAACACAGAGCGGCGACGCCCCGTTTAGCCTGGCGCGCTTGCAGCGCATGAAGGAGTGTCACGAGAATGCGCGCGCCACTGGCGCCAATCGGATGCCCCAGCGCGATCGCGCCACCGTTGACGTTGACCTTGGCTGGATCAGCACCCACCTCCTGTGTGACGGCAATGGCCTGCGCCGCAAACGCTTCATTGAACTCGAACAAATCCACGTCATCCACTCGCCAACCAGCTTTGGCAAGCACCCGCCGTGTCGCTTCGACCGGGGCCATCATAATCAGCTTCGGCTCAATGCCGCTCATGGCCTGAGCAACAATGCGCCCTAGCGGTTGGCGGCCTAAGCGTTCCGCCTGGGCCGCCGAAGTGACGACAACCGCTGCCGCGCCGTCATTGATGGTCGAGGCATTGCCAGCGGTAACAGTCCCGTCTGGCTGGAAAGCCGGCTTGAGTTTCATCAGCATCGCGGCCGTGGCGTCGGCGCGCGGGCCTTCGTCAACGGCAAAGACCACCGGCTCGCCTTTCCGCTGGGGGATGGTCACCGGCTCAATCTCGGCCTGAAATGCGCCGGCCTGCTGCGCGGCAATTGCCTTGGCTTGCGAACCGACCGCGAAAGCGTCCTGGGCTTCGCGTGAAATGCCATAGCGTTCGGCGACCACTTCGGCCGTGCAGCCCATGTGCCAGTTTTCAAAGGCGCACCACAGACCATCGTGAATCATCGCATCGAGGAGTTCGCCGTGCCCCATGCGGTAGCCTTCCCGCGCTTTCGGCAGCACGTAAGGCGCGTTGGTCATGGATTCCATGCCGCCAGCGACGACAAACTCGGCGTCGCCAGCCTGAACTGACTGCGCTGCCAGCATCACAGCCCGCAGCCCCGAACCACAGACTTGATTGACCGTCAGCGCGGCAACGGCGGGCGGCAATCCGGCGCCAAGCGCCGCTTGGCGGGCTGGGTTCTGCCCAAGTCCGGCCTGGAGAACGCACCCCATGACGACTTCATCCACCTGGACGGCATCAATACCGGCGCGCTCGATGGCAGCGCGGACGGCCCTTGCGCCCAGTTCTGGAGCGGTACAGGGCTTGAGTGAACCTTGAAACTTCCCAATCGGGAGACGAGCCGCAGAAAGAATGACGGGAGTAAGCATTGTGGATGATTTCTCGCAGAAGAATAATGACGTTGGCGTAGTATATGCCAAGTTGGCACTCGCAGACTATGGTCGTTATCTTGGAGTAAAGCATGGTTGGTGGACACACCTATCTTTCGATGACCAAACTGGCAGGAGAAGGCGTTCTTCAGGTGGAAGCCCGCACCCGATGCGGCGAGCTTGCTTGGCGCCCGGTCGCGGTGGCTCCGGTGACACGCTTTGTGGCGGATGACGACGGCATACGTTACACCCTGACCGACGGCCGCGATGGGCTGCCGACCATGCTCACGGCGTTTGACCCGGCGCGGCGAATCGTGCTGTGGAAGACAACCGGAACCCCAAGCACGAATCCGACCCTTGAGGCGCTGGCTGCTATCGTCAAGACCAAGTTTGCGCCGGCCAAGTCACCGCTGGAACCAGACATGTCGCGGATTTTGATGTTCCCGTTGCGCCGGGCTGTCCCTGACCAGGCAACGACTTGGATTGAACGCAGCGCCTAGCCACACATCGGGGACGGGAAAATCCCCAGAAACGATGGGGATGGCGGATTCTCTTGAAGGTAAGCTTGAAAAAAATCCCGGCTGGCTACCCCGGCAGTGAGCGATAGCTTCGTGTCCTCCGGGGCGTGGGGCTGGCAGCCTGCAAGGCAGGGATTGCCAGAATCCATTGCCATTGTTCATTCCGCCTTTTGCCCCCCTTGCAACCGGCAGAAGGTCTCCGGCACACTGCGCACCAGGGCGTTCACGCTCTGGTTGTTGCCGGTTGGGAGAACTTTGCTATGTCCGCACCCGTTGTCCTGGCGCCACCCCGCCGCTTGACCCTTGAAGAGTTTCTTGCCTACGGTGAGCCTGACCGCCGCTATGAGCTTGTCCGAGGTATCCCGGTTGAGATGCCCGCCCCCTCCAAACGCCACCAGGCCATCGTCACGGCGCTGTTGACCCGCTTCAACTGGGTGATTGCCGAGCGCGACCTGCCCTACACCGCGACCGTGCTTGGGGTACAGACAGAAACCGATACGGTGCGCATTCCCGACATCGTGGTATGCCACAAAGCGGTGGGCGATCCGCGGACGCCGGAAGCGGCGGATGGGGTGGTGCGGCTGGCGTTGGCGGCGGCGGTGCTGGTGGTGGAGGTGACGAGTACGAACTGGCGGGATGATTACGAGGCGAAGCGGACGGAGTATGGGCGGCGTGGGATTGGGGAGTACGTGATCGTGGACACGCGGCAGGATCGGGTGGTGGTGTGTCGGCGGCCGGTTGTAGGGGAGGGGAGGTATGCGGAGGTGCTGACCTACGGCAGTGGGGAGGTAATGAGTCTGGAGGCGCTTGGTGGCGTGGCGATTGCGGTGGATGGAGTGCTGGGTGGGGAGACGGCGGATGAGGTGGCCCGGGCGGAGGTGGAGCGGCTGGCAGCGGAGCGGTCGGCGCGGCTCGATGCCGAAGCCCGCGCCGCAGCCGAACACCAGGCCAAGCTTGATGCCGAAACCCGCGCCGAAGCCGAACGCCAGGCCAAGCTTGATGCCGAAGCCCGCGCCGCAGCCGAACGCCAAGCCAAGCTTGACGCCGAAGCCCGCGCCGCAGCCGAACGCCAGGCCAAACTTGACGCTGAAGCCCGGATGCAAGCCGCCGAAGCCCGCGCTGAAGCCGAACGCCAGGCCCGCGCCGCCCTTGAGGCTGAACTGGCCCGTCTTCGCGCCCAACACCAAGCGTCACCGGGTACAAAGTCCTGACGGTGCGCGCAATGCTTTTCTGAAGTGCTCAAACCGGCTTCACCTTGTCGCGCAAGTGTTGGGGTTTCATGCCGCGTGAGGTGTAACCGTACACTGACTGCCTATGGCTGCTGCGGATGTCCACGCTTCACTAGCCTCGGCGGCCGTCCGGCGCGTTCTTTGGACGCTCCTGGTTGCAAACCTGCTGGTGGTCGCAGCCAAAGCCATTGCCGGATGGCAGGCCAACTCGCTTGCCGTCCTGAGCGATGCCGTTCACTCACTCACCGATGCGGCCAATAATCTGATTGGCGTCTGGCTCATCCGGGCGGCGGCCAAACCACCCGACCGGGAGCATCCCTACGGCCATGCCAAACTCGAACCGATTGGGGCTTTTGTCGTTGCGGCCCTGATGGGACTGATGGCCTACGAAATTGGACGTGAAGCCGCGCTCCGGCTTTGGTCAGGCGTTGTCACACCAGTCACACTGACGCCGCTGACATTTGCCATCATGCTTGGCACGCTGGCCATCAACTTGGCGGTCGTCTGGTATGAGCGGTGCGCCGGCCGCCGTCTGGGAAGCACCTTTTTGCTTGCGGATGCCCAGCACACACTGAGTGATGTGTATGTCACGCTGGGCGTCCTGGTCGGGTTGGTGGGGATAGGGGTCGGCTGGGCTTGGCTCGACCCCGTGGCCGCGTTGGTCGTCGTGGCGGCCGTTGGCTGGGGCGCGTATCACGTTCTGGTTACCGCCATCAATGAACTGATGGATGCCGCCGCCGTGGACAGCGCAGACCTCATTGCCCTGGCACGGCAACATCCCGATGTGGTGGATGTCCGTTACGTTCGGTCACGGGGACGCGGGGCACACGGTTTTGCTGAACTAACCCTGGTTTTCCGGCACAACGACTTGCGCCGCGCCCACGCAACCAGTGACCTTTTGGAAGAACAAATTCGGCAGGCCCACGGCATCACCCACATCACGATTCACCTTGAGCCGGCTGAACCTGCGGCGGCGGACGCCGTGACCTCGTAAGGAGTCTTGCTATGAATGAAGCGCGTGATGTTGCCGTTCTGGCTGGTGGCTGTTTCTGGTGTCTTGAAGCGGTGTACCTTGACGTACGTGGCGTTGAAAAGGTGGTTTCCGGCTATGCCAATGGTGAGACGCCCAACCCGACCTACCGCCAAGTCTGTACTGGTGAAACTGGCTACGCCGAGGCTGTCGAAATCACTTTTGATCCGAGTGTTGTGAGCTATCGAGAACTGCTCGAAGTCTTCTTCGTCATCCATGATCCAACGACCCTCAACCGACAGGGCGCGGATGTCGGCACGCAGTACCGTTCGGGCATTTACTACCGCACGCCGGCGCAGCACGAGACAGCAACCCAGGTGGTCGCGGATTTGACCGCCCAGCAGGTCTTTGATGCGCCAATTGTGACCGAAATCGAGCCACTGCGGAATTTCTACCCGGCTGAGGCGTACCATCAGGATTACTTCGCCCGAAACCCTTACCAACCTTATTGCCTGGCGGTGGTGGCCCCGAAGGTCGCCAAGTTCCGCAAGCAGTTTCTTGACAAAGTCAAGGCATAACGTTCCACGCCCATGCCCGACGCCGCCACGCCACTTGCGCCAACCTCACCCATCCAACCAACAGTCGCAGAGCCATCAATCACTGCCGAAGAACCCCTGGTGGTGCGTGGGGCGCGCGTCCACAACCTCAAAAACATCACGGTTGCCATCCCCTACGAAAAACTGACGGTTATCACCGGTGTCAGCGGGTCAGGCAAGTCATCGCTGGCGTTTGATACGCTCTACGCGGAGGGCTATCGGCGCTACGTCGAGTCTCTTTCGGCCTACGCCCGGCAGTTTTTGGAGCGCCTCCCAAAACCCGATGTGGATGAGATTTCGGGCATTTGCCCGTCTATCGCCGTTCAGCAAAAAAACCAAACTCGCCAACCCCGCTCAACCGTCGCCACCCAGACCGAGATTTACGATTACCTCCGGCTGCTCTACGCCCGTGCCGGTGAAGTGTATTGCCTTCGGTGTGGCGGGCGCGTTCGGCGCGACACCCCACAGTCGGTTTGTGAAGATGTGCTGCGCTTGCCCGAAGGAGCGCGTTTTTACGTTAGCTTTCCTCTCCACGCCCCAACAAACGACGCTCCCCCGACAGCCAAAGCAAAGCGGTTGAGCAAAAAGCAGGTAGCAGACACCCGGTTGCAGACGACGGCGCACCTGATGAGCTTGCTTCAGCGGGGGTTTCGGCGCTTGCTCGTCAACGGACAGCCGCTTGAACTCAACACCCCAGACGACTTCCCCAACCTGACGCTCGATGGCGTCGAAGTGATTGTGGATCGGCTCGTCGTGCGCCCCGATGTCGCTTCCCGGCTGGCGGATTCGGTGGAAATGGCCTTTCGTGAAGGCCACGGCGATATGGGGATTCACGTCGTCAGTCCTGACCCAATCGTTTTGCGCTATGGCGAGGCATTTGCTTGCAAGGCCTGTCAACTGGCTTACCCCATCCCTGAGCCGAGCTTGTTTAGTTTCAATAATCCCTACGGCGCTTGCCCAACCTGCCAGGGATTTGGCAGCACGATTGGGATGGACCTAGCCAAAGTCATTCCCGACGCGGCGCGGTCGCTCGCCGAAGGCGCGGTTGACGCTTTTGAAAAACCTCAACTCACCTGGGCAAAGCAAGAACTCCTGGCGGCTTGCCAACGTCATGGCATCCCTTGGCAGACGCCTTTCCGAAACTTGACCGCCGAACAAAAACGACTGGTCATCGAAGGTGAGCCACGGGGCGAATGGGGTGGCATCCGGGGCGTCTTTGATTGGCTGGAGACGAAAAAGTACAAGCTGCACGCGCGGGTGCTCCTGGCCAGGTATCGTGGCTATACGACATGCCCGGACTGCGGTGGCAGTCGGTTGCGGCGTGAGGCGCGCGCGGTGCAGCTTGGCGGGCGTGACTTGCCATCGGTTACCCAAGGCTCGATTCGGGAGGCGCTCGCTTGGTTTACGGCACTACCCAAGCGCCTTACCCAGGAGGCACAGGCGATTGCCAGCCCCCTGCTCGATGAGATTACCAGCCGCTTACGTTTTCTGAGTGATGTCGGACTCGACTATCTGACGCTTGATCGCATGGCCTCGACGCTTTCCGGTGGCGAGGCGCAGCGTATCCAACTGGCAACGCACCTTGGGTCGGCCATGACCGGCGCGCTGTATGTGCTCGATGAACCTAGCGTCGGACTCCACCCCCGCGACACGGCGCGGCTGGTCGCCTCCCTTGAGCAGTTGCGCGACAGCGGCAACACGGTCGTGGTTGTCGAACACGATGAAGCGACCATTCGCGCCGCGGATTACATCGTGGACATCGGCCCCGGCGCTGGTGAGCAAGGTGGGACGGTCGTGTTTCAAGGCGCTTACCCTGACCTTCTGCAAGATCGGCATTCTTTGACGGCGGCTTATCTCCGCGGTGATGAGCGTATTCCGATCCCGACGCAGCGACGCTCGTGGCAACGGGCCATTCAGGTACGCGGAGCAGCCGTCCACAACCTCAAGCACATTGACGTCACCATCCCCCTCGACGTTCTGACCTGCGTGACCGGCGTTTCGGGATCGGGGAAATCCACGCTCATTCACGCCGTGCTGTGTCCGGCGCTTGGGTCGCCCGAAGCAGCGGCGGCAGTGTGCGCGTCGCTCGCGGGGAGCGCGCACATCAGCGGAACCATCGTGGTTGACCAGTCGCCGATTGGACGCTCGTCACGGTCGAATCCGGCAACCTATCTCAAGGCCTATGACGCCATCCGAGAGGTCTTTGCCCAGACGCCGGAGGCGCGCCGCGCGGGATTGAGCGCCGGACATTTCTCGTTCAACGTCCCCGGTGGTCGCTGCGAAACCTGCCAGGGGGCCGGAGCCGTGACCATTGAAATGCAGTTTCTGGCCGATGTCGAATTACCCTGTGAAACCTGCAACGGATTGCGCTTCACCCCCGAAGTCCTAGCCGTTCACTTTCGCGGGAAAACCATCCATGACGTGCTTCAGATGACGGTCCGTGAGGCACTGGCGCACTTTGACGGAATCCGCAAAGTCACCGAGCGGCTGCGCGTCCTCGATGACGTAGGCTTGGGCTACTTGCGCCTTGGACAGCCGGCCACGACCCTTTCCGGTGGCGAGGCCCAGCGCCTCAAGCTGGCGGCTCATCTCAGCGAAGGGGCGGGACCAGGAACGCTCTTCGTGTTTGATGAACCCACCACGGGCTTGCACTTTGCCGATGTCGCCGTCCTGCTGCGGGTGTTTGACCGGCTTTTGGCGGCTGGCGCGTCGCTGGTGGTGATTGAGCATAACCTGGATGTCATCAAAACCGCCGACTGGGTCATTGACCTTGGGCCCGAAGGCGGTGAGTCTGGCGGGGAGGTGGTGGCCGTCGGCACGCCTGAAATGATCGCGGCGGTTGAAGCATCACATACGGGGCGCTTTTTGCGAACAACCCTGTCTCGGCCGTAGGGATGGGCAGCTTGGAGACGGTAGGTGATGGCGGCAAAGCAACGCTTGGATGGCTACCTAGTAGAAGCCGGTTTGGCGGAGTCCCGGCACAAGGCGCAGGCGCTGATTCTGGCCGGGCAGGTCCTCATCAATGATCGGCCGGCAGAAAAACCGGGGCTGCTCGTTCCGCCGGATGCGACGGTTCGGCTCCGCGGCGAGCTACTGCGCTACGTCGGACGCGGTGGGCTGAAGCTCGAAGCCGCGCTGCGGATGTTTGACCTGGACGTGAGCGGGGCAGTCTGCCTCGATGTCGGCGCATCAACCGGTGGTTTCACGGATTGCCTGCTCCAACACGGCGCACGGCAGGTCCATGCCGTGGACGTTGGTCATCATCAACTCGCCTGGAAGCTGCGCTGCGATCCGCGGGTCGTCGTACACGAAGGTGTCAACGCGCGCTACCTGACACCGGCGGTCTTTCCGGAACGGTTTGGGGTCATCGTGGCGGACGTGTCATTCATTTCTCTCGGCTATATCTTGCCGGCGCTCGGTCCGCTGGCATTGCCCGAAGCAGGCTTGGTCTCATTGGTCAAACCGCAGTTTGAAGTTGGCCGCGCAGAGGTCGGCAAGGGTGGCATCGTCCGCAACCCGCGCCTGCACGCCAGGGCCGTGGCAGGTGTTGTGGTTGCCGCGGCACGGGCCGGTTTCCGACCACTGCGGATCATGGCTTCGCCAATCCTTGGTGCGGAAGGCAACCGGGAGTTTTTGTTGTTTGCGCGCTATGGTGCAGCATCAGCGCCATCTGATCAGTTACCGACCGACTGGGCAGGTCTCTTTCCAGATGTGAGGCTTGACGCCTCATTTGAAAATCTCGCGTCGGCTCAGTAGAGTTTTGGTGAGTGATATTTTTCAGCCTATCCAGCTTTCCCCCAAGCCGCGAACGATACCAAAACGATACGGACACGCGATGACCATTCATGAGCGCACAAAAGATGGAATTCTCATCCTCGAACTACAAGGGAGCGTCCTACTGGGTAATGGCGATGCGTTGTTGCGGGAGCACGTGTCGCGCCTCCTGTCTCAGGACGTACGCCGAGTCGTCTTCAACCTGGCCGGCGTGCCGTATGTTGACAGCAGCGGGCTCGGTGAAATCGTGCGGGCGATGACCTCCATCAAGCGTGCCGGTGGAAGCCTCAAGTTGGCCAGCCCAACGCGCCGCCTTGTGGACATCCTCAACATCACCAAGCTGTCTTCGCTCCTCGAAACCTACGACACCGAGGAAGCAGCCGTAGCCAGTTTTCTATCTTCTCCCACCTCGACCCAATCCCCTTGACGATGAAGCTGACCGGGACATCAGGCACGTCTAGTTTGCGTGGCTTTTTGAAGGCTTTGTGTCAATCCGGTGAAACCACAATCATCGCGTCCCTCTGCTGACTGGGGTCATTTCCTCGCGTCTGGGTGAAAAAAGCCCGTCAGCCTGTTGGCTGACGGGCAAGTTCACGACATCACCCGGCGCGCTAGAAGATGATCTTGAACGCCACCTGGATGTTGCGTGGGCCATTGAACGTACTGGTCACGCGCCCAAAGTTGGTCGCGTTCACATTCTGGTCACCGATGTTGAAGATCGGTGAGTTGAACGCATTGAAGAATTCAAAGCGCAGCTCGGTGTTGACCCGCTCGTTGACAGGCGTCCGCTTGACGATGTTGATGTCAAGATTGTAGCGCCGCGGACCGTTGAGAATGAACCGCTGCAACGAACCGGCCCGCCCCGGTGCCGGATTGAAAAACACCTGCCCGTTGAACGGCGCTTGACCATCCGGCTGCACGGCCCGCCCGTCAAAGTTGATCACGCGCGGGTCGATGAAAAATAGCCCCTGGGGCGTACGGTAGATACCGACCAGCCGCTGTAGCTCACGGCGGGTGAGCGTCGTATCCACCGTGTTGAGATCGCCACGTGTCCCAGCCGTAACACGGTTGATGGTGCCACGGCGGGAATAAATGCCAAATGGCGGCCCGCTGCCAACCTCCAGGAAGAACCCAACCTGGAAGCCTCCAACCAGGCGACGCAGGAAGCCATTACCGGGATCGAGCGTCTTGCCCTGTCCAAAGGGAAGCTCATAGATGCCATTGACCTTGAAAATATGTGGAATGTCGAATGGCGCCCGTGAGTTTTCCAGTGATGGCTGCTGGTTGTCGAGGAGCGCCTCGAAGCGCGTCTGGCCTGTTCCGGCCGTGTTGGTCAAGGTTTTGCTGTAGGTGTAGTTGGCCTGAACCTGGAAGTCCCCAACAATGCTTCTGGCAAACCGCCGCCGGAACTCAACCTGTAGCCCGTGGTAGTTGGAGAAGCCGGAGTTGTTGAGAATGTTGGCGGCCAAGGTGTTTGGGTTAGGTTGAAAGACCACGCTGCCGGTCAGGCGGTTGGTGATATAAACACCTGCCAACGAGCCGGCCTCACCCGTTTGAATGAGGTTGCGGATTGTTTGGTTGGTGAGCAGCCCGCCACTGGCCAAGTTGGGAAACACGGTAAGCGGCTGACTACCAGGGATGGACGAGTTGAAGGCCGGGTTGAAGACACCAGTTGCCGCCAAAGCCAGAAACCCATTGCTTCGCGCGCGCGCAACATCAGCCGCAAAGCCGTTGTTGATGATATCCAACTGATTGAGATCGACGGCGCGAATCAGGTTGGTGCTGCGGTTGCCGACATAGCGCACCGTGAGAACCGTGTCGCGGAGAATCTCCCGTTCGATCGAGACATTCCACTGCTGGTAAAACGGTGTCTGGAGGTTCCGGTCCGGGCTACCAAAGGCCGTGTTGGTCGTGATGGCAAACTGGCTGGCGTAGCTATACGGCACGTTGAACGGTGGTGGCGCAAGCAGGGTGTTGATCAGTCCACTGGCATTGCTGAGGCGTGGCCCAGCCGCCTGAATCTGCCCAATGGTTGGGGCGAGGGTCGTACTCAGCCCCGGATTGGTCAGAATGGAGTTGTCGGCTGCGCGGATGGCCTCATCGTTGACGTAAGCGAGTGAATAGCCGCCACGCAAGACGGTTGGCTGGCCGAGCCCCTTGATATCCCAGGCAACGCTGATATTTGGCGCGAAGTTATTCCGATCGGGCTGCCAGAAGCGACCGGCAAAGTTGACAATGCCACCCGGATTGAGCAGCGTTTGCGCTGTCGTCGCACCGGCGGCAGGAACAGGTAGTAGGGCAAAGTCGTTGGCTTCGGACAGCGGTGTAATATAGTCGTACCGCAGGCCGACATTGACCGTGAGATTGGGGCGAAGCCGCCACTGGTCGGTGATGTAGGCCCCTAACTGGTTCAAGCGGAGGTCGCGCGCCTGGGTGGCCGTTGGGTCAAACCCCGCCGTTGGGCGACTGGCGTTGACATTGAACGTCCGTGATAGCCCGCCAATGGCTCCACTGTAGAGCGTCAAAAAGGTGTTCGCGGTCTGAAGCTGCGTGACATTGATGCCGCCCGGAAAGAGAGCCGCCGTCAGCGCTGCCGGGTTACCTCCGACCCCAAGTGACTGCTGACTGAGCGTCAGCGTTGGCACAATACCGGCATCATTGACCGGGCGCACCTTCAGCCAATCGAACTGCACGCCAAAGCGAAGATTGTGCGCGCCAAGCTGAAGTGAAGCATTGTCAATGATGGTCATAATCTGCGTGTCACGTCCCTGCGGAAGAAACGTCACGTCCGGGTTGGTGAACGGGAGTCCACCCAGAAAGAAAGCTGGATTTTGTGACCGGTTCACATTGAAAAACGGCGCAGTGAAATTAGCCCCAAACCGAATTTCGTTATTGAGACGCGGCGAAACATTCCACACCCAGGCGGCGGCCCCGAAGTTCGTCGGACCAACATTGTTGACGATGACCGGATTGTTGAAGGTCGTATCAATATCCGTTCGCCCAATCGTTTCACCCGCTTGGCGGTAAATGAACTCGAGATGGTGCCGCTCCGTTGGGTTGTAGTCCACCCGGAACGCCGATGTGTCGCGGTCAAATGGTGTGCTACGAATGATCTGGAGCCCAGTCGTATTCAAACCATCACCCACGGTCGTGAGGTTTGATTAGTTCGGCACGCGCGCAATGAACGAAGCAATGGTCGGATCAATCGAGATACCGCGGAGAGCAAGCAGGTCAATCGTGCGGCGCACACCGGCATTGTCAATGTAAGTGAAAATGCCCTGGCGCGCGTTCGGTGTCAGGACAGTGGTGGTCAACCCGGCCTGAGACCGCTGCCGAATTCCCTCAAAGGTCGCAAAAAAGAACAAATTCTTGACGCGGGGGCCACCGGGAATGCCCACCGGCCCACCAAGTGTGAAACCGAACTGGTTGCGAATGAAGTTTGGGCGAGCAATGCCGGCGGCATTGTTGAAAAAGGCGTTGGCGTTGAGGACCTTGTTCCGATGAAACCAAAAGACCTCGCCGTGAAACTCATCCGTTCCGGCCGGAGTCACAAAGCGCACGGCCGATGAGCCGGCCACGTCGGCCGTCGCGTTCGAGGTAATGATGGTGGCTTCACCAACCCCGGCGACGGTTGGGTTATTTGGCGAAAAGTCAATCGCGTTGGCACGAATGAAGTTGTCCTGGATATTGATGCCATCCTGGGTCACGACCGTGGTCGAAGACCGTTGGCCGTTGATGACGGTGTTCGTGTTGGCCAACCGGCCGTTCACGCCGGCCTGAAGCTGAACGAGCGCCAGCGGACTCCGGGTAATCAGCGGTAGCTCTTGGGTTTGTCGCGCATTGACGGTGTTACGCACTTCGGCGTTCGTCGTCTGAAGCAAGGCCTCACCACCCGAGATGGTGACGACATCGCTTGCGCCTCCGACCTGAAGCACGGCGGCAACGCCATATTCCTGCCCAACATTCAGGTTGAGATTTTCAATGATGCTTTTGGTAAAGCCATCGGCTTCGATGGTGATGCTGTAGCTCCCGACCGGTAGTGGCGAGGTCGTGAAGACGCCGCTCTCGGTCGTCGTTCCGGTAATGGTTTGCTTTGTCCCCTCATTCGTGACAGAGACATTCGCGCCAGCTACCACCGCACCGCTTGGGTCTTTAACCGTTACAACGAAGCGTCCGTTGGTGGTTTGTCCGAATGTGCCGAGGGACATCACCAAGAGACTAAGGACCAAGGTAAAGCTAGCCGCCCAAGACGGCGGGCATACCCACTGAAGTCTGATCATGAGACGTTCCTTTCGTGAAACTTGGCTCTGAGCCAGTCAAGCTTGTATCCGTACTTGGTGTTTGAGGCTTTGAGATAGGCAAATTTGAAGCCAAATCTGATGCGCACGCCAGTCTTTTTTCAAGGATGAGCATAAAACCAGCTATTCAAAGGCCATGTTGGCTGCACATCCCCGACAGGGAAAGGAGACCGGTTCGGTCAAATCCACGGAGCGGGAAGCATTTTTTCCAGATTTTTGGATAAGTCTTTAGAAAAGACCGGATATCAGCCTCACTTTGGCGTGGCTTCCCCAGTGGTTTTTAACCAAGCGCTGACGAGCTTCATAAAAAAGCCCGCCAGCCAAGAGACTGACGGGCAAACTGGCAACCGGTGTGGAACCGGCAATCAGAAGGTGTACCGCGCCGTGAAGATCATCGAGCGGCCGCCAACATTCGTCTGTCCAAGGTTGAGGAACAGCGCCGGATTGGTGGCGTTGTTGACCGTGTTGGCGGGGATAACCGTGAAGTTCCGCCGGTTGAAGACGTTGAAGACTTCCCAGCGAATTTCGAGCCCCTGCCGCTCACCAAACGTGCGGATGCGCTTGACGAAGGCAAAATTCGTGCTGGCAACCCCGCCGGTCCGCAGAATGTTTCGTCCACTGTTACCATTGATGCCCGAGTTGACCGGGTTGGCAACATAAAATGGGTTGGTCACACCGGTGAAACCGGTCGCCGTGCCGGGCTGGCCGGCCGGGTTGATGCTGACCCGCTGGGACAACTCAACGGTGGAAATCTGCCCAGGGAGAATGCCCAATGCATTGAACGCATTGAGGACACTGAAGGGCGTGCCGGACGAGAACGTGCTGACACCGGACATGGACCAACCGTTGACCAACCGGTCGAAGAATGGATTCGAGATGTCAATGCGTGGAATCTCGAAGGAGTAGTTGGCGACAAAGCGGTGTGGTTGGTCGAGTCCAGAGCGTCCACGATCCTGACTGAAGTTAAGCGGATTGGCCGGCAACGTCGAGTTGGTCTGCCCGCCCAGGATGTCGTCGCTATCGTTGATAAAGGCGCTCCACGTATAGTTCAGTTCATACTGAATGCCATTGCGGAAGCGCTTCCCAAGCGTCAACTGCAACGAGTGATACCAGGAACTGGCCAAACCATCGCCGATGAGGATGGAGCCGCGGGACGGGTCACGCCGAAACGCGGTGATTTGCCCGGCGGCATTCCGAATGGGCTGCAACTGGGGCAGAATGTTGGCGTAAAATGCCGGGTTGGCGTTGACGGCGGTCGCATTGAAGCCCAGATTGCTTTCAACCTCACGCACCAGCTTCAACCCACGTGAGCCGATGTAAAACATGCGGAACACATAATCACTCCACAATTGCCGCTCAAAGCCAAAGTTGAACGACTGTTGATACGGCAGTGACACGCGCTTGTTGGGCGAATACAACCGCACCGGCAGCAGGTTTGGGTCGCCGGTAAACTGCGATGGCGTTGGCGGTGCCGGACGGTTGCTGGCAATGTACAACCGCTGATCGCTGATGGGTCCAATGGCCACGTTGACCCCGCGTGGGAAGTTACGCGAGTTGTTGAGCAAGATGTTGAGAAAGATTTGGTCGTAGGAGATACCATACCCACCACGAATCACCGTCTTGTCCCGGCCGAGCATGGTGGCAATGAACCCATCGCCTTCAACCCGTGGATTCCAGGCAAAGCCGATCCGTGGAGCAAAGTTGTTGATGTCTGGCTCGGCATTGGAGAAAAATCCAAACGGGGCAGACACATACTCATAACGCAGTCCAAGGTTCAGCGTGAGCGAGGGACGGATGCGGTAATCATCCTGGAAGAAAACACCCACCTCGTTGACCCGCGCGGGAACCAGCCCCGTGCCAGCATATTGTGAGAAGCTGGCATTTCGGTCGAAGAGCAGGTCCGACAGCGAGCCGTAGGAAACTGAGCCACGGAAGTTGGGCGCAAAGAAGGAGTCGAGGTTGATGCGATTGTAGCTTCCACCGAACTTCAGCGTGTGTTTGTTAAAGGTCCAGGTCAGCGCGTCGGTGAACTCGATGACCCGGCTGTTGCGGAACTGCGGGAAGTTGGCATTTCCCACTGAATTGAAGCCACCGATACTAATTTGTGGTGGCACATTTTCCGGGAAGTTGAGCGCCCGATCCACAAAACTGAAACGGAACTCATTGACGATACGCGGACCGAAAGTCCGAATGTAGTTGACCGCGCCGTTGTAGTTGTCAACGTTCGTTCCGATTTCGTTGCCGGCAATGGCCGTCGGCGACCCAGGGTCACGGCTGCGGTCCTGGAGGTACCGGAGTGAAAATCGGTCATTACTGGTCAGGTTGATGTCGCCCCTGACGAGGAGCCGCCAGAAGTTTGTGCCATACGGAAGACTTCCGGCCAGCGCCCGGTTGAATTGCTGCACAGGCAACGTTGCCACGATGGCGTTGTCTGACGGCCGCCGAACGGTGATCGTGCCGCGCGGCGTCGGGTCGTTTGCCGTTGGGAACGTATTGGTCAGAAAGGTCAATGCGCCTGGCGCGAGGGCGTTTGGCCCAGATGGATTGGCAGCCGCGTAGGCTTGCAAAGCTGCGATTCCAGACGGAGCAATGGCAACGGTGATCGGGGCGGCCGTTGTCCGAAATGTGTTCCGGTCAAAGCTGGTGAAGAAGAAGATTTTATCCTTCTTGATCGGCCCACCAAAGGTAATCCCCCAGGTATTTTCGACCGTCACGGCACGGGCGCGGCGCAGCGCTTCTTTCTCGCTAAAGCCTTGCGCGCGAGCGGCATTGAAGGTGCGTTGCTGGGCCGTGGTCAGTGAGTCACGACCGTTCCCCAGCCAAGTGTAGTGCGCAATCCCGCTAAACTCATTCGTTCCAGAGCGGGTGAGCTGCTGCACGATGGCGCCACCGTTGCGACCGAACTCAGCCGAAAAGTTATTGGTGATGATTTGGAACTCGGCCAGGGCCTCGGGCGGCAGGTTCTGCACCGGAATCGAGAGCGACGGGTCATTGTTCTGGGTGCCGTCAATGAGGAAGTTGTTGGAACGGGTCCGTGCGCCGTTGACAGCAAAGCCTGAACCTGGACGGGCGTTCTGGTTGTTGACCACACCCGGCTGGAGCAAAGCCAGTCCGTTGAGCGTGTTGCGTCCCGGCAGTTGCAAAATCCGGCGACCATCCACTTGCTTACTGACTTGGCTGCGGCTCGTCTCAATCAAGGTGGCTTCACCCGTCACGGTCACGACTTCCTGGCTGCTGCCGGGCTTGAGCTCGGCGTCCACAATGGCGTCGCGCGCGACCGTGACGTTCACGGGCTCCCGCACGAGCGTCTCGAATGAATCCGCCGAAATGCGAATGGCATAACGTCCGCCAGGCAGCGAGCGAAGAGTATAGGTTCCATCACTGCTACTGACAATTTCGCGAGTCTCTCCGGTGTCGAGATTCCTCGCTTCAATCCGTGCGCCAACGATGGCAGCGCCTGTCTGATCGGTCACCCGACCGGAGACATTCCCGTAGATGGTTTGCGCCACGGCGGCAACATTGGCTAACCCGACGATGAGGCAAAACACGCCGGTTTGAAGCCAATGCAGCCTGCGTAGGCTAGGGTAAGTCTTTACTGAGAACATAGGATTTCCTCTCTAAAGCCTAGCTAAGGGATTCCAAGGGTTATCAACGAGTCACTAGGTAACCCCACCGGAGTCTTTCAGGCAACTTTCGCGCCACAGCTTGCTTACTTAAACAGTTTTCGCTGCCTGGCTGCCTTCCTCAACGCAACCGGATACACCCAACGCTATTTTTCATTGGCTTCTCCAGGGGCTGGTACAAACACACGGACTGGTCGGCCGGTGCGCTCGCCCGCGTAGGGCATTTTATTTTTCGGATTAATTGTTTTTTTTGGATTACTGACCTGGCGCAAGCCTTGATGGTCAACCAAATCCAGGACGAATCTTCAACGCTTGGCCCAGCTTGGTACGCAGTTTTGGTATTCAGTTTTTGATACTCAGGGCTTGGGTTTCAGATGTTGGCAAACAGCGGTTTCAGACGCTGGCAGACAGCCCGCCGCAACGAGACCACGTTTTTCGGCCATACAGGCTGTTCCCACAGGACCGAATTCCACCGGACCGACCAACCTCGGTAAGCGTGGATGAGCGGCGGCGACTGGTCCGACACAGTCTTGATTCGCCAGGCCAGACGCTGTCAGGCTACAGTCGCTTGGCCGGCAGCACTCCTGTAAACCACCAAGCTCTGGAACTTTAGGCTGGGGGATAGCGTTTGAGCCACAGCTGGACGGTGGCCATGTGCCGCCTCAGAAGTGCTTTGTTCAACGAACAGGTAGATCCATTTCCCCCAAATCACCATTGGAAGGAGTTTGCGACATGGTTTCACCGACTGGCTTCTGGATGCGCGGCACGGCCCTTGGTATCGCCGCCCTCCTCACCAGTGGATGCTTTGCTTGCTCAGCATCCCGCCCAGCACCTCAACCGGTTAGCGCCCCACCAGCCAAGCCGTCAACGGTCACGGCAACCAGTAATGTTCCAGGTCAGGGGCTTGACCTTCAGGCGCTCATCGGACTGACCAAGCAGGCTAAGGATGCCGAAACCCTCGAACGCTTGCTCAACCAGCCCGGCTCCATCAATAACCTCGACCTCGACGAAGATGGCAACGTGGACTACGTCCGGGTTCAGGAATATGGTGGCGGAACTACCAAAAACTTCTCCTTCGTCGCGCTGCTCAATGACGGCCAAGAGCAGGAAGTCGCCAACCTCGTCATCGAACAGACGCCAGGACAGTCGGAAGCAACCGTCCAAGTGCAGGGGCATCCGGCCGTGTATGGCCCAAACGTCTATTACTCAGCGGCACTCCCCATCGCGACGGCGCTCTTCTTGGCCTGGGCGCTGACGCCGCGACCGGCTTTTTATGTTTCTCCGTATGGGTTTGGGGCATTCCCGGCCTACTACCGTCCCTATGCGCCAGTGCCGGTGGCGACCTATCGCACGACCGTCACGAACTACACCCGGAATGTGCCCGTTCAGCGGTCGTCCGCGCCGCCAGTTCGGTCGTTGCCGCCGTCACCCAACGCCGGCAAGGTAGCGCCTAGTTTCCGTCAGCCACTCACCCAACCAGGCCAGACCCAACGCCAGTTCCAGCAGCGCGACGACAATCGCCCGGTTGCCGCCGGGGGCTTTGGGCAAGGGCCGGCCGCACAGCGGTCAAATCCAGCATCGGCGCCGCCAGCCCGCCCAGCAGCGCCACCACCGAGCGCCAGCCGTCCAACGGCACCGCCTCCGGTATCACGCCCTGCCCCACCGGCGGCTGCCCGCCCGACAGCGCCGCCACCCAGTCGCAACTTCAACACGCGCGGTCGGCGCAACTGATCCATCCGTCGCCAATCCTGGCGAGCCGAATCCACCCAGCAGCCACTCGTGGCGGACGTATGCCGTAGCTGGTCGCGTCCGCCGCGCATGCCCACACGCACGGCAGGCCGCCCACCAGCGACATGACCACCCCAAGTTGAGGAAGATCCATGACCACACCCAAGCAGACCTATGCCCTAACCGACGCTCAACGGATTGGTTTCGCAAGCATCTTCGTGCTTGACAAAATGGCCCGCAAAGGCCGCCAGTTTGCCGTCGTGCCAACCGACCCGGATGAAATGGCGCTCAAGGATGTCATTCAGACGCTCTTCAACGAACATCTGATTGAAATTCAGGGTGCGCACTACGCACTGACGGAAGCCGGCAAGGAGCGGGTGCGTCGGTTCCGTCAACGTTACGAAGAGTATTTGACGGTTTATGACATCTACTGCGCGGTGGACTTGGCAACCGGCGAATTTGCTTTTGAGCGTTACTACGACTTCGACGACGATGGCTGGCGGCTTTACCTCCAGCAAGACCGCTGGGAAGACCTGCGCGTTGCCGTGGCGATCTACAAAAAGCTCGACCCAGTTGAAATCGTCTTCATGTCCTTCGTGATGGAAGGTCGGTTTGACGATTACGCCGATGGTAAGTGGGAACTGGGTGTGTTGTCGGGCGAGCTGTGGCAGGAGATTCTGGATATCGTCAACACCAACCTCCACCCCTGCCAGCTTGGCTACACGACAACTGACCCTAACAATCCCGGTCAAACCCTCGAAGTCACCCCAGACGATGTCCTGACGGACATGGTCACGCGCGGCAGCCAAATCATGCTCGAACTGGTGCGCCGTGGGCAGGAAATCGAGGCTGAACAGCGCGCACTCGAAGCTGCCACACCCACCACGCCTACCACTGCGACCACCACCACGACCGAAACGGTGTACGACTACGATTTTGTCATCACCAACCCGTACGTGTACTATACGCCCTATCTCAGTCCGTACTACGTCAGCCCGGTGTGGACCGTCCCGCTCTACCCGACTGTCGTCGTCTTCTGAGTCGATCTTGAGGTCAAGGCTGTTTGTTCAATGTCCAACATCTCGATCCGATTTGACTGGACGCGCGATGAACTGCGCGCCATTCACGATCTGCCACTCCTGGAGCTGGTGCACCGGGCAGCCACTGTTCACCGCGCCGGTCATGACCCGCGGGAAGTTCAGGTTTGCCGTCTCATTTCCATCAAAACCGGTGGCTGCCCGGAAGACTGCGGCTACTGTTCACAGTCGGCGCACTACGAAACCGGTATCGCTTCCCAACCGCTCTTGGACAGAGCCACCGTCGTAGCGATTGCCGAACGAGCCAAAGCCAACGGGGTCAGTCGGATTTGCATGGGGGCGGCCTGGCGCAACGTCCGCGACGACGACCAGTTTGAGGCGGTGCTCGACATGGTGCGCGGCGTCAACGCGCTCGGCGTTGAGGTGTGCTGTACGCTGGGCATGCTGACCGAAGCGCAGGCCCGGCGGCTGGAAGCGGCCGGACTTCATGCCTACAACCACAACCTCGATACGTCCCGCGAGCACTATGGTCAGATCACGACGACACGCGCGTATGACGACCGGCTAGAGACACTCGCCAACGTACGCAAAACCAACGTCACGCTCTGCACTGGTGGCATCCTCGGCCTCGGCGAAAGCGTTGCCGACCGCATTGGGCTGCTGCACACCCTGGCGACCATGCAGCCCCACCCGGAATCCGTCCCCGTGAACATCCTCACCCGTGTGCCGGGGACACCGCTGGAAAGCCAAGCGGATGTTTCCGTTTGGGAAACGGTGCGCGTCATTGCGACGGCGCGGATTGCCATGCCGCGTTCGATCATCCGCCTTTCGGCCGGTCGAACGCAGCTTTCCGAAGAAGCGCAAGCGATGTGCTTCCTGGCCGGCGCTAACTCAATTTTTTCAAGTGACGCCAAGATCATGCTCACCGAAGCTTCCCCGACCAATGACTATGCCGAAGATACGCGGCTGCTGGCCACGCTAGGACTTTACCCGCGTGTGCCTTTCAAAGCGCCTGCTTCCAAAGAACCGGTGGATGGAGAACCCTTCGGCTGCGCTGCCGCGGCCGCGACACTCGGTTGAGGGCATTGACTTGAGAACGTCGTTTCACGGCCATGCCATCGTTTTTGGCAGCAAAACTTACTCAACAAACCCATCATAAGGTAACACCATGCGACGACAAGTGTTGGTTGGATTGGGAGTGTCCCTCGCGGCAGCGGTGGCGTTCCCTGCGTTTGGCCAAACTGCGCGCCCAACGCGCATTCGTTTCACGCCTGGGGCGTCATCCACGACGGTGAGCGGCACGCTGCTGCCGAATCGGGCTGGGCGAAAATACGTCCTACGCGCCTCGGCCGGGCAAACGCTTTCATTCGCCCTGAGCAAAACCACCCCACAAGTTGGCGCAGTGGTTTACGATGTTGACCCAGACGAGACTGGCGGCGCAGCTCCGCTGGAAGAAAGCGTGTACCAGCCTGTCCGCACGGCGTCGGTCACACTGCCCAAGACAGGTGATTATATTCTCATCGTCTCGCAGATCTCCCCGCCCGACCGTCTCAGGAGCAGCATCAAGTACTCACTGACGGTCGAAATTCGCTGATGCAGGTTTTGAAGTTTGGTGGCACGTCGGTCGGCAACGCGGAACGCATTCGGCAACTGGTCTTGATCGTTGCCGCCGAACGCGCCCGTGATCCGCATGTGGTCGTGGTGGTGTCGGCAATGGCCGGCGTCACCAATATGTTGCTTGGCGCCGTCCAGGCGGCCGTTGGCGGCAATGTCGCAGCCATTGACCACGCTCATGCCGAACTGCGGCGGCGGCACCTTGAAACGCTGGCGCAGGTGGTCGCTTCGGATGCCGAACACCAGGCGTTGCAGGCTCAACTCGACGCTTTACTGGAGCGTTTCGCCCGAATTGGTGAAGGCATTGCGTTGGTTGGTGAGTTACCGCCCCGCGCCCAGGATTTCATCGCCGGGCTAGGCGAGCGGTTGTCTGCCCGACTGGTCGCGGCAGCGCTGCGCGCGGACGGCATCCCAGCCGTAGCCTTTGACGCCGACCAACTGATTGTAACGGACGATATGTTCGGGTCAGCCACGCCTGACCTGGCCGCAACCGCGCTGGCCGCCCGCGAATGCCTGCGCCCGGTGCTTGAAACTGGGCAGATTCCTGTCGTTACCGGATTCATCGGCGCTACGCCAGAGGGTATTCCGACGACGCTTGGACGTGGCGGCTCGGACTATTCTGCCGGAATTCTGGGCGCGGCACTCGAAGCCGACGGAGTGGTTATCTGGACGGATGCCGACGGCTTCATGACGGCTGACCCACGCCTCGTGCCAACGGCCCAGGTCTTGTCAGAGATTAGTTACGCCGAAGCCGGTGAACTGGCCTACTATGGCGCAAAGGTACTTCATCCCAAGACCTTGCTTCCATTGATTCCAAAGGGGATTCCGCTCTACGTCAAGAACAGCTTTCGGCCCGACTCGCCGGGGACGTGCGTCTCAGCCACCACTGGCGACTGGCAGGCCGATGTCAAGTCAGTGACTTCCATCAAGGGGCTGGCGCTGATCACCGTCGCCGGACGTGGCATGCTGGGCGTGCCGGGCATTGCCGCCAAGACCTTCGCGGCCGTGGCGGCGGCCGGGGTGAATGTTTTACTCATTTCGCAATCGTCATCCGAGAATAACTTGTGCTTCATGATCGAAGGCGCGGATGCCGAAAAAACCCGGGCGGCCCTGGTCAAAGCCCTGGCCGTTGAGTTTCACCAGGGCTGTGTCGAGCGCGTGGATGCGCACCAGCCGGTGGCTATCGTAGCGGTGGTTGGGGCCGGGATGCGCGGCCGGCCGGGAATTGCCGCGCGAATTTTCTCGGCCGTGGCCACGGCCAACGTCAATGTCATCGCCATTGCGCAAGGTTCATCAGAAATCAACATCTCGTTTGTCGTGGCCGAAGGTGAAGCCGCCGCCGCGGTGACTGCCATTCACGAACGCTTTGAGTTGGGCGCGATGACTTCGGCTTAGTGGTCGGGCTTGGCCGGTGGCGCTTGAACCGAAGACGCTTGGACCTGTGCTTGCAGTTCCGTTGCCCGGCAACGCCAGTAGGTCGCCAGTTCGTCACCGGTCAGCAACAGGTTGCCGGACAGGTCGTTCCAGCGCAGCCATTCGTCATCCCGCTGCTCGAACGTTCCACGCCAGAGGGTCAGCCCCAGACCAAGCCGCGGAAGCTGGGTATCTGCCCGGGGCGTCAGGCGTTGTCCATTCCGCTCAAAGACGGTCACCGGTTGCGCCGAACGGAGACGACATGGGTCATAGACCACCCAGTAGGTGACGCCCATCTGTTCGTAGGCCTGCTGCCTTGCGACCGGTGTCTCAGGGCGCTCGGCGGCGCGCGTCAGCAGGTCAATGGCCACATCCGGTGGCTTACCAAACCGGGAAACCAGATACACACGATGGGATGGCTTCCACCATTCGGCAGACGGCGTGACACCAGCGGCGACCAGGACATCCGGCACAACGGTTGTAACCTGGGATAACCGCTCCCCGCACCTGACGGCAACCCGCGCTGCGGCCAGGAAGGTCACGGCAGACGGCCGCCAACTCGCGTACAGCGAGGAAACCAGCAAGCGCAGGGCCTTGTCGGCCGCAAAACCGCCCGTTTCATCATCGCCGTGAATGTCGTCAAAATCGGGGTCGTCAAGCTCCTGCAAGATATACGCCAACGACATCGCCACTTGCCCCCTGCGGCCGGAAACTGCCGTCAGAGACTAGCCGAAAGCGCAGAGGTCGCCAAGCGATGACGGGATGAGCAACGGCGGGACTGGCGCGCCGACGGCTCGCAGCCCTCCACGGTAACCCGGATGGACGGTGACACCGTTGGGCAACGCTTCCCCAAACCATTCCTCACTCAAACAACGAGCGTCCGACTTCCTCGAGCACAATCGTGGTGTGCTGTTCATCTTCCATCCACCCACGATTGAAGAGAAAAATCAAGTCGCCACGTGACCGCCCATCGGCAATCTCCAAGGTGACGTGTGGCTTGCGTCCATAAGCCATCCGCATACTGAGGTCGTGGCACATCTCCGCGCCGTCACTCTGTGGGATTTCGATGGTCAACTGGTGGTAAAGCACATGGCCGATGTAAACCGGCTTGGTTTTACCGACCAGCCAGCCCCGATGGACACGGTTTGTCTTTGAGTTGCGGATTGTGATGGCAGCGTAGTTAGCTTTGTGGTTGTCGCAAGCTGGGCACACATAATCAAAACGGCGTGGTCCAGACTGCGCGGATGCCTCCATGGTTGCCCCACAAGTGCATACCTCAACCGGAGCTTCAACTGCGATTAGGGTCGGCATGGTTATCACCAGGCTTTCTCGGAACTTATTCAGTTGCCGCGATTGAGTGCGCTGTCCGCAGTCGTGCGAACCACACCCGTGATCTTGCCGATGAGGTTTTCCACCCCTTTGTCAATACCATGCTTGGCGACGTTGTCAGAGACAAACGTCAGCCCCTGAGCGAGGCCCAGCGGAACCATCAGCGGCATCATAATGACTGGCGTAATGACAGCCGTAGCCGTGATGTGGGAGGTCGTCGTCTTACCGAGCGGCGTATCTTTGAGTTGCTCAAAGACGAGCTTGCCGGTTTTGTAAATCCCCGTCAGGGGCATGAAGGGCAGACAGGTCATCGGATAGAGAATGCCTGTCACGAGAAGGTTGGAAAAGCCGCGTTCGAGGAGCGGCGTAGCAGGATTCGATTCGCTCATGGCTTCGTGCCTCGCAGGAACCGAGGAATGGCGCTCCGGGGACACGAGCAGTCGCCGATGAACAGACGAGTTGTACACGCCGGCGTAGTTCCACTATCGCTGAAATTGCGCGCAAGTTCAAATTTTCCGCACAAGTCGTCTGACTAATGCAGTCGTCTGACCGATGAAGGGGCCAGGCTGTCCGCTTCCATCTTGCGCAAAGCGCAGCAGGCGATGAGCCGCAAGGTGAAGTTCAGCCGCAACCGGAGGAAAGCCAAAGCGAGGAGACAACGCATGCATGCCCGCGTTCGCCACTCCGCCGCGACGTCCGGCACAAGGTCACGAGCGCCATCGGCCAAAACCACGCCGTGCATCGAGGACTTGCAGGTACGGAACATGTCCAAGTCGGCGGCCGGGACTGCCGCGCAACCGGGTAGAAACGTTCGGGCCAAGTCCAGACTGAACAAGTCCATTATCGAGCAAGGCTGGTTCGAGTTCCGGCGCCAACGAGCTTACAAGCTGGCATGGCGGGGCGGCTGGCCGGTCGCCGCGCCGCCGCAGAATCGCCGCGCCGCCGCAGAACATGAGCTAGACCTGTCGGGCTGTGGTTGCATGTCGGTGGACAACCGTCCAACGCAAGCCCGGTTGTGTCAAGTGTGGCTTCGAGGAAAACGCCGATGTGGTCGGGCGATAACATACCAGGGCAGGGTATGCCCGATGCGCCTGTGAAGTGAGCGATGCCGCATCGCTAGCCGCAGGTAAGGACGCCAAAGCGACTCAGAGGAGGTTTAAAGCCGCGCCTGAGCGTCGTAGGAATTTCCAGCCTTCAGGCCGGGAAGAATGTCCAAACCCCATGGATACCTGCCAGACAGATAGAATATCTATAGCCTGAGACGGAGCGCGAGAGGGGGCAGTGCTGACTTTTGGGTGCGGACGGCGACAGCGGATTGAGTTACCAACGTCACATCTATACGCAGGATAGACTGACTATGTCGCAGCTATGCTGGGTAATTTCGTCGCATTGCCTGCTCTCGAAGCCCGATTACTCTGTTGCTGCTTGGTCCTTTTTGTCGCCTGCCTTCCGATGATTGACGACTGGAGCAGTCCTTCTGGTCACGTTCAGAACAAAGCATGAGTTTTAAAGCATGAGTTTTTCGGCACACCAGAAGATACCGTCAGAAGTACCGTTACCGGTATCTTGATTGTACTGTGAATGGTAGAGTGCAACCTTTTTATCTAGATAGCCGGAATCGACCATGGCTTTGAAGGTCGGGGAATATTTGGAAAGCTCGACAAAACACTGCTTACCTTCTGGTGTGATAGCAAATTCTCCTTCAACAAAAGGCAATATGCTTTTAGGAAAGAAAAAGTCCATAGCACCTTTCATCAGTTCTTTTTCTTGGTCTGACGCCTGCTCGTAAAGAGCCTCAAAAGCTTTGGCGAGTTCAGGACTTTGTCTTTGAGCGTCCTCGTCACTTTTGATATTAAAGCGTGCCTCGATTTCTTCAAGTTTGTTGAGGAGGGCACGCTTGGTTTCAAGCGGAACATCCGGTTGAATAACATGCTCTAAGGCATAGTAGTAGATAAGCTTACGTTTCTCAGGGGACATGGCGATATAGACGCCGCGGCGAACGGGCGGTGGAAGGTCACGAAAGAAGTTCACGCCCTGTTTGAGATCCATTTGGTTGATATAAGCCGCAACTTCACCGTAAGCCTTCCTGAAGTTATTTTTTTCGGCAGCACAGGCTTCAGCGGATTGTGGGGTGGGCCGGTTCGCCTGCTGAGGTGTATCGGATGTGCGTTGAGCGTAAGAAGTCGTTGAGAATGCGAGCATTAACAAGGTGGCAACGATGGCGCAATGGCTTCGCGTAAGTTTCAGAAGCATAGGTTTACCTTCTCCTAGCGTTAGGATGTGACTCTGCTTCCGGCTTGGAAGCAGAGTCAGGTGGTTCACAGTTGAGTTCATGGGTGTGGTCACGAGCGTTTCAAGGTGAAGCTTGTTCGTTCAGGTCGTGGAATTACAACCTCAACGATTGCATAGTCCCCCAGCGTCCCACCTACCAATGCTGGTAATTCCCCACATGCACCAAGTACCACACAAACCATGAGCGGGTTCACAGCTGCGATAGCCTGAAATGCATGTGACCTGACATCCACGACAACCAATATTATAAAGTGCATGTACAAATCCCATTTCGAGTTATCGGCAGTGATAGGCGTTCGTCCAACCAGAAAGTCCCATCGGACATTACTTTACCAGTTTATTGCCTGAGTTGCTCCTGATAGAGGTTGACTTTTTTCCGCAGGTAGCCAGAGTCAACCATTGTTTTCAGGATCGGCGAGTATTCGGAGAGTTGAACGAAGAGCTGTTGTTCTTATCATGAGGAACTTCCGCAAGCCAAGTCAAGCTGATAAGTATCTGTTTGGCAATGATCTTCACATCTGAGGCATCTTGAGGGCAGGCATCAGTGATAATGCAGGATGAGTTTTTTTGGGGTGTCGTTTTTCTGAAAGATCGTCTTCGTCGGGTGGGCTATCACCGAACCCTGTGCCGCCCTTGTTCTCCATGATAACGGCATCCATGCTTGCGAAACGCCCGATACCATGACCTGCCCACAGTTCACTCAAGACGCAACGGTCTCTAACGACGTTGCAGTCATGTCGCTGGGGCACACATCACTTTCTTGGTTCTTGATCGTTACCGTGTTCCCCGGCACAGTGACAGTCATAGAGGCGGTCAATGAGGGGTGAGAGGGTTGGATTCCACAAAAAACATATCCGATCAAGGTTTACCGGCGCGTTGATGAGATTGGCCGGTACTGAGAGCAACCTTCCAGACGCCAGCTCTAAGTGTGGTTGGCAACGACCTGAAAAAGCGTGCCTTTGGTCTATCGGGATTCGCGTGATATGTTCGGCATTTCTCGGTAAACCTTGGTCAACATGGCTTTTTCTGTGGACAGGTTAGCTTCGGCTTTGGTTGGCGCGGCGGTCGAGGCAGTCCGTTGCGGACGGGCTGTGTTGAGGTGAGCGTAGGTTTCATCGTAGGAGCCGGATAGCAGGCAACAGGCAGACGCGAAGGTCGCCACCGCCGTTTGGCCCAATGCAAGCCAGCAATGATGTTTCAGGCGCTGGATGTTTGGTATTGTTTACCCCTGCCAGAGAGAATGGGAGACTTAGCCTACCCAGTATCTGAGCTAGTGCATTGGCTGCCAGTTGTCATGCGATCTTCATCGCCTTCTTCGCTTCCACGCCCATCCGACCCGTTGCCGCCCCGGCGGCTGCGGCCGGTCGTGATTGGCTACGCGATCTGGGTGGCATCGTGCACGGTTTTCTTTGCGCTCGGCGTGAACGTCGGCAAACTATCGCCCTTTGCTTCCCTGACCAAACGTTCTCCAGCGCCGGCGGCGATGCCGTTGGAGCAGCCAATTGAACACGCCATTGTGCTACCCGATGCACGGTACGCCGTGCAGGTCGCGGCAGTGGCCACCGCCGACGAAGCCAACCGACTTGTCGCGGAACTCAATCGGAAGGGCTTCACGAGCGCGTTCGTGACACGCCCAACCCCTGAAGCCGAAAATGAGTTGTACTTGGTCAAAGTCGGCTTGTATAACTTGGCGACAGCCAACCAAGTCAGCGAAGAGTTACGCCGCGATTTTGGTTTTCGCTCGGCCCGAGTCGTACAAAACTGACGCGACGCCAAACCGATCTACCATGTTCCAGCCGACGACACCGCTCATGACAAGCCGTTGCCAGTGCCTGATGGCGCATTGCCGGTTAGTGACCAAGATGGGTGCGATCGGGCTGGTTGTCTGTGGGTGGTTGCTCTGGGGTGCACTGACGAACGCCACGGCTCAACAACGCCCACTTCTGACCGAAGATGTGGATATTGTCGAGACTGGGCGTATCCGCCTTCAGGCCGGGGCTGACTTCTTTCAAAATCAGCGGTTTGGTTTGTCTGGGCTGCGTGGTGATCTGTACCGCCCGGTTGTGTTGGGCCTCCACTTTGGCTTGAACACCAATGTCGGCTTTTCTATCGAAGGGAGTCTGCGGGACTACTTGAGTATTCGTGAGCGTGGTACCAGCGCGATTCCCCTCGCTATCGCACCAGGTGCAGCCTCGACTTCCGGCGCGAGTGACTTCACGCTTTGGACCAAAATCAAGCTACGCAAGGAAACGCGCCGCGCGCCAAGCTTTGGCGTTCGGGTGGGGGTGCAGCTTCCAAACAGCGACCAGTCCCGTGGGATTGGCTTGAACGCGACCAATGTGTTTGGCGTGGCGCTGGTCGGCAAGCGGTTTGCCAACGAGCGCGTCAACGTTTTTGGCAACATCGGCATCGGAATTCTGACGAGTCCGATTGAACCCGGCGCACAGCAGGACGTACTGACCTACGGACTTGCCGCGATATACCGCGTAACCGATCGGGTGGATGTACTCGGTGAGGTGGCTGGGCGCTACAACCCGCGCACCCCAGTTCCTGGACTGGAAAGCCAGGGACAAGCGCGTTTGGGCGCACGCCTGCGAGCGGCTGGCTTCCAGTGGGACCTGGCCGGCGTGGCTGGGCTAACGAAGTTTAGCCCCCGGCGCGGGCTTACCTTTGGAGTGACCTATGAGTTCAAAGGCTTCGAGCCGGTCAAATAACCCCTGGCAAGTGAAATTCAGGCGTCGCCAGACGCAAAAACTGAGCTATAGTCCGATATGTCTTCACCAAGTATGTCGCTACCAACCAATGTTCCCAAGCGCTTCTCCTCTCATTCCACTACTGCCGTGATGAGGCTGCCAATGAGTGCCAACGTCCCAAAGCGCGTCGAACTCGAAATCCCAATTGCTCACGACAAAGAGCTTGAGGCGACCAAAATCGCGGAGCAACTGGCGGCAGAGCTGGAGTTTGGCCCGGACTGCGTGGCTGAGATCAAGTTGGCGCTCGTCGAAGGGATCATCAACGCTTTTGAGCACAGCGGTAGCGCGATCCAGAAGGTGTTCGTTGAGTTTACCATCCATGACGAAGAACTTGAAGTTATTGTCCAGGACTTTGGTCAAGGCTTCGATGCGGCCAACAAACCCAACGTGCGGCCGCTTCAGAAGCGTGGTTACGGACGAATGCTTATGGAAAGCCTCATGGATGAAGTCAACTACTTCACCAGCCCGCAAGGGACACGGCTGGTGATGAAAAAACGCCGCCCCCCGAAGTGCGCCTGACTGAATTTGACCGAGCTGACTCTAGCCTGCGACAGAGCCGATCGGCCGTTATGACAAACCGCTGACGGCACCTGAGCACCAAAAAAACTGAGCGCCAAGCTGCGAATCTTGCATCCACCCCTGAACTTTATGAGCGATGTATTCAAAGTGACAAGCCGCCAGGCTGGAAAATTTATCGTGATCGCGGTTGAAGGCTACATCAACAATCTAGCTGGCGAGAAAATTCTGGACGAGTTCAACCGACGGGCCGCCGAGGGGTATCGGCACTTCGTCCTCAACCTCGAAAAAACGCAACTCGTCAACAGTATCGGCGTTTCGATTCTGATTGAAATGATCGAGAAAACCCAGGAACTCAGCGGCTCGGTGGCGTTCTGCTGCCTGTTGCCGATCATTGCCAAAACATTCAAAATCATGGGGCTTACCCAGTACGCCCGAGTATATGAAACTGAAGCTGAGGCGCTCGCCGGCTGACTGCCCCACGCTCCTGCCAAAGCTAGACCGCATGGGCCATAACGTAGTTTGTTCAGGGCGTTCCCACGGCACGCCAAGGAATCCACCATGTCGCTACCCTCCACGGCAACGCCCCCTGCATCCATGACCGTTAGCGAAGAGCGCATCGAACGTTTGCTGTACAGTCTGTCCGCCCTGGCCGACATTGGCGAAGCTACAACCGCCGGGGGGAGCTTTGAAACGACGGCACGGGAGCTGCTCCATTTGATTCTTGGAACGCTCGCCGCATCGAAGGGAGCGATTCTGCTTTACGATGCTGCCACAGAACAACTCCGGCCAGTCGTAGCACGCGGCATTGATAATCCACCCGCAATCGCCCTGCCATCCCGGACGGCCGAGCAACTGCGGCTTCATCTAAAGCCGGTGGACCTGTTGGCAACAAATCACCTCCTGGCGGAACAAGTCACCGCTACTCCGTCGGCGTTTACCCGGTTGCAGTCACGTCTGTGGATGCCACTCGTCGTGGGGAGTCAGTTGGTTGGCATTCTAAGCCTGAGCGATAAGTTTGGGCGCAGCGACTATACGTCGGATGACCTGCAACTCCTGGCCACCATGGCGCAGCATGCGTCTCTCGCCCTCTATAATTTTCAAATCATCGGCGAGATTCGGGAAGCCAATTTTCGACTCAAGCGAAAAGTCCTCGAAATGCAATCGCTCTACGATGTCGGGCTGGCGATTGGAGCTTTGCATGAGCTAGACCCGATGGCCAGCGAGATTATCCAACGGGCGGTAATGCTGCTCGATGCGAGTGAAGGCGTCCTGTTTTCGCTCGAAAAGGGAGGACTGCGGGTTGCGGCTTCGTTCGGACTGGATGCCGACTACCCCCCCAAAGCCCTGCTCCCGCTCCATCAAATTCAGCCACGTGAAATTCACGAGGTCGTCATTGCCAACCAACAGGGCTGCCGTCTCAACCTGCGGGAACAGGGCGGGTCTAAAAATTACGCCATTCTTCCGTTGGTGGTGAGCGGGCAGATCGTTGGCGTTCTCATGGTTTGCGATAAGCAGAGCCGGGACGGTTACGCCTCCTTCACCGAAGAGGATGAGCAGTTCTTGTCGGCCCTCGCCACCCAGGCGGCCATTGCTATCGAAAACGCCCGGTTACACCAGGAAGCCATCGAAAAAGAACGCATCGAGAAAGAGTTGGAGGTTGCCGCGGCAATCCAGCAACGGATTTTACCCGATGCCTCGCCCACGCTCGACGTTGTCGAAGTCATTGGGGTGAACCTTTCCTGCCGCCAGGTGGGCGGTGACTACTACGACTACATCCGTTTCGACGAACCAAAGCTGGGGATCGTGATTGCGGATGTATCCGGCAAAGGAACGCCCGCGGCCCTTCTCGTTTCCACGCTCCAGGCAAGCTTTCGCGCGCTCGTTGAAAGCCATGATTTGGCTGAAACTGTCACACGCCTGAATCGGGTTATCTACAAGGCGTCGCCGTCATACAACTACATCACCTTCTTCTACGGCGTCCTGGACCTCGAAACGCGGTTATTTCGGTCAATCAACGCCGGGCATAACGATCCACTCCTGTACCGTCCACGCACGGGCGAGTGGGTACGCTTTGCCAGCGGCGGTTTTTGCCTGGGCATGTTTGACTGGGGAACCTACGAGGTTCAGGAAACCCAACTCGAACCAGGTGATTTACTGTTTCTTTACACCGATGGCGTCACCGAATCCACCAATGAACGAGATGAGGAATTTGGCGAGGACCGCGCGCGCGCACTGCTTGCCGCAGCAGCCCACTTACCGGTGGATCAAATTTCAGCTCGCTTGTCAGCCGCCATTCAGGATTTCGTTGGGAACGCCCCCCAGCATGACGACTTGACCTACGTACTTGCACGGGTGAAATGACATGCTCCGACACCAAATTGTCACACCTTTCAGTAATCGCTCGACCTGGGGCCGGCGGCTTTCCTACGGTGGCTTGCTTTTGCTGGTTGTTGTTGGCGCACTGGTGAGTGCCGCAGATCGCCGCGCGGCCGCCAATGACGGACTCGCCCTGGCGCGCGTGCTGCCGAAAGGGGCATTGGCTTATGTGCAGGCGCGTGATTTCTCCGACTTGTTGGCGCGCTGGCGAAACTCGCAGGTCCGTGAGCGTTACGAGGTGAGTGATAGCTACCGGGCCTTTCGCCGGTCACGGTTGTGGGCCAAGCTCAACGAACGGATCAAAGAGTTCGAGACCAATGTAGGTGTCACGCTGACAGAAGATGTCGTCGCGCAAATGGCAGGCAAGGGAGCGGCCATTGCGCTCTATGACATGGGCAAACTGGAGTTGGCTTTTGTCACTGAGCTGTCGGCAACCCAGGCAACGGCAACGCCCCTGCTGGCTCGCAAAGCGCTCTTTGAGAACCGAACAACGGCCACCGGCCAGTCCTACTTGGTACGGGAGCTGGCTACGGATGGCGGACGGCTGCGCCAAGGGCTATGTGTTGCCACCCCACCTGGCCAATTCATTGTCACGACTAACGAAGCTTTGATGCAGCGCGCCCTCGATAACCTTGGTGGCAACCGTGGGGATGACCTTCTTTCCACCATGGGGCCGACGCTGTCCATTGCCGATGGCTTCGTGCCGCATGATCTGACGTTATGGACGGACGTACCGCGCCTCCGCAAGCAGCCTTATTTTGGCTACTACTGGGTACAGGGGGCGGCAGCCACCGAACTCAATGGCATCGAAGCCACGCTGGCAGATGTCACCTTCGCACAAGACGGCATTGAGGAGCGCCGCTGGTCACTGACGACTGGGCGCGTAGTTCCGGCGGCCCTGACATCCCAGCAGCAGTCCGTTGCGCGCCAGTTGCTCAATGCCGCGCCGTTCGCGGCCGTTGAAACAGTCAAGAAGGCGGATGACGCGGTGGAGCGGATCGCCGCCTTGGTCGTTGGAGTGGTTTTCCCTCCATTGCGCACGCCAACCGCAACCGAGCCGCCACGGATTCGGGTGATTGACGATACGACGGACGCGACGGCAAGCCGTGGACGCTACCAGCGACTCGATGCGCGCTTCGACCGCGACCTCGACGACCCCAATGCGCCCTCATCACTCCCCACAGCGCGCCAGACACTGTCACGCCAGACGGCACAGCCACCCGATCCACTGGAGGTTGAGCTGGTCAATCTCCTTCGGTCTGCCCAGCCAATCTATATTGCCAAGCTTGGGGAGACCAACACTGCCCCTGGCTCGCCGTTCGTGACCTTTGAGCGGGCGCTGGTCATTCACTGCGAACGTTCCTTTGATACCAAAGCCTATGAAGCCGCTGTAGCGCGGGCGATTGCGCGGCGGTACTTCGTGGCTGGAACAGTTCCACAAATCACGTGGCAAGTTGGACCCACTGGCGTGGCGGCAGCGCAGGCGGCTGCGCCGCTCGAACGTGGCAGCGCCTACTTCGTGAGCAACGACTTGGTGGTTATTGCCAGTTCCCAAGCCTATGCGGAACAGCTCAAGGCACGCTTGGCCGCTTCGTCTCCGGCAGGTGCCGGAGCGTTGCCGGCTCCCTATCGGCAGGCCATTGTTCGCCTGCCGGATTTGTCGCCAGGCTACCAACAAGCCATGCGAATGATCGGATTTCGGGGCGCTTCGCCCCTGATGCCGCTTGAAGAAGAACCGATGGATGAGTCCGTCGCGTTCTTTGGTCAGAATGTATCTTCTTTGCTCACGGTGACGGAGGAATTCAACACGCTGACGGTTGAGTCAGCGGCTACCGATGGCCGCTTGGTCGAGCGCATTCACTATGGACGCCGAACAATGTCACCCCGGACTGGCGAATAGGGTCAACGGGGCGGCGGGGTGCGCAGCAAGGCAAGGATGCTTTCCAATCCGGCGCGGACTTGATGGAGCGTCGCCAGGGCCTTGTCAACCTGGGACGCATCCGCAGGCGATAACTCAGCCGGGGTTTCCGTGGTCGTTTCCACAAGGGACGACTCCACTGGTTGGGTAACGGAAAGTGAAGCGGCCGGTGAAGGGTCGGCCGGACGCTCGATGGATACGACCTTGAACCGACTACTAGCCGAGCGTTCAGCGGAAAGTCGCTTCTTGGCGCCGGCGATGGTGAAACCTTCATCCTCGCGCAACGACTTGATGCGGAGGGCAATCTCGACATCCTTACGCCGATAGATTCGCTGCCCAGCCGAACTTTTCTGGGGCGCGAGCTGCGGAAACTCTTGCTCCCAGTAACGCAACACGTGCGGCTCGACACCGACAATCTCGCACACTTCACCAATTTTGAAGTACAGCTTGTCGGGGATAGAAACCTTGCCGCGCGGCGTCTCGACGGTATGCGCGGTTTTCCGCCCCTCAGATGAATACGCCATAAACTAACCTCTTGGCGCGCGAACACGTGAGATGGAAGCACAGTTATGCGTAAACGTAACCGAATGTTAGGCTTCATCTCCTTGTCCGTCAACGATTTCAATCATGATCCCTGGTCGCGCGGCGCGACCAGGGCAGGAAAGGCAAAACTCACATGCTCAGTGAAGTGGTTTACCTCTACGATGATGGTTCTCATGAAGCGGAAGTCGGCCAACTCAAGGCTTTTTTCCTAGGTCTCAACGTGGATTGCAACGTAATCAACGTCGCTGAAGATACAGAGGCACAGCACATGGTCGCCAACTGGACTGACCAGATTCCGGCCGCCTTCCCCATCGTGCGCATTGGTGAAAAAATCCGCGCACTGTTTTTCAAGGCGACGCCAGCCACGCTCGCGCCGGCTTACGCGCCTGGGGTGGGCGTTCCGCTGGCCGGACAACCGGTGACCATCTATAGCGCCAACTGGTGCCCGGACTGCCGCCATCTCGAACATTACCTTGATGCCGCTGGCGCAACCTACACCAAAGTTGACATCGAGCAGACTTCGGGGGCGCCAGAGCAGATCATTCGGTGGAGCGGCGGACGGCGGGTCGTCCCGACCGTCAAAGTCGGCGATGCGGCGTTGCTCTTCAATCCAGGACCGCACGTTTTGGAGCGCTTGCTTGGTCTCAACGTAGCCTAATAGCCTTTTGAGCCGTTGCCCCGCAGATGGTTGTCACTTATGATTCGACCAACTGCACAGGAGGACGCGAGACAGACGGCGAGCCGCATCGAGCATCGTGTTGCGCGTGGCGACTTATTCCCGTCTCGCCCTCAAGGGCGAAATCTCTCGCGCAAGATACGGATGGAGCCACTCCCAAAACGCTTTGTCCTAGCGGTACTGGCTGCCCTCGCTTTGGCTGGACTGTCGGTCGGCGGGTACACTTGGCTTGGGTTCCGACCGCCAAACCCAACGGCTTCGACGCCAGGCTTCACACTAGAGACAGTCGCCGCCAAGGAAACCGCCAGTGACGCCATCCTGAGCGAGTTGCTGGCCGACGATTACGCCGACGCCGAGGAACTTGAATACTATGACCGCGCGGCGGTTCGACAGGCGTTGCTGGCCGAGGAGCGACACGCAACCGGGAAGCGCGCAGTGGCGGTTGCTTATTTGCTTGCCGCGCTCGATGAGGACTACACCCGCCATCGGGACATCGTGGTGGCGGCACTTCAGGCGCGCCTGGCCGACCCGACTGAAGATGATGACGCCATCGAATATGCCATTTCGCTTTGCATGCGCGGTGACGCCACGCTTCAGCAGCCGCTTCTGGCAGCCGGACTACGGTGCGCCGGAGAGACGGCCGAACTCCTTGGCTCGTTCTACGCTGAACTCATCGCCAGTGACGTGGATGGTTTTTTGGACGCCCTGAGCCTGTTTCAGGAACCGGAGCAGTGCCGTATCGCCGACTTGATGGCGGCAAGCCTTGTAACGACAACTCAGGAACAAGTTTCCGATGAGGTCTTCGAGGCAGTTTTGGAACGCCTGGAACAGCGCGCCAAATATGGCAAGCCAAGGCTGCGGGCGGTTGCCAAGCGGTGTCTAGCCGCTTTGGACCGCGAACTATCGGACGATACATCAACCTTCCCAAGCCACTTGGCGCGCGACTGAAGGCGGGAAAGGCAAATTCACTTGTTTCCCGTTCTCCTATCCGCCGTCCAGTTACTTGCCGGTCGCCACAGGGCAAAGACCAGGCGCAGACTTAGTGGGTGGTTGTATGGCTATGGCCGCGGTCGCCACTCGGCACGACATTCATTGAAAAACGATTGAAGTCAATCGCCCGCTGGCGCCCAACGATGCTCTGACGGCTATACCCATCGAAGCCCAAGACATCCAAGTAAAGCGCGAGGTCAAAATCTGAAACTAGGTAGAGTACGGCCGGGGCATGTTCTTCCTGGCATAGCATGAGAAGCCGTTCAACGACTTCCACTGGAGCGAAGTGTTTCTGTGGGTCTTGGAACGAGGCCATCGTCTGCCACCTCGGTGGGGTGGCATCCCGTGCGGGATACCTTCCAAACTACGCCACGCTACCGGAAGGGACGAAACAACATTGGTGAGTGATAGATGGCGTGGCACAACCTTGCCCGAACTTGCCACCCCCTGCAAGTCAAGCGCGTGAAGCGACTGGCGTCGTCTCGGTTTCCCAGTTAGCCGGCTCGGTGGGGGTCATGGCTGGCGCGCCCCACACACAGCGCCACTTTTCACGCCACGTTGGGCGCGTTCGCATCGCGTCAACCATCTCTTTCCAGGCGTGGAGATTGGCCCACAGCGGGTTGTAGCTCCGAAGTGGCTTGATGATGCCATAGCGCACCGGCTCGCGTTCCTCGGCAAATGTTCCAAAGAACCGGTCCCAGATGATCAGAATGCCGCCGTAGTTTTTGTCCAGATATGGTTCGTTGACGCCATGGTGAACGCGGTGATGCGTCGGGCAGTTGAAGACCCACTCCAGCCAGCCCATCCGCCCCACAAACTGGGTGTGAATCCAGTACTGATACAGCAGGTTGATCGCATGGGCAGTGAGCACCATCTCCGGTGGGAAGCCAAGCAGCGCAATGGGAACGTAAAAAATCCAGGCTACCAGCCCACCAAACCAGCTCTGACGCACCGCGACACTCAGGTTGTAGTGATCACTTGAATGGTGAACGACGTGCATGTTCCAGAAAAACCGGCTTTCGTGGCTAATCCGGTGGAACCAGTAGTAAAAGAAATCGTCCAGCAGGAGCACCACGGCCCATGACCACCACGCAGGCTCAATTTTGAACGGCGAAATGTACCAACAGAACCAGTAAATCGCAGCGGTGGGGATAAACTTCCCCATCAAACTGCCGGCGCCAATCGCCATGTTCGTCAACGTGTCTTTCCAGCTAAAGAAGCCGGTGCCCTTGATGCGATCCCAAATGGCTTCCAGCGCGATGGTGATGAAAAAAAGCGGAATGGCAGAAAGAATCAGGTTTTTCATGGCAAACGGCTCAGTCTAGCGATAGAAAACGGGTGAACGAGTTTAGCTCACCACACTGGAAACATAAACTTGGTAAACGACTTGTCTTGGTTGCGCTTCCAACCGTTCGGCGACGCACCGACGTCTGGTGTTTCCATACCGTCAGGGGATTGCTTCTGATGCCAAGGGCAAAGGCCACGTAGGTAACACGCAGATAACAAGCACATCGGATGACCAACCACACTGAACGAGGATACTGACATGACAGCCGACCGCATTCGAAGAACTTGCTCGCTAGTATGCGTGACTGGCCTGGCCAGCCTGCTGCTCGGATGGGGCAGTTTGGGAAGTGTCACAACCCAGGCGCAAAGTGGTGGGCGACCACGCACCGTCCCGCCGCCAACCACAAATCCGTCGGAGCAAGACTTCCCATCACCGACCACCGGGCAGAACAACCGATCAGACGTCCGCCGTGGCAGCCCACTCGACATCGAGCGGATCATCGAGCGCTTTGTGGAGAATGAATCGCTGTTGCTACGCGAGTTCGCCAACTACCTTTATCGGCAGGAAGTCCGCATGCAGACCCTAGGGATTGACGACCGCCCAACTGGTGAGTTCTACCGGCTATCTGAAGTGTCTTTCACGGAAAACGGTCAACGGAGAGAGGAAATCAAGCGATTCCCACCATCAACCCTGCAGGGGCTGCAAATCACACCGGCCGACCTCGAAGACTTTGGCACGACCAAGCCTTTCTCAATCACCAAGGAAGATGCTCCGCTGTACAGCATCGAATACGTTACGCGGGAGCGGCTTGACGAGCTGAACACGTACGTTTTTGAGGTTCGCCCCAAGCGAGTTCCCAAGTTTCAGTCTGGCGGCAAGCGATTCTTTGCCGGGCGCGTTTGGGTGGATAGCCAGGATTTGATGGTTGTCAAAACGGCTGGGCGCACGCTGCCTGAAGACAAAAACAACAAGTTTCCACGCTTTGAAAGCTACCGGGAAAATATCGAGGGGCGATTCTGGTTTCCGACCTATGTTTACGCCGACGACGTCCTGGAGTTTCCCGGAAGTTCAGTCCACATCCGGTTGGAAATCCGCTACACGAACTACCGACGCTTTGAAACTGATGTGAAGGTGATTGATTAGCCGGCCGACAAAGTCAAATCTCACCGTTCAAAAGTGAACCTGCACCGAACGTGGACGCGCGCGTTCGACGCGCGTCCACAACGGTTGGTTTGCACAGAAGGCTTGCGAGCCAAGCCCAGGCGCGGCGGGCGGCTTGGAAGTTAGGCGGCCTGGGCGAGATTGGCGGCAGCGAAATCCCAGTTCACCAGGTGGTCAAGGTAGGTCTGGAGAAAGTCCGGGCGGCGATTTTGGAAGTCAAGGTAGTAGGCATGCTCCCAGACATCGCAGGTCAGCAATGCCGTTTGCCCATGCACCAGCGGCAAATCGGCGTTGGCGGTTTTGGTGATTTTCAGGTCGCCATGGTCAAGCACCAGCCACGCCCACCCGCTGCCAAACTGGGTGATGCCGGCTTGCTTGAAGGCTTCTTTGAACTGGTCAAGACTGCCGAAGGCGTGGTTGATGCGGTCGGCCAACTCACCCGTTGGCGCGCCGCCGCCATTTGGCTTCATCGAATTCCAGAAAAACGTGTGATTCCAAACTTGCGCCGCATTGTTGAAAAGCCCGGCATTGGCCTCGGTGTGGGCGGCTTGAATAATTTCTTCAAGCGACTTTTCGGCATGGGGCGTGCCGTCAATGAGTTTGTTCATGTTGTCCACGTAGGCCTTGTGATGCTTGCCGTGGTGAAACTCAAAGGTGGTCGCTGAAATGTGCGGCGCGAGCGCATCCTTGGCATAAGGCAATTCCGGTAGTTCGAAAGGCATGTGGGTTGCTACTCCTGAGAACATGATGGCGCGTCCGGTGGCCGTCAGCGCGGATGAAATTTGGTGTGACGAGACTTTACCGAAGCCCAGCGGCCAGGGCTATCCATTCCAGCAGGTTGTCGCCGGACACCGGTCAGGGCTGCCCAGTCTCTGGCGACTCATCAATAAAGTTGCGAAGTCGCCCTTTGAGAAGCTCGATTTCGGCTTTGATCTGAATGAGTTCAGCGTTTTTCTCATTGAAGCGCGTCTCAAGCCCCACGAGAAGGGTCTGAAACGTCGCGTCACGACTTGCCACATCAGCGCGAACACGCGCTTCAGCATCCGCCTGCGAGACATAGGCCATGCGCGCCACTTCGGTGGACAGACTCTCCAGGCGGGCAAGGTTATTGGCGCGCTCCGTGCGCAACCGGTCATACTCAGTCTGAATGGCCTCGATTTGACTTTCGAGCGTCGTTTGGCGCTTGAGTAAGCTATCAAGGAGGGCACTGGCCGCCTGTACCCTGGTCTGGGCCTTGAGCGCCGCAACCGCCTTGACCAGTTCCTGGAGTTCTCGCACGATGGGGTTGGGCGTGTCCGACTCTGACGTGGTGACTGGTTCGAGCGGCACCCGATCTGGGACGGTTCCCGTGGGGAGTGGTGGCGGCAAGTCACGGCGGCGTGGCGTTTGGCCCTCAGCCGTGGTGAGCCACAAGCTGCATAGCAGAAGCAGATACAATATCCGCATGACGATCAATCTCCAGATAGATAGGTCAGTTGCCGGCCCTGCCGGGCCGGACGCGCAACGCTACACGGTGAGCGTCGAGTTTACGAGGCGGGCGGCGCAGGTCTTGCGGCGGTGGGACGCCGGCTATGCGCCAGCCAATGGTGATGACGCCCAGGCGGCGGTTCTCGTTCCACTGTTTTTCAAGCATGGCATGCCACACTTGCTCTTGACCAAGCGAGCTTCCCACCTACGCCGCCACCGCGGAGAGGTCGCCTTTCCCGGCGGCCGCCGTGATCCGCATGATACCTCTCCGGTGATGACGGCGCTGCGCGAAGCTCACGAAGAGATTGGGTTGCCAGCCGAACAAGTGCTGGTCATTGGCCTGTTGGACCCGTTTGAAACCAACACCGGTTTTCAGATTACGCCGGTGGTCGGCATCATCCCCTACCCCATCGCGTTTCAGCTTGACCACAGTGAAACGGAGTGCCTGATTGAAGTTCCCTTGCCGGTCATTGCCCGCACCGAGGCCCGCGAAACTCGGCAATTCCTGGTCAACAACCGCCTGCGGAGTGTTTACTTTTTCCACTACGCCGAGCGCGACCCAATCTGGGGCGCGTCGGGCTATATCGTGCAGCGTTTTCTGGATGTGGTGTACCCACTCGTCATCGCCGATCTGGCCGGAGAAGCCGTGCTTTAGGCTGATAGCACGCTGTGCGCCAATGCGCCATGAAGGAACCAACCGACCACACGCCACACATTGTTATCGCCATTGACGGCCCGGCCGGTGCCGGCAAAAGCACCATTGGGAAGCTGCTCGCCGCTCGACTCGGCGCGCTCTACATCGACACTGGCGCCATGTACCGCACCGTCGCGCTAAAAGGTTTCCGGCTGGGGGTCATTCGTCCTGATCATCCACCCGAACCACTCATCCCAGAGCAGGAAGCGCAACTGACGCAGATTGCCCAAGCGACCGAAATCACGCTGGCCGGCGACCCCTTTCACTTACAGGTTTTTGCCGACCGGGAAGATGTTTCGAGCGACATCCGACTTCCCGAAGTCAGTCGCTACGCCTCGATTGTGTCAGCCGTGGCCGGCGTCCGGTCGGCGTTGGTTGCCCAACAGCGGCGGATGGGCGCGGAAGGCACAGTTGTCATGGACGGACGTGACATTGGAACGCATGTTTTTCCAGATGCGGATGTCAAGTTCTTCCTTGATGCGAGTGTTGAAACCCGAACCGAGCGGCGCTACAACGAGCAACGCGCGCGCGGCATCGAGTGCACCCGCGAACAGACTCGGCTCGATGTCCTGGAACGGGACCGCCGTGACTACAATCGGGCGGTCTCGCCGCTGCGTCGGGCCGATGATGCCATCTGGCTCGACACATCCACGCTTTCACCAGAGCAGGTTCTCGAAAAAATGCTCAGCCTCATCCACCATCGGTTGACGCTTGCGGCTCCGGTTGGAAAGTCCACCTCTGACGCTAGATGACGCGCCAGAACACCAGTGTCAGGCCTCGGTGAGCAAGAAAAGACCGGCCTGCACGATACCGACCAGCAGCCCGACCAGAGCGCCAAACCGGACAATCATCTGTAACTCGCGTCCGGCAGCCCGGTAAATCAGGTCTTCAATCATTTGATCCGTCAGTTGTTCGAGCTGGTTGCGCAGCAGTAGCTCGATGTTGAGCCGCCGACCTAGCGACTGCACGAACTCTGTCACAGGCGTGACATTGGGCGAGGGCAGCCGCGGCGGCGTGGACTCCGGCTCGAAGATATCTCCACCGACCGTTGTGATTGCCTCGACCATGGCGGCGCGCGCCGGCTCATTCCGGCTCAGCAATGCGGCAATATCTTCGAGCGCCAAGGTGACAATCCGCTTGAGCATGCCGAGTTCGACAAGCCGGTGGGCAATCAAGCGGCCAACCAGGCCATAGGTTGCCCCTACTTCTTCAATCACCACATTGGCAAAGCCATCCGTGAGCCGGCGACCGATGCCAGCGGCATTCCGCTCGTCGGCCAGCAGTTCCACAATTCGCCGCGCCAAGTGGTGAAGAAAATCATCACTGGTCGTTTGCTCAGCGTAATGGCGCATTGACGCCGCCCCAACCTCACCCTCGATGCCAAGCGCCATGATCTCGTCAGCGATTGTTTCGACGGTGAGGACACGCTCGGCAATGACACTGGCAAAGCGTTTGAGAAACGCCGACCGTTCGGCCGGAATCATGCCCGGCGTAAAGGGAATCCGCCATCCAAACAGCTTCCAGGCGCGGCGCGGGCGAAATACCATCCGAACCGCCAGCCAGGCTCCCAGCATTCCATGACCGGTTGCGATGAGCAGGTGCAGAAGCGCCGTCCCAAACACGGAAGTCGTCATGGCGCGTCATCTACTTTGGGTTGATAGGCAGTGGTCGGGCGTCATGCTCAGTCAGTCTTGGCGTGACCCAGAGTGCTTCGTGACGCGCGTCATCGCCACAATTTTCCCTGCAACATCAATCCGACCATCTTGTAATCACCCCGGA
The DNA here is from genome assembly GCF_018304825.1 of Chloracidobacterium validum. Taxonomy (NCBI): domain Bacteria; kingdom Pseudomonadati; phylum Acidobacteriota; class Blastocatellia; order Chloracidobacteriales; family Chloracidobacteriaceae; genus Chloracidobacterium; species Chloracidobacterium validum. Next base: position 1,998,269 of record NZ_CP072648.1, read on the forward strand.
GTGAATACCAGGGATTGGTCCACGTCGCCGGACGATTGCGCTCGAAAACAAAATGAGAAAACCAAGCCAGACCGTAAGAAACAAAAGGAATGGACAAAAGCCCCCACCACCAGCCTGTCACGGCGCAAGCGACGATAATCGGCACCTGAAGCACCGTTCCAACAAAGTGGAAAATGCGTGTCATGGGGTGACTGTGCATGGCGAGATACAAGGGAAAGAATTCCTCGAACGTCCGAGGCGACGCTTCAACGAGCGCCTTGGAAGCCGCATCCATGGCGGAGTTCCTCCGATCTACAGGAAAATCCAAAGGAAAATGGCGATCCAAGGGTAGCCGAGGTTTCACGCATGACGCAACCAACCGCCTGAGTTATGGCGTCAAGGTGACCGGAGAAGTTGGGACAAGGTGACTTGGAGAAAAGGCGGCAACGTGACCGGATATTGTGCGCCGCCTCCCCGTCTCCCTCCTGGCCGTCCCGGCTGCCCGCGCCTGAACGCCAACGGCGCTGCCTCTCACTCGGTCAGTTGCTTAGCGCGCAAGTATCACCTAGCATCGGCCAGGTCAGTTTTCTCTTGTTGCGTATTTGTTTTAGCCATGCATCTGCGCCCTGTTGTCTAGGATTCAACCGAGCCGCTGCCGGGCCAACTGATTGGGGAAGGAGTCTTTTGCATGTCTGCGCCACACCAACTGAGTCAGGTTCAACAAAGTTTCAACCAAGTCTTGCAGATGATGCTGTCCGTCTCAGACAAAGTCAGCGATCTGATTTTTTCGCCGGGGCGGCCGCCGCAAGTCGAGCTTGTCGGACAACTCCGCGCCGTCAAGATACAGGGGCTTGAACAGCTCACCCCACAGCACACGCATGCCTTTGCACAGGTTTTGCTGGCTAATAATGCGACCAATCTTGAGAAGCTCGATAAGTTTGGGTCCGTGGATTTGTCCTACAGCGTGCCAGGACATTCACGTTTCAGGGTCAATGTTTTCAAGCAGCGCGGAACAGAAGCCATCGTGATGCGGGTGATTCCAAACCGCATCCCAACCCTGGAAGACTTAGGCTTACCGCCGCAACTTCGTCAGATTGCCGACCTCAAAAACGGCGTTGTGTTGGTGACTGGGCCAACCGGGAGCGGCAAGTCTTCAACCTTGGCGGCGATTATCAACCTCATCAACGAGACAAAGTATTACCATATCGTCACGATTGAAGACCCGATTGAATTCATCCATCCGCACAAGAACTCAACCATTCACCAGCGTGAGCTGCACAGCGACACGCCAGATTTCGCGCTGGCGCTGCGGGCGGCGCTGCGGCAAGCGCCGAAGGTGATTCTGGTCGGCGAAATGCGTGACCGCGAGACCATCGAAATTGCGATGGAAGCCTCGGAAACCGGACACCTCGTGCTTTCCACGCTGCACACCATTGACGCCGCGAAGACTGTGGATCGCATCATTGGGGTGTTTCCAAAGAGTGAAGAGCACATTGTGCGGACGCGCTTGGCGCAGTCGTTCCGGTACATCATCTCCCAGCGGCTCATACCGCGCGCCGACCAGCGGGGACGGGTCGCGGCCATTGAAATTTTGCGCTCGACCATGCGGACCCGCGAATACATCGAGAAAGGCGAGACGGCGGGCAAGACCCTCGTGGACGCCATGCGAGATGGCGAAATCGAAGGCATGCAGCACTTTGACGGTGTGCTTGAAAAGCTGATTCGCCAGAACATCATCACAAAGGAAGACGGACTTGCCTACGCCACCAATCCGGGCAACCTCATGTTGCAGTTGAGCGATATGGGGCGTTCCACGCCGGAGTCCACACCGCAGCCCCTTACCGGCGGGCATCGGGTGCCGAATGATGCGTCAAAATCAGCATCGCCGACCGGTCAGCGGACGGGCTCCATGCTCGACTTGATTGATCGCTGACGCTGTTCCGCCGTGAAGGTTCGGCTAAGCCTTGTCAAGCGCCTGGAACGCGCCACCGGGACGGTTCACCACGCACTCCTGGAAAAAGCCGTTGCCGACCTCAATCCATCGCATCAGGTTGGTGTGGTGGCTGACCACGGCGGGGTCTGGCTCAAGTTGCTTCTGGCTGGCTACCCTGACCATGCCGTTCACCATCTCGCCACATCACCCCAGGAACAAGCCGTGGCGCGCGCGCTGCACGACCAATGCCCTGCACTCATCCAGTGGAACGTACTCAAGCTTCCAAATCTCCCGTCCCCTGAGGCGTGTGCCTTCGATGTGCTCCTTGGCGGGCTATCGGTTGGATGTCTCGACCTGGAGGAATTCCTGACTTGGGCGCGGAAGGCTGTTGTTCCCGGCAGGCGACTGGTGTTGCTACTTGAAACCTTCCAAGGCAATGTCCGCTGGCAAGCTTCCTACACGTGGTTTTGTCAGCAGTGGATGCGGCATATCGCCTGCGCACCGGAGCTTGAGAACCTGAAGTTTCCCACCGACGACAGACTCATTGCCAGCCTTCAGGGGCAAGGCTTCAAGCAAGTTCTACTCTGGGGTTTGCATCGGGCGCCGGCCTGGCGCGCGACCCGCTTCGTGCTGGTCGAGGCGCACTAGTCTTCACCAAAAGCGACGTTCAAGCCGGCGCCATGGTCCGGCCGCGCTACGTTTGCCGTCTAACGCGGACGTTGCTTTGGATCGAGTCGCTCACGCAACCCATCCCCCAGTAGGTTGAAGCCCAGGACAGTCAAGGTGATCATCCCGGCCGGAAAAACGGTCATGTGCCAGCCCGAAGCAAAGTGGGTTCGGGCATCACTGAGCATCGCTCCCCAGCTTGGGGTGGGTGGCGGAATGCCAAGCCCCAAAAAACTCAGGCTGGCTTCAGCCAGGATCGCCCCGGCCATGCCCAGGCTAGCCTGGACAATCAGCGGCTGGACGGCATTTGGGAGGATATGCCAAAGCAAAATCCGTGCGTTGCTCGCCCCCAGCGCGCGCGCTGCGGTGACAAAATCATATTCCCGAACCTTCAACACCTGCGCCCGGATGAGCCGCGCATACCCAACCCAACCGATCACGCACAAAGCCAAGATGAGGTTGACCAGACTGGCGCCCAGAAAAGCTACCGTGGCAATCGCCAGCAAGATACCGGGAAAAGCTAGAAAGACATTGAACCAGAACCCAGAAATAAAGCGATCCACCCAGCCCCCAACGTAACCGGAGACCAGTCCCAGAAGCATGCCAACGAGGGACGAAATTGCGACCACAATCACGCCGACCGTCAACGAAACCCGCGCCCCATAGACCACTCGCGCCAGGATGTCGCGGCCGTTTTCGTCCAGCCCCATCGGGTGCGCCCAGGAGGGCGGATCAAAGCTGCGGTCGAGGTCCTGAAACGTTACCTGTTCTGGGGCGATGAAAAACGGCCCCACGGTGGCGATAAGCACGAGCATCACCACAATTCCCAGACCAATTTTCCCGACGAGATTCATAAGCGGTAGAAAGAAGCCACTGCTCATCGCCGTGGCCGCCAAAGTTCGCTACTATCAACTTTGCTACACTAAGGCCATGACACTTGAGGCAAGGGCTTCACTTGTTATCCACGCTGCCAGTGGTGGTGGCGGCGCAAGAAAGGATGCATGGGAATCGTGACGGACACCAGACTGGAAATTATTCCGCTTGGCGGTCTCGGCGAGTTTGGCATGAACTGCATGGTCATGCGCTTTGGCGAAGACATCATCGTGATTGACGCCGGGATTATGTTTTCTGAGGTCGGTCACTTCGGCGTGGACTCCATGACCCCGGATTTTACCTTTCTCGAACGTCACCGCGAACAGGTGCGCGCCGTCATTCTCACGCACAGTCACGAAGACCATATCGGATCACTTTCGTTCCTACTCAAAAAAGTCAATGTTCCGGTTTATGGAACGCCCTACACGCTGCGGATTGTCGAACCCCGCCTGGAGGAACATCACCTGCTGCCTGCGACAGCGCTGCGGGTTGTCCAGGCCGGGGAGACGGTCGAGGTCGGCGCGTTTTCCATCGAGTATATTCGCGTCTCCCACTCCACTGTGGACTGCTGCGCGCTCGCCATCACGACGCCGATTGGCACCATTGTTCACACCGGAGATTTCAAATTCGATGCTACACCGGTTTGCGGCAACGCCATTGATGTCGCCCGGCTGCGCACCATCGGTCAGCGCGGCGTCTTGGCCCTGCTCTCTGACTCGACGAATGTCGAACGCCCTGGGCAAATGCCTTCCGAGCGCGTCGTCATTCCCGCACTGGAAGAAATTTTTGACCGCGCCCGCCGGCGTATCTTCGTGAGTTGTTTTGCCTCAAGTATCCACCGCATTCAGATCATGTTTGACCTGGCCCAGCAGTTTGGGCGACAGGTCGTAGCCGTCGGCCGCGCCATGGAGCGCAACATCGAGATTGCCGAGCGCACGGGGTTTCTCGACACCGCGGATTTACTGGTTAACCCAAAGGATTTCAAGCACTTCGACCCGTCTGAGATTGTCGTTTTGGCATCTGGCTGCCAGGGTGAGCCAATGGGCGCGATGGCGCGCATTGCCGACCGGAGCCACCGGCAGGCCTGGATGGAAGCCGGTGACACGGTGGTGCTTTCAGCCCGCCAGATTCCAGGTAACGAAAAGGCCATCTCGAAGCTCATCAACCGCTGCTACCGGAATGAAGTCGAGGTGATTGATTCCACGCAGGCGCGTATTCATGTGTCCGGTCACGGCGCGCAGGAAGACCTCCGCCTCATGCTCGAAGCCATCCGTCCCAAATACTTCATTCCCATTCACGGCGAATACCGGCAGCTCTATCGCCACAAATTGTTTGCTTGCCAAACGCTTGGCTATGCGCCTGACCGGGTTCTGCTCATCGAGAGCGGCGATGTTGTGCTCCTAGACGGCGAAACGGCGCAGATTGGCGACAAGATTGCCGTGAATCGGGTGTATATTGACGACACCTGCTCACTGGAACTCGATGAAACGCTGTTGCGCGACCGGAAGCGTCTGGCGTACGAAGGCGTTGTCATTGCCGGCGTCGCGGTGGAAGAAACCACCGGAGCCTTGCTCGGCCCGCCTGAAATCACAACCCGTGGGTACTTGGGCGTAGATGGAGAGGAAGAAGAAATTGCCGAACTGCGCGACGTTGCCCTGTCCGCGGTAGAGGCGATGCCGCCAGCCGAACGGGTCAACGGCGGCAAGGAGCACTTCCAAGAACATCTTCGACTGGCCCTCAAGCGCCACATCATGCGCTTGACCGGGCAAAAGCCAACCATCGTGCCGCTCGTCGTTGTCGTTTAGGAACCAGAGCCAGTCCAGTCAGTCCCGATTCCGAAGCTGGCTGCCTTCCCACCCCCAGCACGGCTTGAGCCGCTCACCATGCCGGAAGTCGAAACGTTGCAATCCGACCTGTTTGCCGAAGTGGCCGTGCCCGCCGCCGTCACAAGCACGTACACCTACCGGATTCCACTGATGTTTCACGCCCAGGCCGAACCTGGCTGTCGAGTGGTCGTTCCGTTTGGACGCCAGACGCTGGTGGGGTACGTCGTGGCCATCCACGAGCAACCGCCGCCCGACTTACCGCTCCACGACCTCAAGGCGATTACCCACTGGATTGATGAGACGCCCATCATCAATGCTGAGATTCTTGCCCTCACAAGGTGGGTGGCGGACTACTACTACGCGCCGTGGGGCGAAACCTTGAAAGCCGCGCTGCCGGCCGGACTCGATATTGTGCTGGAGGAGTGGGTCGTTCTGACCGATGCCGGGCGTCAAGCTGTCGCGCAAGGCACTTCCCGCAGCCGCGAGCAACACTTGCTGGCTTGGTTGGCCAAACTCGGTGGAGAAAGTCTGCTCGATAGTATTCCCAAAGACTTTGGAACAAAGCCGCGTCAACTTGCGCGCGACCTTGAGCGCGATGGCTTCGTTTCCATCACGGTCCGGCCGAGCGAGTCCCGCGTCAGAGCAAAGCAACGCCTGGTTGCCCGGCTCCCGAACCACACCGCCACGCCAGCCTCACCGGCGCAAGCGCGTGTCATTCACTGCTTGCTCGAGACACAGACCAAAACACTCACCGACCTTGCGCGGCAGGCTCAAGTCAGCCCGGCGGTGCTTCGCCAAATGGCTAAGAAGGGACTGATTGAAATCAGTCCCGAAACCGTTCGGCGCGATCCGCTGGCCCATTTGGCGGACTTGCCCTCCACCACGCCACTCGAACTCACCGCCGAGCAGCGCCAAGCCTACGAAGCGGTACTGGACGCCCACGACCGGGGACGGTTCCAGACATTCTTGCTCCATGGCGTGACGGGATCAGGCAAAACGGAAGTCTATTTGGCGGCCATCAGCGCCGTTGTCGAACGTGGGGGGTCGGCGCTCATGCTCGCGCCTGAAATCGGACTCACGCCCATGCTGTCCCGGCGGCTCATCCAACGTTTTGGCCCGCTGGTCGCGCTGTTGCACTCCTCGCTGTCGCCGGGGGAGCGCGTGGACGAATGGGAACGCATCCGGTCGGGCGCCGCGCGGGTGGTCATTGGCACGCGCTCGGCGGTATTTGCCCCGCTGGTCAACTTGCGCCTAATTGTCGTGGATGAAGAGCATGATGCTTCCTACAAACAGTCCGAAGGCGCGCCCCACTACCACGGACGGGATACAGCCATTCTCCGCGCAAGTCGGCTTGGCTGCCCGGTGCTGCTGGGCAGCGCCACCCCGGCTGTTGAAACCTTTCAAAATGCGTTGAGTGGAAAATACACGCGCTTGGTTCTGTCGCAGCGAATTGGCAACCGCACCTTACCTGAAGTGACGCTGGTGGACATGCGTAAAGTCTTTGAGCGCCACCATGCCGCCCGGTTCGTTTCCGATGAACTCCAGACCGCTATTGCCGAGACGTGTGCGCAGGGCGAGCAAGTGATGGTACTCCTCAATCGGCGTGGCTTTGCCAGTTGTTGGCTCTGCCGTGAATGCGGTTTTGTGGCCGAGTGTCCGCAGTGTTCGGTGACGCTCACCTACCATCGTGCCGACCACTATCTGACGTGTCACTACTGTGGCTACACCGTGCCGCCACCAAGACGTTGCCCAACATGTCGCGGCGAAGGCATGGCTTACATCGGTGAGGGCACGGAACAGCTCGAAACGCGCCTACGCGAACTCTTTCCGACGCTTTCCATCGCCCGCCTCGACCGCGACACGACGCGGCGGCGCGGCGCTTTCGAGCGGATCTTCAATGACTTCGCCACCGGTAGCCTCGACATCCTGGTCGGCACGCAGATGATCGCCAAGGGACATGACTTCCCGAACGTCACGCTGGTCGGCGTCGTCTCGGTGGATGCCGGACTCATGATGCCGGACTTTCGCGCCCCGGAACGCATTTTCCAGCTTATCGCTCAAGTGTCTGGACGCGCCGGACGTGGCGACCGCCCAGGGCGAGTCATCGTCCAGACCTATCGCCCTGAACACTATGCACTTGCCGCCGGCTGCCAGCAGGATTACGAAGCCTTTTTTGCCCAAGAAATCATCCAGCGGCGTGAAGCCTACTACCCGCCCTTCTGCGCGCTGGCCAACGTCATGATCCGGCATGAACGGGAACTCGAAGGGCAGGCCCTGGCCGAAAAAGCAGCGTGTTACCTGCGTGCCTTGACGAAAGCCAGCGCGAGGTGGTCACCTGAGTCGGTTCGGGTGCTTGGGCCGGCGCTAGCACCACTTGCCCGCTTGCGTGGCGAGTATCGTTTTCAAATTTTGCTCAAATCCCGTCAGCGACGGCAGGCCCGCCAAGCGCTGGAACGACTGCTGCCTGAACTCACAGACACGGAGCGCCGCCATGTTTTCATCGAAATTGACCCAATTGACCTGATGTGACGTTGACATCCTGCAACCAGCTTGGCATGGCGCTTGAAGCAACCCACAGACGAACTATCGAACAGCTACATCTGAATAACTATGTCCAAGATTCGCATTTTGCCGGATGTCGTCGCCAACCGTATCGCGGCCGGGGAGGTCGTTGAACGCCCGGCTTCAATCATCAAGGAATGTCTCGAAAACGCCCTCGATGCCAACGCCCAGCAGATTGATATTGCCATCGCGCGTGGCGGGAAGGAAAGCATTCGCATTCGGGATGATGGCGAAGGCATGACGCGCGATGACGCGCTGCTGGCCTTCGAGCGTCATGCGACGAGCAAAATCCGCTCGGCCGAAGACTTGACCTCCATACAAACCTTTGGATTTCGCGGTGAAGCCCTGGCGGCCATCGGGTCGGTAACGCGCGTTACCCTGACGACGAAGCTCCACGGAGCAACGTCCGGCACCGAGGTGTTCATCGAGGGCGGAAAGATTCGTCATGTCCGCGATGCGGCTGCCCCGGGCGGCACGGAGCTTGTCTTGCGTGACCTGTTTTTCAACTTACCGGCGCGGCGCAAGTTCCTCAAGACGGATGCCACCGAAGCGTTTCACATTACAAATCTCGTGACGCACTACGCGCTGGCCAATCCAACGCGCGGCTTCACCCTCGAACACAACGGCCGGCAGGTACTTGCGGTCACAGCAACGACTGACCTGCGCGCCCGCGCCTACCAGCTTTTTGGAGCGAACTTATTGGATAATTTGGCAGCACTCGACTTTGCCCAAGCCGATGTCAATGTTCGCGGCTTCGCGTCGCGCCCACACGTTCAGCGAACCAATCGAGATGGGCAGTATCTTTTCGTCAACGGGCGCTTCGTGCGCGACAAGCTCATCGGGCGAGCGCTCTCTGACGCCTACCGAAACATTTTGCCACCGGGCGCCTTCCCATCGGCGATGCTCTTTGTCGAGGTGCCACCCGACATGGTGGATGTCAACGTCCATCCACAGAAGACGGAAGTGCGCTTCCGCGCGCCGCAGCGCGTGCTGGAAAGCATTACCGCGGCCGTCCAGCGTGCGCTGGGCGTGGAGCCCAAGTTTGCTCCATTTCCGGCGACATCCCTCCCACCGCAACCCACCGTCGGCGCGAAACATCGCTCGCCCGTGGCGGCTTCCCCATCAACCATTCAGGCCGCGCTCGACGCCTTTGCGCCGCAAGCCACCGCGCGGCAAGCGCCACCACCACCAGACGCATCAGAACCAGGGACGGCAGAACAGCAACCACCACCTTTTTTCGCCACCGACCCAAGCCCTCGACCGGAAGTTGTCCAGTCCGGCGTTACAGCGCACCCGGACCACCTATCACTCACCGATGAACCACCATCCGAAGACACCGCCGCGCACCGGCTAAGAAGCATTCTGGAAGGTCGTATCGGCGGAGCGTCGCCCCGTCCCTCCCGGACTCACTGCGCCGGCGCTGCCCGCCCGGCGCAGGCCGCCGCGCCATTGCCGGAAACCACGCCTCAACGCGGAGCGCGAACCGACCTTCGCATTCTCGGACAAATCCATGACAGCTACATCGTTGCGACGGACGCCAACGGACTACTGTTGATTGACCAGCATGTGGCGCACGAGCGCATCCTGTTTGAACAGTGCGTCCGCGCCCTGCTTGCCCGTGATGTCGTCACGCAAATGCTACTCACGCCCCTCGTGGTGGATTTGTCACCCGCCCAAGCTACCGTGTTTGATACCCTGGCCGCCGAGCTGGAAGCCGCTGGATTCAGAACCACCCGTCTCGCCGGACGAACGGTAGCCGTGCAGGGCGTCCCGGCCGACCTTGCCCCTGAAGACACCCAACATCTGCTTACGGAACTGCTCGACACCTTGACGGCCGAGCACCACGGCCTCTCCCGTGAGCATTTTCTTCGGGAATTGGCCGCCAGCCTAGCCTGTCGGGCCGCCATCAAGGTCAACATGAACCTGACGCCGGAAAAGATGACTTGGCTGGTGGATGAACTCTTCAAATGCGAACAGCCGACCAACTGCCCGCACGGTCGGCCGGTCATCTTGCGATTCGACCTGCCGCTGATTGAGCGTGGCTTCAAGCGGATTTAGGCCGGCCTTCGGCACGCTGCCCAACGCTCATTCGGCCGCCACCATGCCGGGACGCTTGAGGGTCTCGATGTAACGCTTGATGCCATCGCAGAGCGACTCGGCGATACTTTGGCGAAACTCGATGGTACGCAGCGCTTCCCCATCCTTGGGATGACTCAGAAAAGAGACTTCTGCCAGGATGCTCGGCATATTGGCACCGAGCAGGACCACGAAGGGAGCTTTCTTGACGCCACGGTTGAAGCCAGCCGTTGGGCTGACGCGGCCGAGACCGGCGACGAGGCTCGTTTGCACGCTCTGCGCGAACGTCCGCGACTCAGTGACTCGCGTGTCGGTGACAATCCGTTGAAGCAACCCCTGCAACTCACCGGCGCTGCGCGACGTGGTCGCGTTTTCGCGGGTGGCCACGTCAAGCTCTTCCTTCGTGGCATCGAGGCTGAGGAAGTAGGTTTCGACCCCGCTGGCCAACGGGGTTGGGCTGGAATTGAGGTGAATGGAAATAAACAAATCAGCCTGGCGAGCGTTGGCAATAGCCGTCCGCTCTTCAAGTGGCACGAAGCGGTCGGTGTCGCGTGTCAAGACTACTTCGACATCCTTCAGTTCACGTTGAATGGTTGCCCGCAGGCGCAAAGCGATGTCGAGCGCTATATCCTTTTCATAAATCCCGTCCCGTCCAATGGCTCCGGTGTCTGAACCACCATGGCCGGGATCGATGATGATCCGTTTGACTTTGAGGCCGAGCGCGCGCACCAGCGATCCCGGCACTGAACCGGACGATGGCAGCGCCGGTGATTCCGCAACCAGGGAGGTTTCTTCGGCAATCGGCTGCGTGCCTCGCACATCGGCGACCAAGCGTGCGGGATTGTCGAGCGCAAAGATGGCAAAGTCGCGGAGGCGCACGCACTCGATCCGAATTTCAACCCCGCCGTCGCGGCTGCTGAACCGGATGTGACGGAGCATGCCATTCGATGGCGAAAGATTTTGTACCGGCGACACGAGGGGCGATAACTTGGCCGCCGGCAGTTTGATGACCAGGGCGGACCCCTCGATGCGCCGCTCATAGGTCACGCCGACGCTCAGGTCCAGGATCACCCGCGCATAGTCTGGACCCGAGAAATGGCGAATTTGGCTAATGGTAGCAATGCCGGCCGCATCATCTTCGGAGTGGGCTTCGGCAACGTCACGCGGATAACGCTGCCCAGCGGTGGCGTGGAGACGCGCCACACAGGCGACGGCTTCGCGGGCACTCACCGACTGCGGGAATCGTCGGATGATTTCGCGGTAGGCCTGTTCGGCGGCGTCCGGCGACTGCAAATCTCGCTCGTGGATTCGAGCAACACCGACCAGCGCGCGCACCAAAAATGGACCATCTGGATACCGTCGCAGCACAGCATCGTAGCTATCCAGCGCCGCGTAAAGATAGCGGGGTTTGTCAAAGACCTGCGCCATTTCACGGAAGATTTCCGCCCGAGCGACCAAGGCGGCGTCACCCGTGGTAGCGGAAGCATCCAAGGCAATAGCGCGGGTGTACACATCCACCAGGGCAAGGTATTCACTCTCCTCACGACCGGACGGCGGCTGCCGATACAGGGACTGCGCCAGAAGCGCTGCCCGGTGCATGAGTTCATCGGAGGCGGAAATAGTCGGGGTTGCCTGTGGGTGCGCCTGATGCTCACGCAACGGAGCCAACAGAGTCAGGAGGAAGCTGAGAATGAGCGAGTAACACAGCCTGAGCGAACGTTTCACGGTTCATTCCCTCGGTGGCAACGATGACTGGCATGCCAAGCGTCATCAGATTTCCCTGGACCCATGCGCCGATATGAGAGCCTGTTTGACCGTGGCCAACGCAAAGCATAGCACAAGTCACACGCCGGCCAATGACGCAATACAGCACGAAGCAAAAGCGTGACTGGAGAAAGCTGCCTGCCACCGCAGATGCGCCCTGCCTGACATTTCGGTACAATCAAAGTCAGCCGTTTTGCGACTTGCCTGGTTGTGACCAGCCCACCTCAGACCTGGAAGGAAATCCGCCCTATGCCGACGCCGCCTACCACCGCCGATGCCGCGTGCCTGAGCTTCCCCAGCGACCTTGACGGCGCGTCCCCCACCATGGATGACCTGCCCAGCGAGTTTCCCGGAGAAGAGGGTTTGCCTAACGAGTTTCACGCCCTGTTCGCCATGCTCCTGATGGAGACGTTTTGCCCGACAACCTTCCCCCCTGACCGCGTCTTCAGCGTGCTGGACATGTACCTTTACTTTCCGTACCAGGGCAAGACACGAGGCTTTCGTCCCGACTGGTTTGGCGTCGTTGACGTGCCGGCGCTGTACGAGGGGTATCGGCCGCGCCAGAGCTATGTGACGGCGGTGGAAGGCAAACCACCCTTGATCATTGCCGAGGCACTGTCAAAGGGAACGGCACGCAATGACCTCGGGCGCGGGGCCTGGCCACCGGAAGGTGCGCCCCGGAAGTGGGATGTCTATGAGCGTGTGCTGCGGATTCCCTACTACGTGACCATTGACTATGAGACGGAGGACGTGCGGTTCTTTCAGCATGACGGAACCCGCTTGGTGGAAGTGGAAACACCCAATGGACGGCTGTGGATGCCTGAAGCCGGGTTGTGGGTCGGTCGGTGGCAGGGGGTGTACCGCGGACTCGAAACCGTCTGGGTACGCTTTTTTGACCCGGATGGGGCCGTGATACCGACATGGGCGGAGCGGACAGCCGCCGAGCGAGCCGACAAGGCGGTCGCGCAGCAAGTTGCCGAGGAAGAGCGACGACAACGCGAAGCTGCCCAGCTTGCCGCCGAGGAAGAGCGACGACAACGCGAAGCTGCCCAGCTTGCCGCTGAGGAAGAGCGACGACAACGCGAAGCTGCCCAGCTTGCCGCTGAGGAAGAGCGACGGCAACGCGAAGCTGCCCAGCTTGCTGCTGAGGAAGAGCGACGGCAACGCGAAGCTGCCCAGCTTGCCGCTGAGGAAGAGCGACGGCAACGCGAGGCTGCCCAGCTTGCCGCCGAGGAAGAGCGGCGGCAAAAAGAAGCCTTCCTACAGGAAACTGAGAAACTGAGACGAAAATTGCGCGAACTTGGTGTCGAGCCGGATTAGTTCAAGCTACGGCAACAGTGCATCCAAAGGCGGCACGGGACCACTGGCCTGTGCCGCCAAGGCAAGTCGTTATCGAGTCGGCGTGGTCGCCGGATCGAGCAGGGCTTCGCTCAGGACACGTCCAACAGCACCATTCGGCATCATGACGCCGAGTAACATCGTCAAGGTCGGCGCAATGTCGGACGGGCTGGCTTCCGTCAGATACCGGCCCGGACGCAACCCACGCCCCATGAGGATGACCGGAACGTGGGTATCATAGGGATATGGCGTTCCGTGGGTGGTCGCTGAGGTGTATTCCTCCTCGGAGAAGAAACAAAACGGTTCAGGCACCAGAAACACATCGCCGCTGCGCTGTGGGTGAAACGCCATTTGTACTCGCTGTGCCAGCGTCGTGCGCGGCAACCCGCCGGATAGAATCTGCGTGCGCGTAAAGGCTGCCGCCACACCATTCACCGTCAATGCCGCTTCTGCCGCGACCCGTTCCACTTCTGAACGGTCAAGCTTTTTCTCCGCCAGCGTTTTGAGGTCAAAGTAAACCGATTCCGCCGAAAAGCCCGCAAACCACTGACCGGCGCCAAACCTGGCATCCAATGCGCGCTTGATGGCGACGGCAATCTTCTCAAAGGAAACCCGTTGGCTGCTGAGTCGCTGACGCTGGGCATATTCCGGCACTGGCGATACACCATGGTCAGAGGTCAGAATAACCAACGTCTGGTCAAGCCCAACCTTTTGGTCAATCAAGTCTAGCAAGCGAGCCAGCGTTTGATCGGTCCGAACCGTCATATCCAGCACTTCGTGGCTATTTGGCCCAAAGGCATGCCCAAGAATATCGTTTGCCGAAAAGCTGATGGACAGCACGTCGGGAATGGCATCGCCCCCAAGCTTTTCGTGTTCAATCGCCGCTGCCGCGAAGTCCACCAGGAAGTCATTGGCCCAGGGCGTCATCGTGAACTCGTCGTAAAAACGCGCGTTGGGCCGGTCGCCGCGCCCGACGACATGGGGGAAGGATGACCCGCCCCCGGCAAAGCGGCCTTCGTATGGCACGTCGTCAGCATCGCAACGGGCATAGGCGCTTTCCGGGAGTAACTTTTCCCAGGCTTTCCCGAACCATTGGTCAGGCAGCCGGCGGTTGTTGAAGGATGCCACCCAAGTGGGGAGTTCCTTCATGTAGTATGTGCTCGTTTGCATCTGGCCACGTTTGCTATCGAACCAGTAGGCAGCGTCGGCAGCGCGACCGGCTGGCAGAATCGCCGCGCGATTCTTGAGCGAGATGCCAATGACCTTGGACTGCCCTCCGGTCGCGGATTTGAGTTCATCTCCAAGGGTTGACACTAGCAACCGGCTGGGGGAAGCCCCCTTCCCCTCTGGAACACCGGCCGTCGTGTCATCCGTGATGCTCTCCACAGATTTACCAGTTTCCCGGTCATACCACTTGTTGCCAATGATGCCATCCACGGCTGGGACGGAACCCGTCATAACCACGCCGTGACCTGGTGCTGTATAGGTACAAGCGTGCAGATAATGAGCATTGGTAAAGTAAGCGCCCTTGGTTTTGAGGCGATTGAAGCCCTTGCTGCTAAACAGATCAGCAAACCGCTCGAGGTAATCAGCGCGGAGTTGATCGACCACAATCCCGACGACGAGCCGGTAGGCAGGCGACGCCGGACGCGCTCGGTGTGAAGCGCAGGAAGCCGGTGCTGGCTGCCCGAGAAGTGGCAAGATGGCACTGGCCAGCATCAGCCCGGCGGTAAGGGTTCGATAGGGTAAAAAACGCATTGAGTTTCCTTGGAAACAAGACTTTTAGACAAAGCTAGACTGGACAGGCACTCATAACGTTGCGTGAAGCATGTGACAGCAATATGTCATGACCGCCGGTCGGACTGGCAATCCCCAACTTGCCATCGAGGCCAACGGACTTCAGCGCTGACATTTTGTGTGCTTTTATTTACAAATCAGCTATCTTCCCCCTAGCACGACTCTACTTTGCTCAAACCCGCCAGTGCGTTCTCCGATAAGCGCACCCTGCTCGGTGAGCGCATCCTGATTGGAAAGTCCCATGAGCGCGACTGCAACTGCCGCGGTTACCCCAGCCAAACGCCAAGAGATTGTGAACCGGCATGCCATCCTCGAAGCCATTCGAGGCATTTCGGCCATTGAAGAACTCGTCGAGCATGAGCCAGGCCATGGCTACAAGTTTGGCGTGGATTTGGAAGTCGCCATTTACGGACGCAACTACGGCCCCGGCAAAAAAGTCGGACCGTATATACGGATGTATGACTATCCACCCGGACTGGAGATTGTTCACCAAGGCGATTGGGATACCAACACCTTCTACATCATCGTTTCTGGCGCGGCTGAAGTGTTTGTGGCGGGCGTCACCAATCCGGTGGCGACCTTTGAGCCAGGCAAGCCCTTTGGCGAAATGGGGGTGTTGGCCGGCGTACCGCGCAGCGCGACCGTGATTGCCCACCGGCAGCGGGGTGCGCGCGTGCTTGAAGTGCAGCGCCCGGCGCTGCGGGTGCTCCGCAAACTCAAGAAGTTTGGCGCGGCACTCGACATTACCTACCGCAACAATGGGCGGGCAGCGGCTGCCAACCAGCTTCAGATTTCAGATGACCTCAAGCAAAAAATCGCTGAGATTGCTGAGTTTCGGTTGGTGGCGCGCGGCCATGTGCTGGCTAGTGAGGCCGAACCCGTCCACAACTTGGTCATCATCCGTGATGGGTGGGTCAAACGGATTGGTCAAGCCCAGCAGGGTGAAACGGCTGACTACCTGGGACCAGGCTACATCCTTGGGTTCAACGCTTTGACCACCCGCGGCGCGCGCTTTCCGTACCGTGCCGTCGCCATGAGCCGAACCGAGTTGCTCGAAGTGCCAGTGGAAGCTCTTTACCGTGACCAACAACTCCTTGAAGGGGTGAAGGCGGCCCTGGGCGCGGCCGGTGACATTGGGACGCCACTTCAACCCACGAAAGCGCTAGCGTTCAACCCAGCGGTCAAAGCAGCGCAGGAGCGGATCCTTGACCGCGGGCTAGCCGATGCCAACAACCTGCTCCTGATGGATATGGACCTGTGCATCCGCTGCGGCAACTGCTCCCTGGCCTGCCATGAAATCCACGGACATTCCCGACTCAAGCGAACGGGCATTCATGTTTTGCGCCCACAGACGCCCACCCACGCCAAGCTTGACCAATCGCTCCTGATGCCGGCGGTATGCCTGCACTGTAAGGACCCGGAGTGCCTGACCGGCTGCCCAACTGGAGCCATTGCGCGCTTTGAAGGCGGGCAGGTGGACATCATCCCAAGCCTGTGCATCGGTTGCAGCGATTGCGCGACGCAATGCCCCTACAACGCCATTTCACTCATTCCACGCAGCGAACTCAAAAAGTCCACGCCGACCAAAGCCGCTCCGGCCAAGGTGGCGGCGCCTTCCAAGAATGGCAAGAGCGCGCCAACCAAAGACACCGATGCAAGCCATGAAGCGTTTGATCCCCTCGCTGCCTTTGGCCTGCGTTTCGACCCAAAGCCGAACCCGGTGACCCAAGGCGAAGACTTGGTCGCGATTAAGTGCAACCTGTGCAATAACACGCCGCTCAACCCCAAGGACCAAACCGGCAAGCCGGTCTATGCCACGCACAAACACAACTGCGAAGAAAACTGTCCGACCGGTGCGCTCAAGCGCGTCAAACCCAACCAGTACTTCAACGAGATTGCCCAGATTCACGGCCCGGCTTTTCGACGGGTTGGCGAGATGATTGTCGGGAATCGGTTTGGCCACGCCGACCGCGCCAAGACTCTGGCGCATGTGCTTGGCGTGACGCTCACCCTGTTGCTCTGCGGGGCCACGATGGCCGGCATCGTGCAGTACGGTCTTGGCACACCGCTCCTTCGGTCAGATTGGTTCAACTTTCGGTGGATTACCGGGCTGGTGGGCTTGGCTGGGATCATCATCGTCATGCTTTACCCGGTCCGGCGCCAAATGTGGCGGCGGCGGGGCGGGGCGCTCAAAACCTGGATGCTCTCGCACACCTACGCCGGCGTGATTGCCGGCATCGTCCTCCTCCTCCACGGCGGAACCAACCTGGGGGGCGCAGTCACGGCGGCACTCATGATTTCATTTGATTTGGTGATCTTGACTGGATTGATCGGTATTTTGCTCTACCAAATCGGTCCGCGCCTGCTCACCAAGATTGAGGGTGAACCCCTGTTGGCGGAAGACCTGATGCGGCGGCGCAGTGAGCTTTATCGGGAAATTGCCGACTTGACCGTGACGGCCCAGGAGCAAGCTGAAAAAGAAGGGCGCGGCGCGCAGTTTGCCCAAACGTTTCTTCCGGCGCGTGACCGGGTGATTGCCACGCTTCTCTCGCTTGGTTTCCTATTCCGACAATACATCCGCCGGGAATCACTGGATGACCTGCTGGCCGATGTTCGCCGACGGTTTGATGGTACCATTGCCAAACAACCCCACCCAAACGAGCGGGACGTCATGCGGCAAATTGTCGAAGCCGGCGCGACCATTCGGCGGATTGACGCGCTGCTTTACATTCATCGGGCGCTGAAAATCTGGCTTCCGCCGCACGTCATTTCAACCTCGGTGATGCTGGCCCTGCTGGTCGTGCACATCCTTCAGGTGGTGTATTACCTGTGGCGCTAACCTTCCCTACTCGCTTGCGTTCTTTTGCGCCTTGCCCATCGGCACGCAACCTCTGCTAGCCCCCCGGTCTGGAAAACACCATGGCGAAACTCAGCCGCTTTACGATTCAGCGCAAAGACCTCGTTGATAAAGGCGACCTCGTTCTGGAACTTGAGGGCTTGGTCATTGGCTCGCAGTCCGACTGTGACCTTCTGCTCAATCATCCCACCGTGTCACGTATCCACGCCGGTATCCGCGAAGTGGAAGGCCGGTGGTGGTTGACGAACCTCTCCAGCACGAATGGCACACAGGTCAACGGCGCGCTGGTTGAAACGGTTGAACTTCAGCCGGACGACATCATTCGGATCGGCATTTTTGTCTTGCGCCCAACCTTTGCGGATGGCGTCCTGACGCTCGATGTGGATCGCCAGGTGGACGCCTACGCGGCTGCCGAGCGCACGACGCGCCTGTTGGGCGATCCCATCCAAGCCACGACGCAGGGCAAGACGGCGCTCCTACCCAAACTGACCGGGTACTTACAGCAACGCGGACTCACCCAACCCTTACGCGGACAGACTCAGCAACTGCAACCGAGTCAGCAACGACCAGAAGCCCCGTCCACGCCGCCGCCAGCCGCAGAACCGCCAGCGCCACCATCGGCAACGGGACTGCTTCAGGCCGCTCGGTTGCAACGCGGCATGACCGGGCTACTGACCTCGATCCTGGCGCTGCCGGAGCAAGAGCAGAAGCGTTTCCAGCAGGCGATGAATGTCTTCTGGGAACGGCGCAAAGCTGCCATCAAGGGCGAGCAGAAGCTCGATGAGTATTCCCCGCTTGAACCACGGGAACTCCCCGAAGAACTCAAAAAGCACAACCTCCACCTGGGGAAAAAGCGCTTCAACTGGATTCCGACCAATGACCTCATTCGCCCGTGGCCGCGTGGGTATCTCTATGTGTTCGGCGCGGTGGCAACGGTGCTGTGCATCCTGGCTTTCTTCCTCTGGGAAGCTGCCTACTTGCCGGGCGAAACTTCTCATCCGCATGCGCTGCCAGTTGGCAAATTGCCGGAACCGGTTCGGCAGCGCCTCGACTTAAAGTTGGTCGCCAACGCTCCGGTGGAAAACAATTGTAGCGCCTGCCATGCGGCGGCAACCTCGATGCAGAACAAGTGCGTGGACTGCCACGAAACCAGCCATTTCAACACGACGGTTATCGCCAAGCATGAGGAAGCCAAAATCCAGTGCGTGGACTGCCACACCGAACACAAGGGCGCGGATTTCCGCCCCGGTATCGTGTCGCGCAGCATGTGCATTGACTGTCACCGGGATGCGCCAACCCATCCCAAGGCCGTCAGCCTCAAGGACGGCACACCGTTGCGCGAACCGCACCGTGGCTCGTTTGGCTATCCGGTCGAAAACGGTGTGTGGTCGTGGCAGCATCCCATGAACCCTAAGTGGGACAAGCTCTTCAGCGAGAGTAAAACGCCGCTCGATCCCTCGACCAAGTTTCATCTGGTTCATGCGGCGGTGGCGCCCTCCACGAGCGCGTGGAAGTGCAGCGAGTGCCATGATGGGTCATTCGCCAAGGGCGCGGCGGATGTAAAAGTCATCAACCGCGACAAATGCGCCGTATGCCATGGCCAGGCGTACGTCCAGACGGCTTCGCTCAAAGACCTCGATACCGATGCGCTCCGGCTGGGCATTGACTGCAACTCCTGTCACGGGCAGCACCCACAGTCGCAAACCTTGACGGCGGCCCGTCGCCCGGCCGGGAGCGGGCCCGAGCCGGTCGTGTTTACCAAAGACCGGGTTTACCGGGGTGGCAAAGACTGGCAGTGGACCAGCCTGGCCGCGAAGTTTGGCGGCTTCACCCTTGGCAACTGGGCACTCTTTTTCAGCCTCATTCCGCTGACCGGAATCGGGTTTCTCACCTTTGACACGCTGCGCAAGCGCCGTGAGCAGGCCACGCTCAAAGGCAATACCCTTGACCTAGCCAACCGACACCGGAAGTTTACCGACACGCGCTATGCTGAACGGTGGGAGTCCCAGGTCCAAATCGAACGCGCGCGGACTTCCGCCCGGGAAAACCCGGTTCCACACCCGGTCATCAACTACGAAACCTGCATTGGCTGCCACGCCTGCATTCTCGCCTGTCCGCAGGACGTGCTGGGGTTTGACGAGCAAGAGCACCACGCCATCGTCGTCAACCTCGAACAGTGCATGGAAGACACCGGATGCCAGCAAGCGTGTCCGACGGTTCCGCAGTCTTGCGTTCTCATCAATACCCGCCAAACCATTCGGGAAGCGCCCAAGCCGTTGCGCAAGGGGGCCAACGAGGGATTTGAAACAGAAAGCGCCACAGGTATCTACCTCGTTGGGGATGTCTCCGGCGTGCCACTCATTCGGAACGCCATCAAGGAGGGCCGCCTGGCCATCGAACGGATTGCCGACAAGCTCAAGGCTGAAGGGCCGGTGGCCGGCGCGGATTACGACGTTGCCATCGTTGGCATCGGGCCGGGCGGTATTTCAGCGGTGGCGCGGGCGGCTGAACTCGGGTTGCGCTACGTCGCACTCGAACAGGGCCGCAGGTATTCGACCATTGCCGAGAAATACCCGGCCGGCAAATACGTGGCTTTCAATCCGTTCAATCCATCTGACCCACCGTTGGGTGCGGTTCGACTTGACGGACCGGGCGATCTCAAAGAGGTCATGCTTGGGTGGTGGGATGAAACCGTTGAAAAACTTGGGTTGGTCATCAACGAATACGAAGGCTGCAAGGAAATCACCCGTGAAAACGACTATTTCATTGTCAAAACGACCAAAAACGCCCATGGGTACAAAGCCCGCAAGGTCCTGCTTGCCATCGGCAACGCTGGTGAGCCACGCAAACTGGGGTGCCCCGGAGAAGTCGAAGGACGAGTCCTGTATCGGCTACAAGACCCGAGCGCTTTCAAGGGCAAACATATCGTGGTTGTCGGCGCGGGCAACTCCGCCGTCGAAGCGGCCGTGGACCTCACCGGACAGCGTCAGCCCGATGGAACGGTCAAGTTTCCACCCGATGCCGAGGCAAACCACGTCACACTCGTCATCCGGTCAGACTTTCCGAAAGACCTGACGCTTGAAAACAAAATGTGGGTTTATTACTGCATGGACGCCGGGCGAATTAAGGCGTACTTCGGGGCCGGCATCCGCGAGATCACTGAGCGGGAGGTGGTGCTCGAGAAGGTACGTGACAAGTCTGAAATCGCGCGAATTCCAAACGATTACGTGTTTGCGCTGATTGGGAGCATTGCGCCCAAGGAGTTTCTCACCAAGATCGGGGTCAAATACGCCGGGGATGACAAGAAGAAACGGTAGGCCATTTACCACAACGGAAAGCACGGCACGCCGCCACCGAACCTGAATCCGCCAGATCGAGCGGGGATTCGTTACCCGCCAGTGGTTCAGGGTGGCTGGGCGCGTGCTGCCTTCAGAAACAGGTTTACGGGCCAGTACGCAGCCGATGACTTGACTAAACGGATGGCTGGCGGAGGAGTACCGGCGGTAAAACGGGTGATTCCGCGAGCTTGGTCACGCGCACCCGCGCCACCCGCCGCCGCTCAACCTGCTCGACCCGAAACTCATACCCGTTATAACGGACGACATCGCCCGAATCGAGGAGTCGCCCAGCTTGCATCATGAGAAAGCCGGCCAGCGTAGCGTAGTCATCGGATTCAGGTAAGTTCAGGCCAAACTTTCGGTTGACTTCACGGATGGCAATCGTGCCATCGAAAATGAGGGTTCCGTCTGGCTCATGCCAGACCATCACTTCCTCATCGGTTACGTCGTGTTCGTCGCGGATGTCACCAACAAGCTGCTCAAGAATGTCTTCGAGCGTCACGATGCCCTCAACGGTGCCATGCTCATCCACAACCACCCCAAGCGGCGACTGTGCCGCCCGAAGCTGGCGGAGAGCTTCTTCGAGATGGGCCGTGTCAGGGATAAAGACTGGCCGGCGGAGCATTTCCTGCACTGAAAGCGCACTCTGGTGCGTATCCTTATGCACGAGGCGGTGGAGAATATCCTTGACGTGAACAAAACCCACGATGTTATCTGGATGAGCATCGTGAACCGGCAGCCGGGAATAACCTGACTCACATAACGTCTGCAAGATTTCATCCGAGCTGGCCTTCAGTGGAAGACTAATGACTTCTGGCCGCGGCACCATGACCTCGCGCACAACCGTGTCGCTGAAATGAAAGACATTGCGGATCAGTTCTTGCTCATCGGCCTTGAGGTGTCCGCTCTGGTGGGATAAGGCGACGAGTTGCTGAATTTCTTCTTGCGTATAGGCCGCCGCGTGATGCCCGCCACGCACCGGAACGACACCGAATAAACGCACGGTTTGGCTTCCGGCACGATCCAGCAGCCAAATGAAGGGCCTGAAGACTCGGCAAAAGATCGCCAAGGGAAGTGCAACGGCAAGAGCGATCTGCTCTGAACGCGCCAGTGCCAATGACTTGGGCGCAAGCTCGCCAAAGACAATGTGCAGGGTGGTGATCAGGGCAAAGGCCACGGCCACCGCCAAGGCATGCGCAGAGACAAACAACCACAGCCCCCCCGGTATGAAAGCGGAAAGCCAGCTTTCAAATATCCGTGAGAAGGTCAGCTCGCCAACCCACCCCAAAGCCAAGCTGGCGAGCGTAATCCCAAACTGGGTTGCGGAAATCGTCCCGTCAATGTCATCCAACAAACGCAGCGCCACCGCGGCCCGCCGACTCCCACCGGCGGACAGCGAGAGCAAGCGTGGACGCCGCACCACGACCAGCGCAAACTCAGCCGCCACGAAGAACGCATTCGCGGCCACGAGTAGCCCAACACTCAAGAGTTTGAGGACGACAATGGGAACGGAGTCATCCATTCCTAACCAGCCTGGATCAGTGGAATCGTCAACTGACGCAGCGGTGACAGGGGACAACAGTCCTACACGGCTGCGGCCGAAGCGGCGGCTTTGCCATTTTTCTTCTCAAACTTTACAAAGGCTTTTTGAAGCGCTTGTTCGACCGCTTCCTCAACCTTGCCCTGTGGCTTGCCAGAAGCCATGGTCAGCTCACTGATGACCAAGTAACGGGCGCGCTCAAGCAGTCGCTTCTCACGAAACGACAGTGGCTTGAGGCTGCCGAGATACGTCAGGTGCTTGAGAATTTCCGCGACGCTGAAGATGTCGCCGGTTCGCATCTTTTCTGAAAACTCCTTGAAACGGTCTTTCCAGTCGGAAGGCGGCGCCACGAAGTTCGTCGCCAGCAGCTTCAACAACTTTTCACCGTCAACCGTTTTGATGGGGGTGCGAATGCCAATGGACTGGACCTTGTCAACTGGGACATTGACTGTCGTGTTATTTCCACTCAGGCGCAACTGGTAAAACTCCATCTCGACACCATCAAACTCCATGCGCTTGATCACTTCGATGACGCCGATGCCGTGATTGGGATAAATCACTTTGTCGCCTACTTTGAATCCCACAGTAATGACCTCCTGAAGAACGAAGAAGGAACCGTGCCAGCCTGTCAGCACGGACTGGGTAGAAATGGCAGATGACTCGTATTCGAGAGCGCTACCCAAAAACATAAAACACGACCGTTGAGCATTTTACGCCGGATAGGGTGGACGGTCAAACGGATTGCGATACCATCCATCACGAAATGACTCGCCTGGAATGGTCGCGCCGCTCGCGCGCCAGTTCCCACCAACCAATGTTCACGAGGATTTCGCCCTATGCCAGGTTCGGATGACCGTACGCGCGCTTTCGTTTATGACCTCACCATTGCGCCCCTGTGGTGTGAGTGCTTCGACCGGCTGTTGACTGAAACGGTTTCCCTTCCAGCCAGTGGGCGCATCCTGCTGGTTGAGTGCGGCACCGGCGGACTGGCCATCGAACTGGCGCACCGACTCCGCGAGACTGGTACGGTCACAGCTAGCGACAGCAACCCAGCACGCCTTCAGATCGCGCGTGACAAATGTCAAGTCGCCCAGCTTGACAATCTGTATCTTATTGAAAGTCAAGAACTTGTAGATAATTTCACCGAAGACGGCTATGACCTTGTGGTGGGGGATGCCTCCCTTCTTCCCACCACGGCCCTTGAGCCGATGTTGGCAATGCTACGTGAGCGCGTGGGAGAAGACGGACAAGCCGTCGTCTATGTGGTTTCCCGTGGCAGCTTTGACGAGTTTTTCTCAGTCCTTTGGGAGGCGCTCTATGAATGTGACTTGGCGGAAACGCTGGCGACACCGCTTGAAGCGCTCTTGCATACCTATCCCACACTGTCCGACCTGAGCGACCAAGCGGCCGCGGTTGGGCTGCGCGGCATCCACATCACGGTTGGTAAAGAAATCTTCAAATTTGATAGCGGGCAGGATTTCCTTGACTCACCGCTCATTGCCGGCTACTGGCTCGACCGTTGGCTGGCCATTGTGCCGCCGGCGCATATCGAGACCGTCAAGGCATCGCTACAAGCCATCATTGACCGTGATTGTGGCGCGTATCCGTTTGAGGTCAGCATCAAAGCCGCTTTGCTCGTCGGTCGCATCGAACCGCCATACCTGACTGACGATGAAGACGAGGCTGACGAGGAAGCCGCAGACGACATGACCGATGACGACGACAAAATCAATCATGACGACGAACGTAACTAGCCGCCTCCAAACGACTGGCTACCGATGGAAAGCCGGGAGGTGGGCCGCCCTGCTGTTTGTGGCTTGGTTTGCTGTCGGCGGCGGGGATTGCCCAGCCACAGCCCAAGCGCCGGATGTGCGTCCGACAGATGTCGTCAGGCTCTTTGAAGCCGGACAAGATGCTCACCAGGCCGGCCAGTTGGACGAGGCGCTCCGTCTTTACGATGCGGCCCTTGCGCTCGACGACACGCTCGCACCGATTCACTTTCAGCGCGGCATGGCGCTCCTTGCACTCAAGCGCACCACGGAAGCGGTCGCAGCCTTTGAACACTGCCTAACCCATCAGCCCGATTTCTTGCGTGGCTGGCTCCACTTGGGTGCTGCCGCGCTGGCGGTCGGAGCCAACCAGCGAGCCGAGCAGGCCTATGCCAGGGCGCTTGAACTGTCACCGGAAAACCGGGAGGCGCGACTCCAACTGGCACAACTAGCACTTGCGCGCCAGGAGGCGGACAGAACGCTCGCTCTGCTCGATCCGCTTGGACTGGACGCCAAGACACCTGACGTTGATGTGTTGCGTGGGCAAGCCTATCGCCTCGGCGGGCAGATAGAACCTGCGATTGAGGCGTTTTCCCGTGTGCTTAGTCGCTTGCCGGATCATCCCGTAGCGCGCCGTGGACGGGGTGATGCCTACGCTGCCCAGGGGCGCGCCGAAGCCGCCCTCGACGACTGGCAACGGGCCTATACCGTCAATGCCACACCGGAGCTTGCCGCCGACATCATCAGCGCACTTCACCAGCTTGGCCGCCAGGATGCCGTTCGAGCGTTTATCCGTTCAGCCAGAACGCAGTTCCCCAACGATGAACGACTGGCCACCATCGAAGCCGAGTTGACCAGTGATGCCGCACTGGATGCCGCCGCCGCGCTGCTTCGGGCCGGGCGCTTTGCCGAAGCCGCGGTAGCCTATGCCCCGTTGGTAGCGCAGTCGCCGGAAGCTACCCCGCCACGCGCCGGGCTGGCCACGGCGCTCTTCAAGCTTGAGCGCTTTGCCGAAGCTGCCCAGCACTTTGAAACCCTGCGCCGCTTACAACCGGAAGTTGCCGCAACCTACTTTTTTCTGGGCGTATGTTATGACAAGATACGCGACTACAGGATGGCGCTGGCGGCTTACGAGGCCTTTCTTGCCCGCGCTGATGGCACACAAAACCGACTCGAAATCGAAAAAGTCCAACTTCGGTTGCCAAGCTTGAAGCGGCAAGCCGAACAATCGAAACCACGGAAACCATAGCTCGGCGGGATAGTCGCCGGCAGGTTTCCCTGCCGATGGAGGTGACGACGATGCAGCGTTCGACGTTGTGGTTCAATCGTGGTCAAGTACGGCGACTCCTTGGCCTCTGGCTCTGGATGGTGGTTTTAGGTGGGTTATCCTGGGGGGACGACCTGGGTAACACCGGCGCGCTTCTCCCGGACGGTCTCTCGGAAGTGGAACGTCAGTCCCTACAGAAGAAAACCAACCCCAAGGATCATGTCGAGGATTGTCTGCGGATCGGAACAAACCGTCTGGCCCTGGCAGCGGACGCGGTCAAGCGTGAAAACTTTGACGCCGCCGCCCAGGCATTGCGGGGGTACGCAAACTTGCTCGACTACTCACATGGCTACACGCAACAGATTGCCAAACCGAAGGTTCGCAATCAGATGTATCGCAAACTTGAGATTACCCTGCGCCAACACCTGCCGCTCCTGGAATGGCTGTCCAACGAGATGCCGGACTGCCACGAAAGCTGTGTGCGCCACGCGCTGAGTCGGGCCAAGACCATTCGCCGGGAATCGCTCAATGCCTTCTTTGGGGATGGCTTCCTGAAAGCAAGCACGGAAACAACCACCGAATAGTGGTCTGGCACTTGCACGATGTCCGGCCGGTTTATGCAACGCCACTGGGTGCTTGGCATCCTGTTGGCGCTCCTCATCCAGATTGGTAGCCAGGCTGGTTCAGCCCTGGCCCAGCGTCGTGGAGATACGCTCAACGAGCAGGAAATCGAGCGTATCCGCGAGGCCCAGGAAATTGACCGGCGAACTGATGTTTTCCTTAGATTGGCCAGTCGCCGCCTCGACGCGCTCGAAGGGCGTCCAGACCAACCACCCAAGCGCGAAGCGTGGGGCGATCCACCTACTGGGTCGCCACGTCAGCTCCTGACGGCTTACGCCAGCCTTCTGGAGGAACTCGCCGATAAGCTCGATGCCGTGGCCGAAACCAAAGGCGAGCAAGACCCCAAGCTGCGCAAGGCACTGGCGCGCGTCCGCCATGACATGGAAATGCATATCACGCGCCTTGAACGACTTTCCATTACCGACGACGATCTGGCGGCACGCCGTACCGCGCTCCAAATGGCGCGCCTGTTGCTTGACGGCGCCAGCGCTGCCCTGGCGAAATAGCGCATCCGAGGTACGCCCCCACCACGCTGGCCAACCTTTGACGATTTGCGTCCCCAGCCCCGATGTCTCTTGCTGAAAAACTGTCCAGCCTGCCAACTTGCCCTGGCTGTTACCTACACAAAGACAGCCGCAGCCAGGTCATTTACGTCGGCAAAGCCAAAAACCTGCGCCACCGCGTGCGGAGCTATTTTCAGTCCAGCCGCCAGCATGATCCAAAGACCCAGGAACTGGTGGCGCGCATCGCCGACTTCGAGTTCATCGTCACCGACACCGAGATCGAAGCCTTAGTTCTCGAAAGTAACCTCATCAAGCAATACAAGCCGCGCTACAACGTCCTGCTCAAGGACGACAAGCAGTATCCGCACCTGAAGCTGACGCTCAACGAGTCGTTCCCACGAGTGATCAAGACGCGGCGCGTGCTCAACGACGGCGCGCTCTATCACGGGCCTTACTTACCGGCTTCACTGGCCCACCAGACGCTCAGGCTCGTCAACCAGATGTTTCAGTTGCGGACATGTGAGATTGAGATTGATGGGCGGCGCGACCGTCCATGCCTGGAATACCACATCAAGCGCTGCCTTGGCCCATGTGTGCGCGATTTGTGCAGCAAAGCCGAATACGCTGAGGCCGTCCGCGACGTGAAGTTGTTTTTCGAGGGCAAAAACAAACAGCTCGTTGCCGAGCTACAGGCGCGGATGGAGCGAGCTTCAGAAGCGCTGCGCTTTGAGCAGGCAGCACGCTACCGCGACCAGCTTCGCCTCATCGAACGGCTGGGCGAAACCCAAAAGATGATGCTCAAAGATGCCGCCGATGTGGACATTTTTGGCTACTACCGGGACGGCGCGCGGCTGGCGTTGCAGCTTTTCACCATGCGGGAGGGGCGCATCATTGGGCGGCGCGAGTTTTTCTGGGAGGACCTTCCGCCGGATGACCGGTTTGACGCGGCGACGTTTCTCGGTGAGGCGCTGACGCAGTACTACGCGCTGGGCAACTACGTGCCGCACGAGGTTCACGCGCCACACGACTTTGCCGACCGCGATGTGCTCGAAAGCTTTTTATCCGAACGGCGCGGCGCGAAAGTGCGCATTCTGGATCCACGGCGTGGGCAAAAGCGTGAGCTGGTGGAACTGGTCGAACGCAATGCGCGGGTCGCGTTTGACCAGCGCTTCCGCACACTCAAGCCCGACTTGGCGCAGGTCCTGGACGAACTCGCCGACTCACTTGAGCTACCGCGCTTTCCGGCCCGGATTGAGTGCTTCGATATTTCGCATATTCAGGGGGCGGAAGCCGTCGCGTCACTGGTCGTCTGTGAAAACGGGCAGCCGGCCAAACCGGAGTACCGGAAGTTTCGCATCAAGACGGCGACCGGCGGCGACGATTTTGCCTCGATGCAAGAAGTTGTCCGGCGGCGCTATGCCCGCCTTTTGCGCGAAGCAAAACCGCTGCCCGATTTGGTACTTGTGGACGGGGGAAAGGGTCAGCTCAGTGCGGCCGCGCAAGCGCTGCGTGAACTTGAGCTGGAGGCGCTACCCCTGGCATCCATTGCCAAGCGCGAGGAAATCATCTTTGTCAAAGGCCGCGAACATGACCCAATCCGGCTGGAGCGCCACTCACCGATTCTGCGGCTCATTCAAATGATTCGAGATGAAGCGCACCGGTTCGCCGTGGCCTTTCACCGTCAACGGCGGACGTTACGCGATTTCGACTCGGAACTGTTATCCATCCCCGGCATTGGGCCAAAGCTCAAGACCCGCCTGCTCCGCAACCTCGGCAGCCTCGACAACATTCGGCGGGCAAGCTTGGCGGAACTGACGCCCTTTGTCGGAGAACCGCGGGCAAGGGCAATTTGGCGGCACTTCCACCCCGACGCACTCGAAAGCGCGCAGCCAGCCGCGAAGGCAGACTGAGGTGCCGGTGCAGGCTCGCCAGGTCGGGGCTAGAAACGCTTGGTCACACGCACGTCAAACCCGAAGTTCCCCTGCTGGTCACGCAGCCCAATAATCGAGAGGTTGCTACGCAAGCGGTACTCAATCAGGATGATTTGCTCCTCGGCGGTCGCCAGGTTGGTGGAGAAGGTCACGCTCAAGTCCTTCGTAATCCGACGCCCGACGGTGAGCCGCGCCGTCGGGTCACCACCCCGCCCAACCAGCAACGGGTCAATCTGAAACCGATTGATGCCAAAGAGTCGCCCGGTTTGTTCCTCGATGCGCTCGGTGAGCAGTTCAGAAAGCAGGGTCGTCGCGGCACTCACATTGGCTTGCTGGGCCGCCGTCGTTGTGTTGGCAATGTCCGGCGGTGGCAGCGTCCCAGTCGCCAGCAGCGACAGAATGCTCGATTGCGGCAGGTTTGGCTCCGAACGCAAAATGGGGTTGAAGTTGTCAGCCGTGCCAGTGAGGCCGACAATGATCCGGTAGCCCTGAATCGTGGCCTCGGCCTGGATGTCGTAGAAGGTCGTTCCAGTTGGTCCTTCGGGAATGGCGACAATGCCGCGCGTGACCTCGAAGCGGTCGTTGCGAAACTCGAGTTGCCCACGGGTGATCAAAATCCGACCAGAAACGTCCGGGTCGTCAATCGAACCGCTCAAGCGCAGTGACGCTGAGCCGACCACATCGGCAATGTTATTCCGAATAAAGAGCGTATCCGGCGCTTCTACCCGGACATCGAGCGTCGTGAAGGTATTCCGCTTCGCACGGGTCTGAAGTGAACTGCCGACCCCCCCTAGCCCAACGAACTGCGTCCGAACCAGCGTCGCCAAATCGGTGTTCGTGGTGTATTCGGCGCGCTTGATCCGCACCACGCCGCTGAGGACTTGCAGCGACTGATTCCCTTGTAACACCAGATCGCCATCCGCCAGTGAGCGGATGTCGCGTGGGTACTTGACCCGCACATTTTCCGCCCGAATCCCAAAGCGCCACCGCACATCGCTGATTCGTTCAAAAATTGCCCCGCCCGTTACCTCGACCTTGCCGCTTCCGGCATCGGCGGTCAGGGTCTCGATTTGCGCCCGGTTGGCATTGAACAACACCCGTCCGCCACCATTTTCGAGCGCCAGCGGCACGTCGGTGATGCGCAGCCCAAAGTCGTCGAGATCGGTGTAGCCGGTGAGCCGTGGATTGGCCAAGCTTCCGGCAATGGTTGCCTTGATGGTCAGCAGTCCGCGTGAGGTGATGCGCTTTGAAAAACCACGCAGGAGCTTCAAGTCCACCTTGCCATCGGCCGTCACCGTGTCGCGCCCACTCAACAACCCAAGCCGCCCGGATAGTGAAAACGACGTGGTATCGCCGGGTTCATCCCGGAGGCGAAAGTTTTTGAACTCCAGCGCGCGGTCACTCAGGCTGAACTGAAGCGGTCCGTCATTGACAATGACGTAGTTATCCGCGGCTGCGCCCAGTTCGCCCAGCGGGACGGCCAACTTGAGCGCCGAAAAATCGCCGGTCAATGCCAGCTTACTGGTTGTGAAGCCGCCTTCATCGGTCGCTGGATCAACGGCATAAAGCGGTCCCGCCAAGCGTAAACGACCAGTGACTTCGCCACTGAGGCTTTGCGGTCCAATATCGAAAATGGCGAGGAGTGGCGTGAGCGGTGTCCGGTCGAAATCAAACTGGCTTTCGACGAGGAGGGCCAATTCGCCGTCTGGATCGAGGTAGGTCACAGTGGCGTCCGAGCGGTAGGGAAAATCACGATACCGCGCGGTCAGCGTGAGCGTCGCTTTTTCACCGGCCGCATCGCTGGCTGCCGCCAGCCGCACATCCCGGAAATCATCATTGCCGACCGTGAGCTTCTCGCTGGTCGCCTTGAGTGCAAAATCAAGATGGTTGGTCAGAATTTGCCCGACCGTGGAGCGTGAACTGAAATCCAACTGGATGACGCCATCGAGCGGTATGTCCGAACGCCCCAGGGACTGACCTAGGGCCTTGGCATCGAGTCCGTTTGATTGGAGGGTCACTTCATAAGCGCCATCAGTCGGGTTGTAGCGCCCTTGACCGTTGAGGACGCCGGCCGGGAAACGGGAGACAATGCCATCAACCACCAGCCCTTGGTCACGGAATGAAACCCGCGCTTCGCCGCGCCGCAACTCACCGACTGGGGTTTTCGTGGCGGTGAGTGCCAACGTCCCCCCGCCACGGATGGTTTCCACGGCCTTGGTCCAGTCGCGCAGTGTCAATCCAGCTCGCAGGGTTGCCAGATTGGGAAGTCCCGTGAGGTCAAGATCGCCAGCGGCAATGCCCCCGGCCGCCGTCAACTGCTCGCCCACCGACTTGGTGGCTGGAATCGTCTGGAGGATTGCCCCGACCGATGCCAGCCTGAGATCATAGGCCCTGAGTTTGACTTGTGTCGGGTGCGCTTCCGTCCAGCCGCCTCCAAAACTGGCTATCACGCACCCGCCATCCGGTTGGATTAGGGAAGCTTCCGTCACCGTTAGCTGGGTGGGCGCAGCCTCGAAGTGGACGGCAGCCCGACCAATTCGTTGGTCATTGACTCGAATTTCGCCAACGCTTGCCGTTCCGCTCAAGGTCAGGGCGCGGAGGTTTCCAGAAAGCTGCCCGGTGACATCGCCCGCGCCACGCAGCTCTAACCGAGCCTCATCGGTTTGCGTTGTGAGTGCTGGAATCTTGACCCCCAACCACGTTGCCAGCGTTTGCGCCTGGGCGAGTTCAGGCGTGTGGTAATCCACCGTTGCCTCTACTTCACGTGCGCGCCAGCGATAACGTCCAGAAACAGTTAGCGTGCCTTCCCCAACACGGGCCAGAAACGGGTCAGCCTGCACGACCCCCGGGGTCAGGATGGCGCGCGCTTCAACCGAGAGCGGCAGTGGCGTGGTGTCTGGGCTGGCATCCGGCGGACGGGCCTGCCCGGTCAAGGCGGCCTGTATCCGTCCGGTTGCCTGGAGCGCATCAAGCCCAGGCCATGTCACATCCAGTTGCGCCTGTCCGCGCCCAGCCAGTGAACCGCGAGCAACGGCCAGGCGACGAGTAAGCTGTTCGACATCAAGCCCGCTGGCAGTCAGTTTGGCCATGGAACGTTCACGGGTGCCGGCTGGATAAGCCAGTCGCGCCTGCCCTTGCAACCGACCACCCAGGACGCGCGCGGTGATGTCGGTGATGTCCACGGCGACTGGCGATACGGAAACATGCGCAGCCGGGGCGTCCAGGACATACCCGGCAAAGGTCACCTGTCCGGCCTTGACATCCGCCTCCGCGCGTTTTGGGACTTGCCCAAAAGGTGTATCGAGAACGTAGGCCGCCGTCAGCCCAGCGACGGACGCGCCTCCCAGTCGCCCGGTCAGGGGTTCGAGGTTGCCCTCAAGCACGAGTCCCGTCGCGTCACCGGCCACCCGAACCGGCATCTGAACCCGGCCCGTCAACGGAAGCCCATCCAAAAGCGACTGGCTGGCTGTCGCCAGATCGAGCACGACGTAAGCATTGCCCTCGTAGCGCACGTTTTCATTCGGCCAGCGCACGGTGCCGGACAGCGTCATCTCGCCCATTGGGGTAGTGATGATTAGCGACTGGATGTTGGCGGCATCTTTTTTGACTTCGGCCGTGAGGCGCAACGTGGCGTCCCGCAACATCCGCCGCCGGCCATCCGTGGCGGTAATGCTTACCTCGCCAGCATCGAAGCCGGTTTCGACCTGAAGGGTTTGTTCATCCGCCGCGCGGCCAAAGAGATTGAAGTTACGGACTTGTCCTTGTACGCCATAGGTCTCGGCGCCAACGTTGACTAGCCCATCCCGCACGACCACCCGTCCACCGCGCAGGACTTCATCTACCAGTGGTTCATCGGGTTCGGTGGGCAGCGTCCGTTTGCGTTCCGGCATCCGAATACGCGCTAGATTCACTCCCCGCTCGTCAAAAACGATATTGAGCGTTGGATGGTCAAGCGCCGCATGACGCACTGAAAAGGCCTGTCGCCAAAGGCTTTCGACTTCGACTTCAGCCGCCAGGCGATCAGCCGTGAAGAATGGTTTGGTGTCACCCGGTAGGAAACAGGCAATTTGCCTGGCTTCGGCCGATACAGAGAACACATGCACGCGCAGTTCACCGATTTCAGCCCGCACATCGGTTTGCCGTTCGAGTTCGGCAATGAGCAGGCGGCGCGCCCAGTCGTCCAACCCGCCGCGGTTGAGCCAAACGATGCCCCACGTCAGAAGGCTGACCATCGCCAGCGTCAGGCCAAGCAATCCGATGATGACGATTCGTCTGCGTGTCAAAGCCATCAGAAAAACCTAAACCACAGAGGCTTTGGCGCTCCGCGCCACACTGCCAGTCAACGCAGCCTAGCATGGCGCGTTCCCTTTCCGCAGGGTTCCAGCCAATGGCTAGCTGCCCGGCTGAACCAGCAGATTGCCTTCTCCACAAAACCTTTGGTCAAATGGTGACCTTCGTGCCACAGCTAGCCTAACCAGTGGCGCGTCGGCTAAATCTTTTTATGCTTGCGATGAACTTTGCCTTATCCTTTGCTTATGTAGCGCCGTATAACCAGGAGAACTCTTCGTGGCACCATCTGCTGCATCAAACCTGGACTTACTCGATTTGATCCGCCGTATTGCCAGTGGGGATCAAGCCGCTCTGGGAGCCTTGTATGACGCCACCGCCCGGCAGGTTTTTGGCGTCGCAAAGCGGATCTTACGTGACGACAGTGATGCCGAAGAGGTGACGATGGCCGTCTATTTAGAGGTTTGGCGGCGCGCCAAAGACTATGAAGTGCAGCGCGGCCTTCCTATGTCCTGGCTACTGATGATGGCGCGCAGTCGCGCCATTGACAGTTTCCGCACGCGCCGTAAAGACCAGCACGTACGGATTGAGCTAGCCGAAAACGATATTGGTTGTGCGGCGTTGGAGCCGTCGGAGAGCCTGCAAGGTATCGAACAACTTTTACTTGAGGCGCAACAGGGCGACCTTGTTCGTAAGGCAATTCAGACGCTGTCGCCCGATCAGCGGCAGGTGATTGAGCTTACGTTTTTCGGAGGCTTGACCAATCAGGAAGTTGCCGATTACCTGGCCGTGCCACTGGGCACGGTCAAAGGGCGCATCCGATTGGCGCTTCAGCACTTACGACGCCGGCTAGAGCCAGCGATGAGAAAGGGATGGCTATGACAAACGCTGACTGGGGCGAGACGGAGCAACCACTGGAAGGGCTGCTTGGCTATGTGCTCGAAACCTTGGACGCAAGTGAGCGCCAAGCCATCGAGGAGGCCCTGGTGAATGATCTCTGGATGCGTGGCGAAGGGCTGGAGATCATCCGTCAGATAGCAGCTCACGTGCTGGAAGCGCAGGCGGTGGACGCCCCCCCAGCCCATCTGCGCGAACGATTGATGTCAGCCATTAGCCGTCAGCCATCTGATTCGGCAACAACGCCACCAGAGGCTATTGCCTATTCAACGCTTGCGCGCGCCAGTGACGCAGCTTGGATACCCTGGCGCAAGGGTTGGACGACACGACTGCTCTACCAAAACAAGACGGAAGACCTCATTGTGGCGGTGGTTCGCGCTGAACCAGGCGTTGCCTTGCCACCACATCGGCATAATAGGGCGGAAGAAGTGTTTGTCCTCGAAGGCGATTTGACCATCGGCGAAGCCGTGTTTGGACCAGGCGATTACATTCGGTCGGAAGCCGGCACGCTCCATGCAGCCAACTTCACAACCACGGGATGCCTGATTCTGGTTCGCCGGTCACTCGCTGAATGCCAGGCCGAGATGTCAGACTAAGCAGCCGTTGTTTTTTAGAGAGACCGGCAGGGGCGCGTTCAGCTACCCAGACGACCGACCAGACAACGAACAGAGGTGTAGGCTTATTGCCTGCGGCTACTATGCGATGCGGGCTGTCTGGTGCTATCGCACCAAGTCGCCCGCCGCGCTCATTGACAATGCGGATTGCTTGAAAGACGCAGTAACTGGGAGGCTCGACAACCGCTTGGCATCAATCAAGTATCAAGCAGCAACGGATTTCTCTGGCTCGATAATCTCATTGCCACGGCCAAACATGAACCGCGTTGGGTGATCGCGCATGATTTTGTCCTGCAACCGCATCAACCCATACAGCAGCGCCTCTGGCCGCGGGGGGCAGCCCGGCACATAGACATCTACCGGGATCACCCGATCAACCCCCTGCAATGTCGAATAGGTGTTGAAGGGCCCACCCACATTCGAGCAAGAACCCATTGAAATCACCCACTTCGGGTCTGGCATCTGCTCGTAAACGCGGCGGACGACCGGGGCCATTTTGAGCGTGACGGTGCCGGCAACAATGATGAGGTCAGACTGACGCGGGCTTGGACGAAAGACCCCTGCGCCAAAACGGTCGAGATCAAACCGCGATGCCCCGGTTGCCATCATCTCGATGGCACAGCAAGCCAAACCAAATGTCATCGGCCACAGGGCCGACTTACGCGCCCAGTTGAAAATGTAATCAACTGATGACAACACCAAGCCAGGAGCCTCTTCGCGCACCATATTTGCCATCCTTTCAAATCTTTTGTTTAGCCCTTGCGTTTGCCAGCCAGCCTGCGCAGTCCAGCCTGCGCAGTCCAGCCTGCGCAACGGCAAACCCCATCCGTCACTCATTACACCCAGTCAAGCGCTCCCTTGCGCCAGGCGTAGTAGTAACCAACGATCAGAATGCCGATGAAAATAAATGCCTCAATCAAGCCAAACAGAGCGAGTTGGTCGTAGATGACGGCCCAGGGAAAGAGAAAAATTGTTTCCACGTCAAAAATCAGGAACAACATGGCAATGATGAAGTAACGCACCGAAATGCGCTCACGGGCGTCGCTGACCGGGTCAACACCGCACTCGTAGGCCATCATCTTTTCAGGCGTCATGACCGTTCGGCGGAAGAACCGCCCAACCGTCAGCGCGCCAAGTGGGATCGCCAAGGCAATGACAAAAAGGATGACAATCGGTATGTAGCCCATGATGGGGCCGCGTACCGGGGTGTCCACTGCCGCTTGTTGCAAGAGAAAGAAAACCGTAGAAACCATAGTGCGCAGACAATGGGCGATGCGCGGGTGACTTTCTGTAACACAGCATACGCTGACGGAAGCCACCCGGCGGCGCGCGCCTCGTTGGGCTTATTCCACAACTGCTTATCCAGTTGTGACCTCTTCGGTTACGGTTACTCGGTCGCGGCTGGCGGCGCTTCACTCGCTGGCGCTTCCGGCTCCGTGCTCGGCGCGGCATTCAGTGGGGCACTGCTTTGGGCAGTGGCAGCCGGGGCTGGCGGTTCCTTGGTATCTTTCGTTTGCCGCGTGTCCAGCTCGCGGATGCGCGCGGCCTTGCCACGCAGCTTGCGGAGGTAGTACAGCTTCGCCCGGCGCACCCGTCCACGGCGAACAACTTCAATCTTGTCAATGCTTGGTGAGTGAAGCGGGAAAATCCGCTCGACGCCGATCCCAAAGCTCACCTTGCGGACGGTGAAGGTCTCGCGCACGCCGCCGTGCTTACGGGCAATGACCACGCCTTCAAAAACCTGGATGCGCTCTTTTTCACCTTCCTTGATCTTGACGTGGACACGCACCGTATCCCCGGCAATAAAGGATGGGTGCTGGCGTAAGTAGGTTTGTTCAACGGCTTGCAATTCGGGCTTAATCATCGGTTTCTCATTCCTCTCGCTGTAGTCATAGGTTGCATTCCACGGGCTGGGTCACCGGAGGTGGCGTGTGTAACAGTTCCGTCAGCAAACGGCGGTCCGTGTCATCCAGGCGGGTCGGATCGGCCAGCAGGTCGGGGCGATGGCAGAGGGTTTTACGTAAGGCTGCCCGCCGCCGCCATAGCTCAACTTCCGCGTGGTTGCCGGTGAGCAGTTCAGCCGGGACGGCGTGGCCACGGTAGCGTGCCGGGCGGGTGTACACCGGATAATCCAGCCGTCCGGTCTGAAACGACTCATGCTGGGCTGACGTTGGGCTGCCCAGTACATCTGGCCGCAGTCGAATCACGGCATCCATGACCACCATGGCCGCCGGTTCACCCCCGCTCAACACGTAGTCGCCAATTGACAGCTCTTCCGTGGCTAGATATTGCGCCACCCGCTCATCCACGCCTTCATAGCGGCCGCAAATCAATACGACCTGGGACGACTGGCTCAGGCGGTAGGCAGCGGCTTGGTCAAAGCGGCGACCCTGGGGCGTCAGCAAAACAATGGATGGGTTCGGTTGGTGATGCGTCAGTGCCTCGACCGCGCGAAAGATTGGCTCTGGCTTGAGCACCATCCCATCTTCTCCGCCATACGGGCGGTCATCCACGATGCGGTGGCGGTCATAGGTCCAGTCCCGCAGGTCATGGACGGCCACGTCGACCTGCCGCCGCTCACGAGCGCGACGCACAATGCCATGCGCCAGGAAACCATCGAAGAAGGTCGGAAATATCGTGAGTACGTCGAACCGCATCATTGCTTAGGCCGCTGCCTACATTCCCGCCTGAATGAGCCGTTGGCCGCCTCCCTTACTTCAGTCAAATAAACCTTCCGGTGGCGCAATCCGAATGCGTTTAGCCGTCACATCCACATCCGGGCAAATCGCGCGCACAAACGGCACAAGGTGTTCCTGGCGCTGCCCATCCGGGTGGACTCGCTCAACAACCAGCACGCCACCGCCGTATGGCGCAAAGTCCACAACTGTCCCGACACCTTCCCCACTCATCAACTCAACCTGGCAACCGATCAAATCATCATAAAAAAACTCGTCGGGTGGCGGCGTCACCCGCGCCGAGAGCGGCACGCACACTTGGCAGCCGGTCAGCGGTTCAACGTCATTGATGTGGTTCAGTCCGACAAACTTCAGAATGACATTGTTTTTATGAAACCAAGCCCGCTCAATCACAGCGGGCCGCGCCGCGCCACGGGCTGGACGCAGCCACACCGACAGGCCAGCAGCAAACCGCTCTGGATAGTCGCTCAGGGAAATCGCTACCACCTCGCCGCGCAGCCCACGCGGGCGACGAATAGCCGCGATGGTGACGAGTTCCTCGCTGGGTGGCAGCGCCTGGTTCATGGCCAGCGTCATTCGACAACCTCAAGCAGTACCCGGCGGGACACGCCCGCGCTGGTGGACGACAACAAGCTGCGGAGCGCCATGATGGTGCGTCCTTGGCGGCCAATAACCTTTCCGACATCGGGTGGTGCAACCGTCAGCTTGACCAGGAGCGTCTGCCCCTGAAGTTCGGCCGATGCCGACACAGCCTCTGGGGCGTCCACCAGCCCGCGCGCCAAGTGCTCTACCAAACGAACCACGTCCACCATGACCATCCAGCCACCCTGATAATCCAGCCCGGTGGGGCCCAGTGCGAGCGTTCCCACGGGCAGGCGTCGTTGATTCGACGATACCTTACTCTACTCGCCTCATGCCTTGGACGCAGCCGTAGCGGCTTCGGCTTCACGCCGCGCCCGCGCAATTAATGCCCGTACCGTATCGGATGGTTGCGCGCCGCACTTGAGCCAGTAATCCACCCGATCAAGCTTGATAACGAGCTTTTCTGGGTCAGTCAGGGGATCGCGATAGCCGAGAATCTCGATAAAACCACCATCCCGCTTCGAGCGTTTTTCAGCCACGACGATTCGATAAAATGGCCGCCGATGCGCACCACGGCGCGTCAAACGAATGGAAAGCACCGCTCTGTTCCTCCACCACTGGTTGAAAAAAGTTATTTCCCGACGTGGGCTGGCAGCCTTGGCTGCCAAGTCACATCACTTCCGTTTCTTCTTTTTCGACGGCGTGTGCTGCTTGCTGCGTTTTCCGCCACCCATGCCACCGCCGAATCTCATGCCGCCACCGCCGCCGCCACGCGGGCCGGTCGGGAGCAGTCCGCCCAGTCCACCACCCATCCCACCACCAAACAGCCCGCCCAAGCCACCAAACAGTCCGCCACGGGTCATCTGCTGCATCATGCGCCGCATCATGGAAAACTCGTTTAGAAGCTCTTCGACTTTGCGTACCGGCATTCCGCTACCTCTGGCCACGCGCTTGCGCCGGGACAGTGTTTTGGCCAGCAGCGTATGATCCTCTCGCTCTTGCTTCGTCATCGAGTTGATGATGGCTTCGGTTTCCTTAAGCTTCCGCTGCATCATCTGCGTTTGCTGGGGTGTCATCCGTAAGTTCAGGCCTGGCAGTAGTCCATCGGGAAGCATTCCTAACAGCTTATCGAGTGAACCGAGCTTGCCGA
The DNA here is from genome assembly GCF_018304825.1 of Chloracidobacterium validum. Classification (NCBI taxonomy): domain Bacteria; kingdom Pseudomonadati; phylum Acidobacteriota; class Blastocatellia; order Chloracidobacteriales; family Chloracidobacteriaceae; genus Chloracidobacterium; species Chloracidobacterium validum. Next base: position 2,037,135 of record NZ_CP072648.1, read on the forward strand.
CTTGCCGCAACTGGGCCCGGTAGTCCTCCAGCGTGAAGCGGTTTTCCAGCATCCGCTGCTGGAGCCGAACCGCTTCAGCCTCATCTACCTCCTGCTGCACTTTTTCAATAAGCGAGAGCACATCCCCCATGCCCAGGATGCGTTGCGCAATCCGGTCGGGGTAAAAGGATTCAAGCGCGTCGTATTTCTCTCCGACCCCAACAAACTTGATGGGTTGGCCGATCATGCTCCGAATGGAGAGGGCGGCCCCACCGCGGGCGTCACCATCCATTTTCGACAAGACGACGCCGGTCAGCCCGATGCGCTCATGAAACTCGGTCGCGCTGCGGACTGCGTCCTGACCAATCATCGCATCGGCGACGAACAGTGTTTCAATCGGATTGAGCTCAGACTTGAGCTGGGCAAGCTCCGTCATCAGCTCGTCGTCAATATGCAGCCGCCCGGCGGTATCCACCAGGAGCGTGTCAAAGCCACGCAACTGAGCGTCCCGATAGGCCGCGCGGGCCAGTGCAAGGGGATCATTGGTCGTGGCATCCTCATAGACCGGCACCCCAATCGCCTTGCCAATGACTGACAACTGATCACGCGCCGCCGGGCGGTACACATCCACAGAAACCAGAAGTGGGTGGCGCTTGCGCTGTTGCGCCAAGAACCGGGCGATTTTGCCGGTCGAGGTGGTTTTACCCGACCCTTGCAACCCAACCATCAAGATGACGTTAGGATTGTGCGCCGTGAACGTCACCTCTGAAGCGTCTCCGCCGAGCAGCTCAACCATCTCATCAAACACGATTTTGACGACTTGTTGAGCCGGTGACAGGGACTGCCAAACTTCTTGTCCAAGTGCTTTTTCCTTGACCCGCTCAACAAACTGCTTGACGACACCGTAGTTGACATCCGCTTCCAGCAACGCGATCCGAATGTCACCCATCGCCGCGGTAATGTGCGCTTCCGTGAGTTTGCTCTCGCCACGAAGCGTTTTGAGCGTTTTTTTCAGTTTTTCCGAAAGCGTCTCAAACATTGGCGGTCCTCCCCCACTTTTTGAAAGCTGCGTTGAGCAGACAGTCGGCGGCCAGGCTTCCACAAAGGAAAGCGGTGAGGATAACGACTGGCGCCACCTGCGTCAAGCGCCGCCCAAAGCAGTCCTCGCTCCGGCGCCACCAACCGGTTGCTCGCCAACGCTGACGACAAGTCACTGGTGACTTTGACTGGGCAGGAACGGATTGGATAGCTAGACTTACCTCCCCCTCTGCACTTGCTTGGGCGCACCCCGCCCAGTCAGCCCCCTAGCTCGTCACCGGGTTCAACCTAGCGACATGGCTCAACGACTTTTGCCTTCTACCATTGGTCTCGCCCTCAGCGGCGGCGGACCACGCGGACTTGCGCACATCGGCGTTGTCAAAGCGCTCGAAAGCTATGGCATGGTGCCGTCCTTCATTGCCGGCACCAGCGCCGGCAGCATTGTCGGCGCGATGCTGGCAGCCGGGATGTCGTGGCAAGAGATGCGCGCCATTGCGGCTTCGACCTTCTGGCCCGAGCTGTTTGATGGCAAAAACCTGGAACGCTTTTGCGCCCAGCACTTACCGGCAACCTTTGACAAGCTTGCCCGCCCCTTCGTTGCGGTTGCCAGCGAGTGGCCGTCACGGCGGCTGGTCGTCTTGCGGGAAGGTGACTTGCCCAGCGCCATTAGCGCCAGTTGCGCCCTGCCTGGCGTGCGGCGACCGGTCATCCGCGATGGGCTTTCCCTGCTCGATGGCGGCATGGCGTGTCCCCTGCCGTCCGCGCCAGCGCGCGACTTGGGTGCCACCTACATTATTGCATCAGACGTGCTGGGCATATCTTCCGTTTTGCGCGCGGTCGGCGTCGAGCCTACCGCGCCGACGGTCAGACGCTTTTTCCCGCGCCACTACCGACAGGCGCTCGATGCGGCGGATGTGCTCGTGTCACCAGCGATTCCACTTGCCGGGATGCTACCCATCGGCAGCGGCCTCGATGCCGTGATTGCCGCCGGAGAAGCGGCAACTCACGCCATGCTTGGTTGTCAGCTCAAACAGAGCGCCCAAGTCGCCTAGCCAGACGCTTGACTGCCACCTTCAATGACCTTCAGTCGCCCCCGTGCAGGTGGTTGTTCCGGGATGAGCGATGAAAAAAGCAGGCGCTCTTGGAAAGTACCGACACTGGCTTTTGGGCCTGAAGTTGCCCCAGGCGCTTCCGGCAGGTGAAAAACCTTGCGGGGACTGCGCACTTGTGAAGAGGTTGCGAGCCTTTCAGCGCGGATTGCCTGGAACGGAGATAGCTTCTTCGTCGCCGGCCTCCTCAGTTACGGCTGAAAGCAAAACGGATTGCGCATCAGCCGGGGAAAGTGCTTCCAACTGACGTTCGAGTTCCAGAATGGCCAGACGACGGTTGAAGACGGCTCCGACCAGAAACACAAATGCAATGACATACATCCAGACCAGCAACACAATGACCGTCCCAATGCTGCCGTAAATGCGTCCGTAGGCACTGAAGTTGGCCACATAGATACCGAAGCCAAAGGTTGCCAGTCCCCAGAGCGTGGTAGCAAAGACGGCCCCGGGCAAGATATGCCGCCAGCGTGGTGGGCGACTTGGGGCCAAGCGATAGAGGAGCATTTGAATCAGAAAGACGCTCATCACGATGAAAACCCACCGCGCGGCGGCCCAGACATAGCCAAAGGTCAGGCTGCCACCGCTGAGGCGGGTGATGATACTTTCGAGGTGTGCGCCAACCACGCCGGCAACCGAAACCAGCACCAGTGGAAGGCCGACCACAAAGACCAGCTCCAGACACAAAAGCTGCTCTCGCCAAAATGAGCGGCGGGGTGAGATGTTGTAGATGCGGTCCAACGCCCGCGACAGCGTCGCAATCAGGCCAATGGCTGGCAAGAGCGTTGCGAAAAACGACAGCAGCGCGACTTGTCCGGGACGGCCTTGCATGAGTTGCTGCAAGTAGGCTTCCACGACGCTAAAGGTGCCCGGCGGCATGATGCGCTGCAAGCCACTCAGAATCACGCCAGTCTGCTCGCTCCCCAGCGCCGCAAAGGCCGCCACGAAAAACAACAGCAAAGGGAAAAAGGTGAGAACAAATGAGTAAGCAGCTTCCTTGGCAAAGCCGATGCAGTCGTAATCAAGCGTGTCAAGGATCGTTTTCCAGAGAAGGCGACGGAACTGTGCAAGCCGACCCATGGCAACCTACCTCGTGCGCACTGGCTCGTTTGCCGTGGCCTGTTTGCCCTAACTTGACTTACAGAGCCGTGTTGTCCGGCACAACGGCGTCTTTGGGGATGATAATGATGCCATCCCGGATGAAGTAATTTGGTCCATCGGCCTCTTTGATCCCGCTTTCATTGAGCAGGCGCACATTGTTTCCAATGCGAGCGCCCTTATCGAGAATGGCATTGCGAATGCTACAGAATTTTCCAACGCCAATGTCTGGCCGCCCGGCCGCGCGGTTTTCCCGAAGGTCATCGAGCGTTTCATATTCGTCCGCGCCCATCATGAGCACGTGGTCAAAGTTTGTTCCGCTTTCCACCCGGCTGCGAATCCCCACAATCGAGCGCCGAATCGTCGCCTCATTGATGATACAGCCCTCATTCACAATCGAGTTGATGATTTGCGCGTTGCGCACCTTGGTGCCCGGCAGAAAGCGTGGACGGGTATAAATAGGCGCGACCATGTCGAAGAAGTTGAAGCGCGGCAACACATCGGTCAACTCGATATTGGCGCGGAAAAACGCGCTGATCGTCCCGATGTCTTCCCAATAGCCGTCAAAGAGGTAGGCCCCGACCTGATGGGTTTCGAGCGCATGCGGAATGACTTCCTTGCCAAAGTCCACCCGGTTGGTGTCTTGGAGCAAGGCCTCCAAGACATCCATTTTGAATACATAAATCCCCATGGAAGCCAAGTAGGGGCGTTTGGCGGCTTCTTCCGCAGACAGACCGAAGCGCGTCGTGTCAACCCGCATGCTTTCCAGCGCCGCGCCGGTCGGCTTTTCCCGGAACTCAACCACGCGCCCGGCTTCATCCACTTTGAGCAAGCCGAATTCCGAAGCGTCGTCGGGCGGGATCGCCGTGACGGAAACCGTGATGTCGTTGCCAAATGACTCATGGTAAGCAAGGAACTTGGCGTAATCCATGCGGTAGAGATGGTCGCCCGACAGAATGAGAATCGTCGTCGCATGGGTGCTTTTCAAGTGCCGGAAGTTTTGCCGAACGGCGTCGGCCGTTCCCTGAAACCAGTCGGGATTTTCCGGCGTTTGTTCGGCGGCCAGAATTTCGACGAAACCGTTCGCAAACTGGCTGAAGCGATAGGTGCGGGCAATATGCCGGTTGAGTGAGGCTGAGTTGAACTGCGTCAAGACCAGAATCCGGGCAATACCGGCGTTGATGCAGTTACTAACGGGGATGTCAATCAAGCGATACTTCCCGCCTAGCGGGACAGCCGGTTTCGAGCGTTCACGGGTCAGCGGATAAAGCCGCGTCCCCTTGCCGCCACCTAAAATGACAGCCAGAACTTTTTCCATTGCGCCAATCATTGGGGTACTCCAAAAAAGCTATGCCATTTTCCTGTGCTATTTTCCTTGGTATGACGATCCCCGATAGCGCCCAGAACTAATCTTGCGCTTTTGGCAACCGAGGGCGGGGCGTCACGAATAACCGGCGGTGGCGGTGCGTCCAGGGGCGGCGACTGCGCGTCACCCGCGGCGTTGCCAGGCCACGGCGGAGCGCCGCCACCTCAGTCGTCAGCCGCTCGATTTGAGCGCGCATGTATCGCTGCTCCACTTCCATTTTTTCCATCACATCAATCGAACGGGACTGGATATTCAACAATCGCCCCACTGTCTGCTGAAATGAGTTGACAATGCGCGTCCCCACTTCAGCGAACAAACGCTCGACGCATTCAGAGACATAGGCCTCAAAGTGTTCTCTGGCTTCGTGTTCTCTGGCTTCGCCACCAGAACGTGTGGCAGCCTTCAGGGCAGAGATGCCCGGCGCATCACCCGACCGGGCATCAGAAGACAGTTCCTTAGACATTGGACTGAAACTACTCATCATTTGGATTTTTGGCTTCAGCTCCTGCGCGTTGAGCGTAGAGGCTGTACGCATGCTAGCACTGTTTTGCCAGTCGTTACCAAGCCACAGCGCGTAAGTCATACAGGAAAGGTCGTTACACTGATGGACATTCCCCACTATTGGGCAAAGGCGGAGCGAACCGTTTACCGTGGGCAGGGAACCACTCGGCTTGAGCGCCATCTCATTGTTTGGCGTGGTTCTGACCGGTCGCTGGAAGAGGCTCAAGCTCGCGCGCAACACGAACTCGAAACCCGGATTACCCGCTTTCAACGGGGCGAACCACTCGGCGACTATCCCGGCGACATCCGGCCGCTCCGCGAACCGGTCATCCAGACCCTCGACGCCGCCACCGGCGAGCGCGTTGCCGTCGTCACCCGCAACGCTTCTGGCTGCCTGGTGCTCAACACCGCGCAGGTGATGTTCATTGACCTGGACTTTGCGACGGCCCTGGCCGGGGAGTGGCACAACAGTCTGACCAGGGTCTGGAACTGGCTGCGGGGCAAACCGGCTCCAGACGCGCAGGAGCGGTTGCTGGCGCGCATCCAAGACTGGCATGAACGCGAAGCGCGGGACTGGCAGGTAAGAGTCTATCGAACCCGCGCCGGCTTTCGCCTGCTGGTCGGGCAGGCGCTCTTTGAGCCGACGGCACCGGCCACCCAGGACCTCCTACGCCGGCTTGGGTCCGACCAGCGGTACGCCCGGCTCTGCGCCGTGCAGGCGTGTTTTCGCGCTCGGTTGACACCCAAGCCGCATCGGATCGGTCTCGCGCGTCCGCCGGGGCGTTATCCGTGGCTGACGGCCGACGACATCGAACGCCAGCGCCAGTGGGAAACGATCTATGCCTCACGCATCGGACAGTTTGCCGTCTGCCAATGGCTTTGTGACCTCGGCCCGCCGAATGTGCATCCAATGGTTTACGACATCCAACGCTTTCACGACGCGCACACCGTGCCGCCAACCAACAAGCCCCTAGCGTAATGACGCGCGGCGACGAGCCATACAAAGAAAAAACTCCCCAGAAAACACTCAGCGGTGATGCGCCGGACGACGGGCTGGGGCGGTCTCCGGCGCACTGGAGGCGGCTCCACGGGCTACGTCGGAGGCTGGGCTTCCGGCCGGCTTTGGCGACTTCAGGGCAGCGGCCTTCATCCGACGCAGTTCGGCGATACCCTGCTCAAAACGCGCCTTCAAATCAGCTTTGCCCAAGTCGGTGAGCAACCGGGACCCCGGCTTGATGAGCGGTGTCACCTGGGCGTTCAAAACGAAAGCTGGCTGCGCCGGAAAGGCCGTCAGCACCAAGTAGATCACCGACAGAATCAACCACGCCCGCCCGACCCCCAAGGCGCCACCGCCCACCCGGTCGAGAGTGGCCAGTGGAGTTTTTCGGAAGCGTTTGTGGAGCTGCCGGACGAGTAGGCTGCCCCCAAGGCCGGACAAGACCACCGGGGCCAAGACCCCCACGCCGGAGGCGACCGGCGACGCGACCCCAAGCGCCTGCAACCCTTGCCCAAGGTCATCGTAGAACAGCAGCGCCATCACCAAGCCCACCAGGAGCGCGCCACTGGCGATCACCGTCTTCGTCAGTCCCTTGATGGCGCCGCTGATGACTGAAAACGCAACGACGACCACCGCCAACCAGTCAAATGGCGTCACAAGCCAACCTCTCTCAAAACAGCGCGTCGAGCGCGTCCAAAACCGACCGCACCCCGACGACGCTCAAGCCTTCCGGCAGTTCAAGACCTGGCAAATTTCCCGCTGGCATGACAACTCGCTCGAACCCCATGGCGGCAATTTCACGCAGCCGGACGGCGGGCTGGCTCGTGGCGCGGACCTCACCGGCCAAGCCGACTTCGCCAAACACGACGGTTGCGGGATCAATCGCCGTGTTGCGAAAACTCGAAGCCAGTGCCGCCACGATACCCAAATCTACGGCCGGTTCGTCGAGGGTCAGTCCCCCGGCCACATTGACGAACACATCATCGCCGAGCATCTGGAGTCCGGCGCGCTTTTCGAGCATGGCAATCAACAGGGCAACGCGGTTGGGTTCGACACCTTCGACCGTCCGGCGGCCCGTGCCGTACTTACTGCTGCTGACAAGCGCCTGGAGTTCGACCAGCATCGGGCGGGTTCCCTCCATGCAGGCCACGACCACCGACCCGGCCACACCCACCGGCCGCTGCTGCAAAAACAGCGCCGATGGGTTGGCTACCGGCACCAGGCCCAAGCCGGTCATTTCAAACAGGCCGAGTTCATTGGTCGCGCCAAAGCGGTTCTTGGTGGCACGCATGATCCGGTGGTTGTGGTGCCGTTCGCCCTCGAAGTAAATGACCGTGTCCACGATATGTTCGAGGGTTTTCGGTCCGGCCAGCGCGCCATCCTTGGTCACATGGCCAATGAGAAACACCGGCACGCCCTGATGTTTCGCCAACAGCAAGCATTGTCCGGCAGTTTCACGTACTTGGGAGACACTGCCCGGCGCGCTGTCCAGTCGTTCGGAATAGGTGGTTTGCACGGAGTCCACCACAATGAGCGTCGGCCGAAGCTCGGCAACGACTTCCAGAACCCGTTCCAGACAGGTTTCCGGCAACAGGTGCAGGTCGCCGGGCTGGAGGCCCAGGCGTTCGCCGCGCAACTTGATTTGGCGCTCGGATTCCTCGCCACTCACGTAAAGCACCCGTTCACCGGCGCAACTCAATCCGGCTGCCATTTGCAGCAGGAGCGTTGACTTGCCGACACCGGGATCGCCGCCAATGAGCAATAGGCTGCCCGGCACGATGCCGCCGCCAAGGACGCGATCAAGTTCCGCCATCCCCGATGAGAAGCGGGCGTCGTCCTGACTGGGCACCTGCGCATAGTGGGTTGGCGCAACCCTGGTGGTTGCGCGCGCCCCAGGCTTCGCGCCGCCGAGACTCCGGGCCACCGCCGCCGCCGAGATGGTCTTTTCTTCACGTTCCTCAACAAACGTATTCCATGCGCCGCAGTCTGGGCAGCGGCCAAGCCACTTTCGGCTTTGGTAGCTACACTGCTGGCAGGCATAAATGGTTTTTTCTTTCGGCATGGTCGGTTGTCTGCGGCCTGGCGCTGCGCCCCTGGAAGACTTAGATTTCCACGAATTTAGTTCATTCGACAATGCCCCACAGCCAGGCCACCATCATGCAACTTTCCGATCTCGACTACGTCTTGCCACCGGAATGTATCGCCCAGCAACCCTGTGAGCCACGTGACCAGGCGCGCTTGCTGGCGCTTGACCGGAAGACAGGCGCGCGGCGCGACTGCCGCGTGAGCGACTTGCCGGACTTGTTGCGTGCCGGCGATGTGCTCGTGCTGAATGATACCCGCGTCTTTCCGGCGCGACTCATCGGCCGGCGCGAACCAACTGGCGGTGCGGTAGAAGTTTTTTTGGTTCGGGAAACTGCTCCCAAGACTTGGCTGGCGCTTGTCAAGCCGGGGCGTCGCGTGCGGGTGGGCGACCGCCTGACGTTTGGCGATGGCGTCTTGCGCGGCGTTGTCACCGGTCGTATGGCGGATGGACGCCGCCTGATAACCTTCACTTGTGATGGCGATTTCTTTTCAACGCTCGATGTCATTGGACGTACGCCACTTCCGCCCTACATCACACGCGCGACCGAGCACCCAAACGACCGAGAACGCTACCAGACGGTGTATGCGGCCGCGCGCGGTTCGATTGCCGCGCCAACGGCCGGTTTGCATTTCACCCCGGCACTGCTGGCAATCCTGGAACGCCAAGGTGTCGAGATTGCCAAGCTGACCCTGCATGTCGGCTATGGGACGTTTCAGCCCGTCCGTACGGAAAATCTGGCCGAGCATCGGGTTGAACCCGAAGTCTATGTCGTGCCGGAAGCAACCGCCCGGCAAATCACCCTGGCCAAACGCTCAGGCCGCCGCGTCATTGCCGTTGGGACAACCTCCACCCGGACGCTTGAAACGGTCGCCCGCGCAACAGACGACGGCATGGCGGTCGTTCCCGGTCAGGGCATGACGGATTTGACGATTGTGCCGGGATTCGAGTTTCGCGTCCTGGACGGACTGCTGACCAACTTCCACCTGCCCAAGTCGTCGCTTTTGGCGCTCGTGGTGGCGTTTGGTGGCTACCAGCCGGTGATGGAAGCCTACCGCCATGCAGTTGCCGCGCGTTATCGTTTTTACAGTTACGGCGACGCCATGCTGCTACTGTAAGCCAATTAACATTGCCAATTCGACTGAAACTTCTGCCCCCCCAATTACATTACTTTGACTTGTCATTGCCCATTTCATCGTTTTGAGGTTTTGCCCATGAAGCTTGCGTTGTTACGCGGGCTAACCAGCGCGGCGCTCGTGGTCGCGTTGGTTAGCCCTGCTCCGCTGTTCCCGCTGACAGTCAAGGCGCAGCCACCAGCCCAGTCTGTTGCCTTGCCACCCGGCGTCACGCGCGTCACGAGTGTCGAAGGCATCACGGAGTACCGGCTGGCAAACGGCCTGCGCGTCCTCCTGTTTCCGGATGCATCCAAACAAACCATCACGGTCAACATCACGTACTTGGTTGGGTCGCGCCATGAAAACTATGGCGAAACCGGCATGGCGCACCTGCTCGAACACCTCGTGTTCAAGGGCACGCCACGTCACCCGGACATCCCCAAGGAACTTTCCGAACGGGGCGCGCGCCCAAACGGCACGACTTGGTTTGACCGCACCAACTACTTTGAAACGTTTCAGGCCACGGAAGACAATCTCCGGTGGGCGCTCGATTTAGAGGCCGACCGCATGGTGAACAGCTTCATCGCCAAAAAAGACCTCGACTCAGAAATGACCGTCGTGCGCAATGAGTTTGAGGCAGGTGAAAACAGTCCCTATCGCGTGCTGCTTCAGCGGACGCAAGCCGTCGCCTACGACTGGCACAACTATGGCAAATCCACGATTGGCGCGCGCTCCGACATTGAAAATGTCCCGATTGAGCGCCTCCAGGCGTTTTATCGGAAATACTACCAGCCGGACAATGCCGTGCTCTTGGTTGCCGGGAAGTTTGATGAGGAAAAAACGCTGAAGATGATTCACGAATACTTCGGCCCGATTCCAAAGCCCGACCGGGTGCTGCAACCCACCTACACGCTTGACCCGACCCAGGATGGCGAACGCACCGTAACCATCCGGCGCGTCGGTGATACCAAGGTGGTCCTCGCCTGCTATCACGTTCCCGCGGCGTCCCACCCAGACAAGCCGGCCGTTCAAATTCTTGCCGGCGTCATCGGCGATACACCTTCGGGACGTTTGCACAAGGCCCTGGTCGAAACCAAAAAAGCCGCCTTTGTGCAGGGGTTTAGCTTTGACAACAAGGAACCGGGACTGGTCAATTTCGGAGCCATTCTCACAAGCAGTTCAGACATTGAAGAAGTCCGCAAACTTTTGCTGACGACCATTGAGGAAACGGCCACGGCAAAGCCCCCCACCGAGGAAGAAGTCGAGCGCATCCGCCAGCAGTACCTGACCGACATCGAACAAAGCATCAACAACTCGGAACGGCTCGGGCTCGAACTCAGCGAGTGGATCGGCGCGGGTGACTGGCGGCTGTTTTTCCTCAACCGCGACCGGCTCAAGCAAGTCAAGGTTGACGATGTGCAGCGCGTCGCCAAGGCGTACCTCAAGCCTGACAATCGCACGGTTGGCATGTTCATTCCAACCGAAAAGCCTGACCGCGCCGATATTCCGGCCACCCCGGACGTCGCCGAGTTGCTCAAGGACTACCGCGGCAGCGCAGCCATTGCGGCGGGCGAAGCCTTCGAGCCGACGCCTGAAAACATTGATGCCCGTTCACGCTTTCTGGCGGAGCAGGGCGGACTACAGATGGTTCTCTTGCCGAAAAAGACACGTGGCAATACCGTCACCTTGGTCATGACGATTCGACTGGGCAATGAACAAGCGCTGCGCAATCAGGCGACGATCGGCAATCTGACGGGACAGATGCTCCAGCGTGGGACGAAGCGCAAGACCCGCCAGCAAATCGAGGATGAGTTCACCCGTTTGAAAGCGCAGGGCGGTGTTTTTGGCGGCGCGACAAGCATTAACTTCAGCGTGACGACAACGCGGGAGAACCTGGCCGAGGTCGTACGCCTCGGGGCGGAGATTCTGCGTGAGCCGGCCTTCCCGGAAAGCGAGTTCGAGCAGCTCAAGCAGCAAATCATTGCCAGCATCGAGCAAAGTCGCCGCGAGCCGCAGAATGTGGCCATTACTGCTTTTTCACGTCACCTGTCGCCCTACCCCAAAGAAGACGTACGCTACCGGCCGCTGCCCGATGAAGAAATCGAGCAGGTCAAAGCCGTGACCATAGAAGACATCAAGCGTTTCTATGACACATTTTACGGTATCGCCAACGCGCAGATTGCGGTTGTGGGCGACTTTGACGCAACCGAGATGGAAAAGCTCGGCAACGAACTCTTTGCCGGATGGAAGGCCCAAACGCCCTTTGCCCGACTGGAAAACCCCTTCCGCGCGGTGCCGGCCGTCAGTGAAACCTTTGAGACGCCTGACAAGGCAAATGCCTTCTTCGTGGCGGGACAGCCACTCGAAATCCGCGACGACGACCCAGACTATCCGGCGCTGGCGTTGGCCGGTTATATCTTTGGCGGCGGCTTCCTGAACTCCCGCCTGGCAACGCGCATTCGCCAGAAAGAAGGGATCAGCTATGGCGTCGGGGCGCAGCTTCAGGTTGGGTCGCTTGACCGGAACGGGCTCTTCATAGCCTTCGCCATTTACGCGCCGCAGAATCTGGAACGGCTCGAAACAGCCTTCAGGGAAGAAGTCGAACGCGCCATCCGCGAAGGGTTCACGGAGGCGGAAGTCACGGCCGCCAAGAGTGGCTACTTGCAGAGTCGGCAAGTATCACGTGCGCAGGACGGCACGTTGGCGTCCGTATTGGCGAACTATCGCTACCTGGGGCGACGCCCAACGTGGGATGCCGACTTTGAAGCCAAAATCAAGGCACTGACGGCCGAACAGGTGTCGGCAGCGTTTGCCAAATACATTCGCTATGAAAACATGAGCCGGTTCAAGGCCGGCGACTTTGCCAAGGCCAAAGCCGCCCAGCCATAGCCAAGCCCACCCCGTTTTCCAAGACCGGTGCGTTGGAATTGTTCCGGCGCACCGGTTTGTTTTGCCGTTTGTCCTAACGTGCTGGTGGAAGTTCCGAACATGGACGGGATCAAGGAACGCAGGCGCTCTCGTCTGGGGCCTGAAGGTAACGAAGGAGAAGAAGCGGTTGCCCCAGTTCTTTCAGACGCACTCGATATTGGCTTGTGAGCAGTTGTGGAAATTCCCTGGAACTTACCAGCCATCTAATCGTGTTTTTGGGCAGGTTAAGTAAGTCACCGAACAGTGTGACACTCGCACCTAGCACGTCAAACTGGTGTCAGTTCTTTCATTCGAGGCAAAACCCCTATGCGGTTCAACGTTGCATTCAGCTTTTTCTCCAAGCCAGGCGTCCAGCGGCTTGACCGGGTGGCGCTGGCGCTCGCGGTTCCGTTTTGTTTATCAGCTTCGATACTGGCGCACGAGTCAGTCGTCACCACGCTCCCAACCGAAGCCCAGCAAGCGCCGGGGACCCCGCCGGATACCGAGACGCCCCTGCGCCAACCCAGCATTTACCTTGGCGTCTTCCCCCAGACGCTTTCTGAGCAGCGGGCCCAGGAACTTGGCGTATCGCCGGCTCAGGGCGTTTATTTGATGCGGGTCGTTGCCGACAGCCCGGCGAGCAAGGCCGGACTCAAAGCCGGCGACGTCATCGTTTCCATCAATGGTCAGTCGGTCGTCAACGCCGAACACTTTCGGGACCTCCTCCGCAAACAGTCACCAGGACAAGCCATGACGCTTGGGATCATACGCGACAAGCAGCTTGTCACCCTGACGGTCGTCCCAGAAAAACCACTGGTTGGCATTGTGAGACTGCCGAATGGACCGATCTCCATCACGATTGATCCGGGCGAAGTCCAAAAGACGGAAGAAATGGTGCGGGAGCTGGCCGACCGCCTTCGGCAGCAGGGCGAACAACGCCGGTCTGAACTCAAGTCAATGGCCGGCGGGTTGGTCGTGACGTTCAGTGACCGTGGACGATTGGGCGTTCGTACTCAACCCCTCTCCGAGCAACTTGCGAAGTATTTTGGCGCACCCGGCGGACTGCTCATCACGGAGGTCATACCAGACTCACCGGCCGCCAAAGCCGGGCTACGGGCCGGCGACTGTCTCGTGAAGATTGGCGACCAGGAAATTCATGACAGCCGTGACTTCCTGCGAGAACTTCGGCGGGTGGAGTCCGGCGAGGTCAAGCTGACGGTTGTCCGCGATAAACAAACCCAGGTGATGACGCCAACGCTTGGCCCGCGCACGCCACAGGGTGCTGGGCTACACAACGTTTTGGAACTGTATCGTCTGCCGATGGTTCATCCGCTCCACCTAGACTTTCATCTTGAATCTGATTTCCCCATGGTTGGCCCGATGTGACGGGTAACCGGGACGCGCTCGATGCTCAATCCAATGCCAAACGACTTGAGCCGGGTAACTTCCCGGCTCAAGCTGCTTTCGTGATTTGTCGTCGGTTATGACACTGGTTCGTTGAGCGCGGCTTCGATGGCACTGGTCAGTTCAGCCGACATCGGATCGACGCTCGACGGAAAAACAGCGCGCAACTTTCCATCGCGGCCGATGAGATACTTGTGAAAGTTCCAGCGCACTTCTCCGGCCAGCTTCTCATTGCCGCCGCCCGACGTGAGGTACTGGTACAGCGGATGCTTGTTAGGCCCCTTGACCGTTATTTTGGAAAACATGTCAAACTGCACGCCATAATTCGATGTGCAGAATTCCTTGATTTCAGCGTCACTCCCCGGTTCCTGGGCGCCAAAGTCGTTGGCCGGGAAACCCAAAACGCGCAGTCCCTTTTCACGATACTTTTGATTGAGCGCTTCAAGCCCCTTGTACTGCGGTGTATAACCACACCGCGAGGCAACATTGACCATCAAGAGGACGTTGCCTTTGTAGTCGCATAGATTGACTTCCTTGCCATCAATACTCTTCATCGTGAAATCCAGCGCCGGCGGACAACCAGGTGTAGGATTGGGATTCGTGTAAGCCGTCACAGGTGCAGTGCCTCCTTCAGGTTGGGCAGATGTGGATGACCGGGGAGATTCGGCCGACGCAGCGCAGCCAACGCCCATGAGCGTCGCCAACGCCAGCGCAAACAAGGTTTTTTGATTCATGTCACGTCCTCGTCAACTGAAACGTTATTCAACGTAAGGTCTCAGCAGAGTTGATGCTGGTGGGCGCAGGCAATGTGCCGCGCCAGTCCACGCCCTGACCGTACGTTTCACCGCACTTGGTACTTCGGCATCCGACACACCGGTGGATTACTGAACTTTGGGGGTCAACTGATGCGGATCGTTGAGGAGTTCCGTCGTGCTTTCGGTCACACTTGGTGGCTGGGCGACGGTCGCCGGAGCCGGGAACGCGGACCGATAGGGGGTTTCCACACTGGGGGTCGGCATTGGATGCAGTGGCAACTGTCCGGTCATGCCAAGTTGTGGCGCAGGCAGCACGACGACTTGTGGGAGCGGCTCGTTCTTGAAGGCCATGCGGACATACACCAGCAAGACGATGCCGGCGAAAAACATCAACCCGCCAAACCCGCTAAAGGAAGCCACAAACCGGGCCAGCCAGTGGCTGACGTTTTCCAATACGGAGGCTGAAATCCCAAGCGTTGCCGCCATAAGCGGGCCGCCGGCTATCAGCGCCCAACCGGCCCGACGAAGCTTTGTCCGCCACAGCATATCCTTGGAGTGCTGGAGGGTCGCCAATTGCTGCGCCACGGCTGCGGCCATGTCGCCTGGAACCTGACCGGAACTGGATTGCAGCGCATTGGTCACAGCGGTCAAGTTCATACCACACGCCTTGCAGAAGTTTTGATCGGGAATTTGCGTCTGAGTGCCACAGGTTGGGCAAAACATGCGTGTCGAAAGCCTCCAAATCACAGCCTAGCCAAACCACAAAACACCACGGCTTGCACAAGGTATCTCACATACCGACTGGGGTGGTCAAAAGATGCGCCAGCTTGTCAGTCTAGGTAACGGCACAGCCGGGCCTTGAGTTCCACGACGGCATACCGCACGCGACTTGGGCAAAGCCGTTGCCTGGCAGGGCCAGGCCCTCGGAACAAGACGCTTGCACTTGGCAGATATTCCAACGCACGATACCGGCATGCCGAGCTTTCCACCGACATCGCCACCCATTGCCAAACCAACCCTAACCCAGTTTTCACCCGAGGCCGAATCGTCACCGGCCGCTGACGCCTCCGCGCCGGAGAACATTCCAACTTGGCTGCCCACGGCGCTGCACGCCTTTGCCTTTCGAGACTACCGCCGCCAGTGGGCCGGGGCGTTTGCATCGAGCATTGGGAGCTGGATGCAACAAGTCGCCCAGGCCTGGCTCATCCTCGAACTCACGTCCAGTCCGTTTTACCTTGGGCTGGACGCTTTTCTGGCCATGGCGCCAATGCTTGGGCTGTCGCTCGTCGGCGGGGCGATTGCCGACCGCGTTGACCGGCGCAAGCTTCTGCTGGCGTCCCAGGCCGTTCAACTCACCAGCGCGCTGACCCTCACCCTGCTGGTTGGGACGCAGGCGTTGCCGGGCATGCGGCTCGTGTACGCCATACTTGGACTGTCGCTCTTGACCGGCATGGCGCAAGCCATGAGTGGGCCGGCCTACATGGCGCTCCTGCCCAACCTGGTGCCGAAGTCCTTTGTCGGGCAGGCCGTGGCCGGTAACGCAATCCAGTTCAACCTAGCGCGCGTGATTGGCCCGATGCTGGCCGGGCTGGTGATGGCCTACTCCGGCGCGACGGCTTGCTTTGCGTTGAACGCACTGTCGTTTCTCGCGGTGATGGCGGCGCTGGCAACCATTCAGCCGCCACAACAGATCAGCAGCGGGCCATCGCTATCCTGGCGACAAGAAATCCTCACCGGCCTGCGCTATGTCTTCGGCGACCCGGCGCGGCGGCAGTTGTGCCTCCTTGCCGCGCTGACAACCGGCTTAGGGATTGCCGTCCCGACCTTGCTGCCGCAGTACACTAAAATCACCTGGCAAGGCGATGAAGTCTTGTTTTCACGTCTGGCAGCTTGTTCCGGTCTGGGTGCGGTCGGCGGAGCGATGCTCGTTGCCACGCTTGCCAAGCAAACGCATTCACTACTGTTCATTGCGGCCGCTCAGGTCGCGCTCGGCCTATGCATGGCGCTACTTGCCCTGACAGGTTGGTTTTGGTTGGCGTGCCTGTGGCTTTTCCTGGGTGGGGCCCTCCTGGTCGCGGCCTATGCGCTGGTAACGACTTGTTTTCAGCAAATGATCACCGATGACATGCGCGGGCGGGCGGTCAGTCTCTACATGGTTTGTTTTCGGGGCGGCATGGCCATTGGTGGCTTACTGGCCGGCGCGCTGGCGCACTGGTGGAATGTGCCGGGGACGTTCGGGCTGGCCGGCTTCGGGTTGACAGCCGTGGGTTTGTGGGCCGCTCTCGAACAACGCCTGGCCCCGCCGTCCGATGTCAACCTCCAAACTTAGGAGATGACGTACAATGGGCAGCGCAAAGCTGTCCAGCCACCTCAACGAGCGTGCCGACTTGGGGACGTTCCCGATGACGACCTAGGTGAAAACGACGGTGACAACGCTCCGGCGTGACGAGGAAACACCACCATGAAACTCGGATGGGTAACGGTTGTTTTACTGACCGGCATGATGCTGCCGGTTCAAGCGGCCGTCAACGCGAAGCTCCGTACGTTTGTCATCAACCCAATTTACAGCGCGCTGATCAGCTTCTGCGTGGGCACGGTTTTGCTGATTATTCTGGCTTCAACGATGGCATGGGCAGGTCAATCTGGTCATTTGCGGGCGGCCGCAGCCGCACCCTGGTGGACTTGGGTAGGCGGGGCGCTTGGGGCCGTTTTCGTGACGATGGCCATTCTGGCCGTGCCACGGATTGGGGCGGCCGGCTACTCGGCAGCAATCATTACGGGGCAGCTCATTGGGGCGTTGATCCTCGACCACTATGGCTGGCTAGGGCTTCCCCAGCAGCCCTTGACGTGGTCACGGCTGCTCGGCGCGCTGCTCTTGCTCGTCGCGATCTGGCTCATCCAACGCTAACCTGCCATATCTGGCGGACTAATCGCGCCCCTGGGTAGCCGGCGGCCGCGGCTCACGCGCCGGTAGCCGCTCGGGCCGCGCCGGCGGCGGTGGCTCTGGCAACGGCAGCTTTACGTCAGGCTCAGTGATCAGTCCCGGGGCGTCCATTTCGTCCACGGTCGCCTGTGTGCAATCCTTCTGGGGCGCTGTCCCGGCAAGAAACCACTCCTCGATCGTTTCACCTTGACAAGCTGGTGACGGCAGCAATCCGGTCTGTAAATCCACAGTGACCTTCTCCACGCCCTCGGCCTCTGGAAACGCCTCGCCGGCCAAATCTGGACGAAACTTGAGCGCGGCCCGCAAGAAATTTATGAAAATCGGCAACGCCGAACTGCCACCAGTGATACCAAGCTGACGGTTATCATCGTAGCCGACATACACGACGCAAACCAGATGCGGCGTGAACCCAGCAAACCACCCATCGCGGCTGGTGCCGGTTTTGCCGGCCAGTGCCTTGGTTAAACCCTTGGCTTTGGTTGCCGTGCCGCGCTCAATCGGGCCGCGCAGGAGATGGGTCATGACGGCCGCGACGGCGGGCGACGTCACGCGCGTCGCGTGCGGCTCGACGTTTTCTACAAGGTTACCTTTCCCGTCGCTGATCAGCGTGAGCGCGCGCGGCTCGACCCGCATACCACGATTGGGAAACGCCGTGTAGGCGCGGGCGACTTCGAGCGGCGTCGCTTCTTTCGTGCCCAGTGCCAAGCTTGGGTACGCCTCCGGGCGCGGGAGTCCAAATCGCTCGGCCGTGCGCGCGACGCGATCATAGCCCACAGCTTCGGCCACACTGACGGTGACGACATTGAGTGATTTGGTAAGAGCCGTGCGCACGGTTACGCTACGGTTGCTGTAGGCCTGGCCAAAGTTATCCGGGCTATAGGTTTGATTGTTCCCGTAGGTGAATGTCCGTTTTTCATCCTTGAATAACGACGATGGGGTGACGACTTCTTCTTCGATTGCTGCCGTGTAAACGAATGGCTTGAAGACCGATCCAGGCTGCCGCCGAGCCTCAGTGACCCGGTTGAGCTGCGACTGCGAGTAATCCCGCCCCCCGACCATCGCCAGGATGTCACCCGTCCGGGCGTCGAGGGCGACCAGCGCCGCATCCAGTCCCGGTGCTGGCTTCTTGACGAGGTTGGCAACGCCATCTTGAACGGCTTCGACCGCCGCTTGCTGAAGGTTGATGTCCAGCGTGGTGTAGATGCGGGCAGCAGGATCGGACAGAACGTTATCCAGCTTGCGCTCGGCCAGAACCGTCTGGAGATAATCCAAATAATACGGCGCATCCGCATTGCTGGCGGCGCGCCGTGGGGCAACGCCGAGCGGCGCGGCTTTGGCTTTTTCATACTCGGCTTGACTGATGAACCCGACTTCTAGCATGTCGCCAAGGACTTTGTTGCGCCGTTCGAGCATACGCTCCGGGTGCTTGAAGGGTGAGTAATAGCCGGGCCCACGAATCACGCCTGCCAGGAAAGCCGCTTCGGGCAGCGTCAGGTTGACAAGGTCTTTGCCAAAATAAAACCGCGCCGCTTCACCGACGCCGTTGATGGAATAGCTCCCGTCTTGCCCAAGATAAATCTCGTTGCAGTACATCTGAAAGATTTGCTGCTTGGTCAGGCGGGTCTCCAAAATGATGGCAATGTAGGCTTCCTTGAGCTTGCGGCTCAGCGTCCGCTCTGGCGTCAGAAAGAAGTTTTTGACGAGCTGCTGGGTAATGGTTGAGCCGCCTTGCAGTCCGCCGTCGCGTTCGAAAAAGTTGCGGTAAATGGCGCGGAACAGTCCGCGGAAATCAATCCCCGGATGGTCAAAAAAGCGGCGGTCTTCGACGGCTACGATGGCGTTGACGAGGTGTCTTGGCAAATCGTTGAACTCAACAATCTTACGCTTCTCGCGTTCTTTGTTGAGGGAGGTCAGTAGGGGTGGTTCAAGCAGGCATTCCGTGAGTTCGCGCTGGGTGGAGAGATCGCTGATGACGGCTGGGGTGTTGCCGTTGAAGCGAATCCGTACCTTGGAAAACGTCCCCCCAGACAATTGCGCATCGGCGCTGGGCGTGATGTCGAGACGATTACCATCGAGCGCATAGCGTCCGCGGTTGGTGTCGCTGCCTTGAGACTGCGCCACATAGCCAACCCGCGCAAGATAGTCCAGAATTTGGGTCTTGCCAAACGGCCCACCCTTGACCACCCGAACCGGTGCCGCATAGATACCGCTCGCCCGCACGAAGGACTCACCCCGTAGCTTGTTGTCAATCATCGTAGAGAAGACAACATAGTAGTAAATGAGCAAAGCGATAACCGGCAGTAAGGCGAGCGCCAGAAAAAAGATGCGACGCGGCGTGATGAGCCGCTGCCACCAGCGCTTAGCGCGAAAAACCCGCGGATCATTCTTGAAAGCAGGGTTGTGTCCAGTCATGAGGCAATAGTACTGTGATTTTGTCGCTCGCCAAGCGCCGCTTTGCCAAGCCTTCGTTTTTTGCTGTTAGGAGTTTCGTGCATGGATTTTACTGGAAAAGTGGTTTTGATTACGGGGGGAGGGCGTGGCATTGGCCGCGCGGCCGCTCTGGGGTTTGCCCGTCATGGGGCCGATCTGTCGCTGGCAGCCCGCACGGCGGCTGACTTGGAGTCCGTTGCGACTGAGGTTCGCGCCCTGGGCCGCCGGGTGGTGGCGATTCCAACCGATACGACGCGCCGCGAGCAGGTAACGGCCTGGGTTGCCACGACCGTTGCCGAACTCGGTCGGATTGATGTGGTCGTCAATGCGGCCGGTATCGGCATTCTGAAGCCCTTCTCTGATCTGACGGAAGACGACCTAGATCGCATGCTGGCCGTCAATGTTCGGGGCGTTTTCTCGGTCACGCAGGTGGCGGCAGCGGAAATGGCAAAAACTGGCGGGGGCATCGTCGTCAACATCCCAGGCATTCTGGGGCGAGCGGCAATGATGCAGGCGGCCGGGTACTGCGCCTCGAAGTTTGCCGTCACCGGGATGACGCGCGCGATGGCGCTTGACCTCAAACGCAGCGGTATCCGCTTTACCTTGCTTCACCTTGGTGGTGTGGATTCCCCATTTTGGGATAACATTGCCATGCGCGTCCAACGTGACAAGATGCTGTCAGTTGAAGATGCGGCAAACACCATTTTGTTTGCCGCGTCGCAGACCGGTAATGGCGTGTTGAACGAACTCGTTCTCCAGCCGGAGAGTCACCAAATGTAATTCACGCGGCAAGGGCAAGCATCGCCCTTGCCGCCATTGAGTTGTATGGAAATCGTGACTCGTATTCCACGCATGCGAATGCTTGCCCCACGCCTCAAACGCGATGGAAAGAAGTTGGCGCTCATTCCCACCATGAGTGCCCTCCATGATGGACATGCCAGCCTCATCCGGCGCGCGCAGATCATCGCCGACGTGGTCGTGGTTTCGATTTTTTTCAACCCCATTCACTTTCAACAGGGAGATGAGTTTGAAGTTCCCACCCGCGACTTGGCGCGCGACGCCGAACTCGTCGCCAATAAAGGCGTGGACGTCCTGTTTGCGCCAAGCGTGGATGAGATCTACCCGGAAGACTTCCTGACCTATGTGACGACAGACATCCTGGACTGTCGGCTGTGCGGGGCCAATCAGCCAAACTACTTTCGTGGCGTGACCACGATCATCAACAAGCTCATCAATATCGTCCAGCCGCACTTCACTCTGGTTGGGCAGAAAGATGCCCAGCAATCCATTATCATCCGGCGCATGGTTCGTGATTTATCCATGGATACGGAAGTGGTGATTTGTCCGACGGTGCGTGGTTCTGATGGACTGGTTATTTCCTCACGCAATGCGTCGCTCAATCCGGCGGAGCGCCGCGCCGCGCTGGTGCTTTACCGCGGACTTCAACGCGCGCAAGAATTGGTTGAGCGGGAGGGCGTGCGAGAGGCTGCCACGCTGACCGAGGCCGTCCGCCAAGTGCTAGAAACGGAACCTCTGGTGCGCCCAGAATATGTCGCCTTGGTGGACATGGAAAACCTCAATCCCTTGACGACACTGGCCGATGACTCAGAGTCACTCCTGGCGCTGGCGGCCCATGTCGGCCAGGTGCGGCTTACCGACAACATCGTTCTGAGCACAGGCACGACCTAGCATCTCAGCGCACTTGTTGCGTCGGTCTGGCTTGGACGAGAGACTAGGCTTTCTTGCCGGGGGCTTTTTCAAGGTGGTACTATCAACAAGGTTTCGTCTTGGTGACCTTGACCTGTGGACGGCAACCTGCTCTATCTAAGTGCGGCCGGGAGATAAGGTCTCCAGAATCTGCCTCGGTAGTGTGACCTGGGCCAGTGTGAGTCAACCATCATGTTCTGCCCAAAGTGCGGTACCGAAAATCGCCCAAACGCTCGCTTCTGTAAAGCCTGCGGACATTCCTTCGGTGGAACAAGAGCGGACGAGTCATCACCGCTGACTGAATCATCTCCGATTGAGCAGACATTCATCATGCGCTCAGTCGGACCAGATGACCCAGGGCGAACGAATATATCACTTCCCTCGCTTGGACTGTCTCCCCAAGCGGCTGAACCAGCGATGCCGCCTGCCCACGCTGCTGACAATGGCAACCAAGCAGATGGGGAAGGCTTCATTTTAGGTGAAATTTCATCGCCTAACCTCAAGTCTCCGCCACGTGTCGCAAGGGAGTCAGAGCCTGAACCTAGCTTGTTTCTGAGTGATAACGAGCCACAACCGCCGCCGACTATCATCCCACCGCTTCCGCCACCACCACCGGCCGTGTTGCCGCCTAATGGGCCTGTTGCGAATACCAGCGCTCAAGGGAGTTGGCCACCGCCGCCGCCGGTCACACCAACCCCACCCAGCGGTGTTCCGCTTCCACCAGAAGTTGCCTCAACGCCATTTCGTCCGATTGAGCCGTTAACTGGTGCGCCGCGTCCCATGGGACGCAACCAAACGAGTGAGATACCAGTTGTGCCGCCCAAGCCACCGGCTGACCTTTTTGCTCCGGCGGTACCATCGCCTGCACCGGCAAGGGGTTTGTCATCTCGCCTGGGGTTGATCATCGGACTTGCCGTTGCCGTGGTTGTGCTTGTGATTGGGGCAGTTGCGGTTGTCACCTACTTCCAGTTCATTGCGCCACCTGCGCCAACCGCTTCAGAGCCACCGTCCCCCGAGACAACCCCACCTGACAGCATAACGCAGCCCCCTGCTGAGAAACCGCTAAAGCCAGCCATTCCGGAAAACATGGTTGCCATCCCAGGCGGTGAATATGACATCGGGCGGGACGCCGGTGATTTCCTTGACCCCTACGAAAAGCCGCGACACACGGTGACACTGCGTCCGTTTTTCATTGACAAAACAGAAGTCACTAACGTTGATTACCTGAAGTTCATAGAGGCGACCGGCCATCCGGCACCAACCTCGTGGAACAATGGGCGAATTGAACCCGGTAAGGAGCTGTTTCCGGTCACGGGTGTCACCCTCACCGACGCTGAAGCCTATGCCAAGTGGGCTGGCAAGCGGCTGCCAACCGAAGAAGAATGGGAAGCGGCTGCGCACGGACGGACGCCAACCGTTTTCCCCTGGGGGAATGCGTTTGATCCCAGTCGTGCCAATGTCAAAGCAAGCGGTTTTGGCGCGCCGGCTCGGGTCGGTTCGTATCCAGCCGGGGCCAGCCCCTTTGGTGTTCTCGATATGACTGGCAATGTCTGGGAATGGACGGCCTCAGAAGCCACGCTTTATCCCGGAAGCAAAGCGTCCCCGCCCAGTTGGGACAAGCCACTCGACCCGGGTGCTCGGCTACAAATTATTCGCGGCGGCGCATTTAGCGAAGAGACAAAAAAGTGTACCGTGACCTATCGCAACTGGGTTCCCTCTAACTTCAGCGCCCGTGAACTTGGCTTTCGGTGCGTCCTGGATCAACCGTCTCA
This sequence comes from Chloracidobacterium validum, assembly GCF_018304825.1. Taxonomy (NCBI): domain Bacteria; kingdom Pseudomonadati; phylum Acidobacteriota; class Blastocatellia; order Chloracidobacteriales; family Chloracidobacteriaceae; genus Chloracidobacterium; species Chloracidobacterium validum. The sequence goes on from NZ_CP072648.1 coordinate 2,060,337, forward strand.
GTAGGGGTCATCCAGTTTAGCTTTTGAATATCATCTGCTGAATACTACTTCTGCTGAATACTACTTCCGTCGTATGGTTACCATTCAGCTTACTGCCGCGTGTTTATCCATCAAGTGGCTTGGTCGGCTATTGGCAACGAGTGCATTGGGGCTGCTCCTGCCTTCCCAAAGCATAGCCTTCGCACAGATCGGACGCTCCGATACACCACCCCCTTCCTCATCGCCAGCAGCGTCCCCATCGTCTGGGACGGCGGCTGGCAAGCGGCTGCCACCGCGCCGCCCACCAACGGTCAAGACGCCAACGGGTGTGATGATGCCTTTGGGACGGTCCCCCGAATTTTACTTCGAGGAAGGTAGCGAACTTTTCAATAAAGAAGACTTTGTTTCCGCGCGCATGTTCTTCGAGCAGGGCGGAAAGGTGGCGCGTCCCAAGAGTGAGCTAGCAGATGCATTGAACCGGCGGTCTGAAGTGACCAGCCACATGGTGCTCGGGATACAGTTCGAGCAACAGGGAAGCTTCAGTGAAGCACTATCGGAATACGACAAGGTCTTGGCTTTAGAGCCATCTAATTTCCTGGCTAAAAAGCATGCCGGGCGGGCGCTCAAAGCGCTTGGGACGACAGCGATGGCAAACCAAGACTGGGCAGCAGCGATTGCCGCCTTAGACCGCTCGCGCGAGCTTGCGCCTGATTCGGCGACCGATGACGCACTGGTCTCGGCTTTACTTGGGCTGGCTCAACAGCAAAGCGATCTGTCTCAAGCCCAGGAAATCTACCAGCGCATTCTATCCATTGCGCCAAGCAACAGTGAGGCACGCAATGGGCTGCGCCGTACTGAGGCGGTGACTCGGATACGCCGGGCAGAAACGGCGTTCCAAGCCGGACGCTATAACGAAGCGCGGAGTGAGTACGAAGCAGCACTCAGCTTAGATCCGAGTAATGCTGACGCAGTGGCCGGCAAAGCAAAGGCAGAAGCTTACCTGACCCGCCTGTCCGCCGATGCTGCCTACAATCAGCGCGACTTCCGCACTGCCTACGCTCACTATCAGAAATTCAAAACGTTTGCGCCTAACGATCCGCAGGTGACAGCCCGCCTGGATGAGTTGTCAGTACGCCTAGAGCCGGCATTGCCCTTACGCGGTAGCCTAACCTACAAGTTCAAAACGGCGAGTCCATTTCGGATTCGCTTACAGCGCGATCAAGTAACAAGTGCGCTTCTCGACAGTGAGCAGCCGATCGAACCAGAAGTGAAACTTCAAGGCCGGCTTCCAGCGCAAGATGCTCTGTTCCGCCTTGGCAAGTCATCACCCAATGTCACGGTCCGTATCACCATGATGCCATCAGCAGCCAATGACTACACGGCTGAACTGGTTGCCACGCCCAAGAATCCACGCTCCGAAGACATCACGGTGGTTGCAGAATGGACACTCCCCACCAAGGGCCTGCTTCAGTGGACAAAACAGCTCCAACCGGGCCTTTATCGGGTTTACTGGCAGGGTCCTTATTTCGAAGTCTTCGATCCTGCGGGCGTGTGTATTGAATCGGGCGTCCAATCTCGGCTTCCCCGACAACCCTTGGTGGTCAAGGTCAAGCCGGTCAAGGGTGTGACCTTCCAAATCGCTGAACAACCCAAACCGGAAAACAACTTTACCTTCGCCCTTAACCTGGCCGTCACCACCCCAACCAACCTGTTACTTGATTTGAGCTGGGCGGTTGGGGGCAAGTAGGGCGCAGCGGCGCTTGCATGAAGCAATACTGATTGAAAGAATAAAATGACAGCCGTACCCGAAGTTGAAGGCAGACCCCGCACGGACACTCCCTAGAGCCTGGGTACGGCTGTTCTCTTGAACATGAGAGCAGCAACTTTCATACCAATGTTTGATCTCGGCTGAAACTCGTATCCAGCCCAGTTTTTTGCCCTGAGTTGACAATTCTTTTCAACCGGCCAGTGTCATTTTTTGTCACCTTAGACTTTTTTTGACAGGAAAAGGTAACATTTTTCGTGTCTGACCCTCTACTCCTTCTCCTTTCACTTTTTGGCTCGACGCTCCGCCTTTCAACTCCTTTGATTCTTGCTGCCTTGGGTGGGCTGTATGCCGAGCGGAGTGGCGTCATCAACATGGCGCTGGAAGGCATCATGCTGGCCGGGGCGTTCACAGCAGCGACGGTGACAGCTCTCGTTGGAAATCCCTGGCTGGGTTTGCTGGCGGGACTCGGAGCCGGGCTCATGGTGGCAGCGCTCCATGCGTTTTGCTGTATCACCTGCCGCGCGGATCAAGTAGTAACCGGAACGGCTATCAACATTTTGATGCTGGGGATTCCGCCGTTGGTTTCGGGAGCGCTGTTTGAGTCCACCGGTTCGACGCCGGCGCTGGCCAAAACCCAGACGCTCCCGACCCTGCCAATCGTTGCGGCGCTGGTTGCCGTTCCGGCGACGATGTTCATACTGTTCAAGACACCCTTTGGGTTACGTCTCCGGGCAGTCGGCGAAACGCCGGAGGCAGTGGCCACGGCTGGGATTAGCGTGAACTGGCTGCGCTGGCAAGGGGTCCTAATTTCAGGCCTGCTAGCCGGGCTTGGTGGCGTTTATCTCTCGATCGGGCAAAACTCACTCTACACACGCAACATGACAGCCGGACGCGGCTACATTGCCTTGGCAGCACTCATCTTTGGCAATTGGCTTCCCTTCCGGGTGCTGGTGGCGTGCTTGCTCTTTGGTTTCATGGATGCGGTGCAGATTCGCCTCCAAGGGACGGCTTCCCTGCCCACGCAGTTCATCCAGGTCATTCCATATATTTTTACGATGGTGGTTTTAGCTGGCTTCATCGGCAAGGCTGTGCCGCCGCGGGCGCTGGGAACGCCCTACATCAAAGGGCGCCGCTAGGAAGCCGTTTCACCCTGGGCAATGCGCGCTTGCAGTCGCTCGAGAGGAAACTGTCCGACGCCCTGTCGGGTTTGGATGGACTCGGCAACTGCCGCCATGAGGGCGCGGTTGATTGGGGTTGGAACCCCATACTGCTGACCGAGGCGGACGATCTCGCCATTGAGGTAGTCAACTTCCGTTTCTGGACGGCGGAAGTGAAGGTCCTGCCACATCGAAGGGTAGCCGCGCTGCTCAGGCGGCGTGTCGGAAAACTCGAGGCGGCGCGCCGCAAAGGCCTCGACTTGAGCGCGAATATCGAAGCGACCGGTGACATCGGCCGGAGAAATGCCGGCCGCAGCCAACACGCGCAACCCTTCGTCCATGATAGCCCGCATCATCGCCAGCATGGCTGGATCGGCAAAAGCCTTCTGCCAGTAGCAATCCGTCACCGCCAACAAGGCGTTGTTGAGATTGCCAATGAGCTTGCCCCACTTGACCGCCATGGCGTCGGGATGCTCCCGGGTGGGGAGTCCAGCCACGGTGAGATCGGCCGCGACCTGAGCAGTGAGGGCGTCCGTTCCCGCCGGAAAGCGGCCTACGGCCAGAAAGTCGGTGATGGTCAGGATCACGCGCCCCGGTTCAGGCAGTACGGCGTTGAAAAGAACGAGCACCGGATACACATTGGCAAAAGACGTGGCGACGACCGGCTCGTTGGCCACACCGTTTTGCAGGCAGAACACCGGGGTGTCCGCCGGGAAATGGGCGGCAAGTTCGGCAGCGGCCGCTGCCGTCTGGGTGGCTTTGACACTCAGCAGGATGGCATCGCCTGGGCTTGGCTTGAGCCTCGTCACGCTCGATTCGGCCGGCACGTCAAGGGTGAAGACTTCCGTTGGCGTTTCGAGTCGCAATCCCCGGTCGGCAATGGCGGAGACATGAGACGGACGAGCCATCAGGCAAACCTTGCGGCCGGCACGGTAGAGCAACCCACCGACGACGCTGCCCACGGCACCCGCGCCATATACAATGTAACGCTCAATGGTCATGCGCGTAGTTCTTTGGGAAGGAACAAGACCAGGCTTTGGGAGACCAGCAGGCTGGTTAGAAAAAAGAAAATAACTTCTTCGAGTGGAACGATACCAAGGTGAATACCCAGAATCTGATTGGCATCAAACAACCAGATTCCCTCGGCAATGGCCAGTGAGTCGGCGACGATGAAATACAGTCCGACGGCAATCACCGGAACAAAGACGGCGCGCGCGTTGCGCGTCAGAATCCGCCAACCAATGACCCACTGGAGAATGACGATAGGGAGCATCCACCCCAATAAGTGAAACAGGTAGTTGGTTTTCATGCCGGCCCTTCCTTGGAGTCCGGCGTTTGGCGCGGCCGCAGCAGGGCGACCGTCAAAAACCCGACACTGATGGTTTGCAGGAAGAAAAAGCCATATTCCTCAATCGGAAGCCGCCAAATACGGAACAAAATTTTGTCTTCCGGGAAATCCCAGATGCCAAGCTTGACGGCATGATTGTCCCACGGGGTCGTGAAGACAAAGACAATGAGACAGACCAGCCCAAGCCAGCGCGCGTGAGCGCGGGAAAACTTGCCACGCGCCAGCCAAGCCGTCACGAGGAGCAGTGGCAGGCTGAAGTAGAGGTGAAACTGCAAGTACGTCATGAAAGGAAAATAACCAGGGAACGCGCTAGGGGCAATACAACTGGGGGCCAGCGTATCCAAGCTCCTTGGGCAGAGGAAAGTCTATGGCTTTCCTTACCTAAGAAATAATCAACGTGACACTGGACTGCGCTCCCAACCCGCGCAAGGCAGGTCAGGTCGCCAGTGCCTCGGCACGTCCCAGCGCCGGCAGTTTGCGGTTCAGCTTGCGGTTGCGTCGTGAAGTCCCGGCACCGATTCGGGTCAGGTCGCGGAGGCATCGCTGCCTAATGCGTGACGGCGGTTGGGGTTGAGCATATCCGTCGCGATTTGTCCGTCCCGAATCGTCAGCACGCGATGGGCATGCGCGGCGATGTCAGGCTCATGGGTGACGACAATGATGGTGTTGCCGCGTTCGTGCAGCACATCCAGCAACCCCATGATCTCCCGACTCGTCGCCGAATCGAGGTTTCCGGTCGGCTCGTCCGCCAGAATGATGGATGGGTTATTGACCAGTGCGCGCGCAATGGCAACCCGCTGACGCTGCCCACCGGAGAGTTCATTTGGGCGGTGGTGCATCCGGTGCGCCAAGTCAACCTGCTCCAGCGCCCGCTTGGCCCGCCGCAGTCGCTCCGCCGAAGGTACGCCGCTGTAGATCAGTGGCAGTTCCACGTTATGAAGGGCGGTAGCGCGCGGCAGCAAGTTGAAGGTCTGGAAGACAAAGCCAATTTCCTGATTGCGAACCTGGGCAAGTTCATCGTCATCCATGGACGACACCAGCTTGCCGTTGAGCCAGTATTCGCCCTTGGTCGGCGTGTCGAGACAGCCGATGAGGTTCATCAGCGTGGACTTTCCCGACCCGGACGGCCCAACGATGGCAATGTACTCATTCCGCTGAATCGTGAAGCTCACGCCGTGTAGCGCGTGGATGATTTCCTCTCCCATCCGATACGTCTTCCACACATCTTTGGTCTGGATGACCGGCGGGGTGTGAACGATTGGGGGGATGGCGTCTGCCGTGATTGATGTGGTCTCAACAAACATAATTGGGCGGGGGTACTGAGGGATTATCCCTTGGCTTTGTCAACATTGCCGGTTTGCGCGTCACGGGTAATCGTCGCGCCAGGTTTCAGGGTGCGCAGGAGCCGGTATGGACCGACCACAATGTTTTGCCCCTCAGACAGGCCATTGACAATTTCAATGTCCGTTTCACCGAGGATGCCGGTCGTGACAGGAACAAACTTTGCCTTGCCACCTTCTTCAACGAAGACGCCTGAAACTTCAGCGCGCTTGGCCGGTTTCTTCTCGGTGTCACTGCCGGCCGCAGGTGGTGGGGTGGACGGCGTCGGTGCGGTGGATACATCGGCCGGATCGCGGCTGACCAGTGCTTGGAGGGGAATCACGAGGACGTCCCGCCGGGTGTCAGTCGTAATGACGGCCGTTGCCGACATGCCCGGCCGCAGGCGAGCCCGGTCTTTTTCGGAAGGGTTGAGACGAATCTTGACCTTGAAGTTTTTGGCTTCCTGGGACGTCGCATTGGCGGCAATGGTTTGCCCAGATCGGGTCACAGCGCTTTGACCGACTTCGGCAACCTGGCCGGGAATCTCCGTGTCACCGAGTGAATCCACCTTGACCTTGGCCGGCTGTCCAATGCGGACGTTGGCAATATCGGTTTCATCAACCTGGACCTCGATGTTGATTTCTGACATGTCAGCAATGGTCATCAGCGCCGTGGTATTGAGATTGGCAACGGCGAACTCACCGACGCGCACGGGCAAGCTTGACACCACGCCGTCAATCGGAGACTTCCGAATGGTTTGATCGAGAAAATACTGGGAGTTGACCAACTGCGCGCGCGATGCCTTGACCCGCTGCCAGGCCGACTTGCTCGACTCCTCAGCTCGTTGAACGCCAATTTCGGCGTCCTGGACCACCTGCTTGAGCCGCTCAATCTGAATCACCTGCGCATCGTAAGCGGCTTTGGCAACCTCATAGTTGGCCTGGGCGGTATCGAAGTCGGCCCGTGACACTACACCGGCTTCAAGCAGCTCGGTGGTGCGGCGGAGCTGGATTTTTTGTAAATCGAGCTGCGCCTTGAGCCGACTGAGGTCGGTTTCCGCCGCAATGAGCTGGGCCTTGTTCTGCGTGACCAAGTTACGGGCACTGAGGACTTGGGTCTCCGTGGCGCGCGCATCCTGCTCGGCGGCTCGGTAGTTGGCCTCGGCGCTCTGCTGAGAGGTCAGTTGCTGGGTGGGGTCCACCTTGACCAGAGGTTGCCCCTTGCGCACGACATCCCCTTCCTTGACGAAAATATCGGTGACACGCCCAGGAACTTCGGCCGTGAGGTTGTACAGTGCAGCCGGTCGAACTTCGCCCGAAGCCGACACTTTGGCTTCGAGAAGTTCGCGCCGCTTGACTTGTTCAATCTGCACGCTAATGGCATCGGTGCGGCGGGTCAGCAGACTGGCAGCCATGATACTGACGACAAGCAGGGTTGCTCCGCCGACAATCAGCAACTTTTTGGTTCGACTAAGCGCCATGATGTGTGGAAGCCTTGGAGTTCTCGAGCAGGTTTAGACGGCTTTGGCGTTGGTAGTATTACCAGACGTGATGCGGACGCTTACGCCGAAGCCGGTACGCAGGTTTCAAGAAAATACATGGAGCGGCAACGTGCGTTTCAAAATTCAGTTCTGCGCTGCGGGACCAGACGATAGCCAAGCTTGGACTTTGTGCTTGATGATACGCCGCCGAACGGCCAGGCTGTGTGTGGCGACGTACCTTGACCCTGGGGACACCAACTCAATCACGCTGCGATGACAATACTTTACACAGCTCAATGGGTGATACCGGTGGCCGGTGTACCGATCCAGGATGGCGCGGTTGCGGTCCAGGACGGAAAGATTCTGACGCTTGGCCCAGAGTCAGAAGTCCGGGCACGACTCGCGCGCTTCGGCAATCTGGAAACTGTGGCACTCGGAAATGCCGCCATCTGTCCGGGTTTCGTCAATGTCCACGCCCACCTTGAGCTGACGGCGCTCCGTGGCCGCCTCGAAGACCTGTCGTTCTTCGATTGGATTCGCACGCTCACCGACTTGCGCGGGGCATGGATGCAGGCCGAAGACCTGGAGCTTTCAGCCCAGTGGGGCGTCGTCGAGGCAATCCGGGCCGGCATCACCACGCTTGCCGATACTGAAACATCCGGCGCTGGTTTTCGCGCCCTGTGCGCCGGTGGTCTGCGGGGCATCGCCTACCAGGAAGTCTTTGGTCCTGACCCGATGCAGGCCAAGAAAAGCTTAGCCGGACTCAAACGGCGCATCGAGGCGCAGCGTCCAGCCGAAACCGACTTGGTACGCCTCGGGGTTTCGCCCCATGCCGTGTATTCCGTCTCGGCGCTCCTGTTCCGACTGGTCATCGAATATGCCGAACGCCAGGGGTTGCCGGTGGCCATCCACTGCGCAGAATCACAAGCCGAGGACGATTTTCTCCGCACTGGGCAGGGACCTTTTGCCGAGTTTTTGCGCAGCCGTGGCATCGGCTGGACCCCACCCCGCGTGTCGGCGATTCGGTATCTCAGCGACCTGAACGTACTGCGTGTCAAGCCGCTACTGATCCACGCCGTCCGCGCCACAGAAGAAGACATCGGCCTGCTGACCTTTCATGGCGCGCGCGTTGCCCATTGCCCCAAGTCGAACGCCAAGTTCGGGCACGGCATTGCCCCGGTAAGCCGAATGCGCCAGCGTGGCGTGCGGGTTGGACTGGGGACGGACAGCGTCGCATCGAACAATGTTTGCGACCTTCTCGATGAAGGGCGGTTTGCCCAGCTCCTGAGCCGCGCCACGCAAGGGGATGGACAGATGCTACCGGCAGCGGCGCTCTTGCAGTGGATGACCCTGGATGGGGCATGCGTGCTCGGACTCGACGACCAAATTGGGACGCTGGAGGTCGGCAAGGACGCCGATCTGGTCGGTATCTCACTGGTTGGACCGCACCTCGAGCCGGTTTATGACCCGGTGGCGACGGTGACAACGGCCGCTACCGGGCGCGACGTGGTGTTGACCGTCGTCAAAGGGCGTGTTGTTTACGATGGGAAACGGGTTCTGACGCTCGATGAAGAACAACTGCGCGACCGCCTTCGCGCGCTCGCCGGGCGCTTGCATCCATCGCTTGCATCCATTAGGTGATACGCTTGAGACCGGCAGACGATAGCAAATCCATGAAACCTGGATTTTTTGGTATCATCCACCAGGTGCCATAGCGAGAAGCCCCTGTGGGCGGGCAGTGGAGGCGCGTAAGCAGCGGGAAGTTAGCGACAGGTGTTTGTTGTCATGAAGAGCATGACGGGTTTTGGCCGCGCCACCGTGGCCACCGATGAATTTTCCCTCACCGTTGAGTTGCGCGCGGTCAACAACCGATTTCTGGACATTCATGCGCGCTTGCCATCCGAGTTGACAGCCACGGAGGCAGACTTTCGCAAGCTTGTGCAGTCACGGTTGCAGCGGGGGCGGATTGACGCCACAGTGAGCTTGACCCAACACCGCCCGGTGACCTTCCTGGTCAATATCCCGCTCGTGCAGGGCTATGTCACGGCGCTCCGCCAAGCCCAGGCGGCAACGGGTGTGGCTGGCGACTTTGACCTGAGTTTGTTGGCACGGCTGCCGGGGGCAATTCAGCCCGCCATGGAGACGGATGAAGTGTTTGCTGCGCGCTTGTCGAATGGACTGCTTACGGCAGCGGGGCAGGCCCTCGACGCCCTCGATGCCATGCGCCAAACTGAAGGACGAGCGCTTGCCATGGAAATCTCGGCGCGGCTGGAGGCAATTGCCGAGCGCATTCCGGTGATTGAGGCGGCGGCAGCCACAGTTTTTGACGCTCAACGGGCGCGATTCGAACGGCGCATGCAGTCTTTGCTCCGCGATCTGGGCAGCATTGATGAAGGCCGCTTGGCACAGGAAGCCGCCTATGCCGCCGAACGCTGTGACATTACAGAAGAAATCGCGCGACTGCGGAGTCATGTTGCCCAAATGCGCGACTTACTCGTTCGTGAGGCAGCCGGTATTGGCAAGGCAATGGATTTTCTCTTACAGGAAATGAATCGTGAAGCGAATACGATGCTTTCCAAGGCCAGTGACACTACGGTTCACGATGTAGCGCTTTCGGTCAAAACCGAAATCGAAAAGATTAAGGAGCAAGCCCAGAATGTTGAATAGCCACCTGCATCCTCGACGCCGCGGCATGCTGGTGGTTGTCTCTGCGCCATCCGGGGGCGGCAAGTCCACCTTGCTGCGGCGGCTCTTGGCTGAAGTGGACAATCTGCGCTACTCAATTTCTTACACCACGCGCCCGCCCCGGCCTGGCGAGCGGGACGGTGAGCATTACTACTTTGTGTCGCCGGATGACTTTGAGCGCATGCGCGAGCACGGGGAATTTTTGGAGTCGGCGCTCGTTCACGGGCACTTTTACGGCACGCACCGCAAGTTTGTTGAAGCAACCTTAGACCGCGGACAAGACCTCATTCTCGATATTGATGTTCAAGGGGCCGAAAGTCTGGCCAACATCATGCCGGAAGCGACGCGAATTTTCATCATGCCGCCAAGCTATGACGTGTTGTGCCAGCGGCTGCGCGCGCGCGGCAGCGATGACCCAGCGATCATTGCGCGCCGCTTGCGAAATGCTGGGCAGGAAGTCAGGCGCTTTCGCGAGTTTCACTATGTCGTCGTCAATGACGACCTCGACCGCGCTCTTCAGGCATTGATCTGTATCATTGGCGCCGAGCGCGAGCGGTGGCGGCTCACCGAAAAAGCGCTCGATGCCATCGTTGCCACTTTTCAAACTGGAATCACCTTGTTGCCAGTAGAAGGAGGATACCCAAGCTATGACGACACCCAAGGAAACTAAAACCGAAATACGTACCATTCCCGACAGCAAGTATCGGTTGATCCTGGTGGCCGCCGCGCGCAGCAAGCAAATCCAAAAGGGACGCGAGCCGCGGGTGCGTTCCGCCAATCACAAACCTACCCGGATTGCACTTGAAGAAGTCAGCCAGGGGTTAGTGCCGTTTGAAGTGCTGCCACCTCGTGAATCAACCATTCCCCATCACGAAGATGGCATCATTAGTATTTAGCTTGGTCAGGATTGATTTTCGGATGCGCACACTCTGGTGGATAGGTTCTCATCCAGGTGTGTTGCTGTTGCCGGGATGAATGCCCGGCAACAAAACCGAAGAGAACCAAAGCTGCGCGGAGCCTCCCCACTTCGCTTCGGCCACCGGCGGCGGATTGCGCCGCTGGTGCGCCGCCCTTGCGGGCGCAAATGCTGCACGGATAGCCAGTCGTTGACCCTATGCGAATGATAGCCAGCCACGCTGACGATGCGTGGCATGTGTTGCGCCAACCAGGCGCTTATGAGTGGTGGTACTTTGATGCGCTGTCGGAAGACCAAGACTATGGGCTGGTGGCCATTTGGTTCTGCGGCATGCCGTTTTCGCCGGATTACAACGCGCACGTTGAAGCCTATGAACGCGGCCGGGCTGCGGCTCCAGACCCCTGCGATTACGCGGCCTTTTCGTTTGCGCTGTATCACCGCGGGCGTCCGATTGCCTACGCGCTTACTGAATACGATACCTTCACCGCCTTGACGACGCAGCCGACGGTTTGCACCGGTCGGAACTGGTTTACCTATGACGCGGCGACAGCAACTTATCACCTCGTCGTGGACGTGGATTTAACGGAAGTCACAACTGCGATTCCGGTTGCCATCGGACGCCGTCTGACCGGAACGATGACCTTTCGCAACCTGACCGAGAACTGGTTTTCGCCAGCGCTGGCGGCATCGAGTCTCGGCCGGTTGTCGTCTGCCAACGGAACGCATACCTGGAATCTGGTTGCGCCCGTGTGCGCAACGCAAGGGACGCTCGAAATCACCGCGGCCGACGGACGGCGCGAGCGGCAGGTAGCGTTTGCCGGACGCGGCTACCACGACCACAACTACGACACGGTTCCGATGTCCCGCGCCATCAACCGCTGGCACTGGGGACGTTGCTGGCGTGGCGACCGCATGCTGATTTACTACCGCAACGAGCCGTTGCCTGGGCAGCCGGGAGACTTTTCATTTGGCGCGGTGTTCGACGGTGAGCGCCCCCAACTGGTCACGGACGCCATTGATGTGGCCTTTGAGGCCCAGCAGCGCAATTGGTTGGGGTTGAAGTATCCGCACCGCCTGCGGGTCACATTGCCGTCCACCGGCGAAACCTGGATGATTCGGCAGCGGCACATGGTGGACTCCGGGCCGTTTTACATCCGCTTTCTGAGCGGCTTGGAAGCCGAGTCCAATGACGATGCGCACGGCGTCTCAGAAACACTGGACGGCGTGCGCCTGCGGTGGCGGCTGTTCCGTCCGATGATCAATACGCGCATTCAACGGCCACCCAGCCGCCGGGCCCTGCTCCCAGCTCCGGTCATGCGATTGGGAAGGACGGCTCTGATCTGGCTCGTCACCTAGCCGGGTTGGTATCGTTTGGCGTCACTTGGCGCTGAAGACGATCTCGCCGCCGACAACGGTCATCACACACCGCAGCTTGAGGATGTCAGCTTCTGGGACGGTAAGGAGATCGCCGGACAAAATCGTGAAGTCGGCCCGTTTGCCAACGGTAATCGTCCCACTCTCTGCGTAGTCCTCGAAAGCGGCGTAAGCCGGCCAGAGCGTGAGCATTTTCAAGGCTTCAAGGCGGCTGACGGCCTGTTCGGGGTGCCATCCTTCGCCAGAAAAGCCGGTCAAGTCTTTCCGCGTGACGGCAGCGTAAAACTCAATCAGTGGCTCGCCGCGCTCGACCGGCGCATCGGACCCACCCGCGATGATCGCGCCGGCCTCGAGCAGTGACCGCCAGGCGTAAGCTCCGGTCAATCGCTCCAGGCCGAGCCGGCGCGGCGCAAAATGAAGGTCGCTGATGGCATGGGAGGGTTGCATCGAAGCGATGACCCCAAGCCGGGCAAAACGTGGAATGTCGGCCGGGTTGAGAATCTGGGCGTGTTCGATGCGCCACCGCACGTCACGGCCTTGCCGTTGCCCAACCGGGGTTTCAGCCAGGACTTGTTCATAGATGTCCAGGACTTGCCGATTGGCCCGGTCGCCGATGGCATGGGTTTGAATCTGAATTCCAGCGCGCAGCGCCTGCCGACAGAGCGCCCGCAGGTCATCGGGTGGCGTCAGAACGAGGCCGGACGTATCGGCATCGGCGTAGGGTTCGAGCAATGCTGCCCCGCGTGATCCAAGCGCGCCATCCATGTAAGCCTTGATGGTTCGCATGGTGAAGCGGCCGCCGGCCTCACCGACAATCGGACCGCTCCGCAGTAGCGCCTCGACTTCGAGGGGACGGTTGGCGGCCGCGTTATAGACCCGCAGTTTAATTTTTCCAGCACGGCACAGCCGCCGCAGAATGTTGGTTTCAAGCAAGGAGCTACCGGCGTTGTGAACGGTGCACCAACCAAGCGATAGCTCGCGCTGCGCACCGGCCAGGGCGGCTCGTTCGTAATCTTCCGGTGACAGGCGTGGCAACACACGTCGGACGAGGTCTTGTGCGCGGTCAATGAGCATGCCGGTCGGTCGGCCGGTGGATTGCTCACGCAAGATGTCGCCGCCAGGTGGATTGGGCGTTGTTTCGTCGAGTCCGGCCAGCTTGAGCGCCAGCGAGTTGACCACCGCAGCGTGACCATCGGCGCGTGTGAGAAAAACGGGGTGGTCAGGGGCGATCGCGTCGAGTTCGGCGGCGGTGGGGAACGTCGGAGGCGTCCAGAAGGTCTCGATCCATCCACGTCCAATGACCCATTCGCCCTTTGGGGTTTGGGCGACACGGGCCGCAACGGCCGCCAAAAAGGCTTCGCGGGTGCGTGTGCCTTCGAGGTTGAGCGTCAGCTCCCGCTCGCCAATGCCAAACAGGTGGCAATGCGCATCGGTGAAACCGGGATACATAACCTGACCGGCGAGGTCGACGATGCGTGTTTTCGGGCCGCGATAAGCAAGGGCTTTGGCCCTAGCCCCAACGAAGACGATGCGCCCGCGCCGCACCGCAACGGCGGTAGCTTGTGGTTGTCGGTCATCGAGTGTGTGGATGAGACCATTGATGAACAGTGTGTCGGCAGGCGGAATACGCCCCAACGCCACCACCGGGAAGCTCATGAGCCACCCGATACAGAGCAAGGTTGCCGTCCAACACACCACCGACTGCCTCATAAGTCACTGAACTTCCATATCAGAACTGGTTCAAGTGGCCCGAGACATCCGAACCCGACCAATGACTTGCTTGCCGACCATCACCAGAAGCAAGACGACGGCGCCAACTAGCACGCCAAATAACCCGTCGCTAATGGGGCTGACGAACCAGGCCAAGACTCGCCCAACGGCCGGGACGGTCTCTGTCCCATGCTCCAGCGCTTCCACCCAGTGATGCACCAGCGGCAAGCCATGGACCAGAATTCCACCACCGACCAAAAACATGGCGGCCGTGCCGGCAATCGAAAGAAACTTCATCAGATACGGAGCCAGCCCAACGATGCTCCGCCCGATGGTGCCCAGTGTGCCGGTGTAACGCTGGCTGAGATACAGCCCGGCATCATCCAGCTTCACAATTGCCGCGACCAGCCCATAGACGCCAATCGTCATGAGAACGGCGACCGTCGCCAGCACCCCAACTTGGATCGAAAAAGGCTTGGCGGCGACTGTTCCAAGGGCAATCACGATAATTTCGGCCGATAGGATGAAATCCGTTCGGATGGCGCCAGCAATCTTGTTGCGTTCATCGCCAGGTGTCTCGGATGCGCCGTTCGGCGACTCCTGTTCGGACGCGCCATGGTCCGCATCATGAGGCAGAAACTTGTGAACAAGCTTCTCGACACCTTCAAAGCACAGAAACGCGCCGCCGATCATCAGCAGTGGAATCACGAGCCAAGGCAGCAGGGCACTGATGGCCAAGGCGCTGGGCACAAGAATCAGCTTGTTGATGGATGACCCCTTGGCCACCGCCCACACGACGGATAGCTCCCGGTCGGTCCGCACCCCGGTGAGTTGCTGGGCATTGAGTGCCAGGTCATCACCAACGACACCGGCCGTTTTCTTGGCAGCTACCTTGGTCATCACTGAAATGTCATCGAGCGTTGACGCAATATCATCGAGCAGCAGAAGAAGGCTTCCACCAGGCATGGCTGGGCTCCCAGGGTAGGTGAATGGAGCGCAAAGCATTCCTTGACGCCGATACCTTGCAGGGAGCGCTTTGCGGCAATCGTTTGAAGTGCGTTTTCAAAATACCATGCTGGCCGTGGAAAACCACTCGTCGGACGTTCAAGTTTCTGACGTTGAGCCGCGAGTGGTTTCGCGCGCGCCGTTCACTTCCGAATCACCAGAGCTTGCCGGTAAGTAAATATCAAACCGTGAGCCTGAACCGACACAGCTTTCCACTCGAATAAATCCGCCCAAGTTTGCGATTGACAAGGCAACGGTGGCAAGGCCCAACCCAGTGCCCTCGTCCACCGGCTTTGTCGTGAAGAATGGCGTAAAAATGTTGGCCAGCGTTTCAGCGTTCATGCCAACGCCGGTGTCACTCACGGAAAGCAGGCTAAATTGCGCCGGTAAGCGCGTCAGCCAGGCGGTAACATCACCAATGACCCGCCCTGTCGTCATCAGCCGCTGGGCGGCGTTGCTGTCAAGCTCAATCAGGTCGGTACAGATGGTGACGCTCCCGCCATCTGGCATCGCGTCATTCGCGTTGACCAGAAGCGTTATCACCACCTGCAACAACAGCACCGGATCGGCGTGAACGTATGGAGGATTCTTGGCTAGCACGAAGTGCAGGCTAACCAGTGGACCAAGCGCCTTCTCTAGGGAGGCCCGATCCTGTTCAAGCAATGTGTTCAAATCAATTGGCCGTGGGTTCAGCCCACCAGGGTGCGCATAGGTCAGGAGGCGTTCGACTAACTGGTGGCCGCGGATGGCGGACTTTCGGATGTCGTTTGCCCGCCGGCGCTGGCGCGTTTCAGCTTCTGGCAAGGTGCGCAGCATCATTTCGCTGTAGCCCTGGACAACTGTGAGCAAATTGTTGAAGTTATGGGCGATGCCCCCGGCGATGTGGCTGAGGAGTTCGGCCTTTTGGGCTAGACGCAGGCGCTCTTCCTGCTGACGACTTTCCGTGAAGTCAAGCGCAACCACGAGAAAGCGCGCTTCTGGCGCTGCATCGCCTTGCACTGGGACAACTTTGAGATTCCACCACCGCAGGGCTTGGCCCTGACGGGCCAGCAAGGATTGCGCCGTGGCCACTTGCCCACCACGCGCCTGGTCAAGCAGGGACTTTAAGGTTTCGGCTGCGGTGGGCGTCCAAAGCTGAAGCCAGTCCTGACCCTGCACGTCCCTCAGCGCGTTCGCCCCCAAGGATGCCAGCCCGGTCGGATTGATGAACTGTACCCGCCCACCGTCGTCAAGCAGCTCAATACTGGCGGGCATGTGATCCAGAATGAGCCGGTTGAGCTGATCGGCCTGCGCCAGCGATCTGGCGAGCCGACGCCGCTCCATAGCATGACGGATGGCGTGCCGCAGGGAGGCGATACCCAATTCGCTTTTTGCCAAGTAATCCTCGGCCCCAGCCTGGAGCGCCTGCATGTCCAGATCGCTTCCTAGCTCAGCCGTGAGCACGATGAGGGGCAAGGTTGGCGCGGCGGCCGACATGGCAGCGACCGTGGCCACCCCCTGCGAGTCAGGCAAGTTGAGATCGAGCAGGCAAACGTCAAAGGACTCCGCCGCAGCCAGGGAAAGTCCGTCGGCGAGTAGGGTCACATGATGACACTCAACCTCTGGGGCAAGGCGTTTGAGGTACCCCTGTGCCACGGTTGCGTAAGCTACATCGTCTTCAATGAGCAGGACACGCATCTGAATTTCCAGCCTAAGTTCATGGGACAGCCTTCCGTATCCGGGGGACAGCCTTCTATGGAAGCAATGGTTGTCGGTTTAACGAGCAATCCGCCGCGCCAGCTTGTGAGTGTCCAGCAATACCGACGGCATAGCAAGCCATCCATCCTGGCCGGTGCCTAGATGGCCAAGGGGCAAGACGGGTCGTCAGCGTGTGAAAACATGGCATTGTGAGTCCGGAAACGCTAAGGTCATGGCAGGGGAAGAAACCATCATGTCTGCAACCTCCACCGACGCCACCGACACCGCCCCCTCAACCGCGACCGAAGCCCTTTCATTTGAAACAAAGTTTCGGCTCCTGCTTGAAATCACACGCGCCATCAGCACTTCGTTGGACCTCGATGAGACTTTATCGCTCATCATTGATTCCGTTAAGTCTTTTGTTCCCTACGACGCGGCGGCCATTTACATTCTGGAAACAAACGGGCGTGACCGGCGGATTCGGGCAACCGTTTATCGCGGCTATGATGAAGCCGCCATGGAGCGTATGCTCCATCTGGGCGAAGGCTTCGTGGGATGGGTCATCCAGTCGGGTGGCGCCATTGTCATTCCAGACGTGCGCAACGACCAGCGTTATATTAGCTCCGACCCGCTGACGATGTCGGAAATCGCCGTGCCCATCGTTGCCAACAATCGAATTATCGGCGCGCTCAACCTGGAAAGCCGAACCCTCAATGCTTATCGAGCGGCTGACCTGGAAGTGCTGACGTTGTTTGCCTCCACGGCGGCCATCTCAATCGAAAAGGCTATTCTACACCAGGAACGGCTTGAGAAGCGTCGTCTGGAAAGTGAGTTGGCCATTGCGCGTCAGGTTCAGCGGAGCCTCCTGCCGAATCACGCCCCAGCACTCGACGGCTTTGACATTGCCGGACTCACCGTACCGAACGAGGCCGTCGGCGGGGATTATTACGACTTCATTCCGTTCCCAAACCATCAGCTTGGGATTGCCATTGCGGATGTGTCGGGCAAGGGCGTCCCGGCGGCGCTCATCATGGCAACATTCCGGGCCTGCTTGCGCGCCCAGGTGCGCAACGACTTTTCCATCCGGGTCATTTTACGCAAGGTCAACTACCTGCTCTGGGAAAGCCTGGACAGCTCACAGTACGTTACGGCGATCTATGGCGTGCTTGATCCGGCAAACCGGCTCTTTAGCTACGGCGACGCCGGACATAACCCGGCGCTGCTCATCCACGCCGATGGCAGCCATGAAAAGCTTTCCTGTGGAAACACCGTCCTGGGGCTGTTCGAAGACCGAAAATACATCGAGTGTTACCGCGCCCTACAACCAGGTGACATCGTGGTACTGTACACTGACGGGGTGACCGAGGCAGAGCGGGACGGAGAGGAGTTTGGCACGGAGCGGCTCTTGGCAACCGTGCAGCGTCACCGGCAAGCTTCAGCCCAGGAGATCGTCCAGGCAGTCTATCGTGAAGCCCAGGCCTTTGCCGGCTCATCGGCCCTCGGCGATGACCTTACAGTTGTCATCATCAAGGCACTTGACGTTTCCACGGATGCAACTTGAAGTGGCTCAAATGGCACTAAAAGTAACACTCCTGAGCAACCCTCCGGCAGCGCGGCTTTTCCTTTGGAGGTAGCCATCTGATAGAAAAGCACTTAGCCTATGTGAGCGCGTGGCACTGAGTTTGCTGCTCATGCTTAGTAGATTGGAGTTATTGGCAAAGCGGAGGCTATCCACGATGAAGACGCGAGCTGTCACACACACCGTCCGGCGCATTCGGCGCCAACGAGCGCGGCAATCCGGGGTGACACTGATTGAACTCATTTTGGCGCTGATGATCTTGTTTGTCGGGATGTTTGGCGCGTTAGCGTTCATGTCTATCGCGCTGACGAGTTCACTCAACGCCAACAAGTTGCTTCTGGCGCGCAACCTCGCGGAAGAGACGCTCAATCAGATTGTCATGATTCGTGAAATGAATGCCTTTGGTGGGATTCCGTCGCCAGAAAACCGAAATGGCAACACATTTCGCCGGTTGAGCAATCGCCCTGACAGTGATGGGATTTTTCCACTTGCGTTTCAGCCGGTTTACAACAGTCCGGGTTCTGACATGATCCGGGCCACCGGAGACACCGCTGAAGTGGGAAGCGGTCTCGACCCACGGTATGAATCATTTTCCATCCGCGTCTTGGTGCGGACCTCAGACGCCACGGTGCCCAACTTAGGCAACCCGACTGGCCCACCGCTTCCCATTTGCTTTGACCGGGAATATGACAACGAGTACGACCTCGGCAATACTGGCAACTGCCCGGAGGAAGGCATTGGGGATACGGTCAAGCGCGTGGTTGTGCAGGTGCGCTACCCATTCACCCGCGCGAATGGCAGCGCACTGCGGACGGTACAGATTATGACGCTCTTGACACAACCGCCCTCCCAGATTCGCGGTATCTGATCGCGGGCGACATCGCGCCAAATAACATCGCGCCAAACAGAAGCCTCCAGCCGCCAAAGCTGGAGGCTCGTTACTTTTCAGAAACTGCCTGTTGTCAAGCTCTATCTGTAGCCGGTGTCTTGCTGAAACTCGCGCAACAGCGTATTGACTTGCTCCGGTTGATCTTCGTGCGGGCAATGTGAAGCATTTGGCAAGACTTCCAGCCGCGCATTGGGCATGACCCGCAGAAGCTGTCGTCCACGGAGCGGCGGGACGAAGGTATCGCGTTCGCCCCACACAAGAAGCGTCGGCTGCGCGATACGGCGCGCCATCGCGTCGTCCATCACGAAGTCATAAAACTGCTTTGTCACTTCAAACACGATTTCGCGGTTTTCAGGCGCAAAGAAACACTCCCGGTAATGCGCGATGACCTCTGGGGTGACGGCCGCCGGGTTGGCATACAGCCGGTTGCGGATGTTCCACTCGACGAAGCGCGGCTGCACCAGGGTGTCAAAGAGCGGACGTCCCAGCAGTGGCGTCCGCATAAGCAAAAAAGGAAAGTTGACCAGCGAGCTTTGCAAGTAGCTCGCCGCGCCGGCCGAGGCAATGAGCACCAGCTTGGCAACGAGGTCTGGCCGTTGGTCGGCCACGCAGGCAGCGATGAGTCCGCCGAGCGAGTTGCCGGCCAACAACACCGGACGACGCACGACCGCCTCCAGAAAGTCTGTCACTTGAGCCGTCCACAGCTCGACCGTATAGGTGATGTCACGCGGCTTTGCCGAGCGCCCAAAGCCAAGCAGGTCGGGCACGAATACGCTGAAGTCAGCTTGAAGCGCGGCGACTTGGTGTCGCCATGTGAAGTGCGAAGTCGCATGGCCATGGATGAGCACCACCGGCGGAGCATCTGGATGACCAAGCGCTTGGTAAAAGCAGCGCCGACCGCGCCAATCAAAATACGTTCCGTCCTGCATCAGACATTGACCAACCAATCAGGGATTGACCAGCCATCCAGTGGTGCGATTGTCGCGGTGTAGATAGGCCGCGGTCACCCGCTGGATATCTTCGGCCGATACTTGTCGCACTTGGTGCAGATAGGCATCGAGGTAGCGATAGCCACGGGCTTCGGCAGGAATCCGTTCTCCGCAGGCAATGGTTTCATATTCGCCCAAAAGCATGGCCTGGTTGAGGATTTCCTCGTTGCCGAGAATGAATTGCGCCTCGGTTTGCCGCTTGGCCTTGGCCAGCTCCAAGTCACTTGGGGGTTCGTTTGCCAACCGTTCGATTTCTTCCGTGATGGCGGCTTCCACGGTTTCCAGCCGGTGGTCGGGCTTGATCTCGGCGGAGACGGTAAACAGTGATGGATCAATATGTTCGGCATAGTGTGCCGCGGCAAACGTCACGGATTCGTCCTTTTCCTGGAGTCGCCGATACAGCCGTGACGTGCGCCCGTAGGACAGCAGCATTGAAGCCACATGCAGGGCGTAGGAATCCGGGTGCGCCACTTCCGGCGCGTGGTAGCCGATGGTCAAGCGCGGCAGTGGGGTAGGTTTCTTGACGATGACGCGCTTTTCACCGCGTTGGGGCGGCTCACAGGCATGAGGGGGTTCGGGAGTCAGCCGGGCCGTCAGCATGCCAAAGGTTTCCTCAATCCGCCGCAAGGCTACCGCCGGGCGAATGTCTCCCACAACGACGAGCGTGGCATTATTCGGGCAGTAATGACTTTCGTAGTACCGCTGCATGTCCTCCACGGTCAGGCGTTCGACATCCTCGCGCCAGCCAATCGTCGGGACATGGTAGGGGTGTTGCCGAAAAGCCGTTGCCCAAACCTCCATCTCCAACGCATCAAACGGGCTATCTAGGCACATCTGAAGCTCTTCCAGCACAACCTGCTTTTCAGCCTCGAATTCCGCCGGATCGAAGGTCGCGTTGCAGGCGCGGTCGGCTTCAATCTCAAGACCAACCTCCCAGCGGTCAGCCGCGAACGTGAAATAGTAAGCCGTGAAATCCATCCACGTGAAAGCGTTGTTGCGACCACCATTGACCAGCGTTAGATGGTCAATCTCTCCTTTGGCAAGCCGCTGCGTTCCCTTGAACATCATGTGCTCCAGAAAGTGCGACAGCCCGGTTTTACCCGCCGGTTCGTTGCGCGAGCCAACCCGGTACCAGATCATGGTCGAGACGATCGGGTGGGTTGGCACGTCCTTGACCAAAACCGTCAGGCCATTTGGCAATACGTGGCGCTGCACGCTGGCCGTCAAGAGTGAAGTCGTTGGTGTGGTCGTCATGCGGCATCCTTACTTGGTAATCTCACTTCAGCAATCCCAAAACACTTGTCTTCAGTGTACTCTTCAGCACCCCTTGTCAAAGCCTTTTCCAGCCATTGCAGGTAGGCAGATTCCGACAAAGCACCCACAAAGCCATGCCCAAACTCAAGTCGAGGCAGATCGCCCAAGCGCGGCTGCGCGGCGACATCTTCAGCGCGCTGCGCAGCGAAGGCTTTCTCCCCATTTCAAAGCATTCGGCCACGGCGGACCTCCTCCAGACTCGGTTTGGAACGACCCCCGACGCTTTTTGGAAAGCAGTTCACGAACTGGAACGAGAGCGTTGCGTCAGGGTCACGCCACAGGGCATCTATTTTGTTCCACCCGAAGAGCGCTGGTAAACGTTCAGGCCCGCCGCCAGCGTGTCCCGTCCTTACCATCTTCGAGGATGATGCCACGGGCCATCAGTCGCGCGCGAATGTCATCGGCGCGCGCGAAATCCCTGGCTTGGCGTGCCGCCAGTCGCTCGGCAATGAGCGCCTCGATGTCGGCCGCGAGGAGTTCGGCCTGTGGCGGGTCAAGAATGCCAAGGACCGCCTGCACCGCGTCAAAGGCGGCCAGGGCCGCGGCCTTTGCCGCTGCGGTGAGTTCGTCACGGCTCAGAAGGATATTGACCTTCGTTTCAAGTTGGGCAACGGCCGCCAACGCTTCGGCCGTGTTGAGATCATCGTCCATGGCCGCGCCGAAGGATTGGCTATAGGCTTGCAGGTCGGTCAGGGCAGCCGTGTCATCAGTCTCACCGGCAACGGGAACCGCTTCGCGCAAGCGCCGAACGGTTTCATTCAAACGTTTGAGGCGACGTTCCGCGGCCTCGACACCTTCCAGGGTGAAATTGAGCGGTTTGCGGTAGGGGACGGCGGCCAGCACATAGCGCACGGCGCGGGGCGCATGCCCTCGTTCGAGGAGGTCGCGCAGGGTGTAGTAATTCCCCTCGCGCTTTGACATCTTCCGCCCATTGACCAGCAAATGCTCGGCATGGAGCCAGTACTTGACGAATGGTTTGCCGGTTGCCCCCTCGGACTGCGCAATTTCGTTCTCGTGGTGGGGAAACATCAAGTCCACGCCGCCGCAGTGAATATCAAACGACTCGCCCAGATACT
Organism: Chloracidobacterium validum; assembly: GCF_018304825.1. Classification (NCBI taxonomy): domain Bacteria; kingdom Pseudomonadati; phylum Acidobacteriota; class Blastocatellia; order Chloracidobacteriales; family Chloracidobacteriaceae; genus Chloracidobacterium; species Chloracidobacterium validum. The sequence continues at coordinate 2,082,603 of NZ_CP072648.1, forward strand.
TCATCGCCATGGCTGAACATTCAATGTGCCAGCCCGGACGGCCTGGACCGAGTGACGAATCCCAGGTTGGCTCGTCCGGTTGCGTATGTTTCCAAAGCACAAAGTCGCGCACGTCGTCCTTTTCATATTCGTCGGCTTCAACGCGCGCGCTGGCACCGGCGACATTGCCGGACAGCTTGCTGCCCGACAGCGCGCCATACCCTGGAAACGACGCAATGCGGAAGTAAACCGAGCCATCGCTGTGGTAAGCGCAACCACAGCGGACAAGCCGGCTGATCAACGCCACCATGTCTGGAATGTGCTCAGTGGCGCGCGGCGCGACTTCAGGACGCTCAATCCCTAGGGCGTCAGCGTCTTCCCAGAAGTGGGTCACATATTTTTCGGTAAACGCCCGCAGCGACAATCCGGCCGCGCGCGCATCGCGGATAATCTTGTCATCCACATCGGTCAGGTTCATGACGTGCAACAATTCATAGCCACGCCACTTCAAATGGCGACGCAGAATGTCCACGAAGACGAATGTCCGAAAGTTGCCGATATGGGCAAAGTTATAGACGGTTGGGCCGCAGGCGTACATGCGGACCTGACGGCCTTCGAGCGGCGTAAATGGTTCACGGGAACGAGTGAGTGAGTTGAAAAAATATAGGCTCATAGCAGTATGGCATCGGCGGGCGCGTCGGTAGCCATCGTTTCACAGGTTTTGCTTGGGCGACGAGTATGCGCGCCAGGCCCCAGGTCTTTACTATCGCGCGACAGTTGAAGCTCTAGCGCCAACGCGCTCGTCACCGGATTCGGCCGATTCGCCAGGGCGCGCCAGCTCAGCCGATTCAAACTGTACCACCCAAAGCGCATACTGCAATGGCCGCCGGTCACCTGCGGCAGCGCATAGATGGCTTAGTTCAACGGTCTGGCCAAGCTGGGAAACGACCGGGCGTGTGGGGCGCGCCTAACGAGTCCAGCGTCTTCTCAATCCGTTCCAGGTCGGCGGCGATGCCCCGTAGGTCGTCAAGTGCCTGGCGCAGGCCTTCAACCACAATGGCGTACTGTGCCTCATGGGTTTGCGTCGGACGCGCCAGCGTGCTGCTCCGCTCGGACACCACTTCGGCCAGCCGTTCGGCCAAGCCTGGCGGGGTGTTCTCATTGCGCGCCTGAAGCGCCCGGTCGCCACGCAGGCGCACCATCAGCGCATTCATCCGCCGGGTCATGGCGCTGGTTTCATCGAGCAGCTTGAGGTCGGCAGCCGGGGCTTCCACAATCGCGCGCTTGACGGCATTGAGTCGCGTCTGGAGTTCCTGTGCCGTCTCCAACGCCCCGTGCATGGTTCGCTGGGCGGTCAGCAATCGGCGGTGAAAGTCTTCAAAGGCTCGGACGTCCTCTGCCGCTCGCTCGTCGAGGAAACGCACCTGGAAGCTTTGGGGCGTCCCAAGTTGGGTTGTCACGCCATCAACACGCTGGTAGAGCGTCATCGTGTACGTTCCCGGCGGGACAAACCAACCGGCCGGGCGACGGGCGAAAGGATTGTCCTCATCACGGGACGGCGGCGGCAACTGCGGTGCCGGGGCGCGCAGGTCCCACGCCACGCGGTTGAAGCCGGTCGCGTGCGGAGCCGTCACGCGCCGGACGACGCCTCCCTTGTCATCCAGCACGACGGCAAAGGTTTCGGGCGCTTCTTCCTCGGCTTCGGCGCGCAAGTCATCGCGGGTCGGGTAGGGCGCGGCGCCTTTCTTTTCGGCTTCCTGGCGACGTTGTTTCTTTGTTTTCGGCGATTCCTTCAGGTAGTAGGTCAAGACCGCGCCGAACGGCGGGTTGTCGGCCACGTACAGGGCATCCCCTTGGAAGCCGCGCTTCCCTCCCCCAAAGGGTTCCGCCTCGACGTACAAGTGAGCATCGCGCACCGGAAAGGTCTGCGCGGGTTGCTGCAACATTGCCTCAGTTGCCATCCGCAACGCGCGGTAATCATCCAGCACATAAAAGCCGCGCCCGAAGGTGGCAATCACCAAATCGTGTTCGCGGGTCTGGATGGCGATGTCGCGGACGGCGATGGTGGGCAGCCCGCCCTTGAGCCGCAACCACTGGCCGCCACCGTTGGGCGTGAAAAACAAACCAAACTCCGTCCCGACAAAGAGCAGGTTAGGGTTGACCGGGTCTTCGACGATACATTTGACGGAGCCACGCTCGGGAAGATTGCCAACGCAAGGCGTCCAGGTTCGCCCCAGGTCAGATGACTTGAGCAAGTACGGTTTGAAGTCGGCGTTTTTGTGATTGTCAAAGGCGACATACACCACATCGGCATCGTGCTGTGACGGTGTGACGCGGCTCACAAACGTCTGCTCAGGAACACCCGGAAACTTCTCCACCGTACGCCAGTTCTTGCCACCATCTTCCGAGATGTGAACCAGCCCATCATCCGTGCCGACAAAAAGCACGTTCTCACGCTTGGGTGACTCGGCAATGGTCGTGATGTTGCCGTAAAACGATGTCGAAGCATGCTTGGCGACGGCATCCGGTCCCCACACTTGGCCAAACACCGGGAGCTTGTCCCGGTCGAGCTGGCGCGTTAGATCGCCACTGACCGCGCGCCAAGAATCCCCACGGTCGTCGCTCCGAAAGAGCCGGTTGGCAGCAAAGTACAGTCGCTTGTGGTTGTGCGGACTGATGATGAATGGGGAGTCCCAGTTCCAGCGCAGTGGCGGCTCATCCTTGCCGATCTTAGGCTGGATGCCGACTCGCTCACCGGTTCGTCGGTCAAAACGGAACAGATTTCCATACTGATACTCGCAATACACCGTATTGGGGTCGGTCGGATCGACGCGAACATGGAAACCATCGCCGCCGACGGTCACAAACCAATCGGCGTTGGTGATCCCGTGCGCATTGCGCGTGCGGGACGGTCCGCCCAGGGTGTTGTTGTCCTGGGTGCCGCCGTAAACGAAGTAAAATGGCTCGCTGTTATCCACAGTCACGTCATAGAACTGGGTGACTGGCAAGTTGGCCTTGAACTGCCACGACTGCCCCCGGTCGAAGCTTTCATATACACCGCCATCGCAGCCCACGAGGTAGTAATCAGGGTCGGCGGGGTCAATCCATAACACATGATGGTCCACGTGGACGTGCCGCATGCCCGGCATCGGCGACAACGTTTTGCCACCGTCATTTGAAACCATCAGGAACACATTCAGGACATAGACCCGGTCCACATCGCGCGGGTCAGCCACGATGGTGCTGAAGTACATCGCCGTTTGGTCGAACGGATTGCGCCGCTCCCAGGTTTCCCCACCGTCGAGTGAACGAAATACGCCCCCTTTGCCATCGGCGGCCTCCACGCTGGCATAGACGACATCGGGGTTAGCCGGTGAAATTGCCAACCCAATCCGTCCGAGGTGAACCGCTGGCAAGCCATTCGTGACTTTGCGCCAGGTTTTGCCGCCATCGGTGGTTTTGTAGATGGCACTTTCCGGTCCACCGTCAATGAGCGTCCACACATGTCGTCGGCGCTGGTAAGCCGCTGCCAGCATGACCTCCGGGTTGCGCGGGTCCATGACCACTTCGGTCACGCCGGTATCGGGGCTGATGTCGAGGATGCGCTGCCAGGACTGCCCACCATCCGTGGTTTTGTACAGCCCACGGTCGCCGCCTGACCGCCAGAGTGGCCCCTGCGCGGCGACATAGACGGTTTCGGAATCCCGCGGGTCAATCAAAATCCGGGCGATATGCTCGGATTCCTTGAGTCCGACATTGCGCCACGTGCGCCCATCATCATCCGAACGATATAGGCCGTCGCCATAAGCGACACTGCGCTGCGAGTTATTTTCACCCGTCCCAACCCAGATGCGAAAAGGATGCTTCGGGTCCATGGCAACTGCACCAATGGAAAAAGACGGTTGATCGTCGAAAACGGGCGTCCAGGCGACGCCGGCATTGGTCGTTTTCCAGACACCGCCCGAGGCGACGCCGACGAAGTACCGGCGGCGATTGCGCCCATCAACCGCAATTGCCGCGATTCGGCCCGACGCGATGGACGGCCCAAGGGAACGAAACTTCAGTCCGGCAAAGGTGGCTTCGCTAAGTGAAGGCGCATCTTTTTTCGCGGCCGATGCGCTCGATTCGGATGGCTTGGGTTCAGCTTGTTGGCGATTGGCCGGTTGACGCCTGGACTGCGCCAGAGCAACGCCATCGAAAAAAGGAATCAAAACGAGCGCGGCGGCGAAGCACCGCGCCAGCCATAAGCAGCAGGTCGTACGTGGCATGGGCGAGCGGTCGAGCAATGTGGGTTGGTATGGGACAAACGCTTTGCCTGGATAACCAAAGCCAGACGCCAAAGCAACCTCGGCAAGCTTCCTGGAACCAGGCCTCCCAAGACATTGCCGAGCTTGGAAAACGCCTTTGCGAGTCCGACTTACGAATTTGGGGCCGACGACGAAGGACTATCCACCGTTTCAGCCTCAATCAGTCGTCGCAAATCGTCACCGGAAAGCCGATAAATGGCGTTGCAGTAGTGACAGGTCAGCTCAGCTTGGCCCTGCTCGGCCAGCAGGCCACGCATCTCATCCACGCCCAGGGCTACGAGCAGCCGTTCCGTCCGCTCCAGCGAACACGTGCAAACGAAGCCAAGCGGACGCTCAGTGAGGGGCCGCCAATCCAGGGCTCCCAACGCTTGACGAATAATGTCTTCCGGCGTCGCGCCGGCGCGCACCAGTTCGGTAATCGGCGGGGCAGCCGCCACGGTACGTTCGAGATGCGCAATGGTTGCCTCATCCGCCTCCGGCAACACCTGAACCAGAAAGCCGCCCGCCGCACCGACGACACCATCGCCAGCTTCCATGTACACACCCAGGCTCATCGCGGATGGGATTTGCTCTGAGTGGGATAGGTAATAAGTCAAGTCCTCGGCAATCTCGCCTGAAATCAGCGGCACCGAACCTCGGTACGCCTCCATCAACCCAATCTCAAAACCACCTTCCCGGATCACATGCAGCACGCCTTTGCCGACGGCGGCGCCGACATCTAACTTGCCGTCCGAACGCAGCGGCACATCCGTCTGAGGATGTCGCACGTAACCGCGTACCTCGCCGCGGGCGTTGGCTTCGGCGGTGATGGCGCCGACCGGCCCGCGCCCCTCGATATGCACCGTCACCCGCTCGCTGGTTTTGAGCGAGCTGGCGAGGAGTGCCGCCCCGGTCAGGGCGCGTCCCAAAGCAACCGTGGCAGTTTTCCACGAACCATGGCGGCGACAAGCTTCCTGGACGAGGTGGGTGGTTGTCGCGGCGACAACGCGCACCCCATCATCGGCCGCCACGGCTTGCAAGAGACGGTCGGGCGTTGACGTGGTCGAGTGCTTCATGCGGTTTGACGTCCTGGTGGTTTTGTGGCCTGGCAGCTTCGCCTCCAGGGCGCAAGCGTCATACACCACTTAGTTGGTCATGGCTCGGCGTTCACGGGAACCGGGAATATGCATCTGGTCACGGTATTTCGCCACCGTCCGCCGCGAGATGCGTTGCCCGTCGCGGGCCAGAATGCGAGCAACCTCATCATCCGTGAGTGGTTCGCGTGGGTCTTCGTCGGCAATGAGTTTCTTGATTTTCAGCTTGATGATGTCGGTCGAGACTGACTCGCCATCATCATTGGTCAGGCCTTCCGTGAAAAAGCGGCGCAGTTCAAAGATACCCAGTGGCGTCTGGACGTATTTTCCGTTGACCACCCGGCTGACGGTCGAAAGGTGAATCCCTACCTGTTCGGCGATGTCCTTGAGCAGCATCGGCTTGATATGGGTCGGCCCGTGGTCGAGAAAGTCCCGTTGGCGGGCGATGATGGCCTCGCAAATCCGGTAGATCGTCCGGCGGCGGTAATCAATGTTGCGCATCAGGTCAATGGCCGCGCGCAGCCGGTCGCGGACGTACTCGCGCTCCTCACGCGAAGCGTTTGGGTTTTCCAAAATACGGTAATACTTGGCGTTGATGCGCAACTGCGGCAGCCCATCATCGTTGAAACGAATGATGTATTCATTGCCAAGCTTTTCAATCACAATTTCCGGCTGGATGAGTTGCGCCCCATTGAGCAGGCCTTCGCCAATCCGCGTGAAACGCCGGCCGGGAAAAGGTTCGAGCTGACGAATCAGCGCTATTTCTTCCGCGATGGCATCGGGGCTGACGCCAAGCAACTTGGCCAGCTCAGTCCGCCGGAACGGCGTGAGGCGGTCGAGATGTTCGCTCACCAGCCGCACGGCGAGGCGGTCGCCAGCCCCGCGTTGTTCGAGCTGCGTCACAAAACATTCACGCACATCGCGCGAAGCGCAGCCCACCGGATCGAGCCGTTGCACAATCTGGCGGGCGGTTTCGACGACATCGAGCGGCCACCCGCCAATGGCGGCAATTTCTTCGTTGGTGTCCACCAAAAAGCCGCGTTCATCCAGGCTGGCGGCAATCGCTTCGGCCGCCGCCCGAACTTCCGCCGGCACCTGTAGCAGGTTGATTTGCGACTGGAGGTGCTCGTGAAGTGTCAGATGCTGTTTGAGCCGATTTTCGAGCGCATATTCTTCGCGTTCCTCATACTCCCCCAGCGCCCGATAGCCTGGGTCGAGGTAATGCTCAAAGGTCGCGCCAAAGTCTATTTCGGCAAACGGGTCAGGTGACTCGGTGGGTTCGTTGCCCGTCAGCTCCGAATCGGCGTCTGGCTCGGATGGCCCGTCGGGCAAGGCTTCACCTTCGGTGGCAAGCATGGTGGGTTGGCCATCCACGGCCCCATTCGTCAGCCCAAGGGTGGTCAGCTCACCGTCGGCCAGGCCATCTGCCTCTGGCAAGCCATCATCGGTCAGGGTCAAGCCTTCGGCTGGCTCATGCGGGTCGGCTTCCTCCAGAATCGGATTTTCAGCCATCTCCTGTGTGGTCAACTCAACCAGATCGGTCAACGTCATGCTTAGCATTTCGATGCGTTGCCGCATCTGGGGCGTAAGCACCAGCCCAAGGCGTTGCTCCGTGCGGGGCGCGAGTTGTGGACGCAGGTTCATCATAGACGCACAGGCCAAATCTAAGACCAGACCTAGAGTCGGAAGCTTTCTCCAAGGTAAACCTGCCGCACTTCTTCGTCCGTGGTCAGCTCGGCCGGCTTGCCAGCCCGAAAAATGCGGCCTTCACTAATGATATAAGCCCGATCGGTGATGGCGAGGGTTTCTCGCACGTTGTGGTCGGTAATCAGCACGCCAATCCCCTTCTTGCGCAGCCGCGCTACGATGCCTTGAATCTCAATCACAGCCTTGGGGTCTATGCCGGCAAAGGGTTCATCCAGCAGGATGAACTTAGGCTCGATGGCTAAACAACGGGCGATTTCGGTCCGGCGTCGCTCTCCACCGGAAACGGCGTAGCCCATCGTTCGCCGGACGTGGGCGATGTCGAGTTCATCCAACAGCGCCTCGAGTCGCGTCTGGCGTTCGGTGGCTGAAAGATTGAGCGTTTCAAGAATGGCAAGAATGTTGTTTTCGACGGTGAGTTTCCGAAAGATAGAAGCCTCCTGGGGCAGGTAGCCAATGCCACGGCGCGCCCGCCGGTACATCGGCAGCCCCGTAATGTCCTCATCATCCAGGGCGATGATGCCGGCGTCGGGCGTTTCCAAGCCAACGATCATGGCAAAGGTGGTCGTTTTCCCGGCACCGTTTGGACCCAGCAATCCAACGACTTCACCACACTGAATGGCCAGGCTGACGTCGGAGACAACCTCACGGCCGCGGTACGCTTTCCGCAGACGTTGTACGGTAAGGGTCACCGTTTTTTCTGGAAGCGAGGCAGTTTCATCGCCCGGCTCGACGACTTGCAAATGAACGTTTTTCTTCTTCACACCCAATCATTACTGCGTGTTTGAGTTATCAGGCACAGCCCTGCCGAACCGCACCGCGACTGTAGTGAGTCTGGCCGTGAAGCGTCAATGCACCTGTAAAAACTTCTGTTGGCTGACCGATTCACCGCCGCGCCAGCTTGGTCAACGGCGCGGCTTCCGTCACAAATCGCTTGATGCCCTTGCCCGGAAAAGCAATGTCGAGCTTGCCATCCGCGACGCGAACGATTTGTCCCACACCAAAGGTAGCGTGTTCAACCCGATCCCCGACCTTGAAGCCCTGGCGGTCTGGGGCGTCTGCCATCGGGCGGGCCGAACTGCCCGGACGCGCGCGCCTCGGCTCAGGGGAGCCATCTCGCCTCCAAGGGGTTTCACCAATCGGACGGGAGGCCGGTTCAAACCGTCCATCCGGAGCAGATGCCGTCTGGGCGCGGACGCCTGCCCAGGCGCTGATGGCGAGCGCGTCTTCCGGCAGTTCGTCGAGAAACCGCGATGGATCAGTGGGCTTCTCCTCACCATACACACGCCGCCGCTCAGCCTGGGTCAGGTATAGTTGTTGCTTGGCGCGCGTGACGGCAACGTAAAACAACCGTCGTTCTTCTTCGAGTTCTTCCGGATCAACGGCGGCGCGCGCATGGGGGAAGAGGTCTTCTTCCAGACCGGCGATAAAAACCAAGGGGAATTCCAAGCCTTTGGCGCTGTGAATCGTCATGAGCGTCACGCGGGCCTGTTCGACAAGCAGATCCGTGTCAGCGACCAGCGCCGCTTGGTCCAGAAAGGCGCGTAGCGACTCGCCACGCTCGTCGGCTTCGGCGGCCGCGGTGATGAGTTCTTCGAGGTTTTGCTTGCGGCTTTCAGCTTCGAGCGTGCCTTCCTGGGCAAGCATGTCCAGGTAGCCAGACCGTTTCACGACGGCCTGCAACAGGTCGGCCAGCGTTGCGCCCTCGACCATCGCCTGGAGTCCACGCATCAGGCTCACGAAACTGCTCAGTGCCGTCAGCGCGCGCCCACCCAAGCTGCCTTCCGCAAGGAGGTGTTCGGTGGCCGTCCACCGTGAAACGCCAGTCTGGGACGCCCGGGCCGTCAGAATGTCGAGCGTTGCCTTGCCAATGCCCCGCGCCGGCACGTTGACAATCCGATCAAAAGCCGCGTCGTCGTGTGGATTGAGCAACAAACGCAGATACGCCAGGGCATCCTTGATTTCTGCCCGCTGATAGAACGAAAACCCGCCCACCAAAACATAGGGCAAGCCGCGGCGCCGACAGGCCTCCTCAAACAACCGCGACTGGGCGTTTGTCCGATAGAGCACCGCCGCGCGCGTGTCGGCTTCAGGCAAGTGTTCACGCTGCCGCTGCCAGCGAATGATTTCACCCACCACGAAATCGGCCTCGGCTTCGGCGTCCGGGGCGACCACGCATCGGATTGGCTCGCCGGTGGCGTTCTGCGTCGTGAGGCTTTTTTCTCGTCGTGCGCGGTTGTGGCGAATCACCGCGTTGGCGGCTCTGAGAATGGTTTTCGTCGAGCGGTAGTTCCGCGCCAGCGTGATGGTTTTCGCCTGTGGGTAGTGACGCTCGAAATCGAGGATGTTGCGAATGTCGGCAGCGCGGAACTTGTAGATGGACTGGTCCGGGTCACCCACGACACACAAATTCTGTTGCCGCTGCGTCAGCAACCGAACCAAGTTGAACTGCGGCGGGTTCGTGTCTTGATATTCATCAATGAGCAGGTAGCGGAACCGGTCGTTGTAGTCGTCGGCCACGTCCGGGAAACGCCGGAGCAAGCGGACGGTCAGCAGGAGCAGATCATCGAAATCGAGCGCGTTGGCCGCGGCCAGGCGCGCCTCGTAGAGGCGGAAGGTTCGGACGATGGCGTCGCGCTTCGGGTCTGAGCTTGGCGGCAGGGTGTCCGGGGTGTCGCCCCGATTTTTGGCGGCGCTGATGGCAGACTGAATCATTCGCGGGGGAAACTGCTTTTCATCGAGTCCGAGTTCTTTCAAGCAGGCTTTGACGAGCCGCCCCTGGTCGTCCGTGTCGTAGATGGTGAAGTCGCGCGTATAGGTTCCGCCAAAGCGGTCGAGATGCCGCCGCAGGACTCGGACGCAAAAACTGTGAAAGGTCGAAACCAGCAGCTCACCCCGTCGGCGCGTGGGTGGGACAAGCTGGTGAACGCGCTCTTTCATCTCGAGCGCGGCTTTGTTGGTGAAGGTCACCGCCAGAATTTGCTCCGGGCGCGCCAGTCCCTGGTCAAGCAAATAAGCCATGCGGTGAACAATCACCCGCGTTTTGCCGGAGCCAGCCCCGGCGATGACCAGCAGTGGGCCGTCGGTCGTCGTGACGGCCAAGCGCTGTTCTGGATTGAGTCCATCGAGTAGGGGATGCATAAACCTCAGCGAGTGAATAACTGGTCAAGCCTAGCTTTCCAGGGGGCTTCGTCCATTTGTGGTCAGTGGTCAGAGTTCGGCGGTCAGTGGTTGGTGCGCGGTGGTCAGTGGCGCTGACCACGAATCACTGATCACTGGTCACGACCACAAGAACCGACCACCAGCCACACGCGGTCGGTCCCAACCACCGTCACGGGGCTTCCGTCCGCCACGAAACCTAGCGCTTGCGCTGCCCAGAGTTCACCGGCGATGGAGACGAAACCACGCGGATTGAGCGGGGTCACGGCGTGGCCGGCCGCGCCAATCGCTGCGGCATGGGTTCCATCCCGCTTTTCCTGCCGCGTCTTCCGCCAGTGCGCCACCAGGCGACTACAGGCGCAAAAAAATGTCTTCATCCAGCTTGGCCAGGCGAAAGCGTACGTCACGAAGCTCGATCCGTTGCTTGAGCTTGCCATTTTCATAAAGCTCCTTGCGCATCGGGACAAGCAAGTTCTGGATGGCACGGAAGTCGTAAAATGACTCCCGAAAGCGCAGCGGCTTGTCGTCCGGCGTGGGCTGGACTTCATACTCAAGGTGCAAAATACGGTAGGTCTGGCTGCTGATGAAGTACTTTGTCTTGCTGCCATCCCGGTGGGTGAGTTCGAGTCCAATGGTATCAATCCCCATGATGCGCTCGCCTGGCACGCGCGTCACCGTCGTTCCGTCTTCCTTGTAGCGCAAAAGCGCCAAGTAGTCGTGCTTGAGCGACGCCAGAAACGTCGCTTGGGCTTCCGGCGTCAACGTGATGGACTGGCGATTTTGCGCCGCCCAGTTGGTGTAGCCATTGAAACCGAAGACCAACTGCTGTGGGTCATCCCCCTGGGGATCAGGCAACTCAACCTCGATGCGGACGCAGTTGCGGTCGGAAGTCTCGCGGCGCAGGATATGTTCCAAAATTTTGCCTTCAACCGGCGGACGATCATCGCTGGCCGAAATTTTGATAACCCCTTCCAAACGGGCGTTGGTGAGCACATAGTCAATGACCGGCCGACTCCCGTAGGCGTAGATCACGATCTCGGCAATGGTTTCGCCATCCCAGGTTTCAGGTTTGCCGAGCTTGGCTGCCTTGGGCTTCTCTGCCTTGGGCGACTTGTCCTTGGCTGCGTCCGCCGACTCATTCGCGCGTTTTTTGTCATTACTTTTTTCTTTGTCCTTCTCGCCTTTATCCTTCTCAGCGGGCTTCGTCGCTGATTCCTGGGTTGACCACCGGGCAGTAGGGTGGCCGACTGACGACGAAAGCGCCGGATGCGGAGCCAGTCCAATCAGAGCAAAGAAACACACCCAAAAGCGCCGCCAAAGTTGTGGCCGGCGACCCGCGCCCTGGTTGACCGACCGAGAGCGCATTGCATTGAAAGGTATCCTTCCTAAAACCATCTTCAAGACATCCCAATCCAACAAAAGTGGTTAGTTTATAGCACTGTTTGGCGTGTCTGCTCCGCAATTGTATAGCGCAGAGCTGTTCCGTCGGCGGTATTCCCCAGCGAGCGCCCGCGTAGCTTACAACCCGTGGCGTCCGCGCGCGGCTGCCTCAAAAACACCGACACAACGAGATGTTTGTTCCACCAGGGCAGGTTGCGTTATACGTCTCAGACTCACATCTCTTCTGCCGCTTCATCTCAAGTATGCAACGCGCGACAACGATCTTCTGGAAAGCTTTCATCAAGCACCCACGTCAGACAGGCGCAATTGTTCCAAGTTCGCGGCGGCTCGCCCAAGCGATGCTGGCGCGGACCCGCTTGCAAACCGCTCGCCTCGTTATCGAGTTGGGACCTGGAACCGGCGCGTTCACCGCGAGCATTCTCAATGCCCTGCCACCCGATGCCACACTTCTGGCCATTGAACGCAACCCAGAATTGGTTGAGTTTTTGTGTCGCCAGTGGCCGCGGGCGCAGATCATCTGCGATGACGCCGCCCGTCTTTCCCACTATCTTGCTCGCTATCCGCATCCACCAGCGGCGATTTTCTGCGGCTTGCCACTTTCGTGGCTGCCATCCCAGGAACGAACGAATGTGCTGGACGCGGTCGCCAGCGCGCTCCCATCAGGGGGAACGTTTACGCTTTTCCAGTATCTTCATGCCGCGGCAACCCCGCCCGGACGGCGCGTGCGTCAGGAACTGCTGGCGCGGTTCCAGTCTGTCGAGCGTTATCCAATCTGGTGGAACTTGCCACCGGCCTATGTTGTACACTGTGTCCGCTGAACGAGCGAAACGTCGTGCCAGCGGCGCGGCGGCGTGTCGTGCCAGCGCGCTCAATCACCAACCGTTCCTATCTTCACCCTGGAGACTTCTTTCATGTCCAAGCGCCCGCTCATGACGCTCTTGACTGATTTCGGGACGATGGATCACTTCATCGCCGCCATGAAAGGTGTCATTCTCAATATCCACCGGGATGTGGACATTGTGGATATTTCCCATGACATTCCACCCCACGACGTTTTTGCGGCGGCGTTTGTGCTCAACAACGCCATGTCGTACTTCCCAAGATTTACGACCCACATAGCTATCGTTGACCCAACCGTTGGCTCGGCGCGCCGGCCGATTCTGGTCATGACGGATAACTACAACTTCATCGGACCGGACAACGGGATTTTTAGCTACATTTACCAGTCCGAGACGGTCAACCGCGTCATTCACATCACGGCCGACTACTATTTTCGCCAGCCCGTATGCCCCACCTTTCACGGACGCGACGTTTTCGCCCCCATCGCCGGCTATCTTGCCAAGGGCGTTGACCCCCAGAAAATGGGCGAACCGATTACGGATTACGTGCGCTTTGACGTTCCACGCCCGGATGTTTCCGATCCGAAACGGCTCCGGGGTGCCATCTTGCACATTGACCGGTTTGGCAACTGTTTCACGAACTTCACGAAAGAGCACATCCAATTGTCGGCACTGCGCGCTGGCGGCAAGTTCATCGTCATTCATCCGCAGGACCCGGCCAAGAGCCGTGAAGTCACGAAGGTCGTGACGCACTATGCCGAGGCCCAACCAAATGAGCTATTTGCGCTCTTTTCAAGCACGGGAAACCTGGAGATTGCCGCGCTCAAAGTTCCGGCCGCGCGGGTGCTCGAAGCGCGCCGCGGGATGGAAGTGCAGTTCATCGTGCCATAGTCACCGCGTTGGCGATTGCCGTCTGGAGAGGCTTTTGACGTAGCGTCCGGCGCGCCAAGCTCCCGGACTCCACACCGCTAGGTCGCATCGAGCAAACGCTTGAGCACGTCATTGACGACCTGCGGATTGGCTTTGCCTTTGGTCGCCTTCATGACCTGTCCGACAAAGAAGGCAAACAGTGGGGTCTTTCCGGCGCGGTACTCGGCCGTTTGCTTGGGGTTGCCCGCGATGACCTCATGGGCAATCGCCTCAATCTGCCCCACGTCTGAAACCTGACCGCCGCCTAGCTCCTGAACAATCGCTTTGGCCGGTTTGCCGGTCGCCAGCATGCGCTCGAAGACGTCCTTGGCCAGCTTGTTGCTCAACGTGCCATCCGCGATGAGGGCAATGAGTTCGGCCAGCGCCGCCGGCGTGACCGGCGAGGTGGACAGGGAAAGTTTCTCGGCCGGCACCCGCGCCAGCAGCTCGTTGGCAATCCAGTTGAAGGCGGCGCGGGCGTTGCCGCTGGCTTCGACGCAAGCTTCAAAGAAATCCGCGATCTCACGGGTGGTTGTCATCAGCGACGAGTCTTCGAGCGACAACCCATAGCTTTCGGCAAAGCGCCGGCGGCGCGGCTCAGGCAGTTCCGGCGTCTTTGCCCGGAGCGCGGCGATAGTCTCCGCGGTGATGACCAGTGGGGGCAAGTCTGGTTCTGGAAAGTACCGGTAATCATGCGCCTCCTCCTTGCTGCGCATGGTGTACGTTCGCCCCTCCCGCTCGTTCCACAGGCGCGTTTCCTGGACGATCCGCCCGCCTTCCTCCAGCACCCGAACCTGCCGGGCGATCTCGTAGTCAATCGCCCGCTGAATGAATCGAAACGAGTTGAGATTCTTGGTTTCCGTGCGCGTGCCAAGGGTCGGGCTGCCACGCCGCCGGATGGAAACGTTGGCATCGCAGCGCAGGCTGCCTTCTTCCATGTTGCCGTCGCAGGCATCCACATACAGGAGCGCCCGCCGCAGGTACTGCACGTAATCGTAAGCCTCCCAACTGCTGCGGAAGTCCGGCTCACTGACGATTTCAACCAAGGGAACCCCACTCCGGTTGAGATTGACGTATGACGTGGTGGCCGAGTCGGGCATACCTTCGTGCAGGCTCTTGCCGGCGTCTTCTTCGATATGCATGCGTTGGATGCGAAACCGCTTCAGTTGCCACCCGGTGGGACGCCCCGTTTCATCCCGCTCACTCGTCGGAATTTCGACAAAGCCTGACACCGAAAAGGGCTGATCGTACTGAGAAATCTGATAGCCCTTGGGCAAATCTGGGTAGAAGTAGTTCTTCCGCGAAAAGACTGAAACTTCATTGATGCGCAGATTCAGCGCGAAAGCCGCGAAGATCGCCTTTTCGACGACGGCCTGGTTGAGCACCGGAAGCGCCCCCGGCAACCCCAGGCACACGGCGCAGGTGTTCGCGTTTGGTTCGGCGCCGAAATCGGTCGGACAAGGGCAGAAGATTTTGGTGCGCGTGCTCAGTTGGGCGTGAATTTCAAGGCCGATGACCGGCTCATACTTTTCAAGCAGCTTGGCAAGTTCAGTCATGTGGGCGTCTATGTGAGGCAGCGACGGCAAGCGTGGTCAGGCGCGGTTGCGCGTCGTGGCCTTGACGATGGAAAGTAACTGAGAGGGTGAAAACGGCTTGCGGAAATAGGTGACGACCCCGGCCTGCAAAGCCTCCATTTCGGTTTGAACGCTCGTGTTTCCGGTGAGGATGATGACCGGCAGATCGGCAAGCGCGGGGATTTGCCGCAGGCGGCGGTAGGTTTCGCCGCCATTCATCTCCGGCATGTCGAGGTCAAGCAACAGGCAGGCAAAGTGCGGATCACGCTCGAGCATCTCCAGAGCGAGCCGACCATTTTCAACGGTAACGACCTCAAACTCACGTCCGAGGGTGCTTTTGATGACAGCACGAATGCCAATGTCGTCGTCGGCGGCGAGAACACGCTTCATACAAGTCAACTCCTTACCTTCCAAGCGCAGTCTGACTAGCGGCGCGGGCTTCGGTCTTCACGGTTCAGGCGCTCCTCCAAATCGTCCCACATTCGCTGCATTTCCGACTCGACAACGCGAAAGTTCTTGTACTTACGACGAATGCGCCACCGGCGGAACGGTCCCGTTACCCAGTCCCAAGCCGTGCGGAAACCAGTCAACTCAGGGCCCCGAACCGTCAGAAAACCCACGCCCAGCGCCCACAGCGCCGAAACGGAGTCTGGGTAGCCATAGAGCAAAAAGACGATGTCAATGGCAGCCGAGACGTAAAAAATTGTCCGACCGCGGAGCTGTACGAAATTGAAGAACGTCGGCGTATGCCACAGACGGGCTGCAAAAACGCCCACCATGAGCGAAAACAGTGTCGCTGAACTGGCGGCAAATATAAACGATGGCACCGGCGACGGCAGCAGCAGGCCGACGCCCATGGCGGTCGCCAGCGTCCCCAGGTAGGCGGCGGCTCCACCGCCAAAACACAGCAGCAAAAAGCGCCCCGTGCCGAGCATGCGCTCAATCACATTCCCAAAGAGATACAGCACCAGTAACCCAATCAACCACCCAAACGGCGTCAGGGGGGTCACCGTGGCCGTGAGGAATTGCCACACCGCGCCGCTCACAACGGCTTCTGGCAAGAAGAAGAACGGGGCGGCCGGTAGGAGCGCCCGCACCACCACCATAACCGTTGTCGCGGCCATCAGAAACATCACACCCGGCAACGGACCGCCAACGCCCAAAGGTGGATCATCAAAAACACGGCGCATAGTGTGAATGGGAACGTCTTGCAGGGTATCGCAGTGTCGCCAGAGTGCGCGTGCGCCACAATCGGCAACGCCCACTGCGACTATCGCACGGCATGGCGATCAAAGGCAACGCATTGCCTCACGCTATCGCCCAGCCTAAGTCTTTCCATCTCACCAAACAACAGCATACAATAGCCAGGTGACCCTGACTTGTGGAGCGCGTCGCATGCTCACCACGATCAACTTTCGCCAGTGGATTGAAGACCACCGCCACCTGCTTCGCCCCCCAGTTGGGAATGCTCAGATTTGGAAAGACCGCGAGTTCATGGTAACGGTCGTGGGTGGGCCGAATCAGCGCAAGGACTACCACATTGACCCCGGCGAGGAGTTTTTCTATCAGCTCGAAGGCGACATGACGTTGCGCCTGATAGAAGACGGTCAGTTTCGGGACTTGCCCATCCGTGAAGGTGAAATCTTCTTGTTGCCGCCGTTGGTTCCACACTCGCCGCAGCGTGGTCCGGGGACGCTCGGACTGGTCATCGAACGGGTTCGGCGTGCTGATGAGCAGGATCGCTTCGAGTGGTACTGCGATCACTGCGGCAACCGGCTGCACGAGGTAGCACTCCATGTGACCGACATCACCACCCAGCTCAAGCCGCTGTTTGATGCCTTCTGGTCAGATGAGCGCGCCCGCACCTGCGCCGCCTGTGGACATCAACTACAGCCCTGAACGCGCCGTCGAGCAACGCGGACCAGTAACGACCCCGACCTCAAATCACCCATTCCAAGTTCCCTGTTGAGTAACCTGCTGCTATGAAAGCTAGCTATGATTGGCTTGAAACCTACGTCAAGCCCAACCTCTCGGCGCAGGAGCTGGCCGAACGGTTCACCGCCGCCGGACTTGCCGTAGATAGCGCCACGCCACTGGGCGATGACTTTATTTTTGACTTTGACCTGACGACGAACCGCCCAGATGCCCTGTGCCACTTTGGGTTGGCGCGCGAGGCGGCCGTGTTGACCGGCGCCAAGCTATCGTTTCCCGACATTCACTTCGCCGAGCAGCCAGCGACCGGCCGGCTGACGACCCAGGTTGAAATCCTGGCACCACACCTGTGCCACCGCTACGCGGCGCGGCTGATTGACGGCGTGCGTGTCGGACCATCACCGGACTGGCTGGTGCGTCGCCTGACTGCCGTTGGGCAGCGCAGCATCAACAACATTGTGGATGTCACGAACTTTGTTTTGCTGGAGTTGGGGCATCCGCTTCATGCCTTTGATTTTGAACGCTTGATTGAGCAGCGCATCGTTGTCCGCTGCGCCCAGCCTGGGGAGACACTGGTGACGCTCGACGGCATGACACGCGAGTTGTCGCCCGACATGCTGGTGATCTGCGACGCCAAGCGCCCGGTGGCCGTGGCCGGGATCATGGGTGGCGCGGAAACCGAAATTTCCGCCACGACAACGCAGGTGTTGCTCGAAAGCGCCTGGTTTACCCCGGCGTCGGTTCGCCGTACGGCACGAAAACTTGGATTGCACACCGAAGCGTCACGCCGCTTCGAGCGGGGGGCTGACTATGAAAACGTGCGCCGCGCGATTGACCGCTGCGCCCAACTGATTGCGGAAGTAGCCGGCGGCGACGTAGTCGGAGGCCCAGTTGACATCGCTGCCACGCCTCGGACGCCAACCACAGTTCGCCTCCGGCACGCGCGCATCGCTGAACTAACGGGCCTTGACGTTGCGCCGTCCAGAGCCGCCGATATTCTGACCGGGTTGGGGTTTGAGCTGGTCATGGATGACGAGGGCGAAACCGAGTGGATTGTCCCGAGTTTTCGGGTGGATGTGTCCATCGAAGAAGACCTAGTGGAAGAAGTCGTGCGCCATGTAGGCTACGCCGACATCCCGACAACGCTTCCGGGATGGCATGGCGCGGGGGAGTATCTACCTGGCGCTGAACAGCGCCGGGCAGTACGTCAAACCCTGCTGGCGCATGGGTTTCACGAAGCCATTTCATTGAGTTGGTGCGCCGGTAACACGCGCGCCCTAGCTGGATTGCCGCCAGGGGTAAACATTGCCAATCCGCTTGACCAAAATGAGAATGAACTTCGCACCTCACTGCTGCCAGGGCTTCTCACCGCAGTTGCGCGCAATTTCCGATTCGGCACGGAGGATGTCCGACTCTTTGAGATTGGCAAAGTGTTTCATCTCGTGGACGGCAAGCTTGTCGAAACTGAACGCCTTGCCCTGGCACTCACCGGCCGCCTGTTGCCTAACGACTGGCGCGGGCAGCCGACGATGGAAAATTTTCACACGCTCAAGGGGGTCGTCGAGTCGCTTTGCGAGGCGGCGCGCTGCCCACAGATTGTCATCACAGCGCCGCCAAAGGATGAATTGGATGAGCACATCCTGACCAGCTTTTTGCCGGGACAAGTCGGCATCCTGCAAATTGCTGGCCACGCCGCAAGCCACCCGCTGGGTCAGCTTGGGCGCATCAGCCAGGCGCTGGCCGCGCACTTTGACTTCAAGCAACCAGTCTATGTCGCCGAGCTTGAGCTAACTGAACTGATTACTGGCCAACGCACCCTCACCGCCTATCGCCCACTGCCACGCTACCCACGGGTTGAGCGGGATATTTCGGCACTGTTCGACGCAGCCCTGCCATTTGCCGCCATCGAGTCCTTCATTCGTGGTCTGGCGATTCCAGAACTCGAGCAGATTCGGCTGCGAGATGTCTTTACCGGAGCGCAGATTCCACCCGGACAGCGCGCCGTTACGCTCAACTTGTGGTATCGTGCGCCTGATCGCACACTCACAGATGACGAGGTGACTGAACGTCATCACCAGGTTGTGGAGGCACTCCGCGCCCAACTGGCAGCGACGATTCGCTAACCTGCCAAGTGCTGTTACCTAACCGATCGAGCTGGAGCATAAACCGAACTAGAAACATCCAACAAAACGTGATCGAGCCAGAGGGAAAGCCGTGACAACGCTCAACGGAATGGAGAAGTTCAATCATCTGGAGGACAAGCTTTACCGCATTGTCGAGTACGCCAAACTGTTACGCCAAGAGAAGGAGTCACTCGAACGCGAAGTGACCACCCTCAAACGAGAAGCGGCTTCACGCGCCGAGGAAAACGAGCGCCTCAACCAGCGGTTGCACCAGATGCTCAACGAACGCGATGCAATCAAAAACAAGGTCGAGGCCATGCTCGATGCCATCGCCCTTGTCGAACCGGAACTGTCTGAGGCGGCGCGGCGTGGGTGAACCCAACGGCATAGCTCGCCACGCTCCCGCCGGCACGGCTTGTCCGACACCATGCGCACGGGAAGCACGTCAGGGGGCGGCTTACGACAAAGGCTGACCAGGGAATCTTTGCGCCGGTTCAGTCGAGTTCCGGCACAAGCGCAGAGGCAATCCGATGGCAAACCCACGTGAAGCTGGCACGCAAACGGTCGAAGTCCGTATTTACGGCCAGGTTTATAACATTCGCGGCGACGGCAACAGCGCCTATATTTCGGAGCTAGCCGCCTATGTTGACCGCAAGATGCGGGAAGTGATGAGCAGCACCCACACGGTGGATAGTCTGCGCGTTGCGATCCTCTCTGCACTCAACATCGCGGATGAACTTTTCCAAGCCAATCGGCGGATCGAGCAGCTTGACGCGATGGTTGGCGAGCGTAGTAGCGACTACGCCAACCTCATTGACTCGGTGCTGCGTAAAGAGAAAAGCCCCACCCGGGAAACTAGCTCTCAGTGATGCCACAATGCACTTTGCTCCACACATCGGCGGCGAACCCTCGCCACAGGGAAGACCTATGACGCCCGAACAGTTTGACACCATCAATCGCCTATTTCAGTTGACCTACCAGATAGGCGACCGACTGGGCGCGGAATCAAGCGATCCAGCACAGCTTTGGCTGACCGACCACCCTGACTTGGGAAGTTGCCAGGCGCTGTTTCCGGCTGAGTACACCCTGGAAACACTCGATGATGAGCGATGGCAGGAATACTTGGCTGATGCTCCGGCGCTGACCGACCTGACGCGCGAACTTGGCGCTTGCGCGCTGCACCGTGGTCTTTACCGCCAGGATGAAGTCTCGTGGTGGATTGTCGCCTTTTGGGAAGCGCGTGCGCGCCTTGGCATGAATGTCTTGTTTCGCGCGCACCGCGTCGAGACATAACCTGCTCACCGCCGCCACTGAAGTGCGGTGGAGGCGCGCAGCGACAGTCTTGGTTTTTTTGGAACCGAGCACGGACAGGCCTGTCGTGCCACGCTGCCCAACACCGACTTGTTACACAGGCAGGAATGCCTGCGCTACGCTCTATACCTACTTGTTACACAGGCAGGAATGCCTGTGCTACGCTCTATCCACAAGCTAGCTGATGGATTCCTCGCTGCCAAAACCCAGATAGTCGGTCACGCTCATGCCAATCCGCTTGGCAAATAGCTGCCCCATCGAGTGAATCTCACCCAGTGACTCATCGAGCAACACCCGCTCGACACGCCACATGGGAAAAAAACTGTGCGTCAAACCAATGTTGCTTTCCCCATTGCTGATGGCGCTCAACCAGTCATCAAAGGCATTGATGTCAAGCCCTCTGAGGTGAACGCCAGAAGGATCAAGGCTCGTCAGAATCCCCCACAGTTTTTCGCGCGGACTATGTAACCCAAGGACAACACAAGCGCCTGGTCGGATCATATGAGCCTCCTAAAGATTCGGCCGCACTAGCCGTTCAACCACAAAGCATCATTCGGAATCCAGCACCTTGCTCGTTTCAAAGAGAATTTCGCTCCGTAGAATCCGAACTGTCGCGTTGCCAGAGGTGGGGTTGAGGTCATCGGCCGGCGCGTTCGCTTCGGCTGCCGCCAAGTCTGGCAACTCAGCCGGCGGGGGATCAAGCTCAAAACGCACCAAGGCCGTCCCCAGCCGGATGATGTCACCATCTTCAAGCTTGATCCCGGTCGCGTCGCTGGCTGGGGTCTCGATGGACTGGCCAGCCCGCTCAACAGCAGTCCCGTTGGCGCTGCCCGTGTCAAACAGGTAAAAGTCACCATTGTCGAACACTATCGAGGCATGCTGCCGGGAAACACTTTTGTTGGGGGTGTTGGCCTGGTCCTGGCGCGCGTAAACAAAGTCGTTGCGCCGCAGCACTTCCCCTGACTTCAGGTCAAGAACCGTCCGCAGTCGCCCAAGGAACGTCGTCCGCTTGGTGATGATGAACGGCGAACGATACACCTCGCCATTCAGGGCAGTTAGGCGGGCTAGCCGTGGAATTTGCGGCTTGAAACCCTTGACATCCACGATGCGGCCGGATTGTTCGTCCACCGTCACGGAAAAGCCTTCAGTCGGCTCAGCCAGCGAAGACCATTCAAAGCTGACGGAGCAGTGCGATGGGACGCCAGCCCCCTCCAGGGTTGGACGAATCTCGATGGCCAGCGGTTCAAGCAAGCGGAAGCCAGAACCCGCAATGTAGTCATACACCATCTTCGTAAAAACGATGGAGTTGAACAAAACCTCCAGCTCCTCCAGCTTGGCCGGACGCATACTGGGAACCGAAAACACCATGCGATGGGGAACAAACGTCTGATTCCCAACCCAGATAAAACGCTTGAGCGATAGTTGATCCAAAATTTGACGCACCAGAAGATTTGGCTTGACATCATCTGGCGTCAGGATTGGATTTGACCGAATAGCCTCGGTCAAGAAGCGTTCAAGCTCAAGCAAGCTTCGGCGTGTGTCGTTATTCATTGGGGGCACCACCCATCACGAAACTCCTACCGGGCGCGACGCTCGGCTGGGGCAATGTTGACAAAAACTAAACCGAAGAGCTTAGAAGGCATGGAATTTCTATCTCGTACGCCGATACCGACGAGTTCGGGTACTGCCGATAGACCGTCTGTGACTCAACGTGCAGGCAGCTCAGGCAGTCTTCCTCGGTACAGCCGGTATCCAACCCAATCGCGCTGCCAAATACATAGATCTCGCCCGGATTGCGAACGCCTTCCGTCGGAAGTAAGCGTGCTGGGGTATGGCCAAAAAAGCACGGCTTTTTGTCATAGAGCGTGAAAAAGTTCAGGTCGCGTGTCCACATGAGGACCTCTGGCTCACACTCAGCCGGATGTTTCCCAGCGGCGATACCCGCGTGAACGTAAAGCGCTCTATCGTCTTCGTAGAAAAACGGCAAGCTCCGCAAAAATTCGACATGCGTATCTGGAATGCCAATGGATAACGAAGCAGTGCTTTCGTCTATGTCAAAGCCATACTGCTGGAGTGTTTGAATCCCGCCATTTTCTGGAATCAGCCACAAGGGGTCGCCGTAATCCAGCAAGTCCAGTAGCATCTGCTCGTGATTACCCCGCAGGCAGACGACACCTGGGTTGCGCCGACAGAGTTGCAAAACGTATTCAACAACTTGCGGCGAATCATCACCTCGGTCAATGAGATCACCCACGAAGATGACACGGTCGCGGCGCTCATCGTAGTCAACAGCGTGGAGTATCTCCTGTAGCTGCCGCGCGCGGCCATGAATATCTCCAAACACATAGGTATTTCCCATATCAAAACCCTACCCAAACCAAGGTGGAAATCAATGCGCAAGCTCCTTGCCTGGCTTGAAACGAATGGTTTTTCCAGGTGGAATGTCAGCCGCCTCGCCGGTGCGCGGATTACGCCCAATCCCGCGCTTGCGCGGCTTGACCACAAACACGCCAAATCCGCGCAGTTCAATCCGTTCGCCCCGCTCAAGCGCCTGCTTGAGGCCATCAAACAAGGCATCCACGGCGACTTCTGCCTTAGACTTGGCAATTCCCGTTGCTCCAGCAACCCGATTAACAATGTCTAGCTTGATCACGGCTGAGATACACCCAAGGTTATCGTGAAGTTGCCTATCTCCGTGGCTGGAAATAAGCCCCTGCTCACTAGAAACAAGTCTGACCGACCAGTACAGCGCAGATAAGGCAACGTAAGTGCCATGCCAAAACCTGTCAAGCTGGAAGTGACTCATCCAGCGGCTCAGTTTCCGGTGGTTCAGCTTCCGTCAACTGTCCCCAACTCAAACGCTCCCGCAAGAAAAGCAGCAGCCCGAGCAGTGTCAACGGAAGATACCAAATAATGTGTGAAACAAACGAAAACGCCAGGGCTGCTTCTTTCTCAACCCCAAACGCGCCTAGACTATGCGTGCAAAACCACTGATAGGTACCGACGTATCCAGGCGCTGACGGTAGCATCGCGCCTAGGTTGACGTAACACATCACGTAGAGAATCTGCGTGATGCCGACTTCTAAGTTACAGGCCAGCGCGACAAACCAGGTCATGTAGAGACTGGCCAGCCAGATGAAGAAAGAATCCACCCAAACCCACGCCAGCGTGCGCAGCGAGCCACCACAGCTTACGCCACGTAGAAACCGATTCGTGATGTCCGCCAGGCGTGGAGCGTACTTGGCAAGGCCAACCAGGGTCAGCGCGCGCTCGACAAGGCGCACGACGGTGGGGCGTAACACAATCGCCGCGACGAGTCCGGTCGCGCACCCAAAACCCAACCAGGCCACGCCAGTCGCAATGACCTTACTTTCCGGCGGCAGCTTCAAGGTCAAAAGCGTGAAGGAAATGAGCAAAAGCAGCATCAGCACGTCCGCTAGCCGCTCCGTGACAATCGTGCCCAGGGCGAAGCTCTTGGTGGTGCGGGTTTTCCGTCCAACCAGATAAGCCCGCGCAACTTCCCCGATGCGCGCCGGGAGGATGTTGTTTGCCATGTAGCCAACCGTCATGACCGAAAAACAATCGCCAAACCGGATGGACTCATCTGGTGGACGGCCAACATCGAGCAGTCGCTTCCAGCGCACGGTGCGCCAAGCGAAACCCGCCCACATCAGCAAAAACGCAACGGCTAAGTACGGCCACTGGACGGCACGCAGCGCCAACCCAGTCTTCTTCCAATCAATGCCGTAGAAGGCAAGTCCGGCAAACACGATACTGAGCAGAATGCCAAGCCAGATCGTAATGATCTTAATTTTGCCCTTCATAAATCAACTTGCCCACCACCTGAAGCCCTCTGATGCCCGACAAAACGACGGTCCTTGCCACCCCTCGGCAGACAAACCAAGACAGCTCACCCGTAAGCGCCGGACGTTTCAGTCCGCCCTGGTTCGCCAGCCGACGACATCACCGGTCGTAATATCCACGGCGCGTCCGAACCACAACGCCGGGGCGACGAGCGACCACCTTGACGCGACGCCACTGGTTGTTATGTTCAGTGCTGGATGGGTAATACGCCAAACCATAGACCGTACGCAATTCGGCAATGACTTTTTGATAGACGCCGGTCAGGTCCTCAACCCGCGACGCCAAGTACAACGTCGCACCGGAGGCATCGGCAACCTGCTGAAGTTGGGTGCGCGCCAATGCATAGACTTCAGCGGTTTCTCCCCAGTGATTCCGGTAGTTTTCCTCTTCCGTGTCTAGGTAAATGGGGTAAACCAAGGTTCCGGATTCCAAAATTGCCTCAACCATCTGGCGGAACGATACTCGCGACGGCGCGGGATAGGCCGCGCTAATGCTGTTGTCCACGCCATCGGTCATCACGACAATGGCATTTCGTTCATCCTGAAATGGCGCCAGTACCTCGGTCAGCGTAAACCACATGGCTTCATAGTAGGCCGTGCCGCCATCCGTAGCGCGCATCTCGGCAATCCGCTGCTTGAGCAAAGTGCGATCATTGGTTGGGCGGCAGAGCACGTGCAGGCTGCGCGTAAACGTCACAATCGCTATCCGATCCTGTGGGCTAGCCGCCTCGACGAAGTGCCAGGCGCTTTTCCGAATGGAGTCAATCTTTTCGCGGGTGCTACCACTCAAGTCGAGCAGTAGGACGAGGTTGAAGGGGGTCGTCGTCGGCTTGAAGTGGGCGATTTCCTGTTTTGTGTCTTCATCAAAAATCGTGAAATCATCGGCGGTCAGGTTGGTCACAGCGCGACCGTCCTGGGTCGTGGCAACAACATTGAGATTCACCAGGCGCGCATTGATGCGAATGGTGTCAGCATCCGTAGCCGGGTCGGTCGCGTCGTCTGATGCCAGCTCAAGCGCGCGCCGGCGCAGCGTTGGGCGGTCGCCTGGTGTTGCGCGAAGGGGATCACGGCGTGGCAGATTGGACAACGCTTCATCCGCGGCCGAGAGACGACCGGCGTCTCTGCGTGGCACGCGAGTTGACGCGCTGGGGTCGCTATCGCCTCCGGGCGAGTAGGAAGGTATCGTTCCTCCAGACGGTCTTGGCGTGGACGTTGTCCCCGGTGGCGGGATGATGCGGACGCCAATCCCGCCTGACATCGTCGTGTCATCGCCAATGCGTTGTTGTCGCCGCCCCAGTCCGCCACTGCCGCCGTAAGTCGTGCTAAGGTCATCTTGGGACTGATGCCCCCCGCCAAAGATTGGCGTCAACGGACGGTCGGCTGGGCGGTCATCGGGTGGTGGAAAGCGGACTGACTGAACCGGCTGCTCATCGGCCGCCGTGGGTGTCACCGGTGATGGCTCGGCAATGGCGAGGCCCGCTCGAAGCGACTTGAGATCAATATGCCCACTTGACGACCGCATGATCAGGGCCCGCCCACCGCGTCCGAGCCGGCCCTTGGTGGTGCGGCGGCTTTTTTCATCATAGCTGGTCAGTGTGAGATGACTGGTCGCCGTACCACTCTCTGAATAGAGTTCAATATCCGCGTCAAACCACCGCGGCACTTCAACGGCAATGTCGCCGGTGTCAGTTTCAGCCGTGGCGCTGGCAACTGGCCCAATCAGTTCAATTGCGCCAGACTGCGCCGATAGACGCACATGCGACTCCGCCGGGATGTAGAGCTTCAGGTTGACACCGCCCATCATCGGGATGCAGCGCACCGACACGCGGGACGGCGAAGCTACGATGCTAATCTCTCGCTCATCCACCGGTCGCCCATCCGGGCGGGTTGCCATCACATGGATGAGGTCCTCGCCCCAGACTTCAACTTTCGTCGTCCCAGACGTGTTTTCGACATGAACCGTCCGGCCCAGACCGGCTTCGAAGCTTCGCTCAAACACTTTGAGCCGTTGGGCTGTCGCACGCTGTGCCAGTGCCGACCCGCCAAAGCAACTGCCCAGGACCGACAGGCAAACGAGCAAGGCCGCGAGCCGCCGCCACCAACATTGATAAGCTGTCATAGGGTCTCCTTTCGGACGTTCTGAAGGAACACCTGACGTAGCTCAAAGTGGCGCTAACCCAAATCCAGCTTGGTTGCCACACTTGGACTCGCTGCCTAACGCAACCAGCCCGGCGGGACGCCAAGCCGCCGGGCCTCTTCTTGTAAAACCGCGTATTGCACGTACAACCCGGTCAGTCGCGCCTGGGCGTCTCGAATACGCTCATTGACCTGTATCAGTTCTTGTTTTTCAGCCGAGATAACTTCTTGCGGCAGCATAATCTGGTTACCGAACACATCGCGGCCGAAAAGATAGGTTCGTCCTTGCTGATCAACCTTACGCTGGAGTGTCCGTGCCTGTTCGTTGAGTGAGCGGATGATTTCCTGTTGGGTATAAATCTCCGTAAAAATCGCCTGCGCCCGCCCACGCCAATAAGCTTCGTCATTGGCGCGCGTCAGGGCTGGCACTGACTCGCCTCGATTTTCGGCCACATTCGATGACGGCGAGCTGGAAGCCGACCGCGAGCGTACGGCCGCGACATCACGCATTCCGCCCCCAAAGTCGGCATTGGTCAGCGTCCGGGTTGGTTTGCGTGCCGGTGGTGGTGCAGCCGCGCGCGGAGTAACGGGCGATGGCGTCACCGCCTGGAGGGAAGTGACCTGATTATCCGCCCCAATCACACGGGGCAGCCCAGCTTTTGCTCGAAACTCGCCGTCACCTTGCCCATTGACTCGCTCGGTTGCGGCAATGTCAATGTTGACCAGTGAAATGGAAACGCGCTTTCCGTCGGATGTCGTAAACACGGCAACATCATTGACGATGCGATACTCCGCCCGCACATCCAGGCGCTTGCCATCCCGAAGCACCAGTATGTAGTCTGCGGCAGAGGCAGTGCCTGACCAGAGCAGCGTTACCAGCCCAATCACAGTCGTGGTCATCCAGCGCGTCATAACGTCCTCCCAGCCCCGCCAAGTTCCCCACGAAAGCCACCATTTTGCGTAACCGAGTACGCATCACAGAATCCATCAAGTGACATCCAAACATAGCACGGCGCTTTGCTCTTCGGCGATATGACGTGCTTAGATATGGTGACTCTCGACTGGATGCCAACCTTATTCCAGTACCCTGCACCATGCCCGTGACGCATTCTGAACTCGCGCTGATTCTCGACTTTGGTTCGCAATACACCCAACTCATCGCTCGCCGCGCACGCGAGTTGGGTATTTATTGTGAGATTGTACCCTGCCACACACCATTGGACGATATTCGCTCGGCGGCGCCCCAAGCGCTTGTGCTATCTGGCGGCCCGGCGTCAGTTTATACGCCGGACGCGCCCCGGTGCGATGCCGGGATTTTTACCCTTGGCATACCAATTCTCGGTATTTGTTACGGACTCCAAACCATGGCAGTTGAGTTCGGCGGAACGGTTGAGCCTTCCACCCGACGCGAGTTTGGATCCGCCCAGCTCCGCCACATTGGGACAAGCCAGCTCTTTGATGGCCTACCGGAAAGTTTCGATGTCTGGATGAGCCACGGCGACCACGTCACGACCCCGCCGCCGGGCTTTACCGTGACGGCGCACACCGCCGATGCGTTGGGCGCGCTCGAAGACCCCAGCCGACGACTCTACGGTTTGCAGTTCCACCCGGAAGTTGTGCATACGCCACTTGGCCGCGACATTCTCCGCAACTTTTTCATCGGCATTGCTGGCATGCGCGCCGACTGGAACATGCAGAGTTTCGTCGAGTCGGCGGTGGCCGACATTCGCGCCCGAATCGGCCCGAACCGTGCCGTGTGCGGACTTTCTGGCGGTGTGGATTCGGCTGTGGCGGCGGCGCTGGTGGCCGAAGCCATCGGCGACCGGCTGACGTGTCTTTTCGTGGATAATGGACTGTTACGGCAAGGCGAGTTTGACGAAGTGCTGACGATGTTACGCGACAAGATGGACTTGAATGTTAGGGGCATCGCCGCCGGTGAACGCTTCTTGACGGCGCTGGCCGGCGTCGAAGACCCCGAAGCCAAACGTAAAGTCATCGGGCGAGTATTTGTTGAGGTCTTTCAGGAAGAAGCCGCCAAACTCGGTCAAGTTGATTTCCTTGTCCAGGGAACGCTTTACCCGGATGTCATCGAATCGGTATCGGTCAAAGGGCCGTCAGCCGTCATCAAAACTCACCATAACGTTGGCGGACTGCCGGAGACCCTCCATTTGAAGTTGATCGAGCCGCTGCGCGAACTCTTCAAGGACGAGGTGCGGGCCATCGGTCGCCACCTCGGACTGCCGCCGGAGCTTTTGAACCGGCATCCATTTCCAGGGCCGGGGTTGGCGGTGCGCATCATTGGAGAAGTGACCCCGGCGCGCGTTGCCTTGCTCCAACGCGCTGACGCCATTGTGACCGAGGAAGTCCGCGCTGCCGGCCTATATGACGACATTTGGCAGGTCTTTGCCGTCCTGCTTCCCGTGCGCAGCGTAGGCGTCATGGGCGACGAGCGCACATACGAACACGTCTGCGCGATTCGCGCCGTGACGAGCGAGGATGGCATGACGGCCGATTGGGTACGGTTGCCCTACGACGTGTTGCACCGCATCAGCCGCCGGATCATTGGCGAAGTGCGCGGCATCAATCGCGTGACCTACGATATTTCCTCGAAGCCCCCGGCAACGATTGAGTGGGAATGATCTGACGTCCGGCACAAGCCGGTAGGGTCTAGCGCCAACTTTTCCTGGCATAGTCACTGGCACGGAAACGATGTCATGCCATGTCGGCTCTCGATACGGTGCACCCTGTTCTGAGGTAGTCATAGTGCCGGAATCTTGTAGGCTGATGACCTAAGACGTAGAGGCTTTGATGAAAGACCTCCGGGCTTGTAAGACTGAACTGCACAAGCTCATGGGGCGCGCAGTTCAGGGAGATGAGGGGATAGCCCGCAAGCAGCCCAAGGTCAGACGAGGAGGCGCTGCCGTCTGAACCTTGCATTAGTGCTGTCATCCAGCTATAGCTGCTTTCATTGACAGCATAATGGAGGCATTGCATCATGGCGGTCTTGACGATTAGGAACGTGCCTGAAGACGTGCACCAGGCACTGCGGGTGCGGGCGGCACAGCATGGCCGCAGTACCGAGGCCGAGGTACGAGAGATCCTTGCCGCGGCAGTCAAGCCGGAAAACCGCGTGCGCGTTGGGGATGCTCTGGCTGCCATCGGTCGGAAGATCGGTTTGACCGAAGAGGATTTCGCCGTCCTTGAGAGTATCCGGGACAAGACGACGGCCGAACCGCCGAGGTTCGAATGATCGTCCTCGATACCAACGTCGTATCCGAGGCGATGAAGCCGGAGCCGAACGCGGCCGTCATGGCCTTTCTGAACGACCAGGCGGCGGAGACCCTGTACATCTCCAGTGTCACAGTGGCCGAGTTGCTGTTCGGCATTCAGGCGCTGCCGCAGGGTAGGCGCAGAAACATGCTGGACGGCGCTCTCAATGACCTGCTGGAGCTGTTCAAGGATCGTGTGCTGCCCTTTGACACGGATGCCGCGCGGCATTACGCCGAGCTGGCGGTTGCGGCCAGAAATGGCGGACGCGGTTTCCCGACACCGGACGGTTACATCGCGGCCATCGCGGCATCGCGTGGCTTCAGCGTGGCATCACGTGATACCGCGCCCTTTGAGGCGGTGGGGGTGGCCGTTATCAATCCTTGGGGCGGTGCATAGGCTCTGATACCTCCGAAGTTACGCAGATTGCCTGCGCTCGGCAGTGGCCATTTACCACTGGGCTGAGCAAGCACAGGCAATGCACGACAGCAAACAAAAGCCTCCACCTTATTGGGATGGCTTAAGCAGCAAAGTCATCGGGCGAGTATTTGTTGAGGTCTTTCAGGAAGAAGCCGCCAAACTCGGTCAAAACGACAGGTAGGTTCCCAAGGCTAAATGAGGCTTCGGGTATTACAACGACTTATCTGGATCGGACCGCATCCATGAGGTGGAGTCCAACGCCTTCCTGATGAGATGCCACGCCCTATTTTCTACCCAGACAAAGCGGCAGCGCCCCTCGCTGCGCCGCGCCCACAACTCGCCGATGCGCCTCTTCTCTTGGCTGTTGTGACTGCTGGCGATGTACGCACCCTTGTACTCGACGGCCAGCAGCGGGCCATC
Organism: Chloracidobacterium validum; assembly: GCF_018304825.1. Lineage (NCBI taxonomy): Bacteria > Pseudomonadati > Acidobacteriota > Blastocatellia > Chloracidobacteriales > Chloracidobacteriaceae > Chloracidobacterium > Chloracidobacterium validum. The sequence continues at coordinate 2,113,020 of NZ_CP072648.1, forward strand.
TTTCATTTGCACGATGAAATCAGGATAGAAACGGTCGGTGGCGGTTTGCAGCCAGAACGACGTCGGCTTGCGCTCGACGTTGCGTACCCACCAAGACACGCCCTCGAGATGGTTGGCGATGAACTCGGCGCACTCGAACTCCTCGCCGCTGCTCTTCAAGTTACCAATCACCGGGAAGAAGTGGCGCTTGAGCGGCATCAGTCCGGTGTACGGGTAGTCATAGGCATAGCGCCCCTGCTCCAGCGTGATGCTGTGTTCATCGCGCAGCGCGAACTTCTCCTCGTTGTTAAACAGCCCATCGAACACCCGCTGCTTGGCCAGCACTAGGCCCGCCGCCATCTTGCGCTGCAGCGCCCCACGCAGACGGAACTTGCGGTAGGCCAACTCGTCCAGCGTGAAGCCCCGCGCCTCGATCAAGTGGTTCAGCGCCGCTACGATCCAGGCCACCTTTTGGTCTCGTTCCGAATAAGGAAAGTACAGGTTGCGGTCCAGCCAGTAGATCAAATCGTTGAGCGTCCAGCCCTCTTCCCGGCCAAACAGCGCCAACTGGCTGTCGAGCCGGTCGTACACGTCGCACTCGATTTTTTCCAGTTGCGAGATCGAAAGCGTTGCCCGGCGCATGGCCTCCACGTCGCGGGTAAACTCGCTCTCGGTTAGCTTCGGGTCGAAGTCGGTGATCTCCCAACCGGCATCCAGCAGCGGTGTTTCGTCGAACACATCGAAAAAGCCGCGCCGAGCGTCCTGGGTGTAGCTCAAGAGGGGCACGTGCACTTTGTGACCCTGCTCCGCCAAGCTGGGCACCCGCGCGGGCGGCGCGCTTTGCGCGGCCAGTGCCGTGTCCAGCCATTCGCGCACCTGCTTGGCAACTTCCTCATCCCGGAAGGTCCGCGCCAGTTGCTGAATCTGCTGTGGCGTCGCCCCGCCTTTGACCGTCAGCGTGCCGCTTTCGGGCGACACATCCACCTTGTCGCGCAGCGCCTTGGGTAGCGCGGACAGCTCCGCCTCATCCGGCACCACCACCGCATTCTCCATCTCCGGCAGCGGGATCACCAGATCGTCCTGCGGCGCAAACAGGCCTGGCGTGATGGAGACATCCGCCGCCGGGCAGATGAGGTCCCGGGTCTCCAACCGCTCGAAGCCGCTTTGCACCAGCCCGTCGCGCAGTCCCTGCACCGTGGCCGCCAGCTCCGACGACACCACATAGGCATAGCTGCGGTTGAGCGCCTCTCGCCGTTTGCGCGTGACGCGCGGCATGCGCAGCACCCGTCCCAACACCTGCTCCACCGCCGTAGCCGAAGTGGTGTTGCGGAAGGAAAACAGCACATAGGCATTGGGGCAGTCCCAGCCCTCGCGCAGCTTGTCCACGGTGATGATGAACTGCGGATAGTCTGGATCATCCAGCCGCTTGCCGGTCAGTTCGTCAAAGGCACCTGTGGCAATGGCAATCCGATCGGGCGGGACGTTGAAGTCCTCGATCAGATGCTGCTTGACCCGCTCCGGCGTGAAGGTCTCTTTGTCTGCGGCCTTGCGCTCGGCCTGGATCAGCATCACCACCGGGCGGATGACCTCGCCAGTCTGCTGTTGCTCCAGTTCTGCCTCATTTTCTAGTTGGCGTAAGCGGGCAATCGCTTCGGCCAGCGAAACCCGCCACTCCGGGTGGACGGCTAACTCCAGCGGCAGCTTGAGCATGTCCTCCGCCTGCAACGTGGCGGCAGAGACGCTGCGCAGCACATTGGAGGGTTGGCTGGCGCGTCCGGCGTGGCCGTCAGCTCCAGAATGCAGGCCGGGTTTAGGCGCACCAGCGTGTCCACCGCCAACGGCGTCCCCTGGTTGTGCGCCTCGTCCACGATGACGAAGGGGCGGCGCAGGCGGATCACATCCACCAGCGAGTGCTCGCCTTTCTGCTCAGGCGAAACGCCTTCGAAGTGTGGCATCAGCGCACCGTTTTGGCGATAGACACGCAAGCCCTCGGCCGTGTCGCGCTTGAAGCTCTGCATGGTGGCCACGATGAAGGTGTTGCCTGTGTTGAGCGTGGCCGGTTGCAGATACAGCGCCTCGGCGATGTCCAGCACATGCGCCGCACCGAAGAGAGCGCGCATGTCCTGGTGCAGCAGTTCCCCTTGCGTCCTGAGTGCCCGCAGCGTCTGTTCGCGGATCGGGTCGGAGGGCACCAGCCACAGCACCAGCGCGTGTTCCGTGGCCAGAAATGCCTCGTTCACCCGCCGGATGGCCTGCCCCGCAATGCGCGTCTTGCCGCCGCCGGTAGGCACACGCAAGCAGACATAGGGCACCTGGGGCGCCCCAGGCAGCGGGTGGTACGGCAAGGCATGGCCGAAGTGGGCACAGGTCGATTCTGCAAAGGCGGCGACAGGGTTCCTAAGCTCGCGGCAGCGCTCCAGATACGCGGCAAAAGCGTCGAGCAGGTCTCTTTGAAAGTTCTTCAGTTCGTTCATTTTGGGGAACCACCGGAGGATGGCGCTTCACCGGGATGGACTGCGTCCACCTCGTCAGGCTTGATCAGCTTGACGCGCCCATCTTCGCTTATGACCAAAGCCGTTTGCGTTTGCCGCGCCAGCTCACGCGCGCGCCGCGCAGCGCGCTTAAGGGCCTCAAAAGAGGCAGAAATATCGAAATTTTTCACCTGATCCAAGGACCGTTGGTTCATGATTTTTCACCCCAATCCAGCAACCTCGGCTGCAACCCCGAATTGTCGTACAAAACCTAAAAATCCACGACAGCCGCATAATAGCGCTGCAAGTTCTCCAATCCTGCCTTGAAGCGGCGTCGGATGGTCTCGGGCGCAATGTCATGGCCGCCTTGTTTGACTCGCTGGGCCACGCGCGCCAGGGCTTCTTCAGGTGTGTTGAGCTTTAGAAAGATCAGCTCTACGGTATAGTCTGCCGCCTGCCAGCGCTTGATCCATTTCAGGTATCCACGCCCAGATAGTGTGGTCTCAAAAGCAAAACTTTCACCTGCGGCAAAATGGCGCTCCATTGCCTCTAACATCAAACGCCCTGCCTGCACAGCAGCGCGTTCCGGGGCAAATGGGGCAAGACCGGCGGCAATGAGAGCGGCATTGATGAAGACCGGACAGGCAGCCTCGTTGGGCAGGAACTCGCGCGCGCAGGTCGTCTTCCCGGCGCCATTTGGTCCGGCGATGATGATCACTTTGCGCTGTGTCAGAACCAGGTCTTCACCGCCAGTTCATAGGGCAGTTGGTGGAACGTGATGCGAAGTCGCGCGAGCTTGGCCTTGTCGAAGCGCGCGCGCGCCCCATACACCACGCGCGGGCCGTCAAAGCTGGGCAGCGCCTCGTCCAGCACGGCTAGTGTGCGGCTGTTGAGCACGTTGCCGCCCAGGTCCGATTTGTCTCTGAGGATGCCGTTGTAGAGCAGATAGATGGCGCGGCCCTCGTGCACGCCGAGCAGCAGCGAATCAGCCGGGCCCGTGTAGCCGGTGCCGGTCTCGGCAAACCAGACGAACTCGGCCAGTTGGGCAAAGGTCACGTCCGGGCGGATAGAACCATCCGCCCGGAACAACGGCTCCTCCGACAAGCGGCAAAACTGGAAGCCGCCGCCAAGGCCAGCGACGGCTCGGCCTTTGGCGTTGGTGTAGCCCTCGGCCACGTGCTTCACACGATTGCGCGTGACGTCGCGGGCGATGTTCCCGTCCATCTCGACAAGGATGAAGCGGCGGTGGCCGCCGTCTTCGGCTTTTGCTTGAGCACCCCATGCCCGGTGGTGCCAGAGCCTGCGTAGCTGTCCAGCACCAGCGCCGTGGGATCGTTCATCATTTGAAGAATGCGTTCAATCAGCTCGACGGGCTTGGGCGTGTCGAACAGGTCGGCGGTGTTGAACACGTCGCGCAGGAATGCCTTGGCCTGCCGCATCGTCGGCAGGTCGGCCCAGATGCTTGGGTAAGGGCGCTTGGGGTCTTCTGGCGCGTACTCGCGCGTGTAGGGCTCCCATTGCGCTCAAACCCAACCCAAGCCATTCTGATGCCGCGTACTCGCGCGTGTAGGGCTCCCATACCGTCTGCCCCGGGCGTTCGCGCTGCTTCCAGATCAGGGTGCCGGCTGCCTTGTGGCGATCAATTCCGGCTCGACCCATTGCCCAGACAGCCTCCTCTCCGTTGTCATGGGTTGGGTGGACCTCGCTGCCATCGGGCGCGGTCAGAGGGAAGTACATCGTCGGGCGATCTCGCCGCAGACTGTTTCGCCCATTCTTCTTGAGCAGTCGGTCGCGGTAGCGGCGCCCTTCCTCATCGACCCGACCGTAGGCCTCGACAATGCCCGGCGCGGACATCTGCGCGAGCTTCAGGCGATCCTTGCTGCGGGCGTAGGCCAGCACGTATTCATGGTCTGGCGTAAGCGGGACTTTGTTGTCGTTCGGGCTATCGACCTTACGCCAAATGAAGCCAGTGATGAAGTTGCGAGCACCAAAGACTTCGTCCATCAGAGTCCGAAGGTTGCCGACCTCGTTGTCATCAATGGACACGAAGATCGCGCCGTCGTCGCGTAGGAACTGCTTCAGCAGCACGAGCCGCGGATACATCATGCACAGCCAGCGGTCGTGCCTATCCAGTGTCTCGCCTTCCTTGCCCACCACCTCGCCCAGCCACTTGCGGATCTCCGGGCTGTTGACGTTGTCGTTGTAAACCCAGCCCTCGTTGCCGGTGTTGTAGGGCGGATCGATGTAGATGCACTTCACCTGTCCCGCATAGCGGGGCAGCAGGGACTTGAGCGCATGCAGGTTGTCACCCTGCACGATGAGGTTGCCGCTCCCACTGTCGCCACCGGACAGCCCGGGCACCGGCTCCAGCAGGCGGAAGGGGACTTCCTTGTGATGCTTGACGACGGCTTCCTTGCCTATCCAGTTCAGTGTAGGCATGGCGCCTCGTGACCTTCAGTTCTGGCGGGCGTTGTTGCCGGCCGCGCTTTGTTCTTCATCGGCGTCCCCGGCGCGCACCCAGTCGTCCACCTCGGACAGCTTGAATTGCCGCAGCCGCCCGACGCGGTGCGCCGGCAGCCCGCGGTGTTCCCGTCAGCGATGGACGGTGTCCTCGGCCACGCCTCGCAATTCACAACTATCAGTAAATACGCGATAGCTAGGAGATTGCGCAAGGTGTTGCTGGCCCACAAGCAAGCTTCTTGGGAATGGTCCAAGGTCTGGTATCAGTTGATACTTAGCAGCGCGAGAACAAAGCCCGCGCAGAAACCAGCTCTTTTGTTTCAGCAACCGTTGCGCGCCGGCGCATTGGGCATTACGCTCCTCGCTTCCGAGTGATGTAGTCACCAGTCGGCCGAACAGTCACTGCCTTCCTGTTTCTGTGCCACTGCTGTTTCACAGGGGTAATCAACCAAACTATGTGTTACTGACCCTAACGTCATACCTGGAAGTTTCGAGAAGGCATCCGTGACGGCATGTTCCCAGGGCTTTAGTGGTTCGGCATCATAGTCTTTCGTTAAATAGGGCCTTGGGTGGTTGAGTGGAATCGCTATCGGGCGAAATAACAGTTATGTTCGTTGATTCGCACTGTCACGTAGATTTTCCCAGTTACGCCGAAGACCGGGCGGAAGTGCTCAACCGCGCGCGCGCGGCCGGCGTCGAAATGATGCTTGAAATTTGTGGTGGCGACATCGGGCGTGGGTCGCTGGACATCGGCATGGGAATCGTTGACCGGGAACCCGACGTGTACGGCGCGGTTGGCGTACACCCACACGACGCTGCCGATTATGGACCACCGCTGGAAGCCAAGCTGCTCGACCTGATGACGCACCCAAAGGTCATCGCCTGGGGTGAGATTGGACTGGATTACTACTACGACCGCTCGCCACGTCCGATGCAGCGCCAGGTGTTCACGCGGCAGATGACACTCGCCCGCGAACGCAACCTGCCGATCATTCTTCACATCCGTGACGCCGATGACGATATGGTCGCCATGCTGCGTGACTACTGGGTCGGCGTCGAGCGGCCGGGCATTTTTCACTGCTTCAGCGGTTCTTGGAAGCTGATGGAAGCCGGCGTCGCGCTGGGCTTCCACATCTCGTTTTCGGGCAACGTGACCTTCAAGAAAAACCACGAACTCCGTGCCATTGCCCGCGCCGTTCCGCGTGACCGTCTGCTCATTGAAACCGATTGCCCGTTTTTGTCGCCAGAACCCTTTCGGGGCAAACGCAACGAACCGGTGCGCGTCATCGAAGTCGCCCGGCAGTTGGCGCAGCTTCACGAAATGGACCTTGCCGACCTCGGCCGCCTGACAACGGCAAACTTTTACCGCCTCTTTCGCTTTGAAACACCTGTCTCGCCGGTGGCGACCAGTGGGACGGCATGAGCCGCCTCATCCAAGTGGTTTTTGACCTCCTCGTGGTTGGGCTGCTGTTTTCGGGGTTACGCTTCGGCGGACACCTGATCGGGACAGCCCTGCGTCTGCCTACCGACCGGACAGCACTGGACGACCTGGCCCTGGGTGGCATTGGCGCGGCATGGCTGGCCTTTGCCGCGCAAACGTTTGGCGGCTACGGTCGGCCGCTGGCGTTTCTTTGGCTTGGACTGGGCTTGCTCGGACTTTGTGACCGGACGTGGTGGGCGGCCTGTGTTCAGTCCTGGCGCAGTCGGCAACCTGTTGGATGGGTGGCGCGCGCTGCCCAGGGCGTTGTGTTGCTGAGCCTCGGCAGCGCTTTGATAGCGGCGCTGGCCCCACCGGTTGCCAAGGATGCGCTCGTCTATCACTTGGCAGTTCAAAAGACCTATCTGGCGGCCGGGCGGTTCGTTGAGCTGCCACACAACATTTTTGCCTACTTTCCACAGTTGGTTGAGGTTCTCTACGCCGTTGGACTGAGCGTGGGGAGTGACCGGACGGCCGCGCTCATCCACACCGGCTTTGGCGGCCTGCTGTGCGCCACCACCTACCGACTCGCCGGCCAGTGTGGACTCTCCACGCCGAGCCGGTGGCTGGCCACGGCGACGCTGGCGGCCACGCCCATGGTCTGGCTTGAAGCCGGGTGGCCCTACGTAGATTTGGCGCTGGCTTTCTATATCGGACAGACCATGGGCTGGCTGCTCAACTGGCAGGCAACCGAACGCGCCAGCGCGCTGGTTTTGGCTGGCATCTTCTGTGGCGGCGCGGCCAGCATCAAATATCTCGCCTTGCCACTGGCCTTGGCGCTGACGCCGGTTTTGCTCGGATTGATGGCGGCACAATCGGTCGCGCCCTCGCTCTGGCGCGCGCTCCGCGTTCTGACGCTGTTTTTTGGCTTGCTGCTGGTGGCGGCCGCGCCGTGGTACGTCCGCAACCTCTGGCTGGTTCACAACCCGGTTTTTCCGATGCTCTACACGCTGTTTCCAACCCAAAGCACCGGGTGGGACGCCGACCGCGCCCGCCTGCATCTCGTATTTCTCCAGGGCTATGGCAGCGTGACGAAAGACTGGCTGGATTACGCCACGCTTCCCTGGCGCGTGTGTTGGTTGGCGCGCGCCGACGACATCCGGCGCTATGACGGTGAAATCGGCATCGTGTACTTGGTCGTCGTTCTGGCCCTTCCCTTTTGGCGACGCATGAACTTGCCGGTGCGCAGCCTGACGGGGTTCACGGTGTTCTTTTTTTGCCTGTGGGCGCTGTCGTCGCAACAGGTCCGCTTTTTGCTGCCGGTTCTCGCGCCAGCCGCGACGGTGAGCGCCTGGTTCGCGGTGGACTGGCTGGGTCCGGACGGACGGCTGCGCCAGACCGGGATACTGTGCCTTGGGCTGTTGATCGGGCTGAATACGCTGCGGACGGCGGAACTCGCCGTTCAGGGTCAGTCGGTCGCCACGGGGCTAGGGCGGCTGTCGGCAGAACATTATCTTCGGTGGTATCTGCCGGAATACGCCAGCTTTCGCTTTCTGGCGGAGCACACCCCACCCCAGGCGCGGGTCTGGCTGGTCAACACCGGCGCACGAACGTACTACCTCGAACGTCCGTTCGTCACCGACTATGCTTTTGAGGATTACACGTTGGCGCGGATGGTTCGCGCCGCCCGCGCGCCGGATGAACTCGCGCGCCAGGTTGCGCAACTCGATGTGGATTGGCTACTCATCGCGCCGGACATCGTGTTCGACCCGCGCACAACCCCCTTTGAAAACGACACCGAACGAGCGCGCTTTGCCGATTACCTTCGGCAGCATGCCACGCTCGTTCGGCAGGATGGGCGCTTGGCTCTGTTTCAGTTGCGCCATTCGGTGGCTTGGTCAGGCCGCCCGCGCTCCGGTGAGTAGTTCTTGCATCCGGGCGCGTGCCTTGTGCAGTTGCGACTTGGACGTTCCGGCGCTGATACCGAGCAAGCCACCGATTTCCTCATGCTCATAACCCTTGAGGTCGTGCAGGATAAAGACCGTTCGGTAACCGCGTGGCAACTTTTTCACGGCGGAGAGCAGCGCCAGCTTATCCACCAGTGGCGTCTGCGACTGGCGAATCATGACCGGTGTCACATCTTCGGGCATCTCGCCTTCTTCGGTGACACTCTCAACGCGATTCGATTTTTTGCGGAAGTGCATGAGCACCTGATTGACGGCAATGCGGTGAAGCCAAGTCGTGAATGCAGCCTCGCCCCGGAAGCTGTCGAGTTTGCGGAGAACTTGCATGAACACCTCATGCGCAAGGTCTTCGGCGTCATTTGGGTTGCCGGTCATCCGCAGACAGATGGCGTACACGCGCCGATAGTGCTGGCGGTAGAGCGCCTCAAAGGTTTCGGACGAAGCCACAACCGCCGGTTCGGCTTCCGTAGCCGGTGGCAACGTCTCCGGCAGAGCATCTTCAGAATCGAACCCTTCATCCAATCCGGGAATGCCCGGTTCGAGACCGAACTCGTGGGTTAGATGTGGAATTTCATCCAGGCTTGATGAAGTCAGAACGGTAGCGGGTGAAGGGGTAAAAGCGACTGAGAATAAAGTGTCTTCAGTAGTCAACTGGCACATGGTGGAACGCCTCCTATCGTGGAAGTGGCAATCACTGACTGCATATAAAGACAAGCTGCGTGCCAAAGTTCCCAGAAGACGGGCTAAAAAATGCCAACCCGCTTTTTTTCAGTGATTTAGGTCAACAAAAACGCGCTGCCGCGCCGCTGGCCAGGGCACCTGGCCAGCGGCGCGGCGGCGGTGATCACACGATTTCGTGTACAGGGTTGGTTCAGCGCAGCCCCGTGCTAAACGTAATCGTTGGGCCAAAGATCAGCCCGTTGAGAAAAATACGGCGCTGCGCCTGCCAAATGGCGCGGTAGTGCGGATCGTCCGCAAACAAGATGACATGGCCGGCGCCGAGCTGTTCCTCGATGACCGGTGCGGTGTTGCGCACAAAACGCTCCGTATTGCCTTTCCAAATAAAACCGGCGAGCGGGATGGGATTTTCAATGGTCAGTACGTTTGTGCCAGTCTTGGAAGGACGGAAGAACCGCTGACTGAGCAAGACTGGCATCTCCGCTTGCTCATGACTAAAGGTGAGGAAGTGTTCCCGGTTGACGACCGCTCGGAAAATAGCCCCTGGCAACGGCAGTGGCGCAGCCGACAGGGCTGTATCGGTTGGCGCTTGCTCCGCGCCTGAACCGACCTCGGCAGACTTTTTCTCATCTTTTGGGCTGGACTTTTTGCGACTCGGTTCGCCGTAGCGTGCCGCTGCACCGGTAGGTTCGTCCGTCGAGCCGGTATCTGACGTTTTTTTATCTGGCGTTTTTTCGCCGGCCGACGCGGTTTGTCCGTCTTTTCCGGCCTCGTCATCCGCGTCAATCAGGCGCGCGCTGGTCAGATCGGTCTCCTTGTGGGACGCGAAGGCGGCCGCGCCGCCCAAGCAAATCAGTGTCCCTCCTTCCTGACACCAGAGTTTGAGCCGCTCAAGCCCCTCTTTGCCAAAGGCTCGGCGGTAGGCTCCTGGCGAACCATCCGGCAGAATGAGGACGTTGAACTCGCCCAAACGGAGGTCCAGGAAGGTGTCCACCGTGATGGGTGTGAACTCCATGCCGATGTCATTGGCCAGCATGAACCACAGCGCCCCGTATGAGGTTTGGCTTACGCCTTCCTGGGCAATGACAGCCACACGGGGTGGACGCAGGGTGTAAATGCCCTCCGAACCAACGCCAGTGATACCGGTGTCGGTGTAGGCTGAATTGACGGCTTGCACTTCGACGCCACAGGCTGCCGCCAACGCGGCCAGCCGCGTGTGCAGCGTTTCAGGGTTTCGCTCAACGCGCAAAACAAAGCTGCCCCGCGGATACGTGCGCTCGCCGGCCCGCAGGGGACGAACGGCCGTTGCCAGCCGATACCCTTCCTGCAAAAGCTGAAGCGCCAGCTTGGCGGCGGCATCGGAGTCATAAGCAAACACATAGGCGGTTTTGGCCGGCGCCGGCGACTGGGGTGGTGAGACCACAACCGATGCCACCGGGGTGGCGCTCACGGCTGGACGGCTGCCGGACCAGTAGGCCGGAACATCCAGCGCCAACGGGAGCGACCAGGCCGTAATGTCGTAAAACTCGGTTTCTTCCTTGGGCGCGTTTGCGCCACGGTTCGCATTGCGGCGGACTTTTTCCAGTTGACGCTCGATAAACGCTCGATCTTGCTTCGTGTCGGGTTCAAGCAGTGACTTCGCCAGTCGTCCGCGTGGCTGGTCGAGCGACACGATGAGCGTTCCAGGCGGAAAGTCCCGCGTTGGCTGTACGCGCCCGGCGTAGTCATGAACGGCTTTCAGCGTGAAAGCCGCCGTGGCCGTTTGTACTTCCACGCCGTGGTATAGCAGGGTTTGGACCAGCCGCTTGCGGCGCGTCGGGTCGCCCTCCGGCGGGAATACCACGCACTGCAATGGGCCTTGCTTCCCCTCGGCGATGGATTGGACGAAAAACGCCCGGTAGTCGCGCAACCGCGCCACGCGATTGGCGGCCGCCGTCTGTAGCGTGGCAAACGATGCCGTCACATGCCGGGCAATCCCATCCCGCAACGTCAGGATGGTTTCGTCGTCCCGCCGCCAGTTGAGTCCCTTCCAGCCGCCGCCATCGGTTTCATAGGTCATGCCGGTTGCGCCGTTGAGCGACGACCAGCTATCCCAGTAGCCGGGATAAAACAGGTCAAACACGTCCCGGACGTAGTATTGCCACCCATAGCGGTCAAATGCCGCCGCATTGCCGCGGCCGAAAATATCCAGCCACTTGTCGGATTGCCCCCGGTCGAGGTTCGGGTTGATGGGCAATGCCGCCGGTGGGAAGAAGTAGTTGACCGTCTGCCCATGGTGGTCGGCGCACACCTGCGGATGCCACTCCAGAAAAGCCTGCATTGCCGACTGTGATTCGACCTGCGACGCCACGAGCAAGTCCCGATTGAGGTCGAACAAATAGTGATTCAACCGACCATAGATGCTCCACGGCTCGCGGTGCTCGATGGCAAACGGTTCTGGGCGACCGATGCCCACGGCATTGTACCAAGTGACAAACCGCTCATGCCCATCCGGGTTTTGGCAGGGATTGATGACCACCACGACTTGGTCGAGCAGGTCACGAATCATCGGGTTCTGGCTGGCAACCAAGTCATAGAGCACCTGGATCATGGCTTCAAACCCGGCCGATTCATTCCCGTGAATGCTGTAGGCGAGCCAGACGATAATCGGTAGGTCCTGAGTGAGCGACTCAGCCGCGGCGTCCGAGAGCTGGCGCGGGTCGGCGAGCTTGGCGGCGTTGGCTTTGATGGCATCCAGGCGCGCAATGTTTTTTGGCGCGCTGACAACCAGGGTGTAAAGCGTCCGGTGCTCGGACGTGCGCCCCCGTTCAAAGACCCGAAGACGGTCAGACTTGGCGGCGTAATCGCGCACGACCCGCTCGAAGTTCGCATAGTTCGTGTGAAAGTCCCCGATGTCATAACCAAAGGTCGTCCAGGGCGAAACAAAGTCCGGCGAATGGGGGCCAAACTGCCGGAAATCAAAATCCACGGCGGATGTCACCGGCGCGGGAGGCAACTGGGCAAAGGAAGGCGGCAGCGGCATGAGCAAAAAAATTAGGCAGAACAGAGCAACCAAGGGGGTTTTCAGAGGTTTCATGGTAAATCGGCGGGCACGCAGGCGTGCCATTGCGTAGATTTCCCTACGCAATGGCAACCAGAACATGGGTTGAACATTGGTTAGCGAGGCGGTTGAGCTTTTGATTTTTTGTTTTTCTTGGGGTCTGACACCTTTGGTGTCGGCTCAGAAACAGTTTTCGGTGCCGGGGTTGGTTGGGCTGCCGGCGGGGGCGTTGACGGTGACTGACCATCTGCGCGCTGACCATAGGTTTGAATTTGCTTGCCCTGGCTTGTCACTGTGGATTCCGGCGTTACGACATCGGTCCGCACGCCCAGGCTCACCAAAAGCTCCTCGACCTCTGGATCAATCGTGTCGTCTTTCTTGAGGATGATGCCCTCTTTCGTCACGCTGGCCGTCGGTCCGAAAATCTCTTCAAACTTGCGCTTGATAAAGCCTTTGCGGACAACCTGCTTGACTTCCGCGCCCTCAGCCGGGGCCGGCACTTCGACGCCAAACCGTTCCAAGTATTCCGCTGCCTTGTCGCGCCATTCGCTATTGGGGTATTCCCGGACAATACGGGCAAAGGACTTCGCCGCTTCTGGCGTGTCTTCCAGTTGCGTCAGCGAAATGCCGTGCAGGAAGAGGGTTTCATCCATATAGGTAAAATCCGGGTAACTCCGAATGATGCCTTCACAGCGTCCCTTCACGGCGACATATTTTTGCTGCTTGAAGTACAGACGGGCCACCCCCAGGCTGTGCATGCCAAGCTGCTCGCGGGTGAACTTGAGATACTCCTGCACCTGTGGCTGGAGCTTTGATTGCGGATACTCGCGGGTCAAGCGTAACAACTCACGCTCGGCGCGGCGGGCCTCCGAGTTATCGAGGTTGGCCGGCCCAATCTGGCGAACGTGAATCTGTGCAATCTTGAGCAAGACGTCATCGGCGAGCGGATGCTGCGGAAAAAATTGTAACCACTCACGGTACTCAACATCCGCTTGCGCGAGGCTGGACGATCCACCCTCACGGTAAAAAGAATCGGCAATCAGCAGTTTGGCCAACGGAAGCAGTGGACTACTGTCGTAGCTGCCGATCAAGGTGCTCAACAGCAGGCGGCCTTCTTCGTAGCGCCGTTTGCGCATCGCCCGCAGCCCCTCGGCGTAAAGCTCACGGTCACGCCCCTCACGGATTTCCTCTGTTGTCACCTTCTTCTTTGGGCTTCCACAGGCAAGCGAAGCAACGACGAATGTCGCTAGCGCCAGCATGACCCAACCACGCCTCAATGTTTGCTCAAGGAACCCTTGTTTAAGCAAGTTCAACGTCCTCCGCGAGTAAAACGCCTGAGATGGCTGTTGTGCCACAGCCATCTCGCCGCTAAGAATCCTTCACAAGAAACTAAACGGCAGCGTAGGGGGTGGCGTATCCAGCGCCCGTTGCCGCCGCCCGCAACTGCTGCACGGCTAGTCCCGGATCGGGCGCGCCAAAAATTGAAGAACCGGCGACGATCCACGTTGCTCCCTGCTCGACCAGTGCGCGGATGTTATGCCGTCCAATGCCGCCATCCACCTCGATGGCAACCTGCAACCCACGCGCATCAATCATTTGGCGTAAACGCGCGACCTTCGGTAGGCAAGCTTCGATAAAACGTTGCCCGCCAAAACCCGGATTGACTGTCATGAGCAAGACAAAATCAGTGAACGGCAGAATTTCATCGAGAAGCGCCAGGGACGTTCCCGGATTGAGAACGACACCAGGCCGCGCACCCAACGCCCGGATAGCATCGAGGGTTCGGTGCAAATGGTGAACAACTTCCACATGAACGGATATGGAATCGGCACCGGCCTCCCGGAAGTCCTTCAGAAAAGCATCTGGATTCGTCATCATCAAATGCACATCGAGCGGAAGGTGCGTTACCTTACGCAAGGCCGCAACGACCGGTGGCCCGATGGTCAAGTTGGGCACGTAGTGACCATCCATGACATCTACGTGAATCATGTCGGCGCCAGCCGCTTCGACCCGCCCAACTTCATCACCAAGCCGGGCAAAGTCGGCGGACAAAATGGAAGGCGCAATTTTGACTTCGGTTATGGGGTGCCCCGGCGCAAGCGGCTCGTTTGCGCCAGACAGAACATCAACAGGCTCATTGCGCGCGACTGACATTGATTTTCACCGGAAAAGGCTTGCGGACGATGCTGCCCGCCTTGGGGTTTTGACGGGTGACCGTCCCAATCGGTTCAGGGGCGTCAGGGACTTCGATGACAACCACCCGCAACCCACTTTTTTCCAACAACTCACGCGCCTCGCGCTCAGTCTTCCCAACCACATTCGGGACGGCAACCCGCTCTCCGCGTGTAAAGTAACAGGTAGCAATGTTACCCGCCACGAAGGCCAGGACAAGCAAAATCGCCACCGTCAATCGCCACAAGGCGCGCTTTAGCCATGAACCTATCGTGCGGTGCGGCTGCTGACCACTCACTACACTTGCCATGGGATGCGACTCTAGCACCCGCTTAGGAAAAGCAGCAACCAGTTCGTTAATTCATTTCTTCAGCCGTCATACTCGTTTTAGAGTCACGGGTTATGAAGGATTTGCTGCGACTTCTCAGCTATACGCGCCCCCACGCCGGGCGGATTGCCCTGGCGATCCTCGCGGCGGCTGGCGTTGGTCTTTTTGAAGCGGCCCGGACGGCACTCATCCAGCCTATTTTTGACGGCCTGGGCGGCGGCGCACTCCCCGGCGTGGTTGGCGGGGTTGCGCTTCCGCGCCTGAGCGCCTGGCTTCCCTCTGGCAGCGCGTACTGGATGGTCGTTCTCGGCCTGCTCATCGGTTTCAGCTTGCTGCGTGGCGCATTGGAGTTCATGGCTAATTTTCTACTGACCTCGGTTGGTCAACTGGTCATCGTCACACTGCGGACGGAGCTTTTCTCACATGCGCTCGACCAGTCGGCGGCCTTTTTCGACCGTCACCGCACAGCGGAACTCACCACCTGTCTCATAACGGATGTCGAAAAAGTTCAGTCTGGCGTGGCGCAGTATTTGGCCGATGCCCTACGCGAAAGCTTCACGCTGGTTGGCCTCCTGATCCTGGCGCTGATGCTTTCCTGGAAGCTCACGCTGCTGACGCTTGGGGTCGTGCCGCTCATTGCAGTCCTGACGGCCAAGCTTGGCGGGCGCTTACGCCAGTCGAGTCGGGCCACCCAACAGGCGCTTGAAGAGGTCCTGGCGCTGGCGCAGGAGGTGCTGGCCGGGTATCGCGTCGTCCAGGCGTACGGAGCGCAAACCCACGAGCGCAAACGCTTTCAGACGGCCGCCCAACGTCTCCGCCGCTTCAACCTCCGCACGGCACGCGCCCTCTTTCTGCCATCACCGTTACTTGACATTCTGGGCGTCATGGTGGGAGCAGGCGTCATTTTTTACACCCACCGACTGATTGCGACCGGCGAGCTAACGGCCGGAGCCTTCACGGCCACGCTCCTGGCCCTGGTACGTCTCTACGACCCCATTCGCAAACTCACCCAAACCTACCATGCTTATCAGCAGGTAACCGCTTCGGCGAATCGGTTGTTTGCCTTGCTCGATGAACCACCGACCGTGACCGACGCGCCCGACGCGCGCGGGACGGCAGCCTTTCACGAAACCTTGGCGTTTCAGCACGTTTCTTTCACCTATCCCCAGACGGCGACACCAGCGCTGGAAAGCGTGACCTTTACGGTGCGGCGGGGTGAAACGGTCGCCCTGGTGGGTACCAGCGGCGGCGGCAAAAGCACGGTGATGGCGCTTCTGCTGCGGTTCTATGACCCAACCCACGGCACGATTACCCTGGACGGTCTGGACATTCGCCAATTTCAACGTCACGCGCTCCGCCACCTGATGGCGTATGTGCCACAGGAAGCCATCCTGTTTGACGGCAGCTTTGCCGAAAACATTGCCTATGGTCGGCTGGATGCGACGCCCGCCGACATCGAACGGGCCGCCCGCGCCGCGCATGCGCATGATTTCATTGTCGAACGTGGCGGTTACGCAGCCCGCATTGGGGAAGCCGGCCGCGAGCTTTCGGGCGGGCAGCGCCAGCGTATCGCCATTGCGCGCGCCCTGTTACGCGATGCTCCAATACTACTGCTCGATGAAGCGACTTCGGCGCTCGATGCCGAATCAGAACACGCCGTACAAGCCGCGCTCGCCACGCTGATGCAGGGGCGCACCACGTTGGTCATTGCCCACCGGCTTGCCACGGTTCAACGGGCCGACCGCATTCTGGTCTTTGAGCGCGGACGCATTGTCCAGGTTGGCGACCATGCCACCCTGACGGCGGCCCAGGGCACGTATCGGCGGCTTTACGAACTGCAACTGCTGGCTCAAACCAGTTGAGAGCGCAGCGGCCGAGCGCCCCGGTCCATTTTCCGGCACATGCTCAGTATGCCCGCGCAAAAATAGCCTGGGCCTTGGCCGGACGCCCAGTCATGAAACAAGTTCCAGATTCGCCAGGTTGCTCCAGCGGGATGCAGCGCAATGTAGCCTTGGTTTCTTCCTTGATTTGGCGTTCGAGGTCAGCATCGCCATCCCACCAAACCCGCGCAAAACCGGTTTCGATGGCCTGCTTGAACGCCTCGTAGGTCGGCGCATCGTGGATGTTGGCGTCTCGGAAGGCTGTCGCTTTGGCGAGCAGCGCCGCCTGGATGTCGTCCAGCGTGGCCGCCACGGTAGTTGCAAGCCCCTCGCGCGCGACAAACGCCTTGCCTTCCTTGCCGGGGCGGTCGCGGCGCGCCAGCACCACCGTACCCTTGGCTACGTCCTTGGGGCCGACTTCGACCCGGAGCGGAACGCCGCGCATCTCCCAGTCGTTGAACTTGAACCCTGGAGTGAGGCCATCCCGCGTGTCGAGTTTGACCCGCAGACCAGCGGCGGCCAGTTCGCGACGCAAACCGTCCGCGGCTTCCAGGACGGCTGCCCGCTCGTCGTCGTTTTTGTGAATGGGAACGATGACGACCTGAAACGGCGCCAGCCGGGGTGGCAGCACCAGCCCCTGGTCGTCGCCATGCACCATGATGATCGCCCCGACAATCCGGGTGGACATGCCCCAGGAGGTCGTCCAGCAGAACTTGCGTTCCCCATCGCGGTCGAGAAACTGAATATCAAACGCCTTGGCAAAGTTTTGACCAAGGTTGTGTGACGTGCCGGCTTGCAAGGCTTTGCCGTCGCCCATCATGGCCTCGATGGAGTAGGTTCGATCCGCGCCGGCAAACCGCTCCGATTCGGACTTGATGCCCGGAATGACCGGCAGCGCGGCCTCGTTGACGGCAAAATCCGTATAGACATCAAGCATTTGGCGCGTTTCGGCCTCGGCTTCCTCAAAGGTGGCATGCGCGGTATGGCCTTCCTGCCAGAAAAATTCCAGCGTCCGCAAAAAGAGCTTCGTGCGCAGCTCCCACCGGACGACGCTACACCACTGATTGATCAGCACCGGCAGGTCGCGGTAGGACTGAATCCACTTGGCATAGGCATGCCCGATGACCGTTTCGGAGGTCGGACGCACGACGAGCGGCTCTTCGAGTTCCTTGTTGCCGCCAATCGTGACCACGGCAAGTTCCGGTGAAAAGCCTTCGACGTGCGATGCCTCACGTTCGAGAAAACTCTTCGGAATGAGCATTGGAAACGCGGCGTTGAGGTGTCCGGTGGCTTTGAAGCGGCGATCCAGCGCCGCCTGAATGTTTTCCCAGAGGGCCCAGCCGTAGGGCCGGACAATCATGCAGCCCCGGACGGGCGCGTAATCCGCAAGCTCCGCCCGAAGCACCAGTTGGTTGTACCACTCGTTGAAGTCTTCGGCGCGCGTTGGCAGCTTTTGTTCAGACATGGAGTAACCAGAAAGAAAAGAGTCATCGAGCCAAACTGGCCCGGCCAGCCCGTGTTTACCTTGCCGCTGCCGATAGGTCAACGGCACCAGGACCGTTCGTAAGTTTGCATTCAGGACTAGGGAAAACAGCTAGCGTAGTTGGCCATATTCCGCATATCGTCTATCTCACGCTTGGCGTTGTGGGGTGAAGGTCCTGCGCGTTCAACCGGATTGCACGAGCTTTGGTTGTTGCCTTATGAAAGTCATCGTTATTGGCGCTGGTTTGGCCGGACTGGCCTGCGCCGTCGAACTGGCCGACAACGGCTATGAGGTCGAGGTTCTGGAAAAACGCCCGGTGCTAGGTGGACGAGTGTCCTCGTGGCTTGACAAGGACGGCGACTGGGTCGAAACCGCCCCGCACGTCATTCGCGGTAGCTACAAGTCACTGATTGCCTTGATGGAACGAGTCGGGATTGCTGACCGCATCAAGTGGAAGAAACAACAATTGGTTTATGCGAGCAAGGGTGGAAAAATTTCCAACATCTCGTTCTCACCGTCGGCCGGCCCGGTTGAGATTCTGCGCTCGATGATTGGCAGCGATTTGCTCGGTTTCGGCGACAAGCTCAAGCTGCTTACCGGATTGCTACCGGCGTTTACTGGTGACAAGAACTTCATCGAAAATCAAGACATCAAGAACTTCAGCGACTGGGCCACCAACCTAGGCGTCAACCGGGAAGCCATCGGGCGCTTTTTTGATCCCTTGTCGCGGACCGTCAGCTTTCTCCGCCCGGATGAAGTTTCGGCCCGGGTCATCATTTTCCAGATGGCTTCCATTGCCCAAGGGTTGAACGCCACCCGCATTGGCTTTCTGGATGGCGATCCGTGCCAGCGCTTGTTCCAACCAATTCAGGCGTATCTCGAAAAGCGTGGCGCACGAATTCGCACCAATGCTCGATTGGCACGGATTGACTTCGCCAATGATGAGCCACGTGCCCTCGGCCTTGAGTTGACCAATGGCGACTACCTGACCGGCGACGTTTACGTTTCGGCCATGGAACTCCACGCGCTGCGCGAAGTTTTGCCCGGACAGGCCTGGAGTTTCCCCTTCTTCTCACGGCTCTGGCAGGTCGAAGAAATTCCGGTCATCACCGTGCAACTTCGTTTCGACCGCCAAGTGGTGACCATGGACAACGCGGTGTTTGCCATTGGCACGGTGATGTCGCTGGTCGTCAACCTTTCAGTGACGAGTCCGGGCTATGCCGATGACGTGTGCTTGATCGAAATGATTGTCGCTCCGGCCAAAGACATCTTCCACCTCGATGATGGCGAGATTGTCCGCCTGTGTCTCGATGACCTGACGGAGTTGTTTCCCGAAGTCGCGCAGGCCAACTTGGTCAAGAGCACCGTTGTGCGCATCCCGCAAGCCCTGTATCGCTGCGAACCAGGGGCGGAAAGTCGCCGGCCGACCCAAAAGACGCCAATTGAGAATTTTTACCTCTGTGGGGATTTTACCCACCACGGCTACACGCCGAGCATGGAAGGCGCGACCTTGTCCGGCTTTCGTGCCGCGCAAATGATTTTAGAAACGTACGGACGCAACCTACAGTGGCATGGTGGCACGCCACCAAGCTAAAACGCCAAGCCAACACAAGCTCAATAACAACGGTCTAAACTCACCCGAAGCGCCGACAGCGCACACTGTCGCACTCATCAGAATGGATGTCGCTATCATTGGAGCCGGACTGTCCGGACTGACAGCGGCCTACACGTTGGTTCAGCGCGGTTTCAACTGCGAGGTTCTGGAAAAGAGCCGCGCGTTGGGCGGGCGCATGGCCACCCGCCGCTACCTGGATGCCGTTTTCGACCACGGCGCGCAGTATTTCACCGTCAAACATCCGTCCTTTGCCGACTTTCTGCGGGAGGTTGGCGTAACGGATGCCATGCGCCCGCTCGCGGCACCGGTGGTCAGCTATCCTTTTCAGAACTTCGACGCCGCGCTGGCCGAAGCCGTTGACGAGGGGACACCTGGAAACGGGGCGTTTCCCTATCGCTATGTGTTTCAGTCCGGCATGACTACGCTGGCCAAGGCGATCGTTCAGCGGATCGGCGAGGACCGCATCATTCGGGAGTGTTTCGTCGAAGCCATCGCCTGGGATGGAGCAACGCGGCAATGGACGCTCCACACCCGTGGCGACAACACGACATTGGGCGGAACGCGCCAAGCCGATTGGGTTATTCTGGCCCTTCCGGCACCGCAAGCCGCGCAGCTCTTGTCCCGCAGTCACCCATTGCCAGCGCCATTTGCGGCGTTGCAGCTAGCCCTGGAAGGGATTGACTACCATCCGTGTCTTACCATTGTCTGGTCAACGTCAGCCCATGGAGCATACCCTGGCGCGGGAGCCTTTCGGGCCACGTCCGGTGACGCCGTCATTGGCTGGTTGATGTGGCTCGACCGCACAACGCCCCATCGCTTGCCGGCCGGGCAAAGCGTTGCGGTTGCCCAGTTGACCCCCAAAGCGAGTCGCGCTCTGCTCGACCAGCCCGAAGGAATGGTGCTTCAAACTCTGGCGTCTGCGCTGGATGCCGACTTACAGATGGACCTGCCGACGTTGCAGTGGGTGCAAGTCAAGCAGTGGCGCTATGCGAATCCAGCCACCATTCTGACTGACCAGAGCTGCCTAGCTGCCGTCGCTGATTTCAACCTCGATGCCTGCGGCGACTACCTGCTTGGCGGGCGTGTTGAGTCTGCCTTTTTGACCGGACTCGCGGTCGCTGATCGCCTCAGTGACCGAATCGGATTTCAGCGCCAATAGCTTCTTCACCAAAAAACAGCCTCTGTCGCATGGGTAACACCGCCGCCGCAATCATTCCGGCAGTCCCCAGTTGGAGACGGGTCCCAGGTAGAAACGCGCACAAGGAACAGTCCGAGTTCGTCCGCTCCCTTGTCCGGCGGTTGGTCCTGGGTTGCCTTGGCGGGTTGTTGGAAGTCCCGCTGGGGGTCTCCCATTGGCTTGGCAGAATGTTGGGCAAGCTTTTAGGATAGGCGCAGGTTTAGTCATCCTGTGGCGCGCTTTGCCTTCCCCGGTTCAACGGAAAGTGAGTACCCATGACCTATCGTGAAATCCAAGAAGCCCTGACCTTTGACGATGTTCTGCTTGTCCCGGCCAAAAGTGACGTTCTTCCGGCGGAGACTGACACCACAACCCATTTTTCCCGGCACATTCAGCTCAACATCCCGGTTGTAAGCGCGGCGATGGATACCGTGACCGAAGCCGCGATGGCCATCGCCCTTGCGCAGCAGGGCGGCATCGGCGTGATTCACAAGAACCTGTCCATCGAAGCCCAGCGTAGCGAAGTGGACAAGGTCAAGCGGTCTGAAAGTGGCATGATCGTTGACCCGGTCACGATGACACCCGATCGGCCCATTTCCGAGGCGCTCTCCATCATGGCGCGGTTTCATATCTCCGGTGTTCCGGTCGTGCGCCCGGAAGATGGACGATTGGTTGGGATTCTGACCAACCGCGACTTGCGTTTTGAAACCCGCCTGGAGTTGCCGATTGGCGAGGTGATGACCAAGGACAACCTGATTACCGTCCCGGTGGGGACGACCTTGCAGGAAGCGCGTGGCATCCTACAAAAACACCGCGTCGAAAAACTTCTCGTGGTGGATGACGAGTTTCGCCTCAAGGGTCTCATCACGGTCAAGGACATTCAGAAAGCCATTCGCTACCCGAATGCTACCAAAGACGACCTGGGACGCCTCCGCGCGGCGGCCGCGATTGGCGCAACCGGCGATTATCTGGAGCGAGCCGCGGAACTCGTCGCCGCCCGGGTGGATGCCCTCGTGGTTGACACGGCGCACGGTCATTCAACCCGGGTCATCCAGGCGGTGCGTGAAGTCAAGCGCCGTTTTCCCGAAGTTGACCTCGTGGCCGGCAATGTCGCCACCGGCGAGGCAGTACAGGAACTCATCGCCGCTGGTGTGGATGGCGTCAAAGTCGGCATCGGGCCGGGTTCGATCTGCACCACCCGCATCGTCGCCGGGATTGGCGTTCCACAAGTCACGGCCATTCTGGCCTGCGCGGAAGTGGCGCGGGCGGCAAATGTTCCGGTCATTGGCGACGGTGGCATCAAGTTTTCGGGCGATGTCACCAAGGCGCTGGCCGCCGGTGCCGATTCGGTCATGATCGGCTCGCTGTTTGCCGGCGTGGATGAAAGCCCCGGTGAGCTGATTTTGTATCAGGGGCGCAGCTTCAAAGCCTATCGTGGCATGGGGTCGCTCGCGGCGATGAAGCAAGGCAGCCGCGACCGCTACGCACAGGACATGGAAGCCGTCGAGTCCAAGCTGGTTCCCGAAGGCATCGAGGGGAAAGTTCCCTACAAAGGCTCCCTGGCGGCGCTCGTGACCCAGTTGGTCGGTGGGGTGCGCGCCGGGATGGGCTACACCGGTTGCCGAACCATTGCCGAGCTTCAGGCCAACGCCCGGTTTGTCAAGATTACCGCCGCCGGTTTGCGTGAAAGCCACGTCCACGATGTCATCATCACGAAGGAAGCCCCTAACTACCGGCTTGAAAGCCTGCCGTGAGGCGACACCAACCCAGTGGGGCTGTGTCGCCTTCAAACCTTGGCTTTGAATGAAAATGATGGAGCGGCGGCCCCGTTACGCGGGGGCTGGGTGGCTGCCGTTTACAGCAAGTCGCTCGTCGCAAAGAAGAAAGCGACTTCGGACACGGCGTTTTCCGGCGAGTCTGAGCCATGCGCCGCATTTTCGCCAACGTCCGTTCCAAAGTCGCCCCGAATGGTGCCTTTGGGGGCGTCTTTCGAGTTGGTTGGTCCCATGAGGTCGCGCCAGGCGCGGACGGCGTCTTCCTTTTCGAGCGCCATGACGACGACCGGCCCGGAACACATGAAATCCACGAGTTCACCAAAGAAAGACCGTTCGCGGTGAACGGCGTAAAAGCCTTCAGCTTGCTGCCGAGTCAAATGCATGAGGCGCATGCCGCGCAGCCGGAAGCCGGCGTCGGTAATGCGTTGGACGATGTGGCCGATATTGCCAGCGCGGGTGGCGTCCGGCTTGATGATGGCAAGCGTCGTTTCGAGCGACATGGTTCGATTCAACTCCCGAAAAACAAAATAGAGCCAGGGCAGGTTAGCGATGCCACACCTGCAACGGCAACTGGAATAAGCTGAAGCCGGGCCGTCGTGACGCTGGGTAGCTCACGCCGTATGGCCCTCACGCTGTATGGCCAATGACTTCGGCGACCTTGGCGCCCAAATCAGACGGACTTTCAACCACATGCATGCCGGCGGCGCGCATGGCGTCCATCTTTTCAACTGCCGTGCCTTTGCCGCCGGCAATAATGGCGCCGGCGTGTCCCATGCGGCGTCCGGGCGGGGCCGTTCGTCCGGCGACGAAGCCAATCACCGGCTTGGTCATGGCCTCTTTGACGAAAGCGGCGGCAGTTTCTTCGTCCGTGCCACCGATTTCACCAATCATAATGACGGCATCGGTGTCTGGATCGTCCTGGAAGAGCCGCAGCACGTCCACGAAGCGCAGGCCAATGATGGGGTCGCCCCCGATGCCTACGCAGGTGGATTGACCCAGGCCCAGTTGCGTGAGCTGGTGAACGGCTTCATAGGTCAGTGTTCCACTGCGCGAGACAACGCCGATCCGTCCGGGACGGTGAATGTGGGCGGGCATGATGCCTACCTTGCACTCGCCAGGCGTGATGACGCCCGGACAGTTCGGCCCGATCAGCCGGACACCATGCTTTTTGACGAAGTCGAAGGCGCGCATCATATCCACGGTGGGAATGCCTTCCGTGATGCAGACGATGAGCGCTACGCCGGCTTCGGTAGCTTCCATGATGGCGTCCGCGCCAAAGGCCGGCGGCACGTAGATGACGCTCACGTTCGCACCGGTGGCGTTGACCGCCTGCGACACCGTGTCGAAAACCGGAATGCCCTCGTGGGTTGTGCCGCCCTTGTTCGGCGTCACGCCGGCCACGATGTTCGTGCCGTAATCCTTCATTTGGCGGGCATGAAACGTCCCCTCACGTCCAGTAATGCCCTGCACCACCAAACGCGTTTCTTTGTTGACCAGGATACTCATAAGCAGCATAGCTCTGCCTGCCGCGTGAACCGGTCGCTCACGCAGCAGGTTGGAAAAGGACTCAGAACCTGAGTCGGATGTACTTGAAGGGCGAGGCGCGCACGTCATAGACCGTTTTGGTCAGTTCGGCCGTGAAGGTGGCCAACTCCCGCCGGAGGCGAGCATCGTGCAGAAACTTCCCGGCGCTGCCTTCGGCCTGGTTTAGCCGCGCTTGGAGGCGACTGACGCGGTCGCGCGTCGTCTGGAGTTGCTGACGCAAGGTTGCGTCGTTCTTGGTTAATCGTCCCAGCGCGCCTTGGTCAGCCACGCGCTGAAGCCCATCCAGGCGCGTCGTCAGGTCGCCATAGCGTGTCTGGAGTCGGGTGATACGTTCACGCCAAGCTGGATCACCAAGGAAGCGGCCCGCTGTCCCGTGTCCGGCGTCAAGATCAGCGCGAAGCTGGTTGGCAGCTTGTTGAAGCGCCGTCAGTCGAGGTTGCAACCGCCGACGGGTCACGGAGGCAAACCCCGGGCCGGTCTGGAGCGATTGTTGAAGTCCGGTCAGTTCAGCTTGAAAGGTGGCAATGGCGGCTTTGAGTTCTTCGCGCTTGAGCGCCGCGCCCAGTGTGCCTTCTCCGCGTTCGATGCGTTGCTGAACGGCTAGCAGGCGCTCGCGCATCCCAGCCAAGTTAGCGTTCACGTCGGCGCTGCGCAGGGCAATGGTGCGTGAGTCACCTTCGATTCGCCCGGCAATGAAATCACCCTCCGCCACCAGTGGCGCCGCAACGCTGCCGGGCACGATGTCAACGATGCGGTCGGCCAGCGTCCCGTCGCGCCGCAGAACCGCGACAGCATCGCGGTGAATGAGCTGCGCCGCGTTCAGTCCTGTCAGGCGACGGTCAATGCCAAGCGCCACTTGAACCTGTGGGGTGTCGCGCCGAACCGTCCGCTGAATATCCGCGAACGTGATCCGCTGCACCGCCCCAACCTTGACGCCGGATAAGCGAACTTCCGCGCCCGGTCGCAGACCATCCACATCGTGAAAGACCACATAGAGCGTAAAGCGATTACGTGCTTGGTAGGCTTGCCAAGCAACAGCGACCGCAACCACGGAAAGCGCCAACACAACCAGCCAAAACGTGCGCCGCTTGGCCGGTTCATAGCGTTCGGCGCTGCGCGCTGGGGCAATTTCTTCTTCGATGGGCGGAAGCGGCATCATGCGGTGAGCGCCAGGATGGGGTCAACCGTGCGGAGCAAAGCATAGTGCGCCGCGTGGGCCGAGGCAACCGCTTGGCTGATGACAAAACTTTTCTGGAACATATCAAGCGAAAAACAGTATAGCTGCGTGCAGTAAAACTGAAACCAACTGACTCGGCAGCGTTTGTCTTCCCCCACAACCTGCCGCTTACCTTTGGGACACTGTCATGCAATGTATCCTTCGCGCTTCCTGGCTACTGGTGGTTACGGTGGCCTTGTCAAGTCTTGGTTTGGCGCAAGACGGCACGCGCCCCTTGCTGGCTCGAACGCCGACCGCAAGTCGTACGCACATTGTGTTTTCCTTCGCTGGCGATCTATGGCGCGCACCGCGCGCAGGCGGCGAAGCGGTTCAACTCACCAACCATCCTGGGATTGAAGCCGAGCCGCTTTTTTCCCCAGACGGGAGCTTGATTGCGTTTACAGGTCAGTATGACGGCAATACAGATGTGTATGTCGTTCCGGTAACGGGCGGCATTCCGCAACGGCTGACCTACCATCCCGACCCAGACCGGGCCGTAGGCTGGACGCCCGATGGCAAGCGCGTGTTGTTTGCCAGCGCCCGACTCAGCGAGTCTGGCCGTACCCAACGATTGTTCACCGTTGACAAAAACGGCGGCCCGGCCGAGCCGCTGCCATTGCCAATGGCAACGTATGGGAGTTTTTCACCGGACGGCGCGAAGCTGGTTTACGAGCCGGTCCCACGCGCCTTTGCCGCCTGGAAGCGCTACCGCGGCGGCCGGGCGTCTTACCTGTGGATTGCCAACCTGGCGGATTCGAGCGTGACGAAAATTCCACGCGCCGACACCAATGACTTCAACCCGATGTGGGTTGGCAAGACCATCTACTTCCTCTCCGATCGGAACGGGCCGGTGACACTCTTTGCCTATGATCCAGCTTCCAACAAAGTGACGCCGGCCCTGAAACATGATGGGCTGGACATCAAATCGGCTTCCGTAGCGGTCGGCGGTGATGACGCCATCGTGTATGAGCAGTTTGGCGGCCTTCATGTGTTTGATGTGAAGAGCGGCAAGCATGCGCCCATCAAGATCACGCTCAATGGCGACATGGCCGGCGTGCGCCCACGCTTTGAAAAGGCCGGCTCACGAGTCACGGCTTCGGCAATTTCACCCACCGGCATGCGCGTTGCCTTTGAAGCGCGCGGGGACATCCTGACCGTGCCGGCCGAAAAAGGCGCGATCCGCAACCTCACGGCGACGCCCGGCGTGGCGGAACGCGATCCGGCCTGGTCGCCAGACGGGAAATGGGTGGCCTACTTTTCCGACGCCTCTGGCGAATATGAACTGCACCTGCGGGAGCAAACCGGGCTGGGTGAACTCAAGGTCATCAAGCTCGAACCATCGTTTTATTACTCGCCTACTTGGTCTCCCGACAGCAAAAAGATTGCCTTCACTGACAAACGGCTCAACTTCTGGCTGGTGGATGTCGAAAGTGGCACGCCGACCAAGTTTGACACGGCGCGGACCACGGGCGGGGCCGGCTTTCGTCTGCGTGGTGTGGAATGGTCGCCGGACAGCCAGTGGTTGGCCTACACCAAACCCATGCGCTCGGCCTACAGCGCCGCCTTTGTTTACAGCCTCGAAAGCAAGCAGGTGACGCAAATCACAGATGCCGCCAGCGACGTGACGAGTGTCTGCTTCGACCGCAATGGCAAGTATCTCTACTTGTTGTCGAGCACCAACATTGGCCCGGCGCTCAATGGCTTCGACATGTCGAGCTACGCGCACCGGAATGACACGGTTCGGTCGGTCCATGCCGCCGTGTTGCGCAAGACGGATCCATCGCCGGTTGCCCCGGAAAGCGATGACGAGAAGACTGCCGAAGATAAAAAGCCAGGCGACGGCGTCCCGCCAGGCAGCCCGCCAAACGGCATACCAGGGCGACCGGGTGACAAACCCAGGGAAGCGCCAA
The DNA here is from genome assembly GCF_018304825.1 of Chloracidobacterium validum. Lineage (NCBI taxonomy): Bacteria > Pseudomonadati > Acidobacteriota > Blastocatellia > Chloracidobacteriales > Chloracidobacteriaceae > Chloracidobacterium > Chloracidobacterium validum. Next base: position 2,140,130 of record NZ_CP072648.1, read on the forward strand.
AGGTGGTGATTGATTTCGAGGGACTCAACCAACGCATCGTCGCGCTGCCGATTCCAGCCCGCGCCTTCGTCGGTTTCGACGCCGGCAAGCCCAACATCCTCTACATCTATGAGTCCACGTTTGGCGGAACGGGCATCCCCGGACTCATCGTTCACAAGTTTGACGTCGAAAAGCGCAAGCTCGAAAAAATCCTGGAAGGCATTTCTAGCTTCCAACCGACGGCGAATGGCGAAAAGTGCCTGTATCGGCAGGGTCAAAACTGGTTCATCGCATCCTTGATGGCACCGATCAAGCCAGGCGAGGGCAAACTTCGGACGGATGAAATGGAAGTTCGGGTTGAGCCGCGCCTGGAGTGGGCGCAGATGTACCGCGAGGTGTGGCGGCTGGAGCGCGACTTCTTCTACGATCCAACCCACCACGGCTTGAATCTCCAGGCAACGGCCCAGAAATATGAGCCGTATCTCAACGCCGTGATGCACCGGGCGGATTTGAACTACCTTTTTGATGAAATGCTCGGCGAGTTGAGCGTTGGACACCTCTACGTGCGTGGCGGCGATGTGCCGGAAGTCAAGCGCGTGCCGGGTGGTTTGCTTGGGGCGGATTACGTCGTTGAGAATGGTCGGTACCGGATCGCCAAGATTTATCAAGGCGAAAACTGGAACCCACAGCTCCGCGCCCCGCTGACCCAGCCAGGTGTCAATGTCAACGTGGGCGATTACATCCTGGCGGTCAACGGACAGGAGGTCGTCGCTACCGAGGACATTTACCGTTACTTTGAGGCAACCGCCGACAAGCAGGTAGTGCTCAAGGTCAGCCCAAGCCCGGACGGGTCCAATGCGCGGACGGTGACGGTCGTCCCGGTCGCCAGTGAAGCCAGTCTGCGCAACTTGGACTGGATTGAGACCAACAAACGGCGCGTCACCGAACTGAGCGGCGGCAAGCTGGCCTATCTCTGGCTGCCAGACACGGCAGCCGGTGGGTACACCAACTTCAACCGTTATTTCTTCTCGCAACTCGACAAGCAAGGGGCGGTCGTGGACGAACGCTTCAACGGCGGCGGACAAGCGGCGGACTACATCATTGATTACCTGCGCAAGCCGCTGCTGAGTTACTGGGCAGTGCGCGACGGCGAAGACTTCCGCACCCCATTTGGAACCATGCCCGGCCCAAAGGTGATGATCGTCAACGAATATGCCGGCTCCGGCGGTGACTTGATGCCTTGGATGTTTCGTCAACTGGGCATCGGCCAGTTGGTGGGCAAGCGCACTTGGGGGGGACTGGTCGGGATCGGCGGTTATCCGGTGCTGATGGATGGCGGAACCGTAACCGCTCCACACTTTGCCTTCTATTCGCCGGAAGGCAAGTGGGAAATCGAGAATCGGGGCGTAGCGCCGGACATCGAGGTTGACCTTGACCCGCAAGCGTGGCGCGCCGGACGCGATACCCAGCTCGAACGGGCGGTAGCGGTCGTCATGGAGGCACTGAGCAAAAATCCACCGCCGGCGAAGCCCAAGCGCCCGGACTACCCGAACTACCACCGCAAGAAGTAGCCCAGGGCGTTGGTGAACGGGTATTGGTGACACACTGGCTTGCCTGCGTGGTGGCATTCCCGCCGCGCAGGCAAGCACCGGCCGCGTTGTTATCCATGCCGCCAGAAGCGCGCCAGTCGCCATCCGCCGTAAAGCACGAGGACGACTCCCGCGCCAAAACGGAAGGTGAGGGTTCGAGGGGTGGTGGTTCCCCACTCGATGATGTACCACGCGCCCACCAGAATGAAAAACAACGGGAGAAGCCAGCCCCCAAGTGGACGACGAGGTTTCTTTTCTGGCGTCATCGGCGTAGCTTGTTCCACGGCAGCAAAGTTCCCACACCATGCCATAGCTTGACCGGCTTGCCAAAAGTGACGCCGGCACTAGGGAAAAACGTACGGTGGAGTTGACTGGAAGTGTCGCTTTGGTAACGGGAGGCGCGCGCCGCTTGGGGGCGGCCATGGCGTGCGCGCTGGCGGTACGGGGCGTCCAGGTCGCGCTCCATTGCCATGGGTCGCGGCCGGTAGCCGAAAACCTAGCGGCCGAGTTGCGCGCCACCGGGGCCACGGTTGAAGTTTTTTCAGCCGATCTGCGGCAAGCCCCGGCGGTGGACGCGCTCTTCGCGGCGGTCGAACGGCGGTTCGGCACGCTTCACATTCTGGTCAACAACGCTGCCGTGTTTGAGCGCCGTCCGGTGCTCGAACTCACTGATGCCGACTGGGAGCAGACGTTGGCCGTCAACCTGACCGCGCCCTTCTGGTGTGCGCGCCGGGCCGCGAAACTGATGCTGGCGCAGGGGCGCGGCAAGATCATCAACTTGGCTTGTGTTGGGGGCGTGCGTCCGTGGTCGGCCTACGTTCACTACAACGTCTCGAAAGCCGGCCTCATCATGCTGACCGAAGGTCTGGCCAAAGCCCTTGCGCCGGTCATCCAGGTCAATGCCATTGCGCCGGGGATTGTTGACCTGACCGGCGCTCGCCAGGGCGTCACGCCGGACGACATCACGCGGGCGTTGCTGTACTTGCTCGATACTGACGCGGTGACGGGCGAAACGCTGTTTGTGGATGCGGGCTACCGACTGGGTATCAAGCCCAACGTGTAGCTTGAGCCTGAGCGGCATGCTATAGTCACCTGACTTCGTGTAAAAACTTCGATGTCCTAACGTAAAAGAGAGAAAATGATGAAGTTGCTTTCTGTGGTGTTGATGCTCTGGGGCGTGCTTGTCGGGGCGGTTGCGCCAGCTTGCAGGGCGTTGGCCGCGGCGGAGACGCCGGCGCCGGGGTTGACATCTGAGCTTGCTGCGCAAACCGAATGGAAGGTCACCGGCCCCTTTGGAGGGACGGTGCGCGCCCTGGCGCAAGACCCAACCAATCCGAAGCGCATGTTCATTGGGACGGCAGACGGGCAAATCTACGCGACGACAGATGGGGCGCAGACTTGGCAGTGGCTACCGACCTTCAATCGCCCGCAGTACATCATCGAAAGCATCACGATTGACCCAACGGCAACCAACACGCTCTATGCCGCCGTTTGGGTGCTTGAAAATGACCGCGAAGGCGGCGTGTACAAATCCACCGATGGTGGTGAGACCTGGCGGGCTGTCCTGAAGCACGAATCCGTCCGGGCCTTTGCCCTTGCGCCAGGCAATGCCAGTGTCCTGGTGGCCGGTTCGCGCAGTGGAGCTTTCCGTTCCACGGATGGTGGGGAAACTTGGGCGCGGTTTTCTCCAACTGACCAGACCGGCATTCGGAATATCGAGTCCGTGGCAATTGATCCACGCAGTGCCGATACGGTGTATGTCGGCACGTGGTACTTGCCGTGGAAGACCGTGGACGGTGGGAATAACTGGACGTTCATCCACGGTGAGACCTCAAAGTTGATTGAAGATTCGGATATTTTCAGCATTGCGATTGACAACTTTGATCCAGACCGCGTCTATTGCAGCGCGTGCAGTGGCATCTACCGGAGCCTCGATGGCGGGCGTAACTGGACAAAGTTCAAGGGCATTCCTTCGAGCGCCCGTCGGACACACGTCATTTTCCCGCACCCAACCCGCGAGCGAGAAATCTTTGCCGGCACGACCGAAGGCCTCTGGCGTACCACGGATGGCGGGGAAACCTGGCGGCAGGTGCTGCCTTCGACAACGACGATCAACGAGATTCGCGTTCACCCCACGGCCCCCGACCGAGTCATCGTCGGCACGGAAAATAGTGGGGTTCTCATCAGCGAGGATGGCGGAACTACCTTTCGGCCCTTCAACCACGGATTTGTTGCGCGGCGCGTCTCCGGGCTGTTGGCAGACAGCATGCAGCGCGGACGGCTGTTTGCAAGCGTGATGTTCAACGGTGCCGAAGGTGGCGTCTATGTCTCAACCGATCTGGGCCAAACGTGGCAGCCGGCTTCGCAGGGGCTTGGCGCACGCGATGTGTATGGCCTCCATGCGCCCGTTGGTAACTCGCGCCGCCTCTATGCGGCAACGAACGATGGCGTCTTTTTCACGGAGAATGGCGGAAGCCTCTGGCAGCCGGCCAACCCGGCCGCAACCTGGAAGCCAACGCCGGTGGCACCAGGCGGCCGCCCACCTGCCCCGGTGACAACCGCGCCTAGCCCACGCCCGGCTGCCAAGAAACGCCAAGTGGCAGCGCGTCCGTCCACGCGCCGAACGGTCCTCCGGCAGCGGCTGAAAGGCCATGTTGTGGAGCTAGCCTCCACGGGAGAAGGCTGGCTCTATGCCGCTGCCTGGGATGGTCTTTTCCGAACGGATAATCCAGCCAAGGGCTGGGAAAAAATCAATCTAGGTGCTTATCGCGGACGGCTCTTCTCGATTGCCGTGTCGCCCCGCAACCCGGATGTCTTGCTTGCCGGGATTTCAGACGGTTTGCTGATGAGTTCAGACGGCGGCGTCACTTGGCAGCGGGCCGACCTACCGATGAAAGCCGTCAAGGATGCGACCTGTGTCCAGGAAATTGCCATTCACCCACGCCAGCCAGAAACCATCCTGGTCGGCACGCGCCGGACGGCCTACCTAAGCCGAGACGGTGGCAAATCCTGGGAACGACTCGCCCGCGGCATCGGTTTTGGCGATATTGCTGTCATTCGGTTCAACCCACGCAACGCCGACGAAGTCCTGATTGGTGATGCCCAGGGTGGGGGGCTATATCTTTCCGTCAATGGTGGGCAGCTTTTTCACCGCCTCGACCAGCGGGCCGTCTTGCCTGGACGCCGGATGTGGGCGGCGGCATTTGACCCCTTTACGACCGGGCGCGTCTATGCTGGCTCAGTGACGTCCGGGGTCATGATTGCCACGATCCCCGGCGTTGCGCCGCTGTCGGCCAGCCAGTAACCATCTTTCTTCGGCATGCCTGAGCTTCCTGAAGTGGAAGGCGTTGCGCGTGAGCTACGGCAACGCCTCAACCAGCGGCAGATTGTGCGCGTGGTGGTGACTCGCCCACGGCTTGTCGCGCCGCAGTCGGTGGAATCATTTGCCGAATGTTTGCGTGGCGCGTCCTTTGTTGACGTTGGCCGCCGGGGCAAACATTTGCTTCTGCACCTCGACAATGCACACACGTTGGTCATTCACTTACGGATGGCCGGGCGTTTTCTCTATGTTGCGCCGACCGCGCCCTTGCCCAAGTTCATCCATGCCAGATTTGAGCTTGATAATGACCGTTGGTTGGCATTCCAGGATCAGCGCCATTTTGCCATCATGCGCCTCGCGCCAACGGATAGCCTTCACCAGCTTAAGGAACTCCGCGACCTTGCCCCGGAGCCGCTCGGACCGGATTTCACTCGCGACTACCTACGGCGCACGCTCGCCGGTACGCAGCGCCCGATCAAGGAGGTCTTGCTTGACCAGACCCGCGTCGCCGGACTCGGCAATATCTATGCGGCGGAGGCACTTTTTGCGGTTGGTATCCATCCTCTGACGCCGGCCAACGCTATTCCCAAAGCGAAAGTTGATTACCTGTGGCAAGTCATCCGCATCTTACTTGAGTCAGCGATTGAGGCGGGCAGCACCATTGATGTGAACCCAGAAAACATCACCGGCCAGTATTTTGGCGCTGCCTTTGCCGAAGCCCTGCTGGTTTATGACCGGGAAGGCGAACCATGTGTGCGGTGTGAAACGCCCATTGCCCGAATCCGCCAAGCGCAACGCTCAACCTACTTTTGCCCCAAGTGCCAGCGTCCGCGTGCCAAGACCACACGACAAGCCCGAAGTTGATGTGCTAGGGTTTCGGAACTTATTTCTAACCCCCGAAGTTTTTTGATGGTCAGCAACGGAAACCGTTTTTGGAAAACAGGGTGCTTCGTATGGATCAGCAAACAACCAATGCGGCCTGGGGAACGCTCAAGTATCGAGACGCGGCTGGAAAAGAAGTCGTTCTGGCTTTGAATAAACCACTTTTTCGCATTGGGCGTCTCGCCGATAACGATTTGCAGTTGGACGACCCTTACGTGTCGCGCCTACACGTCGAGCTGCGGTTTGACGGCACGCAAGCAGTGCTGGTGGACCGAAGCAGCACCGGGGCAACCTACGTCAACGACCAACGGGTTTCAGAGTCTCGGTTACGAAATGCCGACCGGCTATCCCTCGGCCGCAAGATGGCTGGGGCGGAGATGATTTTTGAGTATGTCAATCAGGACGCGAAGCAGCCGGAAGGCAACGACCCCCACCAGGTGATGTCGGTGATTGACCACTCCCAGACGCGCTATCTCAATACCTCGCTGATTCGCGCCGCAAATCTAACCAACGCCGCGACCGTCAATCGCTTGAAGGCGCTTTACGAGATCACGAGCGCGATCCTGGCCGTTACAACCCGTGAGGAACTGGCCGAAAAGCTTCTGACGCTCCTGTTTGACTTGCTGCCGGCCGAGCGGGGTGTGATTTTACTGGCCGATCCCAAGGACAACAGCCTACGCCAGCAAGCAGCGCGGTTGCGGAATGGGGATGCCGCCCAGGTTTCGCCGAGTCAAACAATTGTGCATCGCGTCTATGAGGGCAACGTGGCTGAACTGTGCCTTGACGCCCGCAATGACGCCCGTTTCGCGAGTCAGCAAAGTATCATTTTTCAGTCTATCCGGTCGGTGATGTGCGCGCCCATCAGCTCGGCGACCCGGACGTGGGGCGTTTGCTACCTCGACAATCTGACGACCAAGAAAACGTTTGAAGATGAAGAGCTTGAATTTTTGATGGCGGTTTCGCGGCAGGCCGGGTTGGCGTTAGAAAACATTTACTTGCTGGAAGAGCAGAAAATTACTTTCCAGAGCTTCGTGACGACGCTAGCGGCTTCGATTGATGCCCGCGATGACCTGACCGCTGGCCATTCAGCGCGGGTAGCCCGCTATTCACGCTCGATTGCAAAGTATATGAATCTGTCCGAAGCCGAACGGCGACGGATTTACTACGCCGGATTGCTGCACGATTACGGTAAAATCGGGACGCGCGAGGCCATCCTGTGCAAGCCGGGCAAGTTGACGCCGGAAGAGTACGCGCACATGCGCGACCACGCCAAAAACACCTTTGACATTTTGTCAAAGATTCATTTCACGCGAGAGATGCAAGACCTGCCCCTCGTGGCAGCCGGGCATCACGAAAACCTGGATGGCAGTGGCTACCCGTTTGGCTTGAAAGGTGATGAGATCCCAATCGGAGCGCGGATCATTGCCGTGGCCGATTTTTTCGACGCGCTCACCCACAAGCGCCACTACCGAGAACCGATGCCGATTGAAGAGGTTCTCGAACTCATTGATGAAAGTACCGGATCAAAGTTTGACCCACGGGTGGTCGCCGCGCTCAAGCAGTTTGTCGTGAATGAGTTTCTACCCAACCAACGAAAGCGTGCTGAAGCCGAAGCGCGCCGCGCACAGTCTGTCCAGCAGGTAGGCGACATCACAGGCGAAGTGACCGCTCCCAGTGAAGATACGACGATGGCCGTAGCTCCCCCAAAGACGGTCTCTATGGACCCGGTTCTGCTCTGAGGTTGCGTCGAAAACGACCACTAGGGACAAGCTTCTTCCAGATCGCGCGCGACTCTGGACGCCGCGCCAAGTCCAATGCAGCCGCGCACTGGGTCATACCGGTAGGGTTCACCGCTTGGATCAAGCGGCAGGCGGTCATAGCGGCTGAAGCGCCGCGAGAATTCCTCGTGAAAAAGCGCTAGCGGCCGCCCAAGCGCATCGTAAGCCTCAGCGCGATGCTCGGCGATGAGCGGGAACACCTCGCTGAACGTGGCTGGGTTGCGTTGGTGAATTTCCCGAAAGCGAGCAATCATCCGGGTCATGAACTCACGCTCATCCAGCGATGTCAGTTGCTGGAGTCGCCACTCAGCGCCCAAGCGCGCACCCTCATGCTCGGCTTCATCACGGAGCTGCTGAAACAGTAAGTATGACGTCCGTCGGTCGCCGCCACGGGTTTTGGCCGCGCCGACCATGACGGCTGTCCAATCGCGATCCTTTGAACCCAACGCCAGCTCAGAAGCGCGTTGATAGGCCTCGGCGCACTCATCGTAGCGCTTGGCGCGCCAGCAGATGGCGCCGTAATCCGACCACATGCGGAATAGCGTTTTCTGGTCCTTCTGCGCAGCAATCCCTTTGCGCAACAGTGCCAGCGCCGCATCGTAATCGAACTCCGCCAGAAAAATGGCCCCGGTTCGATAAGCCGCTACGAAGTTCGGGTCAACGGTGGTTGTGATGTCAAGCATGGGCGCAAGGATCGGCATGTCATCCTTGGAGAGTCGTGAGAAATCCACGGCCCCCTCGCCGGTCAGCCCACCCGTCAGCTTTCGACCGAAATACTGCACGGTACGAATCCAGTAAAGGTCGGATACAACGCCGTCAAATCCAAATGACAAGCGTCGTACCGTTTCACCAGAGCGGATGTAAAGCGTTTCCTCAACCGCGCGACTGGACTGAAACGTCGCATCGAATCGGGCTTGCAGTGGGTAGAGACAGGTCAGCCCAACCAGGATGACGCCCCAGCACAGGTAAGCCCGGCGGCGTTCTTCGTTCGTTCTGGCTGAGCTATTTGAAGTTGCGTCGTTCAAAGACATAGATCGTCAGTGAGAGCAGAATACCGAGATAGACCACGCCATACAGGCAGGCAAGGCCAAGCTGTGCGCTGGTGATGGGGATGCCATGCGCCGTACGAGTAATGAAGTTGAAGTTGTTGAGGTTGGGGAGCAGGTAGTAAAGCCCCCAGAGAACGACCTGGGTCACACGCAGCGACGGATAGGTTTCAACGTTGAGGACATCGGCGAACAGCTTGAGATCAGGCGTGAAGTTACACACCAAGTAGCTTACGATGCTAAAGAGCGTTGCCAGCGCCGGTGTCGTAAACGATGAAAAAAGCAGCGCCAGCGCCGTTGCCAACAGCAGTTCGACGTAGAGCAAGAACGCCGCCGGGATAATACCAAATGGCGATGGGTCGGTTGGCCGTCGCACGTAAAACAGCGCCACAATCAAGGCCACAAGCATGACTGCGCAATTGACCAACAGCGTGAGCGATAAACCAAAAAACTTCCCAAGAATGAACTCGTAGCGATGCAGAGGTTTTGACAAGATGGTGTAAATCGTGCGCCGTTCGATTTCTTTGTAAACCAGCCCGGTGCCGATGAAGACGGCAATGAGATAGCCAAACAGCAGGAGCGTGCTCAGGCCGAGGTCCACCATCGCCTTGCGTTCCTGATTGATGGAAAGCTCGCCGATAAGAAGTGAGGCGGCGATGAGGATGAGCACCGCCACAACCAAGTTATAAAGAACCTTGTCGCGTACCGATTCGCGGAAAGTATTGAGTGCGACGATTGAAATCTGTTTCACTCTGCCCCCCTGCCCTAAGCCGCCAGGAACTCTTTATCTACGTTCTATAGTTAGGCGTAAATTATTCGCATGCATAGAACAACGGCAAGCCGATGACCCACAAGATTCAGGAACAACTGGTCGTTACAGACCGTCAACCATTCAACTGGCGGCTGCGTGATGGCGAACTGGCGCTGGGCACAACCACGCGCTTGATGGGGATTCTCAACGTCACGCCGGATTCATTCTCGGATGGAGGGCATTATGCGAGCCACGAAGCTGCCGTAAACCACGCCCGGGAGATGGTCGAGCTTGGCGCGGACATCATTGATGTCGGCGGCGAATCCACGCGCCCCGGTGCTCAACCCATAGACGAAAAGGATGAAATGGCGCGCGTCCTGCCGGTGATTGAGGCCCTGGCCGGGACGATTGCCGTTCCACTTTCGATTGATACCTACAAGGCTTCGGTAGCGGATGCAGCGCTCAAGGCTGGCGCTTCGATTGTCAATGACATTTCAGGCTTTCGTTTTGATGCGCGCATGCCCGAAGTCATTGCGCGTCACAGCGCTGGGGTGGTGATCATGCACAGTCGCGGTCGGCCCGGTGAGCTTCACGGACTTTCGCCAGTGCTTGACATCTTCGCCGATGTTGAAGCCAGCTTCCGCCGTAGCCTCGTTGTCGCCCAAACGGCCGGTATCAACCCGAACTGCATCGTGTTCGACCCAGGGCTGGGATTTGGCAAGACGCTGGACGACAACCTGTTCCTGCTTGGCGGGTTGCCGCGCCTATCCAGGCTTGGCCGTCCATTATTGGTTGGGCCCTCGCGTAAGTCATTCATTGGCGTCGTCACGCAACGACCTGAGCCATCCACGCGCTTACTCGGAAGCGCCGTCAGCGTAGCGTTGGCAGCCGCCGGGGGGGCGCATATTGTTCGCGTTCATGATGTCGCCGCGATGCGAGAAAGTCTTGCCTTGGTGGATGCCATCCGCCAAGCAACCCACGCGACCAAAGATCGCTTGGCGGGTTTCGAAAAAAGTGATTCGGGCGAGTCGGTCGCTTGAAGTTTCTCGGCAAAGGAATCAGCAAACTTTGCTACGCTTGGCAGGGCGCGGCTGAAAGCCAATACTTCGACTGCGAAAGGAGCCCCGACCATGTCCGCCTCATACGAGTTGGCGTTGCCGACCATGGATGACCTCCCCAGCGAGTTTGAAGGAGAGGAAGCCTTGCCTGACGAGTTTCACGCTTTCCTGGCTTACCTGCTCATCGAGACCTTCCGTCCCCCCAAGTTCCTCCCCGACCGCTACTTCTCGGCACTGGACATGTATCTCTACTACCAGGCGCAGCCGACCTTGCACGGCTTGCGTCCCGACTGGTTTGGCGTCGTGGATGTGCCGCTGCTGCGCGAGGGGCGGCAGCGGACAAGCTTCGTGGTGTGGGAGGAAAAGGCCACGCCGCTCATCATCGTGGAGGCACTTTCGCCCGGCACGACGCGGAATGACCTTGGCCGGGGGGCGTTGCCGGCGCAGGACGGCCCGACGAAGTGGGAGGTGTATGAGCGGCATTTGAAAGTACCGTACTACGTGACGGTGAATCACCATCGGCGGCCGGCGGAGGTGCGATTTTTCCGGCACGACGGGGTTGGGTTGCGGGAGGTGACGAGTGGGGAGGGGCGGCTGTGGCTGCCGGAAGCCGGGTTGGGGATCGGGGTTTGGCGCGGGCGGTTCAAGCGGCTGGAGGGGGACTGGGTGAGGTTTTACGACGCGGAAGGGCGGTGGCTTGCCACGGACGAGGAGCGGGCGGAGGCGGAGCAGGCAGCAAAGGAACGTGAGCGAGCGGAGAAAGAGCTGGCTTGGCAGCAAGCTGAACAAGAGCGCGCCGAGAAAGAACATGAGCGCACTGAGAAAGAACATGAGCGTGCCGAGAAAGAGGCGGCTTGGCGGCAAGCCGAGCAGGAGCGATTGGCGAAGGAAGCGGCCCTGGCGCGCGAGCAACAAGAACGCGCGGAGAAAGAACGCCTGGCGGCGAAGCTGCGCGCCCTAGGACTGGACCCAGACGCAGTGTGATTCAAAAGCGGTGAGGTGGGTCGTGCCGTCCTCGATGGATGTCATGCTTCCTGCAGAGGGAACGGTCAGGTAAGGGTGTGACTACATAACCGGCAATGGCGCATCCTCACGGATAACAAGCTTGCCAGCGTCACTCCACAGGCGCTCCAGTCCATAAAATTCCCGTTGCTCAGGCGTGAAGACATGGACGATAACATCCCCGTAGTCCATCAAAACCCACTCGCCATCGGCGTAGCCCTCGATGTGCCGTGGATAAACCTTGAGCGTTGCCAGTTGCTTTTCGACTTCATCGGCCAATGCCTGTACGTGGCGCGACGACGTGCCGGTGGCAATCACAAAGTAATCGGCAAAGGACGTCAGCTCGCTAATATCAAGCACAATTGGCGCGACGCCTTTTTTTTCCTGCAAGGCATGCAAGGTCTTCCACACGCGGCGGTCTTCAACGTTGGGTGGAGTGCGCTCGGTTTGGCTGGCGACGTTATGCGCTAGCGAAGTCGGTGAAGTGTCGTTCGTCATCGAGTGTGGTGTCCGTTTGAATAAAGTCCATATACATGAATATACCGCTCAACCAGCGGCGGAACGAAGCGCGCAATCGAGCGCCCTTCGCTCACGGCCTGGCGAATGTCGGTGGCCGAGACATCCAGGGCAAACAAATCTGTCAGAAAGACATGCATGCCAGCGTCGAGGTTGCTGGTGACGGCTTGCTGGCTTGCGCGGCCGCCACGCAAGTCAATGACGCGCCGCGTGCCGTAGCGTTCGGCCAGGGTCGCCAGATCACCAACTTCGTACTTCGGACGGGTCATGACAATCAGATGGCAACTATCCAGCAGGGTTTCATAGCGTTCCCACTTGGGCAGGCTCACGAATGAGTCCGCGCCCATCATGAAAAACAAATGTGCGTCTGGGCCATAGGACTTCCGAAACGTCGCCACCGTGTCGGCCGTGTAAGGTCGCTCCGGGGCAAAGATTTCGACCATCGAAACGCGGGCAATGTCCATTTGGAGCGTCGCCAGCACCGTCATCGCATAACGGTGGTAGGCTGACGTCACACGGTCGAAGTCCTTGTGCGGGGGGCTGTAGGTCGGAATGAACAACAGTTCATTGAAGTTGAAAATAGCTGCCAAACTTTCCGCCAGCCGTAAGTGCCCGTAATGAATCGGATCAAATGTTCCGCCCAGCAAGCCGACCCGCCGGCGCGGTGTGGCAGTCGGCACGGGGGCGCTGGTGAGTGGTGTCGTCCGCGGCTTAGGCTTTTGGGTGCGCCCGGTCATAAACTTCCATGAGGCGATCGGTTGAAACGTGTAAGTACTGCTGCGTCGTCGTCAACCGGGCGTGGCCGAGCAACTCCTGGATAGCACGCAGGTCGGCCCCCGCTCCGAGCAGGTGCGTGGCAAACGAGTGGCGCAGACTGTGCGGGCTGATGTGGTGCAGGTCGCTGCACTGGCGAATGTACTTATCAATCAGCCGACCAACGGAGCGGGTGGTGAGCCGTGTTCCCTGGTAGTTGAAAAACACGCAGTTGGGTTCACGCTTATCCTCTGGGGCGTGCGCGAGGAGTTGCCCACGGACGCCTAAGTAAAGTTCCAGCGCCTTGGAGGCATATTCGCCGAACGGGACGATGCGCTCTTTGCGTCCCTTGCCGCGAACCCTGACGCACTGGTTTTTGAAATCAATGTCTTCGAGGTTCATCCCGACCAACTCCGAAACGCGCACGCCGGTGGCGTAGAGCATCTCCAAAATGGCTCGGTCGCGCTTGCCCAGAACGGTTTCCAGGTCGGGCATCTCGACAAACCGCATGGCCTCTTCGACAGTAAGGTGATTCGGTAGCTTTTTCTCTAAACGGGGTGATGCCACCAGTTGGGCCGGATTGAGTTCAAGCACCCCCTCCCGGCAGAGATGGCGGAAAAAAGCCCGGAGGGTGGCTAGTTTGCGCGCGATTGACGTTTTCTTTTTCCGCTTGTCATACAGCGTGGTCAGATACTCGCGAATGGTGATGTTATCAATGTCGTGAATATCAACCGCGCGCCGAGTACCTTGCGCATCTGGTGGACACAAGAAGTCATGAAACTGTTCCAAATCCCCAAGGTAGCACCGCAAGGTGTGCGCCGAGGCGTTCCGCTCGTACATCAGAAATTTTTTGAAGTCCTCGATGTAGTCGGCCAACGTTGGCACATCCGGCATCCGGCTTTCAGCTCCTCCCTATCCATTTTCCCAAGTCGTTTTGCTATTGTGCGTGACTGATGGCGTGCTCGGCAATGGCGACTGCCTTGCCCTGCTACCCAGATGGCTATCATGCATCATGTCCCTGCTTGCGCTTCAAACTGAACTTGCAGATGAACTGGAAACCATCCGGGCGTCTGGCCGCTGGCGTGAGTTGAGGGCAGCTCAGTCGCCACCAACGGTAACCTTTGTGCGCGAGGATCGGACGTGGCTCAACTTTTCCAGCAACGACTATCTCGGTTTAGCGACCCATCCGCGTCTCATTGCTGCGGCACAGACCGCTACAGCCGCCTGGGGGGTTGGGGCGACGGCCAGCCGCCTGATTTGCGGCACACTGACCCTGCACAGTGCGTTGGAAACTGCCCTGGTGGATTTCAAGGTCGGTGGTCAGCCGGGCTACCGGGCGCTGCTGTTCAACAGCGGCTATCACGCTAACCTAGCATTGTTGGCCACTTTAGCTGGTGCCGGGGATGTGATTTTTTCCGACGCGCTCAATCATGCCAGCTTGATCGATGGCTGCCGCTTGAGCCGTGCTACCGTCGTCGTCTATCGGCACAACGATGTGGATGACCTGCGCGCCAAACTTGCCGAGCATCCACGAGCACGCCGTAAGCTCATTGTCACCGAAGCCGTGTTTTCAATGGACGGTGACGTTGCGCCACTCGATGAGTTGCTTGCGCTGGCAGAAGCCTTTGGGGCCTGGGTGGTGCTTGACGAAGCCCATGCCACGGGCGTACTAGGCCCGCATGGGCGCGGTCTGGCGGCTACGGTTGCATCAGCCGATCATCCACTCATCACCATGGGAACACTAAGCAAGGCGCTTGGAAGCTTTGGCGCGTTTGTCGTCGCGCCCGAAGTGGTTATTGAGCTACTCACGAATCGGGCGCGGCCGTTTATCTTCACCACGGCCCTCCCCCCAGCCCCAGTTGCCGCCGCGCTGGAAGCCGTCTGCTTGCTACAGGAAAGCGATCAGTTGGTCCGTATGCTGCGCGCCAATATCGTTGAGATGGCGACAGCGCTTGGTCTCCCGCCGACGTGGCCGACGCCGATCTTCCCGGTTGTGCTGGGCAGCGAACAAGCCGTGATGTACGCCATGCAAACACTCCAGGACGCGGGTTTCTATGTGGTTGGCATCCGTCCGCCAACCGTCCCGCCCGGCGCTTCCCGCCTGCGGTTAACGGTTACGGCTGCCCATACCGAAGCCCAAATTGGGGCTGTGGCCAAGGCCATCCGCGCTATTTGCCGACCGCCAGCGTGAAGTCACCAGCCTGAACCCAGTCCACTCGCTTGCCGCTTGGTTCCATTCTTAGCCTCCGCCAGAGCAGCACCGGTTCCGTGGGTCACTCATAGCGGAGGGCTTCAGCCGGATCGAGGTAAGCCGCTTTGATGGCCGGAATGAGTCCAGAGATGAGGCCGATGCTGACCGAGATAACAAATCCCACCATAACCCAGAACATTGAAACGCTGGACGGTAGGACTGGAACCGTGGCATTGAGAAGTGCACTGATGGTGATGCCGGCCACAATACCAATACAACCACCGAGTCCCGTGAGTGACATGGCTTCAATGAGAAACTGCATGATGATGTCACGTCGGCGCGCACCCAGAGCACGGCGCGTACCGATTTCTTTCGTCCGCTCCGTAACGGAGACCAGCATGATGTTCAAGACACCAATGCCCCCAACGAGGAGGGCCATGCCGGAGATTGGGACGACAATGGCGGCCAGCACGAGCGTAATTTTCCCAAAACCTTCTTTCTCAGCCGTTGGGGTTGAAAGATGAAAGTCATCGGCCTTGTAAAATGGAACGTTACGTCGCTTGCGTAACAGCCGCGTGATGTCATCCACCATGCGGTCAAGCTGTCCATCCTTGGCCTTGGCGACAATAATGTAGTTCTTGTTCCGCGGATAAAGTCGCCGAAAGGTCGCATGTGGAATGATGGCGCAGTTGTCTTCCCAGTTTGCGCCGGGAAACATGCCGCGCGCCGGACTTTTTTCAAGAACGCCAACCACCCGGAAGATTTGCCCGTTGATGGTTAACTCTTTTCCAACGGCTTCCGTCGTCCCGAAGAGTGTCTCCGCCGTGTCGTAGCCGATGACGGCGACCGGCACGCCATGTCGGCTCTCAACATCAGTGTAGTAGCGCCCGGTGAGCATCTGCATGTTGCGGGCTTCGAGAAATGCCGGGTCTCCGCCGCGCAGAACGGGACTATTCGCCTGGCGGTCACGGTATTTCAAAATAGGTGGATCAGGACCACCAGGCCACTTACCCAGCGAGGCGGTGGCGGCCGCCACGCTTGGCAACTCGGCAATTGCGAGCCCATCTTCATACGTCAAGTCTTTCCGTTGACGTTCTTCAAAGGTGGGGTCGCGTGGGCCGCCAAAGTCAAACTTGGAGACAAAAACGGTGTTTGTCCCGAAGCGTTCAACCATGGCGGCAAAGCTTGCTTCAAGTCCGGTGACCACCGACGACACCAAAATGACGGAGGTCGTTCCGATGATGACCCCTAGGATCGTCAGAAGTGACCGAAACTTGCGGGCTGCAATCGTCGCAAAGGCCTGCCCAATACTTTCTCGAACACTGTAAAACCACATGGTGAATGTTCTTCCTTACCGGGAAGTTGGCTTAGGGTTGGGGCAGATTGCTTTACTCGTTACGCAGGGCAACGATCGGGTCCAGGTTGGCGGCCCGGTAGGCCGGGTAGATACCGAAAATCAGCCCAACCCCAGTTGAAACGACCAGTGCCAGAACAACTGCCCAGATGGGCATGGCAAATGGCAGCCCAAACTGCCCGGCAATAACCAGTCCAACCCAGGCAATCGCCAATCCCAAGACGCCGCCTGTGCCGGACAAAAGTGAGGATTCAACCAGAAACTGCGACAGAATATCCCATCGCCGAGCGCCCAAGCTTTTGCGGATGCCGATTTCACGGGTTCGCTCAGTGACGGCCACCATCATGATGTTCATGATGACGATGCCGCCCACCACCAGCGAAATGGAGACGACGCCGAGTGCCACAACGGCAATCATTCCAGTCAGGTTGCGCCACAGGTCCTTGAGCGCATCCGCACCAATGAAGGCAAAGTCATCCCGCTGCTCCGGTCGCAAGTGATGGCGTGCGCGCATAATGCCGCGGACTTGATCTTCAAGGGCCTCAAGCGTAACGCCTGGCTTAGGTTGTAGGACAATAGCCAGTGATTGGCGGGGCCCAAACATCCGCAAGTGGACTGATGGTGGCACAACGATGAAGGTGTCACGGTCATTTCCTAAAAATGAACCGAGTTCCTTCGAGACCCCAATGATACGGAACGGCTCGCCCAGAATGCGTATTTCACGTCCAACCGGGTTGGCGCCGCCAAAGAGTTTCTCACGGATTTTGTAGCCGACGAAAACGACGTTGGCACGGTTTTCGTCGTCGCTTTCAACAATGAACCGTCCATCTTCGACCGAGATGTTACCTGCTCCCATCGCCGGGATGGTTGGCGAATAACCAATGACCGAAACATTGGTCAGTTCTGTCCCGCCCTGCCGCAGGTAGGGGATAGACTGGTCCAGCCGGATGCCCATTTCCTGGGCCAGATTCGCTCGTTCGCGCAAGTCACGGTAGTCGTCTAGCGTGATGATTTTGTTTTTCTGGACGCGGAGCCATTCATCGAGCCCAAGGACGATGCCATACCGGTCGAGAATGATCGTATTGGCACCGAATTCGTCCTCCATGGTCTGGGCGACATAGATGTTCATCCCTTCAATCACGGCGGCCACTGCCACGACCGTCATGACGCCAAAAACGACGCCGAGAAGCGTCAAAAAACTTCGTAACTTGTGGGCACGCAAGGCTTCGACGGCCAGCCGAACCGCCTCACGAAAGGGCATCGCGCCAGTGGACATCAGAAACCTCGGTGCGCTAGGAGATGAGCCATGCGTATCGCCAATGCGAAACGTTGGCGAAGGGCGGTGAGTTCCGGCAAATATTTGGGCAAGGCAGATTCCTGCCAGGCGTTGCGCATCGTCTGTGATTCGGCGTACAAGCAAAGAATCAGTAACCCAGGTTTCCAGCCTGGCTTGTGGCGAGGAACAGCTCGGCATGGTCATCCGTTCGCATCGGCGACTGTTGGTAGTGTGGCTGGCCTGGTTCAGCCTTGGGTTTTGCAATGGCTGCCAACCGGCATCGCCCCCAGCGCCAACGATTGATCTATTTAGTCTGATGGAGCGGTTTTGGCCCCAGTTCGATGGTTCACGCGAACGGGCCGGACAGCCGCCACTCACGCGGCAAGATGCCGAGCGACTGCTGTCCGACGCGCGCGTCGAGCGCCGTTGGCAAGTCGAAGGCGAGCAAGAGGTTCTGACCGCCGTCCTGCCGGTCACCTTTGGGAAAGGCAGCGGCCGCTGCCGGGTCACGGTGACGTCTCGGCTCGGGCAGTCAACCGTTCACAGTGTGATATTTCAGTTGTCAGACCTTACCGACCCGAACCTCGCCGATGACGAAAACCACGTGATTGACGCTTTTGTGAAACAGTACGGCGACCCGGCCGACGTGGATGCCACGGACATTGACCTTGTGTGGCGGTTATCCCAAGGGGCGCTGGTGTTGCTGGCCGCTGAAGCTGATGACCCGACCACAACCTTTGCGTTGCGCCCCCTCACCGACCTCCCGACCGACGACCCGCTAGGCAATGGTGGTGAACTGCGAGATCACGACTAAGACAAAACACGGCAGGGTAGCACCTGCCGTGTTTTGTCTCCGAAAAGAATGAGCCGTGCAGGACTCGAACCTGCGACCCACTGGTTAAAAGCCAGTTGCTCTACCGACTGAGCTAACGGCCCGCGCGCAACAATGCAAGCGGCTAAGGTACGGAAATGTCGCCGCACTGTCAATGCGGGCTTGCCTGAGCGCATTGCTCAATGAGCAGACGTTCCGCATAATGCGCGAACGCTCGAATACGTTTTCATGTTTGCTCGATGCCCATAGCTTGCCGATGACTTTTGATCTCAAAAAGACCGTCAACTTACCTTCCAAAGACTTGCCCATGAAGGGCAATCTGGCCCAAACCGAACCCCAGCGGCTCAAACGCTGGCTTGAAGCTGACGTGTACGGGAAGCTGCGTCAGGCGCGGGCTGGTCGTCCGGTCTTCCGCTTGCACGATGGTCCACCCTATGCCAATGGACGCATCCACATGGGGACGGCCTTCAACAAGATTCTCAAGGACTTCATTGTGAAGTCGCGCGCCATGATGGGTTTCGATACGGCATACATCCCCGGCTATGACTGTCACGGACTGCCGATTGAAACCAAGGTTGTCAAAGAACTTGAAGGTAAGTTGGCCGCCAAGGGAGTTGCCCTGACGCCGCTCATCATCCGGCGTGAGGCTCGGTCCTTCGCTGAGCACCACATCAACCAGATGAATCGTGATTTTCAGCGCCTGGGTATCCTGGGCGACTGGAACAACGCCTACCGCACGATGAGTTACGACTATGAAGCCGACATCCTGCGAACCTTGGCGGCTTTTGTGCGGCAGGGCAGTGTCTATCGCGGTTTACGTCCGGTGCACTGGTCGCTTGGCGCGCAGTCGGCGCTGGCCGAGGCCGAACTCGAATATAAGGATGTCGTTGACCCTTCGATCTACGTCGCTTTTCCGCTCGTAACCGATCCGGCGGCAATCGCGCCTGAACTGGCCGGACGTGACGCCGCCGTTGTCATCTGGACGACCACGCCGTGGACACTCCCGGCCAACCTTGGGATCAGTTTCGGCCCGGATTTCGACTACGTGGCGGTGGAAATTCCGACGGCGGCCGACGGCGACGAAACCAGCCGCGCCAAGACCTATATCGTTGCCGCCAAGCTTTTGCCCGACTTGGCGCAGAAGTTTGGGTGGACACACCTGCGGACACTGGCGACCTTCAAGGGCGCGGCGCTGGACGGCAAGTCTGCCCGCCATCCCTGGCTGGACCGGGAATCCAGACTCATGGTGGGCGAACACGTCACGCTCGAAGCCGGAACCGGAGCCGTCCACACTGCCCCAGGTCACGGCATGGAGGATTTCGTCATCGGCAAGCGTTATGGCCTGGAGCCATACTGTCCGGTGGATCAGCGCGGCGTGTACACCGATGAGGTGGCGCATTTCGCCGGACAACAGGTCTTTGACGCCAACCCAGGCATTATCGAGCTGCTCCGCCAGCGCGGCAAACTGGTTTTTGTCGAGGATTATCCCCACAGTTACCCGCACTGCTGGCGTACCAAAACACCGACGATCTTCCGCGCAACACCCCAGTGGTTCATCTCGATGGATGCCGCCAACCTGCGCCACCGTGCCATTACCGAAATTGCCCGGGTGCAGTGGCTTCCGCCCTGGGGCGAGGAACGCATGCGCAACATGTTCATCAACCGCGGCGACTGGTGCATTTCACGCCAACGTGCCTGGGGCGTGCCAATTGCTGCCTTGCGTTGTCAGTCCTGTGGAACGGTTCACGCCACGGCGGACTTCATGGAGCGCGTGGCGGAGGTCTTTGCTCAGGAAGGCGCGGATGCCTGGTACGTGCGGCCGGCGACGGATTTCATCCCACCTGGTTTTGCCTGTGAACACTGCGGCGCCACTGACTTTGAAAAAGAGATGGATATTCTCGACGTGTGGCTGGATTCGGGCGTGAGTTGGCAGACCATGGAACGCGCCGGACTGGCAACACCCGATGAGCCGGCCGCGGATGTGTACATCGAGGGTTCGGATCAGTATCGCGGCTGGTTTAATTCTTCGCTTGTCGTCAGTTTGGGGTTGCGCGGTCATGCGCCTTACCGTGCTGTCATTACCCACGGCTACGTTCTCGACAAGGACCGCGAGAAAATGTCGAAAAGCCAGGGCAATGTCATCGAGCCGCAGTCGCTCATCGAAACCGGTGGCGCTGACCTGTTGCGCCTATGGACGGCGAGCGTGGATTACACGGACGACGCGCCCATTTCGGAAGAGATTTTGGCCCGGATTGGCGACGCTTACCGCAAGCTGCGCAACACGCTCTGCTACCTCGTCAATAACCTTTCGGACTTCGATCCCAAAACCGACGCCGTTCCGTTTGCCGAGCTGTTTGAGATCGACCGCTGGGCGCTGGTTGAAACCAACGAACTCACGCGGCGCGTCCGCACCGCTTATGAGCAATATGCCTTTCAGGCAGCTTACACGGCGCTTCTGAACTTTTGCACGACCCAGCTCTCAAGCATTTACTTCGATGTTCTCAAGGATCGGCTCTACACCTACGCTCCCAAGTCCTATGAGCGGCGCGCAGCACAGACGGCGCTTCACGACATTGCCAGTTCGCTCATTCGATTGCTCGCGCCAATGCTGGCGTTCACGGCCGACGAAGCCTGGGAGAAGCTGACGCGCAACCAAGTCGGCTCGGTTCACTTGGCCGAGTTCCCGGCTTACGATCCAGAGCGTGCGCAGCCGGAACTCCGGGCGCGCTGGGAAACCTTGCTGGGCGTGCGCTCGGCGGCGCTCAAGGAACTCGAACAGGCGCGGGCCGCTGGCGACCTAGGGTCTTCGCTTGAAGCCCAGGTGAACTTGCGGGCCGGTGGCCGCCTGTACGAGGTCTTGGCGGACTACGGCGCGGAAGCCCTCTCATTGTTGTTGATTGTGTCGCGGGTCACGCTGGAACAAATGGATGCCGATGGCTTGTCAGTTCAGGTACGGCCCGCGCCCGGTGTCAAATGCGAGCGGTGCTGGCATTACGAAACCACGGTTGGCGAGGACCCAGCCTTTCCAACCATCTGCCATCGGTGCGTCCGTAACGTGCGTGCGGGCTGGTATCCGTCTGGTCGTTCCGACGGCACGACCGCCTAGCCCCCGCGACGGCATCTTCGCGCCCGAGCCAGTGCGGCACAGAGGATGGCGCGCGGCCATCCTCAATCGTTTCCTTCCCTTTAGCCGGTAGCTCAGAAAGTGGCGTTTGCCAAGACCACCAGAGACAAGAGGCCGCCGCTACTGCCGGATGCCGCCTTCGGTCAGCGCCCGTGGGTCGAGCAAGCGGTCCAGTTCTTCCGGGGCAAGGTCGGTCATTTCCGCCGCAACATCCTTGACCGTGCGATCTTCGGCATAGGCACGTTTGGCAATTTTGGCGCCGAGTTCGTAACCGATCACCGGGTTGAGCGCCGTGACCAGGATGGGGTTGCGTCCAACTTGGGCGGCCAGTCGTTCCTCATTGACGGTGAAGTTGGCAATGGCCTTGTCGGCCAACAAACGCGCCGCATTGGCTAATAAGGTCAAGCTTTGCAGGATGTTGTAGGCAATGACCGGCAGCATGACATTGAGTTGAAAGTTGCCTGACTGTCCGGCGATGGTGATGGTGGTGTCATTGCCGATAACCTGGGCGCACACCATGGCCATGGCTTCGGGGATAACCGGGTTGACTTTTCCCGGCATGATGCTTGAGCCGGGTTGAAGGTCCTGGAGCCGAATTTCGGCAAGTCCGGCTTGGGGCCCGCTATTCATCCAGCGCAAATCGTTGGCGATTTTCATCAAACTGACGGCCACGGTCTTGACCTGGCCGCTGAGTTCGACGATGGCATCCTGGGAACTCAGGGATTCAAAAAAGCTGTCATTGGGGCGGAAGGGCAGACCCGTTCGCTCGGAAAGCCGTGCCGCGAAGCGGGCGGCAAACTCCGGGTGGGCGTTGATGCCCGTGCCCACGGCCGTACCGCCTTGCGCCAGTTTGGCCAGCCGGGGCAGAGCGCATTCGATGCGCTCAATCCCGTGGGCGATCTGCCAGGCCCAGCCGGTGAGTTCCTGGGCCAAGGTGATGGGCATGGCATCCATCAGGTGGGTGCGCCCGGTTTTGACGACGTGAGAGACGGTTTCGGCCTTGGCAACAAGTGCGGCGTGCAGGTGGCGCAGCGCGGGAAGCAAATCATGCGTGGCCGCCAAGTATGCGCTGACGTGGATAGCGGTTGGGATGGCGTCGTTACTGCTCTGTCCCATGTTGACGTGATCATTGGGATGGACGCGCCCGCCAAGGCGCTCACCGGCAAGCGAGGCAATGACCTCGTTGGCGTTCATGTTGGTGCTTGTCCCGGAGCCGGTTTGAAAAATGTCGAGTGGAAAATGCTCGTCGTGGTGGCCACCGGCGACTTCGAGCGCGGCACTGGCAATTGCTTCTGCCAGCGCCGGGGCAAGCAACCCCAAGTCTTGATTGGCGCTGGCGGCAGCCCATTTCACGAGCGCCAACGCTTCGATGAAGCGCCGTGGAAAGCGAATCCCGCTGATGGGAAAGTTTTCGACAGCGCGCTGTGTCTGGGCGCTGTAACGGGCGGTTGCCGGAACCCGAACCTCGCCCATGCTGTCACGTTCAATCCGAAATTGCTCGTCGGTCACGATAGGACTCCTTATGCTAGAAGGTGACTTTTCGTACATTGCCGCCTAAGTATGCGCGTTGCCAGCCGCAGCTTTCAATGTCCGTCGCGGTAGGGCTAAACGTGGGCGAGAACTTGGTTCACGCTTCGTCTTTGGCATCAGTTGACCGACGCAGGGTGTCTTCTGTCTTGCTTGATGGGGTCGTGCGCGACATCATGAGTGCTCACGATGGGCGGACGACTCAAAGGCAAACAGGATCAACGGTTCACTTTTCCCATTGCCGGCAGTTCAGGTTGTGTTGGGTGACAGCCGTGAAGTGCTCTGGCAGTTCCCGGCGGCGAGTGTTTAGTGTTGCATTACCTCGCCACCCTACTGGGGATTGCGCGATGATGATCATCCATCACAAATCGGCGCTGAGGATTCTCCAGAGCCGTCAGCATAGGCTACTGACGACATTCAAGCGTGGTATTTCCAAAGAAACGCGCGTTTGGGTATTGGAACGTGATGGACATGCCAGCTTGGTAGCGGCGTCCGGGATCGAACCGGAGACCTACGGGTTATGAATCCGTCGCTCTAACCATCTGAGCTACGCCGCCACAAGACTTTCGCAAGTTTAGCCGCTTATACAGCCAAGTGCTTTTAGAATGCTTCAGAAGCTTGTCCTAGGTAACGATAAATTGCAAGCGTGAAGCGCAAGCCATGCCTTGACAAGTGGTGTGGCTGGTTCCTAGCCTGTCAGCCAAATCGCCAAGTAGCTTGTCAAGTGCTGGCAAACTCGTTCAGGGATCACTCGCTAGGCGTTTCTACACGGGTGGGAGCGTCGGCCCAAGCGTATCAGGTGCCTTCAAAAAGAAAACGCCATGCCCGAACGAATCCTCATCGCGTCAGATGACAACCTGCTTGGTGCGATGGTTGGCGCATTGCTGACGAGCAGCGGCTATGAAATTGAGTTGGTGAATACCGGTGATGAGGCGCAGCAGCGTTTGGCGGCTTATCCATTCGACGCCCTCATTCTGGATATTGCCCTGCGTCATCAGAACTGCCTCGATTTGACGCGGTGGGTACGTGGACAGTCGGCGCTCCGGAACTTGCCGGTGATTGTCCTGAGTCCAATGGCAACCCGCGATGACGATGTCCCGTCGGTATTGCACGCCGGCGCCGATGAGGCACTTGCGGTTCCATTCCGTCACCAGGAACTCATTCTCAAGCTCCGGCGTATGCTGGAACGCCAACGCTGGGCGATTGAGCGTCAGCAGATGGTGGCCAACCTGTCGGCCGTGGCGGATGGGATTGAACGGTTCATTCGCCCAACTGGCGAGCAATCGCTGCCGGAGTTCTCAGACCTGGCCGACCTCGAGGAACAAGCCAAGTGGCAGGACGTGATGTCCTCCTTGAGCACTGCCATTCAATCCCTTCAGGACGCCTCCAACAACGAGGAAACCCAAATCCTGCGGCGGGCGCTGGAACAAATTTCGCTGGCGCTGAAACGGGCGGGGCGCTACGTCCAGGTACGGACGCAAGCGCAGTCACTGCGCGACGCCAATGAAAAACTGCGTGAACTGGAGCGGCTGCGGGCTGAGTTCACCAATGCCATTGTCCATGATATTCGCTCTCCGCTGGGAACGATTGTTTCCACGATGGAGTTAATCGAGCAAGAGTTGAGTGGGCCACGTCCCAAGAAGTCTGACATCCTGCCACTAGTGACCGGCGCGCGCGCAGTTGCCGAGAAGCTGATTGCGCTCGTGTCAGAACTCCTGGATTTCTCAAAACTTGAAGCCGGCAAGATGAATCTGGCGCTTGAGCGGCTTGAAGTCGCCAAGGTGATTGAGCAGGTCGGCGAGGAGTTTGAGCCGGCGATCCGCCGCAAATCCATCAAGTTCAGTTATGGTTGCGAGGATCATCTGCCGGCCATCGTCGGGGATGCCGGTAAGTTGCATCGGGCACTGTCGAACTTGATGTCCAACGCCGTCAAGTTTACCCCGGATGGCGGGCAAATCTGGCTCGAGGCGCGCCTGATGGAAGGCACGCAGGTGGACGCTGGCGTCCCCTACATTGTCTTTAGCGTCGTGGATTCGGGTGAGGGCATTCCCGCTCAAGACCTGCCCTACCTCTTTGATGCGTATTATCAAGCGGCCAGTCGCAGCCGAGACCTCGGAACCGGTCTTGGACTGGCCATCGTCAAACGAATCGCGGCGGCGCATGGCGGCAATGTGTCGGTGCGGAGCCAGGTCGGCGTCGGGACGGCTTTTTCGATTGTCCTGCCGCTGGCACCGCCGGCGGATGGTCAGCCAGCGACTGCGCCGCCACCGTTACCGGCGGCCGCGCCTGGGGTCGTCACCGACCTATCGGAAGTGCTGGCAACGCCAGCCAACAACTCACTGCCGACGCTTTCATCCCCAAACTAGCTCACCTGTCGCAAGGGCGCGTCACGCTGTGGATGCCTGGCGCATAGAAACATGTCTCAAGCCATGGTTGCCTTTGAAACGGTCGGACTGATCGTCAAACCGCATCTGACGGACATCACAGCGTACCTCACGGCACTAGCCGAGTGGTTTGTCGGGCGTGGGTGTCGGGTCGTTGGGGAGACGCCGTCCGCCCATCTGCTCCCCCCAACCGTGACAGTCCTTCCTTCGAGTGATTTGGCGGCGCAGGTAGGGCTGGTTGTGGTGATTGGGGGCGATGGCACGATGATCTATGCCGCGCGCTTGCTCGGAGCGCGGGATGTTCCGGTTCTGGGCGTCAACTATGGCTACCTTGGGTATCTCACGGAATATACGCCGGAGACGGTCTATGAGGCTTTGGAACGTATCTTTGCCGGAGACATCCACACGGATGTGCGGATGAAGCTGGAAGCCACCGTTGAACGCCAGGGGGAACCGCGACTCACGGCCCAGGCCGTCAATGATTGCGTGGTCACAAAGAGCATGCTGGCACGGCTCGTGCCGATTGAATGTCGCATTGGTGGGCAGTTTGTTTCGATTTTCCACGCCGATGGACTCATCATTGCCACGCCAACCGGCTCGACGGCCTACTCACTTTCCGCCGGGGGCCCAATCGTGCATCCGACCATGCAGGCGATTGTCATCACGCCGATTTGTCCGCATACGCTGACCAACCGGCCGCTGGTGGTTCCCGATACCAGTGAAATCGAGCTGCGCCTGACAACGGAGCGCGGGCCGTTCAATGTGGAGGATGTCTTTCTGACTTTCGATGGGCAGACCGGTTGCGCCGTCGAACCAGAAGACCGTGTTTTGATTCGCAAGAGCGCTTCGGTGTTGAAGCTAATTGAACCGGCCGGCAAGGACTACTTCCGGCTTCTGCGCGATAAACTCAAGTGGGGCAATGGGTAAAAGCTGGGCTTCACCAGCCCGCTTGCTTTTTTTGGCCGCCCGTGGAAACTCAGATGAAGCATCTTTGCTAGGTTGACTTTTTCCCTTGCGCCGCACCCCTTTGAATTCGCTCTTTTGGATCGGCGCCCGGCTTTTGCGACGATGTCGCTTGTTGATCCACTTCCTCGACCGCCGCTCATCGCTGACCAGTCGCCTGACGTGTGTCCGGTCTGCCAAGGGACTGGTTTTGAGTATGACCCGGTTGGACGCCGCTCGCGGCGGTGCGTCAAGTGTCGCGTTGGCGTGGATAACCTCATTGATCGCGCGCGCATTCCCAATCGTTACCGCGAAAGCAGCTTTGACAACTTCCACCTCAACCCAAATGACGAACGGCAGCGGCCGCTGGTCAATGCGGTACTGGCCTGCCGGCGCTATGTCAAGGATTATCCGGTCGAACGGGGGCTTGGGCTGATGTTCCTTGGTCCGTGCGGTGTTGGGAAAACACACCTTGCGGTCGCAACGGCCAACGCGCTGATGAAACAAAAGCGTGTGCCCTGTTTGTTTTATGACTTCCGCGACCTGCTCAAAACAATCCAAGAAACATACAACCCGCAGACGCAAACCACGGAACTGACCGTGCTGCGCCCGGTCTATGATACCGACGTCCTGGTTCTCGATGAGCTAGGGGCGGGCAAAGCGACGGAGTGGGTACGTGACACCATCACCCACATTCTCAACACCCGCTACAACGAACAGAAAACCACCATTATCACATCCAATTACTTGGATCATCCGACTGAGCGTTACGAGGAAACCCTCGAAGAACGCATCGGTATTCGGTTGCGTTCCCGGCTCTACGAAATGTGCAAAACAATTCAGATGTCGGGGGATGACTACCGCCAGACTTACTTCAGCAAGCGTCTCTGGATGCAGTCCCAGTCCTAGGCGGACCAAGCGCATTATCTTTTTTTGAGACGCCTAAATCTCTGAAACGGCTTCGGTAAACCAGCGCGCCAAGGTTTGGCGGTCGTGGATGATGGGGAGCTGGGATGGTAGGCTGCTCAGGATAACTTGTCCGTACCATTTCCGTATCCGCCCGTCGAGCAAGCAGAGTATGCCCCGGTCGGTGCTGCTCCGAATGAGGCGTCCCAGCCCCTGTTTGAGCGCAAGAATAGCCTGTGGCAGGCTGTAGGTCTGGAAGGCATTGCCCCCCTCCGCTTCAATGTGACAACACCGGGCTTCAATGACTGGATCGGAGGGAACTGGAAACGGCAACCGGTCCACAATGACGCAGGAAAGCGCCTCGCCCACGACATCCACACCCTGCCAAAAGCTGGCAGCTCCAAAGAGAACTGCGCCTGGCGTTCGCCGAAAATGCTCTATCAATGTTGATTTGGGGGCATCGCCCTGGAGCAGACAGGGAAAGTTCACCTGCGCGCGCGTGCCATCGTAAAGCCGTCGCATGTGGCTCAGGCTCGTGCAGAGCACGAAGGCGCGCCCTTGGGTAATGGCAAGCAGGGCGATAATTTCAGCCACGGCCGCGTCGGTGAAATCCGGTGCAGTGGGGTCAGGCAAGTCCGGCGGCAAGTAGAGCCTGGCCTGCCGGCTGTAATCAAACGGAGAGTCAATCAGGAGTTCATCGCTGCGGTCGAGGCCGAGCCGGGACCGAATGAAATCAAACGACCCCTGGCTGGCAAGCGTCGCGGAAGTCAGGATCACCGATTCGAGCTGGCCAAACAACTGCTCCCGCAGCACACCGGCAACATCAATCGGGGTTGCCTGCAAGAAAAGCCCCCGTCCGCGTCGTTCCCACCAGTAAACGTAGTTTGGGTTGTCACCGCAGACGATATGCAGCAGTTCGCTCCGAAGTCCCCGCGCGCGCTCCTCCAAGCGACGCAGCGCCGGGAGGTTATCGGCAGCCAACACCGCTCCGCCGTGGGTGGCCTGGAGCACATCCGCCAAGGCTTCGAGGGCATCCGCCAGTGCCGTCAGGCCCGAAGCTTCCTGGTGGGCCGTCCCGTCACTATCTCCTTCCAATGACCGGCCAACCACCGGTGAGCAGTCGAACTCATCCACCGGGTCGGTAAAGGCGGTTGGGGAGAGTCGTCCGCGTCCATCGAAAACACCGTGCCTAGTCCGACAAATGCGCTGGGCGAACTGCCAGAAATGGTCGGCGCTCTGACGTACGGCGCGGCACGTCCGGCGAATGGCTTCTGCCAGGCCATCGTCAGGAATGAAGGCTTGTTCAACGTCCCGGAGCAAATCCGCAAACCGGTAGTTGCTAATCTGAAGGCTGAAATAGCTGGCGGCGGTGTCTTCGATCTCGTGGGCTTCGTCAAAAATGACGCGCGTATGGTCGGGTAAAAACGCCCCGTATGAACCATGCCGGGCGGCAAGGTCGGCAAAAAACAAGTGATGATTGACGATGACGAGGTCGGCTTCGCGGGCGCGTTGGCGGGCGCGGGTAACGAAGCAGTCATCATACTTGGGGCACTTCTGCCCTAGGCAATTTTCAGTCCGGGCATCGAGTTCGCCCCAGAGTGTCAAGTTTTCCGGCAGTGCCGTTAGCTCGGCCCGGTCGCCCGTCGGCGTGGTTTGAGACCATTGCCGGATAGCGTCGAAGTGGTGGATGTCACCCAGCCCGGGCAGGCGGCCGCTGTCTTCAAAATGCTCAAGCCGGTGCAGGCAAAGATAGTTACTCCGCCCCTTGAGCATCGCTGCACGTATTTGCCGCCCCAGCGCCTGCTCCAGACGCGGAATGTCCTGCTGGAGAATTTGCTCCTGAAGGTTTTTGGTCGCCGTCGAGATGATCACCAGCTCGTTCTGTAAAATCGCCGGAACGAGATAAGCCAGCGTTTTGCCGGTTCCGGTTCCGGCTTCGACGCACAGGTGTCCGCCCCGGCGCAGCACGTCGTAAACCGCCCGTGCCATCTCCAACTGTCCGGGACGAAACTCGAAGCTTGGCTGGGTCTGGGCAAAGCGACCGCTGGGGCCAAAGACTTCTTCAAGCGCCATTTCAGTTCGTGACAGTTCGGCGGGCATCTCATGCTGTTTCATGGCGCATTTCATGGCTCACTCGGCTAGAACGACGCGACCGATCACGCAACACCGGCGGCGTCAACTGAATCGTAAGTGAATCAAATAAGCTAAACTTGCTCACAAGCTTGCGAGGCCGTTAGGGCTTGACCGAGATCGGGAGAACATACCATGTCCGCTCACTTGTCGCTGGCAACGCCGCTGGTTGAGCTTTCGGCCTACTTGCGCGGCATTGGCTCGACGACAGCCGGCAAACTGGCCACCGAATTGGCGACCGCACTTGGAAAAGTTTCTCCCACGTCTGTGACGGTTGAGGATTTACTTCTTTATCTGCCTTTTCGATATGAAGACCGCTCGCACTTGCCGCGGATTCGTGACTTGGTGGACGGTCAGGCCGCTTCGGTCATTGTCGAAGTACGTGCGCCATCGAGTTACCCGATTCGGACGAAAAACGGCAAACGCCTCACCTTGTTTGAGTTCACAGGAACTGATGAAACCGGACGGATTCGCGCCTACTGGTGGAATCAGCCCTACTTGTGCCAAGTCTTTGCCGCTGAACAACGGGTCATCCTGTATGGCGAGTGGAAGTTTTCCAATCGCCAGCAGTGCTACCAAGTTGAAAATCCAGACTACGAAATCTTGAATGAAGAATCTGACGAAGACGTGCCAGAGATGATTCATGTCGGCCGCTGCGTGCCGATGTACCGCAAGCTTGGCGCGTTTCGGGCGCGGACTCTGCGCCGGCTCATGTTCAGGTTGCTCGGCGCACTGGAGGATGTCCCGGATGACAGTCTCCCCGACGAATTGCGCGTCGGGATCGGTTTAGGCGCGCCGCTGCCCTCCAAATTGGAGGCGTTGCGTGAGGTGCACTTTCCCAGCGCGGCCAGGCACTTGGGTGCCATCGAAGCCCGCCGGTCGCCGGCCCATGCGCGGTTGGCGCTGGAGGAATTTTTCTATCTGACATTAGCGCTCGGTGACCGTCGCCAGCGCCGTGAGCAATCGAGCAAGAAGGCGACGATGCAGATCACGAATGCCATTCGGGAGCGCGTCCGCCAAGCCCTGCCATTTGCCATGACGCAGGCGCAAAAGCGCGTCATTCGAGAAATTGTCACCGATTTGACCGGCGACCGCCCGATGTCCCGTCTATTACAAGGCGATGTCGGATCAGGTAAAACCATCATTGCCCTTCAGGCGCTCATCATTGCCGTCGAGAATGGTTGGCAGGCGGCGCTCATGGCGCCAACTGAAATTTTGGTGGAACAGCATGCGCGCTCCCTGACGCGCTGGCTGGCGGGAACGCCCTATCGCGTCGCCGCGCTAACCGGACGCCTGAAGGCCGCCGAAAAGAAGGCGATCCGCCAGGCGCTGGCCGCGCATGAGCTGGATATCGTCATTGGCACCCAAGCGCTGATCCAGGATGAAACCAGCTTTGCCCGCCTTGGCTTGGTCGTGATTGATGAACAGCATCGGTTTGGCGTGATGCAGCGTGAAAAGCTGGTCACCCAGGGGGCGGCGTCCGAGGCTATCACCCCGGATGTGCTGGTCATGACGGCAACGCCGATCCCACGCAGCTTGGCCATGACCATCTATGGTGACCTGGATGTTTCCATCATTGACGAGCTACCTCCGGGCCGAAAGCCGGTTGTAACAGCCATCCGCACCGATGATCGGCGTGAGCGCGTCTATGATTTCATTCGTCAGGAGTGCGCCGCTGGACGCCAAGCTTACATCGTTTATCCGCTGGTCGAGGAATCTGAAAAGCTGGACGTTGCCGCAGCAACGGCGGCGGCTGAGTACCTACAACGCGAAGTCTTCCCTTCACTTGGGGTCGGCTTACTTCATGGCAAGCTCAAATCAGAAGAAAAGGAAGCCATCATGCAGCGGCTCGTCGCCGGCGATGTGCAGATACTGGTCACGACGACGGTGATTGAAGTTGGGATTGATGTGCCGAATGCGTCGGTCATGGTCATCGAGAACCCGGAGCGATTCGGGCTGGCGCAACTGCATCAACTGCGCGGCCGGGTTGGGCGGGGAGCTGCGAAGTCGTACTGTGTTTTGATGGTTTCAAACGATCTTGCACTTGACGCGCTGGAGCGGCTGAATTTTTTCGCCCAGACAGCAGACGGCTTTGCCATTGCTGAAAAGGACCTTCTGTGGCGTGGTCCAGGCGAGATGTTAGGCATCCGTCAGTCCGGCGTGCCGATGTTTCGGGTTGGCGATATTGTCCGTGACGCCGACTGGCTGACAATGGCGCGGCAGGCGGCGCTGCGCCGGCTACAGGAACAGCCCAAGTCGGCGCAAACCCTGGCCTGGCTGGAACAGGCCCGACGTTGGTTTCCGCTGGCAGCCGGCGGCGTCCACTAGAAAGGAGTCCGGCATTGCTTGTCCTGCATAAGCTCCACGGCCTGGGCAATGATTTCCTGATTTTTGACGGACACCAACCAGGCGCGTCAATCATGTTTGACGACCCGCAGCGGCACGCGCCGGCGGTTTGTGACCGACACTGCGGCGTCGGAGCCGATGGCGTGATTGCGGTCAAAAAAACTGACGCCGATGCTGCCGATTACAGCATGACGCTCTGGAATGCCGACGGGTCACGGGCTGAGATGTCCGGTAATGGGTTGCGCTGTGTGGCGGCCTTTGTCCGGCGCGTCATGGGCTGGGAGTCGGACACCTTGCGCGTCTTGACGGAGGCCGGCATTCGTACCGTGACCTTCCTGGCATCGGCCGGACAAGAAACCACCTGTGCTATCCGTATGGGCAAGCCGATCTTTACTCCAGAGCAAATTCCCATGTGCCTGGATGCCCCGCGGCAACCGCCCTTAGTCAATGTTGCGCTGGCGCTTGGTGATGAAGTGGTAACTGCAACCGTGCTGTCCATGGGCAATCCACACTGTACGGTTTTTGTCGAAGATGTGCAGGCCGTGCCGCTTGCCCAGCTCGGTCCACGACTTGAACGGCACCCGGCCTTTCCGCAGCGAACGAACGTTGAGTTTGCTGCGGTTCGGGATCGCCACAACCTGGACGTTGTCTTTTGGGAACGGGGAGTTGGGCGGACGGCGGCGTCTGGAACCGGGGCGTGTGCAGCAGCGGTGGCGGCGATGCTCAACGGCTTGGTGGAACGAACGGTCACGATCCATGCCGAACGTGGGACGCTCACCGTCACCTGGGATGCCGTTACCGATGAGGTGATACTTACGGGAAGCGCGCACTATGTTGCCCGCGTGGACTGGACCGGTGGTGAACCTGAAACGTAGCCACGGGCGCATCACCACCAGAAGGGCTGGCGCTTGCTCAAATTCGTTCCGTAGATTAGTGATAGCGCCAGCACCCCCGCATTGGCGCCTGAATTTTCGTGCCTGAGTTTTCGCATGCGTTTGAGGGTTGCCATTATTGGTGCCGGCCCGGCCGGATCGGTCCTGTCGGCTAAACTCGCC
Organism: Chloracidobacterium validum; assembly: GCF_018304825.1. Taxonomy (NCBI): domain Bacteria; kingdom Pseudomonadati; phylum Acidobacteriota; class Blastocatellia; order Chloracidobacteriales; family Chloracidobacteriaceae; genus Chloracidobacterium; species Chloracidobacterium validum. Next base: position 2,172,870 of record NZ_CP072648.1, read on the forward strand.
GTGGCCGGAGCCGACGTACGGTTGTATGACCTGCACGGCGGCGCGTGGGAAAAACCCTGTGGTGGGGGCGTCACGGCCAAGGCACTCCGCCAGTTTGACTTTCTTCTTGACCAGGGTGAACGTTTCCCACGCCAGGCGATTCAGGAAATCGAAATCGTCTCATCTGGCGGAAGAAGCGTGACCTTCCCGCTGGACGACGCCCCATTTTGCATTTTCTCACGGCAAAACCTGAACGGACTGCTGCTTGAACGCGCGACGTCGGCCGGCGCGGATTTCATTCCGCGCCGGGTGACCGGTCTCCGGCGCGAGGTGCACACCTGGCGTGTGGAAGCCGGTCACGACCGCTGGAATGCTGATTTCGTCGTTGGCGCGGACGGTTGCACCAGCTTTGTGCGGCGGACGCTGGGACGCCGGCTTCCAGATGCCGACCAGGCGATGTGCTGTGGATATTACGTTCCGGCGGCGGGTGTCCCACGGGCGGTTGTCGCTTTTCCGAAACGTTTTACGGGGTACGTCTGGGCGTTTCCGCGTCCAGACCATATTTCGTATGGGATTATCAATCAGTGCGGCGAGTATCCGCTACCAAAGCTGTGGGAAGAACTCGATGCGTTTGTGCGTTGGCATCGGCAAGGTGAACTGCCGCGTGACCGCATCAGGTATGCCGCGCGGGTTCCGATGTTGCGCCGTAGCTCCTGGAAAACAAATCGAGTCGTTGGCACCGGTTGGGCGTTGATCGGCGATGCCGCCGGTTTTGTGGACCCGATCACGGGCGAAGGCATTTTTTACGCCCTGCACTCGGCAGACTTGTTGGCCCAAGCGCTGGTGGCAGAGGCTCCGGGGAGTTACGAGTGGCGGTGGCGAAAGGCGTTCGAGGCTGATTTGACCGAGGCATCGCGTCGCCTGCCGAAGTTCTACCGTGGCTCGATGTTTGGCGCGTCGGTCATTGACCGGGTGCTTCAGCTTTCGACGGTTCACGGCGGCGTAGTCAACATCATGCAGCAGGCCCTAGCAGGTGATGTGGATTATGTGACGCTCAAGGGGCGTATCTTGCGGAGTTTTGTCGCGCCATCCGCCTGGCGTGCGCCCAAGCTAACGGCCCGGTCGGTTGGTTATCCGCAAGCGGCTTGACCTGAGTCGCTAACTTGGCAGCGCTGCTGCCCTAGTCACGGTTGCCGGCCCGAGGCACAGCGACGATTGGCAGTCCCACCGGTGCCACGTAAAAAAATAGGGGATGGCTTGCGCCATCCCCTGAGCATCACCGCCAACGGGCCGCTGGTTAGAAGCGGAACCGCCCGCTGAGGGTCAGCGTCCGGCGTCCCCAGTTGTTGAGATTACGCCCAAAGTCCGGGCTGTTCATGTTGTTGACCGGGATGCCGTAAAAGTCTTGGTTGAAGACATTGAAGTAGTCAGCGCGCAGCTCGAACGAGTAACGCTCGAGCAGCTTGATCCGCTTGAGCAGGCTCAGGTTGGTATTGTTGAAGTCGGTGCCACGGAGTGAGTTGCGGGGTGCCGTGCCGTTGCCAACCGTGTTGATGAGCGGGAAGCCAGTCGCACCGACGACCGGCACGAAGTATTGACCGGTCGTGCGTGGGTTGCTGAAGGTCCGCATGTTGCGGGTCACCGGATCGAGCGTGAATGTCCCGTTCGGATTGAAGTTTGGACGATCTCCCGCGACGCCATTACCGTTGGTGTCAACCCCCGTGAGAATGGTAAAGGGCTGCCCAGACTGGCGCTCAACCACGCCTGAAATCTGCCATCCACCAAAGAGATACTCGGTCCAGCGTGGTGCATTCTTGAGCCACGGAATCTCGTACACGAAGTTGACGGCGATGCGGTGCGGGCGGTCAAAGGCTGACACGGAGCGCTCGCCGCGCCGAATGTTCGTGAAATCTTGTGGCACCTGTGGGCTTGGCCCGGCAATGGCCGCCACACCAAGCGACTCATCGTTGTCACTGATGAGCTTGCTGAAGGTGTAGGCCAAGCCAAACTGCAAGCCATAGCTGAAGCGCTTGCGCAGGTCAATGTATCCGGCGTTGTAGGTGGCGCGCGCCGTGGTGGAAATCAGGATGCGTGCGCCCCAAGCCGGATTGAGCCGGCGGGCTTGAACGCCTGGAACCGGACGACCGGCCTGCGCGTCAGCAATTTGGGCCGGCGTGAGTGTGGCAAAGTTGGTGTGGATCTGATTGATGCCATTAAATGAGCGGCTGCCGCTGTAGCCCACCTCGAGGACGAAGTCGCGGAAGAACTGCCGCTGGAAATTGAAGCTATAGTACTCGCTCCGCGGGTTCTGCGCATTTTCGGGCGTGTTGACGTAGGTCGCCAGTGGGTTGAAAACCGGTTGTCCGGTGACCGGCAACAACCGCGGATACTGGTCAAGGATGTTGTTCTGCTGACCAACAACTACCCGCGGGAAGTTGCTTGCGTTGACCGTGAGGATGTTGAAAAACAGCACGTCGTACGACATCCCATAGCCACCCCGGAAAACCGTCCGATCATTGCCGAGCATGGTGGCAATAAAGCCATCACCTTCGACCCGTGGATTCCAGGCAAAGCCAAGCCGGGGCGCGACATTGTTGTTGTCGCGCCGGGTTGGACCTGGCACGCCCACGGACAGACTCTGGGCGTCACGTGCGCCGAAGAAACCAAACGGCACGTCGTTGGTTTCATAACGGATACCCAGATTGAGCGTGAGCGATGGCGTCACGCGCCAGTCATCCTGAAAGAAGTAAAACTGTGACACTTGGCGGGCGTCAAAGCTCGCCGTCTGGAGCGCTTGTTGGAACTGAAACACATTGTTGTTGAGAAAATCGGCCAGGTTGTTGAAGGTGAAGGTCCCCTTCGAGTCGAAGGCCGCTCGGTTGTCGAGTTGGACATAGCGAATGTCAAAGCCTGCCTTCAGCGTGTGGTTGCCAAGTTGCTTGGTGAGCAGGTTTTGGAACTGGAAGCTGTTTTGGATTCTTCCCTGCGGGAAGTTGGCAAGTCCGCCAATGGTAAACGCCCCCCCGATGTTCGTGGTCGGGGTCGTAGGATCGTTTTCTGGGAACTGCAAGTCCCGCCGAATGAACCCAAACCGAAACTCGTTGAGCAGCGTCGGCGAGAAGGTATGAATGTCGCTGACGATAACGTTTTGGTCACGGATCGACTGCGCACCGGCAAAGCGTGAGCCAAACTGCAAGTTGCTGACGACGTTAGGTTGTTGACTGTCGGTGAAAATGTAGCGTCCGGTCAGCCGATTGGAGGCGCTAAACTGGTGGTCACCGCGGACAATAAAGTTGTATTCATCCGCCGGCTGCGTGATGGGCAACTGGACAATGCCCGTCTGAATCGGCACACCGTTGATGTTGATGGTCGAGAGATTCGTAAAGCGCGGGTTGAGCGCGTAAACGTCCTGCAGAAACCGGATGGAGTCGAGGATGGATTGGCGACTGGCCGCGGTCTGGGCCGGTGTCGTCGAGGTTGCGGGACGCAGCGGCACGGTGCTGAGCGCGGCAAAGCCTGTCTGCGTCGGAATGCGGGTCTGCGGTCCGAGCAACTGCCCTGTGCGCGTCAAGTTCGCCTGAAAGAAGCCATAAAAAAAGGTCTTGTCGCGGATAATACGTCCACCGAAATCACCGCCGACCTGGTTTGTGTTGAACCGTGGCTGGCTGGTCAAGCCCCGCTGCTTCTCCAGGTTGTTGAGCGTATTGAGTCCACTGCCGAGGTAGTAGATGAACGCCTGTCCGTGAAACTCGTTGGTTCCAGACTTGGTGATGACGTTGATCTGTCCACCGCTGTTGCGCCCAAACTCGGCGTTGTATGGGTTGGTTTGAATCTGGTATTCCTGAATGGCTTCCGGCGCGAGTCCGATGGTTGGAATCGTCACGGAGGCGTCATTGTTGTCCGCACCGTCAATGGTGAAATTGTTGTTGCGGGCGCGCTGTCCATTGACGCTGATGCCGCTCGACCCTGGCGCCCGGAAGGCATTGGGTGACAACACAGCGAGGTTATTGATGTCGCGTCCGGCGGCGAGCGGGAGTTCAACTGCGCGGCGCGAGTCGAAGGTGGCGCCAATCGTCGGCGTATTGCGGTTGAGGGCCACGATGCTGTCGGCGCTCACCGTCACGGTATCGGACTGCTCGCCGACCTCAAGGGTGACATTCAATCCGGTGTCGGTTGCCGAAGACATCCGAATGTCTGTGTATTCAATGGTTTTGAAACCGTCTTTCTCAACGACGACCCGGTAGATGCCGGGGTCGAGCGCCGGCACGCGATAGGCCCCGGAATCATTGGTGGTCGTTTCACGGGACTGGTTGGTAGCTTGGTTGGTAACGGTGACCCGCGCACCAACGATGGATGCGCCGGTTGGGTCGGTAACGGTTCCAGTCATCGCGCTGCGCGTGAGCTGTCCCCAGCTCAACGCGGGTGAACCGACAACCCACAGCAAGCTTAGGCAAAGCGCTAAACTCACGTGGCGAAAGCGGCTCAATCGTGGCAAAAAATTCGACATACGAACGTTCCTCTAAATTGGATCGAGCTAGCCTCCCAAGGTAATTTGCTTGAGAGGGTCTCACCGTGAGGTGGCAAGTTTTATGCCAGACTTCTTGGGGAACTAGGCGCAAAAGCTGGGTAAATACTTGTTTTTTTATATTTGTGCTGACTATGTCGTTCGCCTTGAAGGGAGCGCAGAAAGGAAATCCAATGCGGTTTTCTAAGGGGAAATCCATTTTCCTGAAGATTTCTAACCAAAAACCTGGGCAGGTTGTGTTTGGACGGATTAGCCTCCGCATTGTCACCCGGTGCTTGGGGAAGCTTGTGCCGCGTCTGAAACACACAAAGACAAGTGGTCTTCACCGCTCCCCCAGCGTCGTCACTGAGCGCGTTGAATAGACTCATCTTTGACCGGTCGCGTCGGGTTGATTAGGAAGGCTTAGGTCTATAACTGCTCAAGCTTCAGGGCAGGCTAGTGCCAAGATGGAGCGCACACCACCTTACCACGCCGTTCTGTTGACTCGGCGGTGTTGTGCCGCATGAGTACAGGGCACAGGAGTCACCCTGATCGTCACGCTGGATGACTTGAGTCCATCGAATCAACGGCTGCCTGCCATGCCTCCAACAGCTTCGTGAGTTGATCCTGGAACCAACTTAGGTCTTTTGGTTGCTTATTGAAACCGGCATGCTGGATGTCATTCCGCATTGCAGTCACGCTACGAGCAAGGGACCTGTTTGACTGCCTCCAGTCACCTTCTTGCTTTTTCCGTGCTTCTCTATCCAGCTCCGGTCCCGGGTGATCCGCATCATTCGGCGCGTTGAGGGTGATCCAGCCTTCACGGAGGATCGAGATCGCCTCACTGTAGCGTCCTATCTTCTGATAGAGCCGAGCCAGAGCGAGAAGAGACCGCTGCCCTTGCGCGGAAGACAGCCTGGCGCCACCAGTTCGCAGCGGCTCGACCATGGCTTGCACCTGTTCAAGCACCCGCGCCAGTGCCGGTAGATGTTGAGTGACCTCACCCTTCGTTTGCTCGATGACATCGTAGAGATGCTGGGCTGAAGGTTGTTTCCCAGTCAGCAGCGAGCCGGTTCGGATCGTCGTGAAGTCATCACTGAAGCTCTGGATTGCTTTAGCCAGTTTTGGAAGTTGAGAGAAGCCTAGTTTTGCTCCCGTGCCGGCCAGCTCTTTGTTGAGAGCCCGACCAAGTTTTTCCGTTTCACTGGCCACCTCGTCCGCTTGCCCGGTCCGTAGAAGCATCATGAGACTCCGCGACCACGAGAGCACTTCCAGGAATGGGGTCAGTTCCCAGATCGGGCTTGCTTGTTCAGACCCACGATACTCACCATAGACCACGCGAATCTGTGGCGGGTTTGGCAGAACGGATTGAACATACTGAATGCAGGCTGCCGCGAAGAACGGCTGCATGCGAAAACCGTGAGTAATATCGAGTAAAACAGAACCACTACTGGTACGGATGACCTCGACGATAGCCTCGAACATCTGCCAGAGCTGCTGTGACTCGCCGCCGGTCGGAACATCAACTCTTTGGGGGACAGGCTGTCCGGCGGCTGAAAGCTCCTGGGTCAGTGTTTTCCCGTGCTGGTTCCAGGCCTCTGTCGTAGCGATCAGGTGAATTTCTTCGGGCTTGGCGAGCGATGCCAAGGCACAGGCGACATATCGCGTCTGGTGAGATTGGTTCTCGAAGAGATAGGTGGTCTCATTGTAGTTGCCCGTTCCAAGGAAGCTCATCAGCCGCATAAGGGATTCTCACTTCTTGCTCGGCGTTGGCCACCTGAACCCGACTTGGGTGTCGTCAATGTATGCAATCACGAGTTGAACCAGCTCACCCGGTTGCTTGTCGGCAGGCACTTGGTCGCTGTTTTGAATCGGGCCCTGCTGCGCGTGGCCTTTGATCCGGGCACGCCAACCGCCTTTTTTCGTTCGTTCTTCTAGCAACTCAGCTTCAACGACATCGTTTGGCTTGCCCTTGTAAGGCTTAGGAGGGGGCGGAGGGGGCGGAACATCAAGTCGTCCATACCCACTGGTGGTTTTGCCACCGATGCCCCAGTCAGAGAGTGCGGCGGCCGTCAAGGAAAAGGCTAGCTCCGTCCACTTCTGACCCCGGTCACTGGCCGGTCCACGCCAGCTCACCGCGACCAGAAAGCGGCCGGCAACCGACAAGAATGGCACCGGAGTCGGGCTGTCAAAATCCGTAGGCGGAACTGTGCCGTCAAGCCACTTCGGATGATGCGGCGTCATCACGTCAAGTTTGAGAGGCTCTTTGTCAGAATCCGGCACGAACCAAGCATCGTGAAAGATGATGCAGCCACCGTCGTCGGTCGTCCCGAACAGCAGGCGATGATAGTTGTCATCAGGCTGGAGGCCTGTGCCATCAAGCCATTTTCGATAGGCCTGGTCTTGCTCTGGCGTCGGCTTCTTGAACTTGGGGTCGGAGGCTCCCACCACCTGATCGCAGTAATGCGCGGTCAGTCCCTTGAGAGCCGAACCGGGAATGAGCGGCATCCCATAGGTGTGGTGCAATCGGATGCCCGTTTCGAGGACGTTTTCCGTTCCCAGCCCGACGATGAGGCGACCAACGGTTTGTAACTCGCGCGCAACGGTCAACGTTGTGGAGAGTAACTGCCGCCAGCGCTCGTAGGCGATGGTGTAAAGCGCACGAACTGCCTGGTTACCGGCTGCCTTGATGGCCGCCCGAAGGATGGCCTGTCTTTCCTCCGGTTTGCCACCTTCTCCCGTCGCGTTCTCACACAGGTAGCGGTGCAACACCAGTCCGGGATGCTCGCCGCGCAATGCTCGAATGTCCTTCAGGTCAAGAATCGGGGCGCGCATTATTCCTCCTCCCCAACGGCTGCTTCGACGTATCGCTTCAACCAGCTTGCGGCATTGAGCGCATCGCGGCTCAGACGGAGATAGGTACTCAAGGGTTGGGTCCGCGCGGCCTGATCGAGCGATTGCGCATCGGTGATGTAGTCATGACCGGCCGCCCTCAAGACAACGGCCAAGTAATCGATGAATTCATCCTCTTTCTTGGCCAAGGCAAAGGCTACGGCCTGGGCCAGGCCACAGGTATGGATCAGGGCCGGAAACTTCTTGACTGTACTGACAAATTCCTTATTCGGCTTTCGTGCGCCGTCACCCGTGTGAACCGCAATCTGTGAATAGGCCGCCTGCGCGATTTTCTGGCTTCGGGTGTGAACGTTCATCCCTTCATCCCCCCCGTGAACACAACGCGGACTTGCCCCCGACCAACCGTTGCCTTGCCGCCAATCTGAAGCGTCAGTGGTTCTGTTGCAAAGTCTGCCAGGAGCTGCTCAGGGCTTAGCGAGTCATCTCTGAAGCCGTTTGACTTGTAAATGCGTTCACACTGGATGAGTCCCATGAGGATGGTCTCGGCCGGCAATGATTCCTCGGTCCAGAGAGCGCCTTTGGCAACTGTTTTGGTCTCGTCGTCAATTCGTACCCGCGTGTGAACCTCGGTCCCGGTTTCGCACAGGAAGTCGAAGGCAGTATCCGGCAGGACGACGAACCGCTTCTGAAACACTTCGGCCCACGAATCATGCTTGCCGAAGACCCACTGGCCGATGTTCTCGGCCCACTGCGTCGCCAAGTCGCATGCTTGGGCCGTGAAATCGAGGTCTTCAAGGTAAATGTTGTTGTCTTCGGGGAGCGCGGAATTTTTCGCGTGATGGGCCCTGTCATCCGGCAGGGACGTAGGAACTTCTGGCAGGTCTTTCACACCTGCCAAGTCCAATGTCCGCCGTAGCATCTGTAAGCACAGCGGCGATGTAGTCCAGGCCAGCGTGCCACGAAAACTCCGCACCGGCAGGCAGACGAGCTTGGCATCGGTTGGAATCAGCGCGCCAGCGTTAGCAGCTTCGCCGTCCTTATCGGCGCGGCCAAAGGCCAGTTCGATGTGCTGTTTCCCTTGTTGAACGGCCCAGTCGCGCCAAACCCCCTTGAAGCTGGAGCCACGCAGGATCGGCCAGCCGGTGATACCGTCGCGGTCAACTGGTAGATCAATGTAACCGACACCGCGACCGATACCGGCATGGGTTGGGCTGAGTGTGTGGAGCCAATACAGTCGAATGTTGGACATGTTACCAGGTCCCCCAGAGCGCAAGGCCGAAGCCGTCGCGTTGACCTTGTGGACTATCACTAACTGGTTGCAGCCAGTGATCGGCGAGCTTGGATGCGGCGCCTCGTTCACAAGTGAAGAAGTAAACACTCCCGGCCGGCACCATGCGGCGAATCGGCTTCGGGCCGCGCGGTTGATGGTTCACCGTCGCCAGCGACCAGCCGGAGACGGCCTTCCAGCGGCCGGTACTCGCGCCGACAAGCGTGAGGCCGAAATCCTTCAGCGGCCCACACGCCAGGTCAGGTTTCCAGCCCTGCCTGAAGATTGCCGGAGTCGCCAGGATGAGACGAATCCGCGTCGCAGTCTCGAGCGCGTTCTGAATCTCGGACGGGCATGTCCACCCCGTGCCAGCCGATTGACAGACCTGCCAGTGTACCAGTCGCCGCTCCCCACCCAGCGGATGCCAGCATCCGAATGACTGACCGGGCTGCAATGTCGTCTCGGTTTCGGGAATGGTGACGCGAACGGACAGCTCAACGGTTGCGAACCGGTCCCCAAACCGTAGCTGTTGGCCATCCAACTTGACGCCAAACCTCGGCAAGTGCGTGACATTCAAATTAGCTGTCGCAAAGATTTGCCCTTCGGCGGCGGCTCCCCGTTCGGCATCAAGGCAGACGTGATCACGGGTATCTTGGAGCGGGCTGCGCAGGAAAGAGGAATCGAAAGCCACATCGTTGCCAAGCAACCACGTGGTGTACGGTCCGATCGGCCACCAGGCAGGAACTTCGGCCGGCTTGAAGTCTGCCTGCGCTTGCAATGAGGAGAGCATGACCGGCTGCAAGTTGTCCTCGGGCAGGTCGCAGCCATCATTGGCGCTCATCGGTTGCGGAATGACCCGGTGCAGTGTCTCGATGCCCCCGCCGTCGGCAGGCTTCGCGAGGGCATCGTTTGGAGCAGGCAAGTACAACTGTTCGTTATGAACGGGAAACGCGCCCGCGACCGCGATTTGCATCAAGCGGGGCAGGATGTCGTCGGAGAAATCCTGGCCACAGGCTTTGGCCAACGCCGTGCGGAACGACCCGGCGACAACCGATGGTAACGGCCAGGGCAGACCACGCATGCGGTTGCCTTGCCCTGCGCCAAATGGCCGCCCATCGCGGGCAATCAACGGATCGCGCGGCGTGAGTTGCAAGAAGATATTCATCGCGCCACCTCCTCGGCCGTGACTGACGGCGCCTCCGCTTGCTCTAACGCCATCGCGATCTGGTGGGCAATGAGCACTTCCTCCGTGAAGCGGCGCAGACTAGTGGCATCGGTCAGCCGAGTGCGCACAAGTTGTTCAATCTCCTCCAGGTAGTGGCGCCCTGCTTTCGGCTGTTTATCTCGGATTACACGCAAGACATCGGCGCACAGGGCTTGGGCCAGTGTCTCCTTTGGCCACCCGTCGTACACGTCTGCCAATTTCCGTAGGTCGTAGGGCAACTTGCTGGGAATCGCTTCCCGGCGGAGCAGTTCCGCGTAACGTTTCAGTCGTTGGTCGGGTTGGTCCTGCCACGGCGAACGAATTTGGATTGGCGCACCGCCGCGCTTGTGCAGGTGCACGGCCAAACCATCACGGTCTGGCTTTTTGGCGGCTTTCTCGGCCGCGCGGCCATATTCCAGCAAGTCTTCGAGGTTCTCCATGAAGTGGCCAATGGCAATGCCAACCGAAAGACTCAGGTTGCCATACATCGCCAGGCGTCGGCCGAAATCGTCGTGAAGCTGGCGGGCGCAATCGAGGCACTTGTCCACGGGCAGAAAGGCCAGCACGTCATCCCCGCCGGCATAGACCAGCACGCCACGGTTGGCATTGACGATCGTGTGGACTTGTTTTGCGAACCCTGAAAGGTTCTCCGAAAAGTCACGGTGCGCATCGGGCGAAGCCAAGGCCGCGATGGCAGCGCCGACCCTGTCCCCATCAGCGACGAGGACGGCGAGGTACGGAGAAGGCTCCGACAGCTTGCCTAAAGCATCCTGAATCTGCCCGATGCTCGTCGGCCAATCTTCCTCGTCAATTTCGGACCTCCACTCATGATGACGACTCTTGAAAACGACCGTGCCTTCGTAAGGGAAATCCTGGAACTGCGGGAAATGCTCTTCGTCGAGGTGATGTAAGACGTGTTTGGGAAGCGCTTTGCAAGCCTCTACCAAGTCTCCAAAGCTCGGTTTTTGTTTGTTGCCACGAATCCATGGGTCGGCCGCAACACGAGAAACGGAAGGGTACGGTCGCTTCCCCCCGGCAACGCGCTTGACCAAGCCAACGACATCGAGTTGTTCCCCCTTGCGAATCCGAAGCTGCGTACGTAATCGCTCAGGCCATGGCTCGCGTGCGGGGTCTTTGAGTACTGACTCTCGCTGTCCGTCCAGGGATGACTTGGGCACGCCGGCCCGTCCCTTCGCCGGCGCAAAGTCTCGGCAGTTCTTGCGCCCGGCCAGCAGCCGCATCAGTCGCGCGCGGTCGGACTGGTACGGCGACGGGTCGGTACGCGCAACCCAAGCCGCGTAGAACTCGATGACGTCGTCAACTTGGTCGCCCCAGATGTCCTGGCGGATGGCGCCGGCGGCTTCCTCGTAGGCCTCATTGGCGAACGCAAGCCATGTCTGATGGGCTTCGTGCTTTGCTTGAGCTGCCACATGTTTTGGCTCCCCTGAGGGCAACTCCGCCAGGATGACGTTGGCAACGTTATCCACGTTGGAAGAGGCCGGGAAAATAAGCTTTCCGCCGTTGGCTTCAACCGATTTGGCCGCTGCCCGACTCATCTCGGACAGCAAATATGAACCAAACCACAGATCGCGGGTTCGCCGCGCGGCTGCGATGAACTCCTGCACCGGCCCAATAGAGATGACAAGTAGGTAGCTCATCGCGTCACCTCCGTGAAGCCTTTGGACTTGGCATAGGCGAGGAAGGCCTCAATCGCCGAGCCGTTCGGTGACCCTGCTAGGGGTGAGTTTGGGTACGTTGCAAGGTCTGGGTGGCGGATTCTAAGCGGCCCTACCTGCTGGACCTGCTGGTGGAGGGCAACTCCCGTCAAGGTGGGCGTCTTCAGCCTGACAATGAGCGGCACGAAGTTGCCGTCTTGTAGTGCCACTGGCTTGAGAATCAGCGGACTGGCCATTCGTTCACGCTCGTTGCCTTGTGGGTCGTCGTCTGGGTACAGAACCGTGTCAGGCGGCTCACCATTTTTTTGGTCTTGAAAGTGGAAGACGATGGGCAACCCTAGTTCTGCTCTGGGAAAGGCATCGTCGGGAATATGGTTGAGCCGAGCATGGCGGGGGCTCCGATGACCGGTTATGCGGCGAATGGTTTCGGGTTCCGGGTAGCGTGAGCGCCCGGGCCGATTGGCTCCCGGTTGCCCCGGGTTGCGCCCCACGCCTTCACCTTGACGGAAATGCCGGAAATGATGGATGGCATCACTCCAGGCATCCGATGCAGTGCCGAACGCTTTGCCGACCAAAAAGGCTTGTGCCAAAACAGGCCAGCCTTTTGGCTGGTCTGCCGTGAGGTAAGCCCTGGCTTTTGAAATGAGGTCAGCGAGGTGCTCTGGGATCAGTGAAGGACACCTTATCGCTCCGCAACCGCGCCGGGTTCGACTGCCAAGCCCGCCGAAGTTGACCCAGGCCCAGAGCGCCGGCTCAACCTGTTGCTCGAAGTCGATGGACTTGTGGCAGAGCACGGTCAGCCGAAAGCTGGCCGAGTGGATGCACGACGCTGGCTCCGTCTCGATTGTTTTCCGACCGCTCTCGAGCTTGCCCTGAAACGGAAACAGTACGTAAGACAAGTCCGGTTTGTTGAACGGCTCTTTCCAGGTCGGTATCGAACGATAGCGACTATTGTCATGTCTGTCCCGATCATATTGCGCACAAGGGGTGGGTGCGCTGAACACTAACTTGTCTACCCGCACTTGCACGCGGCTTGCTTGCGTGGTGTCGCCCCAGACGGCAGACTGCGCGCTCCGCAACTCTTCCGGCTTTGCGTACTGGGCTCCCACCGTCGCCCGCCACCAGAACTGCAACTGGCCCCGGATCGCAGTCGGGCGGATCGGAAAGCTTGGGTCGTTGGTCTGGGTGGAGACCCCGCCGCCGAACATCGGTGTAATCAGTTCGATGTCGTAGGCCCGGACCGTTGACGTGAGGTTTACGTGGGGCAGTGGGGGACAATCGGGAAGCTGACCGAACCGTGGCATGGGTTTCGTTTCGCAAGCAACAGATAAAAATGCAAGAAAACTACCCGCGGCTGTGGGGGCCGAGTTGACCCGAACCATTCGATGCCGGGTGACTTGCCTTGGCTTACCTAGGCCGTCTGGATTGGATGTTTCTAACCCAGCCTTCAGGCTGTTCGCGCGTTCAATCGAGACCCGCCGATGAGCCGAAATCCGGGATGTTGACGTTAGGTTCGCTGGTATATCCGGTTCAGCGCATGAACGGTGTCGTTCTGAATGATTTGGGCCAAAAACAAAAGCTCCTCAGGTAGGACTCGAACCTACAACCCTTCGGTTAACAGCCGAATGCTCTGCCATTGAGCTACTGAGGAATGAGGAATCGTCTTTGTACCGACCTCGGCGCGGCTTGTCAATGGCTTTTGTTTAGGATTCGCCAAAGAGCGGGGATTGGACGGTCTCAAGCCGTCGCCGTGGCTCAACCCCAAGGTGGGCGTAGGCCGCGCTTGTGACGATGCGCCCGCGCGGCGTCCGGTTGAGAAACCCTATCTGGATCAAGTAAGGCTCGTAAATTTCTTCAATGGCGTCTTTTTCTTCGTTGATTGCGGCTGAAATCGTCCCCAGTCCGACCGGGCCACCATCAAACTTCTCGATAATCGTCAATAACAGCTTGCGATCCACTTCATCGAGGCCGAACTTGTCCACTTCCAGCCGGTCGAGCGCCTCACTGGCGACTGTGGCCGTGATCCGTCCGTCGTAAATGACCTCGGCAATATCGCGCACCCGCCGCAGCAGGCGGTTGGCAATCCGGGGCGTCCCACGCGCCCGCCGGGCAATTTCTGCCGCGCCGGCGCTGTCAATGGGTGTATCGAGAATGCGCGCCGAACGCCGCACAATCTCCTGCAAGTGTTCCGGTGTGTAAAAGTCGAGGTGCAGATTGATACCAAAGCGTCCCCGCAGCGGGGCCGTAATCAGCCCGGCGCGGGTCGTTGCCCCAATCAGCGTAAAGCGCGGCAAGTCAAGCTTGATGGACCGCGCTGAAGGCCCCTGTCCAATGACGATGTCGAGCTGAAAGTCTTCCATGGCCGGGTAGAGAATTTCCTCAATCGCCGGCGATAGACGATGAATTTCGTCAATGAACAAAACGTCCCGCTCTTGAAGGTTGGTGAGAATGGCCGCCAAGTCGCCGGACTTCTCGATGACCGGGCCGGCCGTGGACTTGATGTCAACCCCCATCTCGTTGGCGACGACCATCGCCAGCGTCGTTTTGCCCAATCCTGGAGGTCCGCACAGCAAAAGGTGATCGAGCGGCTCGCCGCGGCGGCGGGCCGCCTGCATAAAAACCCCGAGGTTGTCCGTGGCACGGGTCTGACCAATGTACTCACGCAGGAAACGCGGACGGAGCGACGACTCGACACCGTGGTCGTCACTATCCGTTTCACCGGCGACAAGTCGCCGCGCCCTGGTCTGATCGGTATCCTGCATGCCCAGGCCGTCCAGCACGTGTGGCTAGTTTTTGAAGCCCTCCACCGAACGCGCCGGGGATGCCGTCAGCCGGCGCACATTTTCCGCCAGGGCGCGTGCCTGTGGAACTTCAGTGATGGCGCGCTTGACGACGGCTTCTTCTCGAATGATGACTTCCTGCGCAGTATCAAAGCCGTAGGCCGCCGTTAAGATCTCACGCCGAAGTTGCTGCCGCAAAAACCCATCATTGCCAGATAAAATGCTCGGTGACAGGCCAAGCTCTTGCAAGCGTCCCTGCGCAAACGTCTTGAACGCGGCAAGCAACTTGTCCGTCACCGGATAGTCGCTTTCCTGAAGCAAATGGTTGAAATTCACATCGCTTGGCACACGGTAGTCAGCAAAGCCTTCGACTTGCCCATTGGCTAGCAAGCGCCCAAACAAGAACGTCAGGCTCGTGAGCTGCCCCTGCGCCACAGTGTAGGTCTCGCCCTTGACCTCGACATCCGGTGTAATCCCCAAGCCTCCATAAACCGTTCGCTTACCGTCGGTAAGGTATTTTGTCAGCCCATCTTTGCCGGTTGCTTCGGTCTGCGAGCGGCGACGCTGATAGTCATAGAGCGAAACATTGTCATAGCGACGCTGAATGAGTCGTCCGGTCGGTGTGTAGTACTTTGCCGAAGTCAGGGTCAGCCCATAGCCGTCCGGCAGTCGGTAAGGCGTCTGTACCAAACCCTTGCCAAAGGTCGTTTCTCCAACCAGCAGGGCGCGGTCATGATCCTGGAGCGCGCCGGCGAGAATCTCCGCAGCGCTGGCGCTGCCGCCGTTGATGAGCACCACCAGCGGAATATCCTCCGGGCTAGGGTTGTTGGCCGTCAGGGCATTTTCATACGTCATACCCCGTGGCGTCCGGCCGCGGATACTCACAATCTTCTGTCCCCGTTGGAGAAAGAGTTCGGCAATCGCGCGCGCAGCATCCACCAGTCCACCGGGATTGTCGCGCTGGTCAAGCACTACGGCCTTGGCGCCCCGCCCGCGCAACTGACGGATGGCCGCCGCGACCTCCTCGCCACTCGCCTGAGCGAAACCACGCCGAAACGCCAAGTAGCCAATTTCCGGTGTCAGCAGGAACACATTCGACACCGACGGCTGCCCAACCGAGTCGCGGACAATCCGCACCGTGATGGGCGCTGACTCGCCGGGACGGTTGACCGTGACCGTCACCGCCGTACTCCGCAGCCCGCGTAGGTGCGAACGCACTTTCGACACATCCCAGCCTTCAGTTGATTCGCCATCCACGGCCACGATCTCATCGCCATAGCGCAGCCCTGCGCGATAGGCGGGCGTGTCCGCAATCGGCGACCAAATGTAAACCTTGTTGCCATGCTGCGTGATAAGTGAACCAATGCCGGAGTAGTTGGCTTGCTGCTGGCTGCGAAACTCGTTGAACTCCTCGCGGGTGAAGAAGTTCGAGTGCGGATCAAGGGTACGCAGCATGCCGGTTGCCGCTGCATCACAGATGCGCTCATGGTCGAGCGGTCCGGCGTAGTGCTCTTCGACGAGCGTGAGCGCCTCGACGTAAGAGGTGGTTACGGCTTTGCCTTTCCAAACATCGCCCCCGGCGGCTTCAGGGCCGAGTCCGAAATCAACTTCCTGGGCGTGGACGTGTCCGCGTCCCGTATGGCTCAACAACACTGGAAACCCGGTCAACCAGGCAGTGCAAACCAAACTGACGACGCCGGCGGTGAACCGCGATGGGGTTCGAGTAAAAGACTTCATAGGCAGGTCAACGTAGGGGAATGCAGGGTTGAGGAGCGCAGCTCAGATGCATCTCAAACGAGCCGCGAGGTCACAAGCTCACCTATTGTTGGATGTTACTGGCAGCCGGTCAAGCCCTGGCCGACGCCTGTGCCACTGGATGATTGAAAAGCCGTTCCTACGCGCTATAGTCAGCCCTTATCTGCGTTGCCGAGGAAGATGGAGTTCAACTTATGCAGGCCTGTGTTATCACGCTTGGTTGTCAAATGAATGAATACGACACCCACGCTATCCAGTCTCAGTTGGCCAGCATCGGCTACTCGTTCGTGGATGATATTCACGATGCCGATTTGGTCTTGGTCAACACCTGTGCCGTGCGCGGAAAGCCCGTTGAGAAAGCACGCTCCATTCTGGGCGCGTTGCGCAAGGAGAAAAAGCGACGGACTGTGACGATTGGGCTGATGGGATGCCTTGCCCAGTTGCCCGAAGGTCAGGCCATGGGCGCTAAGTTTGGGGTGGACATCATGCTTGGACCCGGCGCACTGACCGATCTCATTCCAGCCCTCCGCCAGGGCAAGTTTCAAAACTTTGCCTTCAAGGATGAACTGCGCGATTACGCGCCACCGCCGCCAAACGGTGCGCTCTCAGCGCATGTAGCCATTACGCGCGGCTGTAACCACAAGTGCACGTACTGCATCGTTCCGACGACCCGCGGCCCAGAAGTCTCGCGTCCGGCGGCCGATATTTTACGTGAAGTCGAAGCCCTCCGTGACGCCGGGGTGGTCGAGGTGAGCTTGCTCGGCCAGAACGTCAACAGCTACGGCCTGGAACCAGGCCTTGGACCGCATCGGAAGCCACTACCGGGCTTCCCTTCCTTTGCCGAACTTCTACGCATGGTGGGGCAAGTTGGCCTGCCACGGGTTCGTTTCATCACCAGCCACCCGATCAACTTCACCGACGATATTATCGCGGCGATTGCCGAAACGCCGGCCGTATGCCAGTACATTCACCTGCCGGTACAGGCCGGAGCGAATCGGACGCTGCGTCGCATGGCGCGTGAATACACCCGCGAATACTACCTTGACCGGGTCGCCGCCATCCGGTCTCAACTACCCGACGCGACGCTCTCCACCGACATCATCTGCGGCTTTCCGGGTGAAACCGAAGAAGACTTTGAAGAAACACTGACACTCTATGACGCCGTGCAGTTCGACATGGCGTTTATGTTCATTTACTCCGAACGGGAAGGCACGCCGGCGGCGGCGCACTTTGATGACATCCCCCATCCGGTGAAGGTGGCGCGCCTGATGCGCCTCATCGAACGCCAAAAACACTGGAGCTGGCTCAACTATCGGCGATGGGTTGGACGGATGGTTGAAGTGCTCGTCAAAGGCCCGGCGCATGAAGGCGACTTGATGCAGGGCCACACGCGGGGCAACCACACGGTCGTCCTGCCGCGCGCCGTTGCGCCTAAGCCGGGGCTTTACGCCGTGCGCATTGCCCATGCGACGCCGCATATGCTCTATGCCGAAGGCGTAGCCATCCCGGAAGGGCGGCCGGCGGCCACAGCCGCCTGAAGCCACGTTGAACCTTTGCTCAGCAGCCGGTGCAACCACAGCCATGACCGAAGCCGAACGCATGAGGCTATATGCGAAAGTCATCGGGACACTTGGTGACCGCGCACTGCCAAGGCTGTATGAAACGCTTGTCTTGAGTCAGCGCACGCGGCGCTTCGCGCTATTTCCTGCGCCTTGCCTCCGTCGCCCGGTCGTCCAGATTCAGTACACATTACTCGGTATCGAGTTGAAAGTTGGGCGACGGCGGTTGAGCTGCCCGGACATGGCAACCGCGCGCTACCTTGCCGTGTTTGCCCAGTTAGGCGTCTCTGCGGTTGCCGTGCCCTACGATATTTCCCAGCTTCCGAGGGTTGCCGATGCGTTTGAAACCGCTTGGCAGCAGTTTTTGCTCGCGACTGAACATCAGGTACAAGCCTTGTCCCCGCGCCTGAGAAATCGCGCGCGAAGCCATTTGCTCGATACCACGCGGGAAGCCATCGAAGCCCTTGGCGCTGGTGCCGCGAGGCCAGTCTTTGTTCAAACCACACGCCAGCGGCCGCGCTCGGAACCGTCGCGCGCCTGACTGAACACTTATGACCGAAGCCCGTAGCTCATTTCGTCACGATGGGTTGGATTGGCAAAGCCTGTCCCCCCGTTCCTTGGCCCTGGTTTTGGCGGGGATTGCCGTCCTGGTGTATGCCAATACGCTGGGCCATGACTTTGCCTACGACGATTGGTTGGTCATCGTGGATAACCCAGGTGTTCGGCTCGCTGATTGGCGAGCGCTCTGGTTGCGTGGTTACTGGGGGCATGTCACCGGCGGCGGCGGCAACTATCGCCCGCTGACCGTAACGACCTTTGCCGTAGAATACTGGCTTTGGGGAGCGCGTCCGGCCGGATACCACCTAACCAATGTGCTCCTCCACGCCGCCAACGTCATGTGGCTCTTTGCGCTGCTCCGGCGTTATCGGGTTCCAGTTGGTGTTGCGGCCTTGGCGGCACTCATCTTTGCCGTACATCCAGTGCATACTGAAGCCGTGGCGAATGTCGCCGGACGCTCGGAACTGCTCGGCATGGTTTTTGGCGGGCTGATGTGGTGGGCATGGCTAGAGGGGCGAATCGGTGGCGTCCCCGGTTGGTTCTGGCGCGGTGGCGCGGCGCTCGCCTATTTGGCGGCTGTCCTTTCAAAAGAAAATATGATTGTGCTTCCGGCGGCGCTGTTCGTGGCTGAGTGGTTGGTCGGGCGTCATCAAACCCAGGCACAACCAAGTGCGCGTTGGTCGTGGCTTGGATGGAACTGGCTCCGCCGGGATGGGTGGACATTCGGCGTCTTTTTGTTGGCGCTCGGTCCGTACTTTGGGTTGCGCGCGTTGGCTGGTGAGGGCGTGACGCAGGCGGTCGCGGTTGGGCATGTTCCACTGGCTGGTTGGACGCTCTGGGAACGCTTGGTCATCATGCTGGGCGTCGGGTTGACATGGTACCGGCTCGTTCTGGTCGGCTACCCGCTGCAAGTATTTTACAGTGTTCGAGAGTTTGAGCTTACACCAACGCCGCACTGGCGTGTCGTCATCGGAGCGATTATCACGGCCGGGTTGATTGGTTTAGCCATGGCTTGTTTTCAGCGCGCACCACTTGTCACGTTTGCCGTGGCGTTCTGGTTCATCACCTTGGCGGTGACGAGCAACGTCTTGCTTTCGATAGGAGCGCTGCTTGCCGAGCGGTGGCTGTACCTACCTTCAGTCGCGGCAGCATTGCTCTTGGCGGCAGGTGGCGTTCAGGGGTTGCGACGTGGCGGCCCGGTGCGCGCAACTGCGCTAGCCGGGATCACGGGTCTGCTTGTCTTCTACAGTGTGATCGCGGTGCAGCGAAATCGTGACTGGCAAAACAATGTCACCATTTTTGAAAGCCTGATTGCCACCGCCCCACAAAATCCATCTGGTTACATGATGCTCGGGCAGGAGCTGATGCTCACCGACCCGCAGCGCGCGCGGGCGTTACAGGAAGCCGCGCTAAGGATTGACCCAGAACTTTTACCCCCGCAGGGAAACCTAGCGGAGCTTGATTTACGCGCCGGTAACCCCACTGCCGCGCGCGACCGTTTTGCACGGTTATTGGCTCAAGAACCGGCTCATCTCCCCACGCCGTCGGGTGAGTGGGCTGACTGGCACGCTTTGTACGCTAAGTCGCTCGCGCTGACCGGAGACCTGCCGGCGGCAATGGAACAAGCGCAAATTGCATTACGCCAATCCCCGCACTCATTGATCGTTCTCTTTGAAACCAGCCAGGTGTTTCTGCAAGCGGGTCAAGTTGAGGCGGCGCTGGCTGGGTTTCGACAGCTCACGGTCCACGACCGAGAGCAGGGGCGCGCCTACGGCAACCTAGCAACGGTACTTATCGAACTCGAACGCTATGCCGAAGCTGAAGATGTTCTCCTGAAAGGACTTCAGCTCGTTCCCGGGGCTGAATCGCTGCAAACCCGATTGGATTTTGTTCGCCAGAAGCAGGCAGCGGCTACGCCGTCTGCCGGGCGTTCATCGTCCGGTGTATCACCGTGAGCAGGACCTACTCACCACGTCAAATCGCCTTGGGAGTCATTGCGTTAGCGATTTTGGTGTACGCCAATACGCTAGCAAATGGCTTTGTGTACGACGACATCAGCATTGTGCAGTCCAATCCCTACATCACGGACTGGCGGCGTATCCCATGGCTTTTCACCAAAGGCTACTGGAGCCATAAAGCCGGCGGCGGCGGCAACTATCGCCCGCTGGCTGTGGTCACCTTTGCGCTGGAGTACGCGGTCTGGGGTATCGCTCCAATGGGGTATCACCTGACCAACATCTTGCTCCATGCGGCGAATGTAGGGATGGTCTTTCACGTGCTGCGGCTCTACCGTGCTTCTCTAGGGGTGGCCGGCGTATCGGCCCTGGTCTTTGCCGTGCATCCCGTTCATACCGACGCGGTGGCAAGCGTTGTCGGGCGTGGGGAACTGTTGGGGATGTTTTTTGGGGGGCTTATGTGGTGGGCGTGGGTCAACGCCCGTCAAGCGGGCAGGCGATCGCGTGATCGAGCACAGCCTAAGCTCAGAGGGGTATGGCGTTGGCGCGGCGCAGCCGCGCTTGCTTACCTGGCGGCGCTGCTCTCGAAAGAGAACATGATTACCTTGCCAGCGGCCCTGTGGTTGGCGGAAGTTCTCCATGCGCGCCGAGCCTGCTTGGCACATGGGATGTGGACAACACGTTTGAGCTGCCTGTGGCACCTGACACGCCCTTTTTGGGTCTTGGCCGTTCCGCTGGTTCCGTACTTTTGGTTGCGCTCCCTTGCTGGTGAAGGCGTCTCACAAGTGGCCGGGGTGGGGGCGGTGCCGCTGGCCGGTTACACGCTCTGGCAGCGCGCCGTCATCATGCTCGAGTCTGGGTTGACGTGGTACCGGCTCCTGTTCGTCGGGTATCCCCTGCGTCCGCACTATGATGGACTAAATGTCACGGTGACGCTGGATTGGACGTGGGGCAAGCTGGCTGGTTTACTTCTCAACGGCGGGCTGGTCGTTGCTCTGTGGTTGACTTGGCGGCGCGCGCCACTCGTTGCCTTTGCCATCGGTTTTTGGTTTATCACGCTTGCCATTGTGAGCAACGTACCCATCCCGCTCGGCGCCTTGTTTGGCGAGCGCTGGCTGTATGTGCCATCGGCAGGCTATGCCGTGGCCTTCGGCTATGGCGTCTGGCTAGCTTGGGGCAAGGCCGGGCAAGGGAGATGGGTGGCTTCGGCTTGGCAGCTACGCCCTGAGACCATCCAGTTGTGTCTGCTCCTGATGGCAGGCTGCACGATAGGAAGCTATGTGTACCGCACGACGCACCGAAATCTCGACTGGCGGGATAACTACACCCTGTTTTCCCGATTTATTGAAACCGACCCACAGCACCCAACTGGTTATGTCAATATCGGCGACGTGATAATGCGCTCCCAACCCGAGCAAGCGCGGGTCTTTTATGAAAAGGCGCTCGAACTCGAACCGCGCCAGGCCGTGGCCGGCCTTACGCTGGCAGCGATTGACATCGGAGCCGGAGCTTTTGAACCAGCACGGAAACGCCTGGAACGGATGCTTACCAAGGAGCCACCTGATTTACCGCTCCCGTCCAATCACTGGAGCCTCACGCACGCACTCTATGCTCAGTCCCTGGCTGCGCTGGGTGAACGCGAGCGGGGGCGGCAAGAAGCCCAAACGGCCCTGCGTTACGCGCCGGACGCCCCACAAGCGCTACTCACGGCAGGAGAGGCTTTTGTCTCGGTTGGCGAGCGTTCCACGGCAATCGAAGTCTATCGGCGCTTGGTAAGCCTGTTGCCGCATGCGGGCGGCCCACGCGCGCGACTCGGTGTCTTGCTGCTCGAAGCCGGCGATGCCGCCGCCGCCGAACGGGAGCTAACCATTGCCGCACAACAGTTGCCCGATTCGCCACTGGTCAAAGATTGGCTTGAGCAAGCGCGGCGACAGGCTGCTATTCAGCCGTAAAACCGGATGCCAGAAAAAGCAAAAGCCCTGAACTGCTCCAGGGCTTCAACGTGGATGCGGGGACGGGATTTGAACCCGTGACCTTTGGGTTATGAGCCCAACGAGCTACCGGACTGCTCCACCCCGCGGCAAGGTCGGCTGCCTGTATCAAGGCAGCCATTGTTTATAACGGTTACAGGGGCTGTTCTGTCAAGTCATTTAAGTTATTTCGTACATTATTTTGCGATCCCATCCACAGGGCTAGCGCGTGGAGGATGGCCTCCACGGCTTCACCCGGCGGTGATGCCCCGACAAGCACGCCAATGTCCGCTTGGGCGTAAGCGGCCCGGCGGCTTTCGTAGAGCTTTTGAGCATCAGCGAGCGACTTCCAAAGTGGACGGCTGCCGTCTCCAGCGATCCGCGTCGCCAGCACTTCAAAGGGCACATCGAGCCAGATGCTACAGCCAATCCGCCGGATGTCAGCGCGGTTCTCAGCTACCGTGAAGGTTCCGCCCCCCAGCGCCACGATCTGCCATCGGGTTGGGTCTTGGGCAAGTTCGGCGCACACCTGACGGAGGACCGCCTGCTCAACTTGGCGGAACCCAGCTTCGCCTTCCTGCTGAAAGAGTTCAGGGATGGCACGTCCCGTGGACTGTGTGATGCGCTCGTCAAGGTCAATGAAGCAACCACCAAGGCGCTTGGCAAGGCGTTGCCCGATGGTTGTCTTACCGCAACCCATGAACCCAACGAGAAAGACGATGCCACTTGTGTTGAGCGCGGTGCGCATAAGACGAGGCCATTCAGTGCGGGATAGTTTGCTCGCAGCCGTCTCGATAACTTTTGGGGCTCAATAACTTTGGGGATGACGGCCCCGCAACTCGGTCGCAACGAGCAGCGAAAAGCGCCAAAGGAAACTCGATGCGGAAAGTCTTGTCGCTCAGGCTGGTCAACAGTAACATAGTATTTTCGCCGCACGCACAAGGCACGATGAGTCTGCTGCGTAGGAACACATGCCTCGACGTTCACATCCCAGCTCAAACAACAGTGGTTCGATAAACTTTCTCGCGCAAGGCTTGGCCTCTAGTTTTTTGGCGATGGATTCATTTGGCTAATGGCGGTGGGCATGAGCAACACGGTGTCCAATCTGCTTGTGGTGTCGCTGACTGGGACCGGACAGGAACGTTCCTTTGTCTTTGACAAGGAAGCCGTCACCATTGGGGCTGGGGCTGGCTGCGACGTCGTGCTGGACCTGCCAGGAGCGGCGGTGCCGGGTGCGGTCGCGGCCATCCATCGTCGAGCGCAGCGGTTGGAGCTGTTCGTCCATGATGCTGATCACTACGCTTTCCGGGTCAATGACGAACTTCATACACCGGCTGATGGAACACCTATTGCGCTTGCCAATGGTGATGTGGTGGCCGTCGAGCCGCGGAACGTGGACGGGAGTGGCGAACCAGCGAAAGTGTTGGTGCAAGTCGTTGCCAAGCCATCAGCAAGTTCGCTACCGCCGGAAGGCCTGATGCAGTTCCCGGAGGTGGACGCTGGCGGGCAACTCCATCCAAGAACGGCAACGCGCTTTCTTCGGGAACTCGTCTTTGCCCTGTATGCCGAGATGCCGACCTGGGTCCGCGCCGTGGCCCTGCTCCTGACCGTGCTCATTCCCATTTCCGTCATGTCGGCCACGGTGATCGTGTTCGTGTTTCTCTGGAATTACGCCAAGCTCACCGAGGACTTGCGCAGCAAAAACCGCAATTCAGGTATTCAAATTGATGCGCTTCTAGAGGAAAACGAAAAACTCAAGAACCGGCTCAAGGACTACGAGGAAGCCATCAACTTCGCGCCGAAGATTGCGACGAACTATCGGGGCGGGGTCTGCCTCATTGTCGGGTCGTACAGTTATCGGGATGCTCAACAACGCCCGCTGCGGTATCTGGACCATAGCTTTGACGACAGCCGGGCGCTTTCTGCCGATGGCAAGCTCAATGTGAGCTTTGAAGGCACCGGCAATGAATTTATTGAGGAGTTTAGCGGTACGGGATTTGTCGTCGCCGATGGGGTCATTCTGACCAACCGGCATATC
The DNA here is from genome assembly GCF_018304825.1 of Chloracidobacterium validum. Classification (NCBI taxonomy): domain Bacteria; kingdom Pseudomonadati; phylum Acidobacteriota; class Blastocatellia; order Chloracidobacteriales; family Chloracidobacteriaceae; genus Chloracidobacterium; species Chloracidobacterium validum. Next base: position 2,196,968 of record NZ_CP072648.1, read on the forward strand.
GCGCAGCCGTGGTGGACCGATCCCACGGATAAGCTGATTACGCAGCTCGGCGGCAAACCTTATGTCAAGGAAATTCAAGCCTACTTCCCAGAACACAAGTCACCGTTCGTTCTCAAGCCGGTCGGTTTCTCTCAGGAAAGCGATGTGGCGATGTGCACCTTCACGCCAGGCGATGCCAAAATACCCAAGCTTCCCATTGAAGGCTTTGGTGACGACGATGGGCGATCACTGCCGGATATTACCGGACAAGCCATTTTGCTCATGGGATTTCCAAACGGGGTCGAAGTGCTGGTGGCCCAGTTGACCGACGGACAACTCAAGCGTGATCTGGAGCGTCGCCTCAAAGTTTCTGAAAAAGCCATTTTGCTGGCCCAGCGCGGCGAGCTTGTCCCACTCGTGACCCAAGGCCACGTCACCCGGCTTGTAGCGGGCCGGATTGTCCACGATGCGGCCACACAGGAAGGTGGCTCCGGCAGTCCAATCTTCAACAGCGCCGGGAAAGTCATCGGTATCAACGCGCAAGTCACCGTGGATGAAGGCGGCGGCCAAGTGCCAGGCAACAACTTGGCCGTACCCATTCGGTCGGCCTTCAAGCTTCTGCGAGAGATGGGGAAGCCGCTTGGCTAGTGCCTCAGCGAATCATTGCCGCCAAGTGCATCACGTGCGTGCGCTGCTGTTCGACTTGGACGGCACACTGGTAGATTCGCGGCGCGACTTGGCCACGGCACTTGACCTGACGCTGGCCGACCTTGGGCTGCCGCTGCTTGGCGTGGAAGTCGTGACCCGCCTGGTTGGGGATGGGGCGCGGCGACTGGTCGAACGTGGGTTGGCAGCTTCTCGCCCAGAAGCGATATTTTCTGAAACCTTCCTTGCCGATGCGCTTCGGGCGTTCAAGGCGCACTATGCCCAAGTTCTGCTGGCAACGACGCGCCCATACCCAAATGTCCACGCCGTCCTCGAACACTTTGCCGGACTTCCCAAGGCCGTTGTCACGAACAAACCGGCTGGGTTCTCGGAAACTATTTTGGTCGGGCTTGGGTTGCGGGCGTACTTCATCACTGTCATTGGCGGCGATACGCTACCAGAACGCAAGCCGCATCCGGCGCCGGTGCAGGCCGCGCTGTTGGCCTGTGGCATTGTCAAGCCGGCCGAGGCGGTGATGATTGGCGACAGCCCCAATGACATTCGGGCCGGGCGGGCGGCTGGAACGCTTACTTGTGGCGTGACCTATGGGTTTCGTCTGGCTGATGAGTTGGCGGAGGCGGATGTCGTGATTGACGACTTGGCTGGCCTCGTTGAATCGTTCCAAGCATTTCATCCTGGAGTACCGCGCGATGACTCGTTATCGCATGCTGGCGGTTGACCTGGACGGCACGCTGCTTGCGCCAGACAGCCAATTGACCCCGCGCACCCGCGCGGCGATGGAACGTGCCATTCGGGAATACCACGTGGCCGTCGTGATTGCCACCGGCCGGCGATTTCATTCAGCCCGTCCGATTGCCCGTGACGCAGGCCTCACGACCCCCCTGGTGACGCATAATGGAGCGCTCGTCAAAGATGTCGAGACATCGGCGGTGTATCACTACCAGCCACTCGACTTGGACGTAGCCCGCGAACTACTCAACTTGGGGAAGGCCTTCGGAGCGGACACCATCGCGCTCGATGACCCAGAGGGCGACGGTCGGATTTTGACCGATGGCGTTTCCGAGCGGAATGCTTCCTTGCGGTACTATCTGGAACTCAACCGCCAGTACGTGCACCGCGTGGACAACCTCCCGGCGTCGGTCGCCGCGCCCATAACCCAGGTGATGTTTTGTGGCTCCTGCGCGTCCATGCAGGCGCTGGCGGAAGTTCTGGAGCGCGACATGGCCGCTGAAGCGCGGTTGCTCATGACAACCTACCCGCACAATGACATGACGATTCTCGACCTGATGCACCCGGAATGCTCAAAAGCCACCGGAATTGCCCACGTCGCTGCCCAGTTTGGGATTGCGCCAGAGGAAATTCTGGCGGTGGGCGACAACTACAACGATCTCGACATGCTGCACTACGCCGGACGCGGGATACTGATGGGCAACGCCGAACCCAAACTCAAAGCCATGGGATTTGAGCTAACCGCTCCCAATACCGAGGACGGGGTGGCGCAAGTCATCGAGACCTACATTTTTGGATCGTCTGCGTCGCCAGCTTGACGCGCAGCACCCAAGCCATGGATGGGTTGGGGTGCGCAGCGTGACCTCCCTCGCGGCAGATAGGATTATGCGCCTACCGATTCCACCACGTACGCTGGTCGCCTTGGCCGGAGCATCCGGTTCCGGCAAGACAACCTTTGCGCATCGCCATTTTGCGCCGACCGAAGTGCTCTCATCCGACGCCTTTCGGCGGCTTGTGTCCGACGATGAAAACGACCAGTCAGCCACCGAAGATGCTTTCGATGCGCTTTATTTCATTGCCGCCCGGCGGCTGGCGCGGGGACGGCTCGTTGTCATAGATGCTACGCATAGCCACGCCACTGCGCGCGCGCGGCTGCGCGCGTTTGCCACCGCCCAGGGCGTCGAAGTGCTGTTGATCGTCTTTGACTTACCGCTCGAAACTTGCTTGGCTGGCAATGCGGCCCGCATGACGCGCTCCGTGCCACCATTCGTTATTGAACGACAGCATGCGGCGCTGAGGCAGGCCTGTCCGACACTGGCGGACGAAGGTTTTTCAACCGTCGTCTTGTTGGAGACCTGGGAAGCCGTGGCGTCGGTGGTTGTCGTCCGCGAACCATAACCGACTGGGCAGGTCTGGTGCTGGTTGGTGGTTGCCTTCCAGGGACTGTGCTAGCGTGAAGAAAAGCCCAATCAGCTACGTTTAGGAGACCGTTTATGAGGGTAGTAACATTTGTACAGACTGCACTTCTCGGGGGATGCTTGTTGACGGCGGCCTGTGGTGATGCACCGCGCCCAGTTTCCTCGAATGCCCCAGCCCCGGCTGGCGGCTACGGCACAAGCCCACAATCGTCGCCGGCTGCCATGCCCGCCGGGCAGTCCCCGTCGCCAGCCGGTGAGGCCGCGCCCAAGTATGGCGACCCGGTGACGGATGAAAATTTTGTCAAGCTCCTCAAACCAGAAACTGCCGCAATGGTCGAAAAAGTCCGCAAGTTGCAGTCTGCCTACGCGGCCGCACCGGGGAATGCTGCCCTGAAACGTGACCTTGTGGCAGCCAAGGTTGAGTATGGCAACGCTTTGCGTGACCTTGGGCAGGCCGGCCCGCGCATTTACTATCCGGCGGCCCTCCGCATGTATCGCCAAGTGCTGGCACTGGACGCCGACAACAAAGAGGCAACTGAAAAGAAGAAAGAAATCGAGCTGATCTATCAAAGCATGGGGCGTCCGATCCCAGAGTGAACACCCTGTCCCTTTGCCGCCTTGCGATAGCTCGGCTATAGTCTCAGGCTGAAGGAGTCGTATGGCGTGGCAGACTGGCCTCCGAAGCTTGCAGGAAAGAAATTTGCAAGAAATATGTAGTTCCTTTGAGCGATATTCGGGAAGCAACAAGGAAAACGATACCCATGAGCGCAGTCTTTACCAAGCTCGATGCGAGCGCCAAGCCGGACGCTAACCCGTCACCGAACGGGTTGCCTGCGGCCGAACACCACTGGGAAGCAACCACCCTGGCCCAAACGCTAGCCAAGATGCCAGAACGTCGTTCGGACTTTACGACCGTTTCACTTCGACCCGTGAAACGACTCTACACCCCGAATGACTTGCCAGACTTTGACTACGAGCGTGACTTGGGGTTTCCAGGGGCGTTTCCGTACACGCGCGGTATCCATGCGACCGGTTATCGGGGCAAGCCGTGGACGATGCGCCAGTTTGCTGGCTTTGGCTCACCTGAAGACACGAACCGGCGGTTCAAGTACCTGCTGGAGCAAGGTCAAACTGGCCTATCCGTGGCCTTCGACTTGCCGACCTTGATGGGGTATGACGCGGATAGCCCCTTCTCCCTGGGTGAAGTCGGCAAGTGTGGCGTCGCTGTGTCAAGCCTGGCCGATATGGAAACGCTATTCGATGGTATTCCATTGGAGCAGGTAACGACCTCGATGACCATCAATGCACCGGCCTCGGTCATTTTCGCCATGTTCATCGTGGCAGCCGAGAAGCAAGGCGCTGATTTGAGAAAAGTCTCCGGCACGCTCCAAAACGATATTCTCAAGGAATACATTGCCCAGAAGGAATGGATTTATCCACCGCGTCCGGCCATGCGGTTGGTGACGGATAGTATCGCCTTCTGCGTTGAACGCATGCCCAAGTTCAACCCCGTCTCGATTTCGGGCTACCACATCCGGGAAGCTGGGGCAACGGCAGCTCAGGAGTTAGCCTTCACGCTGCGCGATGGGATTGAGTATGTCCAGCATTGCGTGGACGCCGGCCTCGACGTAGATGACTTTGCCCCACGCCTCTCGTTTTTCTTCAATGCCCACAATGACTTTTTCGAGGAAATAGCCAAGTATCGCGCGGCGCGGCGGCTCTGGGCGCGCATCATGCGGGATCGCTTTGGGGCGCGGCAGGAACGTTCGTGGATGCTACGGTTTCATGCCCAAACCGCCGGGTGCACACTGACTGCGCAGCAGCCGTACAACAATGTCGTGCGGGTGGCGATTCAGGCGCTGGCGGCAGTTCTCGGTGGAACACAGTCACTGCACACCAACTCGCTGGATGAAACCCTGGCCCTGCCGTCCGAGCAGGCCGCAACCATTGCGCTGCGGACACAGCAAATCATCGCCCATGAAACGGGCGTCATCAACACGGTTGATCCACTTGGCGGCAGTTACTTTGTCGAGAAGCTGACCAACGATCTCGAAGCCGAAGCTTTTGATTACATCCAGCGAATTGACGCCATGGGGGGCATGGTAGCGGCCATCGAGGCCGGGTTCCCGCAGAAAGAGATTCAGGAAGCGTCGTATCAGTACCAGAAGGTCGTTGACAGCCGCGACAAGGTCATCGTCGGTGTCAACGGCTTTACCCAATCGGAGAACCAGGAAGTTCCGTTGCTTTTGATTGATGAAGCGGCCGAACGGGCGCAGCGCGAACGGCTGGCAGCCTTGCGTGCCCGGCGGGACAACGTGGCGGTCGAGCGCGCGTTGCAAGCGCTGGTTGAAGGCGCGAAAACCAGCGCCAACACAATGCCGCTCATCATCGAAGCGGTTCGGGCCTATGCGACCCTCGGCGAAATTTGCGACTGCTTACGTCCAGTTTTTGGGGAATATCAAGAGCCTGCATTCTAGCTCAACCTTGAAAAGACTCTGCTTATGGCACGCATTCTCGTAATTGACGATGAGCCAGACGTGCGTCTGGCAACCGTGATGTCCTTGCAGCGTGGGGGTCATTCGACCACGGAAGCGGATAGTGGTGTTACCGCCATGCGGCTGCTTCAGCAAGCCGGCCCATTCGACCTTATCGTGTGCGATGTCATGATGCCCGGCATGACTGGCCACGAGGTCTGTCAACTTGTCCGTCTCAACCAGGCAACCAAGGATATTCCGTTCATTTTCCTGAGCGCGAAACGCGATGTTGAGGAGCGCGCGGAAGGCATTGGGCTTGGCGCAGACGATTATCTAGGCAAGCCGTTTGCCCTGGAGGAGTTACTCATTCGGGTCAATAGCGCGCTCGCCAAGCACCAGGCGGTTGTTTTGGGGAAGGCGACACCGGACCCACTCCAGCAAATCACACTCGCACAGTGCATTGATTTGGTTGTCCGCCACAAGTTGAGCGGTCGGTTGACGACACTCATCAAGGCAGCCCAGGAAGGAGGCGGGCCGATTTCTGGCGCAATCTTCTTTGAAGGGGGACATGCCGTTCATGCCAAACTTGAGGACCGGCTGGGCGAAAGCGCAGTTCGGGAAATCTTGGCGTCACCCCTGTTGATGTATTCGTTTGAAGCCTACGAAGTGACCGATCAGATCACGATGGCGATGGATATTACGCGACTCATCAAGAAGCACGGGTAATCCCCTGCGCTGGTTAGCTTGCCAGTCAGGATTGCATACGAGGTGGCGGGTGTGGTCGTATAGACAATACCGGCACGGCCTTTCACGCATACCTTTAACCGCCTTTGGTTGTACGCTATGGAGCGCATCGCTTCAACCACAGCTCCGCCGCCGGCCGCGTCTCGGCGAGCGGTATCGGAAGAGCTGTCACCGGTCACACCTTCGCTGGATGAAATTGAGCGTGAACTCAACGAGCGCTTGCTCAAGCTTGGTTTACCGGCGTTGGGTTCGGCTGAAGCGACAGCGGCGCGTGAAACGACTCTACTACGGACGGATGTCGGCCGGGCAACCCAAGTTCTGAATCTGAGCGAGCTACGGACGGCGCTGCGGCAGCAAGTTCGGATTGCCGAAATCAAAGACCAAATCACAGTCGTCATCACCGACTGGCATCGTGAACAGTTTCGCACCGGCGAAATCAAAATTGCCGAGTTCGAGGTTCGGGCGGCTGACATTCTGCTGCCTTACTGCCGCGAATTCATTCCAAGCTTTCCTCAGGAGATGCGTCCGGTTGAGCTGGCGGTTGACCTCAACCTTGAAGCCATCCTTCGGGCGACGTTGCCGCGGGCCGGTGGGCGCGAGTTGACGAGCGAGGAAATTGAGACGGCCGCAGTCCAGGTCTTGCAGGCGCTTCTGAAGCATCCGCTCATCCCCCAAGCGCACGCCGATCGGGCGGAAGTCAGCCTCCAGACAACAGTCCTCAAGGACAAAAACGGCACCGCCGTCTATTCGCCCTCGGATGCTACCTACCTCAAGCGGCTCATCGAAGAACGGAACCTGCTTGACCGGGAAGGCGAGATTGGCCTGTTGGCCATGCTGATTAGCGCGCGCAAGTGGCAAAAAATCACCGACGATACCCTGTTTGCCGCCGCCGTGGAATACACGCTCGAAGCCCTCGCCAAGCGGCGCGGCATCCCGAGTATTGTCTTGCGCAATGAAGGGCCAGATCACCCGGTGGCTTATATTCTGGGCGAGTATATTCAACACCACTTGGCTGAGTCGCTGGAAGGACAGATTGGGTTTGTTGAAGCATTTCTCAGCACAGCCGTGCAGGTGCTGGCCGAAGACGGCCCGCGCTTTGTTGAAGCCGTTCGGCAAACCTATGTGCCACGGCTTCGGCAGGTTTTCTTTGATCAGTTTCCAGAAGTCTTGCACCGCTTCTTCTATAACTTTGAACGGGAATTCTTGAGTTCTTCCCGCACGCTGCGGAGCAAGCTGTTTTTGCTCAAACGGATTGGCGACTTCTGCGAACTGGCCTTTTACTGCCATGACGCGGTGCACAAGTTTGCGACCCCAACCGGTGACATCTACGCCATCGAGCGGATCAACGAAGGCACGGCGCACTTTGCGCGCCGCAACGGATTGCCGCTGGCAGATGGCATGGATGTTTTCAATCAGCGCAACACCTTGGCAGAGATCCTCATCAGTGCCATCAAGCACCGCCGTTCCCTGCCTTCGCCAGTTGGCAATACCGACGAACTACAGAGACAGTCTGAAAACTTGGCAACGAGCGACTTGCTCAACTGCCTGAACTACTTGCGACGTGCCTTCGACCACGATTATGCGCGCGCACGAGAGAATAGTTATGAGCAGTACCTTCATTGGCGCGGCCTCATTCTTGAGTGGAGCCGAACCTATGTCCGGCTCCTGACCGGGCGGACGCCCGACGATGTGGAGCAGTATCATCTGGACGGCATTGCCGCCTGGCACATTGAACAAGAAATCTCATTTACCAAAGTAAACTTCCCCTCGGTGTACCACCGCGACCAGGCTTCTGGGCTGACCGGCACGCCTACCATGCGCCAACCACAGGACATTCTCAAGGAGTCGTTTTTGCGTTTCTGGCGGAATTTCCACGTCAGCATTCTCACGCGGGCACAGGCACGCGCTGAAGCCGAGGAGCGCATTTTTTCGGGGGAAAAAAGTGACCGTCACGCCGCGCGGTTGTCAGTAGATGACTTAGGCAAGCGGGCTTTTTTGGCGCGCAGTGACTTGCCTTTGGCGACCTACACCTTTGAGCGCCTGGCGCAGCACGTGACGCCACAAACCCACGATGCGACGGTGATAACGCAGTCCCTAGAAATGGTTCTGGAACTTTCGAGCCAGGCTTACACATCTGAAGAAGTCGCGGCAGCACGCAACTGTTTGCGCCGCGTGCAGCGCCGACTCGATGACCTGCTCGCGCTGAGTGAAAACGAGCGCCTTGAATATCGTTCTCGGATTCCTGCGATGATCCGCGATCTCGACCGTCGGGAGCCAATCCGGTTGGCATCCTACGTCGTGGCACTGGGCGACCTGGAAACCCCGGAACTCACGGATGAACGGGTCCTGGTGGAGTGGAAAACGCTAGAGACGACCATTCAGCGTCTCAAACAGATTGCTGCCACACTGACGATGGTGCGGTCGCGTCCGGCATTGCAGGCACTGGTGCGCACTTTCGGCGAGTGGTATGCGGCGCTCCCGGAATCTACTGATGTCGCTGAACGGCGGACCTATGCGCAACGCTGGCAAGACATCCAGGAACTGGCTCAGGTGAACATCGTGGTTTGGTGGATTCGACGACTGTTTCTGCGCATGGTTTGGATGCTCCAGTGCGTCGCCTCCGTCCCAGACTGGAAGCCACCAGAGACCTACGTGCTCGAAGACCTTTTAGGACTGGATACGCCGCCAGTTCGCCTGCGTGATTTGGAAACGGTGTTGGCAGCCTCCCCCCTGCCCAGCGTTGCGCGCTTGGCTGAACTGCTGCGGAATACGCTCATGGAACGGCTTGACCCGGCCAGCGGCGGTGGCTACTACACCAACGATGAGCGTCGCTTGCTGGAGAGTCGGCTGCTGCGAGTCGAACAACTTGCCCGGCGTTCACCGTGGAAAGCGGCCCTGACCCGCTGGACTTATGGCGCATTCCGGGTCTGCCTCATACCGTTTCGCCGCACGGTAGCCAGTGCGCGAGCCAGCCATCCCCAACGCTCATGACCAGAACCAATGACGCTCACAAACTCGGCTGATGCGGCCGCAGGCAACGGTCCCCGTGACCTTGGCCGGGAGGGTGAAACCCTCGCCGCTCGCTTTCTTATCCAGCGGGGGATGCGCATCGTCGCCTGCAATGTGCGGGTTCCGGTCGGGCGGGCGCGCACCGGCGGGCGCGTCCATGGCGAAATTGACATTGTAGCCTTTGATGGACCAACCCTGGTTTTTGTGGAAGTCAAAACCCGCACCACCGACGCCGTAGCCGCACCGGAACGTGCCGTGACGACCGCGAAGCAGCGGCGCTTGCGCCGTGCTGCCCACCGCTACCGGGCGCTGATTGGGCCGGCGGAAGCGCCCTATCGTTTTGACGTGGCGACGGTCGTTTGGCCTCCGGCGGGACCGCCAGCCATCCAGCTTCTCAAGGATTTTTTCCGACCATGACCACACCTCCCCGCTTGGTTGTCCTCATCTCCGGCCGTGGGTCGAACCTCCGGGCGCTGCTTGAAGCCATTGAGCAGCAGCGGTTACGCGCAACGCTGGCGGCTGTCATCAGCAATCGCGCCGACGCGGCCGGACTGCGCTTTGCTGAAGCCCAGGGTATCCCAACTCAAGTGGTTTCCCATGTGGGGCTGTCGCGCACAGCCCATTCAGAGGCGCTGCGTGACGCCGTGCTGCCCTTTGAGCCACAACTGATTTGCCTTGCCGGTTTTATGCGTTTGCTGGCCCCAGCCTTCACGCAGGCGTTTCCCTGGCGCATTGTCAATATCCATCCATCGTTGCTCCCGGCCTTCCCTGGACTGGATGCCCAACAGCAGGCATTTGACTACGGGGTAAAGGTTTCCGGCTGCACCGTTCATCTGGTGGACGACGAACTCGACCACGGTCCGATTGTCATGCAGTCCGCTGTACCAGTTCTTGACGACGACACCCCGGAAACTCTGGCAGCGCGTATTTTGATGGCTGAACACAAGACCTACCCAGCGGCCGTCGAGCGGTTGCTCCACGAAGCTTGGGAAATTGTTGGGCGGCGGGTGATGTTTCAGTCGTCCCAGTCGGCGTAGTAAACCACGCGCCGAGGAGGAACCCGACGGGCAAAAGCCCAGACCAGGATGGCCCCGACCACAAAGCCACCGATATGCGCCCACCAGGCCGTGCCACCGCCCTGTGCCGTCTCGACGCTCAGCGTCGCCACCCCTGACGCAAAGTTTTGGAAAATCCAGATGCCAAGGAAAATCCACGCCGGCACTTCAACGGTGAAGAAAAACAAAAGCACCGGCACCAGCACCAGCACCCGCGCATGCGGATACAGGCAAATGTACGCGCCCAGCACACCAGCAATCGCGCCGCTTGCGCCCAGACTCGGAATGTGGCTGGTCGGATCGGACACAATATGCGCCCCCGAGGCTAAGATTCCGCACAAAATATAAAACACCAAATACCTGACGTGTCCCATCCGGTCTTCGACGTTGTCGCCGAAAATCCACAGGTACAGCATATTGCCGATGATGTGGAGCCATCCGCCATGGAGAAACATCGAGGTCAAGAGCGGCACGACTAGGTCGGTCCAGTCCACCCGACCGCGGTTGAGCGGGCTGAAGTAGAGAAAGTATTCGTACGGTTGGACGGCAAACTGATAGAAAAAGACGCGCAACTGACGTTCCGTGAGCGTCAGTTCAAAAATGAAGACGACCACATTGATCACGATCAGACCGATGTTGATGAACGGAATGCGGCTTGAGGGGATGTCGTCACGAATTGGAATCACGCGCCGTCTCCTTTACGGTTCGCTCAGGCGTTTTACCCGCCAGACTAGCTAACAACCAGGAATCCGGTAAGCCATGCGCGAAGATACCATTATTGTGACCGACTTTGCCCGTCCGCGGGCGAACTATCCCCACGCCCGACGGGCGGGAGCGTTTCTCTTTGTTTCTGGCTTGTCGTCCCGCCGGGCGGACGACACGCTTGCCGGCGTGACCCGCACACCCGATGGGCAGGTCATCCGCGACATTGCCGAGCAGACGGAAGCCGTGATTGAAAATCTGCGAACTGTTTTGCGGGCGGCCGGCGCCGACCTTGACCATCTGGTGGATGTAACCGTCTTTCTGGTCAATATGGCCGACTACGCAGCCTTCAATGCCGTCTATGACCGCTATTTCAGCGCAACGACCGGGCCGACCCGGACGACGGTTGCCGTCCGCGAGTTACCACACCCGGACTTGTTGATTGAAATCAAAGCCGTCGCCCTGGTGGACTCCACCCCGGACTAAAGGGACTGGCATAGCTCAGGAAGTCAAATCCGAAACAAACCGCGCCAGCCAAGGTTGCCGGTGATGCTCCCGGACGGCCGCGCCAACCCGCTTCATCCAGCTTAGTTCCTCGTCTGACATTGGGCCTTGTTCAAGCGCCGTGAAAGCCGCTTCAAGTTCGGCTGCGTCTTTGGGGCCAGCCAGGCACACATCCACATGTGGGCTCGTAAGCACGAAGCGATAGCAGTCAGCCGCGCTGGGAGTTCGTTCACCTTTTGGCGTCAGCCGCGAGTCAAGCAGTGATCCCCACCGCGTTGCCGTATAGGCCGTCACGCCGACGCGCCGCTGACGCAGATGTGGGAAAACTTCGGCCTCAGCGCCGGGATGCGCCGCGTTGTACCGCACCATAATGGCGTCAAACGCCGGGTCGTCAATGAATGACTTGAACATCCGGCGCTCATGGCATGAGATCATGATGGCGCGGGCGCGCCCGGCGGCTTTGAGGCGCAAGGCCGCGTCGAGGATGCGGCGGGGCGGCACGGCATTCCACCAACCGAGCAGCAAAATGTCCGTGTAGTCGGTGTCGAGTTCCCGCAGCGCCGACTCCAGTGCCGGCTTCATCAGGAAGCCCACGCGCGTGTACGTCTGGACGACAACGACGAGGTTTTCCCGGTCGCGCGCCGCGAGCCGACGAATGGCCTTGCCAAAATCAGGGCGCTGGATGGACCCCCAGTAGAGGTAGTTGATGCCGCGTTCATAAGCGGCTTCAACTTCGCGCGCGCCAATGCCGTAGCTTGAACCAAGGCCGATCCGGCTCACCCGCAAACCGGTGTCGCCAAACGGCATTTTTTCAAAAGCCGACGCCATGGCTTGTGTTCGATACTGCAACCGACGGTGAGGTGCGTGGTGGGACTTGTAGGATTCGAACCTACAACCAACGGATTATGAGTCCGCTGCTCTAACCGTTGAGCTAAAGTCCCACGTGGGGAGTGCATCCTACCCTGTGCCGCACAGTGCGGCAAGTCATTCACTTTGCGCCGGTCACAAGGGCAAATATGACCGATCCGATGAGGCCGAGCAGCCACAACCCGGCCGGGATAATCACCATTTGCCGCGGGGTTTTCTTGTAAGCCACGGCGGCCAACCCAATCGCCATGAGCGCTATGAACCAGAGCGAAAACAAATCCACCCAGCTTACGGCTGCCAGGCACCAGGCCGGCAACGATTCGGGCAGAAGCGCCGCCGGGTTGCTGATGACGAAACTGCCACGCGCCTTGAGAATTTGCTCCACATCCGGTGGGCGGAGAAGCACGATGAGCAAGTTCAGGACATACTTGACGCTATCCGTGGCATAGGTCGCGTAAGCCGTCACCGAAAGCACCTGCACAAAGCTCGATTGTCCCCGCACCAGCAGCATGCCGAGGTAGTATAACCCGGCTAGCGTCAGCGTCGCCGCCACGCCGGCCACCACACCGACCACCGGAGCAAAGCGCTGGAGTCCGGCGCTAAAGGCAATGCCTTGCTCGAACTGACGCTGTTCGGCGTCGGACAGGTCGCTCCACCGCTTGCCTTGGTTTTCAAGCTGCCGCTCGATGGCGCGGCGGGCGACCTCCCTGGGATCAACCTTGACCCAAAAGGTGAAAAAGACCGAGAAGCCAACCGTCAAGATCGCCATGACCATCATGGGCGCCATAAAATCAGGTTTGTGACGCAGTGCTGCGAAGACCGCCCTTGGCGAGAAAAAGACATCGCCCAGGCGTTGCCAAACGGTTGATGACGAAACAGGGGCCGGGGCTTCGGAAGGCAAGCTTTCGTTGATGTCCTGCATGTGTAAAGACTTACTCCTGACAGGGTTGTGGTTCTCAAATCACGGCGCGGCACGGCAACCTAGGTCACTGTCGGCCGCCTTGACTTAGCAATCACCTATGACGAAACGCATCATTCATTGGTTTCGACGCGACCTGCGGCTTGACGATAACACGGCTCTGCTCACCGCTTACGCAACCGCTGAAGAAGTCGTTCCGGTTTTCATCGTTGATGATGCCATTTTGCGTCGCCCAGACACGGCGTCTAACCGAGTGGCCTTTCTTCTGGAAAGTCTGCACGACCTAGATGGCAACCTGCGGTCACGTGGGAGCCGGCTTGTCCTACGGCGCGGACAACCAGAGGAAGTGTTGGCCCAACTGGTTGCAGAAACCGGTGCCGCTGGGGTCTATTTCAACCGCGATGTTGAGCCGTTTGCGCTAGCGCGGGACGCGCGGGTGGCGACCCGCCTGGAAGGACAGTGTGCCGTCGTTAGTTTTGAGGACGGCGGGTTGACCGCACCGGACAGCGTCAAGACCAAGACCGGCACACCCTACACCGTTTTCACGCCGTACAAAAAAGCTGTCCTACCGCAGTCGGTAGCGCACCCACGTCCGGCCCCGACCCAGCTCAGAACACCGGCGGACGTACTTGGTGAGCCGTTGCCGACCCTGGCCGATCTTGGTTTTGCCACGGCGGCAACGCTCCCACCGGGTGGTGAAACGGCCGCGCAAGCGCGGCTATCTGATTTTATCCGAAACGGTTTGGAGCACTATGCTAGCGCGCGCGACCGGTTGGCTGAAGAGGGGACTTCTCGGCTATCGCCATACTTGCGGTTTGGATGTCTGTCCCCACGGCGTGCCTACTGGGCAGCCCGCGAAGCATTCTCCAACGGTTCGCCAGGCCTGGAGGGCTGGATTTCAGAACTGGTCTGGCGTGATTTTTATCGCCAGATTTTGTTCCACTTTCCCTATGTTGAAGGCGGGGCGTTCAAGCGTGCCTACGATGAACTGGCGTGGGAAAACCGTCCAGAGTGGTTTGAGTGCTGGTGTGAGGGAAAGACCGGCTTTCCGGTCGTGGATGCAGCCATGCGTCAACTGCTGACAACCGGCTGGATGCACAACCGCGCCCGGATGATCGTCGCCTCGTTTTTGACCAAAGACCTCTTGATTGACTGGCGGTGGGGTGAACGGCACTTCATGCAGCATCTGGTGGATGGCGATCTGGCAGCCAACAACGGTGGCTGGCAGTGGGCCGCTTCGACCGGAACGGATGCCCAGCCGTACTTCCGCATTTTCAACCCTATTGCGCAGGGAAAGAAGTTTGACCCGACCGGAGCGTATGTCCGGCGGTACGTCCCAGAACTGAGCGCCGTACCGGATCGGTGGATTCACGAGCCATTGCTCATGTCAACCGACCTGCAACGTGCCTTTCGCTGTATCATCGGCGTGGATTACCCATCTCCCGTGGTTGACCACGGTCACCAACGTATCAAGGCGCTCGCTATGTTTAGCCGCCTAACGACCAATCAACCCTAAGCTGTCCAACATAGGCTTTCTGATGTGCTTTCTACCTGTCTCAGGGCGGCGAATGCTTGTCGCTATTCACCGCCGTTCCTACGCATTTGAGTTCTGGCGAAGCCAGTCCCACCCCAAGGTGAAGCATTGTAGTCGCATATACTCTGAATCGAGTGGTTAAGGTGCTAAGTCATCTTCCTTCTCACTTATACATTTAGGGTTTACTCACTCCTTTGGAATTCAATCTTTTTGCCTGATCTCGCTTCAAGAACGGGAAGTGTAGTGCGCACAATATCTTTCCCAAGCTCAAACACAGCAACCTGCTCTTTATTTTCGTTATCTTTGTATCCTATTGTTAGGAAATGTTTCTTTTTCTTTGAAAAGAGTAAGAATAATCCTACCGGACTTATTAGTACTGCGGTTGCAATAGCTGCGCCGACTCTTCGGCCAACTTTTTGTCCATATTCGATATCAATTATTTGCTTGTAAGGAATTATGTATTTTCTATCTACATCGTTGAGCTTATATTCAAATATCAGGTTTTCCTCGTCACTTGTGTTTAGTGTTCCTTCTATGATATCTTTTACCCCAGGAAAATCTTTGTCTCTGGTAGTTCCCCCATGGTAAGCAGCTTTCTTACTACTTATACCGGCTATAGCTGGGATGTTTAGGATCAAACAGATCAATAGAGCAATTGAGATTGACTTTCTCATGTTCCGCCCCCTATCGGAATGTTGAAGGATTGCGATAACTTCTTATAATGGGTGCTTTTTTTAGCTTACAAGTGTTATTTTCCTGTACTTGGTAATTATTAGCATAGGAAAAATCGCTTCAAATTTGGTTTCAGTGTTTGAGTATCAATCATTTACAAACTTACCTAGAAGCTCCTGTAGTATGTCACTTTAGCATTAGTCCTATCTCAAGAATTTTCGCTCAATGCTCGCTGTTTGGGATCCCTTGATTGATTATGAATACCTGCTCTGTGGTGTTATTTGCATTGAGCATGCTTTTACATAGAATTTGGTTGCTTGTTTTCTTTTTTCTGAACTCAGGTCATATCCTTCTTGCCCAACCCTTGAGTGATTAGAAGCATTGGTGTCACTACCTTCAATCAATGCCTCAATCTCTGTTGCTCTTCTACAAGCCAGCCCCAATCGCGCCCCAAGTCGCGTTTCGTCTACAGTCGAGGCATGCAAGACAACCCAGAGAGGGACGCCCCCCAGGGGTTGAACCACAGAGGGAGCGCCACCGTTGTCTCATCCTCGGCAAAGCTGCCCAACTGCTCGGGAAGTCACCTCAGGGCAACAACGGATACATTGAATTTGCAACTGGTACCTACGAACTATACGAGCTATCTCGCTTAGGGTCAAGAGCCTCAATAGGTAGATGAAGCAAATGATCCTTTGTTCAAGGTGGCAAGGATGACTGCCACCTTCTCACTGCCTTGCTCACACTCAAAAATTGAGCCGAAATCCGGCCTGCACTAGGCGCGGTGGCCCGGGCAGAATGCCCCGAACCCGGTCGGCAATGTAGAGCCGATCCGTGAGGTTCTTAGCTGTAATGAAAAATGTCGTCCGCCACTGTTCAACCCGGTAATTGGCCGATGCGTTCCAGATCGTGTAGGCAGGAAGCGTCCCCAACTGCCCGTTGGCAAAAACCGCCGGGTTCACGGGCGAGTTGGGACGCAGGTTGAGATCGTCCCCAAACTGCTCGCCAACGTGGACGGCCTCTACCTGTACGTCAAAACCGCGCGCATGCGAATAACCAAACGCACCGGTAAACAGATGCCTGGGGGTGTAAGGAATCCGGTTGCCAGTCACAAGGACATTCGTGAAACCTGAAACACTGCTGAAGCGCCGTCCCTCGAAGCGCGCATCGCCGACAAAGGTATAGTTGAAGCGCGCAAAGACGTTGTGCGCTGACTTGAACAACACTCCACTATCCACACGCCCAAAAAGTTCGAGTCCTTGGTGCAAGGTCTTGCCGCCGTTGGTCAGCGTGGCGCCGACGCCGCCCGCCAGGCTGGCCGGAACGATCTGATTGGAAAAGTTCATGCGGAAGTAGGACGCATCCAGTCGGATGCCCTGCACCGGGACGCTGCGCACGCCGACCTCAGTGTTCCAGCTCAGTTCTGGGTCGAGGTCCACGACGCCGCCGGTGTTTGAAATGATGTCCTCGGTTCGCGGCGGAGCGAAGCCCCGGTGGATACCGGCAAACACGGTCGCCCGCTGCTTGATGTTGTAAGAAGCGCCGATGCCCGGCACGACTTGGGTCAAGACAATCTCCCCGCGTGCGCCAAGACCACCACTGGCCAGACGATTGGCCCGGACAAATGACACCCGCTCGACGCGCACGCCCGGCGTGATGGTCAAGTCGCCAAGCACAAAGCGATTCTGGATGTAGCCGGAAAAGGCGTCGTTGCCACGGAAGTTATTTTCGACCGTGACCCCGGTCCGCGCCGTCGGCGTGCTGCCATTGACCTGCCGCCGTTCCTGGTTCTCGCGGTGATAGCGGAATCCAGCGTCAAGCTCATTCCGCAGCCGCCCAAACCCAAAGGTCGCCCGAACCTGGGGCGTGACGCCAAAGGTGTAGTAGCTCCGCAGGCGACCTTCATTGCCACAGGTCGTCAACAGGTCCACCATCCCACGGCATCCGCCAACGCCGATGCGGTTCGGACGCTGCGCCGAATTGCTCGATTGCCGCCACCAGTCCCGGTCAAACGTTGCGCCATAGACGCTGGTGGTGAGCAAGACGTTGGAGTTGACCACAAAGCTATGGACGGCTGCCGCGCCAAAGCGCCTAAAATCGGTTGCGTCATTGCGGAAGGGGTTCTGCCGTGGGTTTGCCGCATATTCATCCGCGCGTAAGCCGGAATACGTCACCCGCGAGTTTTCATCGTAGTAGTTGGCTTTGAAGGTCAAGACGTGCCGGGTTCCAAAGGTCGAGACCGATTTGAAGTTGAAATCGTACAGCCCGCTCCGGGTGTTGTCGCGCGCACCCTCGCCTTGCTTGCGCATGAAGTCGAGCAAAAAGCCCGTGTTGCCGAGTTTCCAGCCGTAGGTGAAGATGCCGTTGAAATAATCTCGATTGCCGCCCACAAGCAGGAGTGAGCCGCTGGGAGTATCCGGTGGATTCGGCGTGATGTAGTTGATGACGCCACCGACTGTCACCGGGCCGTAGAGAATTTGTCCCGACCCTTTGAGAACCTCGATGCTTTCAAAGCGTTCAATCGGCGGATGGTAGTACGAGGCGTTGTCGCCATAGGGCGCAAACGCCAGTGGCAGACCATCCTCCAGTAGGAGCACTTTCGTGGAGCGGGTGGGGTTGAGACCGCGGATGCCAATGTTTGGTCGAAGGCCAAAACCTTCCTCGTCACGGACATGAACGCCGGGCAGCTTGCGCAGGGCTTCGTTGACGTTGAAGACACGACTGGTTTGAAGCGTCCGGTCATCGAGAATATCAACCGTTCCTGGCACGCGCGTCAGTGACTCGCTTGTGCCGATGATACTGTTGATGCCAACGATGATGTTTTCCGCCAGGGGTGCAATGTCAAGCAGGATAGTCAGGGGCGCAACCTCGGAGCCACTGACTTTGAGTGCCTTGGTCACCGTCTGGTACTGGTCGGCCGTGATGGTGATTTCATAGTCGCCTGGCGTCAGTTGTTCAAACTGAAAGCCGCCATCCGAGTTGGTTTGAACGGACTGGACAACCCCAGCCGTCAACCCACGCAGGCGCACGGTCGCACCGGCAATGGGCGCATCGGTGGTGGTGACAACCCGTCCGCTCACCATCGGGGCAGCACTCGTCTGGGCGAAGGCGGCCAGGTTAGCTCCGCCGAGAACAAAGCCAAGAAAAAACACGCCGCAAAGCCAACCAAGGCAAGCTGTCAATCGCAAAGAGCCATTGCCGGCTGCGGCAATGAACCGCCACTGGGCAAGGTAAAAACGCGCGTTCATACTGGTACATTCCTTATTGAAAGCCAAGTTGAGGCATCACGTCTGTGAGCTGCGCCGAGCGCATCCTGGCTTGAGTAACTAGGACTAATCCGTCTATATTCAATTTGACAATCATTTTCAACAAGGATTTACAAAAAACGCCAGCGCTCAGGCCGCTGGCGTCTTGCCGCCTGACAACACATCAGACACGCATCAGTTCTTCTTCTTTGGCCTTGGCGAGATCGTTGAGTTTTTGCGTGAAGGCGTCGGTGTGTTTCTGGATTTGATCAAGCACTGCCTTTTGCTCATCTTCCGAAACGAGCTTTTCTTTGAGTAACTTCTTGACATCCTCATTGGCATCACGGCGAATGTTGCGCAATCCCGTGCGATGCTCTTCGGCCGTGTCGCGGACAGTTCGGGCCAACTGCTTCCGCCGCTCTTCGGTAAGCGGAGGAATGGGAAGGCGGACGATCTTGCCATCATTGGATGGCGTGATGCCAAGGTCTGACGATTGAATCGCCCGTTCAATAGCGCCGAGCAAGGAAGTGTCCCACGGTTGAACGGTAATGAGCGCCGGTTCAGGAGCGCTGATCGTGGCCAACTGGTTGAGTGGCATCAGCGTGCCATAGGATTCAACCTGAATACCGTCCAGCAAGCTAACTGAAGCCCGCCCCGTCCGCAGCGCACTGAATCGGCGACGAGCATCTTCAAGCGTGGCTTCCATACGGTGAACGGTTTCTTTTAGTATCTCCTGAGTTGTCATCGGGTTCCTCGTTACAATCACAAGTTGTCGTCAGCTATGGGTTTTATCATGAGTGGCTGCCAGAGAAACCAACGTGAGGCAGGGCCGGTCAAGTCGGGTGAACACGCACTACCTAGACGCGCTCAAGACGCGCAGGCAATTGCCGAAGGCGGAGTGATGCTGACCAGCGTGCCGATTGGCTCCCCGGTTACCACGCGGTAGATATTGCCTTTGGTAAGCAGGTCAAAAACAATGATGGGCAGTCCATTGTCTTTGCACAGGGCAATGGCCGAGGCATCCATGACATTAAGCCCCTGCTCTAAGACCTGCTGATAGGTGACATGGGTATAGCGCCGGGCGCTGGCATCCTTCGTCGGGTCAGCCGTATAAACACCGTCCACCTTGGTGGCCTTGAGCAACACATCAGCCTTGATTTCGCAGGCGCGGAGCGCGGCCGTGCTGTCAGTGGTGAAAAACGGGCTACCCGTTCCCCCGGCGAAAATGACGACGCGCCCTTTTTCGAGATGCCGGACGGCGCGACGTGGAATAAACGGCTCGGCAACCTGGCGCATTTCAATAGCCGAGACGACGCGCGTAGCCAGGCCAAGCTGCTCGAGGGCGTTTTGCAGCGCCAGGCTGTTGATGACCGTCGCCAGCATGCCCATGTAATCAGCCGAGGCCCGATCCATGCCAGCAGCGCTAGCCTCCGCGCCGCGCACGATATTTCCACCGCCGACCACCAGCGCCAGCTCGATGCCAAGCTGATGCACATCGCGCACTTGTTCGGCAACTTCCTGCACCGTGACTGGGTCAATACCAAAGTCGCGCTTCCCCTCGAGGAACTCACCACTCAACTTGAGCAGAATACGCTTGTAAGCTGGCAATGGAGGCGTTGCCAATGGGCGTGGCGAGGCTGGCAAGATATCCATAAGTGCAACTGCTCCAAAATCCTGGCCGAAGGTCTCGACTTACCGATTGACCAGTTTTCACTGCGAGACGTTCACGCCGTGGTCCTTGACTCTGCAAACCGACCTTACAAAAAAAACGCCCCATTGGCATGGGGCGTTTGGTGTTCACTGCTTGGCCGTCATCGCCGCTACTTCACTGGCGAAATCATCGGTTTTCTTTTCGATGCCCTCGCCCATCTTGAAGCGAACGAACCGGCGAATACGAATGTTTTCACCCGTTTTAGCAATCAGTTGCTTGACCAGTTCCGCAATGGTCACGCTCTGATCTTTGACGAATGGCTGTTCGAGCAGGCAGGTCTCCGCGCGAAATTTGCTGATGCGACTCTCGATAATGTTTTCGATGATGTTGGCCGGTTTATTGGCTGTCTTTGGATCGGCGGCCACTTGCACACGCGCAATCTCGCGTTCTCTCGCAAGGATGTCCGCTGGGATTTCATCGGCTGAAATGTAATCAGCGTTGAGCGCGCAGATTTGAAGCGCGACATCTCGGACGAAATCCTTGAAATCATCGCTCCGGGCAACAAAGTCAGTCTCGCAGTTGACTTCGACCAGAACGCCAATCCGCCCGCCGGTATGAATGTAGGCCTCGACGAGACCTTCCGCCGCCACACGGGATTCTTTTTTGCCCGCGATGTGTTTATTGCGTTCACGCAGGATAGTGATGGCTTTTTCCTCATTTCCCTGCGCTTCTTCAAGGGCTTTTTTGCATTCCATCATGCCGGCTCCGGTCTTCTCCCGAAGGGCTTTGACTGCCGCTGCGCTCACATCCGCCATGAAAACTTCCCCTTAGAAAAGTGTATGTTAGATAAAGTGTACGTTGGCTAGCGCACGCCTTATGCTGGTACGGCTTCAACCGTGGCCGCCACCGGACCCGTCGCCGCTGGTGGCAGAGATTCACTCATCGCGCCTGCCCCAACAACTACACTGGCACCTGCGCCGAGGCTTGGATTGCTGACCTCAGCTTTACCGCCATCGCCTTTCTCGATACCCATCGTGCGCCCTTCAATCACTGCATCGGCAATCTTGGCACTGATCAGCCGCACCGAGCGAAGTGCATCGTCGTTGCCTGGAATGACGTAGTCAACCCCAAGCGGGGAGCAGTTGGTGTCCACCACCGCCACCACCGGAATACCAAGCCGGTTGGCTTCGGCAATCGCAATTTCTTCCTTCTTGGTGTCAATGATGAAAATGGCACTTGGGAGACGATTCATCGTGCGAATGCCAGAAAAGTTTCGCTCAAGCTTGGCAAACTCTTTCTCGCGCTGGAGCACCTCTTTCTTTGTCAGGGATTGATAACGCCCATCCGTGCGCATGGCTTCCAAGTCGCGCATGCGCTTCATCGAGCGCTGGATGGTCTGGAAGTTTGTGAGAAACCCACCTAGCCACCGTTGGTTGACATAAGGCATGCCGCAGCGGGTCGCTTCCTCGGCAATTGAGTCTTGGGCCTGGCGCTTCGTTCCGACAAACAGCACCGTTCCGCCTTCGGACGCAGTCTGCGTCACAAAGCGAACGGCGTCACGGAGCAAACGCTGGGTTTTCTGGAGGTCAATGATATAGATACCGTTGCGCTCCCCAAAGATGTATTCCTTCATCTTGGGGTTCCATCGCCGCACCTGGTGCCCAAAGTGAACACCAGCTTCGAGCAATTCCTTCATCGTTACTGCAACTGCCACTCGCTACCGCCTTTCTCATACAAGCCTGAGCCTGTGTGGTGGATGGTTGATGTACTCGCCGCGCGAGACGCAAACTGATTGGCGTATCAGCTTGGAACACACCCATCGCGCGGCAATGAAATAGCGATGCAGCCACGGTGGACAGCCATCGCCGCTTGCCACAGTCATTTCGCCGTGGCTTACCGTTTCGAGAACTGGAAGCGCTTGCGCGCGCCCTTCTGCCCGTACTTTTTGCGCTCTTTCATGCGTGGGTCGCGCGTCAGAAAACCGGCTTTTTTCAGTCGGCGACGCAACTCGACATTGAACTGAAGCAGCGCCCGCGCAATCCCGTGCCGAACCGCCCCGGCCTGACCAGAAACGCCACCACCCGAAACACTCACGAGAACGTCAAACTTGCCCAATGTCTCTGTTACTTGGAGCGGCTGGCGAATGATCATTCGCAGGGTTTCGTTGGGAAAGTAGCCTTCAAACGTGCGCTTGTTGATTGTGATATTGCCGTCGCCCGGACGCAGATAAACGCGCGCCGTGGCTGTTTTGCGACGACCTGTTCCATAGTACTGAATGAGCATCCCCACGCTTTACTTACCTCATCTTCAAATCGCAATCATTCGCGTTTGCGTCACACATCCGCGCTTACTCGCCTGCCCGTCCCGGTTGGGACGATTTGGCTGAGGCTTGAAGCCACCCCCGAAATTATGAAGCGCGAAGGGTGTCAAGCTTGAGCATTTCCGGTTGTTGCGCGCGGTGCGGGTGGTTCGGGCCAGCATAAATCCGAAGCTTTTTAGCCATTTGGCGTCCAAGCTTGGTCTTGGGCAACATGCCGACGATAGCATGTTGCAAAATTCGGTCAGGAAACCTAACGAGTAAGTCTTTCGCCTTGATTTCGCGTAGCCCCCCCGGATAGCCACTGTGCCGTCGGTAGAGCTTTTGGTCCCACTTGTTGCCACGAAACACCACTTTCTCGGCGTTGATGATGATAACGCCATCCCCCATATCCATGAACGTCGTGTAGCGTGGATGATGCTTGCCCATCAAAATTGGAGCAATCTGCGATGCCAGCCGTCCGACCGTCAGCCCAGTCGCGTCAACCAGGAACCACTTGCGGTCTGGTTCGGGCAGTGGACCCTTGGGAACGAAGGTTTGCCCGGTATAGGCCTTGTGCGCGCGCCGACGCACTGTAAAGCGCGGCTCAGCAGTGGCTTCGGTCGGCACCGCCGGCGTCGTTTCGGTTGGTTCGGTTGCAGTTGTCGGCTCAGAGGTTGGTTCACTCATGGCAAATCAAATAGTCTCCTCAACGGCACATCAGTCCCCGCCGCTTTCCGACGTATGGACTAGCACTCCAAGAGGTCAAAAACTTACACCCAAAGCCCCTTGAAGTCGGAAGCAAAGCGAACGGATAGACTACGGAACCGCGCGCTAGGCTGTCAAGGGTTTGAACTTCAGGTTGTAGGCTTCAAACGGGGAAAACCACCTCACTTGGAGATTTCACTGCCGACCTGCCCGGGCCTGACAAAGAGCGATGCCCCAACGCCCAGCGCCAGGAGTCCCAGGACCACGCCTAGGCTCACGAGCGGTGGCAAATGAAACCAGTCAAAAGCCAGGGCCAACATTTTGACGCCGATGAAAGCAAGAATGATGAACACTGCCTTGTCGAGGTGAATGAGCATGCGTTTTGCCGCGGCCACGAGAAAGTACATCGAGCGCAAGCCCAGCACGGCAAAGATGTTGCTGGTATAAACCAGAAACGGGTCCTGCGTGACGGCAAAAATGGCCGGAACGCTGTCAAAGGCAAACATGATGTCGGAGGCTTCAATCACCAGGAGGCACAAAAAAGCCGGTGTCAACGCATGCCGATGGTTGCCCTGACCATCCACGACCTTGGTGAGAAAGCGCCCGCGGTCAAGCTGGGTGGCGATCCGATTGGGGAAGAATTGGCGCAGGAAGAAAACTGCCCAGTGATTCGTGTAATCCGGGGCTTCCTCGGTCGTTCCCCGGTGACCTGCCCGAAAGAGCGCATAGACCGACCAGAGGATAACCAGACCAAAGAGGAAAAAGATGACGCGCTGAGGTTCAATCGGCAACCCAAACACGGTCAGTGTGCCTAGCGCGCCGGCCCCGAAAAGCAGCCCAACGCCCAGACCAATGAAAAGCGCCCGGAATAGCAGCGCGCCGATGATGCCCCAGTACAGAATGCGATGGTGTAGGTACTCTGGGATCGCAAAGGCTGAAAAAATCGCCATGAAGACAAAAAGGTTGTCCACGGCAAGGGATTTCTCCAGCGCGTAAGCCGTGATGAACAGCACCGCGTCGTCGTTCCCACGGGTAACCGCCACATACCCAGCAAATCCCAGCGAGACCGCAACCCAAATCACCGACCAGACCGCGGCTTTGGTCATCGAAACCGGTCGGTCACCTTGCCCAGAAGCCAGGTCAATCCAGAGAAAGACAATGACGAGGGTGATGAAGACGAGGAAATGGACTGAAGGGAACGTTCCAGAGAGCGCGAGGCACGGCAGCATAGGGTTCGGTCTTTCTCAGTTTTCGCCTTCTTTGCGTGGCTGCTCCCGGAGACCAATGATGGCGTTTTTCGAGAACTCGATTTTGACCGATGGCGCAACGAGCAGGTGGATGGTGCTTTCTTTCTGATTGATGCCGGAGACCGTCCCGTAAATGCCCCCTTCGGTAATGACCCGGTCACCGTTCTTCAGGTTGTTGCGCATATGTTCGAGTTCTTTTTGGCGCTTGCGCTGCGGGGCAATGACCAGAAAGTAAAAAATAGCCACCATGGCCAGGATTGGGACAAGCTGAATGAGAAAGCCTCCGCCGCCACCCTGTGCCAAAACGATATTCATGCTCAAATAGACTCCTCTGATGAAAGCTGCCGATGGCGAAACTCGGTCACGAAGCGACCGAAAGCGCCCTGCTCCAGAGCGTGCCGAATCCGCTGCATCAGGTCAAGATAGTGGTGAAGGTTGTGGTAGGTTGCCAAGACCGAGGCAAGGATTTCTCCCGCGCGCATCAAATGCGCCAGATAGGCCCGCGAGTAGCGGCGGCAGACAAAACACGCACATTCGGCGTCAAGCGGCTGCTCATCCTGGATGTAGCGCGCATTGCGCAGGTTGAGCCGTCCGGTCGTGGTGAAGACCGTCCCGTTGCGGGCGTGGCGCGTCGGCATCACACAGTCAAACATATCCACGCCACGGGCAACGGATTCGACCAAGTCGGCCGGCGTTCCAACGCCCATCAAATAACGCGGCTTGTCGGCCGGCAGCCGGGGAGCGATGAAGGCCGTCGTGTCATACATGTGGCGCTTCTCCTCGCCGACGCTCAGACCACCAATCGCGTAGCCTTCAAAGCCAATGTCCAGCAGGCCTTCCAGGGAGCGCGCGCGCAAGTCGGCGTGGATACCGCCCTGCACAATGCCAAAGAGTGATTGCCGGTCACGGTCGGCATGGGCGTCAAAGTACGCCCGACAGCGACGCGCCCAACGTTCGGTCAGCTCAAGCGAGATGCGCACCTGGTCATGGGTCGCCGGATAGGGTGGGCATTCGTCAAATGCCATGACGATGTCCGAGCCAAGGGCGATTTGAACCTCCATCGAGACTTCGGGCGACAGGAAAAGCTTGGTTCCGTCGAGATGCGACCGAAAAGCAACGCCTTCCTCACTGACGGTACGGAGTTCACCAAGCGAAAAGACCTGGTAGCCGCCGCTGTCGGTGAGGATCGAGCGCGGCCATCCCATGAAGCGGTGTAGCCCACCCAAGTCACGGATTACCGCCTGACCGGGGCGCAGGAATAAATGGTAGGTGTTGGCCAGGATGATGCGTGCGTCCAGCGCTTCGAGCATCTCCTGCGTGAGCGCCTTGACCGTTGCCGCCGTGCCAACCGGCATGAAGACCGGTGTCTCGATGACACTGCGCGTCGTGATGAGCCGGCCGCGCCGAGCTTCCGTGGTGGGGTCTCGGACGCTCACTTCAAAGCGTAAGCTCATCGCGCTTTCATGATGTTGCCCGCGATGCGAGCCGCCATGTCCCGTGACACAAATCGCGTTGCCTGAGACAACAGGCTGTTGGTGAAGCCGGAAACGACCGAACTGCTGCGCCGCCGAATGCCGGCAAAGGCGGCTTCGACGACCTCTTCCGGCGTCTGAGCGCGGCGGAGCATGTCGCGGGCCGTGCCTTCCGCCATCTTGGCCGTATCAAAAAACTCCGTGGCCGTTGCGCCAGGGCACAGCGCCATGACCAAAACGCCTTTCTCGCGGCACTCCTCGTGCAGCGCTTCAGAAAAGCTCAGAACGTAGGCTTTCGTAGCCGCGTAAGCGCCGAGGTACGGAACCGCCTGGAAAGCCGCCGTGGATGCCACGTTGATGACCACGCCCTGCCGCCGCGCCAGCATGCCCGGCAGATACCGATGGGTGAGTTCGGTCAAGGTCACAATGTTGAGCTGGAGCATGTCCAGGTTGCGCTTGAGGTCGGTTTCGACAAAGCGTCCCCCGATGCCAAAGCCGGCGTTATTGATCAGTCCGTCCACCCGGACTTCAAGCCGTTCGGTTTCCTCAAACACGTCGGCCGCAGCTTCCGGCAGGCTCAGGTCCTTGGCCAGAACATCCACGGTCACGCCATACTGCTTCGCCAACTCAGCCGCCAGGCGGCGGAGGTTATCCTCCCGGCGCGCAACCAACACCAAATTGGCCTTTTCCCGCGCGAAGCGCCGGGCAAAGGCTTCGCCAATGCCAACCGACGCTCCGGTGATCAGTACTGTTTTCCCCGTCCACGTTTCCATGCCTGGGTCTTCCTCGCCATTACCAAACCATTTCAATCAACAAGGCTTCAGTCATTTGCCTAGATAGACTGGGTATGCCTGCACCGGGGCGGCTTGTCAAAGGGAACTGCCTGGTAGCGGGGATGACGCCGCGCCGGACGCGGCTTGGGCAAGTGCCGCGCGAAAATAAGCAATGGTCTTCTCAAGCCCAACGTCGAGTGGCACGGCAGGCGACCAGGCCAAGCGCTTGCCGGCCAGCGTAATGTCAGGTCGGCGGCGCTGTGGATCGTTTTCCGGCAATGGTCGGTGGACGATGGACGATGCCGAATTGGTCATCGCCAGCACTTTGTGCGCCAACTCCACGACCGTAAATTCACTAGGATTGCCAAGATTGACGGGGCCGATGAAGTCGTCGGCGCGCATCATGCGGACCATGCCGTCCACTAGGTCATCCACATAGCAGAACGAGCGGGTTTGTGAGCCGTCGCCGTAAATCGTCAGCGGTTGTTCCCGCAGCGCCTGGCAGATGAAGTTGCTCACGACGCGCCCATCGTTTTCGAGCATATTGGGGCCGTAGGTGTTGAAAATCCGAACGATGCGCACGTCCACATGGTGCTGACGATGGTAGTCCATGGTCAGGGTTTCGGCCACCCGCTTGCCTTCGTCATAGCAACTGCGTGGGCCGATGGGATTGACGTTGCCCCAGTAATCCTCCCGTTGGGGATGGACGAGCGGATCGCCATAGACTTCGGACGTCGAAGCCAGCAGAAAGCGCGCGCCGACACGCTTGGCGAGACCAAGCATGTTGAGCGTTCCAAGCACGCTGGTTTTGACGGTTTGAATGGCATTCGCCTGGTAATGAACCGGCGACGCCGGGCAAGCCAGGTGGTAAATCTGGGTAACTTCGAGCCGGACCGGTTCAATCACATCGTGGCGCACCAGCTCGAAGCGCGGATGTTCGAGAAACGGCCGGACGTTGGCGCGCCGTCCGGTGTAGAAGTTATCCAGACAAATGACTTCGTGGCCATCGGCCAGAAGCCGCTTACAGAGATGCGTGCCGATGAATCCGGCCCCGCCGGTAACGAGAATACGATCAGTCATAGGGTTGTTGCCGTGGCGGCGTCAATGTCATTCACAGCTTTCGTGCGGGATTTGGCTACATGTCAAGCTCGAGCAAGGGGTCCTGGCCGGGTTCTGAAATGTTGGTCAGCGCTTTGGCGTCCTGTTGTTGCGCCGTGATCTGCATGGTTTCCAAGAGTGTATTGAGAATCGAAAGCGTGGTGTAGTGCGATGCCGGTACGGTGTCGAGCAGCTCGCGGACGGTTGGCTCCGCCGCGTGCAGGCGATACCAGATGTCATAGGCTATGGGCAGCAGTTGTTCCTCGCCATCCCAGCGTAGGTCGTCGCCCAGTGGACGGTAGGTTTGGTTGGCCGGAAATCGGCGCCGCAGCGCCCCGACTTCATCCTGCATGCGGACAGCTTCCATTAGCATCGTCATGCCGGGCAGGAGAATGTCGCAGCTTGCGCCTTCACTGACTTCGCGCTCACCGCCCTTGAACTCAAAAACACCTTCCGTCGGGGGCGGCTGAAAGAGTTGAAAGAACGCTTCGCTCCCGGTGAGATGACCCATGACCGAGCGGCAGAGGTGGCCGCTATCGAAGAAAATTTCAGCCAAGGTTATGCCCAGTGGATCGTCAACGCGAAGCGTGCCGGTCATGCCGGAGCCGATGATGGTCTGAATCACCGTGGGCAAGTCAAAGAACTGAAGGTTGCCGCTGAGCTGGCGTTGGCGTTCCTTGCGCATGTTGCGCACGGTGGATTCAAGCCGCTGCGCAAAAGTGAAGCACAGGCGAAGCGCAAGATCCGGGAAGCCGGCCACGACGCTGTGAAAGTTCTCACTGGAGATGCGAAACACCTCGCCGCCACCGGGGAGGCGGGCCGCCGAAGCGCGGGTGGACTTGGTGAACATGGCGACTTCGCCCAGCACATCTCCGGCGGCAATGTAGGCAACCGGGGTTAGCTCTTTCGCGCCTTCGGCCACGGGACGGCGAATTTCAACGACGCCTGACTTGATGACATAGAGGTAGTTGGCCGGATCGCCAATGTGAAACAGATCATCGCCAGGCTCAAAGTTCAGGACTTCTCCACGGAGGAAAAGCGCCTGCAAGGTCAGGTCAGAGAGCGACGAAAACAGTTCGCATTCGCGCAAGAAGGCAAAGGCCAAGGTCGTCGGGCGAGGGTCTGGCGAGGACATAGCGCTTCACAGCCAAGAAGCAAGCAAAGTTCCTGTGAGCTGTATTGTGCACAAGGTCGCCCGTTGCGGATAGGGGAATGCCGGGGATGTTCCCCTCACGCCCGACGCAGCTCGTGCTTGACGGCATCCGCGACCCCGGCGGATGACAACCGGGGCAAGTAAATGTAGCTGCCGCCGAATAACTCGGCCAGTTGCCTGGCTTCGCCGCGTGAAACAAAGCGGTTCTGCGTATCAAACACCACCATGCGGATGCCACCGGCGACATAGAGGCGCGCCAAATCCTCCGTTTCACGCCGAATGAGGTCTGTTCGGGACAGGTTGGCTTCTGCTGGTTCGGGGGGGCGCGCCGGCACGTTGCCGCGACCGTCGCCGATGACGACCACCAGGGCTTCAGCATAAGCTCCGGCCCGCCGCACCTCTTCGATGAGCGCATGGGCCCGGCGCAGGGCATCGTTGAGCGGGGTCGCCCCGCCGGTTGGCAGGGTTTCGAGTTGGCGCTTGGCGGATTCGACGCTCTGGGTCGGCGCCAGCAACACCCGGCTTTCGTCGCCATAACACCCGATCAGAGCAACTTTGTCGCGGTTGACATAGGATTGACGCAGCAACTCAACCACTGCGCCTTTGGCTTGTCCCATGCGGTTGGCCGCCATGCTGCCCGAAGCGTCCACAATGAAAACAATGAGTGCACCGGTGCGTTGGCGTAACTTCTTGAGCCGAACGTCGTCCTTTTTTAGCAGCACGCGCTCGACCGCTTGCCCGGCCGCCAGCGCCTGTTGGCGACGGGCCGGTTGGTGTGGGGCGGCCTGGCGCAACGTGGCTTCAATGGCGACACGCCCGCGCGTGGGTTCACCGGGGACGGAGCGAACATGCCGCCCAGACTGGAAGTTGTCCCGCTCGGAACGCTTCCCGTAGCGGCCCAGGCGAACCTTTTTGGCAAACAGATCAAAGTCGGCGTCGAGCGTGGCTTCCTCGGCATCAAACACCAGCGCTAGGTCTTCGAGGTCTTCGAGGGGCGGTGGCTCGGCGCTATCGTCGGATTCATCCGAAGGCGGCGGCGGGGGTGGCGGCGGTGGCTCAGGCTCGCTTTCCGGGCGCTGGGTCGCCCGTGGGAGAAGAATGAAGAACTCGGCCGTTCGGCAATCATCCTCGTTGACGGTTGCCCGTCCTTCAAGCGCAGCGTTTGCCCTGGCCGCCAGCGTGGCAAAGTATTCCGCTCGTTGCCCAACGGTCCCAAGCGCGGCGGCGCGGGCGCACAGCCAGTGGAGGGTGTCGTCAGAAAGGGCAATTTGGGGTAAGCGGTGACGCGCTTCGGCCAACAGACGCTGGAGGGCCGCCGTTTCATCGGCGTAGAGCGCCTGGAGCGCCTCCGGGTCGCGCTCGAAAGCGGCTACGGTTTCAATGACTTGCTGACGGGTTTCGAGGTCGGGCTGGCGCGGCGCGGCGACAATCAGCCCCAACCGGTCGAGGATGTGCCAGCGCACCCCGCCATCAGAGGGATTGAAGGCCGCAATCAGGCTGAAATCAGCCGGCGACACTAGGGAAACGCCTTCGCGTTCGACGCGCAACTGCCCGTTGTCCAGGCACGTGAGCAGCGCGTTCTCAACTTGAGTGGGAAGCAAGTTCAGGTTATCGGCAAAGACATATCCGCCGTGAGCCTCGGCCAGGACGCCTGGGGCGAAGCGGCGCCGGCCGCCGGCCAGGGTCGCTTCGAGGTCGAGTCCGCCAAAGAGTCGGTCTTCGCCAATGTTGCCGGGCAAAACGATAAAGGGCGGGCGGCGGCCATCCACCTCCGGGACGATCTGCGCAAAACTGCGAACGAGGACCGATTTGGCGCTTCCCGTTGGAGCGGCAAAGGCAACGCCACGCAGCCGTGGCTCGATGGCAAGGAGCAAGAGCGCGCGTTTGACCGGAGCATGGCCGACGACGGCGACAAATGGGAGATTGACAGGTCGGTTGAACGTTTCAGGCATGGAATGAACAACCAAGTGAGCAAGTATCGAGTCAAGGCAAGGCTAGGTCAGGCGATGGGCGACGACAGCTCCACTGGATAAAGACGCTGGCACGCCAGGCAGGGGTCTGAGGGTGAGCCGTCCCGCAGATGACCTGGGTGAGAAAATGCCGGTGTCACCTTGGGATGGTTTCAGACGCCTGCCAAGAGCCTTCGGAGGAACTTACCTTTGGGGTGGGGGTGGGTCGGTGGTCGGCGGAAGCTGCACCGGTGGAGCGGACGTGTCGCCAGCTTCCGAGCTGTGCTTGGTGAGTCCAAGCCGGAGGAGCGCCGGGGCGGTGGGCGTACCGGTTTCCTTCAGTCCATTCGCACGTTGGAAGCTACGCATGGCTTCGCGGGTACTTTCATCGTACTGGCCCGTGATCTCGCCTTGGTAGAACCCAGCTTCCTTGAGTTTTTGCTGAATCTCACGGGCGCGCTCCTCTGGGATGACCAGGCTTCGGGGCGCGCGGTATGGCGTAGCTTGTGGTGCGGTTGGGGTGGCGCGATAGGCGGAGGTGGCCCCCCCGTTGCGGCGGGCATAACGGCCACCGCGCTGGCGCGCGTAGCGTCCGCCCCGGCGGCCGCGCACCCGGTAGCTGCGCCCGCTACGCCCGCGAACCACGCGCCCGCGCCGTGCACGGTAGCCACGCCCACGCGCGCTCCGTCCACGCGCTTGAGACACGCGCCCGCGGCCCCGCACGACACCCCCACGGCGACCACGCGCCGTGGCATTGCGGCCGCGCGCGCTCCGGCTACGTGTGCCGCGGCGGACCTGGCTTCGGTCACGCCGACGGCTTGTTGCACGCCGTTTCTGGGGCCGCGCGACCTCGGCGGCGGCTGGCTCAGCCGAGGCTGATTTGGCAAACGTGGGGGCCGGGAGTCCGGCTCCGAGCAATAAACCGATGACGATGAATGCCGCTTTGGCGTACAATATCCGACTCAAGCGCAGCATGAAAATGTCCTTTCAGAAAAATAAGCATGCCACCGGCGCTCGCCTGGGGCAGGTAGTGGGCACGATTGGCTGGTTACTCAAGCCGTCCGTTTGATGACGACGACCGTAATATCATCTTCTGGAATGGCTCCAGAGGCAAACGTCAGGGCTGTTTCAACAATCGCTTCACATATCTCGCGGGCTTGCAGGTGGGCGCAGCGGTGGATGGTGGCCTCTAGTCCATCGTAGCCAAAATAGCGCCCCGTGCGGTTTTTGAGTTCTGGGATGCCATCGCTGTACAGCACGAGCACATCGCACGCGCCAAGCTGGTGGGTGCTCACCGGCAAGGGTCCCAGGGTGGGACGGACGCCCAGCGGGTAATGGTCGAGCGCGAGACTCTGAAGCGTCTGCTGGCTGGCGCTGTAGAGCAGTGGATAGGGATGCCCGGCATTGGCGACCGTGACCAGGCCGGTCGGAAGTTCAAGCAAGGCATAGCAGAACGTCATCAGGTCACGGCGTGTCCCATTCTCATGAATGAGCTTGTTCAGGGTTTGCATCACGCTGACGGGGTCGCACGCCATCCCAAGTTGATTGAACAACGCGCCTTTGGCCAGCGCCATGAGCAAGCCCGACGACACGCCGTGGCCGGACGCATCCCCAATGACGACGGCCAGCCGCTCTTCACCAACCTTGATGTAGTCATAATAGTCGCCGCCAATATCCTCGGCCGGCCGGGACAACCCGGCCACTTCAAATCCAGCCAAGTGCGGCTCGCACTGCGGGAGCATCGAAGCCTGGATGCGCGCCGCAAGGGCAATTTCAGCTTGGAGGCGTTGCCGCTTCATTTGCTCTTCGAGCAAACGGAGATTCTCGATCTTGACCGCCGCCACGCTGGCGATGGTGGTCAGCACTTCGAGGTCATCCGGCGTGAAGCGGCGCACATAAGGGTTTTCAACGTAAATGAGTCCGTAGATCTGTTCGCAAAAGATCAACGGAACGCCCATCACCGAACGGATGTCGCCCAAAACAATGGATTGACTGCCGGCAAAGCGCGGGTCATGCCGGGCATCTGAAGTCAGCAAAGCCGACTTCGTTGTCATGACCTGTTCGGTGATGCTCTGGCAAACCATGACGTCTCCGAGCGGCAGCGGCCCGTCCTTGGTGCGCGCCAGGCGGCACTCCAGCTCGCGGGTATCGTGGTTGTACGTCAACAGGAAACCCCGCTCGACCGGCAGCGACTCAAAAACGAGCGCCATGATCTCGCTCAAGGTCTCGTCGAGGCTGGCATTGGAAAGAAGCGTTACGCCAACCTTACTCACCAGCGCAAGCAGGCCCGGGCGCTGGCGGCCAATTTTCGTCTCACCAAGGAAAGCGACGGCACCGGGTTGCCTTCCCAAGCCTGCCATTGGCTCTACCGGCGCATCTTCCGTGGCCGTTTGAACCGAGACTCCAGAGCTAAGCTCAACGGCGCGATTGACGATTTCATCAGTGGTGCGGACGTGTCCGAGTCCAATTTGGGCCTCTGGAACCGTGTTTGACGACGTCGTGAAGTAGGTCACGGACGGCGCCGCCACCTGCGTTGGGCGTTGTTCCAAGGCAAGTTCCAGGTTGGTTTCACCGATCCGAAAGCAGTCACCAGTTTTGAGCAGAAGGGGCTTCTTGACCCGCTCTCCCTGATAGTAAGTGCCATTCGCGCTTTCGAGGTCTTCCAGGATGTAAGCCTTGCCATCGTGTTGAAGGACGGCATGAATACGCGAGGCAAAGGGATCGGCAACCATGATGTCAGCCCGGACGCTCCTCCCAAGCGTGTACCGGGGCTTGACAAGCAAAACCCGGTGGGGCGGCGCATTGGGTGAGTGGATGACGAGCGAATACATCAGGTTAGGTAAGTGATGAAACTAAGCGCACGCCAGTCGGCAAGCGGTGACAGCCGACCGACAACATAGGACGGCAACATAATCGAAAAGGCGTGGAGATGCCACTACTGGTCGAAACTAGGATACGCCATGACCTCCAACACCGTCCGCCGGGACGGGTCCACCGGCCAGCGCGCGTTGCTTCTTGGTGACCAGTGAATCACAATGTGGAATGTATGTTTTTTCTCACTTTTGCGTTTCTCTTGGGCATGTTGGATGGGCTTTGGTCGCCGCCGCGCACTGGGCAGTGGTCCGGCAAGGTTGTACTCGGGCAGGCCTTGGCCCGGGTGATCTGGTGTGGCGCGCTGGGGGTCTTGGCCGGGCAGCTTGGCGCCTGGAGCGTGGAAGCGGCCTTTTTGCTGGGGCTGGGCCGGCAGGTGTTGTTCATTCCGGGCGGGATGCTGGCGCTCGTGGCGGTTGGTTGGCTGGGCTGGCGGTGGCATTTCCATCGCTTGCGGCCGTCCACCGCGCGCACTGGGCATCCGTTTGCCGTCGTCGTGCGCGTGTCTTCGCTACTCGTGGCCGCATTGACCTTGGCGGCGACAACCTGGGAAGTTCGCCAGGCCGCCGTCACGCTGTTGTGTTTTGCCTTTGGCGCACTGCCGTTTGAAGTTGCTTGGTCGCTGTTTCCAGACGCGAAACAGCTTGTCCGGTGGCGTCCGCTGTCCGCCTCCATTGCCGTCGGGCTGACGGCCTTTGCCGCCTTGGTCTTGGTCATGGCCGGGCTGGGTTACGATGTCTTCACAGGTCGCAGCCTAGGTGACGACCTGGATCACCTGGGGCACGTCGTTTCCAATGACGACGCGACGATTGCCATTGGCGCGCCCGTCCCAGATGTCGTCTTCCGCGGACTCGACGGGCAACCCGTGCGCCTGAGTCAGTACCGTGGCAAGGTGGTCGTCTTGGCTGCCGTCGGAACCCGCTGCCCCTGCGTGGAGGCTTACCGGGCGCGGCTCAACGCGCTCGCCAGCGACTACGCCGCGCAGGGCGTTGTCTTTCTGGGCTTCAATCCCAATGCGAATGAATCGGTTGCCGAAATCGTTGCGCGCCAGGCAGCCAAACCTTTCGTCTTTCCGGTCGTGGTGGATGAAGCCTGCCAGGCGGCAGACACGCTGGGCGCCACCTGCATGACCGAGTGCTTCCTGGTGGATGCCCAGGGGCGCTTGCAGTACCACGGACGGATTGACGACAACACCTACCATCCCGAACGGGTCACGGTTCACCTGCTGCGGGATGCCTTGGAGGCCGTACTTGCCGGGAAGCCGGTCAATGTCCTGTGCCGGCCGGCGATTGGATGCGCCATCGTGCGCAAGAAGCCCGGCCCGCTCAACGCGGCCGATAGCGTCAGCACTACCGGTAACGTCAGCGCAACCAGTAAAGAATGATGACGGCCGTCAGCCCGTACAGCGCCAGGTTGACCAGTGAGGCGCCGTCATTGAGCAGGGCTTTTTCTGGACTGCCGCCGAGCTGCCGCCGGTGGATGAGATACAAATACCGAAAGATGCCATAGAGCACGAACGGCACGGTCAGAACGAGCTTGGTCGTCCCAAACTTGGCCACCGTTTCAGGCGCGACCGTGTAAAAGGTGTAGCAGACGACCGTCGCCGCCGTGACAATGGAAATCATCTGGTCCAGCAGTTCGAGCGTGTACTCGCCAAGAATCCGCCGGTGCGCCGTGGCCCCTTCTTCGAGCAAAAGCAACTCGTGCCGTCGCTTGCCGAGCGCCAGAAAGAGCGACAGCAGCATGGCGCAAATGAGCAGCCAGGAAGAAACCGTGACGGCAATGACTTGTCCTCCGGCTACCGCCCGCAGCACGAACCCGGCAGCGATACAACCCACATCGAGGATCACCAGATGCTTGAGCCGTACCGTGTAGGCCACTTGCAACAGGAAATACGTCACGGCCGTCCAGGCAAAGGGCGTCGAAAGCCAGAAGGCAGCAGCGAGTGAGCCAACCGACAACATGATGCAGGCCACAATGCCGACCGGGATGGGGAGCGTGCCTGACGCCAATGGACGGTGACGCTTGCTCGGATGGGCGCGGTCGCTTTCGATGTCGAGCAGGTCGTTGAGCAGGTACACGCCGCTACTGAGTAGGCAAAACACCCCACAGGCCGCGCATACCAGCAGGGTCTCGCGCCAGCGAAAGAGGTTCTGGGAAAACAGCAGCGCTGGAAAGAGCAGGACGTTCTTTGTCCACTGCTGTGGACGCATGGCCTTGAGCAACGCCACAGGCCAGGAAACGACGGTTGGAGCAACGGCAGTCGGCATCGCCCGCGAATATAGCCAACTCTCGCGCATGGGAGTAGCACCCCTTGCCGCAGCGTGTGCCTGAAACGTCGTTTTTGACCAGTCGTCGCGCAAGTGACGTATCGCATCCGGCTACAAGCCCATCAGGCGCCCATGTCTCACTTCACCTTCCACAATTCGCTTTCCGCACGGCCGCCCACCGGTGCGCGCTTGGCAGGAGCGTAGTTGGCTAGCAGAAAGCCGCCCTTCTGCGCTTCTATCCACATGCCTTGGCCAGTTGCCCAGAGGCATAAAATTAAGCAAGCTGTGGCGCGCTCTCCCCCATCGCGCGCTGATGACTGCCACTGTTCGCCTGCAAGGAAGTTGCCATGTCGCCTGACGATTCCCTTTCCAATGAACCAGAGCCAACCTCCGACGAACCGACCGCCCCAGCCGCTGCGGGCGATGACACGGAGGCCCTGCCGTCCGCTGGTGAGACCACCCCATCGGCCGATGGGGCGACGGCATCGAGTGCGGTTGTCACGGACGGGGTAGCGCCGGTCGCAAACGGCCTGCCACTGCGCGAAGTGCGCTGCCGCTACTGCGGCCAACGCAATCGCGTCCAGTCCGACTGGACGCCACGCGCCGGCGTGCGTTGTGGACGCTGCCGACTTCCGCTCGATGAACAACCGCACCGCAAGTTTCCGGGGCTTTCCCCGCATGAATACATCCACCCGCTTGACTCACAGGCGCTCAATACGCTCCAGGTCATTCCAGGCATTGATCCGTTGCTCAAAAAGGCGCTGGAGGTCACGGGTGAAAGTTACCTGCGGGTGATGTTTACCGCGAATGGCGTCAAGGTATCGGAAAAACAGTGCGCGGATTTGCATGCAAAACTTGAAGTCGCCTGTCAAACCCTTGGGATTCAGGAACTACCAGAGCTTTATCTAAGCGTGACCAATCCACTTGGCGGTGGGGGGCTGGGGTTCAATGCCTTCACGAGCGGAGTTGAGCGTCCCTTTATCGTGCTTTTTACGCCACTGGTCGAACGGCTCGACGACATCGAGGTGCTGGCCGTCATCGCCCATGAACTGGGGCATATCCATTGCAGTCACCTGCTCTACAAGGTCGCAGCTGAGTTGCTGTTTCAACTCGGCAGCTATGCCCTGTCGCGCGCGCCACTGCCACCTGGGATTCCAGACCTGCTCACCTGGCCCATTCGGAGCGCGCTGCTGACGTGGTACCAAAAGGCTGAACTAAGTTGTGACCGGGCCGCCCAACTGGTCGTCCAGGAAACCCACGTCTTGACAAAGTTGATGATGAAACTGGCCGGCGGGGCCATGACCTCAAAGCTCAACCACGAAGAATTCATTACCCAGGCCCGCGCTTTCGACCAGCGGAATGAAAGCAGTTTCGTTGATCGCTTCTGGACGTGGCAGATTGCCAGTGGACGGACGCACCCGTTCCCGGTTTGGCGGGTTTCAGAAATTCTCAAGTGGACAGATAGCGAAGAAGGCTACAAAAAGTTTATGAAGCCAGTCGCACTTGCCACGACATCCTAACGAACAAAGGCTTGGGGCGCTCCCCAACGCGCGACGCATGAGGGCACTTTCGGCTTCAACCCCACACGAACCACGACTTGACTTTCACGAATGGAAAACAGGAACGATCATTGTTGAACGGACGGGTACGCGCCGTCCGCTGTTTTCACTTCGTCAAGCCGATCAGATACTGGCTCACCTGACTTGGCGGCGGCGGCGGGCCGGGCGCTATGTCGCCCTGGCGGATGGGTTGACGCTCGATGTCACCGTCGGACGCATGGGCTATGAACTCACCATTCGGGATGACACTCAGGGACTCTCGCGCTTGCGCATCAACCGGCGACGCAACCCGCACCGCGCGCGCATGACCATCGAGTTACCGGCCGGGCGCTTTCTGGTGACGCTGCGCCGCGATGGGCGGCAGCCAGGCGACTTTTCACTCCATGTTCGGCGGGAGTTCTACAAACAAGACCTGCTCGAATTGCAGTTTGAGCGCGCCTATCTCAATACCCATCACGCCTCCCCATCGCGTCGCCTGCTGACCATTCAGGTGCATCCCGTCATGCGCTGGGAGGCGGTTCATTTTCACCATCTCGTGGCGCTTCTGGTGGGCTGTGTGGTGTTTGTCGGCGGCCATGATCAGTTTCGCTTCGACCCACGAGTCAACCCGTACATGGTCAAACGCCGTTCCCAGACGGTATGAATATCCTGCACTTGAGTTCTGGGCAGGCGTTCGGCGGTGGAGAGCGGCATGTCCTGGAACTCATCGCGGCGCTGGCAGCCCGTGGGCACGCCGTACACATCGCGGCCCCGGCACATAGCGCCCTGGCCAAGCGGCTTGGCCTGGTGAGTTTCAGCCATCACATCCACGCCCTTGCCGTGCGTCATGCGCTCGATGTCGGCGCGGCCTGGCGACTGGTGAAGCTGGTTCGACACCATCAAATAGACATCCTGCATGCGCACTACGCCCGCGACTATCCCGTTGCGGCCGGTGTCGTCCGGTGGCAACGCTGGACGGCAGAGCGGCGGCCGGCGCTGTTCCTGACCCGTCATCACTACGCGCCACTCACGGGCAACTGGTTTTACCACCGGTGGCTCGGCGTCGCCGAGCGATTGATCGCCGTTTCCGACTACGTGCGCGAACGGGCGCAAAACTCGCTTGGCTGGGACACCGGCCGGATCGTCACCATTCCCAACTGGGTAGATACCACGCGGTTTCACCAGCCATCTGCCCGGGCACGCCAGGACTGTCGGCGGCAACTCGGCCTGCCGGTCGAGGGCTTCATCGTTGGCTGTCTCAATCGCCTTGAACCGAGCAAGGGACAGGCAACGTTGCTGGGCGCGGTGGCGTTCACGCGCCGCCAAACGCCCCACCTTCACTTGGCGCTGGCTGGGAGCGGCCAGGCGGCCTACCTTGACCGGTTACGGCAGCAAGCCAGCCAAGCCGGCGTTGAGCGCCAAGTCACCTTCCTCGGTTTCATCGAAGATGCGCCTGGCTTTCTGGCGGCTTGTGACGTGATGGCCATTCCTTCGCACGATGAAGCATTTTCCCTGGGCGTGCTTGAAGCCTGGGCGGCCGGCGTGCCGGTTGTCGTTTCCGACGTGGGGGGGCTGGCAGAATTGGTCACACACGAAAACAATGGACTCCGGGTGGCGCCCCGCGACCCGCTCGCCTGGGCAGCGGCCCTGCAGCGGATGGCAGCCGACGAGCAACTGCGCCGACGATTAGCCGCGGCCGGCCGGCAGTCGGTTGGCAGCTACACGCTTGACCACGCCGTAACAGCGGTTGAAACGCTTTACCAGACGGCGCTCATCCAGAAAAACTGATACACTCTCTGCAACGAGAGGCGCGCTTTTTTCGTCAAAGTGCTCGTCACACTTGCTGAACCGGGGATAGGCACATGAGAAATGCGAGGCGGATTGAGTCCCACATCGCTCGTTGGGCACTGACGCTATTCATCGCGTTGGGTCTGGTTGCGTCACCGCTCGTGACACTGGCCCAGTCAGGCCGCCAAATCACGCGGCCACGGGTCGTTCCAACCCGCCCGCCGGCCGAGGCGACACCCCCAGATGACAACGCCAGTTCACCAACGCCACCGGAGCGCCCAACCCTGGGGCGGCGCGGCGGCAATGTCCCTAGTCCGTCAGTTCCCGCGCCGGCCAGCGGCCAGGATGAAGACATCATTACCATCCAAGCGACGCTGGTCACGATTCCGGTCGTGGTCAGCGATGATTACAACCGCTACTTGCCGTTCCTCAAGAAAAACGAATTTCGGTTGACCGAGGACAATGTCCCCCAGGAAATCACGTTTTTTACTTCAGAGAAAGTTCCCTTTCATGTCGCCCTGGTGCTCGATGTCAGTCGCAGTGCTTACCTGAGCATTGATGACATGCGCAGCGCGGCGGACGCTTTCATTGATCACCTTCGCCCCGACGACCGGGTGAGCGTGTTTACCTTCTCCGATAAGATCCGCCAACTTTGTCCCTTCATCAGTGACCAAGGTGAACTGCGTCGCGCGGTGGCGCGCGCCAAAATCGAGGGCGGCACGCGACTCTATGACGCGGCTTATCAGATTCTGGAAACCCACCTGGCGCCGATTGAGGGACGTAAGGCGCTAGTCCTGCTCACCGACGGCGAAGATACAACGAGCCGAGCCTACAGGCCGCGGGACGTGCTCAACCGGGTCATCGAGTCGGATGTTTTGGTCTATACGTTGCAGTACCCGGCAGCCGACCCAAACCAACCGCAGATTCAGTTGCCCTTTCCCTTCCCTTTTCCGCTTCCACTTCCAACGCCCCGACGCGTTCCACGTCGCGGACCATTCTTTCCACCAGATGGACGGACAACCCAGGTTCAAGGCTCACCAAGCCGCCAAGAACCGTCCGTGCTCGGGCTCGAGGAAACATTTCTGCAGGACCTTGCTACGGTCTCTGGCGGACTGCACAGTCCGTTCACCGATCTGGGCACGGCGCGCGCCCTGTTCAAATCCATCGCCGAGGATTTGCGCCATGTTTACGTCCTGGGCTATTACCCAACCCGTGGCCTCGATGAGCCGGGTTATCGCCGCATCCGCGTTCGGGTCACGCGGCCGGAGGCCAGAGTCCGCGCTCGACCAGGTTATGTCGTAACGGCTGAGATGGCGCGCCGAAACGCGCCAACGGCAGCTCCGGTTCCAACCAACGCCCGTGACTGATGCCCACTCGTAACCTCATCATCCTCGACTATGGCGTGGGCAATCTGCGCAATCTGGAGCGTGCCTTTGCCCAGGTAGGCGTGACGGCTCAAATTTCGTCCGATCCAGCCGTCGCGCACGAAGCAACGCACCTCGTCCTGCCAGGGGTCGGAGCCTTTGGCGCCGCCGTGGATGAGCTTCGGGCGCGCCGGCTCGACGACCTGCTTCAAGTCGCAGTGCGCAAGGGAACATGGCTTCTTGGCGTTTGCGTTGGGTTCCAAATGCTCTTTGAAACAAGTTACGAGTTTGGCCGCCATGCCGGGCTGGGGTTCTTGGTCGGAGACATCATCCGCTTCCCGTCAGATGTACGACCGGTTCCCCATGTCGGCTGGAACCAGGTGGAGCAAGCGCGCCCACACCCTCTGTGGAAAGACATCCCAGATGGCGCGTTCTTCTATTTTGTCCACTCCTACCACGCGGCTGCGACCGACCCGGAGGCCGTGATTGGGGTTACGGCGTATGGGCTGTCCTATGCCAGCGCCGTCGCGCGGGACAACATCATGGGCGTACAGTTTCACCCTGAAAAAAGCCACCGGGTCGGCTTACAGCTTTTGCGCAATTTTGCCAGCTTGTGACGCGCACCGTGGACGGACTACCGGGATGTCATCTGTCGCCACAGGAACTCCGCCAGCGGTAAATCGTCTGGATGGGTAATTTTCAGATTCCAGCGCGGCCCAGGCACGATCCGGACCGGCACGCCCAATCGCTCAACCAGCATGGCGTCATCCGTGGCGCGAAATCCATCGGCTTCGGCCTGCGCATGGGCTTCACGTAGCAGTTCCGCCTCAAAGGCCTGTGGCGTCTGCACCGCGTAGAGCGTCAGACGTGGTGGCGTCGCGTATGCCAGTCCATCCCGAACCGTTTTGATGGTGTCAGTCGCCGGATGGCCGACGACAGCAGCGCGGTCAGCCTGGGCGGCAGCAATCGTGGCCGTCATCAAGTCCGTTGTGGCAAAGGGACGCACGGCGTCGTGAACAATGACGACCGTGGCGCTGGTTGGCGCCGCCGCCAGCGCCAACCGAACTGAATCCTGCCGCTCCGCGCCGCCGGTGACCGTCGTCAGTGGTTTTTCAATCGGGAA
The DNA here is from genome assembly GCF_018304825.1 of Chloracidobacterium validum. Classification (NCBI taxonomy): domain Bacteria; kingdom Pseudomonadati; phylum Acidobacteriota; class Blastocatellia; order Chloracidobacteriales; family Chloracidobacteriaceae; genus Chloracidobacterium; species Chloracidobacterium validum. The sequence goes on from NZ_CP072648.1 coordinate 2,238,783, forward strand.
GTGCTCAATCAACCGCTCAAAGGCGGTGCACGCGATGGCAGGCAAGGCCACAATCACCTCGCTGATGGCAGGGCAAGCCGCCAGTCGCCGCAGGGTGTGGATGATGATGGGAACACCGGCCAGTTCAAGAAACTGCTTTGGCCGGTCAGCCCCAAAGCGCGTTCCCAAGCCACCGGCCGGAACAATGGCAACGGTCGTCATAAGTGTGCTAGGCGCGAGCTTCGAGTTGCATTGGCATGCCGTATTTGGGCCGTAGGGTAATCAGCGGCTCCGGCACAATTCGGGCTTCTGGCGCAAGTCGCATGCGCCACTTCTGGGCAATCGTCGCCAGAATCAACACACCTTCCATCCACGCGAAGCCTTCGCCGATGCAGGCACGCGGGCCGCCGCCAAACGGAAAATAGGCAAATTTTGGCCGCTTTTCCTTTTCTTCGGGCGTCCAGCGTTCTGGGATAAAGCGTTCCGGGGCCGGATAAAAATCAGAGCGCCGCTGGACAACATACGGACTCATCAGCACCAGCGCCCGCCCCGGTAGCCGATAGTGACCAATCGAAAAGTCATCGAGCGCACGGCGGCCAAATACCCACGCCGGCGGATACAGCCGCATGCTTTCGGCAAAAACCATTTCGGTGTACTTGAGCTTGCCGTATTCGGCGACCGTTGGCAGTCGCCCGTCAAGAACGGCGTCAATTTCAGCGTGCATCTGGGCTTCGACCTCTGGGTGCTGCGACAGCAGATACCACGTCCAAGTGAGGGCGTTGGCCGTCGTTTCGTGACCAGCCAGGAAAATTGTCATGGCTTCGTCACGCAGTTGCTCGTCGGTCATGCCCGTCCCATCGCCTTCTTCGTCTTGGGCAATGAGGAGCATCGAGAGCAAATCCCCCCGGTCTCCGCCGGAGCGACGCCGTTCCTCGATGATGCGATACACCGTCTCGTCCAGGCGCGCGCGGGCCGCTCGGAAACGATAGTTGAACGGCAGTGGGAGCTTCTCGATCAACTCGAAGAAAGGCAGCGTCATCACTGCGGAAAACAGCTCGATGGTCGTCGTCAATGCCGCGCCGATTTCATCCATTTCACTCTTGACTTCGGCATCGAAAAGGGTCTTGGCGACCACTCGCAGCGTCAGGCGCATCATTTCCTTGGCCATGTCATGTTGTTCGCCGGGCTGCCAGGCATCGCGCATTTCGGCGGCATACTGCGCCATGACGCGCGCATAGGTCGCAATCCGTTCGCGATGAAAGGCCGGCTGCGATAACCGCCGCTGCCGTTTGTGAAACTCTCCTTCGCTCGTCAGCAAACCGTTGCCGAGGAACTTGCGCGCACGCTGTAGGCCACGTCCTTTGATGAAATTCTTGTGATTGGTCACAAGGATTTCCCGAATGTATTCGGGGTTGCTCACCATAAAGACCCGTTCGCTACCCAGGCGAAACTGCACAACATCGCCATAGCGGCGATACATCCCCTGCAGGAGCCGCAGGGCATCGGTTCGGAAGCGGTAGATATTTGCGCCTGGCAACGTACGAGCGGCACGTGGAGCTTCGAGTTGAGCCATCATTGACAACAACCTTCCCAGCCGAAGAAATGTCGAGCGGCACGCAACAACCATCACCAAGTGCTGGCTTAGTGCGCTACAACGCCAGCTTCAAGTTTTACGCTGGAAGCAGTCGGGATGCAAACAGGAATATGAGCAAGACTTCAGGTTTTGCCGGATGACACCGACACCCACCTTTTGCCGGTACGCCGCACAATAAGTTGTGCCAGTTCGATGCCGCTCACGTAGTCCGTTGGGTTGAAGCGAAGGCGCTCCCGCCCAACGATGGTGTAGGTCAAGCGACGGCTATTGGGTCCGCGCCACTCGACCTGCAAATCGGTGACTTCTCTCCAAGGCAGGCTGACTTGCCGCCAGATGCCTTGATACTCGATCTGGTGTGGGGTGATGGTGATGTTGACGCGGGCTAGACTCCACCCCAGGAGTAAGGCCAAAACACCAAGCGGCATCAGGAGAACCACCGACACTAGGCTCCCCAGCCAAAACGGCACCACCAGCCCAAGCAGCCCTACGCCGTAGATCGGAAAACGCAGGGTTGAACGCAATGGAAACTCGCAGATACCAAGGTGGTAAGTCTCACCCTGGATATTGCCGGCCCACGCCGTCGCTGACCAAGCCATGGTCACGCGCAGGCGTGGGCCGCCTGGCCCAAATTCGATGTCATCACCGTCACTGAGTTGGGCCTGGGTGATGCGGCAATTGTTAAGCCACGTCCCGTTGGTGCTACCCAAGTCTTCAACCCACAGTGTCTGGCCGTCGAACCAGAACCGGGCATGGCGGCCCGAGGCTTGCATGTCCTGCGGGTCAAGTTGAATGTCGCACTGGCGGGAACGCCCAATGACGGCCGGAAGCCGCGCGATCACCTGCTGTTTTCCAGCCAGCGCGCCGCACAGGTGTGTAACCGTCAGGGTGACGGGAGGTGGCTCTGGGGAAAAGGTTGCCGGCTCATTCTCCGTCGGCATCATCGGCAGCGGGGGTCAAGGGGGCGATGACGACGTCGCCATCCGCTGATTTGAGAACAACCTCGATCCGCTGCTCGGCCGCCGTCAGGTGCTCCCGGCACAGACGAGCCAGCCGCATGCCACGCTCGAAGAGACCAATGGATTCTTCCAGCGGAAGGGTTCCATCTTCCATCTGGTGGACGATGCGCTCAAGCTCGGCGAGCGCAGCCTCATAGCTGACTGGTTCAGGCTCATTCGTGACCGACATACCGACTCATAACGTGCGCAAGTAGGCAATCAAATCGTTTAGTTGCTGGGCATCGTACTTGCTGCCAAAGGCCGGCATGCCGCCGCCGCCTTTCTGGATTTGCGCTTTGACGACGGCCACCGAAACTGGACGATTGGTAGCTGGCATTTTCTTTGCCTTGAAGAGACCTTGCAAGCCGGGTCCAACATTCGCGGTTTTGCTGGTGGCGCTGTGGCAGGGAGCGCAGGTTTGAGCAAAAAGCTGTTTTCCGTTCGTGGCATCGCCGGCGGCTTTACCCTTTTGCACGGCTGAAGCGGTCCAGCCGGCCGCGACGGCACCAACCAGCGCCGTAGATAGCACGATAGGCTTGATCATGGGGCATCTCCACAGATGAAAAAGCCCCTGCCAACGCTTTTGGTAGGCAGGGGACATAAACTCAGTGCGTAAGTCCGCTTTACTTGACAACGGGTCCCTGAAGCAACGGATTTTTTTGCAAAACAAAGCGCAGAAGCGCCGCGTGCTGGGCTTCGGCCGCACCGATGCCGGCCAGAACCGGAATGAGGTCTTTCTCTGAAAATGAGGTCAGGACGCCGATGTACGCGCCGGCCGCCTGCTCTTCCAGTGTAAGGGCGAATTCAAGAATGTCGGTGGCTGTCTTGATATTCGGGACGGCCTTGGCAATGGCTTCGTATTCTTTAGGGTCTTGCTTTGGCTCGACAGGCGTCCCGCCAAACTTCTTGATGACGCCGATGAGTGCGTCACGGTGCGCTTCATGGTGGCTCATGAAGAGCTTGGCCGCTGCCAGCGCGGCGCCTTCCAGCAAGCCGGTGCCGGCGCCAACCCCATACGCGGCAATGGCTTGGTGTTCGAGATTGAGCGCCACGTTGGCAATTTTGACATCGCCGGCTTTGTCAGCCCCAAGAGCAATGGATGGCGTCAGCAGTGAGCCGCCAAGCATCGTGAAGGCGCTGGCGCCAAGTCCGACCACGCCAGCTTTGAGCGCCGCGCGACGCCCGCGTTGAATCAGTTCACCAACCTCAAGGTATTTGTTGGTCAAGTCGCGTTCTTTCATTGGAATCACATCCTCCGAAAATGTGAGAAAACCGTGTGTTGACGACGCCGAACAGCCGAAACATCACTGCACAGCGCATTAGCACGACATATACGCTTAGGTGCGTGTATGTCGCACGCATACCATTTACGGCCTGTTGCTTGGGGTGGATGAGTATATTTTTGTTCATGACCGCGTTCAGGCCGCCGGATGTCTATTGCATCAAAGCTCAGGATGCAAGGCTTTGGTTGAGAAACCATGTCGCGCTCAAGTGTTGATCGCGCTGGGGAGAGCGAAGTTTTTCTATCACGCCAAACTGTGTGACTACTGGTTGCTACGATACTGACTTGGCGCGTCAGCTTGTTGAGTGAGACGGTTCGGGCGAAGCTTACTTCAGAAACAAGCGCGTGCGGGCTATAACCTCTGGGCTGGCAGTTTCTGGCGTTCCGGCGTAAAACGGTGGCTGTGGAGCATACTCGATAAAGAGTTGGATGCATTCCGCCGTGGACTGATCGCACTCCAGCGCCGCCAGTGTCAAAGCCGCGTCTATCCCGGCTGAGACACCGGCGGCCGTGATGATTTTTCCCTGGCGCGTCACTCGCGCCCGGCTGGGCGTCACGCCAAAGCGGCGGAGGTGGTCACGCGCCGACCAGTGCGTCGCCGCCTCGCCGCCGGTGATGACGCCCGCGGCAGCCAGAATGAGCGAGCCGGTGCAGACGCTCAGTGTCCAGCGAGTTGTAGCGTGAATCTGGCGCAACCAAGCCAGCGCCGCCGGATTGCGCATCTGGGATGGGGCATTGCCACCCGGCACAACGAGAATGTCAGCCTGCTTGACCTCGTCCCAGCTTACATCGGCATGGAGTCGCAAAAATGTCGAATCCACGGTGACTGGGCCGCGCTCCTGCGCAACAAACTGGACGGTGGCGCCCGGCAGCCCACGCAAAATTTCATACGGACCAATCGCATCCAGCGCCGTCAACCCGGGATAGATGTACACCGCAATGGCGCGTGATGCTTCCACCAGATGATTTGACATGCTCTTCCCTCTCATCACCAACCGTGGCCAAGCCAGGGGACAAAGCCCTGGTTTGACAGAACCCTGCGCCAAACATAGCATCGGGTGGCTTTCCCAAACACACTTAACCTCATACGTTCAGGAACATGCCCTTACTCGCCCGTCTGTTCCGCACGAAATCCGTTGCCCGCATCCAGGCCGAGGCTGCCGCCGGCATCAGCGATCATGAGTCTGGCAGTGCGTTGGCCAAGGAACTCACCACCTTTGACCTGACGGCACTAGGCATCGCGGCAGTCATCGGGGCCGGGATTTTCTCAACGGTTGGCAATGCCGCCTACAGCGGCGGCCCGGCGGTGTCGCTACTTTTTATTTTCACGGCCATTGCCTGTGGTTTTGCCGCGCTGTGCTACGCCGAATTTGCCTCGATGATTCCGGTGGCAGGTTCAGCTTACACCTATGCCTACGCCAGCTTTGGGGAACTGATCGCCTGGATCATCGGCTGGGACCTCATTCTCGAATACGCGATTGGTAACATTGCGGTCGCCATCTCGTGGAGCGAGTACTTCTCAACCTTGCTCGAAGGGTGGGGTATGCCGATTCCGGCGTACTTCCGTATGGACTTCCTCACCGCCAAGCGCGGCTTTGATGCCGTGACGGCGCTGCTCCACCAAGGACAAACCCTTGAGAGCATCCGTGGCCTCGACGGCATGGCGTCCCAGGTTCTGAGCTATGAAGCCTGGGTGAATGCGCCGCGGCTGGGATCGCTGCCGGTCGTTTGTAACCTGCCGGCCCTGGGAATCGTCATCCTCATCACAGTGCTGGTGTATGTCGGTATCCGTGAGTCGAAGCGCGTCTCGAACGCCATGGTGGTGTTCAAGGTGGCCGTCGTGCTGTTCGTGATCGTCGTCGGCGCGTTTTACATCAAGCCGGAAAACTGGACACCCTTTGCGCCCAATGGCGTGGCCGGCGTGCTGAACGGCGTCGCGGCCGTCTTTTTTGCTTACATTGGCTTCGACGCCATTTCAACGACGGCCGAAGAATGCCGCAATCCACAGCACGATTTGCCCCGTGGGATCATCTACTCGCTCATCATCTGCACGGCGCTGTATGTCTTGGTCTCGTTGGTGCTGACCGGGATGGTATCCTACACCAAGCTGCAAGTGGCCGACCCAATGGCTTTTGTCTTTGGAAAAGAAGGCGCGAACCTACTTGTCATTGAACGCATCGTTGCCGTCAGCGCAGTGGTGGCCACCACCACCGTGCTGCTGGTCTTTCAGATCGGCCAGCCGCGAATCTGGATGGCGATGTCGCGTGATGGACTGCTCCCCAAAGTGTTTGCCAGCGTTCACCCGCGTTTCAAGACACCGGGCTTTGCCACCATCGTGGCTGGTCTCGTGGTAGCGATTCCATCGTTGTTCATGAATCTGACGGAAGTGACGGACCTCACCAGCATCGGCACGTTGTTTGCTTTCGTGCTGGTGTGCGGCGGCGTGCTCGTTCTGGAACAGACGGCACCGGCTGCCGAGCGGAAGTTTCGAGTCCCGTACGTCAACGCCAAATACATCGTGCCGGCCGGCGTGGTGGTCGCGTGCCTGATCTTTACGCTTTATCCACCGGCGACGGCAGTAGCGCGGAACTTTCTGACCATCACCCCAGCCGAAGGCGAAAGCTGGCTGGGCGCGTTTTCGCACAAGATTCCATTCCTGGTCTTTGCCGTCGCCACACTGGTACTCGCCGGGCTGTGCTTTTTCAAGAACCTGTCGCTCATTCCCGTGCTTGGGTTGCTACTCTGTGGCTATCTGATGACGGAACTGGGCCTCGTCAACTGGCTTCGATTCCTGGGATGGCTGGCGGTGGGGCTGGCGATCTACTTTGGTTATGGTTTCTGGCATAGCCGCCTCGAAGCCGAGGCTCAACAAGGCGACTGATTACGCCGGGAGCAACCCTTCTAAGTCGCGCAGGCGTTGAGCCAGACGCAACAGTTCGGCGTCGGTCGTCGGCGCGCCGCCGATGATGGATTGGCAGCGTTCCGTCACGGCGCGCCATTCACTTGCCGGCCGCCCAGAACGTTCGGCGGCGGCAGCGCACAGGTCGCCGAGCGGGGTGGTTGTCGGGAGGCCGGTGTAGCGACAAAGCCGCCGATGAAAGCGCCGGTAGAGGTTCTCAATCGCCAAATCGCGGCTCTCGGCCACCCGCTGGATGCGCGCCATCGCCGCGACAAACTCAAGCGCATTGGTGCGGGGCTTGACCGGCAAGCGGAGTGGTCGCCCAAAGCGGCGGCCCAGCGTATAGGCAACGAGCAGGCTCAGGGCCGCCACATGCCACACCATCCAGGGAATGGGCGTTCCCCGGAAGTAGCCGAGAAAGCCCAACAGCCCGCCGTTGGTTGTGCGATAGCCGTGATGGTAATCGTCAAAAACAATCCGCCCACCGGTCTGACCGGTGAACATACGCGCAAGGTTGACGACAAAACGCGCATTGTCGCCCTCGGCAATGCCCTGGTTGGCGATGATAAAGGGGTCGCCGACGAAAATGACGCACCCTGCGCCATAGCGTACGTCCACCACTGCCGGGGCGTCATTGACGCCAGCAAGTGGCACCAAACCGGCCGGTGAGATGCCGTCCCCGAAAAAGTCGTCATCCAGGCTCAGCTTAGGCATCGGACCGAGACTTACCGTCGTGGCATATTCAGAGCAACCCAGCCAAGTCACACCTTGAAAGAGGCTGCCCGGCTGCCATGGGACGAGGCGCTGTACCGGGACTTTGCCAAAAACCGAACCGGTCTCACCGACCGGCAAGGGCAAACTAGGCTTGAGCTGGTGGCGGCCCAGTTCGAGTGACCAGTGGCGCTCAAACAGGATGAACGTTCCGCCCTTTGCAATCCACTGAAGTAAAGCCCGCACCTGTTGCCTGTTGGGTTTGTCCCTTGGCTCAACGAAAATCAGGACACGCACATCCTGGGCATCGGCTAACGCGCGGTAATCTTGCTCCCATCGGCTCACACGCAGGCCTGATTCTTGCAGCAGCAGATAGGCGCCCAGCGTGCCGTAAGGCCGCCCGGAGTAAGTCGAGCGGTCGGCGTACACCGGTGACTCTTCATCCGGCTCCGGCTTGACGTAAAACAGCAGATTGATGGCGAACAGCAGGACCATCACCCCGATGACAATCAAGCTATTGGTGAAGGTCTGGCGATTCATGGCGGGGTGGCGAACGTCGAATGTCAGGCGGCCGCGGGGACATCAGCCCGCGCTTCCCAGTAACGGGACAGGCAGCGCTCGTAATCCTCGCGGCTGCCCGGGTGCTGTCCGTACCACAACCAGTCAAAGCGGTCGGTCAGTTCGCGCATGGCGGGATAGAGGCTGGATTGCGCGCGGACGGCGGCCAGGTATTCGTGGTTGGTCCAAGCTGGGTTGAGCGGCACAATGCCGCGCTTGTCGAGGTCATGGAGTAACGCAATGTAGATTTTGCGCACCCCCTGTCGCCAGTCACCAGCTTCGGCCGCCGCGCGCGCCTGTGCCAGGAGTTCGTCGGCATCCATATCGAGCGCAACCGGCTCACCCAAAATGATTCGCGCGCCTTCCTCTACCGACTTGGCTTGGCGTCGCAGGCGACGAACGACCCACAAGCTCCCAGCAATCAGCAGCGCCGCGATGCCAATCCATATCCCACCTTGCGCCCACTGGTTCCAGGTACTGAGCCCACCATCCGACTGCCTACTTCCCTTCGGGAGCAGCTTTTCCAGCAGTTGAAAAAACCACTCACGAAGCTGCTCCAGTGGGGTTTTGGTTTTTTTGATGGGCTGGAACGCATCACGCGCGAGAATTTCCTGGATATTCGCGGCGCTACCATCCACCGGTGCGGTCAGGTAACCTTGAACGATGTCGAGTTGGGCTTGCAGCTTAAGGAGATGCTCGCGCATTTCAGCTTTATCTTCGGAGGCGCACAGGGCATCGAGCGTTTCGCGCAGCGGTTGGTTTCGGACAACAACCTCGCCGGTTGGCGTCTGCACGATGCGCCGTTCCGGCAACCTGCGGTATAGCTCTTCCTGAAGAGACAGTGGCAGAATTTCCTCGACAGTGACATCTTCCGTCTCGAGCTTGAACCGTATTTCCCAAATCTGTTCAACGACCTGTCCAACTTGAGACCGGTAGGCTTCAAGCGGCACGACATCTGAAGGATTCGTGGCAGCGTAGCCGGCGCTCAAGAAACAGGCCAGGACCAGCGCCGGCACGATTAGCCAACTCAGTCCGGGGTGCTGGCGTGCTCGTCGTGGCGGCTTGGTCATAACCATTGGCATTGAGCGCGGAGGAGGGTCAATACTCATAGAACCCGCGTCCGGTTTTGCGGCCCAGCCAGCCGGCCGCGACATACTGGCGGAGCAGCGGGCAGGCGCGGTACTTTGGGTCGCCAAAGCCTTCGTAAAGCACATCTAGAATGGCCAGGCATACATCGAGTCCGATGAAGTCGGCCAGGGTCAGTGGCCCCATTGGATGGTTCATGCCAAGCTTCATGATGCCATCAATTGCCTCACGGGTCGCTACGCCTTCGTAAAGCGCGAACATGGCTTCGTTGAGCATGGGCATCAGGATGCGGTTGGAGACAAAACCCGGAAAATCGTTGGCAATCAAACAGGTTTTGCCAAGCTTTGCGCCAAGCTCAAGGATGGCATTGGTGGTGGCGTCGCTTGTCGCGCGGCCACGAATCACCTCCACCAGTGGCATGACCGGCACCGGATTCATGAAGTGCATGCCAATGACTTGCGTGGGGCGCTTGGTCACGGCTCCAATTTTCGTAATCGAAATTGAAGATGTATTCGTCGCTAAAATCGCTTCAGGACGGGTCAAGGCATCGAGTTCACTGAAGAGCGCCGCCTTGGCCGCGAAGTTCTCGACGATGGCCTCCACAACGATTTCGGCGTCTTTGACAGCCGCCAACTCGGTCGTCGGATGAATCCGCGCCAGGATTTCGTCTTTTTGGGCCGGCGTGAGACGCTCTTTTTTGACATCCCGATCGAGACTGGCCGCAATGGTCGTCAGGCCTCGGTCGAGGTATTCCGGCGCGACATCCCGCAAAACCACATCAAATCCGGCGCGGGCGGCCACTTGGGCAATGCCACTGCCCATCGTTCCTGCGCCAATGACAGCGAATCTACCCATGGTGTTTCCTCACCGTATCCAAGCTAAAACCGGCCGTGGCGAACGCCGATACCGCGCCGCCATCAACAGTGTAGCCATCAATAGTAGCGGTCACGTTCATCATCCTCGTCATCGTAGTCGTCGTCGTAGTCGTCGTCTTCGTCATCATCCTCGTAGTCAGATTCGAGGTCGAGTTCAATGGGGTCGAGTCCGACTAAGCGCAGTACCGCGCCGCACTCGTCACACTCGATGATATCGCCTTTGTCGGCGTCTTCGTCCACATGAACTGTTGCTTTGCACTCAGGACAGGTTCCCTGCGGCATGACCGTTGTTTCTCCTTCAGAAGTGGCAAATGCGCATAGCAAGTCGGGTTGAGGCGAACGTAAACCAGCCAGCCCAACGCTGCAAGCCAGTCTTTCGTAGCAAAGGGTGGCACAGGCATTCCTGCCTGTAGCAAAGGGCGGCACAGCCATTCCTGCCTGTAGAAAGCGTGGCACAGGCATTCCTGCCTGTAGAAAGCGTGGCACAGGCATTCCTGCCTGTAGAAAGCGTGGCACAGGCATTCCTGCCTGTAGCAAAGCGTGGCACAGGCATTCCTGCCTGTAGCAAAGGGCGGCACAGCCATTCCTGCCTGTAGCAAAGCGTGCCACAGGCATTCCTGCCTGTAGCAAAGGGCGGCACAGCCATTCCTGCCTGTAGCAAAGCGTGGCACAGGCATTCCTGCCTGTGGCAAAGGGCGGCAGGACACAGGCAAGAATGCCTGTGCTACCTTGTTCGCTTTAGATACCCTCACAGGGACGGATTGAGAATGGCAACATAGGGCAGGTTGCGGTATCGCTCGGCATAATCCAGGCCAAACCCAACCACAAACTCGTTTGGAATCGTGAAGCCCACATAGGTCACGTGCACCTCACGTTGCCGCCGTTCCGGCTTGTCGAGGAGGGCCGCCACGCGCACCGAAGCCGCGCCACGCCGGCGAAACATATCGAGCAGGTAAGACAAGGTGAGTCCGGTATCCACGATGTCTTCAACAATGATGACTTCCTGCTCCCGGAGACTGGCGTCGAGGTCTTTGAGCAAGCGCACTTCGCCCGATGACTTGGTTGAAGCGCCATAGCTTGACACGGCGATGAAATCCATCGTCACGGCCAGGTCTATCGTCCGCACCAAGTCCGCGGCAAATGGCACCGCGCCCTTCAACACCACGACCAGCAACGGCGACCGTCCGGCGTAGTCAGCCGTAATGGCCGCCCCCAACGCTCGAATTCGAGCCTGAATCTGCTCGGCGGTGAACAAGACACTCAACTGCGGTTGGTCAAATTCCGACATACGTTATCTCCACGCAAAAGGTGAACCGTCATCACCGATGCTCCGCCGGCAACGAGGACTCTGGCTGTGACGCGACGGTGACTTGATTCCGTCCATTTCGCTTCGAGGCATAAAGTGCCTTGTCGGCTAGCTCGACCAGTCTGTCGGGGGTGGTGGCCGCGGAAGACGGTAGGGCCGCGACCCCAAAGCTCGCCGTGATACGGAGGTCGCCGGCCGCCGTGGGAACAGGGCGCGTCTCGATTTGGCGGCGCAGACGCTCGGCAACATCGCGCGCGCCCTGAACCGGCGTACTCGGCAAGATAACGATGAATTCCTCACCGCCATAGCGACCGGCAATATCGGCGTCACGCAGCTTACCGCGCACCATCTTGGCCAAGTGCTGCAAGACCTCATTCCCAACCTCATGGCCATAGGTGTCGTTGACTTTTTTGAAATGGTCAATGTCGAACATGAGGACAGCCATCTGCCCATTCGCCGCGAGCGTCTTGGCAAATACTTCGGTGAGCTTCGCGCGGACAGTACGGGCGTTGAGCAGCCCAGTGAGGCCGTCCACGGTCGCCAGCTCATAGAGCCGAGCCTTTTCCAGTGCGCCGACCAACTGTTGACCGAGCGCCCGTAACATTTCCTCATCTTGCTCTGAAAACGCCCGTGCCTGGTGGCTCGCCACGCTAATCACACCAAGGGCCTTCTTTTCGGCTTCAAGGGGCACGCCCATCCAGGAACGATAAGGCAGCCGCTCCGTCAGCCAGCGGTAGCCATAGGAGCCGGCTTCCCGTTCAACATCACTGATGCGCAGTGCCTGCTTATGCTGGATACACCACTCAGCTAGCCCAAGCGCATCCACTTCAGGACGAGGAATCTCATGCTCACTGGTCGAGCTGCGCGATTGCCATTGCCCGCTTGGTTGAGCCTGAGCCTCGATTCCCCGGCGTTCAGCCTGTGGGCGATTCACAGCGACCGACTGCCACTCCAGGACTTGGGGCTTGATGCTATCTTGTGGAAACAGGTACACCGCCAGTGAATCCGCGCGAAACAAGGCGCGCCCTTCTTCATAAAGTGTTTTGAACAACTCGCGGCGTGTCTGGGCCGGATTGCTGAGCGCCCGCCCGACACCGACCAGAATTTTCATTTCGGCAATGGTCCGCTGTTGCCGTTCTGCCGCCTCACCCTGTTTGCTGAGCAAGGCGACTAGCGCCACCAGCACCGCGCACAAGGAAAAAACAGGGAGGAAGCCGGGCTGGGTGTACACCACGGCAATCATTACAGACAAGACGACGGTGGCGAACTCCGCCAGAAAGGTAACGACGGATTGCCGGGCACGCGCTTCCTGTACAAAGACCGTCAGCGAGATACCGCGCACCCATAGGTAAAGGAAGGATATGCTGACCCGCATGACGAAGACAGAGAGGTATATCAGTGGGATGGTCACCAACTCCCGCAGACCATACTGCGGGTCGGTGTGCCACTCATGGAGATAGCCAGCCTGCTCGACGGTACTTCCAGTCACCCCAATAAATGCCGTCACCCCACCCTGAAACACCAACTCGCCAAGCACGACATACCAGCCTCCCACCGGCAAGCTACGCTGCACCCGCTCGGCTTGTTGGCTTACCGATTCGAGGATGCCGGCAATGCCAAGTAATGTCACCGTTACCTCGATGGGGAAGACCAGAATGATCATCACCATGAGACCGTCTTCGGCGAGCGTTGGTGCGTAGGCTTTTGACCGGCGCCGCAAGAAAGCGCAGACCATGAGCAAAAGCAAGAAACCGGCCGCCGCCAAGCCATCCCGCTGAAGCCAGAAGCTAAAGGGGTTCCATCGCAGTTTCCCCGGCGTTTTTAGCTCAACGGCCAGGACGAGAAGCCATAGCAGCGTACCCAGCCCCCACAACAGCAGCCCATACGGTAAACCAAACGGCGTTCGACTAAGCCGGAACGGCATACGTGAATTTCAGATGAGTGGATTCCTGGAGGTCGTGTCCAAAAAGTAACGTTGAAAAAGTAGCCTTGGAAAAGGCGATTGCCGCATCAGTAGGAGGAGAATGTAGCAAACACGTCGTCAACAAACTATCATCTCACTACGCGCGTTCTTGCTCAGGGTAATTTCCACAACACGCCTCACCTTGGCGCATCCCCATTGCGGCACTATGTCATCAAAAACAGAAACTAAACGGTTGACATCGTCAAATATTGAACTCAAGCCAAGTTACCTCCCAGATGATGCGCCGGCAGCCAAGGCTGAAAGGCCGGGGGAATACCCGTTCACACGCGGCATTCACGCCACCATGTACCGCGCTAAGCTTTGGACCATGCGCCAGTACGCGGGCTTTGCAACGGCCGCTGAATCCAACGCTCGCTATCGCTACCTGCTTTCCCAGGGAACGACTGGCCTGAGCGTCGCCTTTGATTTGCCAACCCAGATCGGACTCGACTCTGATTCCCCCCTCGCGCTGGGTGAGGTCGGGAAAGTCGGCGTCGCCATTGACTCGCTCGAAGACATGGCGGTGTTGTTTGACGGCATCCCGCTCGACCAAGTTTCGACCTCGATGACCATCAATGCCACGGCTCCGATTTTGCTCGCGCTCTACATTGCGGTTGGCAAACGCCAGGGAGTGACACCCGACAAGCTCAACGGCACGGTACAAAACGACATTCTCAAGGAATACATTGCGCGTGGAACCTACATCTATCCACCCCGCCCCTCGCTGCGACTGATTACGGATTTGTTTGCTTACTGCGCCGGCGAAGTTCCCAACTGGAACACCATCTCGATTTCGGGCTATCACATCCGCGAGGCCGGCGCCACGGCCGTGCAGGAAATCGCCTTCACGCTGGCCGACGGCATTGCCTATGTCGAGGCCGCGATCGGGGCCGGTCTCGATGTGAACACCTTTGGTCCACGCCTGTCATTTTTCTTCAATGCCCATAACAACTTGTTTGAGGAAGTCGCCAAGTTTCGAGCCGCGCGACGCATGTGGGCCCACATCATGCGGGAGCGGTTTGGCGCAACCAACCCCAAGGCCTGGCAGTTGCGTTTTCACACGCAAACCGCCGGGAGCACCCTCACGGCGCAGCAGCCGGAAGTCAATGTCATTCGCACCACCATCCAAGCCCTGGCCGCCGTGATGGGTGGGACGCAATCGCTCCACACCAACGGGAAGGACGAGGCCCTGGGCTTGCCAACCGAAGAAGCGGCCCGGATCGCGCTCCGCACCCAACAGGTGCTGGCTTATGAGTCAGGGGTCGCCGATGTGGCCGATCCCCTGGGCGGGGCTTATTTCATCGAAGCTCTCACCGCCGAACTCGAACGCCGGGCCCTGGCTTACATTGAAAAAATAGACTCACTGGGCGGCATGTTGGCCGCCATCGAGCAAGGGTTTCCACAACGCGAGATTCAACAAGCGGCGTTTGAATACCAACGCGCCGTCGAGCGCAATGAAACCATCGTCGTCGGCGTCAACCGCTTTCAGGTTGACGAAGAACACTCCATTCCAATCCAACGCATAGACCCAGAAATCGAACGGGCGCAAGTCGAACGGGTGCGCGCCCTGCGCGCGCGACGCGACGCGACGGCCTGGGCAACGGCGCTTGACGCACTCGAAACCGCCGCACGCGGAACAGACAATCTGATGCCGTATATTCTCGCCGCCGTTGAAAGCTACGCGACTGTCGGTGAGATTTCAGATCGTCTGCGGCGCGTCTTTGGCGAGTACCAGGAAACCATCGTGTTCTAGTTGAGCCAAATTCTAGTTGCGCCAAACGCACTTTTCCGGTCATCGGCCGGTTCGCTCCGATGCACGCCCCTTACCATGCTTGGACTTGATGTCATCCGCCAAAACTTTGAACTGGTCTGCCAGTCGCTCGTCAACCGTCGGGCCGATCTCACGCTTGATGCCTTCCGCGAACTCGACGTATCCCGCCGCCGCCTCATCGGCGAAGTCGAACAACACAAAGCGACATTGAATCGCATCAGTCCCCAGATTGGCGCGTTGCTCAAAGCTGGACAGCAAACCGAAGCCGAAGCCAAACGCGCCGAGATGCGCGAGCTGAAGTCCAGTATCGAAATGCTCGAAGCCGAGCTTGAAAGCGTCGAGCACCGCTTGCAGGAGATTGTCCGCATCATCCCCAATCCGCCCCATGCCTCCGTTCCGATTGGCGACGAATCGGCCAACCAAGAAATCAGTCGGTGGGGTGAACCGCGTCAGTTTGATTTTCCTCCAAAGGATCACGTCGAGCTTGGCACGGCGCTGGGCATCCTGGACCTTGAACGTGCAGCCAAAATCTCCGGCGCGCGCTTCGCCGTGCTCAAAGGTGTTGGGGCCCGGCTCGAACGGGCGCTGATCAGCTTTATGCTCGACCTTCACCTCGATGAGCATGGCTACACCGAAGTGCTTCCGCCCTTTCTCGTCAATGGGGATGCGTTATTTGGCACCGGGCAGCTTCCCAAGTTTGAAGCAGACCTCTTCAAGCTGACCGATGAACGGGGGCTTTATCTCATTCCGACAGCAGAAGTCCCGGTCACGAATTTACACCGCAGCGAAGTACTCGACAGCGCACAGTTACCGCTGCGGTATGTTGCCTATACGCCCTGTTTTCGGAGCGAAGCCGGCAGCTACGGACGCGATACGCGCGGACTCATTCGCCAACACCAATTTGACAAGGTCGAACTGGTCGCCTTTGTCAAACCCGAAGAAAGTTACGCCGAACTCGAACGCCTGACGGCGCATGCCGAAGCCGTTTTGCAGCGCCTCGAGCTTCCCTACCGCAAGGTTGTCCTGGCGACCGGCGACCTGGGCTTTGCCTCAGCCAAGACCTACGATCTGGAAGTCTGGCTTCCCAGCCAGGGGATGTATCGGGAAATTTCTTCCTGTAGCAACTTTGAAGCCTTCCAGGCGCGGCGGGCCGACATTCGGTTTCGACGGGCGGCAGGCGCAAAGCCGGAATTCGTTCACACGCTCAACGGCTCGGGCCTGGCCGTTGGACGAACCTGGTTGGCGTTGCTCGAAAATCACCAGCAGCCGGATGGATCGGTGACGATTCCAACGGCGCTCCGCCCCTACTTGGGTGGGCTGGCGCAGATACCTTGATGACCACATTGCCAAGGTGCTTACGCGATCAGGAAGGCTATGGGCGAAGCTTCACCAATGCTGCCGGCGACCGATGAGCCGATGTTTCATGGCCGCCTGCATTACAAAATTCTCCTGACCACGCTGCTGTGCGCGGCGCCGCTCATTTTTGGCGTTGACTATCTGTTTTACCGCAATCTGCAACGTGACAAGATTGCCGAACAAAGTCGGCAGTTGCGACATATTGCGGCAACGACGGCAACACTGCTTGACATCACCGGACTCCCGATAGAACCACCAGGCGAAACACCATCAGGGGCAATGCCCGCGCTTGCCACCTTGACCGCACAGCTCTACGCCGTGCAGCGTGTCAACGAACTCGACCAGCCAATCGAGTTGTTTTACTGGCGGGAAGGTCATTTCACTCCGCTCGAAACAACGGTCGAGCGCCGACCACCGCGCCAACTCCGCCCAGAAGCTCACCAGGCCGTCCAGCGACGGGAGGCGCTGGCAACCGATGTGTACACCGACCTTCAGGGCACCTGGATTTCGGCCTATGCGCCGTTTCGTGGCACGTCCGATGCGTCAGTGATCGGCGTCGTCGCCATTCATGCCCGCGCCGACCGCATGAACCTGCTCATCGTTGATCACTTCAAAATGTTGTTTCTGGAAGTGACCCTGACGGGTTTGTTCATTGTTGTGTTCTTCTCGCTCATTCTACGCTACTTCGTCACCCAACCCCTGGGACGACTGCTGGCTGGCGTCCGTGCCATGGCGCGCCGCGAGTATGCTTACCCGATCTCAACCGCGGCCAACGATGAACTCGGCGCGCTGGCCCGGGCCTTTGTGCGTATGCGTGAAACGCTTCAGCACCATGTAGCGGAGCTGGAGTCGTTTGCCCAAACCCTTGAAGAAAAGGTCGAAGAGCGCTCGATTGACCTCATGAGCGCCAACCAGGAGCTTTTGCTGGCCAACTCTGAGCTGTATGAAAATCAGCGCCAGCTTCGCAAAATCAACGAGGACTTACGCCGTGCCAACCTCGCCGTGATGGAAACCAACCGGCTCAAATCCGAGTTTGTGGCGAATATGTCGCACGAACTTCGGACACCGCTCAACGCCATCATCGGCTACACATCCCTGTTGCAACGCGGACGTTACGGGACGCTCACCGACGCGCAAACCCGCGCACTGACGCGCATTTCCGAAAACTCAGCGAACCTCCTGGAGCTTATCAACACCTTCCTCGACTTCTCGAAGATCGCTGCTGGCAAGATGGAAGTCAACGTCAGTGAAGTTGACTTGGTGCAGTTCTTGTCCGAGACGATTGCGCCACTCGATGCGCTCGCGCGGGCCAAAGGTCTGACGCTCAACATCGAAGTGCCGCCCCAGATGCCGTCGGTGTCAACCGATCCGGTCCGTTTGCGGCAGGCGGTTACCAATCTCGTCTCCAATGCGCTCAAGTTTACGGAGCGTGGGAGCGTGACCATTGCCCTACAGATAGAGCCTGGTGCGGAGACGTTCACCATCGAGGTTCGGGATACCGGTATCGGCATCGCCGAGAAAGACCTTCCCCACATCTTCGAGGAGTTTCGGCAGGTGGATGGCTCGTCCACACGCAAATACGGGGGCACTGGACTAGGGCTGTCCATTGCCAAGAAAAACGTCATGCTGCTCGATGGCGTCATCGAAGTCGAAAGCGAGGAGGGCCGCGGTTCCACCTTTCGAGTGCGGCTGCCACTGCGCCTGCGCGAGCACGAGATGATGGAAGCCAGCGAAAAACCCGCGATTCCCCTGCGGCCCTCCCCAGATAACCGCATCATCCTGTGCATTGATGATGAGCCGGACCTGACGCAGCAGTTGAAAAACTTGCTCGACCTGACCAACTACACCGTCATCGGCGCGCGCAATGTCACCGAGGGGCTAGAACTCACCGCCGTGCTCCGGCCGCGGGTCGTGGTGCTCGATCTCATCCTGCCGGGCGCAAGCGGACTCGCATACCTTGAACGACTGGCCGAAGACCCAAACCTTCAGGGCATCCCAGTGATTGTCGTCAGTCAGGCGGACCGCCGAATGGCTCAGGCAGCATTCGAGTTTCCAATGGTGATTGGCTACCATCCCAAGCCATTGGATCGGACGTGGCTGCTCAACAACCTCCGTAAGATTGAGCAAGAAACCTTGCACCGCTCACCAATGAGCCTTGCGACCGGGTAGCCCAAAATCGCCATGACGCGCATTCTGGTAGTTGAAGACAACATGGATAGCCGTGACATTCTCACCTTCGAACTCGAGGCTGAGGGCTACGCCGTACAAGCCGTGAGCGACGGACTTAGCGCAGTCGAAGCGGTTGCCAGTTTTCAGCCTGATCTGATCATCATGGATATTTCGCTGCCGACCATTGATGGGCTGGAGGCGACCAGGCGCATCAAGACGCAACCTGATTTCGCTGATATTCCGGTGTTGGCGCTTACCGCGCACGCGATGACCGAAGATGAAGCTCGTTTCCGGGCGGCGGGCTGCGACCACTATCTGGCCAAGCCGACCAGTCCCGAAGCGGTGCTCCGTACCGTCCGTCAGCTTTTGGCGCAACCGCGCCCTGGGTCAGCTTCCGTCTGTTAAGGGTTTCCAATCCAAGTAGCCGGCGCCATACAACCGGCTCGGCTACGGAACAGGCATCAAACTTTCAGGCATCAAACCTTTGCAGCAGAAGGCTGGACAAGCATCACTAAATCGTGGAAAGTGAACACGCAGGCCATCGCGCGTGGCGAGTCGGCGCAACTTCTGTCCCCTTTCGCAAGCTCCATGGGACATTCTCCATCACAAAAGCCTCGCATTCTGGTCATAGATGACAACCAAGACGTACTCGACCTGCTCCACGACGAACTCACCGCTGAGGGGTACGCAGTCGAAACAGCTTCTGACGGACTCGCTGGGCTGCGCGCGCTCAAGCGCTCCAAACCAGACTTGGTCATCATTGACATCATGATGCCACACGTTAGCGGGCCGGCCGTTATGACGCTCATTGGTGAGAAAGAGCACTACCGGGAGCTTCGAGACGTGCCCATGCTGATTATTTCAGCCCAGTCCAACATCGAGTATGTTCGTGAGGAAGGGTTGCCATTGACCGAGTCAGACTACCTGACCAAGCCGATTGACTTTGACCGTCTGCACGAACTCATCCAGCGCAAGTTGGCTCAGAGTATCTCGGAGGATGCGCCTCGGCCTGATACTACCCATTGGGTACAGGCTTGATGCCACGCCTTTTGGGCGCGTATCTGAAAGCTCCCAACCAGTGCGCTTTGGTTTAGCCTCCACGACTGAACACGCAAGCACGGATGCCGATAACCTTTAGCCACGTCCGTCAGGGCGTGAGGGCAGCGCCATTCCTGCTATCCTCAAGTCCTCCTATCCTCAAGGCGCAAAGCGCCGACGGAACAGCACCCTGCGCCTGCGGGGATGGCGCGAAACCCAATCGGGTCATCCCCCAACTGTCGGTGTGTCGGCACCTCCTCCTGCGCTTAGGCGGGTAGCCATGCTTGCGGAGGAGGTGCTTGGACAAAACACGGAGCTTCGCCCGCGCGTTCTCGTGCAGCGTCCGTTTGACCGTCATGTGTTTGCGTCCCGTCTCGATTAGCTCTCGGGCAATGGCGCGTTGTTCGTCCAGCGGCGGCACGCCCACATCAGGTGGGGCGAAGCAGACCAACGTATTGCTTGCGGAGTGCGGAGACGACAAGCGAAGCTTGCTGGTGAAACCTCCCAATCAAAGCGAGTGTTAGCCTTCGATGTATTCATCAATGCGCTTGTACTCTCGTTTTTTGCCCGAGAAGTGTTCGAAAAGCAGTCGGTGGCGGTGTAAGCCGTATTCGTCGGATCGGGTTTCGTATTCGCGGACCCAGGCAACCAAATTGGCTAACATCTCTTGCTGCTCCTTCTCAGTCGGGAATTTTTCTGGCTCCCACGGCCTCTTCAGGCAGTGGTCAACACATACCTCAATGCCAGGGTTCAAGAACCGTAATTCCTCGCAGAAAGGCAGTGCCACCTCAACCAAGTCGCTATAGCAACCCTCAATAATCCAGTGCTCGTTGTCGTCTAGGAACTTGCGGAGAACTTGTACGCTTTCTTCAAAAGGCTTGCGTTCAGCGCCTTGTCCCCAAGCGATTTCGTCAAGAGAAAGGTGTGGAACCGACAGACCCTGCATCAACCGACGAGCCATCGTACTTTTTCCGGCTCCCGCATTACCCAAAAGGATGATTCTCATGGTTGGTTTCTGATAAGGCTAACGTGAGATTGGGCTTATCAAAGCAGGGTGTGGCGTTAGGGATGGTGCCATGTAATGTGCTTCATGGGCCAACTTCAAGGCTTTATCTACCACATCATCTACCACATCGCCTCATATTGCCTTGTCGTTTGGCTGGTCATTACCGTCAGGATCATCGAAGTTCACACTAACCCTAAACGAGTAGCTGCTTTGAGGCTGGCGGCCGCCACTGCTCGTAGCTGTCGCAGTCATTCGTTCACATACCTAAAGGCAGGCAAGGTACCAATCCCGGCTGAACGGTCGCTGACTCATGGCTGGACTCATGGCTGATTGATATACGCCCGGTTGTATGACAAACGTACAGCCGCAAATCGAGGGAACAAGCCATTGAGATATTCTGCCCTGCGCGTATGCTCACTCACAAGATTGAGCTTTGCTCAACGGCGGCCCAAGCGTAGCGGCTGGCCAGGCCATGAGAGTGGCGCAGTCCGCCTGCGACCGGTCACTTGCCGAATAGAAATAGAAGAAGCGCCAATCACGGGGTTGAGCAACGGATGCGGCACACGTTGAGCCTACTGTTGGGCGGCTGTTGTCAGCCGCCGCTTGCCAACGACTAATGGGCTAAAACCCGGCGACGAAGCGGTAAAACCGTCGGCAAGAACGTACGCTCACATACAAAAGCCCATTGCAATCGTTTAGGCTTGTCCTATAATCAACCCGGTTTTCCTCCTCCGGTGGTGCGCATTTCGGCGCTGGATTGCTTCCGCTGATGCCCCGCCGAGACTCGTCGCCGCCTTCCTCCCCCAAGTCGTCTTACTTCGCTTCGTGTGTTCGTGACGCGGGGTCGCTTGGGAAGCGCGTGCGCCACCTGGCTTACTGAGGTCTCATGAGCATCGTCCTGAGTAACCACTTTCTTGCCCGTCGGCTGCATTCGCTCAGTGGCGTTATCCCGATTGGGGCGTTTTTACTGGAACATCTTTACACCAACTTCCACGCCGTAGCCGGACCGGCAGCGTTCAATGAAGCCGTCAAAGGCATTCAGGAATTGCTACCAGGTCCGATGCTGCCACTGGCCGAGCTGTTTCTCATTGGACTGCCGATTGCCTTCCACGCCATTTACGGCATTTACATTGCTTACACATCGAAAAACAATGTGTTGAGTTACAGCTATGCGCGTAACTGGAACTACTTGTTGCAGCGTGTAACAGGGGTCATCCTGTTGTTCTTCATCACCGCGCATGTGCTGACGCTGCGCTTTGGGATAGGCGGTTTGGGGCTGGCGGTCGCGCACCATCCCGACCAGGCCTTCACCATCGTGCAATACTGGCTGGCACAGCCGATCTTCCTTGCCTTCTATGTGTTAGGCATTTTCTCGGCGGCTTTTCACCTAGCTAACGGTTTGTGGACGTTTGCTATCGTGTGGGGAATTACCGTTAGCACGCGCTCCCAGCAGACGTTTTCCTATGCCTGTGCCGTTTTCGGGGTAGCGGTCTTTGCCGTTGGCGTCCGCGCCGCATTTGCCTTTGTTCCATAGACACTGTTCCACGGAACTGGCCTCCATTTCACGAATCAAAGCACCCATGAGTAAAAAACCAAACATCATTGTCGTTGGGGGCGGGCTGGCCGGATTGATGACGACCATCAAAGCCTGCGAACTCGGTTACACCGTTGATCTGTTCTCACTCGTTCCCGTCAAGCGGTCCCATTCGGTCTGCGCCCAGGGTGGAATCAATGGGGCAGTCAACACCAAAGGCGAGGGCGATTCCACTTACGAGCACTTCGATGACACCGTTTACGGTGGTGACTTCCTCGCCGAGCAGCCACCGGTCAAAGCGATGTGCGATATGGCGCCAGACATCATTTACATGTTTGACCGCATGGGTGTGCCGTTCTCGCGTACCCGTGAAGGACTGATTGACTTTCGGCGGTTTGGCGGCACGAAGCACCATCGCACGGCGTTTGCTGGCGCAACCACCGGGCAGCAACTTCTCTACGCCCTTGACGAGCAGGTGCGCCGCTACGAAGCCGAAGGCAAGGTCTATAAGTACGAAGGGTGGGAGTTTTTGTCCGGCGTCATCGAAAATGGGCGCTGCTACGGCATTACGGCCATGAACCTCCAGTCGTTGGAAGTCAAGGCATTTGCCGGCGCCGCCGTCGTCATGGCGACCGGCGGGATTGGGGCGATTTTTGGTAAGTCCACGAACTCTGTCATCTGTACCGGGAGCGCCCAGGGCATGCTTTACCGGCAGGGCGTCAAGTACGCCAATGGGGAATTCATCCAGGTTCACCCAACGGCGATTCCCGGCGAAGACAAGCTCCGGTTGATGTCCGAAAGCGCCCGCGGTGAGGGCGGCCGCGTGTGGGTTCCGCGCACGCCGAAGGACCAGCGCGCGCCCAAGGACATTCCCACTTCTGAGCGGTGGTACTTCCTCGAAGAAAAGTATCCTGAGTATGGCAACCTTGTTCCGCGCGACATTGCCACCCGCGAAATTTTCCAGGTCTGTCTCGATGGCTATGGCGTTGGCGGTAAGTTCCAGGTTTACCTTGACCTCACCCACATCCCCCGCGAACAGCTCGACCGCAAACTGGGCGGCATTCTCGAAATTTATGAAATGTTTGTCGGCGACGACCCACGCGAGACGCCTATGCGGGTGTTCCCCGGCATGCACTACACGATGGGTGGGCTGTGGGTGGACTACGAGCAACAAACCAACATTGCCGGACTCTACGCCGTTGGCGAGTGCGATTACTCCATTCACGGCGCAAATCGGTTGGGGGCAAACAGTCTGCTTTCCTGTGTGTACGCTGGCATCGTCGCTGGGCCAGCAGCGGTGAACTTCGCCAAAAATAACTCGACCAAAGACCCGCTTGATCCGATTTTTGAGCGCGAACGCGCGCGCCAGGCGGCGCTCAACGAAGCCATCAAAACCAAACGCGGCACGGAAAACCCGCGAGTCCTGCACGAAGAACTCGGTCGGATCATGACCGAAAACGTCACTGTGATTCGGTACAATGACCGCCTGCGCCAGACGGATGAAAAGCTTCAGGAGCTGCTCGAACGTTATGAGCGGATCAACCTCAACGAGCAAAACTACTGGGCAACCCAAGCAATTCCGCATGCCCGGCAGCTAGAAAATATGCTGCACCTGGCGCGGGCCATTACGCTGGGCGCACTCAACCGGGACGAGTCGCGTGGCGCGCACTACAAACCAGACTTCCCGGAGCGGGATGATGAGCGCTTCCTGAAAACGACCATTGCAACCTGGACACCAGAGGGGCCGCAGTTGACCTATGAGGATGTCAACGTAAGCCTTATCAAGCCGCGCAAGCGTGACTACTCGAAGAAAAAGGCGGCTTGAGGTCACTGTCTATCGAACCAACCAGGAGCGAATCCAACGTGAACCCCCCTCTAAACTACATATCCCTGATGGCAGGTCTCTGGTTTAGCTGGCTGTTGTCCCCGGCCTGGCTGGTCACGGCCCAGGCCAGTCCTGCGCCGCGTGGGCAGAAGATGTCCGTGACACCGGTTACGAGTGTCCCAACCGGGATGCGCGGCTTGTTCAAAGGCAACTTCAGGTACGGTTTGCGCTGGACTGACCTCAGCGGTGATAACTGGCTTATCCTTACCCAAACCGGTGACTTTACACCGCCTGGACGGCGCCCCAGTCCAGATGAGCCGGACGAGTCACGCCATTCGGAGTTGTATGCTTACCGCTTTGTCAATGCGGCTGGTGTTTTTTCACCGGCCTGGCAAATCACAGACTTCGTACGCGACTGCCCGCTCGACATTACGGCTGAGTTCATTGTTCCGGCAACCGAGGTGACTGACCTCAACGGCAATGGCGTCGCCGAAGTGTGGGTTATGTATAAAACAGCTTGCCGGGGCGATGTCAGCCCGGCCACGCTCAAAATCATCATGTACGAAAGCAACAAAAAGTATGCCATGCGAGGGAATGCCCGCATCCAACTGCCGGATTTCTCGGAGGGTGGTGACAAGAACCCGGACGCCGCACTCCGGGCCAACCGGACGTTTCTTCAGCACGCTGAGCGGAAGTGGCAGAAGTTCTGCAGGGAAACCTTTGAGTAAACAGGCTTGGTGCCAGCAGCACCACATCGAATGTGATAGCGCCAGCCAAGTCTGCAAGTGATGTAAGTCAAGTGATGCCGCCCCCCGAACATGGAGATGGCCAGATGACCCGTGAAAACATTGTCCTCAGAATCAAGCGTCAGGATGCCCCTGACAAACCGGCGCGGTGGGAAGAGTTCTCGCTTCCCTACCGCCCGAACATGAACATCATTAGTTGTTTGATGGAAGTGCAAAAACAACCTGTCACGGCGTCGGGGGAAGCCACGACACCTGTGGTCTGGGAATGCTGCTGTTTGGAGCACGTTTGTGGTTCCTGCTCGATGGTGATCAACGGCAAAGCCCGTCAATCGTGTAGCACGCTCGTGGACAAACTCGAAGAGGGGCCGATTACCCTTGAGCCGATGACCAAGTTTCCGGTCATCCGTGATTTGCAGGTTGACCGTTCGCGGCTCTTCAACGATCTCAAAAAGGTCAAAGCCTGGATTCCGCTCGATGGCACGTACGCCATGGGGCCTGGGCCGCGGCTCGACCAGAAAACCACTGAGATTCGCTACAAGCTTTCCACGTGCATGTCCTGCGCAGTGTGTATGGAAGTGTGCCCGCAATACAACGAGCGTTCGGCTTTTGTTGGTCCGTCAGTGCTCAATCAGGTGCGCTTGATGAACCTGCACCCAACTGGCAAGCTCAATCAAGACGAGCGGTTAGAAACCATCATGGGGGATGGGGGCATTACCGATTGTGGCAATGCCCAGAACTGCGTCAAAGCTTGTCCGAAGAACATCCCACTGACTGAATCCATTGCCGATCTTGGACGACAAACGACCATTCGTGGCTTGTTTGGTTGGCTCATGCCCTGAGCGTCCAAAGCCATGAAAAGCCGCTATGACCGACATCCAGCACATCACGGCCACCGAACTCGCCCAACGTCTGGCAGATGGGCAGCCGGTCAACCTTCTGGATGTGCGCGAAGCCTGGGAGTACGACTTCAATCGCATTCCCGGCGGAACGTTACATCCGATGAGTGACATGGCAGATTGGGCCACAAAACTTGATCCGGCGCAGGCATACGTCATTTATTGCCACCATGGCATTCGGAGCATGCACGCCTGCGCCTATCTGCGCAGGCGGGGCTTTACCCAACTTTTCAACTTGGTGGGCGGAATTGATGCTTGGTCGCGCGAGGTTGATCCAACCGTTCCACTTTACTAGCTTCCATAAATTCCATCGCTGCTCAATTATCGCCTTGTACGCAGGCAGCTACTGAGCGCGCAGGCGAGCGAGTTCAGCCTCAAGTTGGGTGCGAGCCTGGCGTTCCGCTTCAGCGCGGGCTTCAGCTTCCAAACGGGCTTGCTGTTCCGCCTCTTTTGCTTGGCGTTCAGCTTCGGCACGCGCTTCAGCTTCAAGCTTTGCCTGGCGCTCGGCTTCGGCACGCGCTTCAGCTTCAAGCTTTGCCTGGCGCTCGGCTTCAGCGCGGGCTTCAGCTTCAAGCTTTGCCTGGCGCTCGGCTTCAGCGCGGGCTTCAGCCTCAAGCTTTGCCCGGCGCTCGGCTTCGGCACGAGACTCCGCTTCCAAGCGCGCTGCCTCCTCTGCCCATAACCGCTCCACCTCCGCACGGACCAGCTTACTCGCCGTCCCCCCTCCCAACAGCGGCTCAACCTCAAACGTCGCGCCCCCCAACCCCTCTAACCCAAATGCCTCGCCCCGCCGATAAACCCTCACCTCCCCGTACTTCCCATCCTCTACCACCGGACGCCGATGCACGACCACCTGCTCTTTCCCCACGTCCACAATCACGTACTCCCCAAGCCCACGCCGCGCATACTCCTCCAGCTTTACCACGTAGTCGTCCCGCCGATTCGTGCTCACTACTTCCACCGCTACCACCGCCGTATCCTGCGCCAGCCACACGATCCCACTCCGAGCATCCAACCCGGCACTTGCATCTGCCAGTTTCTGATACACCAGCACGTCAGGTATTCGTATGGTATCCACTTCCGTCTGCAACCCGAGTTGTACGGCTTCGTACAGTAGTCCCCGCTCGGCAATCGCGCGGTTGAAGAGATGAAGCAGGGCCGTGATGATGAGTTGATGTCGTTCGCTCGGTGGAGGCATTTCAACGGGGATGCCGCGGACGAGTTCATAACGGCGGTCGTCGTCCTGACCGTAGGTGAGAAACTCTTCAACCGTCAAGCGGCGGGGTGGCGCAGTTACGACAGGTGCAGACACAGCGGCAGTTTCCCCCAAAAACAACCTCTGGCACAGACGCCAACACCAACCAGTGTGACCGAAACCAAAGGTTGACGGCAAGGTACGGGCCGAACCACAGACGAGTCAGCCCCAGCATCACCTAGTACGCACTCAGGATTGCCCCAAAGCTGCCTGGATGCCTCTGGTTAGAGATTCGCGTAGGTGCTGATATTCAGTCCAAGACCGGCCGGCAATGAGTCCGCCATCCACGACAAGCGCATGCCCATTGACGAATCGCGCATCGTCGCTGGCTAGCCAGAGCACAGCCTGCGCGATGTCCACGGGTTGGCCGGCGTGACGAAGTGGCTGCGCGTTGACTTGCATTGGGGCCATCAGTGGCGCAAGCGCGCGCGCCACCTCTGGTGGAAGTCCAAAAGCATTGCCGAAAATGCCGGTGGCAATGAAGCCCGGACAAACGCAGTTGACCCGGATGCCCTGCTCGCCCAATTCCATGGCGACGGAATGGGTCAGGTGGATGACGGCCGCTTTGCACGCACTGTAGATGTGCGGCGCGTGGCCGGTGCGCAGCCCGGCTACGCTGGCGGTGCTCACGATGCTCCCAGCGCGGCGTGGCAGCATCACCCGCGCGGCATGCTTCATACCCAGAAAAACGCTCCGCAGAAGCAGGGCTATCGTCTGGTCAAAGCCTTCCGATGGGGTTTCAGCAATCGGACCCGAAACACCCTGCGCCCCGGCGTTGTTATACATGATGTCGAGTACGCCAAACTCAGCAACGGCAACATCCACGAGTGCGGCAATATCGTCCTCGCGGGTGACATCAGCTCGCTTGTAGATGGCGCGCTCGCCAAGTTCGGCCGCGATCTCCCGACCGCGCTCATCCTGAATGTCACTCAAAACGACGGCCGCGCCTTCGGCATGAAACAGCCGGGCCGTCGCCTCACCAATGCCGCTGGCCGCGCCCGTCACGACCGCAACCTTCCCGTCGAGTTTACCCATAACTTGCTCCGTTGTGTTCAAGATATTGTGCGCTGATGGGTTGATTGATGGCTAGCCACCAAAGAAGCGCTTGATGCGCTCCCAGAAGGATGGCTTGGGAATATCGAATGGTTGATTGAACTCTGGGATTGGCGCCGGCTCTTGAAAGGCTTCAGGACTCCGCGACTCTCGCAGACGGCGGATACGGCTTGACATGGGTGTTTCGAGGTCGGATGGCGGCGAAGTCGTCTCCGCTGGGGGCATCACCGGCGCTAAGCCGGAGCGATTCGACCGCGCCACCTCACCGGATGCCGGGCGGCGTGCGCTATCACTGCGCAGGCGGGATGGGCTTTCATCTTCCACAGGACAAACTCCTCAAAAGAAACCGGCAGATTATCGGTCCATGGCAATCCGTGGGTCAAGAAACCGGTAGAGCAGGTCGGTCAAGGTGTTGACCGTGACATACGTCAACGCGATGGCAAGCAAGTTGGCCTGAACCTGATTATACTCGCGCTCATTGATGGCCCGCACCGTGAGGTCTCCGACGCCCGGCATCGAGAAGATGGTTTCGGTGACGATGGCTCCGGTGAGGATGATGCCAAACTGTAGCCCAATGATGGTGACGACCGGAATGAGGCTGTTTTTGAGAACGTGCTTGAACAGCACGACCCGTTCTGGAAGCCCTTTGGCGCGTGCCGTCCGCACGTAATCCTCGCCTAACTCCTCGATGACGCTGGAGCGCACCAGGCGCGTCAAAATGGCGGCCATGGCCAGGCCAAGCGTTGTCGCCGGCAAGATGAAATGCTCGAAACCATCACTCCCTGAAACCGGCAGCCAATCCAGATAAACCGCAAAAACGAGAATGGACAGCGGCCCAATCACAAAGTTGGGAAGCGCAATGCCGCCCAGCGACACAACTGAGATGGATGTATCCAGCCAGCGTCCACGCGCAACGGCCGCCGCAATCCCCAGTGGTACGGCAATGATGACCGCGACCAGCATCGCCGCGCCCGCCAGCTTGAGCGTCGTCGGGTAACGTTTCAGCAACTCACGCATGACATTTTTGCCACCGAACGTCTCACCCAAATCACCCCGCAGGATGCCACGGTGTTTGTCTGCGCCATCGGTCGTTGGTGCGCCAAACCAGAGCCGGTAATACTGCTGCCAAAGCGGCAAATCGAGGCCGTGCTTGTGACGCAGTGCCTGAATTTCTTCTGGGCGGGCGCTGTCGCCAAGGTACATCACGACAGGATCGCCGGGCACCAGGTGAATCAGCACAAACACCAGTGTCACGACCGCCCACATCACCGGCACGACTATCGCCATGCGCTTGAGAAAGGAAAGAACAACGACCATGACAAGTAGCGCGACGGTTGCCGCCCTGCCTTGGCGCGCATCACGGAGTCGGCACCCCGGCCAAGGAAGTCGCGGTTACGAAACCGGCGTTAGTTGAGCCGGCATTGAAGGTTGCGGATGGCCTTCTTGGCGGCTGCATAGTCTGGATTATACGCCAATGCCGTCGTGTATTCGCGCATGGCGTCCAACCACCGTCCCTGGAATTCCAGCACCCGGCCATAGTTGAAATGCGGGTAGAAATAGCATTCGTAGCGCTTGGCCTTCATGGCACGCTGCAACCAAAGCGTGGATGAAAGGGGGTCGTCACGCTCGATGAGATAGGCCCCAATGTCGTTGTAGGGATTGCCAAAGTCTGGATCGAGTTCAATCGCCCGGAGGCATTCAGCAATGGCGCGGTCGAGATCGCCCAGGAAGCTGTACGTCCAACCAAGAAAGGTGTGGGCTTCAGCCGTTGGGTGGAGTGCAATCGAACGTTCATAGAGCAAGATGGCTTCGTCGAGCTTGCCTTCCATCTGACGCTGATAAGCCGTTTGGAAGTAGTGCGTCGCTTCACGCTCGGCTAGATCATCTGTCGTATCGAGATGTTCAAAGTTATCGCGCGCGTCATTCATAGTGATTCATCCTCGTTGGGAAGCCGAAGTCGTCGCTGGTTTGACCGCTGTCGTTTTGCCATGAGGGCAGTTGCCGCTTCAACCGTTGTGATACCTTCGGCGACGAGCCGGTTCAACAATCGCAGGAAAAGCTGGGCGGTTGCAAGCGCGTCTCCCGATGCGCGGTGACGGGCTGGGTTGGAGATGCGGAAGTGGTCAGTCACGCAATCGAGGCGGTAGCTATCCAGTCCGGGGACGAGGCGGCGCGCGAGCTGAACCGTACACAGCGTCGGAGCCTCCCAAACGAAGGTTTCGTCAGCCCGCGTCAGCTCGGCCGTCAGAAAGCGCCGATCAAAGCTGGCATTATGGGCAACGACGACCGTCTGGACGAGACGCGCGCGAAGCTGCGGGGCAATTGCCGCAAACGGCGGGGCATCGGCCACCATGGCGTCACTAATGCCAGTCAGCGCCGTGATGAGCGGCGGGATTGGCTCGCCTGGATTGACCAAACTGGTGAAGGTGTCCGTCATCTCACCGCGTTCGATCAGGACACAGGCGACTTCAGTAATCCGTCCGTGCCGGGAACTACGGCCGGTCGTTTCCACATCAATGACGGCAAAGCGACTCTCCAGAAGCAACTGGGGCCAATCAGGCGTGGGGTGCGCCAGATAGGCTTGCCAGCGGATACAGTTGTCATCACCCAAAATGGCTTCTGGAATCTGCTCAAGGAACGGCAGCAGTATCCGGCGGACAAGCTCCGGTGATGCCTGCGGCGCTTTGAGCAGCTCACGCCCCAGCGTCGTTAGGGAAACCGGACCCGGCGCCGCTGACAGGCGGGCGCGCAGGGTTCTCAACAGGGTGGGTGAAGCGCCTACCGTTTCGTTCGCCAAGGTTTGGGCAACTCCGCAGAAAAGCCAGACCAAGCAGCCATCCCGACGGCGCGGCGCGGACTCGCAGGGGGCAGGATGGTGACCGTCATCTTGCTGAAAATCCCGGCTCTGTCGCGCTCAAAGAACGTTTTCAGATACACGGTCGGGCAGGTTCAGGTTGGATGCGCTCAAGGAAGCGGCCGAAATGAATAGGCCAGCCGATCCGTCTGGTAACGCAGTGTATCGTGGAAGCGAGTTTCTCCCTCGAAGCGCAGGACCCAGATTGTTTGATCGTCTGTCTGCAAAAAATAGTAACGCCCGGTCATAGGCTTCCCGACCCGGCGGAAGGTAAAGGTCAGGAGCGTTCCACGCGCAATCGCCGTTGAAAAACGCTCTCGCTTTTTCAACTGAAAGTCCGGCCGAAACTGAAGGGAGGTTTCGGCTTCACGGTCGGCCAGGCAGCGGGCCGGTTCGTCGGCACAGTCTGCCGGTATGGTTTCACGCTTCACCTTGAGCAATGCCTGGCTGCGGTCGCGGTAAATGATTTCAAGCACCCGCCGCCCATCATTCTCGATGGCGTTTTCCGAACGCCAGCCGGGTAGCAGTTCCAGCTCAAAGCCGGCCTCGGGATCGGCAAACTTGCGCACTTCAGCCGTGCGCTCGCTGGTGGCGGACGACGGCGGCAGCGGAATCCCCTGGGCAGTAACCACCGCTGGCAGCCCCCCCAGCACGAGCCACCAGAGTGCAGTTCGGCAAGCCATGGCAACCTCCAAAAAACCAATCGGATATACGCGGCAGGCTGGTCAGGCGTCTAGTTCGGCGAGCGCCTGGAGCACTTGCGCATCATGCCCCTCAACCTTGACCTTGGGAAAGATGCGCGCGATTCGCCCCTGCTCGTTGATGATGAAGGTCGCGCGGACGATGCCGAAATAGGTCTTGCCGTAGTTTTTTTTCTCCTGCCATACGCCGTACTGCTCGGCCACAATGTGGTCGGGATCGGACAATAGGGGAAAGTCGAGTCCAAACTTCGCGGCGAATTTCCCGTGGGAAGCCACACTGTCGGGACTAATCCCAATCACTTGCGCCCTGAGCGCCGCCAGCTTGTCGCGCACCGCGTTGAAGGCACAGGCCTCTTTGGTGCAACCCGGCGTGTTGTCACGCGGGTAGAAATAGAGGATGACCCGCTGTCCGGCAAAGTCCGTCAGGCTGACAGCCTGCCCATTGGCATCCGGGAGGGTGAATGTCGGGGCTTGATCGCCAACCGACAGCGAAGGACGATGAGAAGTCATGCCAAGCTAGGTATGCTTGCGGTCGCTCCATTGCGATGTGGTGTCTGGAGCATTGCCACCACCGCCGGATCGGCCGCGATTTGATGGTTGAGGTGGCGCAGGTGCGCATCCCGCGCCACCCGGATGGCGTTACAAATCGCCTGGGGCGTCGAGCGACCGTGACCAATGATGACTGGCTGCCGAATGCCAAGGAGTGGCGCACCGCCATACTCCGCATAGTCAAACCGCGCGCGCACCTGCTGCAACCCACTCAGCGCGTCGCGGGCACCCGCCGCCGAACCGAACGCCTGCTGAAGCAGCGTCAGCAGCGTCGTTGCCAGCCCTTCGCTCACCTTGAGCACGACATTGCCAGTAAAGCCATCACACACGATGACATCCACCACACCGGCATACACGTCCTTGCCCTCGACGTTGCCCACGAAGTCAAACGGACGGTGCGCGGCGTGTTGACGCAGCAACGCATGGGTTTCACGGGTCAGCTCATTGCCCTTGACGCTTTCTTCTCCGATGGAGAGGAGCCCGACCTGGGGGCGGGCAACCCCCAGGATGCGTTCGGCATAGGTAGCCCCCATGACGGCGAACTGATCCAGCATCGCCGGCTTGCAATCGGCATTGGCGCCAATATCGAGCAAGAGCGTGCCGCGGCCGTTGAGGGTCGGGAGGACCGTCGCCAGCGCCGGACGCGCAATGCCGGGGATGGTGCCTAACCAGAGTGTTGCCGCCGCAACCACTGCGCCAGTGTTCCCGGCGCTGACGAAGCCCACGGCCCGGCCTTGCTTGAGAGCTTCCAGGCCAACGCGCAGGGAGGAGTCACGCTTGGTGCGAACGGCGCGCGTCGCCGTCTCATCCATGGCAACAACTTCGCTAGCGGGGAGAATTTCGATGGGTTCGGTCGTCCAGCCGGCTTCCTGAAGCGCGACTTGCAGCCGCTCCGGGCGACCGGCAAGCAGCACTTTCACGCCCAAGTCACGGGCCGCCATGAGCGCGCCTTCAACTTCTGGAACCGGCGCGGAGTCCCCACCCATGGCATCGAGAGCAATTTGCAGCATTGAGGTCATGTCAGATTGCCGGGTACGTGGCAACCAACCCGGCCGCTCACCGGTTTCACCAACGTTCAGAACCAGTTCCTATTCTTCGGCGCCCTTTTGACGCACAACGATCACCTGGCGACCACGGTAATAACCACATTCACCGCACACGCGATGCGGTAGGCGGGGTGCGCCACAGTTTTGACAGCGGACGATGGTCGGATTGACTAATGCATCATGAGCGCGACGTTTACCGCGCCGCGATGAAGAATGGCGTCGTTTCGGATTTGGCATAAGCTTGATCGCCTTTCAAGAGCACGTTGATGAGCATTCGACGGAAATGCAAAAGCACAGGATTATAAGCTGACAAGGACGCTTGTCAATGTGCGGCAAGCCTAGGTAAAGCCCCCCAAACGGCTCGATGCGGTTTTGGATGGCGGCGGCGGTGTCCATTTTGTGAAAGCTGGAGGTCCTTCCGCTGGAAAGTCGCCACCCGCTTTACGTAGGCGCGGCTTTTGGTCATCCTTCGTCGCTGAAACACCACCTCCAGCCACAGGCAGGGACGGGCCTCTGCCGTGGGCAGCTTTATTTTCTATGCACGAGAAGTACCAACCGCACGTCATCGAAGAACAATGGCAACGGATTTGGCAGGAACGACAGACCTTCAAGGTTCGTGACGATGGCTCACGGCCGCGTTACTACATGCTGGAAATGCTTCCCTATCCGTCAGGGCGCATTCACTTGGGTCACGTTCGCAACTACAGCATTGGCGACGCCGTCGCCTGGTATAAGCGCCTGCGGGGCTATGACGTGCTGCACCCGATGGGCTGGGATGCCTTTGGGTTGCCGGCTGAAAATGCGGCCATCAAACATGGCGCGCGCCCCGACGAATGGACGTTCCAAAACATCGCCACCATGCGCGCTCAACTCCAGCGGATGGGGTTCAGCTACGACTGGGGACGTGAAATTGCCACCTGCCACCCCGATTACTACCGGTGGAACCAGTGGATGTTCATCCAGCTCTTCAAACGGGGGCTGGTCTATCGCAAGCGATCCGTTGTCAACTGGTGTCCGAAGTGCAACACGAGCCTTGCCAACGAACAGGCTGAAGGCGGCTTCTGCTGGCGACACGAAGACACGCCGGTTGAGCAACGCGAGCTTGAACAGTGGTTCGTTCGCCAAACGCACTACGCCGAGGAACTCCTGGCCGGCATTGAAGGTAGCCTCCGGGATGGCTGGCCCGGACACGTTCTCAAACGCCAGCAAGATTGGATTGGCCGCAGCGAAGGCGCGGAGATTGATTTTACGCTGGCTGATGACCCAACGCTCAAACTGCGCATTTTTACGACTCGCCTGGATACCATTTACGGCGCCAACGCGGTTATCGTCGCCCCAGAGCATGGCCTCATGCCACAGTTGCTCGAACTGTCGCCGGTGCGCGATCAGGTTGAAGCCTTTGTCACCCACATCACCTCTCAGTCGCTCCGCGAGCGGACGGAGTCACGGGAAAAAGAAGGGGTGGATACGGGCCTTTATGCCATCAATCCATTCAATGCGGAGCGCTTGCCCGTCTGGACAGCCAACTTTGTCCTGGCGCAGTACGGCACGGGTGCGCTGATGAGCGTTCCGGCGCATGACGAACGTGACTTCGAGTTTTCGCGCAAGTACGGCCTGCCCATTCGGCGGGTCATCTGGGATGTCGTGCCGAGCGATCCGAAAACGACGCTGCGCATCTCGTCGTTGCCGTTTCTGGATGAAGGGCAACTCGGCGCCGACTGTGGCCCGTTTTCGGGTCTTTCTTCGGATGAGGCGCGCAGCGGCATGGCCCGGCAGGCTGAAGCGCAGGGCTTTGGAAAACGCACAACAACCTACCGGCTGCGCGATTGGGGCATCTCGCGGCAACGCGCCTGGGGAACCCCGATCCCCATGATTCACTGTGAGGCCTGTGGCACGATTTCCCCGGAAGCTGAAGAAAACCTGCCGGTTCTGTTGCCACCCGACTTGGATTTTTCTACCGGCGCGCCCTTGGCCACGCATCCAACCTTCACCAAGGTCACTTGTCCCAACTGCGGCGCGCCGGCCCGACGCGACACCGATACCATGGACACGTTCGTGGACTCCAACTGGTACTACTTCCGCTACTGCGACCCGCGCAATGCCGAGCGACCATTTAATCGGGAGGTCGTCCACCGCTGGACACCGGTGGATTTTTACATCGGCGGCGATGAGCACGCCGTCATGCACCTGATTTACACGCGGGCGTGGACAATGATGATGCGCGACATTGGGTTGGTTGATTTTGGCGAGCCGGTCAAACGGCTTCTCACCCAGGGCATGGTCATTCTCAATGGCGCGAAAATGTCAAAGTCGCTGGGCAATATCGTGGACCCAGACGAGATGATCCGGCGCTATGGCGCGGACGCCACCCGGCTATCCATCCTATTTGCGGCCCCGCCCGAACGGGAAGTAGATTGGAAACGGATTACGGATGAGCACGGCGAAGACGACTATCCGGCCGCCGAAGGCGCGATGCGGTATCTGGCTCGTGTCTGGCGGTTGGCGCACCGGTGGCACGACCGGTGCCGCGCCGTGACTGGTCTGCCCGAAACGACCTCACCGGCGGCAGAAGCCGCGCGGCGCGCTACACACCAGGCGCTGGCGCGGGCGACTGATGCGTTTGAAAACGGGCTCCGCCTCAACGTCGTGGTAGCCACCTGCATGGAACTGACCAATGCGCTCTATGACTTTGACACCGCCGTTGGGGACACGACCGCCGTCACCGATGTCCAGACCATGCGGGAAGGCCTCGAAGCCCTCACCACCATGCTGGCCCCGCTGGCCCCGCACACGGCCGAAGCGCTTTGGCAAGCCCTTGGGCACGAAACCTCGCTTGCCGAAGCCAACTGGATGGACCCTGATCCCGACCTTGCCCGCGAACCACAGTTGGAAATTCCGGTGCAGGTCAACGGCAAGCTCAAAAGCAAGGTCTTGGTGGCGGCAGATAGTTCGGATGCGGACTTGGAAGCCGCCGCACTGGCCGACGCCAAGATTCAAGCGTTGACGGCGGACAAGACCATCGCCAAGGTCATCGTCGTTCCCAAGCGGCTGGTCAACGTGGTCATCCGGTAAGCGACCCGGCTTGGTTGACGTTCTCTCACTTGAAAGGTCACTGCGTTTATGAACGCCATTGTTTTTCACGCCCCGCACGAAATTGGATGGCAATCCATTGCCTTACCGCCTATGACCCCAACTTCGGTACGGGTTGCCACCAAACTCACCTCCATCAGCGCCGGGACAGAGCGCATGACACTCGAAGGACGACTGCCGGGGATGCCACAACTGCGCTATCCGCTTATCCCAGGGTATGAAAACGTCGGCGAAGTCGTCGAAGTCGGGGCAGATGTTGACCCGGCGCAGTTCAAGGTGGGCGACCGCGTGTTTCTCCCCGGCACGGTTCGCTACGAAGGCTTTTTTTCCGTTTTCGGCGGCCAGGTCTCGGAATCCATCAGTGAGGTTCAGCGCCCGATCAAAGTGCCGGACGGCATCTCGGATGAAACCGCGCTCCTGTTGGCACTTGGGGCCACGGCTCACCACGGCGTGCGCGATTTGGTACCCGCCGGCAACCAGCCCTCGGTTCTGGTCCTCGGTCAAGGTATCGTCGGACAACTGGCGGCCCGGATGCTCACTGAAGCCGGCGCAGAAGTTACCGTTGCCGATACGATTCCCTTTCGCGTCGGACTGGGCGAAGCTGACCACTTCATTGTTGTCAATCAGGAGAGCGACATCCCGTCTGATAGCTTTGATGTCGTCGTCGAAGCAACCGGCAACGTGGCCTGCTTCGACACAGCCGTGCGCGCCCTCAAAAAACACGGACATCTGCGCTCACTCGGCTTTTACGAAGACATTCGGTTTGCTTTCGGTCCAGCCTTCATCAAAGAAATTCGGCTTGACATTGCCGGTGAATGGGATGCGCAAGACATAGCCGCAACTTGCCGGTTCCTCGCCGCGCAGGACGACGCCCTCCGGCAGCTCCTCACGCACCAGTTACCGGCCAGCGATCCGGTTCGGGCCTATGGCGTTGCCTTGCGTGATCCAGAGTGTTTGAAAATCGCACTCACATGGTAAGTTGAAAGTAAGGGTGAAGGCGATGGTCTTCACCCTGAAGTGTTTTTCCCATGGGCGACGTTCCCCAGCCCCTTGTTTTGACGCCGGCATCCGTGCCGCGCTGGTCTTCTCACCTTTCTCGCCTGATCGGGAGCGTCTCATCCTATGCCACTCTCACAAGAAGTCGAACAGCTCACCCAAACGGCCCTACGCGCCGGACTCACCCTCAACGTCAAACGTGACGTGGACACCAGCAATGCGTTTTGGGGGGCGTTGTTTACGTTTGGGTGCTTGCCTGACTTGCAGGTTGTCATCAACGGTCCGGTGGGATGCTACACGTTGCCGATCACCTCGATTCTCAACTACACCGACACGATTCCGAACCTGCCGAACGTCATTTCAACTGATTTCACCGAACGCGAAGTGACGCTCGACGGCACGAATCCCATTTTGCGCACGGCCCTTGATGGACGCTCCACGCTCAACCACCAGCGCCGCGCCACAGTTGTCTTGACGACACAGGAAAGCGAACTCATCAGCACCGATGGCTTTGAGTCCGGTTCAAGCGTTGCCGGGTCCGTCGCCCACTTTGAGAGTCGGGCGCTGCAAGACGACGAATGGCAAGGGCGCGATGCCGCGCTGCTTTACCTCTATGAACAGCGCGAATGGCTGCTGACATCTTCTGGTCATGACGCAAGAGCCTTACGGCAGGCCGCCGAGAACCGGACAAAGCCGCGCGTGACCATCATTGGCCCAACCTATGGCTGTTTCAACGGCTATGCCGATCTGGCCGAGATTGAGCGGCTCATCCGTGGCATCGGGGCGGAGGTCGGATGCGTCATGCCACTTCGGTCGCGGATCGCTGACCTAGCAACCCTGGACGCCTGCGACGCCTGTGTCGTCATGTACCAGGAGTTTGGGGCGAACCTCGCCGCGCGCCTGGGCAAGCCCTATCTCTATGCCCCATTTGGCATTCACGACACGACCGAGTTCGTGCGTGAACTTGGCCGGATGCTCGGTCTGCCGACGCAAGCCGAAGCCTTCATTCAGCAGGAAAAACAAACTACGCTCCGGGCTTTCTGGGACCTCTGGCGCAGCCCGCACCAGGATTTCTTTGGCACATCGAGCTTCGGCGTTGCCGCGGGCGAAACCTATACCCAAGGGATCCGGCGTGTGCTGCAGGATGAATTTGGCATGCGTCCGACGCTCGTGGCCTCGCGTCAGGCGAAATCCGGGCCGTTTGCTTACAGCGCGATTGACGTTCGGCAGACGCTCCTCGATGACCCACCGATGCTGCTGTTTGGCTCGATTAACGAGAAAATCTACATCAGTGAGCTTGAACTGCTCACCGGTTACATTCCGGCGTCTTTTCCGGGGCCTGTGGTTCGGCGGTCAACCGGAACGCCGTTCATGGGTTACGCCGGGGTGGTCTATCTGGCGCAGGAAATCAGCAACTTCTTGTTTGAGATTTTGTTCCGCCACCTGCCCGTGGAAGGACTCGAACGCAAACAGGCGCAGGAAACGACCATGGCCGTTCCAGATGCCGAAATCATCTGGAATCCCGACGCCATCGAACGCATGAATGTCGTCCTGAAAAAAGTGCCGTTCTTTGTGCGCATTTCCGCCAGTAAAAAACTGCGGATCGAAGCCGAGCGGGAAGCCATTCAGCGCCGGATTCGAGAAGTCACCCCGGACATCATTGACGACGTGGCCCGCCGATTTGCGCGCTAGGGTATCATTTGACGCAACCGAACCTTTCTGCGTCATGGGATGAAACCCACATGGATGACTATGCCGACTTTGCCCACGCTGTCTATGCGACCGGTGTGCTCTCCGACCCATGGTTGTGGGGCGAGCCGCGTTTTCGGTTGCAGGGAGCCATCATCTCACCGTCCCTTGCCAACCAGTTGGCCGAGGCGGCTGAAGCTGTGACCTACCTTCACCAGGCGCTGGTTGAAATCTTGCTGGATAAGCCAGAGTTCATCGC
Organism: Chloracidobacterium validum; assembly: GCF_018304825.1. Classification (NCBI taxonomy): domain Bacteria; kingdom Pseudomonadati; phylum Acidobacteriota; class Blastocatellia; order Chloracidobacteriales; family Chloracidobacteriaceae; genus Chloracidobacterium; species Chloracidobacterium validum. The sequence goes on from NZ_CP072648.1 coordinate 2,277,864, forward strand.
ATCGTTTTATCAGCTCACCCCCTTCCAGCGCATGATGTGGCAGGCGGCTGGAGGGATGTGGCATGGCATGGCGCGGGCTGACCTGTTCCTGTGCGCCGATGGACGCATCCAGTGCTGTGAACTCAACAGCGATACGCCCTCGGGCCAACCCGAGGCCGTCTGGCTCAACCACCTCCGCCAAGCTGCCCACCCCGGCTGTCTTGACCCAAATCTGAACTTTCCGGCGCGATTTCTTGAACTGCTGCGTGAAAGCCACGCCAAACGCACGGACACGCCACTGACCAAGGTCGGGATTGTCTATCCGACCGAGTTGACAGAAGACCTCTGCATGATCGCCGCCTTCTCACGGTGGCTGGAAGCTGAAGGGATACACGTCGTCACTGGCTCACCCTACAATCTCTGTCGAACACCAACCGGTGTCGCTTTGCTGGGCCAGCCGGTGGACTTAATTCTGCGCCATTACAAAACGGACTGGTGGGGGGAGCGCCTGCCGGTTTGGGCAGATGCCGAGGGCTACCCTGACGATGAACCACTCACCGAGCCGCTGTTGGCCCTGCTAGATGCCGATGTGCAGGAACAGGTGACGGTCGTCAACCCATTCGGCGCGGTTGTGACCCAAAACAAGCTTTCATTGGCGTTCTTCTGGGAAGAAATGGAGCGCTTCACACCCGAAGCCCAGCAGCTCATTCGCCGCTTCATCCCTGAAACCTATCGTTTGACCCAAATTTCGCTTGACCGGCTATGTGATGAGCGCGAGCAGTGGGTTCTCAAAAGTGACTACGGCTGCGAGGGCGCGGAAACGGTTTGCGGCCCCTTTGTCACGCCGGAAGTGTGGGAGAAAGCCATCGAACTGGCCCTGCCAGAACACTTCGTGGCGCAGCGTTTCTTCGAGGTTCAAGCTGACAATGAAGGCTGGTTGCCTAACTATGGCGTGTTTGTGTTGGGCGGTGGGGCGGCCGGTTTCTTCACCCGCCTGTCGAAAAAGAGTACGGAATACAACGCGGTAACCGCGCCAACGTACATCAGTGGCACGCCAGCTTAGTCAGCGCTTTAGTCAGCGCTGGGCGCACGATTGGCGAAATATCGCAAGATGGAGACCCCATCGACCGGCGGGCAGTTCAGTACCTGACAGGCATCGGCCACGTACTGGGGCCGGCGCATGCCAACGAGCACACAACTCAACTCCGGCAGGCTGCGCAACGTATTGATGGCCATTTGGCTGAGGGATTGCTCCCGGCTTTCATAGCCAGCGCTAGAGAGCTGCTTCCGCACGGCGTCCGACTGGTGCTGGGCCTGTGCTGCGGCAAACTCGGCTACTGACGCCAGCGCAGCATTGGCCAACGCCATAAACTGTTCCTGCCAGGCAGTGAAAGCCACCGCATGGGGAGGTGCTGGTGGCGTAAGCTGCTCCAGCCATCGGCGAACCGGCAGGACGACCAGCCGGTAGGCGTTCTGCTCCCAGGCAAACGGGGAGTCAAGCCGTGGCGCAAGCTGAAGCAGCCAATCGGTTAAGCCACCTTCGCCCATGAGCGGCAGCTTGAAATCAGCCGTCAGCCGCGTCTCGTGCTCACGCAGTGGTGACAACGCCGCCGCCAAGGCGTCGAGCGATGGTCGGCTGCCTGGGGGCAGGAAGTCGGCCAACCGTACCATGCGCTGCTGTGTAAAGGCATTGAGGGGCCGGTTGGCCAGCGTGCCGATGCCCTTTGCCGTACACAATGCAAGTGGTGTCAAACCGGCATTATTGATTTCTGTCACGGCCCCGGTCTCAAACAGGTTGAGTGGAAATTGCACCACCTTGAAGTGGTGATGCGGCGTGATGGACTCCGCCTGGGCCAAACAGCGCGCAAGACTGGTGTGGGTTGGGTCGCGCTGTGGTAGCGGAAAGTTGTTTGAGGAAATGCCGTAGAAACGAAGCGTACCGGCAGCAACCTGCGCTTCGAGAAAGACAAAGGCTTCACGAATGCGGCGGTAGAACTCATCGTGATCGGCGTCCGTGACGCCATGCTTGGCACGAGCGTTGAGAAAGTATTCGGGATTATGGAGCAAAAAGACATCCAGCGTGGCGACACCTAGGCGCTCCCGGCTGCGTTCAATCTGGGTTGCCAGAAAGTCTGGGTGGATGCAGTGCCAAAGACCTGGGCCGTACTTGACTACTTCGGGAAAGTGGCGACGCTGGGCCAAGCGCATGTTGTCGCCCTGGATGTACCCACCTTTTGTGACGATGATAACAGAAGCGCGATCAATGTCGCGGAGAACACGTCCGACGGTGCGTTCAGACCCACCGTCAGTGTAGTTGGCACTGGTGTCAATCAAATTCCCGCCTTGCGCCAGATAAGCACGCAGCGCTGCCTCATGGGTTGGATCGTCTTCTTCGATGCGATAGCAGCCGAAGCCTAATGGATGACACCACAGCCCGGTCTGACCAAGCGGTTTGAAATGTGGCGGGATCTCCTTTGGCGTGTGCGCGCTCCCTGCAATGGTGCTGGTCATTCCCCCGACCTCCAGCGTGAACCGACAACAAAAAAGCCTCCGCCACGCGAAGGCTTGTGACGAACTGCCCGAAGCTCATCACCTAAACAAACTCTTTTTCAAGTAGCAGATGGGCTTTGCGTAATTCAAATCGCGCGCGCCCAATGTTACCGCCCGGCCCAAGCGTGAGGATGATGAAGTACTCGCGTCCAATCAAGCGCACCACAAGCCGGAAGTCATCCGACACCAGTGTTAGTTCATTCAACAGGCCTACGCCCGTGTCGGATGACATTCGCATCGTGTTACGCAACAGGGTCGCGTGTGACGTGGCAATCAGTGCAACATGCTCACCGAGTTCCATTTTCGATGGGACTTGGGCTTGTTCGATAGCTAAGCCGTCAAGTCCCATAATGGCAATACCGATGCTGCCCTCGACCCGCTCCAGGATACCCTTGAGCAGCTCTGAAAACGTCACGGCTGCCCTCCACTGGTGGCGGGCTGGGGAGAGACTGGTGGTTCACCACCAGAGAGAATGTTTTCGCCACGCCCAATACGGGGGGTAATAAAGAACAGGAGCTCACCAGTTGAACGTGACAACTCCCGCCGCTTGAAAAGTTCACCCAACAACGGCAAGCTGGAGATGCCTGGCGTTCGGAAGACATTTGTCGTTTCCGTATCATTGAGCACGCCACCGATGATCGTCGTACCACCATCGGGGACAATCACCTGGGTTGTTGCCGAGCGGCGGCTGATACTTGTGAACCCATTGATAACCTGTCCTGGAGCATCATTCGTCACAGATACGTTCAGAAGCACATTCCCCTCCGTCGTGATCTGAGGCGTAATGTTCAGGCCAATCGTTGCATTGACAAATGTAACCGTCTGCGCCACCCCAACGCCGGCCGTAGCAATGAAGGGAATCTGTGTTCCAGAGGCAATCGTGGCTTGAGCGTTGTTGAGGACGGTGACGCGCGGCGCGGCAATGGCCTTGGCTACCCCTTTCTGTTCGTTAGCCGTTAGGGTGGCAGCTAGTAACGCCGTTCCAATCGGCCCGGTTGTCAGGCCTAGGACGGACGAGCCGCCGCCGGAAATGCCTGGTGCTGCAACGGGGCCAATGAGAAGCCCCGGCGCCAGTGATGCCCCAGTTCCTCCACCCTCTGCAGCAGTGTCCAAAAACGTTCCGGCTGAAGTTGAGAACGCGGCCGCTCGTCCCTGACGGGTTGTAGCAGCCGCAAAGAGTTGAACACCTAGCTCACGTGAGAAGTTACGTGAAGCAAACACAATCCGGGCTTCAATCTCAACTTGAGGTTCTGGCACATCGAGGCGGGCAATGACATCCCGAACTTGCTCTAGGGAGGAAGGAATATCCGTGATAATCACCGTGTTGGTTCGTGGATTGATCGAAATCCGCCCAGCCGGAGAAAGTGACTGCTGAACAATCGAGACAAACCCAATCCCACCCAGCAAACCACCAAGCGGCTGCCCTGAAGGACTTTGGAGTGCAACCCCACCCGCTGCCTGCTGCTGAGCAGCATTTTGATCAACACGTTCGTACTTCAGCTTGAAGTATTCGGTCACGGTCGGAGCGCTGTAAATCTCTTGAAGGCGCTGGTTTCGGCGATTTTGCTCCTCAGCCGTGATAGCCGCCACCGTCGCCACTCGCACGATCATCCCCTCACGGCGATACGTAAGCTGGTTTGCGCGCAGGATGGATTCAAGCACTTGTGTCCAGGGCACCTGGTTGACCTTGAGGGTTACCGGAACCTTGCCAACTGATTTGTCGAGAACAAAGTTCACATCATAGTTATCAGAAATAAACCGGAGAATGTCGGAGAGATCAACATTGGTAATATCCAGACTCACCGGATCGCCTTGATAGGACGGGTCACCAAACTGCGCGCCACGCCCCCCTTGCGGTCGCCGTCCTGTCGTGGGCGACGGGGCATGCGCCGGCGCGGACGAAGCCGCTTCAGATGTTGGCTTGACCTTTGCGGCTTTCTCTTTTGCCGATGTTTCGGTACTAGCACCAGCGCTCGCACTACGTGCTGGCGGAACCGTCAGCGCCGCCGGCTCTGGACGCGCGCTTGTCAGGCGCTTTGGCGTCGGTGCTTCCGAAGCATCTGCTTTGGAAGCCGGTGAAGCTGATGCTGTCGGCTGCAGTGTGGGTGTGCCGACGGACTTTTCAACCGAAGCATCCGTAACCACCCCATTTGCAGCCGGCATGGCCGAACTAGACGACGTCGACGCTCCAGGCTCACTGGCGACGGCTGCGCCGACCGATGCGCGGGCTGGTGACCCGGCGAAACGCACGACCAAACCGGACTCCGACTCACTCACGGTATATGGTACCGACTGCCTCAAGTCGAAAACGACCCGAGTGGTACGCCCGTCTGGTTCGCCGACCCTGACTCTGGACACGAGGCTGTCGTCGCCAGAGATTGTCCGTTTTTCAACTGCTGCGGCTGCATCAAAAAGGTCTATCACCAATCGAGAAGGATTCTGCAGGACAAAATGATTGTACTTTGGCCTGGCCGTGAGTCCCAACTCGGCAATTGTTGCATCATCCAACTTGGCCAAGGTCACGGATTTGAGAGACGGCAACTTGGCGTTCGTTGACTTCGTTGCGCGGGATGCGCCTGTCCGGCTAAAGGTTACTGGTTGAACCACAGATGGCAAGGCTTCGCGCGCCGCCGGCGGGCCAGCAACGACGGACTCAGAAGATGGGCTTGCCTTGGGTTGAACGCCGCCCTCTCCAGCAAAAACCCCAGCCGCAGGGGCCTTCGTCGCCGGTTCAAACTCGATCACGAGCGATCTGGCGTCATTGCGCAAGTAGGAGCGCACTTCACAAGGCTCACGCAAGGTAATCTCAAGCCGCGACGTGGCCTGTCCAATCAATCCAGATTTGACGACAACTGAAGCAACCAGTCCCTGTTCAGCACGGTATTCAGGCTGTAATGCCGATGTGTCCGCGCCGTACAGGTCAATGGAAACCAAGTGTGGTTCAGGCTTTGACACATTATAATCAAGACGAGCCGTGCTCTGTAACTGGACACGTGTTACGGACGGCGAATCAGAGCGTACATCCAGCGTCGAGACGATGACGGTTTCCGGCGCAGCCGCAAGGCCCCGGATTGGCCTTGCCTCACACAACCCGAATCCACAGAGCAGGACGAGTGCCACGCTGACATATGAGCGTTTCGGCAGGGATTTCATAGCTCTCCTCCGATGAAGCATTCACTATTGACCTAGAGAATCTAAACCTGACCAAATCACTTGATGAACTTTATGTTGAGCCGGAAGACTGCCTTCCCGAAAAGCCAGTCACCAGCCGCGTGCCAGCCGGCCCAAAAAACTGGTCTCTTTTCGCTACTGACCCGCCGTCGGCGCCCCCCCGGGCGGAGCTTTTGGAACATAATCCAAGAAGCGCTGCTTGGTGACGAGCTGTCCATTGCTCCGAACAATGATTTCCGAACAAGTTATGCGCCCCACAACTTGGGTATCTGACACACCAAATGAACGCGGCGTACGCTGGATACTGATAACCGAGCCATTCCAAAACTTTGATCCCTCACGCACGAACACGGTCGTCCCCGAACGACGCTCCTTGAGCAACGCGCCCAGTCCACGCTCAGTTGAGTAAATGCCCATGACGAGTAACTCTTCCACTAGGTATTTCTCCGACTCCGCTGGTGGTGGCTGCCCCTGGTCCAAACGACGGTCCCGAATTTCACGCCACTTTGCCTCGCGGGTCGGAAAGTCAGGATAAGGCAAATCAGTTACCGGCGGACGAAACGGCTCACGAATCTTGGTACTATCTCTGAAAGGGTCGTTGGATGGACGCCGAAATGGATCCCTCCCCGTGCCAGTGTAAGTCATGGGGATCGTGTCGGCCGTGGGACCCTTTGCCGGGGCCGCCCCTCCCTGACTACCAGAGGGCGCTTGCGGCAATCCAGCCGTCGCCTTCTGCGCAGTTGCCGACGGCGACTGTGCCCATGAAGGAACAATGACCATCGGCGTTAGCAACCCTGCCGCGCCAATGAGTATAGATAATTGACAGGTGCGGTTGAAAATATAGGCATTCATTGGTATCGTCCTCGATTCCAGCTTACTTCCCTCTAGCTCGGCGCTTCCGAGTGCGATGCACCAGTCGGCAGCGGAATGAAGTCGTAAGCACGACGCAACGGAGTGAGATCCGTCCAGAATCACGCTGGCAGGGTGTCACTTTTGTTCTCCCTCGTCACCGAGAATGTCTTTCTCCGAAGCAAAAAACGTCGTGAGTTGGTAGGTTGCCTCGATGGTTAACTTCGGGGTTTGAGCGCTGGCTTGACGAATTTCGACGTCTGAAACTTTGACAATGCGCTGAAGGGCAGCAATATCGGCAAAGAGCTGCCCAATTTGATCGTAGGTTGTGCCAGCTTTCACATTGACAGTTTTCTCGTAATAAAAGTCTCGCTTCTGAACATTACCCGGGCGAAACTCTCGGACCACCGCCGAACGTGAACGCGCAATGTTTTGAAGTTGAGCGAGCGTCTCCGATAAGCGCACTTCTTCCGGAATATTGACGCGATAGGCTTGCAGGTCTCGCATGTATTCTTCGATCTTCTTTTTGTAATCATTGAGTTGCACGCGGACATTTTCCAATTCACGCACTTCAACATCTATTTTCTGGGCTTCTTTCTCGTCGCGCTCCGCCTGCGTCCGTATGTCACTGAACATCAACAAATCAATGAGGAAGCAGAAGACGCCAACGCCAACGATGACAATAAGAATTTGGGCCCACAAAGGAACTCGCTCAAGCATGCCGTGACCTCCTCTATTTTCCAGCCTGCGCAGCCTGCGCCGTACCAGGCGGCGCGGCTGGCTGAGGGGGATTATAGTCACACACAATCGTAAACTTCAGTGACTGCTGCTCAGTTGCGTCTGGAAGCGTTTGCCCAGTTTCTTGGAAAGTTGGATTGACGTTCGTGAAGAGTCCATTTGAGCGCAGTTCGAGCTGCTGGGCAAACTCGGTGATGATGTCCCGATTTTTCTTTTCGCGGTCTTTCTCGGCCCGATCAACCACACCTTCAATTGTCACTGAATTACCGCGCAGGAGAATTCTGTCTAACCGCACCCCAGCCGGAATGCGGGCGTTGACCTGAGACATAACGCCAACTGGGCCACGCCGCTCTGCATCAAGCTTCCTAATGATTTCAAGGCGGGTTTCGAGTAACTTCTTTCTTTTCTCGTATTCGTCCCGCTCTTTCTTGACCTGTTCCAATTCAGCTTTTTGCTTTTTAGCTTGTTCGAGGTGAGCCTTGGCATCCTTCGCCAGCTTGTCACTGTAAAAGCTGTCACCAACATAGAAGACGATGATCGCCATTGCTCCAAGTACAAGTAAGATGATTTGAGCCGTACCACGAACTGGAGCAGGCGCAGTTGTCGGTATCGGCTCACTAACGGCACTCGTGGCAAGATTGATTTTTGGCATATTCAAAGTTGCTACTCAGCCGGCTTCAACAGGTTTGTCTTTGACCACCGACTGACCAGCTCTCCTCACAAGGACTGTGCAACGAGTGGTATAGGCAAACAAGATAAATGTCCAATAGCCAAGTTGCCCACACCGGCATTACTGTTCGTTACTGTCCGGGCTGACGCGCTGCCAATCCGACAGCAACTGCCATCGTAGGTGACATTTCACGAATATACTCTTCGTCAAATTTTTTTGGATTCACAATAATCCGGGATGGATTGAAGGCATTGAAACGCTCTACGGGAATACCAAATCGCTCTGAAAACGCTGATGTCAAGCCAGACACTTTTGAACTTCCCCCAGCGATCAACACCCGATCCACCGGCGCGACATCCGATGGTGATCCAGCAGCACGCCAGAAATCCAGCGTTTTCTGAACTTCCATCGCCATCATATCCGTCACAGAATCAATGAGCGATTGAGCATCACTCGGCTGCAGGCCGTTATCTGTCGGCACGCCGCGCTTCAAGGCTTCAGCTTGTTCAAACGTCAAGCCGAGCTCCTTCTGAAGTAAGTCAGTATATTGATTTCCACCAGCCGAAATATCGCGGGTGAAAACCGAATTGCTACCTCGAACGATGTTGATACTGGTCACACACGCTCCGACATCCAGAAGCGCTACCGTCGCCGTAGGCATAGGTTGGTAGTTGACTTCATAAGCGTTTTGCAGGGCAAAAGCATCTACGTCAATAACCACTGGATTGCGACCAGCTTGAGAGATGACGGTCGTGTACTGGGCAATCTTGTCGCGCTTACAGGCAACCAGTAAAACTTGCATCACACCGCTGGCTGGATCGCGTCCAACCACCGAATAATCCAAGTTGACATCCATAATATCAAAGGGGATGTGTTGGTCGGCTTCCCATTGAATCCGTTCCGCCAACTCATCGTCGGTCATATAGGAAACTTCGATTTTCTTGACAATCACAGAGTGCCCAGAAACCGACGTATTGACATCTTTTGCCTTGATGTTGTGCTCTCCCAAAAGGCGACCAATGGCATCGCTGACGTGATTGAGGTCAATGATGTGACCGTCCACAATCGCGTCAGGAATCAAGTTCGCGTGACCGATTGCCAGTAACTCAAATCCATTCTTCAAAGGTTTGAGTTCAACTGCCTTGACCGCGCTCGAACCAATGTCAATGCCCACAACGGTTTTGGAACCGCTTAAACCGAACAGGCCCATGGCAAGCCTATCGCCTCCGTTTCAAACAAGAATGGGATGCACACACGGCGAGAGCGGGCAAGACGAACATTCGCACACCAAGAATCGGAGGTCGTGGACCCAGCCAGCAGCAGTCTGGGCGCCATCCCATCCGAACGAGTCCTTTCGCATCACCGCGCCGTGCATTCCATCGCACTCGTCGTTTCTGGAGAAGTTAACCTGGCTGTGGAAAACGCGCCCTCACGCAGTGCAAGCGATGTAAATCTTGGAGCCATTCGACGCACGCCCCTTGATTGACGACTGCCCTGTACTTTTGCGTGCTGTATGGTTATCACCGCACTCCAAGCACGTCAACATCTTTTTCAGAGCTGGTGGCGTGAATACAAGACAAACATCTGCACTTTCAATCATGTTCAGCCCATTGCATCCTGGCACTAGCAGTGAACTAGCTGTTTTCAGCCATCTGTCATCCATGGGGCCTAAATCTGGTCATTGCGCGAACTTCCAAAACTCACTACATTCGCAGACGTGAACGCACGGCCGACCACGCACATCGCACGACGCACTGGATGGCTCATCCTCGGCTTGGTATTGGCTGGGGGACTACTCTGGGTATGGCCGCGGTCGCGGACGGTGCCACCGGACCTTGCCCGCTACAGTCCGCGCGAAGCGTTGGTATTCGTTGAAACCGACTCGTTGCCGAACGCGCTTCGTCGCCTTGAAACCCTTTCGTTTTGGAAAGCGATCAAGCCAGCGATTGGCGTTCCAGGCCAGTTCGACGACGTTCTCACCAGTGCGCGTGTGCTAGCGTGGTTGGATGTTGGACCGGCGGAGGCCAAGCTACTGGCGCGCGCGCGCTGGGGATTGATCATCACTGGATTGACGGCCGAAGTTGCCGCGCCTGAATCACCAAGCAGCGACCCGCTGAACACGACATCCACCCCAGCCAAAGCAGAAACGCCACCTGGAGCGGCACTTGATGTGACCCCCCAACTCACGGTATGTCTTGCCACCGGGCTTTCTGCCGAACAAACCCTGCGAGTTGGGCAGGAGCGGCTGCCGCTTATTGCGCGAAAGCTCTTTGGTTGCGCGCCGCTGCCACCAGAGCAAGCGGATCAAACCGTTCAGCTCATGCGCTTCCGCCACCCAGAGCGCCCAGAAACCTCGCTCTGGGCGGCAGCTCGCGGCGACCTGCTCTTTCTGGCCAATGACGAAGCCGCCATTCGAGCTTGCCTCGAGGCTACCGACGGCCGCCGTGCCACGCTTGCCGATCTGCCGGCCTTCAAGCGCGCCCGTCAGTCCATTCACCCTGACCAAGCCTTGCTCTTTGCTTTTGTCAATCCGGCTGGACTGGAGGCGGCATTGCGGCTACGGCAAGGAAACCTTGGCCACAACAACGTGGTATCCCAGGACGGCAAGGAACAATCACTCCTGGCTTCCATGCTGGCCGGGCTTTCGGATGGCTTAGGCTACAGCCTTGATGTTCAAGAAGGGCAGGTTGTGGACCGCTACTACCTTGCCCTTCATCCGAGTATTGTGACCGAGCTTCGTCCACATGTGCGCCCAGCCCTTGGCGCATCCGCACCTCAACGTTTTCTTCCCAAACAGGGTAGCCTCATCAGCTTTGGATGGTCACGCCCATTGACGGCGCTTGATCGGGTACAAACTGCACTTGCGGCCCGCAGCAATGCGGCAGTTGCCTTTCTCAGCCGCGAACTCCTCGATGGCCTCCGCGAACGCTATGGCATTCGCCCCCGCGAGCCACTCGACGACGCCCTGGGCGACCAGTGGCTGGCTATTCACCCTGGGGACGAAGCAGAAACGGAAACCATTTGGGGCATTTCGGTTCGTGAGCGCGCCCGACTCCTACCGACCCTCGACCGCTATCTACGGGCCGATGGCGCAAGCATCACAAACGTGAATGTGGCCGGTTCGGATGTTCCCCTAGCGGCTTCGACCCACCGGGACGGGCGCGCAGCCTGCTTTCTCGACAACTGGCTCCTGCTTGGCAATCGCCCCACGCTTGAACGCTTTCTTGCGCAGCCGCCCCAGCCGCCCGTGGCTTTTCCCCCAGTGGCGGACGCTTTTCTGTATCGGCACACCTGCCCGCAGGAAGACCTCAGCCAGGCGACACTGGCACTCATCAAACTGACGCGCGCTGGCGAAGCCACCCCGCTGCGCCTGACAGAACCGGCCATTCGACAGGCCATCGAGCAGCAGCCCGTAGCCACCGGCTACTTCCGGCTTGGCGATGATGGTTGTCTTGGCGAAATGCGCTCACCGATTGGAAATCTCGCGTACTTGACTTCGTTCATCAGCAACTTGTGACGTATGCTACTGGCTTTGACTCAACTTTCGGTGATCGGAGACAGCGTACGGCATGACCGCCCATCAACCCAGCCTTGGCATGGTTAGCCTTGGTTGCCCTAAGAATCTCGTTGACAGTGAAGTGATGCTTGGTCTGGCGGCGCAGGCTGGCTACGCTATCACCGACACCGCCGGCGACGCGGATGTGATCGTCGTCAACACCTGCGGGTTCATTGAGGCGGCCAAGCAAGAATCCATCGAGACGATTCTTGAGATGGCAGCCCTCAAGGCCGCCCAACCGGGAAGACGTTTGATTGTCGCTGGCTGTCTCGTCGAACGCTACCGCGATGAGCTGCGCACCGAACTGCCCGAAGTTGATGCCTTCATCGGCACGAATGAACTGGAGCAACTTCCGCGCCTCCTGCGCAGTCCGGGGACGACGATTGCCCCGCACCCGGTAGCGCTGCGACCGCGTGGTGGTATTCCGGCGCGTGAACGCACTCGTCCCGACGCTGACTACCTTTACAGCGAAACAACCCCACGGATTCGCACCACGCCCAGGCACTACGCCTATGTCAAAATTGCTGAAGGCTGCGACCATCCCTGCGCGTTTTGTTCGATTCCGCAGATGCGCGGCAACCTGCGGAGTCGGCGCGTTGGCTCGATTCTGGCCGAAGTCGAACGCCTGGCAGCCGAGGGCGTCCGTGAAATCATCCTGATCGGGCAGGATACGACGAGCTATGGTGAAGATTTGGGCCTGAAGCATGGGTTGGCCACCTTGCTGCGCGCCTTGGCGCAAGTCCAGGGCATCACCTGGATTCGCTTTCTGTATGCCTACCCGACCCGCATCAGTGATGCCCTGCTCGACGTGCTGGCAAGCGAACCCAAGCTGTGCCGGTACATAGACATGCCGCTCCAGCACGCCGCCACACGCATGCTGCATGCCATGCGGCGGCCCGGGTCACGTGAGTTTATGGAAAAGCTCATCGCCCGTATCCGCGAGCGGGTTCCGGGCGTCGCGCTGCGGACAACGTTCATCGTTGGCTACCCAGGCGAAACGCAAGCCGACTTTGACGTTTTGCTGGATTTCTGCGCGTCCCAAAGTTTCGACTGGGTCGGGGCATTCGTCTATTCGGACGAAGAAGGCACGCCGGCCTTCGACTTGCCCGACAAGGTCCCGGCCCGGACGGCGGAAGCGCGCCGAGCGAAGCTCATGCGGCTCCAGGCGCGCATTTCCAAGCAGCGGCTCAAGCGATTCAAACGGCAAGTCGTTGATGTTCTGTTTGAAGGGCCGTCCGAGGACAGCGATCTCATCTGGCAGGGACGTCTGGCGACGCAAGCGCCAGGCATTGATGGAAGAGTCCTGATCACGGATGCTCCGGCCGACATGCCATCTCCACAGCCAGGCGATTTGGTCCAGGTCGAAATTACTGCCACCCACACCTATGATCTCGTTGGGCGAATCGTTGCCAACCGTACGCCGCCAAGCGCATGAGCGAAGCTGACCCGTCTTCCGTTCCGGTTTTGGTCGAGGTTCGGCGTGGTGCCGTTGTGGAGTCGCGCCACCGTGGGGCGATTGCCGTCGCGACGGCTACGGGGCGGACGGTTGCCGCCGTTGGCGACCCGGACTGGATTTGCTTTCTTCGTTCGGCCGCCAAGCCCTTCCAGGCCATTGCCGTCATCCGTACCGGGGCGCTCGAACGCTTTACCATCACCGACCAGGAACTGGCCATCATCACGGCCTCACACAACGGTGAGCCGGAGCATGTTACGACGGTTGCCGGTCTGCTTGACCGCTTGGGGCTGACACCTGCGATGCTGCGGTGCGGCATTCACCCACCGTTCAATCAGGCGGCAGCCCGCCGGTTGGAAGGGACGCCACCCACCGTCCTACACAACAACTGCTCTGGCAAGCATGCTGGTCTGCTCGCTGGCTGTCTGGCGGCCGGTTTCTCGACGAGCGATTACGACCAGTCCGACCATCCCCTGCAGACAGCTATTGCCCAGGTGATTGCGGCTATGTGTGACGTTGCTGCCACAGCGATGCCGGCCGGGCTGGACGGCTGCACAATACCCACTTGGGCTGTCCCACTGCGGGCCATGGCAGTCGGTTATGCTCGGCTCTTTGCCCATTCACCCTATCCAGAAGAAAGCCGCCGGGTTGCCGAAGCGATGCTGGCGCATCCCGAACTGGTTGGCGGCACGGAGCGGATTGACACCGACTTGATGCGCGCCGCACAAGGGAAACTGTTGTCGAAAGTTGGGGCGGAAGGTGTGCATGTTGTTGCCGTGCCGCCTTGTGACCGTTTCCCGGAAGCCCTTGGGATTGCGGTCAAGGTTGAGGATGGAGACAGTTTTCGGGCGCGTAACACGGTCATGCTGGCAGCCCTTCGACAACTAGGACTCCTCAGCGCCGAGGCTTACACGGACTTGGCCGCCCGATACAGCCGCCCGATATTGACGCACCGAAAGCAGATCGCTGGCGGTCTGCGCGCCGTGTTTTCTCTAGCGTCAGACAGGTAAGTGCCTGGCGACAAGGACTCGGTGTCTGTGGCGGAGAACCCAACGGCGAGGTAACTGCTACCAGCTTTTTGTTGGCGCGGTAGCCACTGGCACGGAGCGTCGTTGGGGTTGTGTCCGTGCCAGCGTGAGGGGGGCTGGGGTCGCCAGGGAGCAGTCCGGCAAGGAGCTGCCCGTGGAGGTTGGGGCTTAGGAATGCCTACTGATATTTCCTGATAACTATTGCTTTTTTACAACAAAATAAGCTTACCATACGACACTTTATCGGCAATAGTTGCGGCGCTGTCACTATGCAACCACAACTCAATCAAGACCCAGTGCGGTGTTCCAGCGGTTACACCGGAGGGCCTCTCAGGCGCAAGGTGAGGCAACGGCGCACTGGTCAGGAAGCGGGAGTTTTTATGCTGCGTCACGCCGTCACACCGATTGTCCACGGTTTCCTTATCGCTGGTGCGCCCATCGCGGCACAGCTTGTCATGTCACTCCAAAGCCTTGGTCAATGCGCGGCGCGCCTGCGGGGTCTGCGTCTGTGGAGTTTCCGGCTGCTGTGCGGCGTCCTGAGCGGGCTGCTGGTGATGGGCAGTCTGCCGGTGGGCGTCCTGGCCCAGGGGAGGGGTGGGGTTCGCCCCGATGACCTGCGCTACCCGTACCGGGGCGTCCCGCTCAACCTGCCCTCGACGCCGCCGATGCAGGCTGCGCCGATGCATCCGACGCCAAGCCGGGCGGAGTTGCTGGCGCGGGTGCAGGCGCTGGATGTGCCGTATGCGCGGGGCGTGATTGGCGTTGGACAGGTGGGCGCGATGCTGACGACGGTGGTTGGCGCGCGGGAGTGGTTCACCGCCGTGCCGCGCGATGCGGCTGGGGGCGTCGTGAACGGGTTGGCCCCGGTGTGGCGGTCGTCAGACGCGACGGTGGTGCGGGTCACAGCACAGGGGTTGGCGGAGATGCGTGCGCCTGGTCGGGCGGAAGTGACCGGGCAGGTTGGGACGGTGACGGTGACGGTGACGGTGATAGTGGAGCGCGGTGGGCGGCGGATGGGCGAGCCGGTGGCGTGGTTGAAGCGGTCGGGGCGGGTGGTGCCGGCCGTGTGGCGGCGTGAGCCGTGGGCTGGCGAGCGGTCGGCGGTCGGTGGGACAGAGGGCAGTAGTTTAGGGTTGGTCAGGAAGCTGACGACGGGGCAGGGTGGTGGGTGGCAGTACAGCCCGGATGATCCGCTGCCGGACGAGGTGACGGGACAGTTATTTGAGGCGCGCAACACGGTCGGGACTCCGGTGGGGCGGGTGGTGCCGGGAGGCGGGCGGTCCGCGACCGGGAGCGCGGAAACCAACGGGAACGCCAACTATGCGTTTGGGATGCCGCTGGTGGAGTTGCCTGGGCGGGGAGACGTCAGCCTGGCGGTTGGGCTCAGCTACAACAGTGCCGTGTGGGCGGCGACGGACGAATGGAGCGGGTCGGTACTGACGTCGGTACTGACGTACGATCCGGACGTGGCCTACCCCGCGCCTGGGTTTCGGCTTGGGTACGGTCACGTCGAAGACAAAGGGGCGCAGTTGGTGCAGGTGACGGGGAGCGGGACACGGCGGGGGTTTCGGTTTGAGCGGACGGATGGGAGCGCGGAGGTGTGGGCGGCCCAGGATGGGAGCTTTGACCGGGTGGTGGTGTATGCCCGGAGTGGTGATGGGCAAATTACCTCGGCGGTGGTGCAGAGCACGAGCGGGGTGGAACTTGGGCTTGGCGCGCGGGCTGGGGATCGGCTGTATGTAACCGGGGTGGCGGATCGGCACGGGAACTACCTCAACGTTGGGTATGTCAACAACGCCGGGCCGCGACTGGCATACATCGTGGACGGGCTGCAGCGGTACGTGGTGTTTGAATATGACGAGCATGGGTGTCTGTGGCGGATACTCGCGCCGGACTTTGGGGGCGCTGGACAGCGGGAAGTGGCGCGGTTGGCGTACGAACCACTGACGTTTGGGAGCGGTTTGTTTGCGGCTGGGCGGACGGTACGGCATCCGGCGACGGTACGGGTGCTGCGGGCGGTACTAACCCCGACCGATGGGCAGGCTGGGACGTATCGCGGGCAGCAGTATGCCTACACCGCCTACGGGCAGGTGTGGCGGGTGCGGAACGTGATTGGGGTGAATGTGAACGCGCCGGTCGCGAGTGGGACGGAGGTAGCGTGGACGGCCTACAACTACCCGCAGGCGGCGGCTGGGTTGAGCGGGATGCCGAAGTACACGGCACGGACGGAGAACTGGATTGGACGGGCGGCTGGAGCGAACGGGGTGGTGACAACGCAGTATGCGGAACGTGAGCAGTGGGATGGTGGGCGACTGTACCGGGTGACGCAGGTGACACAGCCGGATGGGGCGATGCTGGAGACATGGCAGAACGTTGGGACGGGGTATGTGGAGCGGCAGCGGGTACTGACGGGTGGGGTGTCCCGGACGGAAACGCGAACCACGTGGGAAGTGGTGGAGGGCAATCCGCGGGTCACGGAGGTGCAGGTTGGGACGGAGACTGGGGAAAGCAACGGGGTGCTGGAATGGCGGCGGGTGGCGTATGCGTACGGGGCGTTCAACACCGTGACGGAGGTGCGGGAGTACGGATATGGGGGCGAGTTGCTGCGCCGGACGGCGACGAGTTACGTGACGGACAGCGGGTACACGGGGCGGCAGTTGGTGCGCTTACCGAGTCAGGTGGATGTGTTTGACGGGGCAACAGGGCGGCACGTGGCACGGACAGAGTGGACGTACGACGAAGGGGCGTTGGTGGCTTGCCCTGGAATCGAGGGGATGCAGCACCGGGTGGACTACAACCCTTATCACCCGGGGTATGTGGCTGCAACGGCCAAGCGCGGGAATGTGACACGGGTGACCCGGCGGGCGCGGCCTGGGCTGGTGAGCGAAAACGATGAGGTGACAACGGCGAGTTATGACGTGGCCGGGAATGTACGGGTGCAGTCGGTTGGGTGCTGTCGGCAGGTGGAGGCGGTGTATGGGGAGGGGACGAAGTACACGTACGCGACGACGGTGAAGCGGGGTGCCGTTGGGCAATTGGAGACGCAGCGGGCGTACGACTTGGCGAGTGGGCTGGTGGTGAGCGAGACGGATGCCAACGGACAGGTGACGCAGTATGCGTATCAGGCGGTATCGCTGCGGTGGCTGCGGACGCTGTGGGCGGATGGGGGCGAGGTGCGGGCGACGTATTACGATGCCCATGTGTGGGAGTATGCGGGGCGCGCGGTGCTGCTGGGGCAGGTGGAGCGGAAGGTTGCGAGCGGACAGTTTGTGCTCACGCTGAGGTTGACGGACGGACGTGGGGGTGCGGTGCGGACGGCGACACATACGCCGGATGGGTGGCTGGTGGAGGATGTGGAGTACGATGGGCTTGGGCGGTGGTGGCGAGAGGATGCGCCGTACTACACAGAGACGTGGGCGGCGCAGGTTGGGAAGGCAAATCAGTGGACGACGGTGACGGTGTACGACAACCTGAGTCGGGCGCGCGTGACGCAGGCGCCAGACGGGGGGACGGTGCGGCTGGATTATGCGGGGCGGTGGACGACGGTGACGGATGGGGTGCAGCGGTCACGGCGATGGGCGACGGACGCGCTGGGGCGGGTCGTGGTGGTAGAAGAGCCGGATGCGGTGAGTGGAGCGTTTACGGGGCAGCAGACCGAGTATCGCTACGACGTGCTGGGGCATCTGGTGGCGGTGGAGCAGGGGGTACAGCGGCGGTATTTTCGGTATGACGGGATTGGGCGGATGACGCATGCGAGGCATCCGGAGATGAGTGCGCCGCACGGTTTCAGTGATGCGCAGACGGGGAATGGGCAGTGGTCCGAGGTAACGAGCTATGACCAGCGGGGTCTGGTGGTGAGCCGGGTGGATGGGCGCGGGGTGACGACGAGCTACAGCTATGACGGGCTGAATCGGGTGGTGCAGATTGGGTACAGCGACGGGACGCCGGCAAAGCGGTTTGTGTATGGGGACGCGCCGGTAGGCGGGGCGACGCCACCGGCGAACGGGCGTGGGCGGCTGATGTGGGCGGTGACGGAGGGCGGGCATCCAGATCAGCAGATGTGGCTGGCGGTGGAGAGCTACGACGCGGTAGGGCGGGTGACGAGTCAGGTGCAGCGGTACAAGAACGCGGCTGGGACAGATTGGGATTATGAGAATGAGTATCGGGTGGGGCGGAGCTACAACGTAGGTGGGCAGGTGGTGAGTGAGACGTATCCGAGCGGCCGGGTGGTGACGACGGGGTATGACAGTGTGGGGCGGGTGGCGCATGTGGAAGGGACGCTGGGGGGCGTGAGTCGGACGTATGTGAGCGGGCTTCAGTACACGGCGCGGCAGGCGGTGACGCGGGAGGCGCTGGGGACGGGGACGGTGCAGTGGCGGAATTACCGCTACGACGCGCTGGGGCGGTTGGTGGACCTGCGGGTAGGGAGCGAGGATGCGGCGTGGGGACGGAATCAGGGGGCGTGGCAGTGGAGTTGGTCGGTGGCTGGGCAAGCAACGAGCCACCGGACGTTTGTGCCGCTGGACGAGGCGGCGGCGGTGTCGGAGGTCTATCGGGAGCAGTACACGTATGATCGGCTTGGGCGGCTGAAGCGGGTGGAGGGCGATGCGCATCAGTTGAGTGGGCCGTGGTGGGCGCCGGTGGAGACAAACCAGCGGGGGCAGTATGTGCAGGAGAACGAGTACGACCGGTATGGGAACCGGACGGTGGGGACTGGGAGTTGGGGTCTGAGTGGGAAGGCGTACGTGGTGGACGCACAGACGAACCGGCTTGGGGTTCCGGCGGGCGAGGCTGGGGAGATGGTGTACGACGGGGCTGGGCAGTTGGTGCGGGACACGTACACCCGGGGCGGGGTTGGGGATGGACAGCGGGAGTATGACGCCGAGGGGCGGGTGGTGGCAGCGCAGGTTAGTGGTGGGGTGTGGGAAAGGAGCAGCTACGATGCGTATGGCAGGCGGGTACGGGTGCGGCTGGAGGGGAGTGGGGAGACGAGGTATGTGTATGGGATTGGGGGCGAAGTGTTGGCGGAGTATGGAGGTGGGGTGAGTGGGGCGAGCGCGCCGCGTGTGGAGTACGGGTATCGGTTTGGGGAAGTGGTGGTGGAAGCGCGTGGGAGTGAGGTGGTGTGGCGTGTGAGCGATGTGGTGGGGAGTACGCGGGCGGTCGTGGACGGGAGCGGGCATTTTGGCGGGACGCGGCGACTGGATTATGCGCCGTTTGGGGAGGAGTTGGTAACGCAGGGTGGGCGGAGTGCGGCGCAAGGGTATGCGCCGACGAGTACGACGCACCGGTACACGGGTCACGAGCGGGATATGGCGAGCGGGTACGACCACACGCTGTACCGGAAGCTGGATAGTCGGCAAGGGCGGTGGACGAGGCCTGACCCGTACCTTGGGAGCGCGGAGGTTGGGCATCCGCAGAGCTGGAATCGGTATGCCTATGTGAACAATGACCCCGTCAACGCCATGGACCCACTGGGGTTGCATAGCTTGTTCATCGTCGATTCCATGACGGTGTACGGAAACCTCAATAGCCATTTCATTTGGTATGGGGCGGCATTTAGTCATGAAACGAGGCTGTTTGTGGAAGCCGACATTGGGGTTGTGGCTGGAGGCAGTGATGGGGGCTGGTTTTCTGATCCGAATCGGAATCTGGATTGGTTGCAGACGGGGTTAGACATTTGTGGTATGGTTCCGGCGGTCGGGGAACCGTTTGACGCGGTGAACGCGCTGATCAGCCTCCTGCGTGGCGACATAGCCGGGGCGGGGTTCTCGGCTGGGGCGATGGTCCCGTGGCTCGGGATCGGGGCGACCGTGCTAAAGTGGCTCAAGAAAGCCGACAAGGCGAGTCAGGCTGCAACCTGCGCCGTAAAGGCGGGAGGGTCAAAGGTTGATGATCTAGTTCGGCAGATCGATCAGTCAGGCGCCAAGGTTAAGCTGAATCCCAAGACCACGAATCAGGAGGGCAACGTTACACTGGATTTTGGTCAACAGGGGCGCGTGAACCTTCGTATCGAGACCCATCCTTTGACTCCTGGTGGACCACCGGTCCGGCATGCCAACATAGAAACCGTCAGACAGGTTGGTTCCAAAAAAGTCACCAAGAATATTCACATCACGGAGTGATTTATGGAAACAAAGCTACGGTTTGAATGTGAGTTTGAAGACCAGGGCCCTACCCAGATAACGTATGAGATTTCCGGTTATCCAACTGACAAAGCTAAGCTTGTAATCGAGGATCAAACTCCCGTGTTGTATGTCAACAAAAGTGCCTGCCACGTTCTTGCTGAAATCTTCGCAAAGCTCGCCATTGGAGCTTACAAGCCCGGCTTCCACATCCACTTAAAGGAGAACTTTGATTCGGATGACAAGGAGATGTTGCGGATCGTTCTTGCTCCGGATGCCACGACGTGAAATCCCCATCGCCCCGCTATTGCATGTGGCGACGAACGCCAAACCCATGTCAACCACTGATGAACACTTCGTCAGACTGCCGGCTGATGGGGCGGAATAGAGCGGTCGCTGGTTTGACACGCCGGCAGGTATGCGCTGTCGCCTGCGAAGAAAGAGTTTGGTGAGGCGTGGTTGTCGGCGTGGGCGATGGTCCCGGGGGCTGGGATCGGGGTGACCGCGGTAAAGTGGGTGCTAAAGTGGCTCAAGAAAGCCGACAAGGCGAGTCAGGCTGCAACCTGTGCCGCAAAGACGCCACTGTGGACTTCCACGAAATCGACAACAGCAGTCGAGAATGCCTTCGAGCACTGGAAAAAGCATGGAGCGGAGTTCCCTGAATTCCAAAATGCCAAGCAATACGTCGAAGGCGCGAAGAGCTTCTTCAACGATCCGCCTGCCGGAACTCTGCCAAAGGTCAGGCCGAATGGAGACAAGCTTTTTTACAATCCTGCAAACGACAGCGTGCAGGCCGCCGATGGCGCACCGCGAACCATGTTTCGTCCGGCTGACGGGATCAACTACTGGAACAAGCAATGAGCACCGCCAAAACGAACTACGATTTGAAGCCGTGCCCTTGCTGCGGTTCACAAGTGCTTACCACGCTGGGTGAATATGAAATCTGTGAAGTGTGTGGCTGGGAAGACGACCCGGTTCAGTCGGCTGAGCCAGATTACGCCGGTGGCGCCAACAAGTTGAGTTTGAACGAAGCCAGAAAGGGGTGGGTAACCAGAAGACCGAAGCCCTGACACAGCTTTTGATTTGCCTGCTGACACTGTTCTTTTCGCTCACAGCCTAGCGATGGGATTAGTCCTCCAATGCCGCAAAGACAGTAGGACGGTTGGGATGCGAGGGCGAAGCTCTTCTTGACGGGGCGAACGGCTCAGCCTCGCGCGTGGCGACATAACCGGGGCGGGGTTGTCGGCGGGGGCGATGGTTCCGTGGTTCGGGATCGGGGCGACCGCGGTAAAGTGGTGGCTAAAGTGGCTCAAGAAAGCCGACAAGGCGAGTCAGGCTGCAACCTGCGCCGCAAGGACGGTAGGCGGTGCCGCGGATGATGTAGTGATTCAGTTCGGCAAGAACGCCAACCAAGTCCAACATGCTTTTCGGCACACTGACGCACTCGGTCTTGATCGTATGGTCGTTCAGTCTGGAGTTCAAAGTCACCTCAAAACAGTTGCTTCGCAGATCACTCCTGGAAAAGCGTTCAATCAGATTATCGAAGTTGGTGGTCAACGAATCCAATATACTGCTTTCAAACTTCCGGACGGAACCATCAATGTGGGGAGGATCCATGGTGCTCCGTAATCCATCGCCAAAAGAGTTCATGCTTCTGGAGTTCCTCGTTGGTGAAGCTGACCTTTCTGAAGCCTCTGAAGTAATCCTCGAAGGTCTGAAAGTTGCCGACATGGATGATGGCGGGATGGGAAGTTTGAGGTTGTTCCCAAAGGGTTCTGATGATCGAGATAAAAAGATCGGGAAATGTGCCAGCACCTGTCACTTCACAGATGAGGATGGAGTCGAAGTTGTCGCTTCCCTGAATCTGGATCAGCACGGAAACTTGTACGAACTGGACATGTGGAAAACAGACTTTGGGAAACTGATTCGGATTCCAGACAACAGAAAGCAATTACGACGGGAGGAGATGTGACCTGACCGTATGACGAGACTGTTTTTGTTGCTGCTGGCGCTGCTTTTTCCGCTGAGCGGCCCGGCGATGGGGAATACAGCGATGTTGGGCAGTCCTCCAATGCCGCAAAGAGAGCAGGACGGTTGGGATCAGAGGGCGAAGCTCTTCTTGATGGCGTGAACGCGCTGATCAGCCTCGCGCGTGGCGACACGACCGGGGCGTGGTTGTCGGCGTGGGCGATGCTCCCGGTGGCTGGGGTTGGGGCGACCACGCTAAAGTGGTTGCTAAAGTGGCTCAAGAAAGCCGACAAGGCGAGTCAGGCTGCAACCTGCGCCACAAGGGGGGGATCATCACTGTATGACGATGTAACCCGCGCAGGAAGTCGTGTTGCAAATAGAGCAACAGATGTCACCAAGTCGCAGTTTGAGAAGAATCTCATCGATTCTGGCTTTACACGATCTCTGAGCAAAGATGGCAAAGCCATTATCCTTGAGAAGGATGGAGCTAAATACATTCTGCGGGACGGTGCGAAGTCCACTGGCGGACCAACGGCTGATTTTTACAAGGCCGGCAGCACTTCTGCTGATCTGAAAATCAGGCTTGAGCAAGGAGCGCCCTAATGAAACGAGTTGCTTTTTTAGACGATTTTGAGCGGTTTGCCATCCGCAAGCGTGATGTCGAAGCTTGCTTCTGCATCGGGAAGTCTCTTCCAGAAAGGGTTTTTAACGAGAGTCTGAGCTACTTTCGCTTTGAGGAGTTTGATTGGGCAATGTCCGCTGAATTCTGGCCGTCTGTTCAAACACTTTGTCAGAGTTCCGGAGATGCTTCGATACTGATTGCAGTTCTTGAGCCTGATCCATTGAATTACTACAAAAAAGAGTTCGGCTATTTCAACTGGGCAGAGTTACCGATTGTGGCGTCCAGCGAAGACTACTGGGCGCTGCTTAACCATTGCCCTGATGAGAGTCCTGCCGATTCGCTCCTAGCGAACTCTGAAAAGGTCGTGTGGCTTCCTCCTTCGAAGAAGTGGGCTATTTGGGGGGAAAGGAGCTTCGAAGTTTGTGTGCTGGGCGGCCAGGAGCCAACGACTTTGGATTTGTGGAATGATATCGAGTGGGCATTAGAGACGGGAATGCCAAATGCCTTTGCGCACAGGATTTTGCCAGTGGGCTTTGGAGAACAGCTTCGACAAAATTATGGAGTCGTAACGTGAATCCATGCCGAGCCGCGTGTAGCAACGTCCGCCAAACCCTCGTCAACCGCCGATGAACCGCTCGGTCAGATTCCTATCTACCTTGACACCGAAGCCCAGACGGTTGAGCGGTATGGCCCGCGGGCGTGGGTGGGCTATGCCATGCCCCGGATGCAGTTGCGTGAATTGGAGACCTTGACCGGCGGGCGTAGGTTCTACGCCAAAGCCGTTGGGGATTTAGAGGACTGCTACGCGGCGGTCGCGGCTACACCCTGCTCAAGTAATTGCCTTCGATCTCAGCTTGGGAAGACAGCCTGCCGGCTTTCTACCGCAGCCAACGGGATTCGGTTCTCTTGACGCCACAGTGCGCAAGCGAGGGGAGGCATTCGATGTTGATTCAGGTCGGCCCTCTACCGTAGCAAGTATGTTATGCTGCCTGTACCAGTCACCACCCTGTCTCAAACTAAACGGCTCGCTGACCATGCAGCCAACCCCAAAGCGAGCAAGCTATGGCGCATATCCTCATTGTTGAAGATGAAGCTGCCCTCCGCGATTTCATCCGTGAGGCGTTGATGGAGCAAGGTCATACGACAGTAGCCGTTTCCGATGGCATTGAAGCCATGGTGCGGCTCCGGGACGCTGAACTCAGCCAACCCTTTCAGCTCATTATCTGCGATATTAACCTGCCCGGACTGCCTGGATGGTCCGTTTGCGACCTCGTCCGGCTCGATCCCCGCTTGGCTCACATCCCATTTCTCTTCCTGAGCGGGCTGGGGGAAATCGAGCAGCGGCTGGATGGGATTGCCCGGGGGGCCAACGATTACCTAGCCAAGCCTTTCTCACTCAATGAACTCCTTGAACGAATCACTTGGCTGCTCAGTCAGGCGGCCCAGGCGTCTGACATCGAAGTCGCGCCCAACCCGCTCGAGCAACAAACGCTGACCGACCTGCTGCGGGATATTGTCCATAATGCCCGCAACGGCACGTTGCATTTCCTGCTCGGCGATGGCTCGCAGGGACACATTGCCTTTCGGGAAGGCAAGTCCGCCGTCGTGGTAGGCGATGGGTCAGCCCCCCTTGAAGACCAGCTACGCCGCCTGTTTACCGGTCACGCTAGGTCATTTCATTTTGCATAAGGCACGTTGGCCAACCGCGCCAGCGCACGATAGACCTGCTCGGCGGCTAGAACGCGCGCCATCTCATGGGTAAAGGTCAGCTTCGATAGTGACCACCGCCAGTCGGCGCGCTGCCGTACGGCTTCCGTCACCCCCCAGTGTCCGCCAGTCACAAAGCAGAGGTCACGGACGCCGGTGTCGCGCCACTTGCGCATTTTTTCGGCCAAGGCTTCGGATGAAACGACTTCCCCGGCCACGTCGAGCAGCACGACATAAGCGCTGGCCGGCAGCGCAGCCAGCAGATGTTTGGCCTCGCGCGCGCGAGCAAGTTCAGGATTG
Organism: Chloracidobacterium validum; assembly: GCF_018304825.1. Lineage (NCBI taxonomy): Bacteria > Pseudomonadati > Acidobacteriota > Blastocatellia > Chloracidobacteriales > Chloracidobacteriaceae > Chloracidobacterium > Chloracidobacterium validum. The sequence goes on from NZ_CP072648.1 coordinate 2,302,580, forward strand.
GCAGCCAATGCTGGCTCAGCCTCGCGTACGACCTGGATGCTGCCTGGAACGAAGCGTCGAATGCGCTCGCCGTAATCATGCGCAAGGGCGTCCCAGTGCGCCGATTTGGTTTTGCCCACGACGAAAAACGTCACTCTCATGTGGCGTTGCCTTCAGGTGGATTGACACTGAAAACCGGGCTCGGCAGTCGCTTACTTGGCAATGTCCCGATGCCGGACGCGCACGGCAAAACGCAACTTGCGAACTTCCTTTGCCAAGGCCTCGGCCATCATCACCGAACGGTGCTTGCCACCCGTACACCCAATCGCAATGGTCAAGTAACTCCGCCCATCGCGGGCATAGCGCGGCACGACAAACGCCAGCAGCTCGGCAAAGCGGTTTCGGGTTTCCACAACCTCATCATCGGCCAGGAGGAAATCAGTCACTGCCGCATCCTTGCCGGTCAGCGGACGCAAATCAGGCACGTAATGCGGGTTTTTGAGAAAGCGAACATCTAGCACCAAGTCAGCTTCGGTCGGCAAGCCATGTTTGAAACCAAAACTAAGCAACAGGACGCGCATGCGCGTGACCCGCCCAGCCCCAATCGCCTCGCCAAGTTGCCGCCGCAAGTCGTAAATGGTCAGGGCGGACGTGTCAATCACGCGGTCGGCCAGTTCCCGAATCGGCATCAACAGCGTTCGCTCGGACTGAATAGATGCCCGTAACCCACGGGTTTGCCGCCCCGCTGCATCCAGTGGATGCGGCCGCCGCGTCTCACTGTAACGGCGCATGAGGACGTCGTCCGTCGCCTCGAAAAAAAGCAAACGCACTTCCCCAATCAGCTCACGCAACCGCGCATAAGCGGCCGGAAAGGCGGCGACGAAGGCCGGCTCACGGGCATCCACAACCACGGCGGCCCGGGCAATGCCACCTTCCGAGCGGCGGCATAACTCGGCAAAGGTCGGGACGAGAGCGACTGGGAGATTGTCCACCCCGAAGTAGCCCAAATCTTCCAAAGCATTGAGCGCCGACTGTTTACCAGAGCCGCTGAGGCCGGTGATGACAACCAGACGGGGCGTGGACGCAGAAGCACGGGGAGGCATCGCAGACCGGACATCCGCACAGCAGTCAAAGCTTACAAGTTGATTGTGCGCGGCCAACCGAAAGCTGGCAAACAGAAAAGTGTTAGGCCACAAAAGTTTTGGGATGTGCGCCATCACGCACATCCCAAAAACCACTCCAATCGAGACCGCAGGCCAGGTGTTAGCACCCCAGCTTAGTTGAGTTGCTTGCCATAGCGAACGATTTCACGGCCCTTTTCCAAGTGCTCACGGTCCCAGACCATCCCGGCTCGGTTGTAGCTTGCCAGCTCAAACTCCTGCGTCAGCTCGATACAGTCTGTCGGGCAGGCTTCAACGCATAGGTCGCAGAACATACAGCGTGACGTGTCGTAGACATACGCCGCCAGGACTTTCTTTTTCTTGGGCTTGCCATCTTCCATGACGACTCGGTTCACGGCCCCGACATTGATGCAGTTTTCCGGGCAGGCCAGGGCGCACAGGTTGCACGCAATGCACAGGGTATCGCCGGTCGCGGGATCAAGGTTGAGGCGTGGCGCACCCCGAAACCGCTCACTCACCTTGGGCCGTTCTTCCGGGTAGAACTCCGTGTAGGCCCCACGCAGTGGGTCACCACCTGTTCCACGGGATTCGGTCAGCACTTTTCTGGTGTACTTGAAGGTGAGAGCAAACCCCTTGAGTAAATCCAGCATGAAGAAGCGCTCAAGGGTCTGCTTCCAGTTGCGTTTGGCAGGCGCGGTTGTCGTCATAAGTATTTTGCCTCGTCTAAGTTGCGGTTACGGCATCGTCCCCGGTGTTGAGTCAAGTGGAAAGCCTAGTGTAACCTTCTGAGAGTTTTTGGTGGTTGAGCGACCGTCACCTGCCCGCAGGTGCTCGCTTGGCCTGCAACATTGAATAGGCGAAAACGCTTTCAAACTGTTTGTAGGCACACATTTCACGGGAGGTACTCGGTAATGCACAAATTGCTTTGCGCAGCGCTGGCCGGATTGCTGACTGGCGCGCCGCTGCTACTGGAAGGCGTGTCAGCCAGCGCGGCAGTTTCTAAAATTGACCGCAAAGTTCGTGAGCGGCTTGATCGTTCGGCTGAAATCCTGACCGAAGTCATGCGCGCTCCCGACCAAGGCATCTCGCCCGACTTCTTACGCAAGTGTGAAGGTTTGGTTTTTATTCCAGGCGTCAAAAAAGGCGCGCTCATTGTGGGCGGACAGTTTGGGCGCGGTCTCATGGTGGTGCGCCAGCCCAATCGTCAGTGGGGTCCGCCCGGCTTCGTCACGCTGGGCGGTGGGAGCTTCGGACTGCAAGTTGGTGGTCAAAGCAGTGACATCATTTTACTTGTCATGAATCGGCGTGGCATCGAAAAACTCGCCTCAAACAAGTTCCAACTTGGCGCGGATGCTTCCGTGGCGGCCGGCCCGGTTGGGCGCAATCTCAAAGCTGGAACTGACCTCAAGATGCAGGCCGAGATTCTCTGCTATTCCCGCTCACAGGGGGTGTTTGCGGGACTTTCCCTGGAAGGAGCAACGCTCCAAGTCGATGATGACGCCAACCAAGCCATTTACGGACGCACGGTCGCCAGTCGGGAAGTGGTCGAAGGGACGCTTCCCAGACCGAAAGAAGCAGCGCGGTTGTACGCCGTACTGCGGCGCTATGCCGGTTGACCACAGTTTTATCCAGTGACCACGACGCCACGGCTTTATCTCGACCATGCCGCCACGACGCCAGTCTTACCAGAGGTCGTGGCGGCGTTTCTGCCCTATCTGACCGAGCAGTTTGGCAATGCCTCGTCCGTGCATGCCTTTGGGCAGCGCGCGCGCGCGGCAGTCGAGCAATCCCGCCGGCACGTGGCAGCGCTGTTCGGCGCGGAACCAACCGAAGTCACCTTCCTCAGCGGCGGCACCGAAGCCAACAACTTGGCGATTCGTGGCGTGGCGGAAGCCTACGGCGACGCCAGCCGCCGCAACCACATCATCACGACCTCATTCGAGCATCCGGCTGTCTTAGCACCTTGCCAGGCGCTTGAGGCGGCTGGGTTTCGGGTGACGTACCTACCGGTCAGCTTGGCCGGGCGCGTGAGCGCCGCAGAGGTGGCTCAGGCGCTGACCGATGAAACTTTGCTGGTAACGGTCATGCTGGCCAACAACGAGGTCGGAACGCTCCAGCCAATCGCGGAAATCGGCGCGCTGGTTGCCGAACGCCGGCGGCGTGGTCAGACACTGTTTTTTCATACCGATGCCGTGCAGGCCGTGGGCAAGGTTCCGGTCAACGTCCGCGACTTGGGCGTGGATTTGCTCTCCCTGTCCGGTCACAAAATCCATGCGCCCAAGGGTATTGGCGCGCTCTACGTCGCCAAGCACGTCCGGCTGGCGCCCCAGCAACTTGGCGGACACCAAGAACGTGACCGCCGCGCCGGAACGGAAGCCGTCGCCAACATCGTGGCGCTCGGCTGCGCCGCCCAGCTTGCCGCGCAACGCCTCGACCAGATGGCGCAAGTGCGAAACCTGCGTGATACACTGGAACACGAACTCCAGGCGCGCCTGCCGTGGATGGCGGTCAATGGCGGCGCGTCGCCGCGCTTGCCGAACATTTCAAATCTGGCGTTTGACGGCCTCGACGCGAATCGGCTCGTGATTGCCCTCGACCTGGCCGGCATCGCCATCTCAACGGGTTCAGCGTGCTCGTCCGGCTCAACCGAACCCAGTCACGTCCTGCGTGCGATGGGGCTGCCGCCGGAGCGGGTACGCGGCTCGATTCGCATCAGCTTGAGTCATACCACCGCGCCGTCAGACATCGCGCGCGTGATTGATCTGTTACCGAAGACCGTCGAGCGTCTGGCGCGTCTTCAAAACCCAACGGACTAGCACACCATGGAACGCTTTCCGCGCGCCAGCGCCTACCTCAAGTGTATCGAACCAACTTGTCGCGCAACCTACGATGCTGGCGAGCAACTCTATGCCTGTGAACGATGTGGCGGGCTGCTCGATGTGTGCTATGAGTGGTCGCCGGCAGCCCTACACGACATTTTGGCCACTTTTGATGCCCGCCGCGCTTCTTATCATCCCTATGATCAAAGCGGTGTCTGGCGCTTCCGCGAACTCTTTCCATTTGCCACCTCGCCAAGCCAGGTCGTCACTTTGGGCGAAGGCAACACACCACTTTGGGATGCCCCACGCAGCGCCCACTACGCCGGACTCAAACGGCTGACGGTCAAGCATCAGGGCCTGAACCCAACCGGCTCGTTCAAGGACAACGGCATGACGACCGGTATCGCCCAGGCGCGTCGGCTTGGCGCGCGGGCTGTTGCCTGCGCCAGCACTGGCAACACGTCGGCATCGCTTGCCGCCTATGCCGCCCGGGCCGGCATGCATGGCATTGTCTTTATTCCAGGCGGCCGCATTGCTTACGGAAAGCTGGCGCAAAGCCTTGATTACGGCGCGGTAACGCTCCAAATTGAAGGCAACTTCGACGACGCGATGCGCCTGGTGCGCGACCTAGCCCGCACAACGCCACTTTATCTGCTCAATTCGGTCAATCCCTTCCGGCTGGAAGGCCAGAAGACCATCGCATTCGAACTCCTACAACAACGCCGGTGGCAAGTCCCCGATCGCGTAGTTGTCCCTGGCGGCAACCTAGGCAATGTCTCCGCACTCGGGAAAGGGTTTAAAGAGCTGCATGACCTGGGACTTATCCCACGCTTGCCCAAGCTGACAGTCGTACAAGCCGAGGGCGCAGCCCCTCTTGTCCGGTGGTATGCCGCCCACCGGGTGGGTAACCTGTTGCCGGTCAACCGCCCCAAAACCTTGGCAACTGCCATCCAAATCGGCAATCCGGTGTCCTGGCTCAAAGCAGTGCGGGCACTTGACTGGACAGACGGTATCTGCACGACAGTTTCAGAACAAGAGATAGCCGACGCCAAGGCAATCATCGGACGTGACGGCATCGGCTGCGAACCGGCCAGCGCGGCAACGGTCGCCGGATTGCGACGACTCGTTAGCGAAGGACTGGTGCATCCCGAAGAAGACGTCGTGGCCATTCTCACCGGCAGCGCGCTCAAAGACCCAGACTTCACCGTGCAATACCACACCGGACAACTTTTTACCGATGCCGAACGCGAGACTCACCTTGCCTATGCCGAAGGCCACCTTATGTCCACGTTCGCCAATGCCCCACGTCAGGTGCCAGGCAAGCCCGACGTGTTGCGGCAAATCATTCTCGACCTACTTGCCGAACCATCCTGTCCGACAGCATGAACGACATACGCTTCCGGCCACATGGTTTTATCCGGCGCAGCAGGCCGTGGGTGTCTCAAATCCTCCTCATTGGGCTGCTGCTCCTGGGTGGCGGGATCGCCGCCGCCCAAGAGGACGTCCCGGACGAGCCGCCTGAAGAAAAGCCAAGCTGGACGGCCCGAACCGGTGCGCGGGCGGCGTTCGTCGCTGATGCTGGGTTGGCGGCTTTGCGCATCACACCAAGCGCCACCGGTGACCTCAAGCAGCGGCTGCGGGTTGGGCGGCGCGTCTATGTGCTCGGTCAGCGTCGGATCGTTGACGGGCGAACCTATGTGTTTGTCGCCGTCACCCGGCGCACCCGTGGCTGGCTTGACCAACGGGCGGTCGTGCGGGCAAACGCGCGCGGTGACGACACGCGCCTCTTGGCGCTGGCGCGGGTGGAAACTGCTGGTTATGAACGGTTGCGCCTCTGCCGGTTGTTTGAAACGCTGTTTCGGTCATCACCGCAGTTGCCAACGGCGCTGCTCCTGCTCGGAGAAACCGCCGATGCGGAAGCCGAAGCCATGCAGCGGCGCGCCGTCCGGCGCGTTCAACAACGAGTTGTCGCCGGCAATGCCGATGAAGCGTCCTACTTTGATAATGATCCGGGCTTGGATCGCTATAACCGACTCGGCGTGAAGTTTCGTTACGATTCGGCAAAGAAGCGGTATCGCTACGACGGCGCGGCCTATCGCCGCCTGGCGCGGCAATATCCCCAGACTCCCGAAGCCGACAAGGCGCGGCAGTGGCTCTCCAACCAGTGATAGCTTTCCCACCCAGTCATGACTGTCGCCCAGAAAACTCGACTAGCGACAAGTGCAGGGCGCGCCGCTCCCGCCACGGCGTTCGGCGGCCGCTTCGGCTTGGGCGCGGGTGTCGAACTCGCCCAGCAGGCAGGCTTCGCCGCGGGCTCGCTGCATCTGCTCCGGCGTGCGCGTGTCCACTTCGATTTTTCCATTTGCGCAATAGACCCGGTACTTTACATCCGCGCTGACGAGGTTAGCCGCAAGCAAACTCATCAGCCCCAGCACCAGCCCTCCGGCCAAAGGTAAACGGACTGCCATCATGGTCTTGTCTCTCCAGGTTCAGTGGCGTCAGGTGGATGGGCACCAAGCAACACAGCTTAGGTGCGCATTGCGCGCGCCGGGTTGCTTGCGCCATAGTGCCGCACACCATCCGGCGTCGCAATCATGCCTGACTGATTCGGCTTGGCACAATGCTCAAACTGACTGAACGCGAACTGCGCCGACTAGCGGAAACACTCGATACACTGCATTTGCGAGGCGTCTTGGGCGCGGAGGCTCGCCCGGCCGGCAAGCGAGCCGACCTCTTGCGCCAAGTTGTTGAAAAGGCGCAGGAACATGCCGCAACGGCCCATCGCCTGTACGAGGCGGCCCGCCTCTCACCTGAACAAATTCACGACTGGCTGGCTGAGACTGCCCCGGACCTTCCATCCGATGCGCGCGCGCGCATCCTCCGCCTCTTGACCGCGTCTCGTGAGCCTGGCGAGCGCATCCCGGCGCAACAGGTCGTCAGCTTGCTGACGCTTGGGCTGGCAACGGTTCTGGATGAACTGCGTGAGATCGAACGCCGGCGGCCCCGCCCAACCCTCGACTATCACGACTTCCAGGTGGAACGCCACCGCCGTGCGGCCCTCAAAAAACTCCTCGACGGTATCGGAACGCCCGAACCTCAGCCGTTCGTGCCCGATCCGTTTCAGTTGGCGGCCGTTGCGATTGTCACCGAACAGGGGCTGGATGCGATGGTGGCCGCGCCGACCGGGTCGGGCAAGACCTGGATTGCCGAACAAGCCATCCGCCGAACACTCGAACGGGGCGGCACCGCCTGGTACACCTCACCCCTCAAAGCCCTCTCCAACGACAAATTTCGTGAGTTTGGGCGAACGTTCGGACCCGACGCGGTTGGGCTGATCACCGGCGACCGGCGCGTGAACCCTGACGCGCCGCTCAAGATTGCCACCACCGAGATTTACCGCAATGGTTTATACGACGCCATGACCTCGGAGGGGGTGGTTGGCGCGCCGGATTTGGTGGTCTTCGACGAAGTCCACTACCTCGGCGACCGGCACCGTGGCGTGGTGTGGGAAGAATCCATTATTTACACACCAGCTTCGACGCGCTTGCTCCTGCTCTCAGCTACGGTTGGCAACGCCAGGGAGTTGGCAGAATGGGTGACGTGGACGCGCGGCGTCGAGTGCCGACTGGTTGCCCACCCACAGCGTCCAGTGCCGCTCCGAACGGCGTTTATCCACCCCGATGGACGCCTCCAGCCACTTTTTGAGGATGACGCCACCGGACGGCTGCAAGCGGACGTTGAAGCCCTGTACGTCCAAGCCAAGCAGCAAGAGGCCGCCGCTCAGGCCAGGCGGCGGCGACCACCGTTTTATCGGCGCCGGCGGCGACGCTGAACGTGCCTCTGAAAAGTTTCTTTGATGGCCTGAAACCGGTCGTTCACAGGCCAGGAATGCCGATGCCACGCTTGTAACACTCTGGCTTGCCCAAGTTGACGTACAGGCAGGAATGCCTGTGCTACTTTGCAACACTCTGGCTTGCCCAAGTTGACGCACAGGCAGGAATGCCTGTGCTACCTTTTCAAGCTCTGGCTTACGGATTGAGCGGCAGGACGCCAATCCCCCGATCTTCCAGCGTTCCCAAGTAAAGTCGCCCATCGTGCTCGACAACGTTGGTCACCGGCGCAAAGGCCGTTGGCGCCGGGTCTTGTAAATTCTTGACGACTTCGCTGCGCTCATTCACCGCGATGACAAAACCATAGTGATCCGGTTTGGGCTGAAAGAGGCGTGGCAGCCGAAGAACCATCTTGCGCCAGAACGGTTGCGGTAGCAGCCGGTCAAGAACAACGTTGCGCCGCGCGAAAAGCGCCACCCAAAAGACCCCATCCCGTCCGGCCGAAATGCCATCGGGAAAGCCCGGCAGGTTTTCAATCAATGGCTCAACCTGGCCGCGCCGTTCACCAGCCAACCAGTAGCGAAGCACCCGATACTTTGCCGTTTCCGTCACGACCAAAAACTGCTGATCAGGGCTGACCGCAACGCCATTGGCAAAATACAGGTTATCCAGAATGACGCGCGTGGTCTTGGTTGCCGGGTCGTAAGCCAGCAAGCGCCCATTCGGACGGTGTTCAAGAAAGTCAAGCCGGTATTCAGGCTGGCTAAACTTCCACGAGGCATCGGTGAAATAAATCGTCCCGTCGGCTGCAATGTCGAGATCGTCGGTGAACTTGAACGGCTTGCCGCCCGCTTCAACGCTGAGGACATTCACCGTCCCATCCGGCGCGACCTCCAGCAGTCCGCGCTGACAATCCGCAACGATCAGATAGCCGCGCCGGTCAAACTTGAGTCCGAGCGGTCGCCCGTTGGTGACGGCGAATCGTTCGGGAGCGCCACCCGCAATCGGCATGCGGTAAATGACGCCATCCTTTGCGCCGGCATAGATGCGCCCATCCGGGCCAATCGCCACGTCTTCCGATCCCACGATGGCTTCCGCCCCACGGCGCTCGACGCCGGACAGCACGCTGTTGACGGCATATACGCCTTCAAGTTTTGGGGTTGGTGGCGGCGTCCAGGCAGCAGCGTCAATGCTGACCGGATAGAAAAGCAGGTAGAGTATGCCAAGCAACGTGATGACGGCCAGTCCGATGACGAAGTTCCACAGCTTCAAATTTCGCCTCCCTTCAAGTGGCGACAGGTAAGACCTCACCACAGTTAAGACCTAACCACACACCGCCTACTGTCCCAGCGCGACGATGATGCGCCGCGCCTCGGATCGCGCCCACTCGTCAGCCGCCAAGATGGTTTCCAACGCCGTCGTCGGTTGTTGGGCATGCCGCGCCATGGTCGTCTCAAGCACGTAGGGAATGTCCACAAACCGTATGCGTTCCTCAAGAAATGCCGCCACGGCCTCTTCGTTGGCGGCGTTGAGGACGGCCGGGAGCGTACCGCCGGCGCGTAACGCTTCGTAAGCCAACCGCAAGCAGGGAAACTTTTCCAAGTCAGGCGGATAGAACTCCAGCTTGGCCACGGCGGTCAGGTCGAGACGCTCAACCGGCGAAGGTTTCCGCTCCGGGTACGTCAGCGCATATTGGATTGGATGCCGCATGTCAGCCACGCCCAACTGCGCCATCGTTGAGCCATCCACAAAGGCGACCAGGGAATGCACGACCGACTGGGGATGAATCACGACCTCGATGCGCTCCGGCGCGATGTCATAGAGCCACCGCGCTTCGATCACTTCAAGCCCCTTGTTCATCAGCGTAGCCGAATCAATCGTGATTTTGCGGCCCATCGTCCAGGTGGGATGCCGAAGCGCCTGCGCCACCGTAATCTGTGAAAAGGCTTCAGCCGGCAGCGTCCGAAACGGTCCACCGCTAGCCGTCAGCACCAGGCGCTGCACTTCGGCGAGCGCATTGCCCCGCAGGCATTGATGAAGCGCGTTGTGCTCACTGTCCACCGGCAACACCTCTGCGCCGCACTCGCGCGCCCGGCGCATCATGAGTTCGCCCGCCATGACAAGTGGTTCTTTGTTGGCGATGCAGACGCGGCGGCCAAGCTCAATAGCGCGCAGCGTCGGCTGTAGCCCACGCCCTCCAACCACCGCCGACATCACTGTTGCGGCGGCCGGATGGGCGGCCACCGCCAGCATCCCCTCCATCCCAACGGCAAGCTCCCCTTGCCAGTCTGACCCGATGTGGTGCCGGAATGCGCGCCGCGCGTCTTCATCGGCAACGGCGACGAGCTGCGGCCGGTGCCGCCGAACCTGTTCGGCCAGCCGCTCGACGTTGCGCCCAGCGGCGAGCGCCACCACGGTGAAGCGCGGAGCCAAACGCTCGACGACATCCAGTGTGTTGCACCCAATCGAGCCGGTCGAGCCGAGAATTGCCAATCCTGTCATGCAAGGTTGTTCCAGTCGTTGAAAAAGTGCGCCGGTGGTGGCACGGACTTGACGCTAGTCTATCGGTTCCAGGAACGTAATCAATCACGAGGTTTGAATCTACTCGTAGCAATGACTTGGTCGGAGTGATTGCCTGGCGCTGTGGTGTGAGGCAGTCGCCGATTCCATACGCTTGGATGGTTTATGCTGGCATTTCTTTTTCCTGGACAAGCTTCGCAATACGTCGGCATGGGGCGCGACCTGGCCGACACCTTTCCAGAAGCCCGCGCAACGTTTCAAGAAGCGGACGAGGCGCTTGGCTTCACCCTGAGCCGACTCTGCTTTGACGGACCGGAAGCCGATCTCAACCTAACCACCAATACCCAACCGGCCGTCCTGACGCATGCGGTGGCAACGTGGCGCGTACTGCACCGACAGGGGTTCGCGCCGGGCATTGTCGCGGGTCATTCACTGGGCGAGTATGGCGCCCTGGTGGCGGCTGGCGCGTTGGATTTTGCCGACGCCGTGCGAATCGTGCGGCGGCGCGGACAGTACATGCAGGAAGCCGTGCCGCCGGGCGTTGGGGCGATGGCGGCCATTCTCAAGGCGGACGCCCCGACCGTCACGGCGCTGTGCGCGGAAGCCGAGCGGGACGGCGAAATCTGTCGCCCGGCCAACTTCAATGCCCCGCAACAAACGGTCATTGCCGGCCACCGCCCCGCCGTCCAACGCGCCATGGAGGCTGCGCGTGGGCGCAAGGCGCGCGCAATTGAACTCCCGGTCAGCGCGCCGTTCCACTGCCCACTGATGAAGCCGGCCGAAACGCGATTGGCACAAGACCTGGCAACCGTGAACTTTCGGCCACTTCAACGGGCGCTCGTCGCCAACGTCACCGCCCAGCCAACGACTGACGCCGAACAAGCCCGCGCCAACCTGATTGCGCAAGTTTGCGCACCCGTCCGCTGGGTTGACTCGGTCCAAGCACTGGCGGCGCTAGGTGTCACAGCCTTTGTCGAAGTCGGGCCGAAAACGGTTCTGACCGGATTGGTGCGGCAAATCTTGCCCGAAGCCATCACGTTCAACGTGGAATCCCCACAGACCCTCGAAAGCTTTGTCGCCGGGATGCGACTGCCTTGAGCAAAGCTCTGGCTTGTGCCAAAGTCAAGCGCACCGTACTTTCAACCGTTCAGTTGCCAGTTTCTCCAGTGGGGTTCTCAAACTGTGGCAAGGCGCTCGTGTGGATAAGCCATCTGCAACACACCAACATATAAACGCTTATGGAAAAGAAAATCCTTGATCGCATTCTCACCATGGCCGTCAAAAGCGGCGTCTCTGACATTCACTTCCAAGCCGGAAGCGTTCCTCTTTTCCGCTACAATGGAACGCTCATGGATGTGAAGTACGATGTCCTAACACCGCAGGACACTGAGCTTATCGCTCAAATCCTGCTCAAAAATGATCGCCTGCACGCCTATGAGGACTTTGTTGAGAAGGACGTTTCGTATGGTGTTGACAATGCCGGTCGCTTCCGGGCCAACATCTTTAAGCAACGCAACAGCTTTGCAATTGTGCTGCGGGCAATCTCCATCGAGGCGCGGACCTTTGAGCAACTCAACCTGCCACCGACGCTTGCCCACATTGCCGACCTGGGGCGTGGACTTGTGCTGGTGACCGGCGCGACCGGCAACGGCAAATCCACAACGATGTCGGCGATGATTGAGCATATCAACCGCACCCGGAAGCTTCACATCATCACCATCGAAGACCCAATTGAGTTTCTCTATAAAAACGACCGCAGCGTGATCACTCAGCGGGAGATCGGTCAAGATACGCGCTCATTTCCAGAAGCGCTGCATGCGGCACTGCGGCAGGACCCAGATGTGATTCTCGTGGGTGAAATCCGGGATGGCGTCACATTCGACACCGCGCTGCGCGCGGCGGAAACCGGCCACCTAGTGTTTAGTGCGATCCATACCACCGATGCCCAAAAAACCATTTCCCGCGTCCTGGGCTTTTACCCGCCGGAGGAACAAGCCACGGCGCGCGCCCGCCTAGCCGACAATCTGGCCGCGATCATTTCGCTGCGACTCCTGCCAATGTCCAACCAGCAAGTACGGATTCCGGCCGTGGAAATTTTGCGCATGTCCAGCGCCGTGCAGGAATGCTTACGCAATCCCGACAAGCTCAATGACCTTGGGTTCATCATCGCGCGCAGCCGGGAATACGGCATGATGACGTTTGACCAACACCTCATTGACCTGTGCAAAGCTGGCAAAATCACGTTGGAAGTTGCGCGGGCTGCCGCCACCAATCGCCTGGAGTTCGATAAGGCCCTGGCTGCCGAACGCATGGCAGCGGGCGCCACTACCGAAGACAACGCATCAGGCGCAGGATCCGCTTCGGCGATAACCACCCCGCCACCGGCCGCTGACCAACCGGCACCTAAACCAGAAGCGGATGACAGCGGCAACAAGACCTATTCCTTCGTTTGAGTGACACGGCTGCCAAGCTGAGCAACACTGCTGGCAAGCACAAGCCAGCCTGGGGCAGCACTGAACCGGCACCTCCGACGCTGCGCCAGTTTGGGCTGTCCTGCTTGGCACTCGGCAGCACGGCCTTTGGCGGCGGCGCCATGATTGCGCTGCTCAAGGACGCCTTTGTGCGCCGGCGTGGCTGGCTGCGCGACGCGGACTTTCTTGAGGCAGTTACGCTTGCGCAAAGTCTGCCGGGCGCGATTGCAACCAACACCGTCGCTTTCGTTGGGTATCGGCTCCACGGCCCCGCAGGCGCCAGTTTGGGGATGGCGCTCTATGCCCTCCCCTCATTTACGCTCATGCTTATGTTGGCGGCCCTTTATGAGCGCATCCGGGAAATTCCCTCAGCGACGGCTGTGTTCACCGGACTCAATGCCGCCGCTGCCGGACTTGTCGCCGTAACGGCCATCCAGCTCGGACGCCAGGCCGTCACCACCCATGGGCAACGGCTCCAAGCGGTCGTTGTCTTTGGGTCGGCCGTACTCTTCCCATCCCTTACCTTGTACTTGATTCTACTTTCTCTGCTTGGTGGGCTGCTGATGCTTAGGCAATCGTGCCAGCGCCACCCAACCGCTCCGACTGACTTGGCTGAAGCGCCATCTGCCACGTGGACCGGAGCAACCTACGCCCTCCTGGCGCTGGCCAGTGGGGGCGTCGTGGCTGGTATCTGGGTGGTGGGGCACTACGTAACCGAATCCAGTTTGCAACGCGCGGCGCAGCTTGCGCTGGTCACGCTCAAGGTCGGCGGACTCACCTTCGGCGGGGGCTTTGTCATCATTCCCCTGCTGGGACACGAAGTCGTTGACGTTCACGGCTGGCTGACGCCCAAGGAAGTTGCCGACGCCGCCGCGCTGGGTCTCTTGACGCCAGGCCCCTTCGTCATTGCCGCGACGTTTATCGGGTATCGTGTCGCGGGCCTGCTTGGCGCGGGGGCGGCAACGCTGGGAATTTTTGGGCTGCCACTCTTACTTGTGATTGGCGTGTCGGGCGCGGTCGAACGCTTCCGCCAAAATCCCTGGGCGCAAGGCGCGCTCCAGGGGGTGATGCCAACCGGCATCGCCCTCCTTGCGGCAGCGGCCGTCACGATTGGGAAGGGAGCCTACGGTCAAGCCCTCCACACTTGGTTGCTTGCGCCGTGGCTGGGCATCCTGAGCGCCTGGCTGGCCGGGCGCTACCACGTCAACCCGGTGTTTATTCTCTTTGGCGGTGCTTTGCTTGGTCTGGCTGGCGGCTGGCTCTGGCCGTGAGGAGGTTGGCGACGCATTCGACCTGCACTATGCTTGTGTCAGTAAGCTTACATTAAACTACATCATCAGTTTCAGGTTCTTGCCTCGAGGTCAAATCCTCACATCGAGATTTGGCTCACCTATCAGCTTGGTAGCTCCTTGAGGCTTCCTCCGGGCTCCGCGTTTCTCCGGTTTATGTGGTTGGTCGCGCGCGTCCTCATTTTTCTGACCCTGTGGAGCGCCATGCAGCTCGGTGCGTTGGCGCGTGACCCGGACTTTGCCGCGGCGGTTTTTGAGCACATTACCCAAGACCAGGGACTCTCTAACAACGCTGTCAACTGCTTGCTCCAGGACCGTCGTGGCTTCCTCTGGGTTGGCACCGACGACGGGCTTAATCGCTATGACGGACACACGTTCGTTGTTTATCGCCACCAGCCGGACGATCCACATTCGCTGCCAGGAAACTTTGTCCAAACGATCTACGAAAGCCCGGATGGCGTCCTGTGGATTGCAGCCGTCGGTTCTACCTTTTGTCGCTATGATGCTCAACGAGACGCCTTCATCCGTTACGACCTGTCCGCTCTAAAAGAGCGAGAGCGGGATTACTACATCTCAAGCATCTATCAGGATCGGAATGGGCTATTGTGGCTGGGCAGCGGTTACGGACTCGTTTGCCTCGATCCTGAGACTCGAATTAGCGCGCTCTACTTCCCTGGCGATGACTTGCGGAGCCAAGGCATTCAGGCATTGCGAAGCAATTACACGCACACGGTGTTTGAAGATGCCTCTGGGCGACTGTTTGTTGGAAGCGAGCAGGGCATCCTGGTATTTGATCGCCAAACCAAACACTTCTCGGTAGTTCTTTCCGCGCCGCTACCCATCGAAAAAAACAACGTACGACACTTCAGCTTCAACGGTACTCCGCTGGGGCAACTCAGCGATGGGCGGCTTTGTGTTGCTTTAATCAACTGGGGGGTGTTTTTACTCGACCCACAGACCTTGCGCGTCGTAGCCGGTTATGACCTCCAGGGCCGGCACATCCAGAGCGATACGCCACCGCGCTCCGTTGATCCGTTATCCCGTGGTTCAGTGCTAGGACTTCATCCATCAGGGTCGGTTTGGTTTTCCCAACGCGACCTCGGCCTAACGCGCCTCCACCTGGAGACCGGCCATTGCGCACCTTTGTATCGCAAGGCGTGGACTTCGCTTGGCTTTAGTCTGGAAAGCATCATGGCCGCATTCTGGGATCGGTCTGGTGTCCTATGGATTGGCGACCGCGTCCATGGACTGCTGAAGTTTTCCCCGAGTCGCAACCGTTTTGAATGTTATCGCCACCGGCCTTTTGACAACACATCACTGGCGAATAGTTACATCCGGGGCATTCTGGAAGATCGGCAAGGAAGACTCTGGGTTGGCTCACAGTTTGGCGGTCTGTGCCGCCTGGATCGCCAAACGGGGCAAGCTGAACGCTTCAACACCTATCTTACCCACCGTGACCGGACGCCACCGAGAGGCGTTTTGGCCATCGGCGAGGATCACCGTGGGACGCTTTGGATCGGCACAGACCAAGGACTCTACCAGTTTGATCCGATACGAAAGCGGATGCGGGAAGGTCCATGGCCCGAGCTACCGAGCCTCCCAACCCAAGTGGTTTATGAAGACGCGCGTCGCCATCTCTGGATTGGCATGGCGGAACGGCTTTTCGAGATTGCACCTGACCGAAAGACGATCACGGATCATACCCAATCCTTCCCAATCTTTCGCGTGCCAAGCGCCGGGCAACTGGGCCATGACGTACAGTGCATCTATGAAGACCGGCAGGATGGGGCGTTGTGGATTGGCGTCAACTTTGGCGTCGTGCGGTATGATCCACGGCGCAAAACGCACCGCGCATACGTCATCGAGCGCCGGCCCGAATATGGCATCCCCTACGTCACCCACCTTACCGAAGACGCCGACGGAACGCTGTGGATGACAACCAAAGGCGCCGGACTTTGCCGCTTTGACCCACAGCGTGAAACCTTTACCCACATCCTCGAAAAAGACGGACTGCCCCATAACAATTGCTATGCCTTGTTCCCGGACGCCACCGGTGTCCTCTGGCTCAGTAGCGACGCCGGCATCGCGCGCTTCGAGCCACAGCGCCGGCACTTCCGCACGTACACCACGACGGATGGACTCCAGGGACGGGAGTTCAACCGCTTTGCAGCGTTTCAGAACGGGCGTGGTGAAATCTTTTTTGGCGGCACAAACGGACTCAACATCTTTCACCCAGCCGACCTCACCGACAACATCCCCCCACCACTGGTTGCCATCACCAATCTGAAGGTCAACGGAACGGCGCGTCTCGCCAGGGAAGGGATGTTTTTTTCATTGTCACACGAAGAAACATCACTCGACATTGGCTATGCCGGGCTGGATTTCAATGCTCCTGGTGACACTCGTTATCGCTACTGGCTTGAAGGTTTTGATGCAACGTGGCGGGACGTTGGCGCGCGCCGCGAAGCGAACTACACCAACCTGCCGCCGGGTCAGTATCGGTTTTGGGTCATGGCGGCCAATCACGATGGTGTATGGAGCACCGGTAAACTGTTGCTCCGGATCGTTATTCAGCCGCCGTGGTGGCGAACCTGGCCGGCCTATGTAGGGTTTGCGCTCGTTGGGGGGCTGGTACTGTATGGCGGCGTGCGGCTCAGGCTGCGTCAGTTGGTTGCGCGGAATCGGCTGTTGGAAGCGAAGGTGAGCGAGCGGACACAGGAGGTGCGGCGTAAAAACGAAGAGTTGATTGGCCGCAACATCGAAATCGCCGCTCGCACCCGTGAAGCCGAGGAGCAGCGGCGCAATATGGTGGAGAGTCTCACCTATGCACGAATGATTCAGCAGGCAACCCTACCAACCGAGCCTGAAGTCAGTCACGCCCTCGGCGAGCATTTCATCCTGTGGAAGCCCAAGGACATTGTGTCAGGGGACTTTTACTGGGTTTGCCGACGGGACGGCATCGTCATTCTCGTGGTGGCGGACTGCACCGGACACGGCGTACCGGGTGCGTTCATGTCCATGATTGGAAACGATTTGCTGGGGCAAATCGCGCTTGAGCAAAGCCGGCTCGAGCCAGCGCGGATTCTGCTCAAGTTGCATCATGGGATTCGGCGTGCACTCAAGCAACAGGATGAAACACAACTGCCGGATGGGATGGACGCCGCAGTGTGCCGATTTGACCAGCGGGCGCAAACCGTCACCTTTGCCGGGGCGCGGCGACCGCTTTACTTGGTGGCGGATGGGATCTTGACCGAGATCAAAGGGGATCGATATACGCTTGGTGGGGGTGGTCGGGAGCGACAGCCACGAGTTTTTACCAACCATGAAGTGGTGGTAACGCCAGGCGCGACGCTGTACCTGACAACCGACGGCTTTGCCGACCAGCCGGATGAGCAGGGGAAAAAGTTTGGGACACAACGGTTGAAGAACTTGCTGCTTCAGGTCGCACCGTTGCCGCTGGACCAGCAGCAGACACGGTTGGAGATGGCCTTATTCGCCCACATGGGAGGCGAGCTACAGCGTGATGACATTACTGTCGTGGGCGTACGGTGGAACAACGGCAAGGCCGACTCACGGCAGGTTCCCACCTAAAACCCGACGAGCGCTTGCCCTAGGCGGCTGAAACGTCATCGCTGACCCGTCGTGGGGCAGTTCCGGCGCGCGGCCCAGGCACAACGTGCCGCCGCTTTGACCCGCGAAAGCGGCCCGCCACAGGCAGGACTGCCAATGCCACCCTTCCACGACGGTTCCGGTGCCGGCGACTCCTGCGCCATCACAGCCCCAGCAGCCAGCGTGCGGTGAAGAAGTAAATCAATAGTCCCGTAATATCCACGATGGTCGTCAAGGCCGGACTCGCCACAACGGCCGGGTCAAGCTTCAGGCGCGCCGCCGCCAGCGGCAACAGCGCGCCAATCAGCGTCGCCGTCACAACCTGCCCCGTAAGCGCCGCGGCAATGACCAGCGCCACGTTTGACAGCGTGATTCCCGGTGGCAACGCCGTGTCCTGAGAAAGCCACACGACCTTGGCCCACGCCAAACATCCCAGTACCGCCGCCAAAAAGACGCTGACTTGAAATTCTTTGAGCAGCACCCGCCAGGCGTCGCGTGGCGCAATCTCACGCAGGGCAAGCGCCCGAACAACCACCGTCGCCGACTGGCTGCCAGTATTGCCGCCCGTATCGGCAACCATTGGCATGTAAAGCGCCAAAATGATGACCTGCGTCAACGTCGCCTCAAACTCATGGATAATCAGCCCCGACACCAGACCCAACGCGGCCAGTCCGACCAACCACCCAACCCGTTGCTGGACATGCTTCCAGAAGGGCGTCCGCAGGTAGCCCTCCGTTCCGGCGCTCCCGGCAATCGCCATGAAACGCCGCATGTCTTCCGTATGCTCCTGGGTGATGATGTCAATGGCGTCATCGTGCGTAATGATCCCAACCAACGCCCCGTCCTCGTTGACGATGGGCAGAGCGATCAGGTCGTACTTTTGAATGAGACGCGCCGCGTCTTCCTGGTCATCACTGGCGCGGGCAAAAATGACATCCTCGTGCATGATGTCGCGGATGGTGGCATCACGGCGTGCCAGTATGAGGTCTTTGAGTGACACGAACCCCAGCAGTTTGCGCTCATCATCCACCACGTAGGAGTAGTAGATTGTCTCTTTGTCGGGGGCAATTTCGCGCAGGCGCTCAATGGCGTCAGTCACCGTCAAATCTGGCGGCAAGGTGGCATATTCCGAGGTCATCACCGCGCCGGACGTGCCATCTTCATAATCGGTCAAGCGGCGAATATCCTCACGCTCGGCCTCGGCCAGAGCCGGGAGTACCGCATCGCGGGATTCCTCTGGCAAGCGACGGAACAGATCGGCCCGGTCATCGGGTGGCATGTCCGAAAGCAGCCGCGCCATATCCGCGCGCGGCAGCGTACCGACCATCTCAACCTGTAGGCTCGGCGTCAAGTGACTGAAAATTTCGGTGCGAATGCTCGGTGTCACATCCCGGAGGATGTCCCAAGCCGCGGCCACATCGAGCGCGGAGAGGGCTTCCGCGGCAACGGCCGGATGGCTTTTCTCACACAGTGTTCGCAACGCCTCTGCCGGGTTGACGTTGTTTGCAGTCTGAGGGTTTGGCTGTTTTGTCGTCACTGAACGCGCCTCACCGAAACAGGATCGTGCGGGGCTGGCAGTGCCCGGGTACACCGCGCAAAAGGCGCGATTGTCTGTTTCGTCCAGGCGGCGCGTCAAGCGAAAAAAACCAGTGCGATGTCAGCTACCAAAGGCGCGAAGCGCCAACACATCACTCACTAAAACCGGCTAGGCAGGGCATGGCGTCCACATCCACCGCTGCCATCTGGCAAGGCAGGAGCCACTTCCCGTAGTGACGTACGCGCCCGCGAACAACATCGCCATAAAGCGCCTGCAAGCGGCGTGTCACGGGGCCAACCTGTCCGCTCCCAACGGGGCGGCGGTCCACCGAGCCAATCGCGGCAATCTGCGCACCTGTGCCGCAGAAAAACACTTCGTCGGCAATGTACAGCTCGGAGCGGTCAATCGGGCGAAACTCCGTTTCGATGCCCAACTCCCAGCGCGCCAGCTCAACGACCGTGTGCCGGGTAATCCCCTCCAGGATGTCGGCGTAAACTGGCGTCGTCACGAGCTTCCCGTCCCGCACAATGAACACATTCATTGCCGCGCCTTCAGCTACCTTGCCAGCCGAGTTGAGCACAATTGCTTCATCATAGCCGTTATCGCGGGCCTCGGTCGCCGCCAGCGCCGAGTTGACATAAGCGCCGCAAATCTTTCCGCGCGCCGGAATCGCATTATCCTCAACCCGCCGCCATGACGACACGCTAACCGCCAGCGGGCGGCTCGTATCTACGTAATCACGCATGGGCACGACAAACATCGTAACATCATCACCAGGTGAGAGTTTTGTGCCAATCTGACGCGCCGTTTTGTAAACCAAGGGGCGAATGTAGACATCCTCACGGTAGCCATTACGACGCACCATTTCGGTGGCCAGCTCACACAGCATATCTGCGTCATAAGGCAGCTTCATTTTGAGCAGCGAGGCATTTTGTATGAGCCGAACAAAGTGCTCGCGTGGACGAAAAAGGTAAATTTCCTGGTCATCCTCGCTCCAGTAGCCGCGAATACCTTCAAAAACGGCCGTCCCGTAGTTGAAGGCATGCGTCATGACGTTGATGTTGGCTTCGGCCAGGGGCACGAAGCTTCCCTCGAAAAAGGCAATTTCACGATGGCGCATGATCTGTCTCTCCCTTGATGATGAACTGGCTTGAACCAATCTACAGGACTGGCGGCGTTGGTCGGTTCGGAAATTTCATGACGCACTGAATCTAGGCTACACAAGCGGGACGGTCTGGGTGTGAAAACGCTCGGCCGCGCGACTTGCGCCACGGCCGAGCATCGCTTTGGCGGTTGTTCCAATGACGCGCATGCCGCGCTCGATTTGCTCCAGCGTGACGTGGCCGTAACTGAGGCGAAGCGTGTTTCGCTTCGGATTGTCACTGTAAAACAAGCGACCGCGACTAAAGACGACCCCTTGTTGGCGAACCTGATAAAGCAGTTCCGTGGCGTCCAGAGCCGTGGGCAGTGTCACCCAGAGGAACAACCCACCGGCCGGGCGTGTCCAGACGGTTCCGCTGGGGAAATCCGCCTCTAGCCGCTTCAGCATCACATCCCGCCGCGCGTGATAAATCGGACGAATCTTTTGCAAGTGCGCGTCATACCGTTTGCGTCGGCAGAAATCCCAGAGCGCCGACTGAAGCAGCGGGGAGGTCGTGATGTCGCTGTTTTGCTTGAAGGCCATCAGGCGCGTAATCACTGGACGCGCCGCGGCGCACCACCCAATCCGCAGGCCCGGCAGGAGGCTTTTCGAGAAGTTGCTCACGTAGATGACGTGTTCGGTATCATCCAACGCCTTGAGGTGCGGCAGCGCGTCACCATCAAAGCGCAGGTGCGAGCCGTAATCATCTTCGACAATCGGGAGGTTGTGTTCCCGCGCCAGCGCCAGCAAGCGCCGCCGGCGCTCCCAGCTCAGGCAAGCACCAGTTGGATTCTGAAAACTGGGCACGACATAGACCAGCTTGGGACGCTGGACCCGGAGCACGTTTTCCAGCACCTCGACGCACAGCCCATCCTCGTCCACCGGAATGGGCAGCAGGCGCGCCCCGGCCAAGGCAAAGGCGGTCATCGCGCCAGGGTACGTCGGGTTTTCAATGGCCACCGTATCGCCCGGCGAAATGAGCGCCCGAGCGATGAGGTCCAGGGCCTGCTGCGAGCCACTGGTTACAATGATGTTTTCAGCCGTCACATCTGACCCGCCCTCACGCATGCGCTGGGCAAGGTACTCGCGCAGCCGCTCGTAGCCGGCGACCGGACCATAGCGATAGACTTCATCGCCAAGCGTTCGCTCGGCAAAATGCAATGAGTTGCGAAAATCGCGCGTCGGAAACGAGCCGGCGTCCGGGAAAGAACCAGAAAACGAAATGACATCGCGCAGCGTGCTGACTTGGTAGAGATCCAGGAGTGACTCAACCACCGGGCTTTGCGCGCGCTCGGAAAACACGCCTTCCCACACCATCTTGCGATTTGGCGGCTGACGGGAGGCGCGCCCCTCCAGGGCCGTCACTTCGGCCAGGGTTTGCCGGGCCACGAATGTGCCGCGTCCGACAAATGACTCAACCACCCCATCCGCCAGCAACTCGTCGTAGGCCATCGCCACCGTGCTGCGGTTGACGCCAAGCTGCTGCGCCAACTCGCGTGTCGCCAGCAGCCGCGCGCCTGGAACCAGCTTGCCGTCACGGATGGCAGCCAGGATAGCCTGCTTAATTTGCAGGTACACTGGTGTTTTGGCGCTGTGGTCAATGGTGATACGCATACGAAAGACCGGCCGAGGACAAAAAGGATGGTTTGATTTTTAGCGCTTGGCACGTCATATTAGAGCGACTTGACTATAAGGAAACAGCCAATTCGTATTTTCATACCAGCCATTTCCCTACCGAGTAAGCAGCTTGGAACAGGCTCAACGGGGGGATAACAGCTTTTCGTTAGACATGTCAGCTACTTGGCTCTTCGCGCCTTCGACCAATGCCCTGCACGACACCGGCCATCACCCTGAAACGGCGGCGCGCGCAACGGCCGCAACGCAAGCCCTGCGGCAAGACCCGCGCCTGCGCGAAGCCTGTCACTGGGGAACGGCGCGGGCAGCCCGAACCGAAGAGCTGGCGCGCGTGCATGCCGTTGACTACATCGCCCAAATCAACGCGGCGAGCGACACGGCTCGCCGTCAGCAACGGCGACTGGCGCTTGATCCTGACACGGTGGTTTCAGCCGGTTCCTACGAAGCGGCGCTTCACGCAGCCGGGGCCGTCCTCACGGCCGTCGAAGTCGTAGGCCGTGGCGAGGCGCGGCACGCCTTTGTCGTTGCGCGTCCACCCGGACATCACGCTCTGGAAAACCGCGCGATGGGCTTTTGCCTGTTCAATCAAGTGGCGATTGCCGCCCGCCATGCCCAACACCTGGGGTTCGCGCGCATCCTGATTGTGGACTGGGACGTTCACCACGGCAACGGCACACAAGCCATGTTTTATACCGACCCCTCGGTTTTTTTCTTTTCGGCCCATCAGTTTCCCCACTATCCGGGCACGGGTAGTCGGTGGGAATGCGGAGCCGGTGATGGTGAAGGCTACACGCTCAACATTCCACTTGCCGCCGGGACATCGGCGACGGAGTACCTCCGCGCCTTTGAAGCCGGTCTGACGGCCGTAACCGATCGGTTTCACCCGGATTTCGTCTTGATTTCAGCCGGGTTTGACGCCCATGTGACCGACCCACTTGGGCAGTTGCAGCTTACCGATGCCGACTTCGTCCGTCTGACGCACTTGGTCAAGGCCGTGGCCACAACCTATTGTGCCGGACGGCTAGTCTCGGTGCTCGAAGGCGGTTATAATTTAGCAACACTCCCGCAGACGATTTGTAGCCATGTGGCGGCCCTGGCCGACCAAGGTTGAAAGCTATGAAAAACCGGCGCGACCGTTTACGGATTGGACACTGGCGAACGTCTCGGCGGATAAGCTCGGGCACATCGGGCAACCTTGCGCACGCCGCGGCCCTGACTCGGCTGCGGCAGATCAAGCAACGCTTTGCGCGCTACATCGGCCGCACCTACGGCCACCTTGCCGCCGACTGCGCCGTTTGCCCGACGCCCTGCTGCGCCGACGCGCAGTTTGTCAATGTCAACATTGTCCGGCTGGAAGCGGAAGCCATGCTGGAGACGCTGGGCCGAAGCCAGAAACACGGACCTGGCACAATCCAGGCCGTCATCACCCGCGCCCGGGCCGCCATTACGAAGTACGGACTGACCGAGCATGGCGACACCTTTGCCACAACCTACGCTTGTCCGCTCTTTGAGCCTGGCGTTGGCTGCCTTGTTCACTGGAAAGCCAAACCGGCAGCCTGCATTCAGCATGGGTGCTATGAGCGTTGGGAAGACTTGCCGGAAACCAAAACACAACGGGCCGTCGAGCGGCAGGTAGCGGCGCTTGACGAGGCAGTTCACGGCACACCATCGGTATGGCTGCCCATTCCCTTGTGGCTGGTTCGCCTTGTGGATGACGGGCTGCCAGCGGCTGACATCACCACCTCGACGGACGAGGTGACGGACATTCGCCCAACCTCTTGCTCGGTTGAAACAGCACGCACGCTAAAGTGAGGTAACAAGGCCCCCACCTAACAGTCTGGAAGGTCGTTATGCTAACCATCTGGTGCCCCCAGCACGCCACGCGTTTTCCCTTCAGATCGTCCACTTCGCCAGCTGAGTCGTCTGACGCGCGGTTTGACCCATCTTCAGATGAGCAACTGTGTCCAGGCGGTCACCACCTGCGGCTTGAGGGCATCTATGGCTACTGTCCCACGTGCGAATTGCTCTGGGATGTCCAGCAGGTTGAACATCCTGATGTTTGCCCGTATTGCCAGACGCCAGACATCCAGCGTCGGTTGTGTCCTGCGTGCCAGCGCCTGACATACGTCCCGGTGGCTACGGAAGAGCCGGTGTCAACGTGCGGCGGTTGCAGAACACCGTTTGACAGCGCGGACGCCATCTCACATACCTGCCGTGTATTGCAAACGACCGTACTTACTCAGCGGCAGCAGTGCCCGGCGTGCCAGGACCGAATCCAGTGGTCCAACCATACCGTACCGGCCACAGCCAGCGCAGGCCCCGCCGTCAAGGTTGTCATTAGCCACTCGCCTGCGACAAAGGTGGTGTCCCTTTCCGAGCCCAAAGAAATTGCTCTGGCCGCACCGGTTCGTGCCCGCGAGCTCTATCAGCAGTACTCGTCCAAGCTCATCCGAGTCCATTTTGATTACAATTCACATTGCTTTCTCAAAAACGAACGCGGGCTCTTCTATGCCTACCCCGTGGGCAACCCACCGGCGCACTACCAAGTCATCCCGAGTTGGGGACGCTTTGGCGTGGCAGGTGATTTCATACATTGGTTTTCAGGAATTTTTGACTGTGACCACCCACGCGGGGGAGAAATTTGGGTTCATCTGCCGGCAATAGCCGACGCGGAAGGAAAACTCATCCGCAAAGGACGGCTTGCAATCGACCCTGCGCCAAATCCGTCCAAGGAGTCAAATGCGCCACCACTCGTGAGTTCTCCAGCGCCAGAGCCAGCCCAGACGCCAGTGGAAACCAGCCCGGTCAGACGAATGCCGCCCGTGCGTGTGGCGACGGACGCAAATGTTGTCGTGCTCCCGTTGCCACCGAACGCATCTAAGGTGCCGCACGCCCAATCCTCCTCCAAGTCATCCGCTGCCAAGCGCCTACGTCGGCACCTGTTGCTGTGGCCATTTATCCTGGTGGTCATCCTGATAGTCAGGATACTTCCCTGGAAAGTTTTCTTTGATCCAGCCCACTCGCTGAAGTCGCCCAAGAAGACGGTCACCCAAGTCAGATCTTCGTACCCAAACCAACCTCAAGGTCAGCGTCAAACCGATCAGGAGGCACTCCAGGCTGTGCTGAACGGCTTGGCGCTGACCTTTAGTCAATCAGATCCAGCCAATTACGCAACCTATTTCAACGCCACCCTCAGTCCCTACTATGGGCGCCGGACAGCGACGGTCGAGCAGGTTGTTGGTGATATGCAGTCGCTGACAAACGCTTATGAGGGACTGGTCATGACACTTGGCAACTTCCAGATCCAAGTCAATACCCGCAGCCAGTCGGCAACTGTCATCACCGACCAACGGCTCACCGGCAAACACCGCACAACCGGGGAGGGGCTGGATAGCACGACCCGCATTGCATACCGCTTCGTCAAGCTCAGGGGCTACTGGGTGGTAGCCGGCATGCAAGTAGTAGCGCCGGACACCAGAGCCAGGCCAAAATCAAGGACCTCCAAAGCTACCTCACGGTAGTGAAGGTTGCACCAAGGAAACAAACGGCGTATCGGAAACCGATACGCCGCGCCGCGAAACTGTCTCCCAGGTTATACGTCAAAGTACAGTTGAAACTCGATGGGGTGCGGACGCAAGCGCAGGGCATTCACCTCACGCTTGCGCTTGTACTCGATGTGGCGTGCAATGAGCGCCTCCGTAAACACGCCGCCCTTAAGGAGAAACTCATGGTCGGCCTCGAGCGCGTCAAGCGCGTCTTCCAGCGACGCCGGCAAGTGCGGAATGTGCAGCTTTTCATCGTCACTCATCTCGTAGATGTCTTTCTCAAGTGGCTCGCCAGGATGAATTTTATTCAAAACGCCATCCAGCCCGGCCATCAGCATGGCTGACATCGCAAGATACGGATTACAGCTTGGGTCCGGCGGGCGAAACTCCAGCCGCTTTGCCTTCGGATTCTTTGAAAACATCGGAATCCGAATCGCCGCTGACCGATTGCGCGCCGAATAGGCCAGATTGACCGGTGCTTCATAGCCCGGCACAAGCCGCTTGTAGCTGTTCGTGGTTGGCGCCGCGAAGGCAATGATGGCCGGGGCGTGCTTGAGCAGACCGCCAATGTAGTAGAGCGCCATTTCAGAAAGATCGGCATACTGATCGCCGCCAAAAAGTGGCTGCCCATTCTTCCACAGGGACTGGTGACAATGCATGCCGGAGCCGTTGTCGCCATAGAGGGGCTTTGGCATAAACGTCGCCGACTTGCCATACTGGAGTGCCGTGTTGCGCACGATGTACTTGAACAGCATCAAGTTATCGGCAGTCGTCACCATCGAGGCAAAGCGAAAGTCTATTTCGCACTGTCCGCCGGAGGCGACTTCGTGGTGATGGCATTCGGGCGAAATGCCGACCGCTTCCAGGTTGAGCGCGATTTCGGAGCGCAAGTCTTGCAGGGTGTCAAAGGGTGGAACCGGGACGTACCCTTCCTTGGTGCGAATGCGAAAACCCAGGTTCTCGTCTGGATTATCACTCGTCCAGTTGCCCTCCTCGCTTTCAAAGCGGAAGAAAGCGTGGTGGGGTTCGTTGCGAAAACTGACGTGATCAAAAACAAAGAACTCAGCTTCTGGGCCGAAATAAGCGACATCCGCCACCCCAGTCGAGCGCAGATAATCCTCGGCGCGCTCGGCAACCGACCGTGGGTCATAGACGTAGCCCGTATGGGTTATGGGATCGATGGCGTCGGCAAAGAGGCAGAGCGTCGGTTCTTCAAAGAAGGGGTCAATCCAGAACCGCGATGGGTCCGGCACGAGTAGCATGTCACTTTCACTGATGTTGGCCCAACCCCGAATGCTCGAAGCATCAAAGCCAAAGCCCTCAGTAAAGCTGTCTTCGGTCAACTGGGAGATAGGGAAAGAGATGTGTTGCCACGAACCGGGGAGGTCAGTGAAACGCAGGTCAACGAACTTCACCCCTTCATCGTTGGCGAAGTTCAGTACGGATTTGGGATCCATGTGGATACCTTTCGACGTGAAAGACTTGGGACATTGTTGAACAAGTTGCCGTGGGGGGCGGCACAGGTTCATAAACCTTTTCAGGAATCCTTACACCATAGGTCTAGGCTCGGGGGAGGCATGTCACGTCACGCCGTGCGGTGTGGTTCGAGTTGGGGGGATGGCGTGTGGCCATTGCGTGTATCAGAGGCCAGCGCCGGACGCTCAGGCGGAGCCTCCCGCAACGGATTCGTCCCGATGGGCGATGAGCAGAACGCGACGTCAAAAATATGCGCGCCAAAGGCTTCGGTGATGCCCTCACAAACTTTGATAGCGCGCACGCTGTTGCCCCGTTCATCGAGCGGAGGTGAAAAGACGCCAATCCCAAACCGACCGGGCACCACGGCCAGCATGCCGCCTCCGACGCCACTCTTGGCCGGCAGCCCAATGCGATAGGCCCACTCCCCAGCATAGTCATACAGACCACAGGTAAACATCACACTGAGAATGTCGCGGACGTACTCCGCTGGAATGGCCCGTTTGCCAGTCAACGGATTGACGCCGTGGTTGGCGAGCGTAGCCCCCATCACGGCCAGGTCACGACAGGACACCATCAAGGAACACTGCTGGAAATACAAATCAAGCGCTTCATCCACGTTGCCGTCAATCATGCCGAAGTTGAGCATGAGGTGGGCAATGGCGCGGTTGCGGTGGCCAGTCGTGCGCTCGGACATAAACACCGACATATCGGCCAGGATACCGTGCCCGGTGTAACGCTGAAACAGGTCCAGAATGCGGTTGAGCTTGTCGGTCGGGTCGGTTCCCTTGATGATGCTCGTCATGGCAATCGCGCCGGCATTGACCAGCGGATTGTGCGGACGCTTTGAACGCTCATCAAGCTTGATGATCGAGTTGAAAGCGTCGCCGGTCGGCTCAACCCCAACCCGCGTCCGAACGTATTCGCGGCCGTGGTCTTCCAGGGCCAGTCCATAGACAAAGGGCTTTGAGATGGACTGAATGGTAAACAGATAGTCATAGTCCCCGACCTCGAAGACCTGCCCATCCGCAGTGGCAATGCAGATCCCGAACAAGTCCGGCGACACCTTGGCCAACTGCGGAATGTAGTCGGCAACTTTTCCGTCCGTGAGCGGTTTGTACTTGAGATGCAAATCATTCAGAACCGAGAGGATACGCAACTGCTCCGCGCTCTGACGAACCGATACGGCCCCGGCCGAAACGTTGACTTGAAGGCTCATACATCACTCCCAATGGTAAAAAAGGCCTACCTTGGTCAAACGATGGGCGGTGGTTAGCTCACAAAGCCGGCAGGCTTCTGAAAAAACCAGCGTGCTTGCGCGGCATCCACGGTTTCTGGTGGGTGAGGCTATTCTACGTATCATTCCAGCCACGCTGTGCGTTCCTACCGGAACCGCCATGCGATGTCAAATAGCACCAAACCTGCCTCACCCCCTTGAGGACGTGCCTGAAAAGTCAGATGTGACGGGTTGTCAGGATGGGGCTGGCAGGAGCGTTCGCAAACCATCACAAGCCAGCCGCAACCCGCCTTTTATTTGGTCGCTAGCTGGTTATTTGGCGCTAGCTGGGGGCGTTTACGGTGTGTCTGGTTTTCGCTCCTGCAGTAGTTTGGCCAGATACGCTTGGATTTCGTCGGCTGATAAACCCTTCAGCCTTTCCTCTGGGGCTAACCCCTTGAGTCGCTCCTCGGTGGGAATGTCCCTGAGTCGCTCCTCGGTAGGAATCTGCTCGAGCAGTTTCTCCATCGGGAGCGCCTTGAGCAACTCTTCGTCCGGTAGCCCTTTGAGGCGTTCCTCCACAGGAATATCCCTGAGCAGTTCCTCAATCGGAATCTCCCGCAAGATTAACTCCCGCCGGAGTTTCCGAATGAACTCCGGCATCGTCTCCGCCACAAACTCTTCCACCGTGTACGGCATCGCCAATCCCTCCGACTGATAGTACAACCACAACCGATCTAGTACCGAACTGGTATCCGACCGCTTCAGATGAAAACACCGGGCAGCGCGACGGACCTTGTCCGCTACCCCGCTGAACATCCCCC
The DNA here is from genome assembly GCF_018304825.1 of Chloracidobacterium validum. Taxonomy (NCBI): domain Bacteria; kingdom Pseudomonadati; phylum Acidobacteriota; class Blastocatellia; order Chloracidobacteriales; family Chloracidobacteriaceae; genus Chloracidobacterium; species Chloracidobacterium validum. The sequence continues at coordinate 2,331,589 of NZ_CP072648.1, forward strand.
ACAGCGCATTCTCCGGCGTGTCCCGAATCTCGCTCAACACAATCACCCGGATGCCAAGCGTCCCAAAGCCCAGATGGTAAACCCCTGGTTTGGTCGCATCAATCCGTTCCAACTTGACTTGACCATCGAGCTTTTCGGGAAAGCGGGTACAGACGGCATAGAGCGCCAGTGCCGACTTGGGCAGCCAAGTATTCGTTGAAGAAACCTGCTTGCGGTAGTTGACGGCATGACCAACGAACTCTTCGATGGCATCGTCGTCGAGCGCCTCGCGCAATGACTTGTACGTGATGAGGTTGTGGTCGGCGAGGTGGTCGAGACCGTCAGGGAGTGGGACGTGGATGTCACCAGGGGCTTTGCGGACGACCACGACATCGAGGAGTTGCTGACGCAGGGAGAGGTCTTTTTCCAACTCGACGATGAAGGGAAGGTCGGAAAAGAAGTCGGCCAGCGCAACGCCGAACAGCCGATGCCACCTGAGATTGCTCATAAGCGATTTACACTCCCTTGCCGGGAAGCCTTCATGCCTTTAGTGACCTTTGTGGTCAGCCAAGTGCGTGGCGTGGTGGTGATGAGAACGGCTCGCAGGCTTAGTAAGTATTCATAACAGGCGCACCATGCCACCATCCATTCACAACCCACCCGTTGACTTGCCAGACATACCTTGCCCGGCACGCTGCCTTCGCCTATTGTCGCAGGTGGTCGTCGTCCGTTCTATGCCGCGCGTGCTGGGCGCAAGTGTTTGGGCCGATGCCGTTTGAACGGGAAGCCGCGGCGAACTCGCGCCCGCGCCCGGTGCTATGTGCGCTGAGCTACGGCGCGACGCTAGGTTGCCCACCTGTCTATGCAGGTTCAAACGACGCGCCACGACGGCGGTGGTGGTTGGCGACGACCGCCTTCTCCTGTGCCGCGGCGGCTTTCGCGCCGCGTGGTTGGTTCTGCTCCATGCTCCTTGTGATTGATGTTGGCAACACGAATACGACGCTGGGGGTCTATGCCGGCAGCAACTTGGTTGCGCACTGGCGGCTTACCACGGAACGGGAACGCACCGTGGATGAGTACGGCATCTTGTGTCGCAACCTGTTTACGTTCTCGCAACTCGACCCGCGTGACATCGAGGGCATTGCCATCGCTTCGGTTGTGCCACCGCTGAACTTCACCTTTTTCCGCATGGCCCAGACCTACTTTGGACGCGAGCCGTTTTTTGTCAAACCGACCGAAAACGTTGGGATGCCGATTCGCTATGACGCGCCGCAGGATGTCGGCGCAGACCGGATCGTGAACGCGGTCGCGGCCTACGCGCGCTACGGCGGGCCATGCGTCGTGGTGGACTTCGGAACGGCAACGACCTTTGACGCCATTTCCGAAGATGGGGCGTACTTGGGTGGCGTCATCGCGCCGGGGATTGTTATTTCTGCTGAGGCGTTGTTCCAGCGAGCGGCGCGCCTGCCCAGGGTGAGCATCGCCCATCCGGCACAGGTTGTCGGTCGCTCGACGATTGGTAGCATTCAATCTGGACTCTATTTCGGTTATATCGGTCTCGTAGAAGGTATCCTCCAGCGCATGCAGTCCGAGATGGGCAACTTGCAGGCGGTCATCGCCACCGGCGGACTGTCCCGGCTCATCGGCAAGGGATCGCCGCTGATTACTGAGATTGATGAAAACCTCACGCTGGAAGGCTTGCGCCTGATTTACCAACGGGCGACCCAGGCGTAAGCTGCCGCGCGCCGGTTGTTCCGCAAAGCCGCTGCCTGGTGGTTGCTTATGTCGCCGACCTCTTCGCCAGTTCGTATCCTTTTGACCGGTGGCACGCTCGACAAGGTCTATGACGAGCGAACCGGCAATCTGGTCTTTTCCAGGACGCACCTGTTCGACATGCTCGACCAGGCGCGATGCTATCTGGTGAACATCACAATCGAGCCGGTGATGCTCAAGGATAGCCTCGATATGACCGAGGCCGACCGCGCGGCCATTCGCGCCGCCGCGCAGCGGTCGCCTGAAACCCGCCTCCTCATCACGCATGGCACGGATACCATGACCGAAACCGCCCATGACCTGGCCAACCACGTGACCGACAAGACGGTGGTGTTCGTCGGCGCGATGATTCCGTACTCGTTTGGCGGCTCGGACGCCCTGTTCAACCTTGGCTTTGCGTTGGCATCCGCCCGGGTCCTACCGCCCGGCGTTTACGTTGCGATGAACGGCACGGTTTTTGACTGGCACAACGTGCGCAAAAACCGGGAGCGCGGCCGCTTTGAACCGCTTCACCCATGAAGCGCATCCACCACCCTGACTGGCGACAGTCGCGTGTCACGGGAACCGTTCTCGGCTATAAACACCCTTTCGCGCTGGCTTACCAAGTCGGCGCTACCTTTGGGCGACTTCACCGCACCTGTCCATGACTGCTTCCACCCAAACGACGGCCCTCGTGTCGTCGCGGCCGGACTCCCAAACCACCAGCCCAACCGTCCAACCCCTACCAACGCCTTGGCAACGCTTGCTGGGCTTCTGTGCGCCCTACTGGACGAGCTTTTTGCTTGGCGGACTGCTCATTCTGGCCAGCGCCTACGTGAACCTGCTGTCGCCGCAGGTCATTCGGACGGCCGTGGACGACCTCCGAACCGGCGTCACGCAGCAGAAGGTAGCCCGCTATGCGTTACTCGTGATTGGCATCGCGGCCGTTCGCGGGCTGTTTTTGTTTTGGCAACGGCGCATTCTCATCAATCGCTCACGCGACATCGAATACGACCTCCGCAACGCTTTTTACGCCCACCTGCAACGGCAGCCGCCGGCCTTCTTCCACCGACAACGGATCGGCGATCTGATGTCACGCGCCACGAACGACATCGGCGCGGTGCGCATGCTGATCGGGCCGGCGGTGCTCTACGGACTCAACACGCTGTTCACCGTCGCGCTGGTTCTGCCGGCCATGGTGGCCGTCAATGCAACGCTCACGGCGTTTGCGCTCATCACCTTGCCACTGGCGGCGGCGGCCACGAAGTATTTCGGCGCGCGCATTCACGAGCGTTCGGAGGAGATTCAGGCATACTTTGGGCTGGTCACGGCCAAGGCGCAGGAGAACTTTTCTGGCGTGCGCGTCGTGCGCGCCTTTGCCCAGGAAGCGGCTGAAGAAGCCGCCTTTGATGCGATGAACCGGGAGTTCGTTCGGCGCAACCTGCGGCTGGTGCGCTTGTCGGCGTTGTTTCGTCCGGTGCTCGACATTCTGTTTGGCCTCGGCCCGGCCATTGTCCTGTGGTATGGCGGCCGGCTCGTGCTGCGTGGCGAGCTGACGCTCGGGCAGTTCGTGGAATTCAACCTCTACTTGACCATGCTGGTCTGGCCGATGATTGCCCTGGGGTGGGTCGTCAACTTGACGCAGCGTGGGCTGGCCAGCATGGGGCGGCTCTCGGCCATCCTTGACGAATCCCCGGCCATTGCCGACCCGGCGCACCTCCCCACGCTGCCGCCGATTGCAGGTGACATCGAGTTTCGCCATCTCACCTTTGCCTACGCTGGCGCAGGCAGCGCCGCGTCATCACCGGTGCTGCGGGATGTTTCGCTTCGGATTCCGTGCGGCACGACGCTGGCCATCATCGGGCCGACCGGGGCCGGAAAAAGCACCCTGGCCAACCTCATCCCGCGACTGCTCGACGCCCCCCCTGGAACGCTCTTCATTGATGGCCGTCCCATCCAGGACTATCCCCTCCAGCAACTTCGGTCGGCAATTGGCTATGCCCAGCAGGAAAGCTTTCTGTTTAGCGATACCATTGCGGCCAACATTGCGTTTGGGGTCGAAACCGCCACGCCGGAAGCCATCGCGCGGGTGGCCGAACAGGCCGGGCTGCGGCAGGATGTCGAACAGTTTCCCAAGGGCTTTGAAACCATCGTCGGAGAACGTGGCATCACGCTTTCCGGCGGCCAGAAACAACGTGCGGCACTGGCCCGGGCGCTGCTGCGCGATCCGCGGATCCTCATCCTGGACGATGCGCTGTCGGCAGTGGATACCGATACCGAAGCCCGTATCCTGGAACACCTGCGGCAGGTCATGCGTGGACGGACAACCATCCTCATCGCGCACCGGATTTCGACCGTCAAAGATGCCGATCACATCGTGTTTCTCGAAGATGGGCGGATTGTCGAGCAGGGAACCCATGCCCAACTGCTTGCCCTTGGCGGACGCTATGCCGCGCTTTACGAGCGGCAGAAGCTCGAAGCCGAGCTGGCGGCACTCTAACCGAGGAACGTCCACGCATGCCGATGCTCCCCAAGCTTCCGGCGTCCCTGCTCGTTGGACTGGGCATTCTCGCCAGCCGCCTGTCGGGGCTGATCCGCAATAAGGTTTTCGCCTATTACTTCGGCGACTCAGAGATTGCCGGGGTTTATCGCGCGGCGCAGCGGATTCCGAACGTCCTGCAAAACCTGCTCGGCGAAGGCGCGCTGTCGGCATCCTTCATTCCGGCTTACGCGCGGCTGCTGGCCGAAGGACGCGCGGACGATGCCGGACGCCTGGCCGGGGCCATCTTCGGGTTGCTCAGCCTGGCGGTCTCCGTCCTGGTTGCGGTTGGGATTGGACTTGCGCCCTGGCTGACGCGCGTGATTGCGCCGGGGTTCACCGGCGAACACTACGTGCTGACAGTCCGGTTGGTGCGGATTTTCTTCCCCGGCATCGGGATTCTGGTGCTTTCGGCCTGGTGTCTGGGCATCCTCAACAGCCACCGGCGCTTTTTGTTGCCATATGCCGCGCCGGTGGCGCTCAACGCAGTCGTGGTCGTCACGCTGCTCGTCTTTGGCGGACAACCGCTCGACCGACTCGTCGTCTGGACGACTTGGGGCGCGGTCGTTGGTAGTCTGGTGATGTTTGGCATTCAACTGCCGACGGTTTGGCGTGTCGCGTCACCGTTGCGCCTGAGCTGGCGCGTTGATGGCGCTCCAACCCGCGAAGTCATCCGCAACTTCTTCCCGGCACTGGTCAGTCGCGGGGTAGCGCAAATCAGCAGTTACCTGGACAACCTCCTGGCCAGCTTGGTTTCTCCAAGCGCGGTTGGCGTATTGGGCTACGCGCAGGATGTTTACATGCTCCCGGTCAGCCTGTTTGGTATCGCCATTTCGGCCGCGGAGCTTCCGGCGCTGGCCAGCGCCACCGGCGCGCGCGAAACCGTTGCCGCCCAGATGCGCGACCGGCTCACCCGCGCCATCGGCCAGATGTCCTTTTTCGTCATCCCGTCGAGCGTGGCGTTTGTGGCGCTGGGCGGGAGTATCGTCGGTGTTTTGTACCGGGGCGGCCGCTTCGATGACCGGGCGGCAACCGCCGTCTGGCTCACGCTGGCCGCCGCGACGATTGGGCTGCGGGCTGCGACGCAGGCGCGACTCTATGCTTCGGGATTCTACGCGCTGGGCGATACCCGGACGCCGCTGCGTTATGCGCTGCTCCGGGTTGGGCTGGCGGCCGGCGGTGGCGCGCTGGCAGCGCTTTACGTCCCGACGTGGTTAGGCTGGCCGCCAATGTGGGGCGTGGCCGGTTTGGCCGCGGCGTCGGGGGTCGCCGCCTGGGTTGAGTTTTTCTTCCTGCGCCGGGCGCTACAGGCCGAGATCGGGCAACTGGCTTCCCACCACCTTGAATCTGCCGGACTCTGGCTCTGTGCACTGTTGGCCGCTGCCGGTGCCTGGGCCGGACTGGGGCCGATGCGCAGCGTCTTTCCTTCCTGGCTGGCAGACCTAGGCGGACTGGCACTCTATGGAACGACCTACCTTGCCGCGGCAGTCATCCTGGGCCTGGCCCCGGTGGACATCCGCGCCCGGCTGCGGCGCTTGGGGCGACGGTCATCGGAGGAATAGACCGCCAAATTATCCCGGCTCTAGTTTTGCTCGGAGCGCCAGCTATGAGAACGTTGCACTGTTTTTTGAATCCTTGTTTCCCGATGTTTTCAGTATGTCTGACCTGACAATTGCCCGCTCGGTAAAACTGTCTCCCATCGTGGACGTGGCGGAACGCCTTGGCGTGTCGCCCGACGAGATTGAACCCTACGGTCGCTACGCGGCGAAACTGCCGCTGTGGTTGAGCGCTCCCGATGCCCCCCGCCGCGGCAAGCTCATCCTGGTTTCGGCAATGACGCCAACCCCGGCTGGCGAGGGCAAGACCACCGCCACGATTGGGCTGACGGATGCACTCAACCGGATTGGTCGCCGTGCCGTCGCGGTTCTGCGCGAACCATCCCTTGGGCCAGTTTTTGGGCTGAAGGGCGGCGCGACAGGTGGCGGGCGCGCGCAAGTCGCCCCAATGGACTTCATCAACTTGCACTTCACAGGCGATTTCGCGGCCGTGACGGCAGCGCACAACCTGCTGGCGGCGGTTGTGGACAACGACCTCCACCAGCGAAAATCCACCCACGGCCTCGACTTGACGAGTGTTCGCTGGAAGCGCGTCCTCGATGTCAATGACCGCGCCCTGCGGCAGATTGTCGTTGGTCTGGGTGGACGCACCAATGGGCTTCCCCGCGAATCCGGCTTCGACATTACCGCCGCCTCGGAAGTCATGGCGGCAATGTGCCTGTGCGACTCGCTGGCCCACTTGAAGGAAAAACTTGGTGGCATTTTCGTTGGGCGCACCCAGGACAAGCGCCCGCTGTATGCGCGCGATTTCAACGTCCACGGGGCAATGACGGCGCTGCTCAGGGACGCGCTCAAGCCAAACTTGGCGCAGACGCTCGAAGGCAATCCGGCCATCATTCACCTTGGACCCTTTGCCAACATTGCGCAGGGAACAAACTCGGTGATCGCCACGCGGGCGGGTTTGCGCCTGAGCGACTATGTCGTGACCGAAGCCGGCTTTGGGTTCGACTTGGGTGGGGAAAAGTTCCTGCACATCAAGTGCCGGACATCCGGCCTCGCGCCGGCCGTCGTCGTTCTGGTGGCTACCGTTCGGGGGCTGAAATATCAAGGCGGCGCAGCGCTCGAAGCCCTGCATGAGCCTGATCTGGCGGCCCTGGAACGTGGCTTCGACAACCTTGAAAAGCACCTGGAAAACGTTCGCCGGTTTGGACTGGAGCCGGTCGTGGCAATCAATCGCTTCACCAGTGACACCAGTGCGGAACTGGATTGGGTTCAGGCGCGTTGCACGGCTATGGGGACTGCCTCGGCGATTTCGGAGGCCTGGGCCTACGGCGGCGCGGGCGCGGAAACGCTGGCTCACGAGGTCGTCGCGGCGGTTGAGCGCGCAACCGGTCACTGGCAACCGCTTTACGCGCTTACCGACCCCATCGAGCGCAAAATCGAAACCGTGGCAACGCACATCTACGGCGCGAGCGATGTCCGGTTTCTGTCCAAGGCACGCGCTGACCTCCGCTTGATTGCTGAACTTGGACTGACGCAACTCCCCATCTGCATAGCCAAAACTCAAAAGTCGTTTTCAGACGATCCGACCCGACTGGGACGCCCACGGGATTTCACGTTGACCATTCGGGAAGTCGAAATTGCTGCCGGGGCGGGTTTTGTCATTCCGATTGCCGGTGATTTGGTACGCATGCCTGGATTGCCGGCCGTTCCGGCTTCCGAGCGGATTGACATTGACGCCGAAGGCAACATTACGGGGCTGTCGTAGGCCACGGTGGGAGCGATGACCGGCACAGCAGCGCAAGTACCAGGCGAACGTGTGAACAATGTGTGAAAAGGGAGGAACGCCGAGCATTCCTCCGCCAAAGCTTATCAGGCCTGGTAGTGTGTCATCGTGGCAACTTGATCATTTTAGCCGTGAAGCTACCCTTGATGCTTTTCTTTCCATCGGTGACATCAATTTCACCGGAAACATCTTCGCCGGCGACAGCGCTAATTTTGACCGATCCCGTCATCTTGCCCGAATCGAGGGACGTCAGAGTCTTTTTTGATTGCTGATAGCTGTGAAATCCCAAGCCATAGTCACGGGTCACAGAAAACTGGAAAGGACCTGCGCCAGCGGTTGCCATCGGATAAACACCGGGGGCAAGGGGGGTCCCGGCCGGCTCATTTTCCTTGCCAATCAGTTCAAATACCACGAGGTAGCCGTCTGACGTAGGAGCTTCCCGCAGAGATAGTTGTCCCCGCTCTGGGTTCAAGTTGTAATCGGCCAGATGGAAGGCATAGGAAGAAGCTTTTTTGGTTTCCGTATTTTTGGAAAGCCCGATTGTGGATGGGTAAATGTAGCCAGATTTGAGGGCAACAGGCTGTGACTTGCCGTCAACAGTAAGAACAAGCTCCTGCGCTTTGCTGCCACAGGCGATGCTGGATGCCACGACCAACATCAACATCAGTCCGAATGAGCGCACTTGCGGAGCGGAATAACAACTTAGCAGACAGCGCGTCTGACGCAACATGACAAACATCGAAGCAATCTCCCAACGGGTTAGGTGTGTGGAAGCAGCGCTTGATGAGAGTCACCGCTCGCCACAGAGGGGGGCGTCAGTGGCGAAAACATTTTGACGGTCTGGCAGCACGTTACCACGTCAAGGCCAGATTTTCTTGTGGTTGTGTTTTTTGTGGTCGTGTTTTTAGGCTGGCTCCGGCAGCCACAGTACGCCTTTGCGCAGAACCGTGATCTGACTCGGTTGCAGACCGATTTCAAAGGCGTCGCAGGCCGCCGCCGATTCCAGGCAGCGCGTACACAACGCATTCAACTGGCGGCGCACATCGGCTTCGATATGCAGCAGCGTCTCGTGTAGATCGGGATCGCTGATGACGCCACTCAGCGGCTGGTTGTCATCGGCCGCAACGATCAGCCGTTCCCCACTGGAGAAAAGCGCTTCGAGGCGGGTAATCGAAGAGAAAAACTCCTGCCGCCGGTCGGTCAGAATCTCATTGAGCTTGGCTTCTGGGAGGTTCTGCCCAAGGCCCTTGCGCTCCGCTGCGGCCTGCACTTGCAAAAGCTTCAGGTTGACCCGCGCCGTGAGCGCCGCCAACTCGTCCTCGATGCTCTCCGCCGCCGACTCCGCCAGCCGATTGACAAAGCTTTCCCGGCTCTCACCCACGTCAGAAAAAGCATCGAAGTTCTGGTTGAACCACAACCGCAGCTTTTCCCGACGCGACAGCCAGTTCACCAACTCTTCGACGTGGTGGGTCAGCACAGCCGCACCGAGCAGGTAGTCTTGCGTTCGGTGCGGTAAGTCACGCGGCGGGGATTTCCACAACTGCGCGTCCGTCAAGCCAGACGGATCAAGCGGCGGGGACTCCCAATCGGGCGGACCTTCGCCACGGGCGGCCCAGGCTAGAAAGCGTCGCTCATCCGTGTGCTTGATCCGCGCCCGCAAGCTGTGAAACTTCAGACTACATTCCACGAACCACGCCGGACGGTAGCCTGATGACGTATCCGGCACCGGCGCAAGCCAGTACTGCGGCACATCCAGTGTTGGCGGGGGCAAGGTTGTCATGGCAGAGATACAGAGACGCAGGGCGCAAAGGGGGTCACATGCGCTCCGGGGCTTCGATGCCAAGGACGGCCAAAGACGCCCGAAGCCGGTTTTCCACCAGCCCCACCAGCGCAATCAGAAACGTCCGCCGGACATCGTCCGACTCATGGCGGATGTTGTGCCGATTGTAAAACGTGCTGAACATTTGCGCGAGCTGAAAAGCGTACTTTGCCACGACCGCGGGTTCGAGCGATTCGCGCGCTTCATCCAACACCGTGTCATAACGCAGGAGCGTTACCGTCAGCGCCCAAAACTCGTTGGCGCGGTTGCCTTCGTCTTGAAGCCAAGTGGCAAGCCGTGGAAGGTGGTCACGGAGGATGCCGGCCGGGGCCGGGCAGTCCAGCCCAGCCTCGCGCAGCTTGCGGCGGATGCTGGCCATGCGCACCAGTGAGTAGAGCAAATAGACGCCGGTTTCCCCCTGTTCGGCCAGAGCATCGGCAAAATCAAAGGCAATGAGTGTCGTTCGCGCAAACTTGAGTAGAAAGTACCGAACCGCAGCGACGGCAACTTGGTGGGCAATCGTCCGTTGCTCGGCTTCAGGCAGGTCTGGCTGGCTGGCTTGCACATGGGCCAAGGCTTTGCTTTCCAGGCGATCCAGCAACTCGTCGGCCTTCACGCCCAGCCCCTTGCGTCCGCTCATCGAAACGAACGGCCGGCGGCGGTCTTCTTCAGAGAGGGTGAAGCCAAGTTCAAGGCAGCTCGCCGGGGTCAGCGCCACCTTTTCATAGGCGACATGGGCGCTGGCGGCAACGCGGTCACGGACATCGTCCGGGGCTACGGCCAACACACCGCGCTTGACAAACTCCTGGGCATAGCTCTGCCCCACGTCAATGACGTTCAAGTAAGCCACGCCCCGCCCAAACGACGGCGGCGATGGTTGCGCGGCCGGTGGGGTGGCACTTCCCATCCATACGGTGTGCCCATCCGGGTAGCCATAAAACGCGCGGTAATGGAAGTCGCGGTCGAGAACGCCCAACTTCCACAGATGGTAAGCAATGTCCTTGCCGGTGTAATTCACTGTGCCGTTCGAGCGGACAAGAATCTTGTCAGCGTCATGCTCATCATCCGGCGCGGCGGTTGCGCCTTGCTCGGCACGCATCACCCAGCATCCGGCGCGGCGACCTTCGGCTTCATAGACAATGGCACCGGAGGACTGGAGCCGTTCAAACGCATCGGCCCAGAAATCCAGGCGCAAAACGGCGCTTTCACAGGGCAAGACATCGTACTGAATGCCCAACCGCTCCATCGTGATCAAGTGACAGCGGACAATCCGCTCGGCGACGTGTGCGGCAAGCGCCGCCGTCTCGCCCTCGTGCCGCTCGATGGCGTGCAGGGTTTCTGCCCGCAGGCGCAATCGCGTTTCATCCGCGGCGTACCACGCGCCGACGCGGGCGTAGAGGTCCCAGCAGTAGTCATCGAATTTGCCGTCAATCGCCGCGACTTCATCTAGCGATTTCCCTTCAATGTGTTTGAACCCAACGACCACATCCGCCACTTGAACGCCGGTGTCGTCAATGTAGTTGTGGATTTCGACCGTCTCGCCCGTTGCGCGCAGCAAGCGCACCAAAGCGTCACCCAGGACGGCATTGCGCAGGTGCCCGATATGGGCGGCTTTGTTTGGATTGACGCTGGTGTGTTCAACAATCAGCTTGCCGCCAAAGCGCGGCGCCAGCCGAGCCGCCGGGGCTTCGAGTGCGTTGAGAAAAGCATCGGCCCGGTTGAGAAAGAGGTTGACATAACCGGCCCCGGCCACCTCGATGCGCTCAAACACGGATAGTTCAGACCCCAGCTCGGTCGCCAGCGCCTGGGCAATATCGCGCGGCGCGTGTTTTTCGCCGGTCGCTGCCTTGAGCCGCTTGGCAACTTCAAAGGCAACCGGCGTGGCAAGGTCACCCAAGCTTACGTTCGGTGGGAATTCAACCGCCACATCGGCCAAGGCCAGACCAAACCGGCGCTCGACCAAGGCTTTGACCGTTTGGCGAACAGTTTCTCTCAGTTGGTAAAACATCGTTGTGATGGATCGTAGGCAAGATTCAGCGTGAAAACCTACCACTCCGGCCCCAGGTCGGCGCAAGTCGGGGTCGTTTGACCACCAGCAGCAAGCCTCGTTCCGCGCCTAGTTGAAAAACGAACGCTCGCGTCCCAAACTTGGCCGACACCATAACGAATCATGACCGGCTTGGTCAGCCGAGCTGGCAGAACGGCAAGGAAGGTGACTGTCATGATGCGGCAGGCAATCGTATGGACACTGCTTATGAGTGGTTGGTTGGTGTGTGGCGACCGGTTGACAGCCCAGCAACGCCGTCCAGCACCCCGGACGACGCCGGCGCGTCCGGCCGTTCCACCTCAACCGCAGCCATCCACGCCAAAACCGAGTCGCGCCGAACAGCTCTCGATTGAGGAACTCAAGGCCACGCGGGCCGTCATCGAGTCGGCAGCGGGCAACATCGTGCTGGAATTTTTTCCGGAGCGAGCGCCCAATCATGTCCGCAACTTTCTCCGATTGGCAGAACAAGGTTACTACGACGGCACGGAATTCAACCGTATCGTGAAGGATTTCGTCATTCAGGGGGGTGATCCGGCCAAGTGGCCGGCAGATAGTCCCAATCGCAAGCTGCGCTTCGATACGTCGCCACTCAAGGCGGAATTCAACGAAACGCCACACGACAAAGGAATCCTGTCAATGGCCCATGGCAAGGACCCGGACAGCGCGACAACGCATTATTTCATCTGCCTGCGGCGGGCGGAGTCGCTCGACGGCAAGTACACGGCGTTTGGGCGCGTCGTCGAAGGGCTGGAAGTCGTGGACAAAATCGCCGAAACACCAATTCAGCCGGGCGCGGAGGACAAGCCGGCCGAGCGGGTCGAAGTCCGAACGATTCGGGTCATCTATCCAAAGCCTTAGTTGTGCCAAACCACGCTGCAACCGGTCTGCCACGCGCCGTATGGACGCGGCCGACACTCACCCGCCAAGCTCGCTTGGCTGTACGTTCCTGTCCCATTGTTAGTCCCACCAAACTTGAGGTCTCTTGTCATGCGTCACTGCTGGTTGGCCGGTTGGCTATTGATTTGGTTTTCCGCTTCGGGTTGGGCCTTGCCACCCGGCGCGCGCGGCCCAGCTTTTCAGAAGCCGCAGCCGCCACGCCTCGAACCGCTGGCCGAGCGGGTGTCAAGCGAGTACGCGCAACTCTTCAACCGGCGGCTGGCCAACGGTTTGGAGGTTATCGTGTACGAAGATCATGCCGTGCCACTGGTGACGATTGAACTCGCCTGCCGCAACGGTTCTTACACCGAACCGCCGGAACTCAATGGCTTGTCACACCTCTACGAACACATGTTTTTCAAGGCGAATCGCGCGGTCAAAAATCAGGAAGCCTACCTGCGGACGATTGGCGAACTGGGCATCGTTTACAACGGCACGACGCAAACCGAACTGGTCAACTACTACTTCACCACGCTGAGCCGAAACCTTCCGACGGCGCTGCGCTTCATGCGCGACGCCGCCCTGTACCCGGCCTTCGATGAAGAGGAGTTTGCGCGTGAAAAGGAAGTTGTCTTGGGCGAAATTGACCGCAATGAGTCGAACCCCTACTACTACCTCTCGACCGAAATGACCCAGCGGTTGTTCGCCAAGTATCCAAGCCGAAAGAACCCGCTCGGCACACGCGCCACCGTGGCAGCGGCAACGACCGACCAGATGCGGCTTATTCAACAGCGGTACTACCTTCCAAACAATGCTGCGGTGCTTGTAGCCGGGGACGTACAACCTGAAGAAGTCTTTCGTTTGGTGGCGATGTACTTTGGCGAATGGCCGCGCGGCAACGACCCGTTCAAGAAGTACCCGCCGGTTGAACATCCGCCACTCGAAAGAAGCGAAGGCGTCATCGTCACCCAACCGGTGCAAAGTGTGACGGTACAGATTGGTTGGCACGGACCATCAATTGGTAAAGATGACGCCGCTACGTACGCGGCTGATGTGTTTTCATTCATCCTACGCCAGCCCAATTCCCGTTTTCAGCGCGCGCTCGTGGACAGCGGACTCGCCACCGGCGTGGATTTGATCTACATCACCCAGCGCAACGTTGGGCCGATCACGCTGACATTACAGACCACGCCGGAAAAAGCGCGGGCAGCGCTCAAAGCCGTCCACGCTGAAGTCGCGCGATTTGCCGATCCCGACTACTTCACGGATGAAGAACTCGCCATTGCCAAGACCTTGCTCGAAGCCGACGACCTATTTTCCCGTGAGAAGGTGAGCGAGCATGTGCATTCGCTGAGCTTCTGGTGGGCTTCGACCGGACTGGATTACTTCCGCGGCTACCTGCCGACGCTCCGCCAGACGTCACGCGCTGACATTCAGCGTTACTTGCGCCGCTATGTCATCGGGCAGCCGCATATCACGGTGGCCATGCTGTCGTCAGACGCACAGGCAAGCCTGAAGTTGACGGACGCCGAACTGATTGGCGCGGCGCCGGTGGCACCCGCTTCTGGTCAATAGCCGAGCGCCCGCAGGCGTTCGGCAGTGAGCGGCGGCGTGGCGGCTGACGGTGACGGCGCTTGCAACAGACGCTCAACGTACTTAGCCAGCACATCGGCTTCGAGATTGACCGCTGCGCCCGGCTTAAGCTTAGGCAGCGTCGTCCAGTTGAGCGTGGCGGGAATGACCGCCACCTCAAACCAGTCTTCGCCAAGCGTCGCCACTGTCAAGCTCACGCCGTCCACGGCAATGCTGCCCTTGCGAACCAGGTAACGCCCAATGTCCGGTGGAAAACCGAAGCGCATCGTGACGGCATTCCCAAGTGGGCGACGGGCGAGAAAGTGACCGACGGCATCCACATGGCCCTGGACGATATGACCGCCGAGCCGCGCGCCGACGGCCAGGGCGCGCTCCAGGTTCACGTCATCTCCGGTCTTGCGTTCGGCCAGGTTTGACACCCGGAGCGTTTCTTCCGAAACATCTACCGTGAAGCTCCTAGCGGTCAGTGCCGTGACGGTCAGGCACACGCCGTTGACGGCGATGCTGTCGCCCAGCTTGGTGTTTTCCAAAACGACCTGCGCGCCCACCGTCAGCGCGCCGCCGGTTGAGCGCCGGTCAAGTCGTTCTAAACGGCCGACCTCTTCGATGATGCCGGTAAACATAGCGCAGGCTAGGCGTACGCGGGCGCATTGCCCGGTCGCCACTTGATGTTGCACCCAATGCTGGGCTTTTGCTCGCCGAGGGGAGGTTCGCCGGCCAATGCTGCGTCCAATGCGCGCCGAAGATCGCTCCCCGTGACCGGAACACCATTGCCGGGACGGCTATCGTCCATCTGCCCACGGTAAACCAGCGCGCGCGCACGATCATAGACGAAGAAATCCGGCGTGCAGGCCGCTTGAAAAGCCTTGGCAACTTCTTGGGACTCGTCATACCCATAAGGAAATTGGAAGCCCAACTCCCGCGCCATGGCGCGAAGCGACTCCGGCGCATCGTCCGGGTAAGCGGCAGCATCGTTTGAACTGATGGCCAGAACGCCGACACCCCGCGCCAAGTATTCATTGGCCAGCGCCGTGAGTGCTTTTTCGACATGCTTGACGTATGGGCAGTGCCGACAAATGAACATCACCAGCAATACTGGACGGTCAGCAAATGTTGCCAGTGAGATGGCGCGTCCGGTTGTGACATCGGTCAGGGTAAAATCCGGCGCTGGCGTGCCCAGCGCCAGCATGGTTGATGGCGTGAGTGCCATAGGTTAGCTCCTTGCCCGCGACAGTTCTTTTCTCGGCTATTTCTACGCTGAATTGACGTGGCTGGCAACGGACGGACGCTCTGGCAAGTGGCCGCTTCATGGCGCGCCATAGCGACGCAACAACGCCACCATGTCGTCGTGGCCCTGCCCCAGCGCCAACGTGAGTGCCGTTTGTCCGTTCTTGTCAGCCAGGTTGACCGTTGCCCCTTTTTCAAGCAGCAGTTCGGCGATGGGCAGCCGATTGAACAGCGCGGCAAACATGAGCGCCGTAGCATCATTGGCATTGACGGCATTGACCTCTGCGCCGTGTGCCAGTAGTTCCTGGGCGATGCCAAGATGCCCCTTGAAGCCGGCGGCCATCAGCACGGTATTGCCGAGCTTGTCGGCGGCATTGGGGTTGGCTTTGTGCTTGAGCAGAAACGTGACCAAGTCGGCGTGGCCGTAGTATGCCGCCAGAATGAGCGGAGTTGAGCCGCGCGCGTCAGTTTGCTCGATGTCGGCCCCGGCTTCGAGCAACGCCGCCACGGCCGGCACATCGCCCGCGCGCGCGGCATCAAGGAGCGTCGGCGGTTGTGGTTGCTGACCGAGCGCCAGAGCCGACAGGCCAAAGCATAGGCAAGCGACGACGACCAAGGCGCGGCATCCTGCCAGGGACGGCTGCCCACGGCGCGTTTTGACCAGTCTGAACACCATATCGAAACCTCCTCACTTGAAGTAGCGCCGTCGTAAACGGTGGCAGGTCAGTGGCGACCTGCCACCACCGGATGACGACCCGACTACTGGAGCGTTTGGGCTACCGCCTTCACGTCCGCCAGCGGCAACCCAAGGGCTTGGGCAAGGCGCGTGCCGTAGTCCTGGTCAGCCCGGTAAAAGTGGCTCACCATTTTGATCTGGATGTCCCGGTTGCGAACCTGCTTGAGATCGCCAGACAAATTCGCAATCAAGCTGGCGCGCTCGGCTTCACTGAAGGAGCGATAGAGGTCGCCAGCCTGCGCAAAGTCGTTCCGCTTTGAGATGGTACGCTGTTGGGTCGTTCCCGCCAACGGCATCGGTGTGCTGGTGTATCCAGCCTTGGCCCGGTAAGGCGCAACGGCGTCGCTGGCATGGTAGTTCGTGTCCGACGCCGTCCGTCGGGCGCTGAGTGCGCCGTCCTGATTGAAGTTGTTGACCCGCACGACCGGACGGTTGACATCAAGCTGCTGGAAGTTCGCGCCCAGCCGATGCCGCTGGGTGTCGAAGTATGAAAACAACCGGCCCTGCAGCAGGCGGTCTTCGCTCGGTTCAATGCCCGGAACCAAGTTACCCGGCGAAAACGCTGATTGCTCCGACGCTTCAAAGAAGTTTTCCGGCACGCGGTTGAGCGTCATTTTGCCAACCGTCATCGCCGGGACAAGGTGTTCCGGCCAGACCTTGGTGGCATCCAGTGGGTTGAAGTCAAACTTGTCAAAGTCTTTTGGGTCAAGCACCTGAACTTGCAACTCCCACGCCGGGAAGTTTCCCCGCTTGATGTTTTCGTAAAGGTCCACCGTGGCATGGGAGAACTCATCAGCTTGGATGCGCCGCGCTTCTTCTGCGGTCAGGTTGCGGACGCCCTGAAGTGACTTCCAGGTGTACTTGACGTACCTGACCTCGCCACGCGCATTGACCCACTTGAACGCATGGACGCCAAAGCCGTTGGTTTCACGGTAGTTGGCCGGGATGCCGTAGTCCGAAAAAAGAAACGTCAAC
Organism: Chloracidobacterium validum; assembly: GCF_018304825.1. Classification (NCBI taxonomy): domain Bacteria; kingdom Pseudomonadati; phylum Acidobacteriota; class Blastocatellia; order Chloracidobacteriales; family Chloracidobacteriaceae; genus Chloracidobacterium; species Chloracidobacterium validum. The sequence continues at coordinate 2,348,474 of NZ_CP072648.1, forward strand.
ATGTGGGTGGATTCCGGCGTGTGGGCAAAAAACTCAAAGAAACGATTTGGGTCTTGCCGGTTGGTGATGGGGGATGGCTTCAGTGAATGCACCATGTCCGGGAATTGCATGGCATCCCGGATGAAAAACACCGGCAGGTTATTGCCGACGATGTCGTAGTTCCCTTCTTCGGTGTAGAACTTCACGGCAAATCCCCGTGGATCACGCAGGGTTTCTGGTGAGCCGCTGGGATGAATGACCGTCGAGAAGCGCAGAAACACCGGCGTTTTCTTGCCCTTTTGACTAAGAAATGCCGCGCGTGTCAGCGCCGAGTAGTCACCATAGCTGACGAATTCGCCGTAGGCGCCGGCGCCGCGCGCATGAACGACCCGTTCTGGGATGCGCTCGCGGTCAAAAGCGGCCAGCTTCTCAATCAAGTGAATGTCTTGGAGTAAGACGGGGCCGTTTTCACCGGCGGTTTGCGAGTTTTTGTTATCACCAACGGGCGCACCGTTGTTGAGGGTGAGCGGCTGTTGTGCCCAGGTGGTCATTGTCAAAACAACAACGGCTGCCAGGGCAAGTCCATAGGGTCGAGTACGTCTGAGATTGGCCATTGCCATAACCTCCCTTTGTGAGTTGAAGGCATTTGGTGCGGACGGCATGCCTGGGTTGAGTTCGATTTTCCATTCATATCTAGATCAAGTCTTGAATTGGTTTGCATCTAAACTCTGAATCAGAAAACTCCCAACCCATAGCAACGCTGGCTACACAGGTTGCTCAACCAGCAAGCCCACATTGACCGATAGGCTTGCGTTGGCGCTAGCTGAGGTTTCCTAGACTAAGTCTAAACTTGAAAAGCGTCAAGATAAATTACTCGACGACACCAGCTCTCACTGGCAGCGGCCCCTACATCGCCAACCTCCGACTTTTTCCCGTAGCAGGTGTTATCTGTAACACCGTGTTAAGGGTTCTCCTGTTTTATGGAATGTCTAACCAGCAAAAGCTTAAACAAAAGCTCAAAACGATAACCTGTAACGAAGCTCGCTCACCCCCAAGCCAGAATAGTCAGCCACCCTACTTGGCAAAGTGGTGGCTAAGTAGGTCGTGACAAAGGGGAGATTAAGCCGATGTTGAGGAAATTGGCTGGAACAACACATCAGATGTGGCTAGTCCTTGGCTGGAGTGCCCTACTCCTGTGCAGTTTGTGGACTTCAGGGTGTGACCGTGACGCGGCAAATCCTGGCAGCGGAGCAACCGGTGCCGTGCCGCGCGCCAAAAGCAAAGCGCAACTCGACCTGAGCAACCTGCCAAAGACCATGGCTGGTGTGGCTGGTATCGAGATGGTACTCATCCCGGCCGGCGAATTCACTATGGGTGAGGCTGGCGGTGAACTGGATGAGCAGCCAACGCACCGGGTTACGATTAGTCAGCCGTTTTACCTTGGCAAGTACGAAATCACGCAGGCCCAGTGGAAACAGATCATGGGCAATAATCCAAGTAAGTTTGTTGGCGATGACCTACCGGTGGACAGTGTTTCCTGGAGGGAGGTTCAAACTTTCATCCAGCGCTTGAACGACGCCGACGACCCATTTTTTTATCGCCTGCCAACCGAAGCAGAGTGGGAATACGCCTGTCGAGCCGGGACATCTGGCAAGTACGCCGGTGACTTGGCCGCCACCACTTGGTACTTTGATAACGCCAGCGGCAAGTCGCACCCAGTTGGACAAAAAGCCCCCAATGCCTTTGGCCTGTATGACATGCACGGCAATGTGCGTGAGTGGTGCCAGGATTGGTACGATGACCTGTACTATAAGAAAGCGCCATCCGATGATCCCACCGGGCCGGTCAACGGCACGTGGCGCGTCATTCGGGGTGGTTCCTACTTTGCCAATGTGGCGGCCTGTCGGTCGGCAGTGCGCTACAAGCTGGACCCGGAACTAAAACTTGACTCTGTTGGGTTTCGAGTGGCGGCCAGCGTCCGGTAGTTCAGTTACGATTGGTAAGCGTTGAGTCACTCTACATCCTCAATGAACCGTCGGCTGGTAGAATCGGCTGGTAGAAAAGGCGGCCGGCAGCGACACGTCCAAGTCGCAGCGAACGTCAAAGAAGCCAAAGCCGAAGATTACCGCCTTGGGTTGCGCTTTACGCCGGAGCTGAGGTCGTCAACAACCTGAAGGCCGAACGCGAGGGAAAGACTGCCGGGCAAATCATCATGACGACCGGCGATACGCCGGATGCCATTGCCAACTTCTATGAAAAGCAGCTCAAAGAAAATGGCTTCACCGTCGTGCGCACCGCTTCCGGCGAAGCCCAGTCGGTGAGTCCCCGCCGTCAATCAGGTGAGGGAGTCGCACTCTCCATCAACCCCAACCCGGAAACCAAGCAAACAACCGTTAGGCTGGCCTACACCACCCAGTAGTCTGCCTCACAACCACTCATCCAGCCGCAGTCCCCGCGCTTGCTCAGGCAGTCATGGCCTGCGTTTCAGATGACGGAGCCGCCAATGCCTGGTTGAGTAAGGTTTCAAACTGGCCGTATGACGCAAGGTAGTCTTCACGGCTGAGCTGAATGACACGGTGAGCCTCTGCCGCGTCATACACGTGGGTAATTTCGGTGCGCCGCTCGGCAGCACCGGGGATTTCCTTGTACGTTAAGAAATAGTGTCGCAGGCGCTCAACCAGATTTTTGGGACATTCACTAATGTCACGCCATTCGCCATAGACCTCATCGCTGCGCAGCACGGCAATGATTTTGTCGTCGGCTTCATTGCCATCAATCATGCGCAACCCGCCAATTGGGATGGCCTGCACCAGAATGTCACTGTGGTGGATTGGTTTTTCAGTCAGGACACAAATGTCGAGTGGGTCGCCATCCCCATCCAGCGCCGGCCGGCCGGTCCGTTCGGCGCAAAATGCACCAACCCGCGCGCCACAGTACGTTTGTGGAATCAGTCCATACAACGTCGGGCAGTGGTTTGAGTACTTCTGTGGACGATCAACTTTTAGGTGCCCGGTTGTTTTGTCGAGTTCATATTTGATGGCGTCAGTTGGTACGATTTCAATATAGGCGGTGACTTGGGCTGGGGCGTGCTCTCCAATCGAGACGCCATGCCAAGGGTGGGCTTTGAACAGCGTTTGCATCATCTTCCACAGAGCGGCTTCAAGTGTTTTATCCATCGTCATCGCATCCAGCTTTTAAAACGTTGACCTCATGCAGGGACAGCGGGAGTGACAGCCACCATACGACCCTGGTTGGCGACCAGCCCCGGTCAGCGTGAGTATCAGGAGACGTGCTTATTCTGCATTTACCGTTCGTTGCTTTTCGTACGCTTCACTTGCAGCCGCGTAGATCTGCCAGAGCGGTTGCCCAGTGGCCTCGGCTAAGTGGCGGCAGTCCTCATACTCTGGGCTGATTTTCTCTGTACCATCCGCCAGGGTGGCGACCTTGACCCGGACCTGGCCAACGGCTGTCGTCACCTGAACTTGGCGGCGGGGAAGCGTGTAACGCGCCGTCTGGCGCGTCCGAATCCCCAGGGTCGTTGTTTCCCGAAAGATGATTTCTGCCAACCGTGACTCATCTTCGGGACGACTCAGCACGGTCAGCAGCACGGCCGGTCGGTTTTTTTTCATGTGGATGGGTGTAAAGAAAACATCGAGCGCACCGGCCGCCAAAAGCTGTTCCATGACATAACCAAGTTGCTGGGGTGATTGGTCGTCCAGATTGGCTTCGAGCATTGAGATGACTTGTTGGGCTTCGCCCGCCGCGGATGCCGCTCCGCCCAGAAAAACCCGCAGAGCATTTGGCAGATGGTGCGTGTCGCGTGTGCCGGCCCCATAGCCGATATGGGTGACGGTAAACGTGGGCGCAGGCGTGTAGTGTTGACATAAGGTCGTGATGATGGCTGCGCCGGTCGGCGTCGTGAACTCCCCTTCGATGTCGCCCGCATACCAAGGAACACCTTTGAGCAGTTCAGCCGTGCCGGGCGCGGGAATGGGGTACTGTCCGTGCGCGCAAGCAATCAGCCCAAAACCGGTGCGCAAGGGGGCAGACGTGAAGTGTTCGACGCCAAGCTGCTCAAAGCAGAGACAGGCGCCCACGATGTCCACAATGGCATCCACCGCCCCAACTTCGTGAAAGTGAACAGCTTCCGGTGGAATGCCGTGAACCCGTCCCTCGACTTCGGCCAACCGCCAAAAGACGGCCTTGGCTCGGTCCTTGACGCGCGCACTCAAGTCCGCGGACTCAAGGATCGTCGCAATTTCCCGGAAACCACGCCCGTGGTGATCGTGACGGTGATCGTGGTGGGGCGCGTGGGATGGAGGCTGGGCGGCGGTCACCGTCACGTCAAACTTGGCACAGTCAATCGCTGCTCGTTTGACACGCTGAAGCGAAAGCGTATAGCCCTCCAGCCGAAGCGTTGCCAAGTCAGCCTGGAGCTGCTCAAAAGAAGCGCCGGCATCGAGGAGCGCGCCGATGATCATGTCGCCACTCGCGCCCGCAAACGCATCGAAATGTATGTGACTCGTCTGAATAATGCCCATCTGTGTCGTTCTCGCTTGCATGAGAGAAATCTGACGCCGCACCATGCGGTGCCAAGTCGTTGGGATGCAAGTCTGGTTTGAATCATTGACCTTGAACCCCTGACGGCCGTCACCGCCGACTTTCTGAAGGGCAATGGAGGGCAAGTGGCATGACACCAAGGGAACGAAGCGCGCGTTGGACCGGGTTGGGACTGGCATTGGCAGGCGCGGTTGGGCTAGGCGTTTTTTGGGGACAGCACCTCACCATTTCCCAAGCAACGCCAAATCCCACCACTGACGCCCTTAGTCTCGCGTTCAGTCAGGTTGCCCAAAATGCGCGACCTTCTGTGGTCAATATCCGCGCCGCCGGTCCAAGCCTAGCGCGCGGTATGGGCGGCGCGACCGGTTCAGGTTTCGTCATTGACCGCGATGGCCATGTCGTGACAAACCTGCACGTTGTGCAAAATGCTGCTCGGCTCACGGTTCGCCTGGCAGACGGCACGCAACTCCCAGCCCGGTTCGTCGCTGGCGATGCTGAAACCGACTTGGCCGTTTTGAAGCTGGTGGGTCGGATTAGCGTTCCACCCCTGGCGTTTGGTGATTCTGACGCCCTGCGCGTCGGTGAGTGGGTGGTGGCGATTGGGAGTCCGTTCGGACTCGACCAAACCGTGACAACCGGCGTCATCAGCGCCAAGGATCGCGTGACCGACCGCCGAAATAACCTTCAACAGTTTCTCCAAACAGACGCCGCCATCAATTTCGGCAACTCCGGCGGGCCACTGCTCAACCTGGCCGGTGAAGTCATTGGCGTCAACACCCAGATTGCCTCACGGGATGGAAGCTACAGCGGGATTGGATTTGCCCTTCCGTCCATCACTGTCCGCGAGGTTGCCCGGCAACTGATTGAGCGCGGCCAAGTTTCACGCAGCTTGCTTGGCGTGCAAGTGGACCGCGTCACGCCCCAGTTTGCGCGGATTTATGGACTGCCGGATGAACAGGGCGCGCTTATCCAGTATGTCGAGGAAGGCGGCGCTGCCTATGCCGCAGGGTTGCGGAGCGGCGATGTCGTCGTCGCATACGCCAACCGGCGCATCACGAGCGAGCGCGACCTCATTCGTGAACTGGCGGCGACGCCTGGCGACACAACTGTCGAAGTCCGGTACTTCCGCAATGGCAAGCCAGCCGCCGTCACGCTCCGCACTGAAGAGCGAACGTCATCTGCCATTCAGACCATGCGTCCGCGCTTTGAGCGGCGCGGGGGGCCGTCCAGTGATGCGTCGCCTGAAGAGCCAGAAACCACGCTCCGCCGGTTAGGGCTGAATGTCAGCGATGCCTCACCGCTCAAGCTCATGCAACTTGGTGTCAAGGACATCTATACCGGGCAGGCTGGGGCGCTCATCACGGAAGTCAGCCCGGTTGGGCTGGCGGCGGAAAACGGTTTGCAGGAAGGCATGCTCATCACCGCCGTAAACCGCCGGCCGGTTCGTACGGCAGACGATTTCCTGGGCGCGTTGGCCGCCCTGCGTCCCGGTGACGACCTCGTGCTGGCCGTCAGCCGTCCACTAGGGCGCGCGCCGCAAGGCGAACGACGCGCCGTTACAAACTTTTTTTCATTCACCCTGCCCTGACGAAGACGGCCGAGAAGCGTGCCACCGCGCTAGACGAGAGGGGTAGTCGGTCACGATACCATCCACGCCGCAGGCCACAACGCGCTCAACATCGTTTAGGTCGTTGACTGTCCAGGTGTTGACTTGAAGTCCTAAACGATGCGCCAGAGCAACGCGCGCGGCCGTCACCAAACTGTGGTGGGGATGCAGGGCACGGAGACGAAGCAAGCGTGTGACCGGAAGCCCACGTAGATACCACGGCGATTGCGGACGATACAGATAGGCTAGCGCGATGCGCGCGTCGCATTGTTGAACGCGCCACAGGACGAGCGGATTGAACGACGACACCAGGCAGCGTTCGTGTAAATCAAACCGCGCAATGAGTCGCGCCACGGCGCGTTCTTCACCACGACTACTGAAGTGGTCATTCTTGATTTCAACATTGATAACCTTATCAGTGGGAAGCTGCGCGAAGACTTCCTCGAGGGTTGGAATGCCCTCGCCCGCAAAGCGGGCGTCGTACCACTGACCAAAGTCAAAGGCGCGCAAGTCGTTTAGGGAAAGCTCGGCAACGCGCCCCACACCGGTTGATGTCCGATCAATGGTTTCATCATGGATGACGACCACTTCGCCCGAAGCGCAGCATTGCACATCGAGTTCGATACCATGCGCCCCGTCCGCAAAGGCTTGCTGGAAGGCGGCATGCGTGTTTTCCGGCGATGTCCCGGCGGCGCCCCGGTGTCCAAAGATGATGAGAGGTGGAACTTTCGGACACACCGGCGCAAAAACGTCGAAACCTAGTTGCCAGTTGAAACCAACGGGTGTATAACTTCGTTAGTTCATATGCCCTGTGACGGCAGGGCTTGGGGATGCAAAAACCCAATAGTTTCGTTTCCTGCCCGAAACGAAATCCGTCAACCCGCCTCGATCACAACGCGCTGTGAGTCGGAAGCCTCTCTCCCAACTGGGAGGGAGGCTTCTTCCCCATGGTGTGGAGATTGTGATGTCGGTCTAGGCAGCGACCCGCGCCGGACTGTCGTCGTGGATGTCCACCTGAATCAACCCGTTGCGGTACAGCGCATAGCCGCTGGCTGTGCTGGCGATGATGGATGGAATTCCGCGCTCGGCAAACCACCGCTGCCAGCGCTCCAAGTCACGGTAACCTTCGGACTTCTTGCTCTTGACAAATGTGGAGAAGCGGTTTTCTTCAGAAATAATGACGTGACCCATTGTCTTACCCTCCAAGGTTCAGTTCAGGAAGTTCAGGGGAGGCCATTGCCGCGACGGAAACCTGTGCGGCCAATCGTTCGGCAATGGATTGAAAGGCTCTGGCTTGCGTGCTCTGGGGGTAGCCAACGACGACCGGCACGCCACTGTCGCCGCCTTCCCGGACTTCGATGCTCAAGGGAATTTCGCCGAGAAAAGTCGTTTCAAACTGTTTGGCCATCACCTCGCCGCCACCTTTCCCAAAGATGTAAATTGGCTCTGGGATGTTGGGATGCGTGAAGTAGCTCATGTTTTCAACAATGCCAAAGATCGGAACGCCGACTTGCTTGAACATGTTGAACGCTTTGCGCACGTCGGCCAGGGCAACTTCCTGTGGTGTTGTCACGAGGACGGCCCCGGAAACGGGCACAAGCTGCGCGAGGGAAAGCTGGACGTCACCCGTACCAGGCGGCATATCCACCACCAAGTAGTCCAATTCTCCCCACTCGACATCGCGTAGAAACTGCTGGACAACGCCATGCAGCATCGGCCCACGCATGATGACCGGCTTATCACCCCGGTTGATAAGCCCAATGGACATAAACTTTACGCCGTGCGCCTCGCGGGGGATGATTTTGTTGCCGCGCACCCGCGGCTCCTCGATGACGCCCATCATGATGGGTACGTTCGGACCGTACACATCGGTGTCAAGCAGCCCAACGCGCGCGCCGGTCTGGCCAAGTGCCACCGCAAGATTGACCGCCACGGTGGATTTCCCAACCCCACCCTTGCCGGAGCTGACCGCGATGATGTTGCGAACGCCGGGGATACCCGACTTTTCTGGGACGCCCCGTCCCTGCGGAACCTGGGCTTCCATCTTGACGGTCACCTGTTTGACGCCGGGGATAGCCGCAACGACTTCCCGTGCCTGATGTTCGAGCTGCTCCTTGACCGGGCAGGCCGGTGTCGTCAGGACGAAGCGAAACGCAACCGCGCCATTGTCAATCTCGACATCCCGAATCATGCCCAGTGAGACGACATCCCGATGTAGATCGGGGTCTTGGACGGCGCGCAGTGCATCGAGAATTTGCTGTTCAAGAATTCGCATCACGAGCACTCCCTCTGAAAACTAGCCCGGGGCGACTCCATCAAAGGTGGGAAGACCCGGTACGCGCACGCGCCATCACCATCGGCAATCCGCTGTTCACGGACGACCTTGCCGCCTAAGAGGGCTTCGTAAAGTTGGCGCTCCTGCGCGCACAACTCAGAGAAAACTTTGGCAACGTTGAGCGTCGGACAATTGCGCTCAATGAGCCGAAACGAACCATCGGGGAGAGCTTCATAGTCAGCAAGGTAACCCCGCTCGACCAGAAACTCTGCGAGTTTTGCTACACGTGCGGAAAAATTGAGTGGCTCAAGCTGCGGCGCAAGGTGACGCAACACCTGCTCGGCCCGCGCGCTGATCACCCGCAGGACGCCTTCCTGCCCAAAACACTGGCGTGTCGTCTGCAACAGCTCACAGGCCAAGGCGTCATAGCTGTTAGGGAAAAGCTGTGCCGCTTGTGGCGTCAGAGAGTAGTGATGACCCGGCCGCCCCCGCCCGCAAGTGACGACGCGATAGGCAACATACCCTTGTCGCTCCAGGATTTCCAGATGACGACGGACACTGACCCGCGTCAGTCCAAGCGCCTCGGCCAAGGCTTCACTCGTCATTTCGCCGTGCTGCTTGAGCAAGCAAATGATGTCATTCCGATGTTCTTTGAGGTGTTCTTTGAGGAGTGTGGCGACCGTTGTCATGGCGAGTGGGAGCATGCACTAGGTCGCGATTTTTGTCAATAAAAAACATTTTATTTTTCTAAAATCCCTCTCGATGCCAACTGTAACGCTGCGCTCAGGGTGAAACGCTGTTCATAGAGCGCCTTGCCGACAATACACCCTTCGATGACGCCAGTTGCCGCCAGGGCGCGAATATCCGAAAGCTCGGCGACGCCCCCGGAAGCGATGATGTGTAAGTCAGTGAGCCGGGCCAACTCAGCCGTGGCAGTAACATTAACCCCAATGAGCATGCCGTCACGGGCGACATCGGTGTAGATAATCCGTTCCACCCCTTGCGCCTTGACTTGCTGAGCCAACGCCAGCGGTGAGCGACGGCTATCGGTTTGCCAGCCATGGGTCACAACCTGGTTGTGGCGGGCATCTATCCCAACCACAATGGCAGCCGACCCGTAGCGCCCCAAGAAATCATCCAGCAGCGCCGGTTGCTCCACGGCGACCGTCCCTAGAATGATGCGTTGCACGCCCAACTCAAACAGCCATTCAGCGGCGGCAAGGGATCGGACGCCGCCACCAAACTGAACCGGAATGCCCACACTACGTGCGATGGCAGCCGTGGCGTGCAGGTTTTCGGCGTCTCCGTCATCGAAAGCGCCGTCTAAGTTGACAACGTGGAGCCACCGCGCGCCTTGGTCGCGCCACTGTTGCGCCACGGCGAGTGGATCGTCGGCGTAAACGGTGGCGCTGGCCTTCTCGCCCTGGCGCAACCGGACGCATTTGCCCTGGCGCAAATCAATAGCCGGGATCACTTCAAAGACACGGGACATGGCTCAGTACTCGGCCAGCGCAACCATCGCGCCAACTAGGTCAGGGATTTGCGGCAAAATGTAATCTTCAACCTGTGGCGCGTAGGCCACAAAGGTATCCAACGCGCCAATCCGCCGCACCGGCGCATCCAGGTCGTCAAACAGCTCTTCGCCAATCCGCGCGGCAATTTCCGCGCCATAGCCCCAGGAGAGCGACTCCTCATGCGCCACGATAACCCGGTTGGTCTTTTTGACCGAAGTGACGATGGTCTCCCAGTCGTAGGGCGCAAGGGTTCGTAAATCAATGACTTCAACTGAAATGTCGTGGCTGCGCTCCACCTCCTTGGCGGCAACGAGTGACTGCTGCACGAGCGCCCCGTAGGTAATGACGGTCAAGTCCTCGCCTTCCCGTACGACGTTGGCCTTGCCAAACGGAATCATGTAATCCGGCCCCGGGTACACGCCCTTGTTATAGGCCTGGCGGTATAAATGCTTGTGTTCCAGAAACATCACCGGGTCATCAGCCCGAATGGCCGTTCGCAACAAGCCGTTGGCATCCTCAGCCGTTGACGGGAAAACAACGCGCAATCCGGGAATATGGGTGAACAGGGTTTCACCGGACTGGCTGTGATAGACCGCCCCCCCCTTGAGATAGCCCCCAATCGGGACACGCACCACCACCGGACACTTGAAGGCTCCATTCGAGCGCCAGCGCAGCAGGGCCAGTTCATTGCGCAGTTGCATGTAGGCCGGCCAGATGTAATCGAAAAATTGAATCTCGACGACCGGCTTGAAACCGGCCGTGGCCAGCCCGATGGCGCGTCCGATGATGTTGGCCTCGGCAAGCGGAGCGTTGTACACCCGGTCGCTGCCGTAGAGCCGCTGCAAGTTGTGGGTAACTTTGAAAACTCCCCCCTTGCCCTTGACTTCCTTCAGGTTTTCCTCGCGGCTGGCATCGGCCACGTCCTCGCCGAAGACCAGGATGCGCGGATCGCGGGCCATTTCATCGCGCAGACAGGCATTGAGGAGGTCCACCATGGTGGTTGGCGTCCCTTCCGAATGGGTGCGCGGCGTGTCAAATGCCGGTGACGTTGGGTCCACATCCGGTGAATAGACGTGCAGCGTGGCGGTTTCAGGCGCGGGCTGCGGACTGGTCAGTGCTCGATCCGTAGCCGCGTTGACTTCACGTTCGACATCGGCGCGCAGGGCAGCCAAGTCGGCCTCGGTCGCAATGCCCTCGCGGAGCAGGAAATCCGCAAAGGTCACGAGCGGATCGCGGCGGGCGTCGCTTTCACGTTCATGGGGAGTGCGGTAGAGCCGTTCGTCATCAGACAGTGAATGTGAGTAGGGACGAATGACGTGGGCATGCACCAGAGCCGGCCCTCGTCGCTCGCGGGCGTAAGCCACGGCCGCACGCATCGTTTGGTAGCTGGCCAGCAGATCCGTGCCGTCCACCTTAAGAACCAACAAGTCAGGATAACTCTGCACCAGGCGCGAAATGCTGCCGCCGGCCGTTTGGACCTCGACCGGCACCGAAATCGCATAACCATTGTCTTCAATCAAATAGACGACGGGCAGCTTGAGATTGCAGGCCGTGTTGAGCGATTCAAAGAATTCGCCTTCGCTGGTCGTTCCTTCACCCGCCGAACAGTACACCACCGCATCGGCGGGGAAGGCTTGGCCGAGCGTTGCTTCGTCAAGCTGCAACCTGGACTGCCGGTAGAGCGCCTCAGCAAAACCGACGGCTTGCAGGAACTGGGTTCCAGTGCAACTGGATTTCGAGACGATATTGAGTGCCTTATGCCCCCAGTGGGAAGGCATTTGGCGTCCGCCGGAGTTTGGGTCTTCGGCCGCGCCCACGGCTGAAAGCAGCATTTCGGTGGGTGTCATGCCCAGTTCCAAACACAGCGCGCGGTCACGGTAGTAGGCATAGAACCAGTCGTACCCCGGCCGCAGGACACGCCCAGCCGCCACCAAAATCGCTTCGTGACCGGCCCCGCTGATTTGGAAAAAGACCTTGTTTTGGCCCTTGAGCTGAATTTCTTTGTCGTCGAGACGGCGCGACAGCACCATGGTGCGGTACATCGCCATCAAATCCGCCGGCTCCAAACCGGCATACGTCGGATGAAGAACAGGTTGGGGCTGCACGAAACAATCTCCTTCCAAAATGAAGTCTAGGCGCGGTGGGGAGTGCGCCACGCCGCCAGGCGACGGTGTGTAAAGCTGCCTTTTCCTTCAGTTGCAGACTGTTTTTCAAGCCAAAAATACACAAGTGCAAGACATTCGGTCGTCAATGACCGCATCGCAGGCACATGACCGCATCGCAGGCAGGTCACCAGTAACCTAACCACCGCCACCACAACCCACCAATCGTTAGCCAGATCACTAGGTTGACGAGCGAGGCCGCCAGCCCCAGCCGCCACCACGCGCGCTGTGTGACATAACCGGCGGCAAAATAAATCGGCGCGGGGGTCGTTCCGTAGTGGGTCAGTCCAGCGCACAAATTCGAGGCATAGGCCAGCCCAAACGCGGACAGGAGCGGCGGAGCGCCGGCGGCCGTCATGACCACCAGAAAGGGAACGTACATCGCCGTGGCATGGGCTGTGATGCTGGCAAAGGCGTAGTGTGCGTAAAAATAGGCAGCGACGAGAACCAATCCGGCAACCGGCCAGGCCCAACCGGCGGCTTGTCCGGCCACGACTTGGGCGAACCGCTCGGTGAGTCCGGTTTCTCCCAGGGCTTCGGCCAACCGCACCAGCCCACCGTACCAGAGGAAGACATCCCAGGCGAACCGTTCGCCGGTCACATCTTCCCAGGTGAGCACCCCGGTCAGGAGGAGCGCCCCAACGCCAATCAGCGCCACGACAGCATAGTTGAGCAGCCCTTCCAGACCGACGGCGCGCAGCATCCCGGCAACGCCTGGGATGGCGGGCGTCAGCCACAGGGCAATCACCAGGGCAAACACCCCGGCCAAAACCTGCTCGGCGGAGCTGAGTGGACCGAGCCGGTCCAGTTCGGACTGCGCGAGACGGGGAGCGTCAGGAGTCTGGGTAATTTCCGGGGGGAATAGGCGATAGAGCAACGGCGGCACGAGCGCCAGCGAGACGAGCGCCGGGAGGAGTCCGCCGACAAACCATCCACCATAGGTCAAGTCCACACCGGCAGCGGTTTTGGCTAACCTGGCAATGAGGACGTTTGAGGCCTGGCCGGTCAGGAACATGGCGCAGGCAATCACTTCGCACTGATACACCATGACGACCAAAAACGCGCCCAACCGACGCGCCGTTGGACCGGGGTGCGAGTCATAGGCCTCAGCAATGCTCTTCACGATTGGAAACAGCACCCCCCCGGCCCGCGCGCCATTCGATGGAATGGCCGCGGCCAGGACGACATCGGTTGCCACCAAGGCATAGCCCAGCCCCAATGTTCGGCGACCCAGGACGCGGATGAACCAAAAGGCCAGCCGTCTTCCCAAACCGGTGTGCGTCATGGCACGCGCCATGAGGCACGCGGCCAGCACGAGCCAGACCGTTGGATCGCCATAGCCGGCCAGCGCCGACTTCGGCGCAAGCGCCCCGGTGACGGTGGCAGCCACGACTCCCAGAAAAACGACCAACCCACCCGGCGCGGGTTGCACGATAAGGCCGGCAATCACGGCCGCGAAGACGCCGGCCAGCGGACGCGCATTCGCCGCCAAATCGCCTGGGCAAAGCGCCCAGGCCGCGCCGCCAATACTGATGGTCAACAGCCAGCGCCATCGCGTGGCTATCTTGGGAAGCTGCGTCATGGGACGGAGTGGTACGTCACAACCGGGGTTGGCCTTGATGATATTTTGGCTTATCGTTGAATAAGGTTTTTTTATACAGTCGAATCAGGGTGAGGCGGTTCGGCTAAACGTTCGTTTTCTTTCGCCGTTCGTCGGCAACAAGGAGTCAAGCCCATGGGACTTATGCACATTGACCTCACGGAAGAACAAACCCGAATCAAGTTTTCCGTCCGCGAGTTTGCGGAAGCGGAGATCGCGCCCCACGTGATGGCGTGGGATGAGCCACAACAATTCCCGGTCGAACTTCAACCCAAACTGGCTGAAATGGGGCTGATGGGGATTATCTTTCCCGAAGCGTACGGTGGAGCCGGTTTGGGTTATATCGAATACGCCACGATTATTGAAGAGTTGGCGCGCGTGGACCCGTCTGTTGCGTTGGGTGTCGCGGCCCACAATTCACTTGGGACAAACCATATTTTCACCGCCGGCACACCTGCGCAGCGCGAGTCGTTTGTGATCCCACTGGCGCGGGGTGAGAAGCTGGGCGCGTGGGCGCTGACCGAGCCGGGTTCGGGCAGTGATGCGGCTGGGTTGGCCACGACGGCCGTGCGGCAAAACGGTCACTTTATCCTCAACGGCAACAAAAATTTCATCACGCATGCCAGTTATGCCGACACGTGCGTCGTGCTGGCCAAAACCGACCGCTCCAAGGGAACGCACGGTATTTCGGCGTTCATCGTACCGACTGACACACCAGGCTTCGTCCGGGGCAAGAAGGAAAACAAGCTGGGGATGCGGGCTTCGGATACGGCCAGTCTGGCTTTCGTGGATATGAAAGTGCCAGCCGACCACCTGCTTGGCAAGGAAAATGAAGGCTTCGTGGACGCGCTCAAAATTCTCGACGGGGGACGGATTTCCATTGCCGGACTGTCGGTTGGCATTGCCCAGGGCGCATATGAGTCGGCCGTGCGCTACGCCAAGGAACGGCACTCGTTCGGTCGGCCGATTGCTGAATTTCAGGCCATTCAATGGAAATTGGCCGACATGGCCACGCAAATTGAAGCGGCGCGGTTGCTGACTTGGCGGGCGGCAGCGATGAAAGACGCGGGCAAGCGGACGACGCGGGAATCCGCCATGGCGAAGCTGTACGCTTCAGAAGTAGCCGTCAAGGTAGCCGAGGAGGCGATCCAGATTCACGGTGGCTACGGATACACGAAAGACTACCCGGCCGAAAAGTTCTGGCGCGACGCCAAGCTGTGTACGATTGGGGAAGGCACATCGGAGATTCAGCGGCTCGTCATCGCGCGCGAAATTCTGCGCCAGCACTGAATCACGTTACGCCGCACTTGCCACCTGCCGGGAGCGCTGGGACCTTGTGCGCCGCGCTCCCGGTTTTGTCATTGGTGTTAGGGGGCTAGAACCCACCAATCTTCGATTGGGGACTGAGAGCGCCCTTTGCCTTGCGGCTGGACTGCTTCACACGGGTAAACAGTGCAATATGTGCCATGATTTTCACAGCGTAAACCCTTGGCAAAGTCACTACATCTGAATCCGGTCACATTCCCCAGTCCATCCTTCAGCGGCTCGCAATTCTGATTTGGACAACCGCTCTTACTGCCTTGATCGTTCTCATTATCTAGGCTTCGGCCCAACGTTGGGGCGATTTCCCGGTTCCACAGCTTGCCGTTTGAAAACTCGGCGCGCTCAACGGCAAAAACCAGGAGCCGCGACTGCCCTCGATAATTGTTCTCAAAGGTATCAAGCGGTAATCCATAGTTGAGCCGCCCGACAAAGGATGTCAGTTCCGCGAGGTTTGACTTTTTGAGTTCGGCAACCACCACGGCTGGGATGCGGCGTGGCGTGACAGTTCCACTTTCCAGCAAGTTGCCAGTTTGAACGTCAAACAGTAACCACGTTAGCTGCAGGTTTAGAATGGTGTTACCGGTGTGATTACGTGTAATAAAAAATCTTACTGCATAAGGATTTGCCGTCTGTGAAACAGCGTGGACGTAAATATCGGCATCCTGACAACCAGGTAGGATGTCCGGCGCAATGGTCAAGGAGTCGGCCGGCGGTGGCGGTGTTGGCCGCTCATCACCGAGGACTGAGCAAAGTAACGGCCACACAACGAAGATACTACATAACCACACTTGTAGAGCAGTTCGCATGACGCACCTCCCTTTGAAGTTAAGAACCAATACCTAACTGACGGACCTGGGAACAGGTATGGCTGCCTACAGTTCCAAGTTTTACTTCGGCCGAGGTTGCCAGTCAACCGTACGGCCGGTCTTGGCTTCAGACTCTAGAAACGCCTGGGTAAAGGCGCGAATGGAGGCAATGCCGGCCGCGCCAGCCGCAGCCACCAGGGGCGCGTTGTCACGATTGACGCCCCCCAGAGCAAACAGCGGCAATGTCGTTTCGCGGGCGAGCGCAGCAAAAGCCTCCAGGCCCAACACCGGCTTGTTACCGGAAGGAAAGACGGGGCCGCATACAGCAAAGTCAGCCGCATCCTCTGCCGCAGCAATCTCAGCCCGGTTGTGGGTTGAAACGGCAATCAAAAAGCCGGGCGGCACACACCGCCGCACCACGGCCGGCGGCAGCGACCGGGCCGTAAGATGGACGCCGTGGGCACCGGCCGCATAAGCCACGTCCAAACGGTCGTTGACGAGAAGTTTTGTGCGCGAGCCGGACAACGCCGCAACCATGGCGGCGGCCATCTGTGTCAACGCGCGCGCCGAAAGGTCCTTTTCGCGGAGTTGCAGGTAGTCAATGCCCTGGGCGGCAGCGAAGCACGCCAGTCTAACAAGCCGCTGTCGGGCCGTAGCTTCGTCGTAGGCTTCACCGGCATGGAAAAGCTGTTGGCGGTCGGTGATGAGGTAACGACGCATATTGAAGTTGTTTGAGTTGAGGTCGTCTAAGCAGCTCTAAGCGTCTGGCGACTGGTGCCCGTCCACACTTCAAGCGCCAGATCATTTATCCCCGGCTCATCGTTGGCCGAGGAGCGTAATTGCCGTTCCACGCCAGGCAATGGGCATGGTGCCGGCGTCGCCCACAACGTGCATGTGCGTGGTGTCTCCGACCGTGTAAAGTGTGACATCTTCAATGATGCCGATGGCTGGCGAGGGGTGGACAAAGTGGCTCACCTTGGCGGTCACACCCTGCTCACGCAGCGCGGTGGCTTCGTCGAGCAAAGCCGCCCGGGTGGCTTCTGGTATGTCAAGCGCGGCAATCGCCTCTTCATCCTGCACGAGCGCCATGCTGCCATCGGCGTCCACACTCCAAAGGTATGGAATGTCGAGAAGGAAATGCAGGTGTTCAGGCTGGGCATAAACGCCTAGAATCTGGCAACCGAACACGTGCTTGACGACGTGCTCCTGGTGCTTCGTAAGCTGTCGGATTTCCATAAGCCATGACCATCGAGAAGTTTTTCAAAGCCACGTCCTACGCCTTGGTCGCCGGTGGGTTCTTGACGCTGGCGCTCACCGGGCGGGTGGACACGGTGACGTTCATCCTCTACGCGCTGGCCCTGGTTGCAAGCTGGTTTGCCGACCGTCCCGGCTCAAAGCTGCAAATCAGTGAACGGGTCGCCAACTGGTGCGTCGTCGGCTACTTGCCCTTTGCCTATCTGGACTTTCGTTACCTCAGTGGCTCGTGGATTACGCCGCTCATTCACTTCGTTCTGTTTGTCTCCATCTTCAAGCTTTTCCAGGTCAAGCGCGACCGCGACTGGGTGTTTCTCTACTTGCTGGCGGTGTTTGAAATGCTGTTGGCGGCGGGTCTCACCATTGACGCCCTGTTTCTAGTTTTGCTGGCTGGCTTCACGCTCACCGGGCTGGCGGCGCTGCAAGCGTTTGAAGTCGTGCGGACCCGGCGCAACGCCCAACCGGTCATCCGTGCCGTGACGCTTTCCTACGACGGGCAACGCGCGCGAAAGGAAAGCCGTCCGGTGCGCTACCTCCTGGCGATGACCTTTGCCATGGCGGTATTGATTGGCGTTTTGAGCACACCGATGTTTTTCATCCTCCCGCGGTGGAACACTGGTCTTCTGGCGCAAAGCTTCAGTGAAGACACGGCCATGACCGGCTTTTCCGACCTTTCGATTTCACTCGGTTCGGTCGGAAGCATCAAAACTGACGAGCGGACAGCCATGCGCGTTCGTGTGGATGGTCCACTCTCGCCCGACCGGCATTGGCGCGGCATGGTCATGACGCAGTTTGATGGACGCGAGTGGACGCGGCCCGAAGCTCAACAGCGGATGGCCATTGGACAGCGAGCAGGTAAGTATGTTCTGGACGAGCGGCGTCCCGGGCCACTTACCACACAGGTTTTTTATGTGGAACCAATGACGACCGGCGCGTTGTTCCACAGTGGTGAACCGTGGTTTGCCTATAACATCCGTGGACTGGCACGCGATGCGGTGGGCACGTTTTATCGGGCAGAACGTGGAACGCGCCTGAGTTACACGGTTGAAACCAGTCTCAGTGAAGTTCCGGCTGCGCGCTTGCGCCAGGACCCGCTCCAGTACGACGCGCGAACCCGGGAAACATTCCTGCAACTGCCACCGGCCTTTGACACACGGATTACGCAATTGGCGCGCGAAGTGGCAACCGCGGCAACCAATGGCTACGACCAGGCACGCGCCATCGAGGCCTATCTCAAGACCCGCTATGTTTACACGCTCGATCTCCAACGCGGGAGCGAGCCAGACCCGATTGTGGATTTTCTGTTTGAAACCCGCCGTGGTCACTGCGAGTACTTTGCCTCGGCCATGGCGCTGATGTGTCGCTCGCTCGGACTGGCAACGCGGCTGGCCGGCGGCTACCACTTGGGTGAATACAACCATGTCAACCAAACCTATATCGTCCGACAGGCAGACGCCCACGCCTGGGTTGAAGTGTATTTCCCCCAAACTGGAACCTGGGTGGAGTTTGATCCCACGCCATCTGTAGCCGGGGCACGCGCCAACACGGCCGATTGGTTGGCCGCCACGCGGCGATACATCGAAGCATTGCGGATGTTCTACATTGATTATGTTGTCGCCTACGATGCGCAGCGCCAGCGCGCGCTGGCGCGGGATGCCGGAAGCGCCACAGCACAGTATCAGACAGCCGTCCAAAAGTACGTTGACGGCTATCGTCGGTACTTTGCGAACTGGTTAATCGTCTATTGTGGTGACTGGCTATACGACCTTAGATGGTATTACGACTTGAAGGGCAAAATCATCCTCGGACTCGTCGTAACCGGGACTGGGTTGCTGTTGCTTGGGGGCTACTTGCTCTGGCGGCGTCTTCGCCAGGCACCGCGCCTGCTCTTCGAGCGCTGGTGGCTAGGGTGGCTCGTTCCATTGATGCGCTGGCGACTTCGGCACGATGAACGCCAGTCGGCCGTGCTTTTTTACGACGAGATGGCAGCCTTACTTCGGCGGGCGGGCTATCGCCGCGCGGCCCACCAGACGCCACTTGAATTTGCCCACGCCATCGGCTTTCACGAGGCACTGGTCATCACCCAAGCCTACAATCAGGCTCGTTATGGACCATCCCTAGCAGTTGACATGGCGCAGGTTGACGGTGCGTTGCGGACCTTGCGGCAACGGCTTCGGCGGCAACGCTAACGGCTCAGGGCTAACGGTTCAGGCAACCACCGCCGAACGCCTACCGCTCCCCAGATGCAGGCTCAGAATGGCCAGCGCCGCCGGCGTCACGCCGGGGATGCGCGCCGCCTGCCCCAACGTGGATGGACGAATCCGGGTAAACTTGTCAGCCATTTCCCGCGACAGCCCCGGTAGCCCGGCGAAGTCAAAGCCAGTTGGGATGGTAACATCGGCCGCCCGTGAAAGCTTCTTGGCCGTGGCTTCATGGTGACGCACATAGCCTGCATACTTCACGTCATTCACGGCAACGCTGAGTTCGGTGTCATCAAAGTCAGCCTGGCCAGCACGGCGGAGTGCCGCAGCCAAGTGCTCGGCGGTCACTTCAGGACGCCGCGCCAAACTTGACAGGCGTTGCTTTTCCTTGATGACGATGCCGGTTTCAGCCGCGAAAGCGTCTGCCTCAACCGAGTCAGCCGGAATCGCAACGGTATCGAGCAACATCCGGCAGGTAGCAATCCGCGCCTGCCGGGACTGGAAAGCGCGATAGTCGTCGTCACTCACCATCCCAATGGTGTGGCCAAGCGGTGTCAGGCGTTGGTCACTGTTGTCAATCCGCAGCAGGAGACGCACTTCCGAACGCGACGTAAACATCCGGTAGGGTTCATCCACACCCTGGGTGGTGAGGTCGTCCACCAGCACACCAATGTAACTCGTGGCTCGGTCGAGTGTGACGGGCGGCAGGCGCTTGGCCAACCGGGCGGCATTGATGCCGGCTATCAAGCCCTGACAACCGGCTTCCTCGTAACCGGTCGTGCCGTTGATCTGTCCGGCGTGAAACAATCCCTTCACGCGCTTGGTTTCAAGCGTTGGCTTGAGTTCGGTGGGGTCCACCATGTCGTACTCAATCGCGTAGCCCGGACGAATGAGTTGCGCCTGTTCAAGGCCTGGAATGGTGCGCACCATCCGCTCCTGTACGTCAATCGGCAGGCTCGTTGAAATCCCGTTGACATAGACCTCGTGCGTGTCAAAGCCCTCTGGCTCAAGAAAAATCTGATGCCGGTTCTTGTCGGGAAACTTGACGACTTTATCCTCGATGGATGGGCAGTAGCGCGGTCCTACGGACTGAATCTGGCCGCTGTACATCGGTGATTTGTCGAGGTTTTCACGAATCACGCGATGCGTTTCTTCGTTGGTGTAGGTGATGTAGCAGGACAGTTGCCGGCGCGTGATGGCTTTGGTGCCAAAAGAAAACGGCGTCGGGTCGGCATCGCCGGGCTGCTCTTCGCACTTCGACCAATCAATGGTCTTGGCATGGACGCGCGGCGGCGTTCCGGTTTTGAGCCGGCCCACGCGGAAGCCCAACCGACGAAAACTTTCCGCCAGAAGGATGGATGGCAGTTCTCCGGCGCGGCCGGCCTGGTAGGTGCGCTGACCGATGTGAATGAGGCCGTTGAGGAACGTCCCGGTACAGATCACGACGGCCGTCGCGCCGAGTCGGCGGCCGTCCCACATCTCGACGCCGAGGATGCGTTCCTGCTCAACCATCAAGTCAATGACTTCGCCCTGCCGCAAGTGCAGGTTTTCGACGGTTTCGAGAAAGCGCCGCATTTCCGTTCGATAGAGCGCACGGTCAGCCTGGGCGCGTGGTGACTGGACGGCCGGCCCGCGGCTCCGGTTGAGCAGCCGAAATTGAACGCCGGTTCGGTCAATCATCTTGCCCATCAACCCGCCGAGGGCATCCATCTCACGGACGAGGTGGCCCTTGGCAATACCGCCAATCGCCGGATTGCAGGACATTTGAGCAACGAGGTCGAGGTTGAGCGTAATGAGCGCCGTCCGGCAGCCCAGCTTTGCGGCCGCATAAGCGGCTTCACATCCTGCGTGACCCGCGCCAATCACGACCACATCGAAGACTTCGTTGAACTGATATTCACACATGACTCACACAAACCTCGGTCAAGGCTCAAAACACGGAGTGTACTGAGGGCGCGGGAGGAATGACAACTAGGCTTCGTGGCGGCTAGGTCTCTCCGGGTGATAGTCCACGCCCTTGCAGGGTGCGCAGTGCCACCCGCGCGAGAAAGCGCACACGGCTGCGCCAGCGGTCATGGAGACTCGATTGATAGAGGTTCGATGCAACAAAGAAGCCGAGCTTCGCCCCAAAGGCCTGGCGCGGCCGGTTGTAGAGGGTCATTGCGCGGTCAAAAAGCCGCTGATTGACGCCGAGCCACCGGCGCTGTCCGGCGGTCAGGCTGGTCAACAGCGGTGTTTCCACCTCCAACCGCTGCCGTAACAATTCACAGGCAAAAATGACGGATGTGGTCACCCGCCATTCCTGCGCGCGCCGCAGCAGTCCATCCCAATCAAAAGCGGGGTACTTGTGAAGCAACAGTTTCAGGTCGAACAGCCAAGCGAGCCGGGCAAAGCTGTGGGCGGCGGCGTGAACGCACAGAAACAGAAACTCGTCTTCCGGCGCGAGGACGCTGACGACCTGCCCGTGTTGGGTCTGGTAGGGGATGGCGCGCGCGAGGAAGTCGTCCGCGCGCAGCGTCACCCCAAAACGACGAAACAAGTGAAAGTGCAGTTCCAACGGCGGCAACACGTTGTCAAGCGCGATGTTGTGGTCGCCGGCCAGGGCGCGGGCCACCGTGGTGGCGTCGGCTTGATACCCCAGGGACGCCAACGCCGCCAGTGCCGGCTGAACCTGTCCGTAGGGGATGAGCACATCCAGGTCGCTCGATGACCGCAGACCATCGCCGCCATACAGCCGCTCCCCCAGGACAGGCCCCTTGAGGATTGCCGCCGGGATGTTCACGGCCGATAGCGTGTCAAAAACGCGATCCGTTTGCGCCGTGAGCTGGAGCGTCCAGGCTGCCTTGTGGGCTTGGATCAATCGAAAGCGAGTGAGCACGGCCTCTGGCAAGCCGACGCCAGCCCTGACCAGTCGGCGGAACAAATAGTCCTCCAACCCGTGATGGAGCGCGCTTTGCAGTAGCGCCGGCCAGTGCTCGACCACGCTTGCCCGCTCCGCCAGCATCGTTTCTTGTTCTGGCAGACAGGCAATTAGGTACTCCAGCCAGCGTTCGGCGGCTACACCGTTGTCGCGGTGCGGCATGAGGTCGGGATAGCGCGTCGGCATTGTTTTTCAGCGCGTTCGTGGACGCGCGGCTTTCACGCAGAATTGGCTTGATCCGGCTCGATGAGCGCGGCCTTCTCGAGCTGTTCGAGCATCCGCCGGGTGCTTGCAGCCAGATGGGTCTCGTCGGCGTCGTATTCGGCTGCCAGGGCCGCCACGATGTCAGTTTCGGGTTTGCCTTGTGAGAGGTGCTTCCAAATTGCCGCGCCGGTGCTGTTGAGCGTGAAGTAGCGTTTCGTGTCAAGGTGCAGCAGCACGATGGCATCTTCAACTTCAGTCGAAACAACGGATGGATGCGGGCGAAAGGTTGTCATGGCTGTACACTCATAGCAACCGACTTTGATACCGTCGTTGTTGCGCGCCCAAGCTGCACTAACCCTGGTATCTGCCAGGCTGCTTTGTCAAACGTCGTCACACAGAAGTGGCATGGGAATTCGGCGTCTGGATGCCCAGCGGCAAGCGCCGCATTCCGTCGTTCGCGCTGGGCGACTGCCAGCCGGTGAACTTGTTCACATGCCTCCCGGAAGGAGGTGGTGCGCATATCCGCCACAATATCACCTTCGCCAACACTGTTACGGAAGTCTGACAGCGTACAGCACAGCGTAAGGCGTCCGCGACAATCGAGATTGACGGTTTCGCCGGACAGTGACACGCAGGGCGTTCCTGGCTCTGGCGTCGAACTGCCGGCTGCAAACTGTACGGGCATGTTGAGGATGGCATTCACCGCCAAGGCCTCGCGCTCTGCCGCCCGCCGCTCACTTGGTGTCAGGGATAACGTTTGATCATATTCCTCGGACGTAGGCAACATATGCGCGAACTGGACGATGTCAGCGCCAAGCCTGGCCCCTAGAACAGCCATGGCTTCGATGCTGGACACGCTGCGTTTCGTGACCACCAAGTTGATGCCAAATGGGAAGCCATGGAGTCGGCACAAGGCCATGGCGGCCATGATTTTGCGGAACGATCCTTTACCACGCACGGCGTCGTGCAGGGCTTCGGTTGGCCCATCCATACTGAAGAAAATTCGGAAAAGCGCAGCCTTGGTCTCAACCAGGAATGGCGCAATTTTGGGAAAGTGCCAACCATTGGTCACAAACGAGTAGGAGAACCCAAGCTCCGCCGTGCGGTGAACGACATCCCGAAAGCGGGGATGAAGCGCGACCTCACCACCGGTGTACGTCACGGATGTCACGCCATAGCCACGCGCCTGCTCCAGAACAGCACTCAGCAGATCAAAATCCAAGTGCTGTGTCTCGGCAACCCGCAGGCAGTAGTCACAGTCGAGGTTGCACAGGTTGGTGAGTCCTATGGTCAAGCGTTTGACGGGGAAGCAAGCGGAGGCAGGTGGTTCAGGCATAGGTACGGTGAAGCTGTGTGAGTTCCTGGGCATCCAAGTAGGTCGCCAACTGTGACGGGCAGTGCAGCACATCGCGGCCCATAAGCAACGTAAAGCTATAGCACGATTCAATCAGCTTGCGATATGTCGCCAAGTGAGCTTCCGCCGTATCCCGATCAAGCGCCAACCAAGGGGTACTCACCATCAAGCGGGCCAGCGCATCTGCCATTGGAAGGGGCTGAAGCTGGGTCTCTTCGGCATCCCGAAGTTGACAAAAAAACAGGAAATCTGGCTGTGCCACCGGTTCATGGCGACCGGACCAAATGGCGGCCGGGTCCACAATCCACTTCTCAACGTGCTGCAAGCGACGTTCGGCGTGCGGCTGCAAATGGGGGAACCGACGCAGTCCATCCGTTGTCACCGAGAACAGTGCCCGCCCGGCCCGGACATATAGCGCAGACACGGCACCATCCACAGCCGCCTGATTCGAGAACACTTGCCGTACCAGTAGGGCGTCGTCAGAAACATAGTCCCAACCGGCTTCCAGTAAACCCAGAACGGCGCTGGTCTTCCCGCTTCCCGAAGCGCCCACGAAAATATAACCGCGCCCGGTGTGAACGCATGCGCCGCCATGCAGTTCAAACCACCCCAGCCGTCGGAGCAAAAACAATAAAATGAGTCGTAGGAAAGCGTAACAATCGTACGACGCCAGCGCATCACCAGACGGGGCAAGCGCAATTGGTGTCACCAGTCGCCGGGCAGTGTCAATCACGACTTGCCAGGCGCCGTAAGTGAATGTCAGACAGGAATTCTGACGGTGAACGGTCAGCCCCTTCCAAGCCAACCACGGCCCGGCTTTTTCGTGGGACGGGAAATTTGGTCTGTCGTCTGTCAGAATAATATCTGCAGCTTCCGGGGCGACCTCAGGTAAGCCAAGGTAACGGCAGGTTTCAATGACGAGGCTGAGTTGACGAGCAGATTGTCCAGCAACCCCAAAGGAAAGACTTGCGCTCGACACTCTTCAGCCCCCGAACAAGAAATGGGCTGGCTGCATCAGGCAGTAGCCACAGCCAGCCCAAATTCAAGACTGAAAACCAATTTACGGCGCGATAAAACTTGCGGTGAAGGCTTCCAGCACACGCAATCCCTGGATTTGCTTCTCCAGGTGGTCGAATTCCCTAAGTTCTGGTTCAATAAAGACTTTCTTTGCCGGTGCGGCATCCGCCGCGATCACGTTGGTTTCAAGCGTATTCATGACAAGTCTCCTAAAAGCGTTTTAGTGGTTATAAGCTAGGATGCCGTTGGCATCCGGTGACGTAGCAGCACGTGGAAGCAACCGATGGGATTCGCCATTTCAAGCAATGGCTGCCCATTTGTCTCAATCCAACAGTGAAGGGCCGGACGACCAACGTCATCCAGTGACCCAGCCCCCAACACAAACGCAACGCCCGCCTGCCGCTGGCAACGTAACATTGCGTAAATTACCAACGAGCGAAGCAAACATTCGCCTACTCCAAAACGCGGCAAGCGATGCACCACTGCTCGCGCCGTCTGAGCAAGTGCTTCTGGAGTTAGTGCCGTTAGACCACGCTCGGGCAGGTTATCCAAACGCGCCAGGATGTTTGGCAACGTTCCCCACCGAATTTGCGGCCACAACCAACAAGCCCACAGAAGACACCTGACGACCACCCCGGGATGATGGCGACGCCAAGCTATGTGCCGAACCTGGCCAAGGTGGGAATCCAAACTACAGCAAGAACGTATCCACGAAGCAAAGTTGCTCAAGCTAACAACGACATTATGAGAATTAGTCGCCAC
The DNA here is from genome assembly GCF_018304825.1 of Chloracidobacterium validum. Taxonomy (NCBI): domain Bacteria; kingdom Pseudomonadati; phylum Acidobacteriota; class Blastocatellia; order Chloracidobacteriales; family Chloracidobacteriaceae; genus Chloracidobacterium; species Chloracidobacterium validum. The sequence continues at coordinate 2,374,011 of NZ_CP072648.1, forward strand.
TGTGCAAGTTGTTTTTCTGGCGTTGGCACATTTAGGCCCGGCACTGCCGAACTCACTCAGGACGTTCGAGCGGCGGTACGACGGCACAGTAATCACGTTCAAAACGTGCAGTGTAGTCACGCAGCAGCTCACTGACCCGCTCATAGTTCGTTGAGCGCACGACCAACCCAACGTGGTACCGTTTCTTGACCCGGTGAACGATTTCCGGATCGGTAAAAGCCGAGGTGTCAGGATACTCTTGCCGCGCCAGACACAGCGCCACACCCCCATATTCCTGTCGCGTTGGTGGTAGCGTATAAGGAACTTCCCCGCGCCCCAGCTCGATTTTGGCCCATTCAGCCCAAATGTTGATGCCACTCGCCGCCTCGAGCGCCTCGGCAATGTAGGCGCCCCCCACCCGACCGGCAATTTCCAAAAAGTAAAACTCACCATCCTCGGCACTCTTGATAAACTCGGCGTGGGTCGCGCCGCGGCGCATCTTGAGTCCGGTGATGAGCTTGTGATTGATGTCAAGCAGAACCGCCCGCTCTGGCGCATCATAGGGCACGGTCTGGGTGGTGAAGACGCCACCATCGTGGGCCACGCTCATCGGCGGACGCCCATAACGATTCACCCCGGCAAAGACGACCTCACCATTTTCGACCAGTGAATCCACGTGATACACATCACCAGCCACGAACCGCTCCAGCACGTAGTTGCTCGAACGTTCGCTCAAGCGGTCGCGGGCATCGAGATAGTCAATCGTGCGCCACACCTGCTCGCTGTCATAGAGTTTCTTGATCCCAATCGCTGAAACATCTGTGCGCGGCTTCATCACCCACGGCGGCGGCACGCGCTTCATGTAAGTTTCCAAGTCCTGGTAGTTGAGCACATGCACGAAGTCAGGCACACGCACACCAGCCTGTTCTGACTCGATCCGCATGGCGAGTTTGTCGCGGAAGTGCCGCGCCGTGGTGCTGCCCATCCCCGGCAAGCGCAAGTGTTCGCGGACGAGCGCCGCCGTCAGCACGTCAAATTCCTCGAGCGCAACCACGGTGTGCAGCTTACGCGGGCGCGCAAGCTGCGCGACCGTGTACACAAACAGCTCTGGGGTAGCGTCATTCGGCAGCGGAATAAACTCGTCGAGGCTCTCAAATGGCCAGTCTTCATGGCGAAACTTTTCTTTGGTCACCAAAACGACCCGGCATCCCTGCCGCTTGACCTCACGCAGGAACTCAACGCCCTTGAAATAGCTGGCTAGACAAACAACGGTTCGTTCGTGATTGGTCATGGGGTAATCATGAACTCATCAACAAGCTGGATTGACAATGCGTGCAGGAACATAACCCGCCGCCTGGAACATAAGCAATTGCTCGTTGTCGAGCGCGCCCAGATTTGTCACGGCTCGTCCGGCGGATAGGGTTCAACCCGAATCACGCCACGTGCTGTTATCAGTTGCAACTCTGCGCCGCCCACCCCGAAGCGGCCCCGGGTTTGCATGCCAAACGGCGTATCCGGCGGCAGGTCCGGTTCGCGGTTGAGCGGATAGCGAATATCGAGCGGCGCGCTGGCCGTCAGGATGACATCCGCCGCAAAACCACGTGGGACGCTCAACAGAATATCGCCTACGCCAACCCGCAAGTCCAAACCAGAACCACGCCAGCTTCGACCGCTGAGTTCAACCCGCGCATTCCCGGTCGCCAGCCGCCCAACGACCGTTCCGGCAACGCCGCTGAGGGTGACTTGTCCACGCTGCACCCCAAAAACAATCCCACCATACATTCCGGCCAACACGAGGTCGCCATCAAACACAGACACGTCGAGATCGGTGTATTCCGGCACGGTCAGCGTGTAATCAATCCGATACGGCAGGCGGAGCAGCGGACTCGCCAGGCCGTCCGTCACCGCTCGCCGCTCCTTCCGCGACAAGTTCTTGACCGACGGCCCGACCGACATCAAGTGCAGCCGGACATCACGGGTATCGAGCTGAAAACCAATCCGCTCGGCCAGCGCCGAAAGGTCGTCCGCCGATGCCCCTTCCACGCGAATGGTGGCCTTGATCGTGAGTTCCGAACGCTTGCTGCCAGCAATGGTCAGGCTACCGGTTGGCGGCAGCGTGATTTTGAGCGCACGGCCATAATCAAACCGCATCTTCTGCTCGCGGACGTACTCCCGAAACAAGCTGCCGCTCTCGGTTTTCCCCTCGGCTTTGAGCGTTGCCGCCGCCGGTGGAATGGTCGGCGCGGACGGCGGCGGCTGTTGCCCCAACCCGATGCCACTCGTCACGATGCCGCCCAGGATAACAGCAGCCAACGGATGCAACCTGCCGCCGAATACCAACCTCCGGCCACGCCAAAGCCAGGAACGCTTCAGGAAACGCATCAGGCAGCAGCCTCGACTGAACGGGGTGGCAAGAGCGCGGCAAACGTTTCAAACAAGTATGACGCATCATGCGGTCCAGGCGCGGCTTCCGGGTGATACTGCACGCAGAAGATCGGCAGGTGGCGGTGGCGAAAACCTTCGAGCGTGCCGTCGTTGAGGTTGATGTGCGTGACCTCGAGTTCATCGGGCAGACCGTCCGGGTCAACCGCAAAACCATGGTTTTGTGACGTAATCTCGACTTTTCCAGTGGCCAGGTGTTTGACTGGATGGTTGGCACCACGGTGGCCATACTTGAGCTTGAACGTCTTACCGCCAAAGGCCAACGCCAAAACCTGATGCCCAAGACAGATGCCAAACGTCGGTAGCTGTTCGGCCAGGACGCGAACTTCGCGCGCGATATCCGCCAAGGGTTCTGGATCGCCAGGGCCGTTGGACAGAAACAGACCATCCGGGCGCAGCCGGAGAACGTCCTCGGCGGTCGTTGTTGCCGGGACGACCGTCACGCGGCAGCCAACACTCGATAGTCGGCGGAGAATGTTGAACTTGATGCCAAAGTCGAAAGCCACGATATGCCAGGGCGTGCCGACTGGCCCGGCATCGCTGACGGGCGTGGCCGACCAAGTGTACGGCGTCGCACAGGTCACGGTTTTCGCCAAGGCCGCGCCGACCATGCTCGGCGCGGCCGCCGCCTGCGCCACGAGCTGCTGGGGTTCGCGCTGCGACGTGGAAATGACACCACGCAGCGCGCCGCGTTCACGGATGTGCCGAACCAAAGCCCGCGTATCAATCCCTTCAATCCCCACGATGCGATGGCGCTTCAAATAGGCATCGAGCGATTCCGTAGCCCGCCAGTTACTCGTCACAACCGACAGCTCGTGCACGATAAAACCGGCCACGAATGGTTGCCGCGACTCAGTGTCATCCGCGTTGACGCCATAGTTGCCAATGTGCGGGCAGGTCATCGTCACGAGCTGCCCGGCGTAGGATGGGTCGGTCAACACTTCCTGGTAGCCGGTCATGGCCGTGTTGAACACAACCTCGCCGGTCGTCTCACCTGACGCCCCAATGCTTTTCCCGTAAAACAAGCGCCCGTCTTCAAGCGCAAGAATGGCTTCCACGTTATTGATCTCCACTTGGCCTTGCTCGGCGTAGCCTTGCAGGGAGTCTAGCACGCCTTGGTTCACCGCCCCACATCGCGGCCGGCAGGCTGGGTTACGACGCTTCCCACTGCCTCAGCAGGGTATCGAGCGCCGTTTGCAACCGAGCGGTTGCCGCCGCAATTTCCTCATCAGTTGCGCCGCGCCGAACCCAGATCGGTTCACCGTAGAACACCCGACCGACCGTGAAGGGCTTCGGGATGCGGAAACCGTCCCAGGTTTTGAGCGTCCAGTAGTGCTTGGTCACAATGCAGACCGGCTGAATCGGCGCGCCACTCAGGCTGGCCAGCATAGCCGCTCCATCCTTGGCGCGATAGCGTGGCCCTTTTGGGCCGTCAATCGTGAAGGCGGCATCCGCGCCGCGCCGAATGGCCTTGACCATGGCTTTGAGCGCCGCCACGCTGCCCCGCGTGGCCGACCCACGTGCCGCGCCGAACCCAAAGCGCTGAATCACTTCGGCAATCATATCCCCATCCCGGCTGAGTGAGGTCATGACGACGATGCCGCGCTGCCGGAAAAACAGTGTCGCGGCCAAAATCTGGTTATGCCAGAAGGTGTAAATGATGGGCGTCGTGGGCGGTAGCGAGCCATGCAGCGGGTCGGGCAAATCACGCAAGTTCGAGGTATCGAGCCGGATTGTTCCTCCCAGCGTCCGCAGGACAAAGGTTGCCAGTGTCGCCAACCACCACGTCATGACGGTTCGGAGGCGGCTTCTGGTGGCGGCTCAATAACCAAGAGGTTTTGCTTACTTTCAGAGAGCGGATTGGTAGTTGCGGTCAGTGGCCCGCTGTGCCGCTCAATCCGCAGGCGCACCGAACGGGCATGCCCATCCAGGCCCTCGGCGTCCGCCAGAGCGGCAATCATATCAGCGGTTTTGACCAGTCGCCCCATGGTGTAGCGAATGACATTCGTCCGGCGCACGAAGTCATACACGCCAAGCGGTGAAAAAAAGCGAGCGGTGCCGCCCGTCGGCAAGACATGACTTGGACCGGCGAAGTAATCCCCAACGGCCTCCGCCGAAGCTGGACCAATGAAAATCGCGCCCGCATAGGCAATTGCTTCCGCAACCCGTTCCGGTTCAGCGGTCATGACCTCGACGTGCTCCGGCGCGATCTGATTGACAAGCCGAATGCCCTCCGCCAGCGATTCCACGAGAACAATCGTGCCAAAGCGGTCAAGGGCGGCTTCGACGACCTCCCGGCGCGACAGTGTTGCCGACTGATAGCTGACCTGCTCGGCGACGGCCGTTGCCAGTGTCTCGCTGGTCGTGACACAAACGGCTGCTGCCAGTTCGTCATGCTCGGCTTGCGCCAGCATATCAGCCGCGACGAGTACCGGGTCAGCCGTTTCATCCGCAATCACCACGACCTCGCTGGGTCCGGCAATGGCGTCCACGTCCACCACACCATAGACTTGCCGCTTGGCTTCGGCCACATAGCGATTGCCTGGACCAACAATCTTCGCCACACGCGGGATGCTTTCCGTGCCATAGGCTAGCGCAGCGATCGCTTGTGCCCCGCCAATGGTGTAAACCTCTGTCACGCCAGCCTCAACCAGCGCCGCAGCCAGTATGGGCTGGGTCAAAAACGTCTTGGCCGGTGTCACCGCCACGAGCCTGGGCACGCCGGCCACCTGGGCCGGAATAGCCGTCATCAACACAGTCGAAGGATAGGCGGCCTGCCCGCCAGGCACGTAGATACCTACGGCATCGAGCGGCTGTATGCGATGGATGAGCTGGACGCCATCTGCCTGCTCCATAACCCGCGTGTATTCCCGCTGTAGTTCGTGAAAGGAACGAATATTGTCGGCGGCCAGGCGCAGGGCCGTCCGTGCGTCCGCCGGGGCTTGTTCGGCTAACTTTTCCAGTAGCGCCAGTTCGACGCGCACATTTTGGGGCGATAGTGACACGCCATCGAACTTCTCCGTCAACGAAAACAACCCCTGGTCGCCCGTCTCACGCACGAGGCGGAGAATGTCGGCTACCGTGCGCGTGACATCCGCATCGGCAACCGCCGCGTACCGATGGTGTATGGCAGCGAGGCGCGCTTGGCCCTCGGCACTATCAAGACGAACAATCTGCATACATTTCCTCAACTCACAGAACGTAGTTCCCGGTTGGCGTCCGTGGCCGATACTGCTTCATCGGCTTCACGTTGCCGACCGAAAACGTAGGCGATACCAACACTCAAAAAATACAACGCCAACATCGGCACAGCGAAAATCATCATATTGGGAATATCCGACGTGGGCGAGATAATCGCCGCCAGCACCAGAATACCCATCACCGCCAAGCGCCAAATACGCAGCAGAAAACCGGCCGTGACCAATCCCAGCCGCGCCAGCACGAAGACCACCGTCGGCAGCTCAAAAACCAAACCAAGGCCCAGGACGATAGTGATGATGAGGTCAAAATACTCATTCACCTCGATCATTGGCTGGAAGTCCTTCGCCGTGCCCAACAGAAACAAACAGGCCTGCGGAAAGGCAACGTAGTAGCCAAATGCCGCGCCAAGCAGGAAAAACCCGGTTCCTAGAATCAGCACCGGGTAAATGTAAGCCCGTTCATGCCGATAGAGGCCCGGCGCGACAAAGGCGTAAAGCTGGTAAAGGGCAAATGGTATCGAAAAGAAAATCGCTGCGTAGAAGGCAACCTTGATGTAGAGATTGAAAGCCCCCTGCACCGTATGCACGACCAACTGCCCCAGGGGGTCAGGCGCCGTGGCAAAGAGTTCGGCTGAAGGCAGGGTAAAACCTTCTGGCACGATGCGCTGGCTCACAACCAGCGTTTGCGCCGTTTCCAGTTTGCGCCTACCTTGCGCGTCGCGGACGATCCGCGCTGGGACGGTCGTCCCAGCGGGAATCGTGACGCCCTCAATGGCAATGCCCGCGCCAAACACGTAGGTCACCTGCGCCCCATCTGGCAAATCGGCCAGACTCGGCAGTGGTGACGGCACTTTGACTTGCGCGAGGCGCGAAGCCCGGAGGGCGTCCGCGACCGGCTTGGACAGAAAACTGTAAATCGCGTCCGCAAAGCCCCAGCAAACGATGAAAGCGGCGGCGACAAAAGCCACCACGTAAAACACCCGTCGCCGCAGCTCGTCCAGGTGGTCGAGGAAACCCATTGTCCCGGCTTCCTCGCCATCTTCCGGTGGCTCGGCAAGCGGTTGGTCTGGTTTGGTCAACGGTTCATCAGCCATGACAGTGCCCCCGCAGGCCGCGGCAACAACCTGAGTTCATCAGCCCTCATATCCGACGAATTCGACCGCCGGAGCAACCGGGCGCACCGGTCGGGCGAGTTCGGCAACTGGACCGGTCGGCAGAATCGCATTCGGCTCAGGTGGGGTGCTCGCGCCATCCAAGCGGCTCACATCCGCATCCAGAGCGTCGGCATCCAGAGCCTCCGTAGCTGGCATCGGCGACGGCTCAGACGCCTCGCCTGACAACTGGCCTGGCGTTCGGGCAAAGGCCCCCTCGGCCGGCTGGACATCTGGCGCAAGCACATTCGGTGAGGCCGGCTCAAGTTCAACTGAAACGGATGCAAGGTCTTTGGTCAGGCGTGTTCGCTCGCTTTCGACTTCAGCTTCCCAAGTTTGCTTGAAGTCATCGGCGGCTCGCCGCAACTGCGCCATGATTTCTCCCAGACGACGGCCGATTTCTGGAAGCTGGCGGGGTCCAAAGATGAAGAACCCGATGAGAAAAATAAAAATGAGTTCTGGCGTGCCGATTCCAAACATCGTGTTCCGTTCACTCCATCATCCGCGCGGTGGCGCGTTCCGCTAAATCTACCGGAGATGGTCGCCAAACGCACCCTGTGTGTGGCAGTTCGGTTCAGGACTCTGGCTCGAGGTAAAGCAGACTCAGCCGTGGAATGCCATGATACTGACGGAGCAGCCGTGCCACATAGTTGGCTTGCGCTTGGGCATAGACTGCCGCCGACATCCCCTTGCGGTGTGGCTTCAGTGCTGTAGCAGCGGCTTGGATGGCTTCGGATAGCACCGCTGGCGGAGCATCGGCGTGGAGCGCCGCCAACAAGCGATCTTCCAAATCGGATAATGCCAGTTCAAGTGTATCCAGCCGAAGCACCGCTTCCGACCGCACTTGCTCGATCATCGCCTGAAGCTGCGCCAAAGCCACTGAAAGCGCATCCAAAAGTTGGTGGCGTGGCGCGTCAGTCTGCGCCTGCTCTACCAAGTTTTGACGAACAGTGAACAGGCTGGCTACGGCTGACTCGAGAAAAGCGATAACGGTTGCCGGCGAGGGACTGTTGGCTTCGGGGGTCGGCGGGGTCGCCGGATGCGCGCCAGCCTGAGCGGCGCGATAGGCCTGGAAAGCTTCTTCAACCGCCGGTTGGCAGTAACTCAGCGACCGGATGGGACGCAGACGACCTTTGGGCTGACGGGCGGCGGCGCGTGCCGCGAAGGTTTGCTCGATGCCGCGCAGGACGACCGGCAGCGGAATGCCTTCTTTCCGCCAACACTCAACCAGCGCCCAATCCGCCGGGGACAGATGGTAGGCCCGTCGGCGCCGCGCGGCAAAGGCGGCTTCGATTTCACTGAAGTAGCTATGGTAGTTGAACTGCTTTTCCGGCGGCGCGGTCGGATCAGGCGATAGCTCCTGGTCTGGCGCCGGCAACAGGGTCACTTGATCCGGCTCTGGAAGCGGCAACGCCACGTCGTCGCTTCGCAACGGCGCCACCGGGGGAAACAGGAAGGGGCTTAGAACGTGGCGACCTAGTCTGAGAAGGAGACGGTCTGGGGTCTGAAAGGCACAGAAATGAAATGTTTTGGGATCATCACCCATAGCCAAGACTCACGTTGCGCGCCTGCTCGTCGGCAACCTAGCTACAGATAACGCCGGGCGACAACATTGGTATTGGCGTCGAGTTCATAATAGAGCGGCGCGCCAGTTGGGATATTGAGTTCCAGCACTTCCTGGGGCGACAGTTGGTCGAGATGCATGACCAGCGCCCGCAGGCTGTTGCCATGCGCAACGATCAGGATGTTTTTTCCGGCTTTGAGCAACGGCAGAATGTGCGCCTCGTAGTAGGGCAAGACCCGCGCCGCCGTATCAGCTAGGCTTTCACCGTTCGGCGGCCGCACGTCGTAGCTGCGCCGCCAGATTTTCACCTGCTCGTCGCCATACTGCTGAGCCGTTTCGGCTTTGTTGAGACCCTGCAAGTCTCCGTAGTGCCGTTCATTCAGCGCCTGGTCACGGCTGGTTGGCAGGTCAGCGAAGCCCCCGGCGGCGCAAGCCAGCTCGGCAGTTTTGATCGCCCGCTGCAAAACCGAGGTAAAGAGGTGGTCGAACGTCAAACCGGCAAGCTTCGCGCCGGCGGCGCGGGCTTCTTCTTCGCCTTTGGGCGAGAGTGGAACATCCACCCAGCCGGTGAACCGATTTTCGAGATTCCACTGGGATTCCCCGTGGCGAAGCAGCACGAGATGGGGCATGACAGAGCCTCAGAGAGCCGTTCGCGGTGCGGTTACCACAACCGTCAGCGTCCGACAAAGTTGGGTTTGCGTTTTTCCAGGAAGGCACGGACGCCTTCTTCCTTGTCCTCACTGGCGAAACAGAGCGCAAATAAGTCCACTTCACGGCGCAGCCCCTCGTCAAGGCCGGCCCGAGCGGCCGTCTTGACGGCTTCCTTTGCCATGCGGAGTGCGACCGGGCTTTTTTCGGCAATCTTGGCCGCCAACGCCATGGTCTGCTCCCGCAATGCATCGGCCGGGAACACATGGTTGACCAATCCGAGCGCCTGGGCTTCCGAAGCGGTGACCATCTCACCAGTCAGGATGAGTTCCATCGCCTTGCCCTCGCCAACCAGCCGCGTGAGTCGCTGCGTGCCGCCGCCGCCGGGGATGACGCCTAGGTTGATTTCAGGCTGGCCCAGCTTGGCGGTGTCACTCGCCACCCGGATGTCGCAGGACAATGCCAATTCCAGCCCCCCGCCCAGGCAGAAGCCATTGATCATGGCAATGACTGGCTTGGGAAAGGCTTCCATGGCGTCGAATGCACGCCGCTGCGTCATGACCTCGCGCTGCGTCAGAGCGGTCTGGCCGGCGAACTCGCTAATATCCGCACCGGCGATGAAGGCTTTGTCCCCGGCGCCGGTGACAACCAGCACGCGCACATCCGGGTCAGACTGTAACGCGTCGAGGGCCGCGAGAATTTCGTTGCGGGTGGCGATGTTGAGTGCGTTGAGCTTGGTTGGTCGGTTGATTGTGAGAACCGCGATGCGGTTGTGTTGTTCGACGAGTAAGTTTTCGTACATAGCGATTCAAGCCGGCCGCAGGTTTCTGGGTTGCGGCCCAGTCAGTTTCGGCTGCCGGGTCAGTGTGTGGCGTGCGCTTGTTCTTCCAGCCAGCGTTCGGCGTCAATGGCGGCCATGCAGCCCGTTCCGGCCGCCGTCACCGCCTGCCGATAGGTGAAATCCTGAACGTCCCCGGCAGCAAAAACACCCGGTACGCTCGTGTAGGTCGAGCCGGGCTTCGTCACGATGTAACCCTGTGGATTGAGGTCGAGTTGTCCGACGAACAAGGATGTGTTTGGCTGGTGTCCGATGGCGACGAAAAGTCCGTCGCACTTATAATCCATCACTTCGTCCGTGGTCAGGCTCCGTAGGCGGAGGCCGGTCACGCCGGTTTCCCGCGCCCCCAGCACCTCTTCGACCACAGTATCCCACAGAAAGGTGATCTTGGGGTTGGCGAACGCACGCGCCTGCATGATTTTCGAGGCGCGCAGCTCCCGCCGCCGGTGAATGAGCGTTACCTTCGTGGCGTACTTGGTCAAAAACGTCGCTTCTTCGATGGCCGTATCGCCACCACCGACAACGGTGACTTCACGATCCTTGAAGAAAAAGCCATCGCAGGTCGCGCAGGCCGAGACGCCATACCCCTTGAGATGCTCTTCCGAAGGCAACCCCAGCCACTTGGCTGACGCACCCGATGAAACGATGACCGCATCGGCGGTGTATTCGTCTTCCCGTGACCAAACGCGAAAGGGACGGGTTTTGAAGTCCACGGCTGTCACGTTGCGCGTGACGATCTCGGTCTCAAAGCGTGCGGCCTGGGCGCGCATGTTAGCCATCAATTCCGGCCCGAGAATGCCATGCTCAAAACCTGGGTAGTTGTCCACGTCGGTGGTAATCATCAGTTGCCCGCCGGGGATATTTTCTGGTCCCTCGCCTTCAAAGAGCAATGGTTTGAGATTCGCACGCGCCGCGTAAATCGCCGCGGTGAAACCTGCTGGACCCGCACCAATGATAATCACTCGCCGATGGTTGTTTGCCACTGGGGAACGCCTCCAAGGTGACCTGCGGTTATTGCGCCGCAGCTACATTGCTCGGGCATCTTATGTCCGCCCTGCTCCAAGCTGCAAGCTTCGATGCCATGATTGGGCATGATTGGGTATGACCTGATTGGCATTGCCTTCCAGCTTTGCCACTGCCCAGGGAATTTGACAACTCATGATAGAGTCTCAGGCTGATTCATGGTCGGCGGGGTAATGGTTTCCCCAAAACTGTTGCGCCACGACCGATTTTCCATCGAGGAGGACATGGCATGAGCTTATGTGCCATTGGGACTTCAGTGAGTCGGGGGCTACAGCGTGCATTTCCATTCAAGCCCTTATTTACTTTTGTTCTGGTCTTGCTGACGATGGTTGGCAACTTTGCCGCCCGCGCCCAGCAGGGACGCCCGACCACCGACACGACCCAGACGCCAAAGCCGGCTGAAGCAACAACGTCAACCCCATCCACCCCTTCCCCATCTAGCTCCGCCCCATCGGTCGAGCTGACGCTCGACTTTCCGGCCACGCCGCCGGCACTGGGATTGTTTTCACTTCGTAACGCGGAGCCGTCTCCCACCGCCATTCCATTCGTGGCAACGGCTTACAGTCTCAAAGGACGAACGGCATCGGGTGAATACGTTCGCCCTGGTATCGTGGCCGCCGACCCACGGGTATTGCCGCTGGGTTCAGTCGTCAAGGTTCACGCCGGCCAGTATTCAGGCGTGTATCACGTCAAGGACACTGGCGGCCGGATTCGCGGACGCCACATTGACATCTACATGCCGTCAACCCGTGAGGCCATTCGCTTCGGACGGCGCACCGTCCGGGTGGAAGTCATTCGGGCGGCCCGGCCACAGCGCTCCAAGTTTGGTCTGCGCTGATACGCGCTGGCCTCACTCATCCAGCCTTGCAAGAACTCCGCTTACAAGAACGCTTGCAAGCAACCTTCGCCGCGCGGATGGCTACCATCCGCGCGTTTTTTGCTTGACCGATGGCGTGGACTGGCAGCTAACCTCACGGTGACTTCGCCGCTACCCGGCGACGGTCTCCATGCCAACCCACCCCCGATGATCCACATGCAAACCGGACTCGACCGTTTTTTCACTGACTACCTTGACCTCGTGCGCAACCGGCGCGTTGGTCTGATCTGTAGCCCGGCTTCAGTGGATGTCGTCTATCGCCATGCGGCCGACCTTTTCGCGGCCTGTCCAGCCTTTCGCCTGACGGCGTTGTTTGGGCCGCAGCACGGCATCCGCGGGGAAACCCAGGACAACATGATCGAGTGGGAAGGCTGGGCGCGTGATGCGCGGCTCGGTGTTCCGGTTTACAGTCTGTATGGGAAAACCCGCCAGCCGACGCCGGCGATGCTTGCGGACGTGGACGTGCTGGTCTTTGACGTGCCGGATGTCGGCACACGTGTCTACACCTTCATCTGGACGATGGCGCTGGCGATGCAGGCCGCCAAGGCGCAGGGTATTCCCTTCATTGTCCTCGACCGGCCCAATCCCATTGGCGGCCTCGACATCGAAGGGGCGGTGCTCGAACGCGACTGGGCATCGTTTGTCGGGATGTACCCACTCCCGATGCGCCATGCGATGACGGTCGGTGAGCTGGCGCGCATGTTCAACGAAACCGAAGCCATCGGCTGCGAGCTACACGTCGTGCCCCTCGCGGGCTGGTCGCGTCCCCAGTGGTTTGACACGACGTGGCTTCCGTGGGTGATGCCATCGCCCAACATGCCCACGCTCGACACGGCGACTGTCTATCCGGGCATGGTGCTGCTGGAGGGCACGGTTCTGTCTGAAGGTCGCGGCACAACCCGTCCCTTTGAAATTTTCGGCGCGCCGTTCATTGACCCCTACGACTTGGCGGCTGCCCTCGAACCCCTTCAGTTGCCGGGTGTCCACCTTCGCCCGATGTGGTTTCAGCCGACGTTCAACAAGTTCACCGGTCAGTTGTGCGGTGGATTGCAACTGCACGTGCAGAATCGGGCGACGTTTCGCTCGTACCGCACGGCCGTTGAAATTCTCAAGGCTATTCGGCGGCTCTATCCACGCGAACCGCTGTGGAGCCAACCACCATACGAATACGTCTTTGACAAAGTGCCCTTCGATGTCATTGCCGGACAGCCGCGGCTGCGGGCGGCCATCGAAGCCGATGCCGACTGGGCCGACATTGCCCAGGCCGATGAACCGGCGCTCACCGATTTTTGCCGGCGGCGCGCGGACTACCTGCTCTATGAGCCACGCTCGGCATAGCCCCTACTCGACGCGCAAGCGTCCACGGGACAGGAGGTTTCCCTGAGCGTCAAGCCGCGCTGGGAAAATGACAACCACATAGCCACTCCCCGGCTGGTCGCAGTCGTAGGCAAAACTGTAGTTTTGCTGAAAGTCCCCGGCATAGATGACCTCCTGCCCTGGAAAGACCAGGCGTTCTCCGCGTTCATCCAACGCCAGAAACAAGCCGCTTGGATTCAGGGAAAAATGCCTGGTCAGCGCATCAATGTGCCCGCGGCGCAGGCGGCCCTGGTAACGGTTAATGATGTCGGAAACGCGCTGATTCTCAAATGGATGGGGTGGCGGAACGGGCGTCTGTGGCGTTGGTGGCGCAGACGGGGCAGACGACAGTGCCAGCAGCGCCTGAGGTGGTGTCTCTGGCGGCGTCAGCAGTACCGAAAGCTGGCTTTTGAGGTAGTCCACTTCTTGTTGCAGCGCGGAAAGTTGGGCTTCTGATGTCACCCGGCCCTGGTCAGCCGGACGCCTGTTGTCCGCTTGGCGGTGCGTTGTCAGCTCCGTTATTTGTCTGTCCCACTGGAAAGCTTTTGTCTCCTGTTCCTCAACTTTCACTTGCAGGGGACGAAGGATGGCAAAATACAGAACTGCCAGGCCGATGAGGCTTAAGGTGGCAAGCATCACAGCGATTAGTGCCAGTAGCTCCATTGGCATTTCCTCTACGCGCTCCATCTCATTATTCGTATGTCATCGTTGACCGGCGCGACTCCGGTGCATCCACGACCGGCGGCTGGTCGTCGTACAAGCCGGCCTTGCGCGCCATGTCCTCAATCAGCGGATAAGGCTGGTCAGGCAGACTCGTGACCAGCTTGAGGTCGGCGTCGGCGTAGAGAACGCCTGTCAGAAAAACGGCCAATGGCGTCAATGCCGGGTAGTGCCGTCCACCGGTCAAGTACCCATTGATCGTCGCCCACTTCTTCTGTGGGATGAGATCCGTCGCGCCGCGTGACGTAAACAACGTGAGCAGTGTATCGAGCGGCTGCACCGTACCTGGCAGCCGGACGGTGACTTGCCGAATGTCGGTATCTGGCTCCATCGCAAAGCGGCGCTTGAGGTCGTTTTCACTCCAGCGGTCATACCACCGTATGGCTTCCGGACCATGCTCCATCGCCCCATCGCTCACCACGACCTGGGGCAGATTGACCCCGGCAAAGGGGGCAGTGCGGCGTCCAGCGGCCGGGGATGCCGCCACAGCCAAGGCGCCAATCGGCACGTTGGTCTTGGCGCGGCTGATGTCACCCTCGTTGAGAAGCGTGACATCGTGAATATGCAGGTGCTCCAGGCAGTCCTTGGCTTCCGGTGCCAGGTTGTTTTCACTGGCGCGCGCCTTGAGACGGTTCAGCAGCGCCTCGGCTTCCGTCAGCAGCGCATTGCCCGACCGCTCAAAATCAGCAAACAGCAACAAACCCCAGGCGTTGCCACCCAACACCAAATGGATGCCATGGGGTAACTGTGACTGATTGAGCTGGCGCTCGATGGCCGCGGCAGCCGCCTGGACAATGCCATAGGCCAGCAGGTGGCGGAAGAAGAACTGCGCGCAAAAACGCTGGTAGGCATCCTTGTAGCTTTGGCTTTCCGGAAGCGTGGTGTCGCGGTAGCGTTTCAGAATGGCATGTTCACGTTGTATGAAAACATCGCCTTTGAGTTCGTTCACGCGCAACAGGTAAAACGTTGGCAGGCTGAGGTTTTGCTCCCGAATGCCCGGCATGTCAGCGATGTCCAGGTCCGTTGGCGCGGCATCATCCGGGGCCAGCAACAAGCCCAGGTGACGGCGAAACACACTCGCCTTGCGGAGCTTGACGCGCGGCGACAGGTTTTGCTCGGCCGTACGGAAAAACTGCCGCCCCGCCAGCCGCAGGCTGTCGAGGACGAGCAGTTCCGTCCCACGCCGAACGGCAATATCGGCCGTGCCCCCGCCCACGTCAATAAACAGGTCAAGGCGCTCCGAACTCGGCGGCAGGTTTGCCCCGGCCGCAGCGGCGGCGCTTTCGTCCACCGTAGCCCGATAGTGCGCGGCCAGCTCAGCGTCTCGCCTGCCATGGCAAAGCTGCTGAATCACGCCAATGTTTTGTTGGTTCTGGGCATGAAACAAATCCCGGTCAGTTTTGTTCATGGCCAGTGGAAACGTGAAGGTGTAGTCGGTTACTCGCGCCCGGCGGTTGAAAAACAGCTCGGCGTGCGCAAACAGCAGCAGCAGCCGCAAGAACAATGCCCGATATGCCGAGGTGCGCGACTGATCCCATTTGAGGCTGTCGTGGAGGTCCCAGGCATTGGTGCCGCTCCCGGCCGCCAGCATGCGGTTGAGGCCATCGGAATAAAGGTTTGGAATGGCAGCCGCGAACAGATGCTCGACGGCCAGCGTCTCCGGCGTCACCTGGTTCAGACCAGCGGCGCGGCGGGTCAACAGGGTGGTTGAAAAATACCCTTTCGCCCCGCCCCAGTTGAACGGCGCGAAACCAAGGCGATTGGCGCCATCGCCGTTCCACAGGCGCAATGGGGAAAGTGAAAAACGCAGCGTATCCGTCACCCCGCCGGCCGCAAAGGCCACCGAGGTATTGCTCGTGCCAAAATCTACTGCGAGGTGAGCATCCACTGGAGTCCGCGCGCTTGCCTCTGGAAGCCTGGCCAGCAACACGACGCCGCGCTCCACATCGCGTTCCGGCGTGGGCCACCACCAGCTCAGCGCCCGTGGACGATTGCCCGGCGCGTCTCCCGCAAGCGATGCGTGGGGCGTCAGCAGGGACACATATTCCTCTTGCGCGGTGCCGAGTTCATACAGGTCGCCCAGCCGTCCGGTTTCATCCACCAATCGCCAGCGCCCGGAGCGGTCCCGGATGCCCAGGCCATGCGCCGCATAGAAGCGCCACTGGGGGTCAACCTTGGGTGGCCACAGCGACAAAGAAGCCACCGCCAAGTCGCGCGCCTCGAAATAGGTTGCCGTCCACGGCACATCGCGCCCACACAATTTGAGCGTCCACGTCACGCTGTGCCCGTCATAACCGGCCTGGGCCTGCCAACCGGTGGTGTCTTCCGCCAGGAGTTCAGGGAAAAAGGACAGAAGCCGACTGGTGACAGGCGCGAGGCAAATCGCCACTTTCGTGGCGTCGGTCAACCCCTGCACCCTGTGGACCGGATGGATGAGCGCCAGACGTTGATCGTCGCGTGGGTAGTCCACCCGCCCGACGTAATCGCTTATGAACAATGCCGCCAGATCAACGACTTCATCGTTTGGGCCAAGCGCCAGGGTTTCAAGCCGGCCGCGGACTTCAACGCCAATGGCATTCGGGCCGAGCGCGCGGAAGCCCACTGGCGACGGTCGCCCTGGACCGAGCGCGGCCGTCATCCAGGGCGGCGGCGCGGGAAACTTGTCCACCAGAAAGTAGGTCTGTCCGCCGCGCGCGTTTGGTTTGCGGAGTGGATACGCTTCTAAAAGCTCCACCGGTTGGGGCAGTGGGCGAACCAGTGGCCAGCTCGCCGGTGCCGGGGACAGGCGCGGGGACTGGTCGAGTCCATAGGGGGCGGATCCAAAAGCAGTGTCGCACAGCGCGTCCAGCCGCTTCCCAAAACTCAAGGGCAAGACGTCACGCGCCAGGCAGCGCAGGTGACGGTGGCACTTTTCCTGTTCGAAGCGGTCTGTCAGGAGTTGGTCGCGGGTCTGCGACCAGGAAAGGCGCGAGCCATCGAGGTAGGGGCGCAGGTATGTGTCCTGCGGCCAACGCGAGCGCGCCCGCGCCGGGAAAAAGACCACATCTGGATAGACGCCGCCCAGGGTCGTCGTTCCAACGCTGAGGATTTGGATGTCTTGAAACTGTCCCGCCTGCGGGTGCGTCGTTTCCAGCGCCGGAAGAAGCGCCGGCGGATACTCCCGCGCCAGCGTTGCCGGGGAAAGCGGCTCGGTCAGGTAAGCCGCTCCCATCGCATGCAGGACGAACAGGGTCAGCCACTCCTGGAGGGCGATTTCCTCACCCTGCTCGATGGCTTGGCGAAAACGATAGGCCGCCGCCCAAACCGTGGGCAGGGTTTCAAAAAAGCGTGGGTCGGGCGTTGGCGGTGTAACCCGATGGGGGTCCACCGGGAAAAATGTTCGGGGTCGAAACCCACCGATTTCGCCCAGCATCCCCTGATTGATGAGCAGCGCCATGGGCGATCTCCTTGCAGTTGACGCTCAAACGCGACTAAAGCGCGGTACTTGCCTTGTCAAAGACGTTTTGCCAGACCAGCCGGGCGTAGTCACCACGCTTGAACTCCGGCCGGGGAGTCCAGCCATAGAAATCAAACGAGGTGAGTTCAACGGCAACCTGTCCGAAGCGTAGCGCTTCCTGCGGCTTGTTGTCGGCAGACAACCCCAGGAAGCGAGTGCGCCGCTTCATGCGCTCGATGACCCCGGTTTCCGCGCCGGGCGCGATCAACTTGTCAAGCCCGGCCCGAATTTCGGCGTCCCAGCCAAGGGTTCGGTCTGGCGAAGTCATATCCACCATGATGTCGCGGATGAGCGCGAGCATGGTGTCGTAGGCCAGGTGGTCCCGCTTCTGACGCCCTGGGTCGAGCTGGTAAAGCTGCCGTAACCCGCCCGGATCATCGCTCCAACCGCGTGCGTCTGAACGCCAGTCAATTTGGTATTTCAACAGGTGAATCATGACCGCCGTGGCCAGAAAGACCTTCTCGGCATCCACCGGCTGCCCAGCAACCGAATAGATTGGCACATCGGAAAGGCGCAGCAGGTTTGGCGCCAGCGCCGCGTCACCGGCCGAGAGACCATAGGCGCTGCCATCTCCCACGCGGTTGCCACTGAAGTAGTTGAGCGCGGTCACGGCCGCCACGACTTCAGTGGCATTGAGTGGGTTGCGCTGCGTTTGCCCGCCATTGCTCCACCGCTGCAAGGCATCGGGCTGGGGCTTCCCGATGAGGTAGAGATCGTCAAAGGTCGGCGCGAGAATATCCCGGTAATAGACCAAACTATGCCGGGCGCGCAGCGGCAAGTCGGTTGGGTCGGCGTAAAAACCGGTCAGGATTTGTCGGGCCAGCGCAATTCGCTCCTCATCGTTGAGGACGGCAAAGGCCTCATGACCGGCGAACTGCTGCGCCATGCGGCGCGCTTCCTGCTCAACGTGGCGCGGGTCCATCTGCCGGTCTTCGGGCAACGGGCCGAAGGGCGGCGGCGGCGGCAGGAAGTAAGGCATCAGTAGGCAACCGCCGATGGTCCAATTGAGGTTGCCACGCTGCCGTTCGCGGGCAAGAAATTGTCCGATGACCGGGAGCGCGCAGGCCCCTGTGCCGCCATAGACGCTCCCGCAGATGAAAAAGCGAACCTGGCTTTGCTTGAGCGTGTTGAAGTCAATCTGGCTCCCGGCCGGCGTGTTGCGGTCGGTCAGCGACGCCGCGAACGCCGCCATGACCGGCGAACCAATAAATGGTTTCTGGTAAAAGCCCCGGTTGATTTTGACGTCGAGGTCTTTGTCCTCGTAGAAAGCCTGTAGCACGGGGGTGCCGTCCCGCTTGCCCGGCGACTGGGCCAACAGCTCGCGTAGCGTCGAGATGGGCCGGTCAAAGCCGGGCAGGGCCAGTGGGTCAAAGTCGCGTACTTGGGTGTTGACGGCCATCGCCCACGGACTGGCCGCCAGTGGTGTGATGCCCGGTTCGCCGTCTCCGTCCTGCATCAAGTGCTGAAGATGACGATAGCGGCGGAGCGTTTCGTGCAGGACATCGAGCGCGCCAGAACTCCGGTCGGGATCAATGCGCCAGATTTCGAGTTCGTCCCCGGCGCTGGAGAGCAGCCCCTGATGCATACCGGTCGGAAATCCCATGGCCAACAACCGGACAAGGGCATCCGCCACCCGTGTTCCATTGCCGCCGGTCACGATGATGATGTTTTTCATTGAACCCGGTGCGCTCCTTTCAATCGGTTGCCAGAGACGGCTTCACCATCGCTTTGGATACAGGTCGCGCCGCCACGGACTCACGACATGAACGAGCAGCATGAAGAGCGCGTACCACAAAATTCCAAACACCATGCCGACCATCAGCCCGTAGCCGCCGATGACCGCCGCATTGCGCAGAATGAATTTCCAGCCAATGAAACACAGCAGCACCAGCGGAATAAAGCCCAGACAAATGAAGCCCACCGTTTCCCCAAGCGACCAGTTGCGGGCCTGCGGATTGGGCGCGCTTTGCTTGCGGAGAAACTTCACCCCCAACATGCCGAGTGCGCACAAGACTCCCACGGCGACGAGGTAGAGAAACCACTTGTCGCCGACCGTCTGCCACTCGCTATCGCTGGTGTCGGTGACGAAATACTGGATGAGTTCTTCCGGCAGCGCGAAAGCGAAGCGCTGCCCACCCAATCCAACTGAACGAACTGCCAACATCGCTGGTAAAACCATACACTGCTCACGCCAAACCGGCGCGGCCCCTATTTTGGGCCGATTGCCAAGTACAGGGTTGCTACCGTTTGCCGCCCGATCGGCGAACGCTCCCAAGGCCCTTGCCAAGTAGCCAGCAAGTTGTAGGTGCGATTAGCCTGTTCAAGCGTGCGGTCATCACGTGTATTCCACCGTTCAAGCCAGTCTGGCAAGCGTTTTTTGGGGGCGAGTCGCCCCGTCAGCCGAAAAATACGCCAGGCTGGAGACTTGGCCTGGCTTTCCCAACCTGGCTGTCCGGTGATCAGGATACTGCCATCCGCAGCCGTGACCTGTATATCGTCCAAACGCGGGTAGCCGTCTTCGGGGTTCTCGGTTGTTGGATACACCGGCGTTACCTGCCATTCCGTCATCTCGGCCAGTTGATCGGCAGGAGCCGCGCTCAACGCAGCTTCTGACCACGCCGGACGAACCATCACCGCCAGCCGTCGGTTGTTTTCCATGCCAATCTGAATGTTGAACGCGGGCGGCGCGTCCGGCTGCTTGTGCTTGACCTGGGCAATGCGCGGGCCAAGTCCGCTGGCGGATGGATCGCCTTTGACCTCAACCTGTGGTGGACCAGCAACAAAACAGGATGAAAGCGGCAGTTCGTGAATTTCGGGGCGACTCTCCAGTTTGCGCAGTTCACGGCGCAAACGGGCGACATTGTTATCGTGCTGACTGGCATCACTAGAGAAGACCACTAGGTAAAACGGCCGCCACGTTTGCTGATCGTCTTCGGTTTTGTAGAGCGTGGCGTGCGTGCGTTCGACTTCAGAGTACACCTTACCGTCAAACTGGCTGCGGATACCAAACAGGGTCGCTTGCCAAGGTGGCTTGCCGTCTGCGCCGTCAAGCAGTTTGAGACTTTCATCCCGAAAGGCGGCCGCAAGCGTTGTCCCGGTGGATTGCACGCCATCGGTGACGAGCACATGCATGCGCGGCGGCGGGCCGGTGCGCTTACCTTCGAGGTTAGCGGCGAAGCTTCGCACGGCGGCGGCCAGATCGGTCTCCGGCAGGCTGTAAAACTCCTCTTTGTCCGGCAGCGGATTGAGCGCCTCCCAGGGTTTGGGGGCATCCACGCTCCCGCCGACTTTGCGGAACTGAATTTTCATAGCCGGCTCGCACAGTGGCCCGACTTCCGTCAGCAACCGGAGGGTTTCCCGGTAAGCGCTGGCTCCACGCCGATTCAAATAGCCACGCATGCTGGCGCTGCCGTCCAGATACACAATCAGGTCATCAGTCGCCGGAGCAACAGCGGCAGGCTGGCAACGTGGCTGATCAAAGTCAGCGAGTTCTTTTTTCTCGACGAGTTCGCCCCACCGCGGGGGCGGCGTCGTGCAGCCACCCAGGGCGGACAGGAGACAGACCACGCCAAGGATCCACCAGCGGGAGCGGCTAGGTTGTGGCACAGGGTGACGTTTCCAGCCTTGGTTCATGAGCGTTGCTTGACCGGCGACGGCAGCACGCCATCGGGATTGGGACAGACCTTGTCGGTGATGGACTTTCCAGGCAAGTGAGAAATACACAGCTTAGAAGCGAGTTGCAAGCCACGAACCATCTGATGTACTCACAGGTCGGTTTGGTGAACTTGGCGGAGCGCCGCTCGGTGTCCGTCCCAACCCAATCGCGCTAAGGCGGCCTCACAGGGCAGCCACGCGCATGCGTCGTGTTCGGTCGCTTGTAACCGAACCGCAACATCGTCCGCAATCCGCGCCACAAATGCATGCTCTCGATTGAAGACTGGTCCCTGTGCCGCCGGGGGATACCATTCGGTTGTCATCAGCGAGGTTCGCACAAGCCCAAGCTCGCGCGGCAGGATGTCATAACCTGTTTCTTCGTAGGCCTCACGGCGGGCCGCCTGCGCCGGGGATTCACCCGGCTCAACCCGACCGGTTATGGGCTGCCAGAAACCGCCCCGCGCCGCCGTCCGGCGCAGCACAAGGTATTCCACCTGCCCCGCCCGCTCACGTACCAGCCAGACCTGCACGGAAGCCTGGGTAACTTGACGTTCAACCACGTCCCGCTCAAAGACCTGTCCCAGGTGGTGACTGACGCGCGCGCCAACCTCGTCAAGCGAGGGCGACGCCCCGGTTTCGTGGGCAAGGGATGTCACGGCCTTGTCGGCAATACCACACGGAACGATGAAGTTGAAGTCATCGAGGCGCGTTGTCACGTTGAGCGCAAACCCATGCGAAGTAATCCAGCGCGACACACGGACGCCGAGCGCGGCAATCTTGCGCTCACCGGCCACCCAAACGCCGGTCAGACCCGACACGCGCCCGGCACTAATCCCATACTCGGCCAGGGCGCGAATCAGTGCTTCCTCTAGGTCACGCATGTAGCGCCGGATGTCACGCCGGTCTGGATTGAGGTCGAGAATCGGATAGCCGACCAGTTGACCCCAGCCATGATAGGTCACATCGCCGCCGCGTCCGGTTTCATAAACGGCCATGCCCTGGCTTTCGAGCACGGCCGCGGGCGCAACGACGTGCTGCGCTTTGGCGGCCCGCCCCAGGGTAATCACCGGTGGGTGCTCAAGCAGTAGTAGCGTGTCGGGAATCACACCCTGGCGACGCTGCGCGACGAGTTGCTCCTGCATCGTCAGCCCAGCGGCGTAGTCCACCACGCCCAGCGACCAGACTTCCAACCAGCGCGGCGCTGACATCACAGCCTACGGGGATGTGGTTGCGTAATCCATCGTTTCAAGGTCACGGTCGGCCACGTCTGGCTGACCAAAGAACTTCAGCCATAGAAAGCCAATCACGCCTGCCGTGAGCGATGCCAGCAGAATCGTCATCTTGGATGCGCTCACAATCAAAACATCTTCTGGAAAGGCAAGATTCGTGATGAAGATTGACATTGTAAAACCTATGCCACCCAGCATCCCGGCACCCAGCAGATGCTTCCAGTTCAGATCGAGCGGCATCTGACAGACCCGCAACAGCAAGGCTGCGGCGCTGGCCAGGAAAATCCCAACCGGCTTGCCAATGAGCAACCCGGTGAAAATCCCAATGCCATTGGCGCTGGAAATTAGCGAAAGGACATCCGGTTGAATGATGACACCGGTATTGGCCAGAGCGAAAATCGGCATGATGCCAAACGATACGGGATACTGAAGCCAGCCTTCGAGACGGTGCGAAGGCGAGTGCTCATCTTCGCTTTTACCGGTGAAAGGAATGGTGAACGCCAGCAAGACGCCGGCAATCGTGGCATGGACGCCCGACTTGAGCATGCAGGACCACATCACAAGACCACCCAGCAGATAGGGCCAGAGTACCATGACCCGCCAGCGATTGAGCATCAGTAAGATGGCCATCACGACCAGGGCCGCCCCAAGATAACTCCACGCCAGCGCTCCAGAGTAAAACAATGCGATGAGGATGATCGCACCCAAGTCATCAATGACCGCCAGCGCAGCTAGAAAGACCTTCAGCGAAGCCGGCACCCGGTCGCCCAAGAGCGCCAAGACCCCCAGCGCAAAGGCAATGTCCGTCGCCATGGGAATACCGATGCCGGGCTGGGTCGGCGTGCCGTTGTTGAGCAGGAAATGAATCCCGGCCGGCACCACGATGCCCCCCAGAGCGGCAATGATCGGCAGCAGAGCATGCCGAATGTTCGATAGTTCCCCAACGTATAGCTCACGCTTGAGTTCCAGTCCGATGAGCAGAAAAAAAATCGCCATCAACCCATCGTTGACCCAGACTTCCACCGGGAGGCCAGCCACGTTGGCATGCCAAGCATGCAGATAGGCTTTGCCAAACGGCGAGTTGGTAATGAGGAGCGAAAGCGCGGTACAAGCCAGCAGCAGGATGCCACTGGCTTGACCGGATGAGAGAAACCGCTTGAAGGTCGGCGACAGCCGAATCTCGATGATGGGCATCGGGCGTACTCCGTTGGAATGCCGTGGCATTCCCGAAATCGTTTCCGGGTATCATACAGACGCCAAGCGGTGGCTACGTCAGCGGAAGGCAATACCGGAACTCTGAGCGTAAATGGTCGTGATGCTTTGGGCGACGATGTTCGCCACGTTGATCAGCGGCTGCGGATACACACCAAAAAACAGAACCGCTACTGCGGAAAGGGTCATGGCGACTCGCACGCCAAGTGATAGCAACAGGGGCGTGGCATCGGCTGCATTATCGCTGGGCGGGTTCAGGAACATCGCCCGCAAGAACCGCGCGTAGTAGTAAAACGCAACTACGGCGTTGAGAACTGCGATCACGGCCACATACACCAACCAGGGTTTCCCGCTGTCAATCAACGACCCAAACAACAGGTATTTGCCGACAAAGCCGGCCGTCGTCGGGATGCCGGCCAAGCCCAGAATGAAGATCAGCATCAAAACCGCCACACTCGGCGCTTTGACAAACAGCCCATTCAGATCATCGAGCTTTTCCCCAATGACCCCCTGCCGGTGCAGGGCAATGATGACGGCAAAAACGCCCGTGTTCATCAACGTATAGGTCATGATGTGGAAAGCGACCCCTTGGTAGCCCATCGTCGTACCTGACACCAGTCCCAGGAGAATATAGCCGGCATGGGCAATGCTTGAATAAGCCAGCAGACGCTTGACACTGTCTTGCGTGACAGCGGCCAGGTTGCCGACGGTCATGGTCAGCACGGCGACGATGGCCAGCATATCCGCCCAACCCGGGAGTCCCTCCATTTCGCGCAGTGGGGCCAACGCAAAGAGCAGCATCCGCGCCAACAACACATATGCGCCGGCCTTCGGTCCAACCGACATAAACGCCGTGACGGTCGTCGGCGCGCCTTCGTAAGCATCCGGGGCCCACATGTGGAAGGGGACGGCCGCGATTTTGAACAGCAGCCCGGCGGCCACCAGCACCAACGCCACCAGTAGGAGCAATCGCGGGTCGCCACTTTCCGGCGCACCACCTTGCACGTAGTCGGCAATGGTTTCGGAAATCAGCCCCAAGTTGGTGTGCCCCGTCACGCCATATACCAATGACAACCCGTAGAGAATGAGCGCCGACGAGAAAATCCCGGTCAGAAAATACTTCATGGCCGCTTCGTTTGAGCGACCGTCACGCTTGAAGTAGCCGACCAGCACGTACACGCTCAATGACATCAGCTCAAATGACACGAACAGCGAAATCAGGTCGCCGCTGACCGCCACAAACATCATCCCCAGGGTCGAGAACAGCACAAGCGCGTAGTACTCGCCCCGCTGCTCACGCTCGAACTCCAGGTACTTGATGGAATACAGAATCGAAAAGGCCGCCGCTACGATGAAGACGAAGCGAAACACGACCGACAGCCCATCAATGAAGAGCATCCCATAGAACGCGCTCAGGGGCAGTCGGTCGGCTACCGTCAGGAGCTGCTGCGCCAATGCCAGCGCCACAAATCCCAGACCGGCCAGGCTGAAGTAGGCCGTGATGTGCTTTTTGCCGCGGGGCAGCGACACGTCAAGGACAAGCGCCGCGCAGGCAAACAAGGTCAGGATGATTTCCGGCATGATGAGCGCGGTGTCGCGCAGGGTTGGCAGCGGCGGCAACTCAACAAGCAAAGGCAGCATAATCTGGCTCACGATGACAGGGTTAAGACTCAATCGAACTGTTCAGTGTTCGGTGGTGGGTTGTGCCGGACGCACGGCCGCTTTTTCCTCGCGGGAAGCCGCGTCCCGTGGCGCAAAATAGGTAGGCCGCATCTGGCGGACAACGACTTCGGTCGTGCCGTTGATCAGCGTGACCAGCGGCTTGGGATACACACCAAAAATGATCATGGCGGCCACGAGTGGCGTGAGATAGGCCCACTCGCGGGCGCTCAGGTCGGGTAAGTCGGCATTCTTGGGATTCTTGACTGGCCCCAGAAACACTCGCTCATAGAGCCAGAGCATGTAGGCCGCGCCCAGAATGATGCCGGTTGTACCCCAAAAGGCCCAGACCACGTTGGCCTCAAAGACGCCACGCAGGCCGATGAACTCCCCAACGAAACCATTGAGTAGCGGCAACCCCACGCTGGCCATCGTCGCAATCATGAACATTACCGAAAATGCCGGCATCGAGCTGACAATCCCGCCGTAGTCGGCAATCTGCCGCGTATGCCGCCGCTCATAGAGAATCCCGATCATGATGAAGAGCGCCGCACTGGTTACGCCGTGGCTCAACATCTGAAGCGCTGCCCCGTTGATGCCGTTTGGATTGAAGGCAAAGAGCGAAAGCATGGTCGTTCCCATGTGGGCGACCGACGAATACGCAATCGTCTTTTTCATGTCTTTTTGAGCCAGCGCCACCAGCGAGCCATACACGATGCCGAGAATGGCCAGCGTGCCCATGACCGAGGTGACCCGCGCATCCATGGCGGCATCGGGAAACATCGGGAAGTTGAACCGCACAAAGCCATACGTGCCGATTTTGAGCAAAATACCGGCCAGAATCGCCGAGCCGGCCGTTGGAGCTTCAACGTGCGCATCCGGCAACCAAGTGTGGAACGGCACCATCGGCACTTTGATCGCCAGCGCCAGGGCAAACCCGGCAAAGAGCCACAACTGCAATGTCAGCGGCACGAGTGGCTTGCCCTGTCCGTCGCGCGCGCTACCGATGGCTTGCAGAGCATAGATGTTGAACGTTCCGTATGGAGCTGGTTCGACGTCATACATTCCACCGCCCGCCTGGGCCGCGCGTGCGACGCCGGCCCGCCGCGCCGTTTCGACGCCGTCCAACACCATGCCGCGCATTGGCGCGTTATTGCCCACGACGACTTCAACCGCCGCCTTGACTTCCTGGGGATACTTCGCCGCCGTTTCCGCGGCCGTGAAGTAAAACTTGAACACGGCAACGAGCATGAGCAGCGACCCGACCAACGTGTACACGAAAAACTTGATGGCCGAATACAGCCGGCGCTCCCCGCCCCAGATGCCGATGAGCAAGTACATCGGCACCAGCATGACCTCAAACAGCACGTAAAACAGAAATAGGTCAGCCGCGGCAAACACGCCAATCATGAACGACTGCATGATGAGCAGCAGGGCGTAGTATTCCTTCTGCCGCTTTTCAATGTAGTTCCACGAACAGAGCGCCACGATGGGGCCGAGAAAGGTCGTCAGCATGACGAGCGTCAGGGCGAAGCCATCCACACCGAGCTGGTACTTGGCGCCGATCATTGGAATCCACTCGGCCGTCTCCATGAACTGCAAGCCACGCACGTCGTAGTTCCACATCAGCACGAGTGGTAGTGAAACCAGAAAACACACGGCCATCCAAACCGTGGCAAACTGTTTGATGAGGTCTGTACTGCGTTTGTCCAGAAAGAACACGATCGCTGCCCCGACCAATGGCAGCCAAGTGACCAGGCTCAGGATACCAACCGGCCCGATGTAGAGTTCGGCCGGACTCGATGCGAAAACAACATTACTCGGTAGCATGCCGTATCGTTCCTCGGTAAAGCTTCCCAAACGCCACGCCCGTCAGGGCTGAATGACGCGACTCGTCTGCGGTTGCGACGGCGGTGATGGACGACTTCCCGGCGCAAACAACTCCCTGAAGAGCGGATAGCCCAGGCCGGCAATGAACAAGAAAATGCCCAGTGCCATCACCAGGACATAGTTCTGCATGAGGCCGGTCTGTACCGTGCGGAAGACGACCGAACTGGCGCGCGTCAACCAGGCGAAGAAGTTGACCACCGAATCCACAACGAAATCCACACCCCATGCGCCAAGGTTCACTTTCTTGAACGCGCCAACGAGGTAAACATCAATGAAGTCATCCCAGAACCACTTGCGGACGCTCAGAACGTAGAGTGGACGCAGCGTTTGGGCGAGCTTTTCGGGAAGTTCCGGGCGAATGACGTACAGGAAATAGGCCAGGCCCATCATCGCCAACGCCCAGATGACACTGACAATAGCCAGTAGCCACTCGGTCGGATTGATGGCCGTCACCGGTTTCTCTGGGTACAGCGTGGTATCCATGACCGGGGCCAGCCAGTGATGAACGTAGTTGGGGAAAGCCCCGCCAGTGAGTTCTTCCGACACACCGGCAAAACCAGCCACCAGGGCAAACACCGCCAGCACGACCAGCGGTAGCGTCATGACCAACGGCGATTCGTGCGGGTGGAAGTCCTTCGAGGCTGGCCCCTGACCGTGGTCATCGCCATGGTCATGTCCATCGCCTGCCTTATGGGGCTGAAAGTCCGGGCCCTCCAGAAACCGTTCCTTGCCAAAGAAGGTCAGGCACATCAGGCGTGTCATGTAAAAGGCGGTCACGCCAGCCGTGAGAAAGCCCATGGCGTAGAGTGCCAGGCCTATCTCATGACTGAACACGGGTGTGTGCAGCGCCTTGGCCAGGATTTCGTCCTTACTGAAAAACCCGGCAAAGGGAATGATGCCGCAGATGGCAAACAGCGATACCATCATCGTGGCAAAGGTGATCGGCATGTACTTTCTGAAGTTGCCGTAGTAGGTCATCTCCTGCTGGTGGCCACTGGGTGAGCCACCGTGAATGACGCTCCCAGAACCAAGAAAAAGCTGGGCTTTGAAGAAAGCGTGCGTCACGACGTGAAACACACCAGCGACAAAGGCCCCGACGCCGCAGCCGACAAACATGTAGCCAAGTTGGGAAACCGTTGAGTACGCCAGGGCTTTTTTGATGTCGGTTTGGGTGATGCCAATCGTGGCCGCGACAAACGCCGTGGCAATCCCGATTACGGCTACGGTCAACATGGCCGTTGGCGCACGCTGGAAGAGTGGGTTACACCGCGCCACAAGATAGACCCCGGCCGTGACCATCGTCGCCGCGTGGATGAGTGCCGACACCGGAGTTGGACCGGCCATAGCATCGGGTAACCACGTGTAGAGTGG
The DNA here is from genome assembly GCF_018304825.1 of Chloracidobacterium validum. NCBI lineage: Bacteria > Pseudomonadati > Acidobacteriota > Blastocatellia > Chloracidobacteriales > Chloracidobacteriaceae > Chloracidobacterium > Chloracidobacterium validum. The sequence goes on from NZ_CP072648.1 coordinate 2,402,320, forward strand.
AATCTGCGCGCTTTTCCCAGCCGCACCCAGGAAGATCAGCAGGGCAATGACCGTCAGCGTGCCGCCTGTGAAGCTCAATGCTGCCAGGCCCAGTGGTTCCTGCGGCAGGGCCTTGACCATCACCATGACATCGGCGTAGTCGAGCGTCCCAAACACCGCAAAGGTTGCCATCATCGCCAGCATCAACCCGAAGTCACCGACGCGGTTCATAACGAAGGCCTTCTTGGCGGCCACCCCGGCTTCGGGTTTCTTCAGGTAGTAGCCGATGAGCAGGTACGACGCCAAGCCGACGCCTTCCCAGCCGACGAAGGTCATCAGGAAGTTTGCGCCCAACACCAGGTTGAGCATCATGAACATGAACAGGTTCAGGTACGCAAAAAACCGATGAAAGCTTGGGTCGCCATGCATGTAACCGATGGCGAACAAGTGAATGAAGAACGCCACAAACGTGACAAACAAAATATAGAGGCCCGAAAGCTGGTCAAGCTGGTAAGCCCACTTGACCGAAAAATCCGCCATCGCCTGGCCGGCGTTTGGGCCCAGGGTTGCCGCCATCGCCCCGCCGGGCATCCACTCAAACAACGTCACGATGTAGGGCGTGGCAACAACTTCGTGTCCCTCATCTTTGGGGTCACCAGCGGCGGTGTGGTCGCCCGCCTCGGTCGCCGACTGGGCCTTGATGGCTTGCTTGGCGCGGAGTGCTTCTTTGTCTTCCGCGCCAGACATCTGGGACATCAATGCAGCTTCACGCTGCTTGGCCGCCTTTTGCACGTTGGCGTCGTGGGCATAATGACTGAACTCATACACAGCAACGGCCGAACACACAAACGAGGCTGCCACCATGGTGCAGGCAATGGCCCCGATAACTTTTTCAGAAAAGCCCAGCCGCTTGGCAAACAAGCCGTTGATGACAAATCCCAGCAGCGGAAAGAAAGGCACCAGTGCAACGAGATACATAAACGGCATCACCACTTGAGGAGATTGATTTCATCTACCGCGATGGTTTCGCGGTTGCGGTAGAGCGCCAGGAGCAGCCCCAGTCCAAGCGCGGCTTCTGCCGCCGCCACAACAATTACGAAAATCGTCATGACGTGGCCGTTATAGGCATACAGACTGCCCTGGGTCTGCCAATAGCGTGCAAAGGCAATGAAGTTCAGATTGGCAGCGCTGAGCATCAACTCGACGGCCATGAAAATGACGATGATGTTGCGCCGAATGAGGACGCCGCCAATGCCAATGCTGAAAATGATGGCGCTCAAGACAAGGAATTTCGAGGTATCAACTTCCTTGAGTCCCTGAATGTAACGCTCCATGAGCGAGGCATCAGCAGACTGTTGAGCTGCCCAGCATAATGCCAAAGCCAATTGTGTCATCACGGTGAAGCTCCTCGGCTGTTAGTCGTAAGTTTCTTCCTGTTTCCGGTCACGTGCGAGCAACACGGCTCCCACAATCGCCATTAGCAAGAGAACCGACGCGATCTCGAACGGCAGCACGGCGCGGGTGTAAAGCGTAATGCCCAGTGTTTCCGTATCGGCCGAAATGACGCCGGCCGGCGCATTTGGATCCGGCCTGGCGTTCTCTATCGCCATCCGGTCCGCCGATGGGCGCGTCTTGAAAAAGCCGCCCTTCTGCTGGGTGTAGGTCACCGCTCCCAATATCGAGAGTCCCACGAGCGCGGCAATGACCACGCCGGCCTTATCTTGCCGATTGAAGGGATTTTCAACCTCGCTGCGCGTGTTGACGAGCATCAACACAAACAAAAACAGCACCAGAATGCCGCCCACATAGACCAGAATCTGCGCCCCGGCGACAAACTCAGCCCGCAGCAAGAGAAAGAGCGCGGCGGTGGCAATCAGGGTTGAAATGAGAAAGAGGGCGCAGTGAACCGGGTTACGCGCCGACACCGTAAACACCGCCGCAAAGAGCGCCGTCAGCGTCAGCATCCAAAAAAAGACCGCTTCCCAACCAACAAGCAGCATACATCTCTCCGTGTAAGGTAGCGCCGCAAAACGCCAACCGAATCAATCACCCTGGACTAAGCGGTCTTAACCCCTGGCGAGAGCTTGACCTTGCGCGTGCTGATGGGAATCGTCGTTCGCTGGGCGCGCAGATTGAAGCTCTTCGAGTTGCGGTTGATCGCGTTGAGCAGGGCCAGAATCGGAAACATCGAAAGCAGGCTAGCAACGGTGAAAAACAACTTGCCCTGCCATTCCATTTCCAGCACCCCACCGACTGAGCGGACCAGTCCCAGTTCCTTGCCGATGATGAAGACGGTCGCCGTCAGCACGATGTTGGCCAGTGCGGCCGGCATGAGCCACTTCCATCCCAGTTCCATCAACTGGTCATAGCGGTAGCGCGGAAACGTCCAGCGCATCCAAATAAAGAGATAGAGGATTGCCCCAGACTTGATGGCGAAGGCCGTCACGCCCAGGAGCGTCAACACGGCTTCCCGATAGGCTTCCGGGAACTGCGCGGCAACCCAGTCCATGCCCGGCACGTACCAACCACCCAAGTAAAGCGTCGCGCCAATCGCCGCCACGACGACCATATTGGCGTACTCGGCAATGAAGAAAATCGAGAACCGAAAGCCACTGTATTCCGTGTGAAATCCACCGACCAGCTCTGACTCAGCCTCGGCCAAATCAAACGGGGCGCGATTGGTTTCGGCAATCACCGAAACCAGAAAGACAATGAATGAGGGAAACAAAAAGAGCACAAACCAAACGCCCAGGCTCCGTTGGGCCTCGACGATGCCCTGCATCGAGAAGGTGCGCGTAAAGATGAGCGCTGAAACAATGGTCAACCCAATCGCGGCTTCATAGCTCACCATCTGCGCCGAAGAACGGAGTGCGCCCAGCAGCGGGTACTTACTATTGGACGCCCAGCCGCCCAAGATAATGCCCAGCACGCCCACTGACGACACCGACAGGATAAACAACAACCCAATGTTGATGTTCGTGATACTGGCGAAATGGGGTCCATAGGGCAGTACGGCCAAGACGATAAACGCGCACACCATGCTGATGATGGGCGCGAGCGTGAAAACCGTCTTGTCGGCCTTGAAGGGGATGACATCTTCCTTGATGAGCAGCTTGATGCCATCGGCAGCCGGCTGAAGCAAACCGAGCGGCCCAGTACGATTTGGCCCAACGCGCACCTGAATCCAGGCGCTCACCTTGCGTTCAGCTAAGGTCAAGTAGGCGACTGCCGTCAGCACCGCCACGAGCATGACTCCAATCTGAATCAGCGGCCACACGATGAAATCCGCGGCGTCCGTCGGCGTCAGATTGGCCGTCAACCAAGTTGGTAGGTAGGCATAAACCTGCTGCACAAGCGATTCAAGCCACTGCGGAGATGCATTGAGCGCCGGCATCCACGGCCACGGGGTCATCATCATCGGTCAATCTCACCCAATACAATGTCAAGCGAACCAATCACGGCCACCACATCCGACATCAGCGAACCAACCGCCATTTTGCGCAGCGCGCCCAAGTTAATGAATGACGACGGGCGCATGCGCAAACGGTACGGTTTCGTCCCGCCATCGGACACGAGGTACAAACCCAACTCGCCCTTTGGCCCTTCAATCGAGTGATACACCTCGCCGGCCGGAACTCGTATGACTTTCGGAACCTTTCCTATCACGGGTCCGTCAGGTAACTTGTCGAGTGCCTGCATGATGATGCGCCGGCTCTGGCGCATTTCCTCCATACGCACCAAGTAGCGGTCAAAGGTGTCACCGTTTTCACCAATCGGAATGTCAAACTCCAAGTCGGCGTAGCATTCGTAAGGGTCTGTCTTACGGACGTCATAATCCACGCCAGAGCCGCGCAATGGCGCACCCGTCAAACCGAGACTGATGGCATCTTCCGCCGATATGACGCCGATCCCCACGGTGCGTCCCAGCCAGATGCGATTTTCGTTGAGCAGTGTCTCATACTCTTCGATCCGCTTGGGAAGCAGGTCACAGAACGCCCGGACTTGGGCTTCAAATTCCGGATAAGCGTCATAGCTCATGCCACCAATTCGGAAGGCATGGCAGGTCAGACGCGCGCCAAAGAAGTTTTCAAAAATCTTGAGAATCTCTTCACGCTCGCGGAAGGCGTACAGAAAAACCGTAAACCCGCCAATATCAAGCGCGTGGGTCGCCAACCAGAGCAGGTGACTCGCCAGCCGATTGAGTTCGGTCAGAATAACCCGCAGGTACTGCGCACGTGGCGGGACCTCCAATCCCATCGCCTTTTCCACCGTTTCCACGTACAGCAACCCGTTGGAGACGGCGGCAATGTAATCCAGCCGGTCCAGGTATGGCGCAATCATCGGATACAGCCGATTTTCAAAAATTTTCTCGGCCCCGCGGTGGAGATAGCCAATGTCGCAGTCGAGGTCAACGACCCGCTCGCCATCCAGCTTCAGAATGACTCGGAGCACGCCGTGGGTGGATGGATGTTGCGGCCCCATGCTCAACACCATCTGCTCCGAGTCGAACAGGGTTTCAGTGTGATGGGTAACGAGAGGAATCGTGCTCATCGGTCGTACTAACTCCTAGCAAGGTCAAGGCTCTGCAAGGTCAAGGCTCTGGCCGGGGGTTACTCGAATTTTCCAGTCAGGTCAGCCCCTTCTGGAATTTCAAGGATATTGAGATTTTCAGCGACCCATTCATTGTGGCGGTATTCAACCGGATATTCTTTGCGCAGCGGAAATCCCACCCAGCCCTCTGGCAACAAAATGCGGCGGAGATCAGGATGTCCCTCAAAGCGGATGCCGAACATGTCATACACCTCCCGCTCCAGCCAGTTGGCTGTCGCCCAAATATCACAAACGGTGTAGATGGACTGTTCTTCCGGCAACTCAGCTTTGACGCGCAGCCGCCGATTTTCTGGGATTGAATAGAGCTGGTAAACCACCTCGAAAGCCTTGCGGTCTGGATAGTGCACCGCCGTGACGTCGGTTAGGAGGTCGAACCGAATCGCAGCGTCGTAGCGCAAGTACCACAGCAGATCACGGGCGCGTTCGGGAACAACCCGAAGGATTTGCTGACCATTGCTGGTCACGGCTTCCTTGATGTCTTCTTGAAAAGCGGCCCGCAAACCGGCAATGAAGTTATCATCTTTGATGTCGGCATAGGCCGGAGCCGCTTCCTTCTTGGCTGGAGCCTTGGCAGCGGCCTTGGCGGGAGCTTTGGCCGCCACTTTTGCCGGCGCAGCCTTTGGCGCGTCCCCGTCGCGAGCGCCATCACCGGCTGCTGTCCCAGCGGAAGCTGCTTCGCGGGCGGCTTTAGCCGCGGCTGCCTTGGCCTTGGCGGCCGCAATCTTGGCTTCACGCTCAGGGTCAACTGGCGGGTCAGGTGCCGCCGTTGCGGCAGGGCCGTTGGCGGGAGCTTTCTCGGTTGGTGACGCCGCCTCTGGTACCGGCTTCGTTTCGTCGGACATGGTCTATTGAAACCCCAATTGGTGCAGACTTGACGCTTCACTGTGCGCAGGCGTGCCCTGCGCAAGGCCCGCTTATAGACGAAGGCGCGTGCTGGTGGCTAGGCTAATTTCCACCTTTTTTCCGTTGCAAGTATATGATTCTGAATATGTTAGAAAACTTACGCTACTAATCTAGAAGGGTATCGAGGGCAAAAAATGGCGGGACGACTCATAGGTCGCCCCGCCAGCCACGAGAGATTAGCCCGGTTCAGCGCAATCGTCCTGATTACTTCACTACCGACACCCCATTGGCGCTTGCCGCGGCCGCCGCACCCGCCTGAGCCGCTTGGACCGCCACGCCATTACTGTTAGCGGTTGCCTTCTTGGCGCGACCAAGCTGGACGAGCTTCGTCTCGCCGTTCTTGATACCGAGGACTTTTTCTTTGAAGAGTTTTTCCATCAGGCGCTTCTCTTCAGCCGCCGTCATGGGTACGTCTTCATCGCGTGGGCGGACCCGTGCGGCGTCTTCAGCGTTGATGTTGAGGGTGTATGGGGCTTCCGACAGCGCGACATTGCGGCCCTTGGCGTAGATTTCATGCTTGCCATGCTCTTTGTACCACTTGGCGACAGTGGCGTTTTTGTGCATGTCTTCGATGATGTTTCGCCAGCCAACCCCGGTGTTGTAGGCGCAAAAGGAAATTTCACCTTCCTGCGTGCCGTAGGGGATGATGCACATTTCCGTCCGACGGAAGTCGTAATTGAACAGGTCCTGGAACCACATGCCGGCAATGAACAGGAAGTTCCACCGATCACGCCGGCGCTTCTCGATGTCTTCACGGGTTCGGTTGCCCTTCACGCTGCCGTAGTCGCGGCCGGAAATACCCAGCGATTTGTCAAACTTCTCTATCAATGACTTGAGGGTAAAGTGCGTGGGCGACTTGTAGGCGTCATAGTTCCGCAGCAGTGACAGCGCCATCATAAACGACGAGAAAGCCCGCCCGCGTCCCGCGTCCGTGATGGTCTGCATGTCCTTGAGCAGTTGCGGCACGTTGATGAACTCTGGCACGGGCACCATTTCCTTGGTTTCTTTGTCAATCATCACAGCCGTGCCAACGCCACAGTTTGGATGGCATCCGCAACTCAGGTGACCAAACTGGGCCTCTGGCCCGTGGGCGAGGTCGGCAAAGTCAGCGATGGTGCTCATGACCGAGATCGGAAACCAGTCACGGGTTGGTTCGGTAATCCCCACTTGGTCTTTCACGTCGTGCGCCAAGTGCGACAGGGTGTAGCGCTGACGCAGCCGCCGTTCATCGGTGATGTCTTCGTCGCGCCCGGTGAACGAAACTGGCTGGAACGAAATAAAGGCGATTTTCTTGGGGTTATCGAGCGCGAACCGAATCACCGGCGCGACCTGATCGTTGGTAATGCCGTTGACCAGCGTGACGACAAGGACGATTTCCACCCCGGCTTCATGAAGGTTTTCGATTGCCCGGAGCTTCACATCAAACAGGTTGCCGACCTGGCGATGGCTGTTAGCGTCGTTTCCAATGCCGTCAAACTGAAGATAGACATAACGCAGTCCAGCTTCGGCAGCCCGGCGGCAAAACTCCTTGCTCTTGGCAAACTCAATGCCGTTGGTGGCGCACTGGACACTGTTGTAACCCAGTTCACGTGCATACCGAATGGCCTCAAAGAAATGTGGTGATAACGTCGGCTCACCGCCCGAAAACTGGACTGACATTTGTCGGCGGGGCTTGATGCTAATGGCGTTATCCAAAATCTCTTTGACTTCCTCAAGTGACAATTCATGCACGAAGCCCACTTGGTTGGCGTCCATAAAGCACGGATCACACATCATGTTGCAGCGATTGGTCAGATCAATGGTCAACACCGAGCCGCGCCCATGCTTGATTGAACTCGTGCCGTGATTGTGCAGCTTCGCGTCGTTGTGGGCATCAATGTCACGCCCTGGGAACTGAGCCTCGATATGGGACAAAAAGTCAGCATCCATGGCCATCAGGTCTTCAAACTTGCCATGGATTGGGCATTCCTTTTCCATCCAGACTTCGTCGCGCCCGGTCTCTGGATTATGCCGCTTGACGATTTGGGCTTTGATTTCGCCAACACGCTCGTTGATGAGAATCGTGTAATCCACTTCACCACTCAGAATTTTCTCGCGCGCCTCTTTGACGCATTTTGGGCAAAGCGAGTCGGTCGTGCGTGGCCAGCCAAGGGTTGGCTTGGTCTTTTGCCACGACTTGAGCATCGGCTTATCTGACCACTTGGGGGTGAACGATGGCGCTGGGCGGTACTTATTGACCGATTGAATGGCTTCGAACAGCCCTCCCGCAATTTTCGACAGCGCTTTCTCAGCGTGTTTGATGGGCTTCATGAGTCCTGTGTTTCTCCTGTGTGGGTGTAGTGATTCCCCGGTAATGAATCTGACTTCGGGCGACAATCTCGGGTTGCACCAGCCGCTCACGAGCCTAGCGCAATCCACGGTCAAACGTTCTCAAGCCTGGGTGTCTGAACCGCGTATCTGAAGCACAAGCGATAACATACGGGTCCAGCCACACTGAACGCTTTGTGATGCGCCCGAATCTTGTGGGCCGCCTTGCAAGGTGTCAAGACCAACCCGTGTAGAGGGCTGGGCATGGCTCAAATAAATGTTAGTCCTGGTAGCCTGTGACGCTCGATGTCGCCACCGGTGTCAACGCTCGGCAGAACCGCTGTGGCCTCATATCACGAGCGCTGGTACGGGTGAAGGGGGACAGTGCATCCGGCTCCATCCGCCCTTGTAAAGCTTCCCGGGTTCCACAAAGCATCCACAGGCAACTGTAAATAACCCATGAGAAGCTACACGAACTCTAAGCAACTAAACTGAACAAAAAAAAAGATTTCAGTCAGTCAATTGCACTAACTCGATGTAGATCAACAAGTTGACGCATCAGAAGTCACACGACTGGCGGTCGAAGCGCAAATGAGGGCTTGACACTTACTTTAGCCTTCAATAGATAAATATATGTCCAAAAAAGATTTCGCAGATTTGTCAAGAGTGAGCAAGGGGGGAACGGACCACCGACCGGTCACGGCGTGGGCGTTGTTTTTCCACAGCCATCGGCAGGCGTGGTGGTGTGAGCGGAAGCATTGGTCAGGGTAACCCCCGCGCCCCGCATTTGCGGAAGGAAGGGAGTCAACACTTTAAGGAGCTATGTTCATGATAGACGCCGAGGACAACGTACTCGCGCCAACCTTTGAAGACATCCACCTCAACTGCGTTGAGTGCAATGCGCCATTTGTCTTCACGGCTGGCGAGCAGCAATTCTTTTTTGACAAGGGCTTGAAAAATCCTCCGAAGCGCTGCAAGCCGTGCAAAACACGCAAGAACGAGCGCTTCAATCAACTGTTGAGCATGATGGCGACAGATGGCAGTCGCCCGCGCATCCAGGTTGAGGTTGAATGTGCGGAGTGCGGCATCCAAACCACCGTTCCCTTTTTACCAACCCAGGGCCGGCCAGTGCTGTGTCGAGACTGTTTCGTGCGAGCACAGGTTTCCGCGCCGGTCTGCGCCAAGCCAATCGTCAAGTATCTGCCGCCAACCGCGGCCTAAACCCTTTCGCCATAGAAAAACCAAGAACAAGTAGAGCTGAGGGCAGCCAAACGAACCGGGTTCAAAAATCATGTCACCCTAGCGAAAGGCCCACACTTTTCCATGACAAAGCCACAAGGGCGGTGTCACGGCGCAAAGCCACTGACACCGCCTTTTTTCTGCTGGCTTGCGGTTTTTCTGCTGGCTTGCGGTTTTTCTGCTGGCTTGCGGTTCGGTGAGTCCTTTTGTGGCTTTGGTTTCCAAGCTCGCCAGGTTGGCCGTCAGCTTGGTCGCTCCTGGAGCGTTATGTTGACCGTCAGCGATTGTCCGGCACGGATGACAGTAACAGGCACGCTGTCACCAATCTTCTTGTCGCGGAGCGACCGGTATAAGTCGTCGTTTGACTTGATGGAAACTTCTCCAACTTTGACAATCACATCGCCAACCACAATTTGCGCCCCCCGCTGGACGACCCGATCACTTGCGTATAGACCGGCTTGCGCTGCGGGACCACGGGGCGCAATGCCGGTCAGAATCAAGCCTTCACTCACTGGTAAGTTGAGGCGCTGCGCCAGCCGCGCATTGAGTTGATAGGTGTTCGTGATGCCCAGCCACGGACGCCGGACACGACCATATTCCAGCAGGTCGGGAATAATCTGCTTGGCGACCTCGACCGGCACGGCAAAGCCAATCCCAACACTTCCGCCACGCGGCGAGTAAATCGCCGTGTTGATGCCAATCATCTCTCCGGCTGAGTTGAGTAGCGGACCACCAGAGTTACCAGGATTGATCGAGGCATCCGTCTGGATGACATTCTCTATCGTGCGCCCATTCTCACTGCGGAGCGGCCGCCCCAGAGCGCTGATGATGCCAGAGGTCAGGGTCTGGTTCAGCCCAAACGGGTTGCCGATTGCCAGGACTTTCTGCCCGACTCTCAGGTTGCGCGACGAACCAAGCGGCACGACCCGCAAGCGATCGGCCGGGGCCTGGATGCGAATGATGGCCAGGTCATTGTCAGGATCAGCACCGACCACGGTCGCCGGATAAGACGTGTTGTCGGACAGCGTGACATCCAACCGGCTCGCGCCTTCGATGACGTGGTAGTTGGTCAAAATATGCCCTTTGGCGTCAATGATCGAACCCGATCCGCTGCCTTGTTGCGGGTACGCCCCAAAGAAGAAATCCTCGACGAAAGAGGTCGTGTTGATGTTGACCACGCCGGGACTGACCCGCTCATAAACGGTGATGTTGTTCCGCTCATCCGCGTCTAACTGCTGAGGTGGCTCGGCGTCTGGCAGCGGGTCGGAGTTGACGGTCGGCGAGACAGCCGGCGGTGACGGCTGGGCATCGAGCCACTTTGCGGTGAAGTAAGCTGCGATGGTGATCCCACCGCCGCCAAGAACGGACGCGGCAATGACTAGCCAAATAACTTGACGAATCGTCAGGCGAAGCATCGTTGAAAGTTATAACCTTTTGATTGCGAAAGCTTTAGACAAAAAAATCGGGCAGCAGGTCTGCCGTTGGATCGACGGCGTAGCGCGTGAAGTCGGTGACCCCCGTCGCCCGCAATACATCTTCATCAATGAAAAAGTTGCCGGTGCAGTCCCGACTTGACCGGGTGAGAATGGCATGGGCGGCGTCGGCCATGATTTCTGGAGTCCGGCAGCGGCGGATGGTCTCATCACCACCAAGCAAATTCTGGACAGCCGCCGTGGCAATTGCCGTGCGCGGCCACAGGGCGTTGACCCCAACGCCTTGATGGCGAAACTCCTCCGCCATGCCGAGGACGCACATGCTCATGCCGTACTTCGCCATGGTGTAGGCCACATGCGGCGCGAACCACCGCGCTTCCATGTTGAGTGGCGGGGAGATGTTCAGAATGTGGGGATTTTCGGACCTCAGCAAGTGTGGGAGCACCGCCTGAGAGCACACAAACGTGCCGCGCGTATTGATCCGATGCATCAGGTCGTAGCGCTTCATTGGCGTCTGCAAGGTCGGGGTCAAGCTGATGGCACTCGCGTTGTTGATCAAGATATCAATGCCACCGAATGTGTCCACGGTGCGGGCCACGGCGGCGGTAACTTGGTTCTCATCTTGAATGTCCACGACGAGTGGTAGCGCCTTGCCACCCGCAGCTTCAACCTCAGCCGCTGCTGTATAGACAGTGCCGGGTAGCTTTGGGTGTGGCTCGGCTGTTTTGGCCGCAATGGCAATGTTGGCACCATCGCGGGCCGCGCGCAGCGCGATGGCTAGCCCGATACCACGACTGGCACCTGTGATAAACAATGTTTTTCCGGTCAAACCCGTAGGCGTCATTTGGTTACCTTACTTGAACGTGGTTTTGTCTGTGGAGCACTCAGTTACCTAGCAACTGGCCGGTTTTTCAACCGGTTGACTTTTTCTTGTAGCATAAGCGTCCACAAAAAAGGTCTTCTTTCACACAATGCCAAGTGTGGTAGCATGATTGACAAAGCGTCCCACGTCTAACTTTTTGAAAGTGATTTGGAGGATGCCATCATGGAAGACATCAGCAAAGTAGCTTGGGCTTGGTTTGGCGTGCTGCTCGCCATCTGCATCATTGGCGCGTTTGGTAACTACATACCAAAGCTTTTCGTCAAGATGCTTATGTTCCTCAGTTGAGGAGTCAGGTGAGGAGGTCGAGCCTTTTCTACCATCCCCCACCCAAAACAGTTTGCCCAGCAAGGCACAGGTTCAGTAGGTTGAAGGCAGGCGGCACAGGCGTCCCCTGCCTTTTTCCTTTGAAGTGAGTGCGCGTGATGGAAGTTTTTGACCATCCTTGGCGCGCGGCGTCGTTGGCCGGCGTAGCGGACAGCTCGGAGATGCGTCGGCGACTGGTGCATGTCGGCATGGGACTTTTTGCGCTAGTCGTCGTTTCGTTCTGGCAGACGCTCCTGATGGGGCTATCGGGACTCGCCCTAGCCTGGGTGCTGCCCAAGTGGATGCCCAGCCTGCTTCGCTCTCATGAGCAAGCAAAGGGCTATTCAGTCGGTGTGATTGCCTATCCGGCCGCTGTGGTCGTTTTGACATTACTCTTTCCCAATGATTTGTGGATTGTCGCGGGTGGGTGGGCAATGATGGCCTACGGAGACGGTATGGCCGTTGTTTGCGGGCAAGGCATCCGCGGCCCCCGTCTGGGGTGGAATCCACGTAAGAGTCTTTTTGGAACCCTGGGGTTCATCCTCTTTGGGTGGCTTGGCACATTGGCCACGGTTCTCGTGGTCGGGGGGTATCCCTTTACCCCATTGGGACTGGCGGTGGTCATTTTGGTGGCGGCCATCGTTGCCGCACTGCTTGAATCACTTCCGTATGATATTTGCGACAATCCACTGGTCGCCGGCGCGGCAGCCCTAGTCTTTTTCCTGGCAGCGCAAGTTGATCTGAACGCCTGGCAAGCAGCACAGGCTGGTGTCCTGTCCCGAATGCCCACGGCACTCCTGCTCGCCGTCTCACTCGGCGTCATTGCCAGCGCAACCAAATCGGTAGATTGGTCTGGCGTCATCACTGGCGTGATCTTTGCATTTGCCCTTTATGCCGGGCTTGGTTGGCCGGGTGTCGCTGGACTGATGGCTTTTTTTATCGTTGGGACAGTGTCCTCGAAGATTGGCTACGAGAAAAAGCGGGCCAAGAAGGTCGCTCAGGCGAAGCGAACTTGGCGCAACGCTGTCGCTAATGCTGGGGTTGCCGCCCTGTGTGCGCCACTTGCCGTGCTGACACCGCATACGGAGCTGTTCACCATAGCCGCGCTGGGTTCATTTGCGGCAGCGGCCTCGGACACCGTGGCCGGTGAGCTTGGCCGAGCCTACGGCGGCACGCCCTACAGCATCCTTACCTTTCGTCCGGCTCAGATTGGTGATAACGGCGCGGTCTCGATCCTTGGACTTGTGGCCGGGCTGGTCACGGCACTTGGCTTTGGCACATTGGCTTGCCTGATGGCAGACGCCAACCTATGCCGCGCCCTCTGGTGTATTACGATTGGTGGCATGGGTGGCAATCTCGTGGATAGCCTGCTTGGCGCGACAGCCGAAAACGCCGGTTATCTCGACAACGAGGCCGTCAACGTTGCCTGCACCCTCGCTGGTGCGGCCCTTGCTGTTTTTCTGTTCACATTGTAGAAACTAAAGCCAACACTGGTATTTCTCCTAGCAAAAGCGCAGGGGCGGCGAGCATGACGCTTCTCAAAAATCAGTACCGGCTGCTCCAAGAACTTGGCAGTGGCGCGTTTGGTAAAACGTACTTAGCGGAGGATACCCATTCTCCATCGAACCGGCGCTGCGTCATCAAGCATCTGACGTGGAACCATGACCCACAGATGGCCCCAGCAGTGCGCGAGCGGTTCAAACGCGAAGCGGCACTCCTGGAAATGCTAGGGCGTGGCTCGCAGGGCAGTATCCCGGAGTTGTATGCCTACTTCATTGAGGGCGAACAGTATTATCTCGTTCAGGAGTGGATTGACGGTGAGACGCTCACGCAAAAACTTCGCCGGGAAGGCCCCCAGTCTGAAGCCGCCATTGTGAGCATCCTGTTGGGAGCATTGCGGGCAATTGACTACATTCACACGCGCCCGAACCCAATCATTCACCGTGACATCAAACCGGACAACATCATGCTGCGCCGTGCCAATGGACAGCCTGTTCTCATTGATTTTGGCGTTGTTAAGGAAGTGACGCAGGTGGATGGCAGTGGGTCGGGAGCCAATACCATCATGGCTGGTACAAGTGGCTACATGCCACTGGAACAGGCGGCCGGGCGACCAACGCTGGCCAGTGACATCTACGCCCTTGGTATGACCGCCATCACCCTGGCCACCGGACGCTCTCCGCGTGAGCTGGTTGACCCGCTCAGTGGCGAAGCGAACTGGCGGCCGGCCGCCCCACAAATTTCTCCAGCGCTGGCTGCCACCCTCGATATTGCTGTCCGACGCAATGACCGCGAACGCTTTCAGACGGCACGTGATTTTGCCGTGGCTCTTCAGAGCGTGATTGGCAACGCTAACGGACTGAGTGCGCCTACGGCCGCCGCACTAGTCAATCCGTCTGCCAATCAGGCAGGTGCGCTGCCACAGGCCACGCTGTCGCCCATGCCTTCCCCAGCCCCCTTACACCCCATACCATCTGCCATCTCCAATCCACCCACATCCCCGACACCAGGGAGCGGCGTGACAGCCATCATCAACCAGATTCAGGCACAGCACAGCCAGTCCCAGCATAAGCAGAAGGAGTCATCAAATGTGATTCTGCCGCTGCTCAGCATCGGACTTGCGCTGATTCTGCTCACGGCGGCCGGCATCACGTTCTGGTGGGTCATCGCGCCATCGTCCGGCTATCGCTCAAGTGCCGCTAGGTCAACAGACCCAAAACCGACCGACCCCAAGCCGCAACCACCAGACAGAGAAGTGCCGTCACCGCCGCAGCCAACACCGCCGCCGGGCATGGTTTTCATTCTAGGCGGTGACTTTCGCATGGGGAGTGACCAAGCAGAAGACCCAGCCGAAACCCCGGCCCACCGCGTTACTGTTGCGCCATTTTTTCTTGATAAGCACGAAGTCACCAACATTGAATATGAGGCGTTCATCCGGGCGACTGGACACCCTGCGCCACCGGATTGGGTAGATAGGAACTATCCAGCCGGCACGGCAAACTATCCGGTCAGCAATGTTTCCTGGGACGATGCCCGCGCCTATGCGGCCTGGGCCGGCAAGCGGCTGCCAAGTGAAGTCGAATGGGAGTTTGCAGCGCGCGGCACCGCTGGCCGCCAGTATCCGTGGGGAAATCAGTTTGACGCACGCTGTCTCAACTCAGCCGAGACGAAGATTGGACGCACCAAAGCAGTTGGGAATTTTCCATCGGGTGCCACTCCAGAGGGGGTCCTCGATCTAGCGGGCAACGTCGCCGAGTGGACTGCATCGGATGATAGTCCGTACCCAGGAAGCGTCGTTAAGCCAGTTGCCAACACCAAGATTGTCCGGGGCGGTGGGTTCTCACTTCCGCGCAAGTATGCCTCCACAACAAAGCGGACTCAGGTGCCCCCTGAGACACGCGATCCGGCACTCGGCTTTCGCTGTGCCAAAGACATTCCAACAACACCAAACCGTCGTCCATAACCATTTCGGTAATGTTGACGTTATGCTGGTTTCACGACTTTTCAACAGTAGCGCCTGGGTTCTGACACTTAGCGTGTGGCTCACACCGTATAGCTTCGGGCAGGACAACCCTTTCAAAAAAGAGCCTTCCAAGCCAGAAGCGCCCAAGCGAGAGTCGGGGCGCCGTCAACCTGTCCGACGCGAACCCACGCCCCGCCCAACGCTCCCCCAGCCGACGCCAGCGCCTCAGCCATCAACGGCACTGACCCCGTTTGTCAACTTGGTGGGAATCGAAATGATCCCGGTCCGCTACGGTGGGAGGGACATGTATTTCAGCAAATACGAAGTTACCCAGGAACAGTGGCAGGCGGTCATGGGCAACAATCCGAGCTTCCACAAAGGCAGTGACCTCCCGGTCAGCAAAGTCTCCTTTGAAGATGTTGCCAAGTTCATCGAGACCCTCAACCAGTTGGAGCGTGGAAAACCACTGCGTTACCGCTTGCCGACGGTTGAGGAATGGGACGCTGCCGCGCGCGGTAACGGAGCGCTCAACCTGGAAGCCGAAGGCTGGTACAACCGCAATTCGGGCGGACGCCCGCAACCTGTTGGACGTAAACGGCCAAATGCATTTGGCCTCTACGACATGGCCGGCAATGTCTGGGAATGGTGCGCCGGCAGCTTCGTGCGTGGCGGTGCGTATGACAGTCCATCCGAACGCTGCGGCGCCGGCATGGGCTATAAAGAAGCACCCCAGGGGCGCGACAGTAACATTGGCTTTCGGGTGGTTGCCACGCCGATTGGTCAGTAATGTTTAGCGATGCGCTCACGTACGCCCTTGAGTGTTGTTCACCCTCAAGTTTTTTTCACGGTCTTGCGCTTGGCAGCAGGCGCTTTGTGGTTCGTCGAGGTAGCGGACTCAGTCTGCGACAATCGGGCAAACTCTTCCCGGCGACCTTCGACGTCGTCCGTGTCGGCTGGCGTCGGTAGCAGCGGAGCCGCGGATGTTGGCAGAACGGCGTTCACGACCGGCGCTGTTTTAGGGAGAACCTTCTGAATCTTGCGCTGCAACACGCTGAAGACCTTATTGACAGTCTGCGTGGCATCCACAGTTTCAAAGCCATGCTGCCGCGCCAGTTGGTCAAAGGTCGCCAGCAAGCGGGTTTGGTACTGCACAAAGCAGTCGTACATGTCATCGCCAGGGAGAAAGTCCATCCCGGATTCCCAGTAATCAAAACCGGTACTCGTCAGGACGCGCGGGATGAGATGCGACAGATCTATTTTCAGATAAAAGACTGCATCGGGTTTGAGGGCGAAGCCATAGACGCTCTGAATCCATTCGGACGAGGCTCCGCGCACAATCGCGCGTGCCATCAATGAATACACATAGCGGTCAGTCAAAACAATGAAGCCGGCCCGCAGCGCCGGTATCATCTGGTTTTCCAAGCGGTCGGCCAGGTCGGTCGCGTAGAACAAGTCCATGGTCTTGGCGCCCAGCGTGTGACCTTCCTTGGCCTTTTTCAGGCCACGTCCAGCAAGCAGCGAACGGGTCAGCCCGGTATCCAGCACGGCAAAGCCAGAAGATTCAAGCCAAGTCTTGAGCAAAGCGATCTGGGTTGAACGCCCAACGCCGTCCGTACCCTCGAGGACGATAAGGCGTCCGGGGAGGGTCTTTTCTTGAAAGCCGGGCAGTCCAGCGCCAAAGAACTGAATTTTAGTCATGGAAATACTCCAGGTTAGCCACCGTTGCGGTGAGCAAGCTTGTCACGAGCCGACTAACGACGGCGCTGCCGAAACTGTGGATCACGCATGACATCTTTCAAGTGGGGCTTGACCAAACTGCGCACGATACGTTGCTGCTCGGTGATGGGGAGCGTAGCGTCAATAACCGTCAAATTATACTCACTCACAAGCCGGTCATACTCTTCGAGTATTTTCCCCTGAAAAATGCGGAACGACTCGTATGGATCCTCAGACCATCCCATATCGAGTCCGGCTTCGTAGTATTTCAGCTCTGGTCGCCCAACCAAAATGCGGTCAAGTGCGGTTTCAAGCGGAACGCGAAAATAGAAACCTATCGTCGGCGGCACGGCAAAACCATAGACCTTGCGCACCCAATCGCGGTCGTTGCCGCGGGCTGAATCACGCGCAAATGCCGTATAGACATAGCGATCAGCCAGGACAATCGCCCCGGCCTTGAGGGGCGGGATAATGTCGCGCTCAGTGCGGTCGGCAAAATCCGTGGCGTGAATCAGACTAAAGGTGGTTGGGGAAAGGGCATGGGTATCTTTGCCGAGCTTGGTCGTTTTCTTGACCAGTGGCGAGGAATTCCACGCGCTGAAGAAAACGCAATACCCCTCTGCCACCAACCATTTGTGCAGCAGATCGAGTTGGGTACTTTTGCCTGAGCCATCAATTCCTTCAACAATAAACAGCTTTCCAGGAAAGCCCGTTGTTAGACCAGCTTGCATGGCATTCTCCAAGCCAACGTGCGCCGTTGGTGGGGTGACTCAGTTGGCGCGCGTCGTCTCCGTGCGGGTTACAATTCGAATGTGCGGGTCGTCAATAACCACCTTGCTATAGGGCGGGACCGAGTGGGTGAGCCACACGTTGCCGCCAATGACGCTGCCCCGTCCAATAACGGTTTCGCCACCCAGAATGGTTGCGCCAGCATAAATGACAACATCATCGTCAATCGTCGGATGACGCTTGATATGACGCACCAGCGCGCCGTTCGCGTCTTTGGGAAATGAAAGCGCGCCGAGTGTGACACCCTGATAGATTTTCACATTGTCGCCAATGATCGTTGTCTCGCCGATCACCACCCCAGTCCCGTGATCAATAAAGAACCGGCGGCCGATTCGCGCGCCTGGGTGAATATCAATTCCCGTCCGACCGTGGACGTACTCAGCCATGATGCGTGGAATGAGCGGCACGCCGCGCGTGAACAGATCATGCGCAATACGGTGCACCAAAATGGCTTGCACGCATGGGTAACTCAAAATGACCTCATCCCGATCATGCGCCGCCGGATCGCCCAAGTAAGCGGCATCCACATCTTGGGCCAGCATTTCGCGCAACACTGGCAAATGGTCGAGCAAATCCCAGACAACGGCTTGGGCTTCCGCTCGGCACTCAGCACACTCAGCACAGTCCGCCTTTGGCACTTGGCGGTCATGGCAAAGCGCCAGGGCAATCTGGGTTGGAAGCTCCGTGGCAATGTCCTCCACGAGTTCGCGTACCCGTTCCGTTGCGGCGGCTCGTGCCACGACGCCGTAGTAACCTGGCAAGAGTAACTCACGAAAGTCGAGCAGGGCCTTGATGATGGCATCCCGCGAGGGGAGCGCCCCACAATCGTGCCGGAGCGCCGAAGACACGGCATACGATTGCGTGATGGACTGAACGACTTGGGTCAATCGTGGATGCATGGCTACGCGCAGCGCCGGCGGCCGACCGCAGTGAGGCTCTTGAAAACCGATTCAAACTCTAAACCAGAAAGGATTGGGCGGAAAAGGGTTCTTCACGTTACACAGCGACTTGCGCAAAGTGTCTGACCAGATGACAATCCAGTGTCACGTTTCGCACACTTTCCCGCCAGAGGTATCAGGTTATGTCCGCACCTAAAGAAGCACCGCAGCCGCCGACGCCGCTTGCCGTCGTGGATTTTGACCATGTTGAGTTCTACGTTGGCAACGCCAAGCAGGCGGCGCACTTCTACCGAACGGCCTTCGATTTTGACATCGTCGCCTACCGGGGACCAGAAACTGGCGTCCGCGACTGCGTATCGTACGCGCTCCAACACGGCACGATATGCTTGGTTCTGACCGGTGCGCTCACGGCTGACCATCCGATTGCCGAACACGTGCGACGGCATGGGGACGGTGTCCATGCCGTGGCATTCCGCACACCAGATGCGGCCGCTGACTTCGCCAAGGCAGTCGAGCGTGGGGCCTCAGCGCGCCGTACGCCGGAGGAACTGACCGACGTCCACGGTACGGTGCAGATTGCTGAGATTGCCGCGTATGGCGATACCATCCACCGCTTCGTGAGCCGCGAACACTACACCGGACCCTTCCTGCCGGGCTTTGAGCCACGGTTGATCAAGGCCAACCAAACTGGTTTTCTGCATCGGATTGACCACGTCGTAGCCAATGTCGGCTGGAATGAAATGGAAACCTGGGTGAAGTTCTACGAAGATATTTTTGGGTTCTTTCAGTTCCGGCACTTCGACGAAAAAGACATTTCAACCGCATACACGGCGCTGCGCTCAAAAGTCATGGCCAGTCCGAGTCTGGCCATCAAGCTGCCAATCAATGAGCCAGCCGAGGGCAAAAAGCGATCCCAGATCGAAGAATACGTGGACTTTTACGGTTCGCCAGGCGTGCAACACATCGCAATCGCAACGCCAGACATCATTCAGGCCGTATCCCGGCTGCGGGCGAATGGCGTTGAGTTGCAGCGCGTGCCGGAGAGCTACTACGACACGGTGACGGAGCGCGTTGGCGCAATCGAGGAAGACCTAGCTGCACTCCGTGACCTCAACATCCTCATTGACCGGGATGACCAAGGTTACTTGCTACAAATCTTCACCAAACCGCTTCAGGATCGCCCAACGGTGTTCTTTGAAATCATTCAGCGCAAGGGCAGCGAAAGCTTTGGCAAAGGCAACTTCAAAGCGCTGTTCGAGGCAATTGAAAGTGACCAGTCCGCTCGTGGAACGCTTTGAGGTTTGCACGAGCAGCACCTTGACCGGGAGAGGAGAACCGACCATGTCCGCCTCATACGAATTGGCGTTGCCGACCATGGATGATCTCCCCAGCGAGTTTGAAGGAGAGGAAGCCTTGCCCGACGAGTTTCACGCTTTTCTGGCTTACCTGCTCATCGAGACCTTCCGTCCCCCCAAGTTCCTCCCCGACCGCTACTTCTCGGCACTCGACATGTATCTCTACTACCAGGCGCAGCCGACCTTGCACGGGCTGCGTCCCGACTGGTTTGGCGTCGTGGACGTGCCGCTGCTGCGCGAGGGGCGGCAGCGGACGAGCTTCGTGGTGTGGGAGGAAAAGGCCACGCCGCTCATCATCGTGGAGGCACTTTCGCCCGGCACGACGCGGAATGACCTTGGCCGGGGGGCGTTGCCGGCGCAGGACGGCCCGACGAAGTGGGAGGTGTATGAGCGGCATTTGAAAGTACCGTACTACGTGACGGTGAATCACCATCGGCGGCCGGCGGAGGTGCGGTTTTTCCGGCACGATGGGGTTGGGTTGCGGGAGGTGACGAGTGGGGAGGGGCGGCTGTGGCTGCCGGAAGCCGGGTTGGGGATCGGGGTTTGGCGTGGGCGGTTCAAGCGGTTGGAGGGGGACTGGGTGAGGTTTTACGACGCGGAAGGGCGGTGGCTACCGACGGACGAGGAGCGGGCGGCGGCGGAACAGGCGGCAAAGGAACGCGAACGCACTGAAAAAGAGCGTGAGCAGGCAGAGAAAGAGGCCGCCTGGCGGCAAGCCGAACGGGAGCGTGCCGAGAAAGAGCGTGAGCGTGCCGAGAAGGAACGCCTGGCAGCGAAGCTTCGCGCCCTGGGCGTTGATCCAGACGCCCCTTGATCCCTTCCCCAAGCTGAAGGCGAAACTGTACGGCGCATTGAGTAAACGATGCAGTCTGCTAGTCGCCCGCATCGGCGTAGCTACTGACCAAGTGCGCGGCAAGCCTCGTTCTTCAGGCAGGGTGTCAATCAGGTGTGGACACAGAACCAAGCCAAGGTTCACTCGAAGCGGCGCTTCTCAATCCGAGCGATGCCACCAGCCGTACCAACAAAAACCGCGCCTGCCCGCAGAGCCACCGCGGTTACATTCGCGGACGGCAAGCCATCTCGCCAAACGCGCCACTTGTTTCGGTGGACGTCATACACGAGCAACCCGCGATCCAGCGTTCCGACGTATAGCCGCTCGCCATCAGTAGCCATGGCGTTGAGGTTGACTTCGATGCCGTGCGTCTCTGGAAAATGGACAATGTCGCCCGAAGGACGCACGGCGCACACGCCGCCGCCATAGGTTCCGACGTACAATGTGCCGTTGACATCCAAAAGTGCGTTAATCCAGTTGGCAGGCAAGGCTGAGTTGTCCGTCCGCCAGGTACGGATGACTCGTAATCCATCCAGTTCCGCCAGTCCGCCGAGCGTACCGACGTAAAGCTTTCCATCGCGCGGTTCACAGCAGTAGAGATAGTTGCTTGGCAAACCGTGAAAGGCAGTCAGGCTGCGACCGATGCCATCTTGCCAAATCGTAAGCCCTTTGGCGGTAGCGACTGCCAGCGCGATCTGGCCGGAACCGGCCTCAAGTGGACGCACCTGTGAAACAGCGTCGCCGACCAGTACGGCAGACTTCGCGTCATAGCGCCGCGTGACGTTGCCGGCCGCGTCAAAAACCACAAGACCATTTGAGGTTGCGGCCAGCATCGGCGACAAGCGCGACGTAGCGCACAGGTGATTGATTTCGCGCACGGTTTCATCCTGCACGTGGCGCAGTAAGTCACCGGTTTCAGGGTCAATGATGTCGAGTCCGCGCTCAAAGGTTCCAACCCACAATCGTTCGGAAGGGTCAAAGGCAAGCGTTGTCACGTGACCCGACGTCAACCGCCCACTGAACGTACCGGAGCGGTCAAAGCGCTGCCAGTCAAAACGTCCGTCGCTTTTGGCTCGCAAGGTATAGACGCCAGTCTGGGTCAGCGCCAACAGCCGTTCACCAATTGCCGCGAGGGTGACGTTGCGCCGTGCCATCTCAGTATTTGCCTGAATTGGGGACAGACGCGCCGCGCGCAAACCGGTTTGGCTCATGGGCCGAACCTCCACCATGCCGCCAACCACCAGTCCGGCATAGAGCTTCCCGGCATAAACAGCCAGGGAGCGTACGTTGGGTTGACGGGATACCAAGTCGAGTCGGTCATCGGCCGCGAGTCGGACGATCCCGGCATCCGTTGCTACGTAAAGGCAGTTGTCATGCCAGGCCAGCGCCGTGACGTGTGGTGAAGGGAGGCCACGCGCTGGTGGCAAGTGGGTGAGTTCACCTTCGCGCCAGATGAATAAACCGTGGGCGAGTGTGCCAATAAACAAGCGCGTGCCCACGGCATGAAGCGCTGTCACGCCGGCAATCGGGGTAGCGCGCAGCGGCTGGAAGCGCTGTGCGAACTGGCTGCCGTCAAAGTCATAAAGTCCACCGTCAAGCAGCCCAATCAACAGGAAATCGGGTGTGGCAAGGAGACAGTTCACATGAACGGCCGCCGGCTGGCGAAACTCGTGGCGGAGCAGCCGCGCCCCATCATACTCAACCAGACCGGCCGTGCGCGTCCCAATAAAGAGCCGGTCACGAAACACGGCCAGCGCCGTCAGGTCGTTGTCTGGCAAGCCATCCGCGGTCGTGAGACGACCAACCACGCCACCGTCGTCATTCAATATCAACAGTCCACCGCAGGTTGCCGCATAGAGTTGCCCACGGAAGTCAACCACGGCCTGGGCCTCGGATGTATCGAGCCAACAGGTCACACCATCCATGTCCGGAGCTGACAACGGCGTCGAGCGGACTTCAAGCCGTCCGCTCGCGGCGGCGGTCAGCCGAACCTCCCGCGCGGCTCGCCACGCGGACCACCACAACCATCCTCCGACCACGACGAGCACGGCGACGAAGCCAGCGGCAAGATAGACAACGGATTGCCGGATATTTCTTTTCATGACTGCTCACTTGCGTTTGAAAACGCCACGTAATACATTTGAAACCTCACCGCTTCACGAATCGCCGTCCCTTACTTGTCTTGTGTTTCGCCTTGGTTTCGCTGTCAGATGCGATGACTTTCATGACTTTTCGTGGTCCTAAACAAGGAGAGTGCCCCCATGAGTCTTGCCACTTTGGAATCGCTCAAACAACACCTGTTCCAAACCCATGCGGAATATCGGAGTCTCGTCCGCGAACATCAGCGTGCCGACATGCGGTTGCAGGAGATACTAGCACTGCCCCACCCGCGCCCAGATGAGATCGAAGAATCGGCGCTACTCAAACGTCGCAAGCTCTACCTGAAAGACCGAATGGAAGAAATCCTACGCCTCCAGCAAGTTGGGGCGACGGTCTAGTCTGCGGCTGGCCACACCTGCGCAAGGCCCAGACCTTTGCGAAGCGCCGCCAGTTTGGCGGCGCTTCGTCGTTTCCCGGCCCGGCGTGTGATACGCTAAGTTTGAGTCTAGCAAAGCCGACGCGCGCGAGCCTAAGTAGCCCAATCCTCAAGACACTTCCAAGGCGAGACACACGATGACGGCGAACCGACGGGAACGCATCCGCTTACCAAAGTTGCGCGCCGCCGATTTCCAGCATCCGCTCGACATTGCCGCCCTGGATGCGGTCAAACAAGCCCGTGGGCTTGATTTCATCGTCCGCAAGCTCAACGAATACGGCTGGGAGCGCTGGTTTCGCGTGACGAACATCGCGGATAACGTGCGCGTCAGCCAGCGCCAGTGCAAACGCATTCACGATCTCCTGCGTGAGGCGTGCGCCATTCTGGCCGTCCCGGAGCCAGAGCTTTACCTGGACCAGGACCCGATTGTGAACGCCTACACCTTCGGCACTGAGCAACCGTTCATCGTCCTCCAGTCGGGATTGGTGGACTTCTTGTCGGAAGAGGAATTGCTGGGCGTCATCGCCCACGAACTCGGCCACATCAAGTGCGGCCATGTGCTCTACAAAATGATGGCCAATTTCCTTTCCATCATCATCGAGCGCATTGGCGAGGCAACGTTTGGGCTTGGCGCGCTGGTCGGGTCGGGGTTGCTGCTGGCGCTCTACGAATGGGACCGCAAGGCCGAACTGTCCTGTGACCGCGCCGGACTGCTCGTGGTTCAGGACATTGATGCTTACCTCACCCTCCTGCTCAAGCTGGCCGGTGGCAGTCGCGCGACCTTTGACCAACTCAATACCGACGAATTTTTGCGCCAAGCTGACGAATACGAAGAACTCGACCGAGACCTGCTGAGCCGGGTTTACAAGTTCTTGCAGGTCTATCGTCGGACACATGCGTTTCCAGCCGTACGGGCCAAGGAAATCAAACACTGGGCCGAGGCCGGAGCTTACCAGTCGCTTCTGGACGGCAGCTATTGGATGCGTCCCGCGCGCCCGGACGAACCACCCGGCTGGTACGGGCAACCAGCACCGACCGCCCCGCGCGGCGACGGCCCGCCATCGGTTGGTCTCGTTGTTTTGCCGGTGTGCCCGGCCTGTGGGGCCGGACAAGTCGATCCCAAGGCTCGCTTCTGTTACCGGTGTGGACAGCCCATGCCGTCCGGCGTCCAAACCATCCCGCCCAGAAACTGGCCTGACTTGTCCGAACTGTGGCGCGGCCATTCTCAAAAGCGATGTGTTCTGCCCGGCCTGCGGGTTGAACACCCAACTTGGGTGAGGTTTCCGTGTTGGCCAAACGCATCATTCCCTGCCTCGACGTGGACGCCGGGCGCGTCGTCAAAGGGGTTCGTTTCCTTGATTTGGTAGATGCCGGCGACCCGGTCGAACAAGCGCGGCGGTACGATGCGGAAGGGGCGGATGAGCTGGTTTTCCTTGACATTACGGCGTCGTCTGACCGGCGCGCGATTGTGACTCGCATGGTGCGCGCCGTTGCCGATGAAGTGTTCATTCCCTTCACGGTTGGCGGTGGCATCCGCACCGTTGAAGACATGCGCGCGATTCTGCTCGCCGGCGCCGATAAGGTCTCGATCAACACCGCCGCGTTTGAGCAGCCGACGCTCATTGCGGAAGGCGCACAGCGATTCGGCAGCCAATGCATGGTCGTGGCCATTGACGCCCGGCGTATTCCGGGAACACACCCGACACGCTGGGAGGTCTTCCTGCATGGGGGGCGAACCCCGACCGGCAAGGATGCAGTTGCCTGGGCCAGCGAAGCCGAACAGCTCGGTGCCGGGGAAATTTTGCTGACGAGCATGGATCGGGACGGTACTCAGGAAGGTTACGACCTCGAGCTGACGGCCCAGGTCGCGGCAGCGGTTTCCATTCCGGTCATTGCGTCTGGCGGCGTCGGTCGGCTCGAACACCTCCACGCGGGGTTGACGACCGGCTGCGCCAGCGCGGCATTGGCCGCGTCCATCTTTCACTTCGGCCAACACACCATTCGGGAAGCCAAGGCTTACCTCCAGGCGCGCGGCGTATGCGTCCGTCCGGTTTGAGTGCTCGACTCGGCCCTTGGTGAGACATTTCCTTGAGCCTACCAAAGCGAAGACCGGGGGCGAGACTGAACGATGGCTCCAAGCAAGTCCCCGTCAACCCGGCTGTGATCTCGGCACTACGCCGCTGGCTTGCTCCTGCAAACCGTTCCCGCCATTGGTCACGGTCGCCGACTTCGCGCAGACATAGGGATACACCGTCGGACTCAGCCACTGTGGCGTTTGAAACCGCGGATAGACCGGTAAGCGAAGATGCAAGACAAATCCCCACTCGGCCAGTTCGGCGGCATAGTGTTCCGGGGAAAGCCAGGGTTCGTCTGGGTTGATGTGATCCGGTTCGGGTGAAATGCCCCCGAAGTCGCGCGCGCCGGCCAGCAACAACTGTCGCCGCGCCTCAGCACTCGGCGTGAGGTTGGGTGGGATTTGGATGACAACGTCAGGTGGTAGAGTGTCGCGCGCCATCCGCACGGTCTTGACCAGCGTTGACAGGTCGGGTCCCGGATAGGCTGCCATGGCCGTCCGCGGATGCGGTGTGAACGGTTGAATGATGACTTCCTGGATGTGGCCGTACTGCCGGTGTAGGGTGGCAACGGCAGACAGCGCCGCCTGGCGGTCGGCCCAAGTCTCGCCAATCCCGACGAGGAGTCCGGTCGTAAACGGCACACGCACGCGCCCGGCCGCGGCCAGGGTCGCCAACCGCGCCTGCGGATGTTTGCCTGGGGCGTGCCGATGCGCCGGGTGGCGCATGAGCGCCACACTAGTTGTTTCCAACATCATGCCCATCGAGGCGCAGAACGGGCGCAGACGTCGAAAATCCAGCTCCGATTGATTCCCGATGTTGATGTGCGGCAGCAGCCCGTGGTCGAGTGCCAACCGGCAGACGGCGCTCAAATAGTCGTTGTAGTCTTGAAACCCCCACTGCGTCAGTTGCTGCCGAATGGATGGAAACGCCATGACCCCTTCGCCGCTCATGATGAGGACTTCGTGACAACCGGCTTGCACACCACGGATAAAGCAGGCCGCCGCTTCCTCCAGCCCGGCCAGTGGGGTTGGGCGAGCAAAGGCGCAGTAACCACAGGCGAATACACAGCTATAAGTCGGAATGAACGTGATGCTGCGTGAGTAGGTGACACCCACCGACTCGCCCAGGTCAGGATGCCCACCGAGCTGGATGTTCGCGGTCAAATCCTTACTTGGAAAACCTCTGCTTTGCATCTTTCCGAGTCGTGCGTATGCTGAAGGCAAACGATCATCCTTGCCGCCGCGCCCCGGCCTGGCGGCTGAATGCGAGGTATGCCTATCTCGAAGGTCGAAGGTAACACACAGGGACTCAAGTCTAGCCAAGTCAAACGGCTGGAGCGCCTGCTCACCCGCCGCGTTCCGGCCCGCGACATCATCACGCCTGAACTCGCCCGCCAAATGACCGAACTCTCGGCTGAGATTCGGCGGCAAGTCGGCGTGCTGCTGAGCCGGCAGGGACAAGTCGAGTATGTCATGGTTGGCGACGCGGGCGGGATCGTGATTCCCGACATCAAGCGCGTGCGCACCGGACAGGGGCGCTTTCGTGGGCTGCGTTGCTTGCATACCCAGTTTTCCGGTGAAGGACTGACCCGCGATGACCTCAACGACTTGGCGCTTCTGCGCCTTGACCTCATGGGCGTCATCCTCGTGGACGGCGACGGATTACCGAGCTGGATTCAGGCCGCCCACCTGCTTCCGGCTACGAATGTAACCGCCGATCAGGGAAGCGAACCTTGGGCGTATCTTGACAAGGTTCACCCCAGCCGCTTGAAGGTGGACTTCCTTGACCTTATCGAAAACCTCGAAGCTGAATTTGCTCAAACCCGCAAGCTGCGTGACGCGCGTGACCAGCGCGACCGAGCCATGCTCGTCGTTGTCACGACCGAGGCGCTGGCGGACGCCGAAGCCGCCATGGATGAACTGGTCGAGCTGGCCGAATCCTGCGACTTGGTTGTCGTGGACAAGCTCATTCAACGCCGCCGCGAACTTGACCCCAAAACCTTGGTTGGCAAGGGAAAGCTCCAGGAAGTGATCATCCGCAGCCTGCAACATGCCGCCGATGTGCTGCTTTTTGATCGGGACTTGTCACCGGCTCAGGTACGCACCATCGAGGCCGCAACCGACCTCAAGATTCTCGACCGAACCCAGCTCATCCTCGACATTTTTGCTCAACGCGCCCGAAGCCGCGAAGGCAAGGTGCAGGTCGAACTGGCACAGCTCAAGTACCTCTTGCCGCGCCTGGCCGGACACGGTGCCGACATGTCCCGCCTGGCCGGCGGCATTGGGGCGCGCGGACCCGGTGAAACCAAGCTCGAAGTGGATCGGCGGCGCGCGCGCGACCGCATTGCCGACCTAGAAAAACTTATCGCCGGCCTGCGCAGCCAGCGCCAGACGCGCCGGGCACAGCGTGACCGCCAGCAACTACCCGTGGTTTCGATTGTGGGTTACACCAACGCGGGTAAATCCACCCTACTCAATGCGCTGACAGCCAGCGAGGTCGTGGCAGAGCGTCGGATGTTTGCCACGCTTGATCCAACCAGTCGGCGACTTCGCCTGCCGCGCGACCGGGACATCATCATCAACGATACCGTGGGATTCATCCGCGACCTCCCCCCAACCCTGATGGCGGCCTTCAAGGCGACGCTGGAAGAAATTGAAACATCGAGCCTGCTGCTCCATCTGGTGGATATTGCCGCACCCGATTACGAGCGACGCATTGCCGCCGTCGAAGACATCCTGGCGCAACTTGGGTTATCCCATTTGCCGCGGCAACTTGTCTTCAACAAAGTGGATTTGCTTCCGGCCGAGCGAGCGGCTGTGCTGTGCGCGCGGCACCGCGCCATTCCGCTCGTAGCCCGTGACCGAACAACCTTCCTGCCGCTTCTTCAGTCTATGGACGCAGCCCTTTGTGCCCGGGACGAGGGGTATCCGGCCACCAGTGGAGAGCCACCACGCCCGACGCCGTGGGCAGTTCCCCGGTCCGTCCCAGAGTCGCGCTTCACAATTGAAGGTTGATCAGCCTGAACGCTCGAATAAAGTTTTGAACCAAGGTATGGTGTCAGACGTTACCGAAGAAATCGACGTCAGAAAGATTGAAACGACTTTCCTTGATTGCGAACACGGTTTGGTTATGATGCGCGACTTGTTTGTCCACTCATACACCCGTTTACACACCCGCGTGCCGATGTGATCGCTTTTACCGTGTTACGTTCCCTGCTTTGCTTTTCCATGCCTGCCATGTTTCATTTATACCGCCAATGGGTTAGGTTGTTGCTCACGGCACTACTTCTATGTTGTTTTGGGCCAACGCACCTGACCTGTGCCCAGGGGATCAATGCAGCCGACCCGCAAGACCCCGTCCAGCAACAACTCATCGAAGATGTTCAATTCCGAGGCAACCGCCGTATCCCGACCGATACCCTACGTCTCTATGTGACCATGAAGCCTGGCGACCTCTACAGCGCCGAGCAGGCGCAGCGCGATTACCAGGCCGTGCTGGCGCAGGGGTTCTTTGACCCGCTTCGGAGCAATGTCACGCTTGAGCCAGGCAATACGGGCGGCGTCTTCGTGGTGTTCAACCTGACCGAGTATCCTGTCATCCGGGATATTCAGTACGAAGGGCTGAAGTCCATCCAGCTCAGCGATGTGCTGACGCGCTACAAAGAAAAGCGTATTTCGCTGACCAAGGATTCGCCCTATGACCCAGTGCAAGTCAAGCGGGCGGAAAGCGAACTCAAAAGCATGCTCAGTGAGCGCGGTCGCCCGAACGCGGTTGTCACGGCTGAGATCGAGGACGTTTCCAAGACTTCCATTATCGTCATCTTCAACGTGGATGAAGGTGGTCGCGTTCGGGTCGCCAAGATTGACTTCGAGGGCAATCAAGTTTTTTCAAGTCGCTTGCTTCGCAAGCAGATGAAATACACGAAGCAGTCCAGCTTTCTAACGCGCTTCACCTCAAAGGATATCTATTCACCGGAAAAGTTCGAGACCGACATGCAGTTGGTTTCGCAGTTCCTGCGTGAAAAGGGTTATCTCCGTCCAACGATTGGCACGCCACGCATCGAGAACATCGGTAAGGTCGGCGGGGGCATCCCCCTCATCAGCAAGAAATCCGATGGCTTGCGAATCGTCGTCCCGATTGACGAAGGCATCCGCTACCGGTTTGGTGACATTACCTCGGAAGGCTCGACGATCTTTACCCCAGAGCAGGTCATCCTGATTTCCGGGATGCGCAAAGGTGACATTGCCAGCGCCAAAACCATCCGCGAAGGCGTCTATGAACGGCTCAAGAAGGCCTATGGCAGCCGTGGCTATATTCAGGCGGATGTCAACGTCCAACCAACCTTCAAACCACCGGCCGCAGGCGAGTCGGAAGGCGTGGCCGACTTTACCATCTACGTTGAAGAAGGTTCGGTGTACACGGTCGAGCAAATTGAGTTTGCCGGCAACAACACAACCCGCGACAAAGTCCTGCGGCGAGAGTTGCTGGTCAGCGAAGGCGAGCCTTACAACCAGGAGCTGATGGAATACTCAATTTTGTTGCTCAACCAGCTTGGCTACTTTGACGAAATCAAAAAGGAAGACATCCAGACGACGACAGATGAACGCCGCAAAACGGTCAATGTCGTCATCAAGGTCAAGGAACGGGGGCGACAGCAGATTCAGTTTTCCGGTGGTGTCTCTGGTATTGGGGGATCGTTTATCGGGCTGACCTACACCACGAATAACCTGTTTGGGTATGGGCAAAGTGTTTCCGTGGACGTTCAGGCGGGAAACCTCTTTCGTAACATTGCCCTTTCGTACAGTGATCCGTATTTCCTTGACCGCCGGATCGGGTTCGGCCTCTCGGTCTTTAGCCAGCGTTTCCGCTACGCCAGTGGGATTAGCGGGGCAGCGATTGCCGGCGGATTCTTCAATAGTTTCACCGGACTTGACGAGCGCAATCTATTCACGCAAGACACGACTGGGGCCTCAGTTTCGTTTTCCGCTCCACTTGCCGTGCTGACCAGCCGCTTTCCCAAATTTGGCCGGGTGTCGCGGGTTGGGATCAGCTACAGCTATAGTACGTCGCGGATCACCGATCCACCCGTCAACCGGGATGACAACCCCGACAACGACATCATCGTCACCTTCGCTCAACCCGGCATCACGATTAGCTCCCTGACACCGTCGTTTGTCTATAACACAATCAATAACCCAATCAATCCCACAACCGGGCGCAATCTGACGTTTAGCTTCACTTGGTCAGGCTTGGGTGGGCGCGTGAAAACACTTGCGCCGTTGCTTGAATATCGTGAGTTTCGTCCATTTCGCTTTCTTGGCCAAGGTATCGAGAAACCAGCGGTTCTGGGCATGCGGTTTCGGGCAGCGCATGTGAGCACCTATGGGACGCCCTTTGACAGTAACTCGTTGGCCTTCATCGGGGGTGTGCCACAATTCAACCGGTTTTACACCGGCGGCGAATTTGAGATTCGGGGCTATGGGATTCGCACGATTTCGCCAGTTGCCCCAATCGAGGACCGACGCACCACGACCAATGTGCGCGTCATTGACGGTCTCACCGGACAGGTCTTGCAGCCCGGCCTACAGGTCAGCCCATCGGTGATTCAGGAATATACCTACACGGATAAGCTTTTTCCGCTCCCGATTGGGTCGTTTCAATTCATTCCGGTCGGCGGCGACTCCCAGTTGCTGTTGAATGTGGAATACCGAGTGCCGATCGTTGGGCCGCTCTCGCTGGCACTGTTTGCTGACGCCGGGTCAGTCTTCAACGTGCGCTCACTGAGTGACCAAAGCATTCGCGCCCGCGCGCTGCCAGCAACGCTTGGCTCGACACCGGACTCCCCAGTTCCCGGTCCGATTATCCTGCGCCCAGATGGAACCCGCCTCGACGGCACGCGCCCCAATGATCCCAATCCCGGCGGGCCATTGCCAGACGGCTTCCGCGTTGCGTTTGTGCAGGCGCAGCAGTCCACCCGAACACAAGTCAACCTCAGCCAAACACTCGGCGGGATTGGGCGCAATTTCCGGGCGTCGGTCGGCGCGGAGATTCAGGTCAACCTGCCGGTTCTGCAAGTGCCGTTCCGGCTTATCTTTGCCTACAACCCTGGCGCGAAAACGAACGTCTTTGATCCCCGCCAGCTTGGTATCATCGAGGAGCGGGGTGTGATTCGTTTTACCGTGGGACGAACGTTCTGAGACTGACCATGGTTTAGCCTGCTTTTTTGTGAGGGATAAATCCTTATGTCTTTACTTACGTGCCTTGCTTTCAGCTTGGTGAGCGCTTTCAGCCTGGTGAGCCTTGGCGGGAGCCCGTTGCCTTCCCAGCCAGCCACGGTCACGGAACCGCCGGCGCAACAACCAACGCCGGCCGGTCCGCGCATTGCCGTCGTCAACACGCAGGCCTTTGGCGAGCTTATCAATGAATATCGCCAGCAAGTGACGACGCTTCAAAACGAGTTTCGCCCGACGATTGATACGCTCCAGCGGCTCAGCGCGGAAATCAAAGCTGAAGAAGATGCGCTCCAGCGACTGGCAGACCAGCTCACCCCGGATGTGCGCATCAAGCGCACGGAAGAACTCGAACGCAAGAAAAAGGACTTCCAACGTCGCCAGGAAGACCTCAATGAAGCGGCTGAAAAGCGGGCGACCATCCTGCTCAACCCCGTGCGTGAAAAACTTTCCAAGGCGCTTGAAGCCTATGCCAAGGAGCGGGGCATCCAAATCCTCATTGACATTGCCACGGCGGCTGAAGCTGGTGGCTTAGTCTATCTAGCGCCCGGCATGGATATTACTGAGGATTTTGCCGCGCGCTACAATCAGGCAAACCCGCTGGCAAAGCCAGCCGGTGCGGCGCGATAATCGCAAAAGAGAGTTTCTCATCGAGCGATTGTTTCACGATTTGTGCGCTCATAGCTCAGTTGGATAGAGCAACTGCCTTCTAAGCAGTAGGTCGTAGGTTCGAGTCCTACTGGGCGCACCATACCCGTCACCCCGCGACAACCCTCAAGCCCGACTTGGGGAATAGCCAGCCTCGCCAAGGCAGTTCCAATCAACTGCCGACAGACAGTTTCCCTATTCCTTTTCGCCCAAAGGCTCGTCATGCCACGCGCTCTCGCTGTTGTCTTTCTAAGTATCTGGCTACTCTGCGGCTGGCCGGTACAGCACGCCACCGAACTGGCATCCAGGGCGACCCGCCCGACGCCAATGCTCGCCGAGCAACCGCTAGCCGATTTCAAGGCGCGACGCACTCAGCTTCAAAAACAACTGGCGGATGGCATGGTACTCGTTCCAGGCCGCATTGAAGAATCACAGGGCGTGAGCGAAAAGTTTTTCCAGGATGAGAACTTTTTCTACCTCACGGGGATTGAAGCCCAGGGCGCGACGCTGCTTCTCACGCCGACCCCGTACCAGGGCGCGCGTGAGATTCTGTTTCTCCCGCGCCGCAATCCACAAGCCGAACGCTGGACGGGCCCACAGCCTGGTCCAGACCGGGAAGCCGAGACCTTGTTCGGTGTTGAAAAAGCGCTCCCGGCCGATACCTTGGCGCAAGTCCTACGCGAGCTTGGTTCGTCCGACTTTTTCAAGGATGGCGGTACAATTCACCTGGTCGCCAACCCGGATGAACTGCGGGAACGGCCAGTTCGGCAGCTTGTCGAACTGTTAGGGCGCAACGTGCCTGCGCTCCGCATCAACGACGCCCGTTCAGCCGTGAGTTTGATGCGAATGTGCAAAACGCCGGCCGAGCTGGCCTTGCTCAAAAAGGCGATCCGCATCACGGATGAAGCATTTCGGGACATCCCCAAGCACTTGACGGTCGGGTGCTACGAGTATGAGATCGAGGCCGTGGTCCTGGCCGCTTTTTATCGCAACGGCGCGGAGCGTCCAGGCTACCCCTGCATCATCGGCGCGGGACAAAACGCGACCATCTTGCACTACAACCGGAACCGGGACCAAATCAAGGATGGCGACTTGGTGGTGGTGGACGTGGGCGCTCAGTACCGTGGCTATACGGCCGACATTACCCGCACCTTCCCGGCCAGCGGGAAGTTTACGGCTCGGCAGCGGGCGCTCTACGAGGTCGTCCTGGCGGCTCAGGAAGCGGCGGTCAAAGCCTTTACACCCGGCAAAAGCCGCATGAGTGACCTCAACTTGGCAGCGCGCGAGCGGATGCGGTCGAGTCCGCTACGCGCCGGCAACGGGCTGACACTCGACAACTTTTTCATTCATGGGCTAGGCCACTTCATCGGACTCAACGTCCACGACGTGGGCGACTATGCGCGACCACTGCCCCCAGGTAGCGTCATCACCATCGAGCCGGGCATCTATATTCCGTCTGAGCGCATTGGGATTCGCATTGAAGACGACTACTTGGTGACAGAGACGGGACTGGTCAAGCTCTCCGGCGCGCTTCCGTCATCGCCGGAAGCCATCGAGCAAGCCATGCAGGAAGCGCGGCGGTCGCCAGCGCGCACCAGCACAACCAGGACCAGCGAAACCAGGGATTGAGTCTTACCCAAGGATGGAGTTTGACGGCCGCCGCCGGTCATACCGCACACTGATGCGCTGCCCGGGCCAGTACTGGTTTCCAGTCGCGTCAATGACATCGAGCGATTCATACTCGACGTTGGCCACTTCGTAGCGATACCGCACCAGCAGGCCCTGATTCGCGCCAGTTGGGCGCACGTCAAGCACTTCGCCTTCAATAATGCGGCCGGCTTGGCGCAACCAGCGCCGTCGCGCCGCGTCAGGGTCTTCCCTGCCTAGCAGGCGCTGCCACCAGGCACGCCATCCGCCGAGCGCTGGTTGGGGACGAACTTCTGCCATGGCATCACCGACTCACCGCAGAGGATGACCGGCCCGGTGTTTGTCCTGCGGAAACAAACACCCCATCCCGAAGCACCAAATCATCGGCGGTGCCGAACTCACCATCTTCACCGGCGGAAATGATGCTGTACTGGGTCAGGAGCGGTGCGGTCAGCGGGTTCGTCGCCGCCAACTCACCAGTTGGACGGTAGCGCAGGGACTTACCCCATTGGTCGGTTATCAACCCGTTGGCAAGTCCCGTCGCGCGCAGTTCATCAAGCTGGGGTGACGGCAGCGCGCGGTATTGTTTCTGGTAAGCCTGGATGGCGAGCGCCAGTTCGAGCATCCGTGCCCGGCTCGCAGCCCGCGCGCTTTCTTGCTGACCGATATACCATTCGCGCGCATGGTAGCTGCCAAACAGCAGTAGTCCTGGCAGGACGAGGCTTGAAAGCACAACGCCAGCCCGCGCGAAAGGGAGTCCGCCAAAACGCGACGGTTCACGGCGCGCCCGCTTATACGCCGTAACACTTGCGTAAGCGCCCAGGAGCGCGGGCGCGAGCAACCAGGGTGTCAGGAAGCTGCCCAGACCAGCAATGGCGCACGCCAACCCGGTCAGGGCGCGGCCGAGCCGCGGCAGCTCAACAATCTCGTCAGTTTGTGGGGCAGCAACCGACCGCGCACCACAGATGCAACCCCGTTGTAGGTCTTGATGTTTCCGACCGCAGCAAGGACATACCATCGTTGCTGAACCCTCCTCAGTCCGGCGTACTCCAGCGGCTTCGTTTCATCATCGTAGTCTTTTTCTTTTTCCGTTCTTTTCCCGCGCCGCAGATTTGGCACGCGCCGGCTCAGTACCAGGAAGCCGCTTGATCCTTGGGTAAAGCCGGCTCCCAACCGTCACCAGCGGGCGACGGCTGGGTTCCCACCGGGGCAGGTGCATCCACGCCAGCGTTGTCCAACCGCTGGGCTTCGAGATAGGTATGGTACATCCGATGCACGACGGTCCAGTGTGAGAGAACGGCCAAAACCCAAAGCACCGCCCGCATCTTATGCAAAAAGGGATTGTCTTCGGGGCCAATCTCGGTAAGTGAACCAATGATAATCAAGACGACCCGTTCCGGTCGCTCCAGAAAGCCAACTTTACACTGTTGAATGAGGTTCTCCGCCCGCGCCCGCGTGTAGCTCACCAGCACGGAGCCAAGCAAGGCAATGCCCGTGAGTGTGACGTAAAGCGTGCTGTGGTGGGGCGTATTGCGGGCATAAAAAACCATGATGCCAATCAGCACGATGACATCCGAATAGCGGTCGAGCACTGAGTCAAAAAAACCGCCAAACCGCGTGACTCGGCCTGTCAGCCGGGCCACCCTCCCGTCGAGCATGTCGAAGAGATTGGCGAAAATCATCACCAGGCCCGCAATGAAAAAGTGCCCCCAACCGTAGAGCACTGCGCACCCGATGTTGATGAGCAACCCAATGAAGGTCAGCGTGTTGGGGTTGGGAAAGATTCGAGCGAGACCTCGAACCAGCGCGTCCAGAACTTTTTG
Source organism: Chloracidobacterium validum (assembly GCF_018304825.1). Classification (NCBI taxonomy): domain Bacteria; kingdom Pseudomonadati; phylum Acidobacteriota; class Blastocatellia; order Chloracidobacteriales; family Chloracidobacteriaceae; genus Chloracidobacterium; species Chloracidobacterium validum. The sequence goes on from NZ_CP072648.1 coordinate 2,437,991, forward strand.
GCCAGCACTGCCAATGCGCTCACTTAGCATGAAGCTGCTGGAAACCTTTCTCGCCAGGGCAAGCCACAAGCCCGTAAACGATTGAAAATCGCAGCCTAGACTATGTTGGCCCACCTTCGGCTGTCAAGAAACAGTCTGTGTCACATCACGCCCTCACGCAGCGCCGATGTCAGCCAAGTGTGGCGCTGTGCGGCCTCGATCCGCCGCAGCGCCAACCCAATGGCGCGGGTCGTCCCCAGCAGCACCGCCGTTCGTTTGGCGCGAGTCAGCGCCGTATAAACCAGGTTGCGGCTCAGCACCGGAAAGGCCTGCGGATGCAGCACGATCACCACGGCCGGATATTCCGACCCCTGGCTTTTGTGGACGGAAAGCGCAAACCCGTGCGCCAACTCATTGGCATCCGCCCAGTCGTAGGTCACCCATCGGCCGTCGTAGTCCACGGTCAGCGTTTGATCTTCAAGCTGGAGGCCGACCAGGCGGCCGATGTCGCCGTTGAAGACTTCGCGCGGGTAGTTGTTGACGCGCTGCACGACCTTGTCGCCGACGCGGAAGATTCGCCCCAAGCGTTCGACTTCCGGCTCCCCAGGCCGCGGTGGATTGAGCACGGCCTGCAACCGGCGGTTCAGCTCGACTGCCCCAATCTCGCCCCGGTTCATCGGCGTCAGGACTTGAATATCCCGAATTGGGTCATACCCAAACCGCTTCGGGAGGCTGCGCGCCACGATGTTTTCAAGTCGCTGGTGAATGTCTTCGGGGGTTTCGGCATCCACGAAATAGCAATCCGTCGTGGTTTTTCCATCTGGCCGGATGAGATTTGGAAAGCGTCCGGCGCGAATCCGGTGGGCATTTTGAATGATGGCGCTGCCTTCAGCTTGCCGAAACACCTGCGTCAGATGACAGACCGGAATGACGCCAGACGCAATCACGTCACCCAAAACGCGCCCCGGTCCGACCGACGGAAGCTGGTCCACATCGCCGACCAGCAAAAGTCGCCCCTGGGCCGGCAGCGCCCGGAGCAGTGCTGCCGCCAGGGGTGCATCGAGCATCGAGGCTTCATCCACAATGACGGCATCGGTATCCAGTGGGTAATCGCTGTCGTGCGTGAAGCGTCCACGAGATGGGTCGTAGGCCAGCAACCGATGGAGCGTGCGCGCCTCCACGCCGGCCACCTCGGATAGACGCTGGGCCGCGCGCCCGGTCGGCGTGGCTAGCTCGACCCGCAGGCCAAGCGCCTGAAACAGCTTTACGATGGCGCGCAATGTCGTGGTTTTGCCGCACCCCGGCCCGCCGGTTATCACCAGGACGCGCTGCGTCGCGGCCGCGCAGACGGCCTGGCATTGCTCCGGCGACAAGGCAAGCTGCTCGCGTGTCATGTAGGACTCAAGCCACCGAACGGCCATCGCCTCCAAATCGGTAGGCGGTCGGCTGATCAGCCCGCGTAGCAACCGCGCCAAGTGCTGCTCGGCGTAAAAAAGATATGGCAAGTGGTAGTGCGTTTCGGGTGGTGCATCGGGCGCGGCAACCGCGCGGGCAACAAGCTCGCCTTCCGTTGCCAGAACGGCTGCCGTGGCCCGGAGCCGATGCTCATCGTCCAGCCCCAGCAGGGCCTGCAACTGGGCAAGCAGCTTGGTTTCAGGAAGAAAGCAATGCCCTTGGTCGGCAGCTTCCTGGAGCACGTAGGCACAGGCCGCGCGCAGTCGGGTCTCGGCATCGGGGGCGATGCCCAAGTTAGCAGCAATTCCATCAGCCGTTTTGAAGCCAATCCCGTAGATGTCTCGCGCCAGTTGGTAGGGGTTTTCGATGACCGTCTGGATCGCGCGCGCGCCGTATTGCTTGTAAATCTTGGCAGCATAATGTGTCGAAACGCCATGGGACTGCAAAAACAGCATGACCTCCTTGACCGCCCGCTGCGCTTCCCAGGCCTGCGCAATCATGTTCACGCGCTTCTCGCCAATGCCCGGCACTTCGCTCAACCGCTGGATGTCGGTTTCGATAATGTCCAGCGTGGCTTCTTTGAAGTGCGCGACGATGCGCCGGGCCGTCACCGGACCGACGCCCTTGATGAGTCCAGAGCCAAGGTACTTCTCGATACCGGCAAGGGTCGCTGGCTGGCAGATCTCATGGCTGGTCGCCTTGAACTGCGCGCCATGCGTAGGATGCGTTATCCAAAAGCCGGTGAGCCGCAGCGTTACCCCTGGCGACAGTGCTGGAAAGTAGCCGACGACCGTCAGGGTCTCGCGCTCGCCGGCTACCCGAAGGCGGAGAACAGTGTAGCCGCTCTCCGGGTTGGCATACGCGATCCGCTCGACGGCGCCCACCAACCCTGACGCCCTGGCCGAACCGGTCATCATGGCAACTCAACCCATATCTCACCGTTTTCAACCGAGGCCGGAAAGACCGTCAGGGACTTAGGTGCGAGTGGATTGCTGGTGCACTCGCCGGTGGCGACATCAAACGACCAGTGGTGCCACGGACAGGTAACCTCCGTCCCCATCAGGACGCCTTCGTTCAACGCCGCTCCCATGTGAGGACAGCCTTGCTCGCTGGCGTAGATGACACCATTGCAGTTGTAAATGACGAGCTTCCGCTGCTCGGTCACGACCAAATGCATGCCTCCCGGACGAATATCCGTTGCCGACGCAACTCTCATGCGTGCCATGGCTCACCTGCTCCCCAAAATAAAAACGCCCCGGTGGCCCGAGACGCTTGGTCAATACTGACAGTAACCTAGCCTGTGAACGCTATATTCCCCAGCCCACCAGACTGAGGCTGACCGCGCACCTGATGCATCACACCAGCGATTAGGGCTAGTTGATTGAGACTAGTTGCAGGCGGCATCCGGGCAAATGCGATCCGCCGGCACGCCTGGATGGAAAATAAATATCAGCCGCCGATCGGTTGGAATTTCTTGCCCAAGACCATAGTCATTCCAAAGTGAAGCATTATTGGTAATGCTGCCATCTGCCGGAGCGCCACGCAATCCGCAATAGCATAACCCAATATAACGCGCTCCTGGCATAATGGGGCTATTGTGAACTTGGTAATCGATTGACCATGTTGGACTCTGCGCTGGATTGGAAAATCCAATCCACGGCATCCCTGAATCTTGTTCCCACTTGACTGGGTCTCCGCCAGGCGCTTCAAAGAAAATACCATCGCGCGGGTAACGACCACGATTGGCCTGGGCAAAAACTTCCAGCGACGAACCAATGGCACGCGCTGTGGATTGAAACCAACCGCGCCGTGCGGCATCACGGGCGACGATCAGGTTGGGCACGGCAATCGCGGTGATGATCCCCAACACAGCCACGACGATGATCAGCTCGATCATCGAGAAACCATGCTGGGCGCCAAACCGAGGCTGACGGCAAAGCTTGGGTGGAAACATTTTCGGCATCGCAAAACTCCCTTCTCCGTACGCTCCGGGTGTCAAACGGCGACTCCCATCGCCGATAGCCTTCGGATCAATTCAGGCTACGGGAATGACATTGCCTCACTGTGGGCGTTAAGTTGCACCTGATTTCCGCAAGACCGGCTCCAATCACTCAGATCAGTCCTTCCAGTTTCCTCGCAAAATGTTCGGTGAAGGCAGCTAAACCATTGGAGGGATGGGTTTTAGTAGAAACGGAAAATTCATCGGACAAACATTGGAGACGTGATGAAATCTTGGTAAGACACAACCCAATGACGGATTTTTGTTACCATATTACGGAAACCTGACGTGTTTTGTCAGTCTTCCAAGTTCGGCTCTCCCACGTTGAATGCGCTCGCGCTGTGACTCACCGGCGGGTAAGGCCGTCTGCAATCGATCTATGCGATGTCCACGTTGTTTCCAGGAAGTACCTGTAGATGCCACGCAGTGTCCGAAGTGCAAGCTGGCTACGCCTAAAGTGCAGCAGTCAGGGGTCTCCACCGGTATCACCGGTAAGTACGCTCCGGCGCAAGTTAGGACGAAAACGCCAGCCCAAAAGACTGCTAAACTAGCACCTGCCAAGGCCACGTCTGGACTTCCGCTAGCTCGTTGGCAACTTGTGGCAATCACCAGTGGGATTCTAGTGGTTTTTGGGCTGCTTGGTTATGGCATCAGTGAGTACTGGTTTTGGAGTGCCACACCGCCAACGACAGAACTAGGTGCGCTCCATCTCGTCGAGCGCGCGCGGGCAAGTGAAGGCGGAACCGTTGGGCAGGTACTGACGGATTACATCGCCAAGCTGGCGCAGGAAAAAAAAATTGACCAAGTTGATGGTTGGCGTGTCGAATGCCAGGACACCAAATGCCGGGTGACATACACGATCAAACTCACTGGCCAGGATCCACAGTCCGCCGTCTGGGAAGTGGACCTTGCAGCACAGACGGTTTCCCCCCAGAATGGCTGGGCAATTGATCTCACGAAGTAGCTCTGGAAACCCAAGACACAAACTGCTCATGCCGCCAGCCCAAAGCACACAAGCGAGTCAGGTCCTCCTCTACGACGGCGTATGTGGCTTTTGTAACTGGGCAGTTCAGTTCATCATTACCTGGGACAAGCAAAAAACGATGCGGTTTGCGGCACTCCAAAGCGAATACGGCGCGCAGGTCGTGGCCCGTCACCCCTGGTTGGCAACCGTGGATTCGGTTGTCCTTGTTGAAACAACTGATGCCGGCACTGAGCAAGTCACGATTCGCTCGACGGCGGCGCTCCGAGTTTTTGAGTACCTTGGGGGTTGGTGGCGACTGCTAACCATCGGATATGTCATCCCAAGGCCACTGCGCGACTGGCTCTACGATGCCTTTGCCAAGGTGCGCTACCGGCTTTTTGGGAAGTATGATACGTGCTTACTCCCCTCTCCAGACCTTCGCGCGCGCTTTCTGTGAACCCCGCTCGTGATTTGTACGCCGCTCGCTGCCGAGACACCCGAAGCCCTTTTCACCGCCTTGGCATCCGCGGACACCGCCTCCGATTGGCTGGAGTTACGGCTGGATGCGCTCCGTGACCTGACAGCCGACGCCGTGAACCACACGCTCCGTCAGGCGCTGGCGAGGCGAAGGAAGCCAGTCATTGCCACATTCCGTCCCCGTGAGCAAGGTGGCTTGCGCGACCTAACCCGCGCTGAGCGCCTGCGGTTCTGGGGCAACGCCTTGCAGACCGACGCCGATGCCTTTGACATCGAGTCCGACCTCATCCCGCACTTGGTTTCGGCTTATCCACCCGACCATCCGGTTTGGTTGCGCGTCGTCGCCTCGCACCACGACTTCCAGACCACGCCGGCCGACGTCACCGGCTTCGTAGCGGCGCACTTTCCACCGTACGCTGGGACGATCAAGTTAGCGACCAGCGTGGAGCGTCCCGATGCGGTTTGGCGGCTCTTTGCGTGGCTGACCGGTTCACCTCAACAACCAATGAAAATCCCGGTTGGGATGGGGTCGGCCGGGATATTGACACGCATCTTGGGACCAGCCTATGGCGCGCGGTGGACCTACGCTGCCAGCCAGGATGGTCGGACACTCGCCCCCGGACAGCTACCGGCCGACGAGCTACGTCATACGTTTCGCCTTCCCGACCTCAATCGCCACACGGTTGTGGCTGGGCTGCTGGGGCAGCCGGTTGGGCATTCACTCTCGAAATACTTGCACAACGCCGCCTTCACTCACCTTGGCCTGAATTGGGTATATATTCCAGTTGAAGTGTCACCCGCTGACCTCGGTTCGTTTGTCCGGGACTTCATCCATCCACGCACGCGGCGCGTCCCCTGGCCGGTGGGTGGCTACAGCGTGACACTGCCGCACAAAGTCGCTGTGATAGCGCATCTCGACCAACTGACGCCAACCGCCGAGCGGGTTGGGGCGGTCAATACCATCCTCATTCGTGACCAGGCACTGATTGGCGACAACACGGATGTCTGCGGGGCACTGCATCCGCTGACGCAACGCTTTGAACTTGCCGGGCAGCCGGTGGCCGTCCTTGGCGCGGGTGGCGCAGCGGCCGCCGTCACCTGTGGACTGGTTGACGCTGGCGCACAGGTGACGGTGTTTGCTCGCAATCCCGAACGTGGAAAAATGCTCGGAGAACGGTTTGGGATTTCGGTGATGCCGCTTGACCAGTTCCAGGGCCGGCGCTTCACCGGACTGGTCAACACCACGCCTATCGGCATGATGGGCTATGCCGCAGAGAGCGAGTTCCCCGTGTCGCCGACCACACTTGACGGACTGACGTGGGTGTATGACCTCATTTACCGTCCGCGCTGCACGCCACTGCTTCAAGCGGCCAGCCGGCAGGGACGGGCGACGCTGGATGGTCTCCCCATGCTGGTGACGCAAGCCGCCGCCCAATTCGCCCACTGGACCGGACAAGCGCCGCCCGAAACCGTCCTTCAGGCGGCGGCGGAACGCGCCCTGGCGACTCAGCCCGCCGGCGTGACCTCCAGGAGCGACTTGACCATTTTGAACGCATCATCGCCATCCGCGTAGTAATGCGCCAGCCGTTGTGTCACCGTATATCCAGCCGTGGCATAGAGTTGACAAGCCGCGCGGTTCGAGGCGTGGACTTCCAAGTGAACCATGGTCATGCCACGCCGCCGAAACCCTTGTTCAGCAGCTTGGAGCAAACGCCGAGCGTGTCCCTGACGGCGCGCCTCCGGGGCCACACCAACTGCGATAATGTGACCGCTGCCGAGCAGATGGCCGCGGCCGCGGGCTGGCGTCGGCTCGCGGTCAACCAGCCCGACCAGAAACCCCACCATGCGCCGCTGCCCATCAAAGACCTTGTAGGAAACGGAGTCGGGCGAATCGAGCAGGTGACGAAAGGTAGCGAGATCATAGGTTTCACTGCTGGCAAAGCAGCGCCGGTTGAGTTCCCAACAAGCATAGGCGTCCAGCAAGTTGAGCGGTAAGACATCCAATGCTTCTGGCACGATTAGCTGAGTCCATAGGCCGCCATGGTGGAGGCCGTCTCCCAAGCGCGGACAAGCGAGACTTGACAGTGGGGTGTGTTGATCCGCGCTGATACCTGATGAAACACAAAGGCCGCAATGTTTTCGGTCGAAGGGTTGAGTTCTTTATCGAACGGCGCCAGTTCGTTGAGATGCTTGTGGTCAAGATAGTGCATGACTTCCTCCGTTGCCTCACGCACCGTTCGAAAGTCAACCAGGATGTGATTCTCGTCAAGCTTCTCACCACGCACGAAAACTTGAATTCGCCAATTGTGGCCGTGAACCGTCTCACCCTGCCCCCGGTAGTGGCGCAGGGCATGCGCGGCGGAGAATTGCGTTTCGACCATCACCTCGTAGAAACGGTTGCTCATACTATGTTTAGGCTATGCGTGCGTCATAGACAGCACAAAGTCGCCTCTTCGTTTCGATTACTTGGCGTGACTCGCCTAGGCACCTCAGCGCCATAACGGGGACGCCACCCACCTGGGCCGCTGGCGCTAGGTGGCGCTTATCGAAAGCTCGCGCCCAAGTGTGAAGGTTGGCTTGCGCCGGGACTTGATTTGGCGTGCCGCGCTCTGGGTAAGCGCCGTTACCAGCATGGGGAGTGCGATGGTGGGGTCGCAGTGGGTGGTCACGACCCGAAGGTCCTTTGCCGCCCGACTCCAGTTGTCGGCATCCTCTACTGGATGAAGTAGTCCGCCGCCGTAATGGAGCGTGTCGAGCGTAATGTGCACGACATACTTGAGCGGACGCAAACGCGCATTCACGACCGCGCCCGTGGACTGGGCCTGGCGCATGAAGTCACTGCACAGGCTCGTCCCGAAGTACAGCGCGCCAGCATTCGTCGAACCGACCAGGATATGTGCCATCTCCACGACATCCTGAATCACGTCAAAAAGAAACGGTGACTTGCGGTCAATCCGGCCTGCCGCAATGCCACGCACGAGCGGCGAGGTGGTCACGCCGGGGCAAAATACCGGGACACGTGCTTTGTAGGCTGCCGTCAAAATGCCATCTTCGCTTGTAATTTCGGAGAGTTCATGCCCAAGCAAAGTCAGAAACTCGCGCGTTGCATAGGGGCGCGTCACATCCTGGGTGTTGACAAAGTTGCGCAGCCATTCATCCGCTTCCTGCACCTCCTCTTCGCTCAAAAGCGTATCGTACAAGCGCGCAATCCCATGGGCTTGCAATTCACCCATTGGCGTGAGTGGTGAGCCTTGGTAATGCTGGCGTCCCAGTGATTCGTGAATGTCGTGAAACACCGTCAGTCCGTCCGTGACGATGACATCCACGTAGCGATTCCGAATCAACCACGCAATGAGTCGCCGCATCCCGGCCGGAATGAGGGGTCCGCTCAACCCAAGCACGACGGTGCAGGCGTCGTCGAGCATGTTGAGCCAAATGTTGTGGGCAATGGCGAGATTTCGGGCTTGAAAAGAGGTCGCCTCAAACTTCGCCAACAGCCCGGCCACGCTTCGGTCACGGTCGATTTCCACCGGGTCGGTTGGTCGTTTCAAATAAGGCGATGCTTTCGCTTTTTTGCTCATGATCTCCCGTTTCCTGCGTTGGCGCGCAAATCCAACGCGCGGTGTTTCAGCGTTAGCTCAGATAGGTATAGCAAGAAACATAGCTTTCATATTGCCGACACAGCTCATTGGCGCGCTCGGCCGACAGCCGGCCACGCTTGACCTGCTCGGCCGCCAATTCGCCAAAGCTTTCCTGGAGCGCGGCGCGCTCGTAACGGGCGGTTTCCACAGATTCACCCAAGTTTCCACCAGGCACGACCTTGGTAATCAAGTAACCCTCATCCTCAATGACGATATGCGCCTCGTTGAGCGAACCAAACAGGTTATGCCCGCTTCCCATGACTTCCTGGTAAGCGCCGATGAGGAAAATGCCCAGAAAGTACGGCTCGCCCTTGAACGGATGAAGTTCCAGGGTTTCCTTGATGTCTTTCAAGTCCACGAACTTGTCAATGACACCGTCTGAATCGCAGGTGATGTCCACCAGGGTCGCCAACTCGGTCGGCGTCTTGTCCAACTTGTGGAGCGGCATGATTGGAAAAAGCTGATCGATCGCCCAGCTATCCGGCAGTGAGCGAAAAATTGAAAAGTTGCACAGATACTTGGCGGCCAGCATCTGACGCAGCTCTTCATACTCATCTATCATGCTTTTGTCATTTTGCGCGTATTTCGCGGTTCTCTCACAAACTTCCCAAAACAGAATTTCTCCCTTGGCACGGTCCTCAAGCGAAATGAGTCCAAGGTTGAATAGCGTGTACATTTCATCCTTGTGCTCGATGGCATCGTGATAGTACTCGGCATAGTTTTTTGAGTTGATGCCCATACACAAGTCTTTGAGTTCGACAATGACCTGTGGGTCGTCATCATCTACCTTGACCGATTCATATTCACCAACGACGGTTTCGATTTCAGCGCGGATGTTAGCCACCAACACCGCGTGGTAGGAGGTCAGCATCCGTCCTGATTCAGTAATGATGTTTGGCTCCGGTACATCTTCGTCTTCACAAACGCTCTTGATGGTGTACACCACATCATTAGCAAATTCCTGAACCGTGTAGTTTGCGGATGACTCTGAACTGGTTTTGCTGCCATCGTAATCAACACCGAGACCGCCACCCACGTCCATATAATCAATGTTGATTTTCATTGCGCGAATCTTGGCATAGACCCGCGCGGCCTCCTTGATGGCGTTCTTGACGCGCTTGATGCTCGTGATTTGTGACCCGATGTGAAAGTGCAGGAGTCGCAGCGAGTCAACCATTTCGTTTTCACGAAGCACGCGAATCACTTCAAGGATTTCGCTCGTTGTCAGCCCAAACTTGGCTGATTCACCGCCGGACTTCTCCCAGCGTCCACTTCCTTTCGAGTAAAGCTTGACGCGGATGCCAATAAGTGGGCGGACGCCAATCTCCTGGGACAACTGAATAACGGTTTCCAGTTCGCCGATTTTCTCAATAACAATGACAACGTTTTTACCTAATTCCGTGCCAAGCAGCGCCAGGCGGATGTAACTTTCATCCTTGAAGCCGTTGCAAATCATTACGGAGTCGGAGGCTTGTTCGTTGGCCAGGGCCGCGTAAAGTTCGGGTTTACTACCGACTTCGATCCCAAAGTCATACCGCCGGCCAGCGCGCAGAAATTCCTCTACGACTTCGCGCCGCGGATTCACTTTCATCGGAAACACACCGTAGTAACGGCCGTTGTAATCAAATTCCTTGATGGCACTTCGGAAAGCCCCGGTCAACTTCTTCATCTGATTGACCAGGATTTGCGGGAAACGTAAAAGCAGCGGCGCCTGGATTCGCCGCCGCTGAAGGTCTTCGAGGATTTCCATGATGTCAGCGCCACGCCGGTCATACTCGCTTGGGTGGACGACCAAATGGCCTTTTTTATTGATACTGAAGTACCCCGCACCCCAGTTCTCAATCCCGTAGGTCTGAGCGACCTCCTCCAGCTTGGCTTTCATCGCGTGTCCTCGCGGCTTGAAATCACGTCACCTGACAACAATGCAAACAAGCCTGTAAATGTAGCAAACACAAGGCAGAGCGTCAAAAAAAAATCCCTACCTACTTATTCGACTTAAGCCACGCTAGTTCAACAATATAGAAAGCCTTTTCCCCGTGCCAGAGAGGTTGCGGAAGCCGACCTGGCAAGCCGGGCTGAAAGGAACCTTTGCATTTCACCTGCTCGCTGCACTATAGTTCCGGGTCTGTCACTAACTTGCCGGAGTGGTGGAATGGTAGACGCGCCGGACTCAAAATCCGGTGGGGGCAACCCCGTGAGAGTTCGAGTCTCTCCTCCGGCACTCATGTGCCAGTTCGCCTGCTTTCCAACCCTCAACCTACCGACGGTCGATGTCGCCGACTGGTTCGCGCTGAATCGCCGCCGCCTGATCGAGGCGGTCGGCGACCGGACCCAGTGTCTCTTGTAGGGTCTGAAACAAGCGCCGTACCGGACTCCCCACAGGGCGCGTGCCATTGACCGGCGGGGACGATGGCACGCGGGCAACCGGCTGCGCGGCTGTCCGGCGAACGAGGTCTTCCAGTGCCGCCTGTAACCCTGCGCTGCCATCGGCAATGACATTCCAACCCGGTTGGTAGTAGGACGCGACCCCTTCCAGCATCTGGATGAGCCGAAAGGCATAGGCTAGGTCTTCCGGCAGCAGAAACCGAACTTGGCTGCGCTCGACCGCCTGGCCGACGGCGGCTATCCGGTTCTTGGTGTTGGACTGCAAAATGTTGATCTCGCCAATCTGGGCAATGGCCGCGCGTGCCTGCGCGCGTGGCGTGTCCGGTGAGACGAGTCCAATTCGGTAAAACCCATCCACCACCTCATCAAGGCGTCCCTGCGTAGCCGCGCGCACCATATCCGCCAACGCTTTGCGTGTTGACGCCGACATGGTCTGCACCATACCGAAATCCAACAGGGCCAAGCGGCCGTCCGGCAGCACCAGGAAGTTCCCTGGATGTGGATCGGCGTGATAGTACCCTTCGCACAACATCATGTAAGCGTAGAGATGCACCAACCTATCCAGCAGCCGCTGCGGCTTGCGGACAATCCGGCACACGGCATCAGCGTCGCTAATCCGGCAGCCGGCAATGAAGTCCAAGACCAGCACCCGTGGCGTGCACAACTCATCAACCGTTTCTGGAACTACAACGCCAGGAAAGTCGGCTAGCATTTCCCGTATCCGAACGGCATGTTGGCGCTCGGAGGCAAAATCAGCCTCTTCTCGAAAACCAGCTTCAAAGCGGCCGACGACCGTCAGGATGTCTTCCCAGAGTGGGTTGCGAGAAATGCGCCGCAGTCCATTGGCGATTCGGCGAATAAGCTCAAAGTCGGTCTCCAGCAGTGCCAGCGTATCCGGCTTGAGAAACTTGATCACGACGTCCCGTCCGCGCCACCGCGCCCGGTGAACCTGCCCAAGGCTAGCTGTCGCCAGCGGCTCTGGGTCGAACCACTCGAAAAGCTCAGACAGCACGCGCCCATATTCGCGTTCGAGAAAAGGCTTGACGATATGGATTGGGACAGGGCGCACGGCATCCTGCAACTTGGCCAGTTCGGCCGCGTAGGGCGGCGAGAGCGTATCCGTTCGGACGCCAACGACTTGCCCAACCTTGATAAACACAATCCCCAAGCGCTCCAAAGCCTCGCGCAACCGCTCTGCGGCGCGCTGTGTTCGTGCCGCACGGTCGCCGGTCGGCAAACAACTTGCCAACCAAGCACGGCAGAAGGGCCAGAAGGTTTTCAGAATCGTCACGAAGCGACGGCGCAGGGTGGTGGCATTTGGGCGCGGAGAGGTTGGCATGACGATAAGACGCGGCGCGGCGCTCGGTTTCAGTCGGCTGCTTGGGCAGCACTAAGGACAACGTAGCTCACGCCGGGCAGTTTTTGTGTATCAGGATCGTGGATTTGGAAACGATAAATTACCCACAACCGCCGGAATCGGTGTAAAACTACTGGTGTAATGCCATCGGTAGCGCGCCCACCCGCCGCCAGGATTCAAACCCCAAGGAACCGTTTATGAGTAACCCCCTACTTTCACTGTCCTCGCACTCGCTCCCGCAACTCGACGCTACCAGCGATGGTCAGTCACGCATGACCCGCGTCGTGAGCAAGTATTTCAACCGGGCTGCCGATATTCTGAACCTCGATCCAAACTATCGCCTCATTCTGGGGCTTCCAAGCCGGGAGTTGGCTGTCAACTTGCCGGTGCAACTCGACTCTGGCGAGATCCATATCTTTCCGGGCTACCGCGTGCAGCATCATGTGGCGATGGGTCCGATGCAAGGTGGACTTCGCTACCGCCCAGACCTGACGCTAGACGACCTGCGCGCCCTGGCCCTGTGGGCTACCTTGACGGCGGCCGTGGCTGACGTGCCATTTGGCGGCTCGATGGGCGGCATTGTGTGTGACCCATCCACCATGTCGAGCCAGGAACTTGAACGCCTCACTCGGCGCTACGTAGTTGAGATTCTCGACATCATCGGCACCGAACGCGACATCCTCTCGCCGGATTTCAGCACGGACCAGCAGGTCATGGCCTGGATCATGGACACCTATTCCATGCACGCCCGGCAGACGGTTACAGCCATCGTGACCGGCAAACCGCTGGAACTAGGCGGCTCGCATGGCTCGCACGAATCAATTGGCTACGGCGTATGGTGCTTGCTTGACGCGGCGCTCAAACACCTTGGGCGGCAACCAACTCAAACGAGCGTCGCCATCCAGGGCGCCGGTCGCCGTGGCGGCTCCGCCGCAGTGCTCCTTCATGAAGCCGGCTATAACGTCATCGCCATCACCGACTCCGGCGGCGGGGTCTATCGTCCTGATGGACTCAACATTCCCGACGTGCTGGACTACTTCACGCGCACTGGCTCGTTGGCCGGCTACAAGGAAGCCGATGCTCTTACGGATGCTGAACTCCTGTCCCTTGACTGTGACGTGCTGGTGCCAGCCTATTTGCAGAACCAGATCACGGCAGACAATGTCAAAAACCTGCGCTGCCGCATCTTATGCGAAGCGGCCTATGGCGCCAGTACGTCCGAAGCCAGCGAAGTTCTCGATAACTCCGACATTTATGTCATTCCCGCCATCATGGGTGAATCGGGGGGCATCATCGTGCGCTACTTCGAGTGGGTACAGAACCGGATTGGTTTCCGTTGGCGACGGCATATCGTACTCGAACGTCTCCGTGATCGGGTCGTGGCCATGTATCGGAATGTGGTCAAGGTTGGCGAGGAGCATAGCGTGAGCCTCCGGGAAGCCAGCTATATTCTGGGCGTCCAGCACATGGGCCGCGACCTTTCCCTACGCGGCATCTATGCCTGATGTTCTGGCCCAGTGGATCACGCGGCTGGATGGTCAGCGGGTGCTCGATATTGGATGCGGACGCCACAAAACGCCGGGCGCGGTTGGGCTGGATGCCAACCCACAAGTAGACGCCGACGTCGTCCATGACCTCGATGACGTGCCTTACCCTTTTGCCGAAAGCAGCTTTGATGCGGTGATCGGGCGGCACGTCATCGAGCATGTACAAGCGCCGCTGGCCGTCATCACCGAACTGCATCGCATCGTGCGGCCGGGTGGGTGGGTTCTGTTGGTAGCGCCACACTGGACGAATCCCGATTTCGCCACCGACTTGACGCACCGCAACCACTTGAACAGCTATTCCTTTCGCAACTTGACTGTGGGCAACGAGGTGTTTGATTTCTACGCCTCGGCGCGTTTTCACCAGCGCCCGCCATACGTTACCCTACTCAACCTGTGGCGCGCCTGCGGCATCGAATGGCTCGTCAACTTGGATCGGCGTCATGCTGGCTGGCGTTTCTTGCGGCGCTTCTGGGAACAATACGGCAACGCCATCGCGCGTGGGAAAGAGATTTACTTTGAACTTGAAGTCGTCAAGACGGCGGCTTCGTCAACCTAAGTCATGACCAATACCCAGTCGGGACACGCCCTACGTGAAATTGCAGCCGCCTTTGGCTACGCCGTGGAAGGCTTGGATGCCACAGCAGATGCGATGATTACCGGTGTCGCCGGCCTCGACGATGCCGGGCCGACCGACCTCACCTTTCTATCGAATGCGCGATACGCCGCCAAAGCCCGTGCCACCCGCGCGGCCGCTGTAATTCTCAGCCACGGTGTTTCGGCGGACGGCATTCCGTGCCCGGTTTTGCGCGCGCCGGATGCCTACCTGGCCTTTGCGCAGGTGGCGCAGTGGTTTTACCAATCGCCACTCCCGCCCCCCGGTATTCATCCAACAGCCGTCATTGCGCCCTCGGCCCAGATCGGACAGGAGGTCAGGATAGGTCCCTATGTCGTCATTGGCGCCGGCGTTGTGCTCGGCGACCGGGCGGCGCTCTACCCGCACACGGTTGTTTACGACGGCGCGCGCATCGGCGATGACTGCGTTCTCCATGCCCATGTCGTCATTCGGGAACAAGTCGAACTCGGACGCCGGGTCATCGTCCACAATCACGTCACCGTTGGCTGTGACGGATTTGGCTACGCCAAGCGCCCGGACGGACGGTGGGAAAAAATTCCCCAGGGCGGACGGGTCATCATCGAAGACGACGTGGAGATTGGCGCGGGCACGCAGATTGACCGCGCCAGTGTGGGCGAAACCCGCATCCGGCGGGGCGCGAAACTCGACAACCTCGTGCAAATCGGCCATGCCGTCGAAGTGGGTGAAGATACCCTCCTCTGCGCTCAGGTCGGCATTGCCGGGAGCGCTACGATTGGGTCGCGGGTGATTCTGGCCGGACAGGTCGGCGTCGCCGGACACCTGACCATTGGGGATGGAGTGACGGCGCTGGCCCAGAGCGGCATCCCAAATGATGTGCCGGCCGGACGCCAAGTCGCTGGCTATCCGGCGGTTGACCGTCGCCAGTGGCTGCGTGTTTCGGCGGCCCAGGCAAAACTTCCTGACTTACTCAAATACATTCACGCCCTTGAAGCGCGGCTTGCCGCGCTTGAAAAGGCACATCCCACGGAGTGAAACGCTATATGACCCGCACTTACCAGTCCACCACCCGACTCGGACTCACGGCGCTCCTGGTGCTAGCTTGTCTGCTCTTGGCGATACCGAGCCGAGCGGCCGCGCCAGTGGTCTTCACAAGCGCCTACACTGACCTGAACACCCAGTGCCGTTATGCTCGGTCAGGCGCGGAAGGGAGTGATGCGCCCATGATTTGCCCAGGCCAGGGCGGCTATCGTCTCACCATCAGCTTTAGCGCCTTTGCGGCAGATATTTTGGTCGAATCCCGTGATGGGCGATTTTCGCGGCCGATTGCCAGCGACCAAGCGCCGAACTACGCCAGGGAAAAAGGACGTAAGGCCGAGTGGCGGCTGGCCAATGGCAAGCCATTTGCCGTGATTTTGCGTACCTTTGCGTACCGCAGCAATGACCTGGGTGAACCGGATTTTTCTAAAAAGGTCGGGGAGAAACTCGTGGTCAAGGGACTCGAAGGCTTCGAGCATATTGATGTTGAAGTGGACGCTCGAACAACCCCAAACGCGAACGCGCGGGCGCGTCAGCTCGCCGATGAGCATTACGCCAAGTAAAGCCAGAAGTGAAGTCAATGCGCGCTGGTCAGCGCCGGCGTCAGTCACAAGGTGGCTGGCGGGGCGGTCTCCTCATTGTCGGCGGGCTGGGCCTCGTTGCCACCGCAGTCTGGTTCCTGTGGCAGTTTCGGGACAGACTGACCCCTGCGCCAACCCCGATCACGGGCAAGGTGTTGTATGTCCATGCCATTGATGTCGGGCAGGGGGATAGCTACCTGATTGTCACGCCGGAACGAAAGACCGTCTTGATTGACGCCGGTTTGGCGGAGTCGGGCGCGCGGGTGACAGCGTTTCTGCGTCAGCAGAAGATTTCGTCCCTGGACCTTGTGATTGCTACCCATCCCCATGCCGACCACATCGGCGGCATGGGTTACGTGCTTGAAGCGGTCAGTGTCAAAAACGTTCTCGACAGTGGACAGGAACACACGACGCTGACGTACCGCCGGATGCTCGAAGCCGTCAAAAAGCATGTCGGACGACTCACCATCGCCAAGGCCGGGCAACAATTCAACCTCGACAATGGGATCGTGCTGTCGGTGCTCGGCCCACGTCAACCGTGGCTCCAGAATGTCTCCGGCAGCGATCTCAACGCCAATTCGGTTGTCGTTCGGCTGGATTACGGTAACTTTTCCATGCTGTTTACTGGCGATGCGGAAGATGAGACCGAAGACCGTCTCCTGGCGGATGGCGCACCACTTCAGGCAACGGTTCTCAAGGTGGCGCATCACGGCTCGCGCCACTCGACTAAGGACCGGTTCTTGCGCGAGGTCAAGCCGACCATTGCCATCATCTCCTGTGGCGCAACCAACCGTTATGGACACCCGACCCAGGCGACGCTCGACCGCCTGAAGCGCGTTGGGGCGACCGTCTATCGCACCGATCTGCACGGCGACATCACGATTGCCGCGAATGGGACGGAATATGCCGTCACTACGGCGCGCCAAGCCACCCCGGCTGACATTTGGCGCGGCCGGCAGCCTGGTACCGACAACGATTCCGGCGACGAGATGCCCCGCCAACGCACCGGACGGTGAGCTTGGCCGAAGCCCTATGGCGTCACGGTTGGCGCAGGGTATCGAGCGCGGTGCGGGCTGGTGACAAACTCGGGTCAAGGCGCAAGGCCGCCTCGAAGTATTGCTTGGCCGCAGCCCGATTGCCTTGTTTGAGAAGGACCGAACCCAGGTTGAAGCGAATGGTTGCCGTATCCACGCCATCGGCGATGGCGTCACGCAGCAGCGCTTCTGCCTCGGCCAGCCGGCCCAGCGTGACATAGGCAATGGCGCAACTGGTGAGGGCTGGGGCATCTCGTGGCGCGTACCGGCGCGCCTCACTAATTTGCTCCAACGCACTGGCAGCATTCTGTTGGAGGGCAAGCGTCCGGGCATAGAGGGCATGCGCGAGTCCCCAATCGGCATCTAGCGGGACAACTTCCGGAGGCTTGGTTGCTATCATCTGCGCTAGGGTCGCCTGTGCGTCTTCCAGTCGCCCACTTCGCAAGTCAAGCTGTGCCAAACCGAGCAAAGCGAGGAAAAACCTTGGCTCTCGTGCCAGTGCCTGCTCGTAATAAAGGCGGGCTTGTGCAGGATCGGCCAGTTGACAAGCATTGCCCAGGAACGTGTAAGGCAATGGGTGCTGGGGATCGGTTTCCATGAAGCGCGAAAACAACACGAAGTCGTTGCGCCAGTCCAGGTTGCGCCGGGCCGCTCCAAAGGCATAGCTCGTCAAGAGTACCAGGGCTAGCCCAACGCTGGTTCCCAGCCGCCAGGGCGTGGTAGCCGACTGACCAATACATCCCCCCAGCCGCACCAAGGCCCAGGACAGCGCAATGGCATAGGACACGGACGGGACATAGAGCCAGCGCTCGCCAACGGCCGTCCAAATCGGTACGATCACGTTACTGACCAGAGCGAGCGTGATGAACCAGAAGCCAACTGCAAAGGTCAGCAGCGGCACCCGGCGCACCGCCGCCAGCGCCCCAACCACCAAGCCCAGGGTGATACCTCCGCCAAGGATGGTGCGCCAGTCCCAGACTGGTACCAAGATGAGGTTATGAGCGTCGTACCAAGGTTTGAGTGGAAAGCCCAGGGTGACAAGGCGGTACCATTCCAGCGAGACGCCAGCCATAGTGACCAAGCGTTCACCCAGGGTTTGGGTGGACATTGGGTTGCCAGCCAGTGCGCCCATCGGACGAAATCCCTGCTCACTCAAGTAGCGTAGCCCAGCGTAGGGTAGCCAGGCCATCGCCAACCAGAGGTGTGGCAGCGTCACATGCCACAGCACCGACCAGTCGCTCCGCCGAATCCGGCGCCGGACCCGTAACATCTCGGCGAGCCACAGCCCGGCCGGTAGAACCACCATGTTTTCCTTTGACAGCATAGCCGCCAGATAGGCCATCACCGCCAACGCCCGCCACCATCCGGCCTGGTGCAACGCCTGACGCGCGCGCAGCCAACTCCACCACATCGCTCCACCACAAAACATCCCCAGCAGTTCGGCCCGCCCAATGATATTCGCCACAGCTTCGGTATGTACGGGATGCACGGCAAAGACCAGCGCCGCCAGTCCAGCCGCCCACGGCGTCACGCGGTACTGCCGGAGGAGGTAAAACAGCCACCCCACATTGGCGGCATGGAGCAAGACATTCACAAGGTGGTAGCCGAGGGGACGCAGCCCCCAGAGGGCATAATCCAGTGCGAGCGTGGTGGTTAGAAGTGGACGGTAGTTGCTCAACCCAGCTTGTCGGTGGTCCCAGTACCCAGCTAGAAACAAGTTGGGAATATTCACCAGTGATCGGATGAACGGGTTGTTGACAATGATCGGTGTGTCGTCATAGGTGAAGCCATTGGCCAAGGTGTTGGCATAGACCAGCAGAGCCACGCCGACGGGGAGCAACCAGCAGGTCCGTGGACGCTTAGCGAACTTCAGTACGGTCAACATAGGTAGGTTTGGGTAGGCTATTTCAAGCCTGTGCCAAGCATTCCCTTGCGTCAGGGCCGCCGACATACGCACGAGTGAGGCACACAAAGAGGGATTGCCTCAGGCCCACAGCCCACACTAAGCTCGGCGTCGAATTTGTTGGAAACTAGGTTGGAATATCTTTTCGCTCACAAGAACCAAAGCAACGCTCATGAAGCCTGTCATCTGTACATTTTGCAACTCAGAAATCTACACCTACGTTGGGCCGGAGCCGGTTGAAATGAAGGCGGCGCACTTCAAGCCGACCCGGACTGACTGGCCGGCGCCAAAGTCTGGCGACCCCATGTTTTGCCCGGTTTGTGGCAGCCGTTTCGTTGGCGTTTCGGTGCAAAACAAGCAGCTTCGCATGGCGGTCAGCTCGGAGTATGCCGGTTCCGGCAATGTCGGCAAGCTGTGAGTGTGCGTCTGAAAACGCCCAAACCGCACGCCCTGGCCTACCCACCCATGGCACGCCACGGCACGAAGCGCCAATGCCTTTAGCCACGCCGTGAGGGCGTGGGCGCAGTCTCATCCATGCATCCTCAAGGTACGCTTGGGCCGATAGGCTTGGCCATGGTCTGTCCGGGACAGTGTGGCAGGCTGGCGCGGGGGCCGGACCCTGTGACGGTTTTGCGCTCAAACACTGCCTCACATCGCCGGCTGGCCGGTCAAACCTGACCTTTTAGACGCACTTTCAGAGATAGCAGTCACCGGTGTGCTACTGTCTGACTGATGACCGACGCGGCCCACCACAACGCCTACGACCAGGCCTTCAAGTACCTCGCCGATGCCGACCCCCGCGCCCTGCTGGTTCTCGTCGGCGCACTCCCACCCGATGCCCCGGCCGCCATCACCCCGCTGGCCAGGGAACTCATCACTTCCACCCGCATTCCCGATGAAATCTACTTGATTGAATCTGGGGAGGAGCGTTGGATTGCCCACATTGAAGTCCAAACTCGCTACGACCCGGAGATACCCCAGCGGCTGGTGGACTACGCCGACCGCTTGCGGATTGTCCACAAAAACGTGCCGGTGCGGACATTTCTGGTGCTGCTGACGGCACGGGGGAGCCCCGACCCCATCCCGACGGAAGCGACGGTTGAGCTGGGACAGTTACGCCTGAGCTTGAGGTATGGGGTGGTGAAGTTGTGGGAACTGGCGGCAGAGCAGGCGTTGGCAACCGGGCAACCGGCTTTGCTTCCGCTGGTGCCGCTCATGCGGGGTGAGCCGGTGGCGCTGGCGCAGGCGGCAGAGCGGTTGCGGGATGTAGCCGATGCCAAGCAGCGGCAGGAGCTACAGTTGCACTTTTTGGTACTGGGTGGACTTCGGTATGATATTGAGGCGCTAATTGGGGTCTTGGGAGGAGCGGCGATGATTCGATTGGAACAGCTACGGGAATCGAGTGTGTATCAGATGATCTTGCAGGAAGGTCATGCTGAAGGACTCCGGCAAGGGCTTGAACAAGGGCTTGAACAGGGACTCGAACAGGGACTCGAACAGGGACTCGAACAAGGACTCGAACAGGGGCGTGAGCAGGGGTTGGCTCACGAACGCCTCTTGATGACCCGCCTGCTGCAGCGCAAGTTTGGGGCGTTGCCGTTGGAAACCATCTCGCGTGTGCAGACCCTGGGACGCGATGCCCTCGAACGGCTGGCCGACGACCTCTTTGACCTTCCTGACGCAGAGGCTCTCGCGGCTTGGCTCAACCGCATGGCATCGGACGCGCGTTGAAGTGATATGTCTGGAGACGGCTACGCTTTAGGTTTGAAACAAGTGGTTTCGGTAACAACTTCTAGATGCGCTTCAGGCTTCCGTTGGCGTGTCGGTGAACCTTACCTTCCCGAAGCAACTTGATGAGGTGGGACTGGACGGAGCGCGTCGCCAAGGGGTGTAGCGCGGCCGGCATCTCGGCATAGACCGTCGCCACTAGCTCCGGCACAGTCGTTTTTCCTTCCCGGAGCGCCGCCAGAATGCTGGCTTCGCGTTGCTGGCGGTGCGCGATGTAACTGTGGATGACAGTGCGCGGCTCGTTCAGCGCCGGCCCGTGACCCCCGGCAATCAAGCGGACTGGCAAATCCAGCAATCGCCGTAGTGAAGCCAAATAATCGGCCATGTCACCCTCATCGGGGTCAATCAGGACGCTCCCCAGGCCAACCACCATGTCGCCACTAAACAAGATGCCGGTCGTTTCCTCGAAAAAGCACAGATGGCCGCGGGCATGGCCGGGCGTGAATACGGCGCGAAGCCGCCATCCCGGCCAGGCTGGTGGCACAACGCCATACGCCACCGAGGTTGACGCGGCCGGCACGTCAACCGTATCGCCATCCCGGAGAAACCTTGAGATGCACACCTCATCACCCAACAGTTGCGCAGTGAGGGGATGCGCAGCTACCGGTGCGTTCCAGCGCCGACTCAAATGTGCCGCGCCACCAACATGGTCTGGGTGGTGGTGCGTTAGCCAAATTTCCCGAATCGCTGCTCCAGTCTGGTCAGCGAGCTGGGTCACGTAGGCGTCCAGCCGAGCCTGTTCATCAGAATAGGGGGACGCCGGGTCAATCACCACGAGTTCCCGGTCGCCGATGACATAGCAGTTGGTATGGGTTGCTGGCGGCAGTGTTGGCGTTCGGACCGGAAAGGTGACAATTCCAGGTGCCAGTTCGATGAATTCCGGTGGCGCACCCTGCGCGGCCGGGTGATCGTGGAAGAGGAAGCGTAAGCGTTCAAAATCAGCTTGTTGCGCAGCCGCTTCGGAAGTCCACCGAAACAGACTGCGCACGCTGTGGAGTGTCGGGGGCACCAGCCGTACCTCGCCCCGCGCCCAAGCGGCGAGCGCCTCGCTCGGCGTCACCCATTGCCCATCAACCATCTCCTCTGCCCAAAGGTGCGGCTCCTGTTGCCAGTCGAGTTGACTGATGAAAAACGTGGTGTCATAGCGCCGTGGCACGCCCACCGGTGTCACCCAGCGTCCGGCCGGTATGAAGCGGCGCGCGTCAATCGTGACGGCAAATCGCGCGCAAACTTCCGCAAACGTCAGGCGTCCGGCCATCAGGTCAGCGCGAACGGCCAGCCGGCTTTCAGTCGTCGTCAGCCGGCTTTCGGCCAACAGAACACCCGATTCCTCAAAGACTTCCCGCGCGGCGCAGGCACACTGGGCGGCGTGTTCGGCGTCAGTCGCGTGACAGACAGCCACCTGGCTATCTTCGGGGTCGCGGCGGCCGCCAAGAAAGGCATGGTAGCCACCTAGAAACGGAGTTGCTTCAGCCCGCTTGGCCCAGAAAAAGCGCCAGTCGCCAGCCTGGTCTGGCCGGAGTAAGATCACAGCCGATGCGTACTTTGGGATAGCAGTAGATGTCATGGTGACCCAGAGATAGCGGCCAAAACGCCGGAATACACAATACACGTTTCAGGAGCAAACCGTCATGCGCCGGCGGCTGTTTTTTTCTTGCGTCTGGTTGGCAGGGTTCGTTCTTTATGGGCAAGCCCAAGAGCAAAAACCATTTACCGTAGCCGTACTTCCTCCACACATCACAGACGAAGTTGGCGGGGTCTCGGCGGACACCGTGCTCGATGTGGTCGAGCAGGCTCTGGCTCGCCAGGGGTTAGGCGTACTGCCGCGCGCGCGAACCCGTTCAGCCGCGCCACCGGTTGCCGACCTCAACTTCAATCCAACCTGCATCGAAGCGCAGGCGCTTGGTGCGCGCGTCGGGAGCGAAGGTTACGTCCTGGTGGCGTTGCGCCGCGGCGAACGCAGCGCGCCCAACCGCCAAACCGTCATTGGCGGTTCACTGCATCTGTTCGCCGTGGCTACCCGCACCGGACAGCTTGTTGCCAGCGAGCATCTTGACTTCACCGAAAGCGAGCTGGGGTTTCTTCCGACCGTAGCGCCACTGGTGACAACCGCAGCCGGAAAACTGAGTGCCGGCTGGCGGACGATACAGACCCAGCTTTTGGGTTCGGCCGGGCAAACTGCCACCTGCCAAGCAGATGTGGATTTCCGCCTGGCCGACTCGCCGCCCGGCGTAACGCCGCCGGTTCCACTGGTGCGCCCCCGCCCCGAACCAACGAACCTAGCTCGTGTCGCCGGAGTGTCCGCTACGGTCGGGGCAGAGGTCCACCTCACTGCGGACGGACAAGTTTGCGAAGTTATGATCACCCGATGGGCCGGCTACGGGCTTGAAGCTGCAGTTGAGAAGGCATTGCGAGCGGCTCGGTTCAAGCCTGCCACACGCGATGGTCAACCGATATCGGCGCGATTCCTGGCGGAGTTCAATTTTCGTACCGTAGGGTCTTCGCTGCCAGCAAAACCAAACCAGACCTTCATATCGAGCGAGTTCGGGCTTGCACACACGCCGCCAAGGGTGGCTTGCCTCTCACCCATGCCCCCCCCAAGGACAGCCACATCTTCGGCACATCGGGTCACGTGGTTTTTGCGCCCAAGCTCGCGTTTGCTGGGAGAACACCGCCATGTCTGCACCGGCGGCCAGCGTCCCAACTCACCGGTTGACCATCAAAGCCTTCGCTAAGGACAGCACGTTGGGGCGCCGTGACCTTGGTCAAGCCGGCTCGCCAGAGAGCGCCACAACCAGACCTTGTGGACTCCCGACGGCAAGCCACATTCCGGTGGGGTGCCAGTCCAGGACGGTCACGCCCTCCGGCAAGGTGTAGCGTCCGACCGGTGTTGTCGGACGACCCGGCTTTTCCGGTGGACGCCACAGCAGCAACCCATCCGTGCCCCCCGAGGCCAGCGCCTTGCCATCGGGACGATAGGCCAGCGCCGTTACCAATCCCGCATGTCCTTCTAGCACGACCGGCGTCGAACCTGCCGGGCCGCGCCCTGAAAAGTCCCAAATCGTGACGGCCGAACCGCCACCCGTCGCCAGAAACCGCCCGCGTGGATGCCAGGCCAGCTCGCGGACTTTGGTGGCATAGCCCGACATCATTAGGTCTTCACCGGTTGTCGTATCCCAGACATGAATGGTGGCATCCTGGTCGCCGACCACGAGATACTTGCCATCCGGTCGCCAGCGGACGGTCAGATGCGAACCCTTCCAGGCAAAGACTTCGCCGGGCGTCGTTTCGCCAGGCTGCCAAACCGTGAGCAGCCCGTAACTGGACGTGACCAGGCACCGCCGCGCCGGATGCCACTGCATATCGGTAATCGTGCTGGTATGGCGCGTGTGTTCGCTCACCACGTCCCCGGCAGGCGTCCAGAAGCGCAGGCACTTGCCGGCCGCCGAGGCGAGCATCACCGGTTTGCCGTCCGGGTATGGCGGACTCCAGACAACTCGCTCCACCCAGCTTGCGCCGGCCGGCAGGTCAGCCGCCAGTTCGCCGGTCGCCGCGTGCCAGATACGCGCGCGGCCGTCCTGACCACCGGTTGCCAGCCAGACGCCATCCGGCGCGCCATGCAGCGCCATGCCGCCGACCGAGTGGGCAGCGCGCGACCACCGGATGGCATCCGTCGCGCCGTCCAGTACGACGAGCGTCCCAGCGGATGAAAGTACCGCCAGCCAATCCCCATCCGGCGCCCAGTGCAGGGCCAGCACGTGGTCATCGAGCGCCACCTGCCAACGGGTGGCAAGCTCGCGCATCGTGCTTTTCAGAAAATCGCTCAGCGAAGGCAACGGCATGGCTTCCTCATGGCAAAAGCGACAAAGGTTTTCGGCGCAAGGTTACGAAGGTTGAACTCGCCAACCCAAGCCAACCCGGACCGGACCGGCCGGCTAGAGGCTGCCAAAACAGTGTGACGGAGACACAGCGCCGTCGGCAAGTGAGCAGCCAGGCCCATGCCTTGCCGCATCCGGCTTCGGCGGCCGGTGTGAGGACGGCTCACCTTGGCGACGACTCGACAGGCAAGCCATTTTTGTTCAGAATCGCGCACCGACAAGTTCCAGGCCAACGACTTCAGGAGTATTTCAGGAGTAGTTATGGTTACGTTTCGACGCGCCCTGCGGCTCGACCACATGCAATCTTCCTCGACGATGGCCGCGACGGCCGCCGCCGCGCGGCTGCGCGCCCAGGGACACGCAGTGATTGACTTGGGCGCGGGCGAGCCAGATTTCGACACGCCCGAAAACATCCGCCAGGCGGCCATCCAGGCGCTCAACGAAGGCAAGACCCGCTACACGCCGGCATCGGGGACAACCGAACTCAAGCAGGCCATTGCGGATTACATCGCCCACGAAACCGGGACGCGATACCCCCTCAGCTCGGTCATCGTCTCGGCCGGTGGCAAGCAGACGCTCTTCAATGCCCTCGTGAGCATCCTGAACCCCGGCGACGAAGTCATCATTCCGGCGCCATACTGGGTCACGTTTCCTGAAATCGTAGCGTTTTGCGGTGGGGTCAGCGTGTTCATTCCAACCCACGAGCACGGTTTTCAGCTCACGGCCGACATGATCGAGCGCGTTCTGACGCCACGCACCAAAGTTGTCATCGTCAACTCGCCGTCCAACCCGTCTGGCGTGGTCATCGCGCCGGATGCCATCCGCCAGATTGCCGAACTGTGCGCGGCGCGCGACCTGTGGCTGATTTCCGACGAGTGCTATTACAAGTTTGTCTATCCACCGGCGCGTCCCTTTTCGGCCGCCAGTCTGCCACCGGAGCTACGGGAGCGGGTCCTGGTCTCCGGCTCGCTTTCAAAGACCTACGCCATGACCGGTTGGCGGATTGGCTATGCGCTGGCGCACCCTGACTGGATTGCCGAAATGACCAAGGTGCAAAGCCACTCGACCTCCAATCCGACGACCTTTGCCCAGTGGGCGGCCATTGAAGCCCTCCGGGGAAGCCAGGCTTCCGTGGCAACCATGCTGGCCGAATATCAAGCCCGGCGCGATTGGATCGTTCCGGCACTGGCGGCGCTGCCGGGCGCGCGCTGTCGCCAACCGGAAGGCGCGTTCTATGCCTTCCCCGATGTTTCCGGCGTCCTTGAACGGGCCGGAATCCGCGATGTGGATTTCGCCCAACGGCTGCTGGAAGAAGCCCATGTCGTGGTAACGGCCGGCTCAGCCTTTGGCGCCGATGGTTATTTGCGCATCTCCTATGCCAACTCACTCGAAAACATTCGGCGCGGCATTGAAAATATCCACGCCTTGATCAAGCGGCTCGGCTAGCGAGTGGGGTCTCAAACTGGCATCACCACAACAGCTTGGGACAAACCACCAAGCAAGACGCGGAGCAAGAACGATGAGTGACCTTATCGGCGGTTTACTTCAACAGTTAGCCGGCCCGGCCCTGTCTCGATTGAGCCAAACCATCGGGGCCGACGAAGCCGCCACCAGCAAGGCCGTCGCCGTCGCTGTGCCGTTGCTGGTAGGCGCACTGGCGCGCAACACTGTTCAGCCAGAAGGCGCGCAGGCGCTGCACCAAGCCGTGGTCAAAGACCACGACGGCAGCATCCTCGATGATGTCGTCGGTTTCTTGGGCGGGGGTCAAGCCGGGAGTGGGGCCGGTATTTTGCGCCACGTTCTCGGAGAACAACGCCCAGCCGTAGAGCAAAACCTTGCGCAGGCGGCCGGACTGGCCCCAACTGCCGCCGGGCAGATGCTCGAACTGCTCGCCCCGGTCGTCATGGGGTGGATCGGTTTGACCCAGCGCCAGCAGGGCCTCGATGCCAGCGGCGTGGCGAACCTGCTTTCAGGACAAGCGAAAGCCACCCCAGGCAACGTTCTGGGCGCGCTCAACACGCTGCTGGATGCCGACAAGGACGGTTCCGCGCTCGATGACGTCGCCCGCTTCGCCATGGGCTTCTTCAAAAGAAAGTGATGGACGCGCCGCGTTCGTGACAATCCTGGGCAACCCACCTGATTCAGACCTCTTTTCCAAAACTTCACGCTTTTCCAAAACTTCACTATGGATGAACAAAAGCTCATACCGGCGAACATCGAAGACGAAATGCGCCGGAGCTACCTCGACTATGCGATGTCGGTCATCATTGGCCGCGCGCTGCCGGATGTCCGTGACGGCTTCAAGCCCGTCCATCGGCGCGTCCTCTGGACGATGCACGAGTTGGGCAATACCCACAACAAGCCCTACAAGAAAAGCGCGCGTGTCGTCGGCGACACGATTGGCAAGTACCATCCGCATGGCGACCAGGCCGTTTACGACACCATCGTGCGGCTCGCGCAGGACTTCTCCATGCGGGTGCCCCTCATTGATGGGCAGGGCAACTTCGGCAGCGTGGACGGCGACGCCCCGGCGGCGATGCGGTACACCGAAGTCCGGCTGGCGCGCATCGCCGATGCCATGCTGGCCGACATCGAAAAGGACACGGTTGACTTCCAAGAGAACTACGACGGTTCACTGGTCGAGCCGGAAGTCCTCCCGACGCGCTTTCCGAACCTGCTCGTCAACGGCTCGTCGGGCATTGCCGTCGGGATGTCCACCAACATTCCGCCGCACAACCTGACCGAAGTTCTCGACGCCACGATCCATCTCGTCAACAACCCAACGGCGACGGTCGAAGACTTGATGAAGTTCATCCAGGGGCCGGACTTCCCGACTGCCGGCTTCATTTGCGGGCGCAAAGGCATCCGGGACGCCTACATGACCGGGCGCGGCTCGATCACGATGCGCGCACGCGCGGCCATTGACTATGTCGGCGGCAAGGGTGAACGCGAACGGCAGGCTATCGTCATCACAGAACTGCCCTACCAGGTCAACAAGGCCAAGCTGCTCGAAAAAATTGCCGAACTCGTCAACGAGAAACGCCTGGAGGACATTGCCGACCTCCGCGACGAAAGCGACCGCGAAGGCATGCGGATTGTCATCGAACTCAAGCGCGGCGCCGTGGCCCAGGTCGTCTTGAACAACCTGTTCAAGCTGACGCCCATGCAAACCAACTTCGGCATCATCAACCTGGCCATTGTCAACGGCCAGCCACAGATTCTCGATCTGGTCGAAACGCTGCGGTACTTCATCGAGCACCGCCGTGACGTGGTGCGGCGGCGGACGACGTTTGAGCTGGAAAAAGCCGAAGCCCGCGCCCACATCCTCGAAGGCCTCAAAAAGGCCCTCGATGTTCTCGATGAAGTGATTGCGCTCATTCGGGCGGCGAAGTCGAGCGCCGAAGCCCGCGATGGACTGATGGCGCGCTTTGCCTTCAGCCAACGCCAGGCGCAAGCCATTCTGGAAATGCAGCTTCAGAAGCTGACCGGGCTGGAACGCCAGAAAATCGTGGATGAATACGAAGCCATCCTCAAGCGCATCAGTGAGCTGCGAGCCATTCTGGAAAGTGAGGCCGTTTTGCGCGCCGTGATTGTGAGCGAGCTACAGGAAGTGCGGAAAGAGTATAGCGAGCCACGCCGGACGCAAATCGTGGACGCCGACACCGAACTGACCATCGAAGACCTGATCCCGGATGAAGAAGTCGTCATCACGATTACGCGGGGGGGCTACATCAAGCGCACGCCGGTTTCGGCCTACCGGACGCAGAAACGCGGCGGAACGGGCCGGCGGGGCATGGCGACCAAAGCCGAGGACGTGGTCGAATCGCTCTACATTGCCTCGACGCATAGTTTTCTGATGATCTTCACAACCAAGGGGCAGGTCTATAAAATCAAGGTTCATGAAATCCCGGATGCGGCAACGGCCGGGCGCGGCAAGGCTATCGTCAATCTGATTGAGTTGCCCGATGGTGAAAAAGCCGCCGGGACGATCCCGGTGCGTGAATTTGCTTCCGGGCAGTACGTCGTGCTGGTAACGCGCCGTGGCACCATCAAAAAAACCGAGCTTTCAGAATATGCCAACATTCGCTCGAACGGCATCATTGCCATGGGCGTCGAAGAAAACGACGAACTGATCGCCGTCCAGATGAGCGATGGCACGAAACGCATTCTCATCTCGACCTTCAACGGACAGGCCATTTGCTTCAACGAAAGCGACGTGCGCCCGATGGGCCGGCCGGCCTACGGTGTTATCGGCATTCGACTGCGCGAAGATGATTATGTCACCGGCATGTCGGTCGTAACCGGCACCGAGGACATTCTCGCTGTGTCAGAGCTGGGACTCGGCAAGCGTACGCCTATGTCGGAGTATCCAGTTCATCACCGGGGCGGGCAGGGCGTCATTACCATGCGCGTGACCGAACGCACCGGTGGCGTCATCAAGGCGCTTCCAGTCAAAGACGACGACCAACTCATGGTCATCACCCAGCAGGGGCAACTGGTTCGGGTGGATGTTAAGCCGATTCGGCAGACCGGACGCGCCGCGCAGGGCGTCAAAATCATCAACCTTTCCGACGGGGATAAAGTTGTGGACGCTTCGCTGGTTGAAGCCCCCAGCGAGGAAACGACGCCCTGATGAAGCTAGTGCTGAAAGACTGCCGAGAAGCCGAGAAAAAGGCGCTAGTCCGGCGGCGCAAGCAAAGCCTGCAAGCGTCTGACCTCGGCTTCAAGCGCGGCTGCCCGCGCGGTAGCTTCCTCAGCTTGCGCCCGCGCCGCTTCCGCTTTGGCCTCAGCCGCTTCTAACTTGGCCTCGGCCGCTTCCGCGCGCGTCAGCACCAGCCGTCCGTCCGCATCGTAAAACCGTAACCAGCGGGTCTGGAGCGCGTGATACCGCCCTTCCCACGCTCCAACCCACACCCCAAGCTGGGCGCTCCACAACCACCCCTCCGCATTCGGCGCGATTGGTTCATACTGACCACGCACGAGTCCCCAACCCAGCAACTGCGGCGACGCTCCCTCGCTGGGGTCAGGCCCGTAGCAGTAATACTCCGCCGTCCGAAACACACGCTCATACAGCCGCTTCTTCTCGCCCAAGTCTGCACTCTGGGTCGAAGGTGACAGTAGCTCAACAATGACATCCGGCAACCGCCCATCCTCCTGCCACACCACCCACGACGGACGCGCGTAAAACCCATCCACATCCTTCACCACGAAAAAATCCGGCCCTTTGTAATCCTTGTTCCGCACCTGCTGAAGGCTGTAGTAAACAAACATATTGCCGCCGGCGAAAAAGTCCGTCCGTCCCAAAGCTGGTGCAGGCAGTCGTCCAACAGGTTGATTTGCAACCGATGCCAGACATTTTCCAAGGGAATGCCATCCTCGTCAGGCAGTTCGAGCGCCAAAAGCTCGGCCACGTCAGGTTCGGCTGGTAACGCCGCTGGCACAATTTTGGCCGGTTCAACCTGGGGTGTCATAGGGCAACGCCTTTCCGGCTGGGGCCGGAGCTTTTCTATAGGCTGTGGCTTGTCAGGCCGGTCCAAACCAGCCGGTCCAAATCGGCCAGCGCCTATTGAAGCTCAATCGTGCAGTGCGGAAAGTGCGTTTGCAAGGCTTCCAATAGTTCTGGCGACGGACAAACGTTGAAGGACTGGTGAGCGCGGAGCCTGGCTTCCGCCCCGGAGGGAAGCGCCAATGCGAAAAGCACCGGGCGCTCCCCACGGTGCCGGTCAAGCACATCGCGGAGCTTTTCAAGCTGCCCGGCGTCGAGTGCGTTCGCCTGAAAGCGCAGGGTGAGACTCCGAGCGTGGCGCTCACGGAGACCTTCAAGGGGTTCAGCCGTTTCAGCAATGATCTTCGTTGGCGTGGCGTCTTCGAGTTCAAGGCGTCCGGTGACCAGCACGGCCGCGCCGTCCGTGACTTTATCGCCGAGTCGTTTGAACGTTTCCGGCCACGCAATGACTTCGATGCTGCCGGTTTCATCCTCGAGCATGAACACGGCGAAACGGTCGCCCTTTTTCGTATTCTTTACGGTGAAGGCGCTGACGACGCCACCCATGCTGACGGTTTCGCCCTGGGACTGGTGCGCAAGCTGGGCATAGGACAGACTCCTGAGATTCGCCAGGGTTTCCCGGAAGGACGCCAGAGGGTGTCCTGTCAAATAAAACCCAAGCGTCGCCTTTTCACCGGCGAGGCGTTCTTTTTGCGTCCAGTCCGGGACGTTTGGAAGTGCGGTCGCTGGTGATTTGGCCGCGTCGGTCAGCATACCAAACAGCGAGGCCTGCCCGGCCGCAGCGTCGCGGTGCGCGCGTGCGCCTTGCTCCAGAGCGGCATCAATCGCGGCAAATTTTTGGGCCCGCGTTCCAGGCAGGCTATCAAACGCTCCTGATTTGATCAGGCTTTCCAGGACGCGCCGATTGAGGGCTTTGGGATCGACCCGCTCGGCGAAGTCAAAGAGTGACTCAAACGCTCCATCCTTCTCGCGGGCAGTCAACATGGCATCCACGGCGGCTTCGCCAATCCCTTTGATGGCCATCAATCCGAAACGGATTTGTCCGCCGGATGCGGTAAACCCATGCCGACTGATGTTGACATCTGGCGGCAGAATCTCGACGCCCTGTTCGCGCGCCCCCTCGATGTAGCGCGCAACTTTATCGCTGTCACCGAGTTCACTGGTGAGAACAGCGGCCCAGAAATGCGCTGGATAGTGCGCCTTGAGGTAAGCCGTCCGGTAGGCCAGTACGCCGTAGCACACCGAGTGACTGTTGGCCGTCAGGATGCCGTTGACAAAGTAGTTGTGCAGCGGCGCGCGCATTGTCACGTTGTATGTCGGCGCGACGCCAACCGGCGTTACACGGGCGATTTTGATTTCACGAAGCGACATTGCGGAAGCCAGAGCCAATAGGGGTAAGGTGAACCAAGCCAGGCTTGCTTGGCCTCAAAGCATACGCAACGGCTTGGCTGCAAGTCCATCCCGGCGGGCGTCCGCATCCGAAGGGTTCCAGATGCAGACACCCGCCAGGTCGTTACCAACCGCGCGCGGCAAGGACCTGCTCGGCCGGCAGGGTTTCAATAGCAAGACCGCGCATGGGCTGGCCGTCTTCAATTTCCTCGCAGGCCTCCAGCACCTTGGCGGCATCTTGATAAAAGGTGACGGCTTTGACGATGGCGCGGGCAAAGCGCGCCGGATCGTTCGACTTGAACACGCCGGAACCGACGAAGACGGTTTCGGCGCCGAGGTGCATGCAGAGCGCGGCATCGGCGGGCGTCGCCACGCCACCCGCTGCAAACAGTGGCACCGGCAACTTGCCATGGCGCGCCACCTGGCAAACCAACTCGTAAGGGGCTTGGAGCCGCTTGGCTTCGGCCATGAGTTCATCCTTGTCCAGAACCGTCAGCAAACGGATGTCGCGCCGGATTTCGCGCAAGTGCCGTACGGCTTCGATGATGTTGCCCGTTCCGGCTTCGCCCTTGCTCCGGATCATGGCAGCGCCTTCCGCAATCCGCCGCAGTGCTTCGCCCAAATTCGTGGCTCCACAGACAAAGGGAACGCGAAAAGCGAACTTATCAACGTGATGGTGCGGGTCGGCCGGCGTCAAGACCTCTGACTCATCAATGAAATCCACGCCAAGGGCTTCCAGAACCTGGGCTTCGGCAATGTGGCCGATGCGGACTTTGGCCATGACCGGAATCGAGACGGCTTCCATGATTTGGCGAATCATGCGCGGGTTCGACATCCGCGCCACGCCGCCGTCACGCCGGATGTCGGCCGGAACACGCTCCAGAGCCATGACGGCTACAGCACCGGCTTCTTCAGCAATGCGGGCTTGCTCGACATTGACCACGTCCATGATGACGCCGCCCTTGAGCATTTCCGCCAAACCAGTCTTGAGTCTCATCTGCTGTGTATCATCCATCAGGCGAACTTCCTCCAAAAAGACGCTGCGAATCGCTCTGTAACTTCGTTGTTCGCAAGCGCGGGGGTGCGCATTGCAATCCGGGACGGTACGCCCTCGCCCGACGGCGCGCAACGGCCATTCGACGGGAATTTGCAACCAATGCGACTTAGCCGACCGGCTGCCGATTGATGAGCGCGGCGACATATCCGGCGCCAAACCCGTTGTCAATGTTGACGACCGTCACGTTGGGCGCGCAGCTATTGAGCATGCCGAGCAGGGCCGTCAGTCCACCCAAGGCCGTCCCATAGCCAATACTGGTCGGAACGGCAATGACCGGCACGGCGACCAGCCCACCAACCACCGACGCCAGCGCCGCTTCCATCCCAGCGACGCAAATCACGACCCGGGCCTGCCGCAGAACGGCAACCTGCCGCAGCAGCCGATGCAGCCCGGCGACGCCGACATCCGCCACGAGCGTCACGTCGTTTCCCATCACCTCACACGTGAGCAGGGCCTCACGCGCCACCGGCAGGTCGGTCGTGCCGGCGCACACCACCACGATGCGTCCGTGGCCGTGGCGCGCCTGGTCGCGGTGAACCACGATGAGACGGGCCAGGGCATCCCACCGCGCCTCCGGGACCACCGCTTGGACGGCCCTGGCGGCCGCTTCCGACGCGCGCGTGACCAAAACGTTCGGATGAACGGCGCTCAGGCGGGCGACGATGGCGGCGGCTTGCTCCGGCGTCTTTGAAGCGCCATAGACCACTTCTGGAAACCCCTGCCGCAGCGCCCGCGCCTGGTCGAGCGTGGCAAACGGTTGCCCGTCCGCGCCGGTGAGCACGTCCTCCGGCAGGCCCGACAGACGAGCTGCCACGTCATCGGGCGAACACTCACCACGCTGCACGGCCACAAGCAGCGTTTTCAACTCGTCATACGTCATCCCAACTGCGACGCGGCCGCTTTGGCAAAGTAGGTAAAGATGACATCCGCGCCGGCGCGGCGGATGGCCAGGAGGATTTCAAGCATGACGCGGTCGCCGTCAATCCAGCCCCGCTCGGCGGCCGCCCTGACCATGGCGTACTCACCGCTCACTTGGTAAGCCGCAATCGGCACATCCGAAAATTCCCAGATGGCGCGGATGACATCCAGATAGGCCAGCGCCGGCTTGACCATGACCATGTCCGCACCTTCGGCCAGGTCAAGCCGCACTTCCCGCAGCGCCTCGCGGATGTTGGCCGGGTCCATCTGGTAGGTTTGCTTGTCACCAAACTTGGGCGCGGAGTCGAGCGCGTCACGGAATGGGCCGTAAAAGGCCGAGGCGTATTTGGCCGAATAGGCCATAATCCCCACATTGGGAAATCCCTCGACATCCAGCGCCTCACGGATGGCCCCGACGCGCCCATCCATCATATCCGACGGCGCGACGTAATCCGCGCCGGCGCGGGCGTGCAGGACCGACATTCGCGCAAGCACTTCGACCGTCTCATCGTTGAGAATTTCGCCTGCCTCCGACACCAGCCCGTCATGGCCGTCGCATGAGTAAGGATCGAGCGCGACATCGGTGAAAATCGTCAACGCCGGAACCCGTTCCTTGACCGCGCTGACGGCACGGGGAAACAAACCGTCGGGATTGACGGCTTCGGAGGCGGTTTTGTCCTTTTTGTATTCCGGCAGGGCCGGGAACAGGGCAACGCCGCCAACCCCCAGCGCCGCCAACTGGTGGCATTCTTCAACCAGCAGGTCAACTGAAAGCCGCTCGTAGCCCGGCATCGAAGGAATCGGCTGGCGCTCGTTGTGGCCATCCACGACAAACAGCGGGGCCACCAAGTGTGCCGGGGTCAATGAGGTTTCTCTGACCATTCGGCGAATGGCCTCGGTACGGCGGTTCCGGCGGGGACGTTCAGGGATCACAAGCATGGGGAAGGCTCCGTGAAAAGGAAAATCAGACTTCCCTTCCACCATACGTTCCGACGGTCGGTAGCGCCAAATCGGTTATAGATCGCGCTGCTCGAACCACCAGATCGCCAACGCCAGATTGGCCACGATGCAGCCCACCGTCCACGCGATCATCAGCGGCGATGGGGGTGACGATGAAGAAAACGGCGCCATCCCGATTTGACTTAGGAGGATCGGCTGCATCAGCGCCGCCGCAGATTGCCACATCGCTTCGGTCGGCACCAGCAAACTCGAAGCAATGCCCAGGTTGCGCGCCGTCGGGTTGCCCAGCGTAGCTCCAATCCGCTCCATCCAGCCGCCAATGAAGGCAATGCCATACAACCCTAAGACCACGACTCCATTGGCAAGCGTCGGAAGGCGGGTGCCCCCGGCAATCGTCATGGTCAGTATGGCTACGCCGCCTAGCCACATCAGCAGCAGGGCGGCTGCGGCAGAAGGTGGGGTGTAGCCGGCCGTTAGCCACGTCACCAGCAAGACGCCACCCGCCATGAAGCCCAGATAGAGCGTGAGCAGAAACAAAAAGCCAACCCACTTGCCCAACACAATCGTGGCGCGGCGCAGTGGTTTGGTCAGAAGGGTATGCACCACCCCGGAAGCAATGTCGCCGGACAGCGTATCCACCGGCAGCGCCACCGCGGTCACGACGACGAGAAGGTTGACGACGTACAGTCCGGCCAACGTCAGCGTGTTGCATTGTGCGCGCTGAATCACCGGCGTGACGGCGCCCAATGGGCTGATGCTGGCCCCAAAGCCCCAGGCAAACAGCGCCAGAAAAAGCAGTCCCAACCCGAAGGCCAGCAACAGCACCTTGCGCTTGCGGGCCTCGTGAAACGTCAGAATCGCCAGGGCGATCACACTGCGTAAGTCAGCCTGCATCCGGCCCTCCTGCCTCCGCTCCTCCGCACTCGCCACGACCAGCCGCCGCGAGCCAGTCACCGACAAGGCGCTCGATTTCATCCGGTCGCTCAAAAAGCACTAGGTGGCCCGTCCGCAGCAGGATGTGCAAACGCGCAACCGGGAGCGTTTGCGCCAGGCGGTCGCTGTCGGCGAAGGGGACGACGGGATCGAACTCACCGGTCAGCACCAACGTCGGAGCGGCCCGGGCGGCGGCGTCACGCACTTGGGCAACCCGTTCCGGCCGAACCAAGTCCGTCACGGCCAGAAAGGCCGCCCGCGAGTTACAATACACCAGGCTCGTGAACGACATTTCAACGTCGCGCCACATCACTTCGCGTTGACAAAGCGTGACCGAGACGTAGCGGTACACCAGCGTTTTCGATGGAATGCGCCGAAGCGTGTCAAAAATTGCCCCAAGCACACTTGGTAACACAAGAGCTTGCGCCGCGCCATAGTCGAACAGCCCGAAGTTCATCACGACCTGCCGCCGAACGCGCGCCGGAGCGGCGTCGCCAACCAGGAGTGCCACCGCCGAACCCAGCGAAAACGAAACCAGATCAAAGGCTTTGATGCCAAGCTGGTCGGCCAGCGCCAGGGTATCCTGGGCAAAGGCCAGGAGCGTGTAGTCGTCGTCTGGAGCCGTTTCGGAAAAACCATGGCCGCGAAAATCAAAAGCGATGGCGCGAAACCCGGCCGCGCCAAGCGCCGGTGCCAGGCGATAAAACCAGTACGACGAACAATCCCACCCGTGGAGCAAGAGGACGGCCGGGCCATCCGGCGGGCCGTATTCATACAGGTGGTACTGAATCGCGCCCAAGCGGATGAACCGTGCCCGGGCCGCAAAGGCGCGCATCGTGTCAAACACGTCTTTTTGCCGTGGAGAGGTTTCGCGCGCTTCCCGCTCGGCAAGCTGGGCCAGGTGGCGGCGAAACTTTTCCGTGGCAGGCTCGGAATGGGGTACCCAGTCGGTCAATCAGTCAAACGCTTGACGGACGACGCGCGCGCGGGGGGTAGCGTCCGTTCCTCTTGAAGATCGAGCCGGAGCATGGCATCGGCGGCAATGAACCCGTCTCCAGCGCGCTGGCGTCGCCAGTAGAAAAATGCCCCGCCGGCGGCCGTGCCAAGCAACACCATGCCAGCGCCGGCAAGCACCACGAATGAGGCAATGCTGACGAGAAGCTGCCCGATATGGCGGACATCCTGCTGGGTCGTTCGGGTCGGCGTGCTCAGGCGAGGCGGGGGGTCGCCCAACCAGCGCACGACATAGTCATACTCGACGCGCTCGATAGCCGCTTGCGCGCGGGCAGCGTCCCGGACGCCATCCACAACCACAATGAAGTTGCCGCGCCGGGCAATCTGACACCTACCGGAAGCCAAGCCCTGGGCAGCCGCCAGCGCCGCGGTGGCATCCTGCGGCGTGGGATACTCCGCCACCAGAACATGCTCGAAAGGCGCCGCCGCTGTGTAATCAGCCCAGGCGAAAGCGCAGCCTGGAGAGGCAGGGAGCGCGTTGGCGCGAAGCCAGGTGGCGCGGGCCAGTCCCAAAGCGCCAACCGCGTAGCGCTCCGTCCCAGACTGCCGCGCCGGAGACGGCAACTTGCGGAGCACAACCGGTTCTTCGTCTTGCCCCTCGACCGGCGGAAGCGTGGCTTGCCAAGCTTCGAGCCTAGCTCGCAGCCAGGCCGCAACAACCGAGCGTTTTTCTTCTGGCGCGTCCGGCTGCACGGTCAGCACCGTATCGCCAAGCCGCTCGCCACCAATCAACTTGGACAACCCCAGCGCGCGCCCGTAACTCGGACAGCGATAGAGCGCAAAGGCAATCCCTTCGCGCCGGCCGCGGTGCAACCAGGCAACGCCAAACTCCCTGGCGACTTCGAGTTGCTCACCGGGCAGGACGCCGGACGGTAGCTTCGTGGTGAGAAGCAGGCTCTGATTGATGCCCAGCTCACGCACCGGGAAGGTCCGCCCGGCGGTCTCATCCCGGACGCCACCGACCGCGAAACCGACCGTGGCCGCGATGAGCAGCACCACCCCACCCAGTTGCCAATGCCGTGGCGGTCTTTGGTTCCAGAACAGCTTCATGTTCCTCGGCTCACAGCAGCGGTGAACCTGCCCGCTGGAGGATTTGGTCAGCGACCGCGCGCGGTTGCGCGATATGTCGCATGGTAATTTTTCCGGTCGCCGACGCACTATCCACAATCACGTTGCCCAATCCACAGAGCCGTTGCGCCAGCGTTTGCTCAACCGTGACATCCTGCACCTTGGCAAGCGGGATGTTCCGCACAGTTTTAGACAAGATTCCAGTACTGACTTCAATCTTGTCGGCCGCCAGCGTGTAGGTTTCCACCCACTGACAAAGGTGCTTCCAGGCGGCCACGGCAAAGAGCGCGAGGCAGATTCCGATGGTTACAAAGGGAACGGCCGGCGCCAGGCTCCTCCAGATGACAGCTTCCACAACCCCGCCCAGGACCACGAACACTACCGTCAAGATGACCGCCGTGGCATACCACAGCCCAACGAACAAGAACGTTTGCCGGAACACGACCGGCGCTGGCGGGTGATGATCGGCCATGTGGTTGATAAGCCTCCAAGTCAGCGCCGGCTAGCCGTACAAGCGGCCTTCTGCGCAAACCACACCTCTTATACCAAATCCCGCGCGCGGAACGCACCTATCGCGCCTGAGAACCGACGTTACCCCGCGCTAAACCACCGTCGAGCGACACTTCGTTCTGAACAGGATTTCCCCAGATGTGGCGCGCTCGAGCCGAATCGCGCTATGATGACTTCGTTTCCATCCCAAATACTCCGGCTGGCGCAACGTCGGTTCAGATACCTGTCGAAACCGTCGGCTGACCATCCGGCTCCACGCAAGATGAAAGTCACCATCAAAGACCGCGCGACAGGCACGATTTTGGCCGAAACAACCGATCCGAACCAAGTTCTCTCGTTTGAGGGGAACTGGTACTTCGCGCCAGATGCCGTCAATCAGTCCGTGCTGAAGCTGACCACCGACACCTACACCTGTGGTTACAAGGGTACGTGCAACTGGATCACCTTCGACGACGGCGCGCATCTGACGCCCCACGTGGCTTGGGTGTATCCGGCCCCGAAGGCCGGCTACGAAAACATCGCCGGGCGTTATGGTTTTTACGCCGGCGCGCGCCTCACCACCATTGAGGAACGCGAGTGATGCCTTGAGACGAGCGACACCATGACCAATGAGGCGGGGATGTCCAACGCCTTTGAAGCGACGAACACCTCCGAAACGTCCCCGAGTGCCGACCCCAAAACCGCGGCGCAACGGATTGCTGAACTGGAAGCCGCGCTGCGGGACGCCGCGCAAACCATCCGCTCGCTTCGGGAAAGCGAGCTGCGCTATCGGGAAATCTTTGATGGCGCATGCGACATCATCCTGCTGTTGGGGTTGGATGGGCGACGCCTGGCCTGGAATCCCGCCGGCCAGCAAATTCTGGGTTACAGCGCCGAAGAAATCCAAGCCATGTCGGTGCGCGAGTTCTCGCACTTGGTCGTGCCGGAGCATCGGGAGCGGATTCGACAGGCGCTGAATGAAAAGCTGGAACAGCAAAGGACTGAGTCGCGCTACGAGGCCGACTTCATTGCCAAGGACGGCCGGCGGATTACCCTTGAAGTCAACTCCCGACTGCTCTTCCGCGACGGCAAGCCAGTGGCCATTCAGGGCATCTTGCGTGACATCACCGAGCGCAAGCACTTCGAGCAAGCGCTGCGTGAGAGCGAGGCGCGCTACCGCGACCTCTTTGAAAACGCCAGCGACATCGTGTACGTCCACGACTTTGAAGGGCGCTTTTTATCCGTCAACCGGGGCGTGGAGCGGGTCCTGGGCTACACGCCGACCGACGCCAAGCATCTGACGATGACCCATATCGTGGTGCCGGAGCACCGAGCGCGGGCGATTCAGTCCATTGCCGAAAAACGTGCCGGAAAAGTCGAGGTCACACAGTACGAGTTGGATGTGATTGCCAAGAACGGTCAGCGTGTCACGCTCGAAATCAGCTCGCGCTTGTTTTACGAGCAGGGCGTCCCGGTGGGCGTGCACGGCATGGCGCGGGATGTCACCCGGCGCCGCCAGATGGAACGGGCCCTGCGCGAAAGCGAGGCGCGTTACCGAACACTCTTCGACAGTGCCCACGATGTGATCTACTGCCACGACCTGGAGGGCCGGATTCTGGACATCAACCCGGCAACGGAGGCCTTGTTTGGCTACCGACGGGATGAAGCGCGGTCGCTCAACGTCGTGGATGTCATCGTTCCAGAAAGCCGTCCAGTGACCAAGGCTGCGGTTCAGCAACTTCTGGAAGCGCCCGGAACGACGGCGCGCTATGAAGCGACGCTGCTGGCCCGCGACGGACGGCGCATCACGCTTGAACTCAATACCTGGATGATTGTGGAAAATGGCAGGCCGGTGGCCTTTCAAGGCATTGGGCGGGATTTGACCGAACGGCGGTTGGCAGAGCGCGCCCTGCGCGAAAGCGAGGAACGCTTCCGCCGCGTTTTCGACGCCGCGCCGCTGGGCATTGCCCTCGTGTCGTTGACCGGCTACGTCATGCGCGCCAACCGCGCGGTGTGTGAGTGGCTTGGCTACACCCCAGAAGAAGCGACCGGACGCCACCACCTGGACTTCTGCCACCCAGACGATGTCGAAGAAACGATGCGCCTCACCCGGCGACTTCTTGCAGACCCGACCCTGTCGAGCTTTCAGATCGAGAAACGCTACCTGACCAAGGCGGCGAAGGTGGCCTGGGGCCGCCTGACCGTGGTCGTGGTGCGTGACAGTGACGGGCAGCCGCAGTACCTCCTGAGCATGATCGAAGACATCACACAGCAGCGCACATTGGAGGAGCAAGTTCGCCACGCCCAGAAAATGGAGGCCGTTGGGCAACTGGCCGCCGGGATCGCCCATGAGTTCAACAACCTGCTCACGGTGGTGGCCGGATACGCCGGGCTCCTGGAGCGTCGCCTTTCGCCAACCTCGATTGAACGTTCTTCGCCGGCGCTCCTCCATCGGTATGCTCTGGACATCCTGACGGCCGTGTCGCGGGCCGCGACGCTCACCGGGCAGCTTCTTACCTTTGGGCGTAAACAACAGCAGCAGTTAGCGCCACTCAACATCAACGAGTTGGTCACGTCGTCCGTCCGCATCCTGCGTCCGCTCCTGGAGCCGCACATTGCCATCGTCACCGACCTGTCACCGGACTTGGGCATCGTCGTCGCCGATCAGCAGCAGCTCGAGCAAGTGCTGACCAATTTGGCGGTCAATGCCCGCGATGCCATGCCGCATGGCGGCACGCTGACGCTGAGGACGCTCAACGTCTGGCACGAGTCCCGGCCTGAGAGCAGCACGCCTGCCCTGTTTCGGAGCCGCCAGGCCAGCGATGAAACCATCCGCATGAACCCGTA
Source organism: Chloracidobacterium validum (assembly GCF_018304825.1). Classification (NCBI taxonomy): domain Bacteria; kingdom Pseudomonadati; phylum Acidobacteriota; class Blastocatellia; order Chloracidobacteriales; family Chloracidobacteriaceae; genus Chloracidobacterium; species Chloracidobacterium validum. Next base: position 2,478,790 of record NZ_CP072648.1, read on the forward strand.
TGTCCTACTGGAAGTTGCCGACACCGGGCTGGGCATGACCGAGGAAGTCCGGCAACGCATCTTCGAGCCGTTCTTCACGACCAAGCCGGTTGGCAAGGGCACGGGTCTTGGGCTATCGGTGGTCGAGGGCATCATTGCCCAGAACAAAGGCTTCATCACGGTCACCAGCGAAGTGGGGAAGGGCACGGCCTTTCAGATTTTCCTTCCACGCGGTGAACTGTTGTAGGTCCGTGCCGAGGAGGGCTTGTGAGTACCTCGTCTTCGAAGAGTCACTATGCCGTTTCCCCACTGGATTTTGCGGGACTGTCCACCTATCCCCTGGCCGCGCGGCCGAGCAAAGTGTCAGCGCGCGATTTGTCCCGCCCCTGCCCGCCCGGCGCGACCCTGCGTGACTTCTTCGCATCACTGCCGAACATCCTGGCCGTCAAAGAGCTTCGGGCAGCGGCGGCGGCCGTCCGGGCCGCGCGCGCGCGGGGACGCGCCGTGATTGCTGGCTTTGGCGGCCACGTCATCAAGTGTGGACTCGGCCCCCTACTCATTGACTTGATGGCACAGGGCTACCTCACCGCTTTTGCCTGCAATGGCTCAAGCGCCATTCACGACTTTGAAATCGCGCTGGTGGGCGCGACCTCCGAAGATGTGGACGCCACGCTGGGGAGCGGCGCGTTTGGCGGCGCGGAAGAAACCGGAACAGGTTTCAACGCGGCCTGTGCAGCGGCGGCGGCGGATGGCATTGGCCTCGGTGAGGGCTTGGGCCGCTGGTTGGATGCGGCGCAGCCGCCCTACGCTGAGCAATCCGTTTTGATTCAGGCCTACCGACGACGCGCGCCGGTGACGGTCCATGTTGCCATTGGCACAGACATTACCCACATTCACCCCACGGCCGTTGGCGCGCACTTGGGCGCGGCAACCCACCATGACTTCCGCCTGCTCTGCGGACTCGTGCGTGAGCTTCACGATGGCGGGGTGTACTTGAACTTTGGCTCGGCGGTCATCCTGCCCGAAGTCTTTCTCAAGGCCGTGACGACGGTGAGAAACCTGGGTTATCCACTCACCACCTTCACGACGGTCAACTTCGACTTCATTCAGCATTACCGACCGTTGACCAATGTCGTCCGCCGTCCGGTTGCCGGCGGGGCCGGGCGCGGGATTGCGCTAACCGGTCATCATGAGCTGCTGCTGCCCCTCTTCGCAGCGGCAATTCAGGAGCTGGATGACGCGCCCGAACCATCCGCGGCCAGCGCATCCGGTTAACCAACCCCAGCTTGCCGTACGACTGGTCTGCTTTTATCTTCGCCACACTTGTGCAGGACAAAGCAGCTAAATTGATGCCTGTCCGCCAGACAAACCCGCTCTTTCCCTGACCTTGGTCTCATGCACTTGGCTTGTAGGCAGATAATCCGACGCAGCGTTATCCTCATCACGTTGTGGTTAGCGGCGTCCGTAGGCGTGCCGGGGGCAGTCGGCGGGGTTCCCCCGGCGGCCGTGTTTGAGCGTCTCACCCAGGAACACGGGCTTTCCAACAATGCGGTTCACTGCATTCTGCAAGACCGGCGTGGCTTTCTCTGGATTGGAACTGAAGACGGACTGAACCGCTACGATGGCTTCAGCTTCAAAGTCTATCGGTATCAGGATAACAACCCCCGCTCGCTCCCCGGAAACCTCATCATGACACTGTATGAAGACCGGGAGGGCAACCTGTGGGTTGGCACCGCCAAATCTGGATTCTGCCGATACGATCCCCAAACGGATAGCTTCGTTACCGACAAGCAACTCATCCGTGACGGGCAGTCCACCATAGGCAGTCGTATGGCCTGGCGGTTTTACGAAGACCGGGCTGGCACGCTCTGGTTATGCACGGACGACGGCTTGTTCCGCTTTGACCACCGGCGTGGTGACTTCACACTGCACAACGTCCCACACCGTGATCGGCTCATCGCCTCAGTCTATGAGGATGACTTGGGGCAGTTTTGGGTGGCGAGTGTCTCCGGGCTGTGGCTTTTTGACCGGACGACCGGCCAGTTCTCACAAGTCATCACGTCGCCGGCTGTGCGGCGAGAAAATCAGTTGTTGATGATTTCAGCCCACGTCCTTGGGCAAACGAAGCAAGGACATCTCTGTGTTGGATTTGGCCGCGTTGGTTTTTTCTGCATCGAGCCACGGTCACACCGGGTCGTCGCAGGCTATGACTGGCAGGGAAACGCACTCAGTAGCGTGCCAACGGCGGTAAACGACGAGGACCTATATTACGTCGATCCCCTGTGGCTTGACGCCGACGACAATCTCTGGGGAGCGCAACGCCCGGTCGGGCTGATTCGCTTGAACCTCTCCAGCCGGCAGGTCCAGGTCATCGTTCCCGACCCCAAGCTTCCGGGGGAACGTCCGGCGCGCCGAGTCCTCGCCCTGTTTCAAGACCGGTCAGGGGTGCTGTGGATTGGGGATGGCGTGGCCGGGGTGACAAAATTTTCTCCGACCCAGAACCGCTTTGAACGCTATCGCCACCTTGGACTCGATCAAACATCTCTGTCTGACAGCTACATTCGTGGCATCGCCGAAAGCCGTTCTGGCCGTATCTGGGTCTGTACCCAGTTCGGCGGCTTCAATGCGCTTGACCGCGCGTCTGGGCAGGTGGTGCGCTATCCGGCGCGGCCCGGCGCTCGAAACGCCCTTCAGTCGAACATAACATTTGCCGTTCATGAGGACCGACAAGGCGAGGTATGGATTGGCACGGACTTGGGATTGCAGCGGTTTCGTCCTCAAACGGGTCAGTTTCAGTCATTCCCACAGTTATCCGGCAAGGCAAGGGTGCATGCCATCTACGAAGACACACGCCGCGCGCTGTGGGTCAGCTTTGGCAATGGCTTTTACGAAATCTCCCCAGACCGCATGCGCTGCCGGGACCATACCGCCGGCATCACCCCCACCGGCAAGCCGTGGGACGTTGATGTGCAGTGCATTTACGAGGATCGCCGTGACCAGCACCTCTGGTTTGGGTTGGCAGGACGGTGTGTGCGCTACGACCCGGTTCGGCAGACCTACCGCGAATATGTGATAGAAGCGCGTCCAGAATACAGTGCCGCTTATGTCACCAGCTTCGCCGAAGGCTCCGACGGAACGCTATGGATGACAACCAAAGGGGCTGGCCTGTGCCGCTTCGACCCACAACGTGAAACCTTTACCCACCTTTTGGAACAAGATGGGCTGCCGCACAACAACTGCTATGCCATGTTCCCCGATGCCAACGGCCGCTTCTGGCTCAGCAGCGACGCCGGCATTGCTCGCTTCGACCCGACGACCCGCGCCTTCCGCACCTACACCACCGCCGATGGCTTGCAGGGCCGTGAGTTCAACCGCTTCTCGGCCTTCCAAAACTCCCGCGGCGAAATCTTCTTTGGGGGGACGCAGGGCCTCAACATCTTTGACCCGGCCAAACTGACCGACAATCCAACCCCGCCGCCGGTGGCGTTGACCGAGCTGAAAATCAACGGGCAGACGCGGCTTGCGCCCGAAGGCAGCCAGCTCGTGGTTGATTACCGGGAGCGGGCGGTGGAGGTCGGCTTTGTCGCCCTGGATTTCCACGCGCCGGCGGACAACCGGTATCGCTACTGGCTGGAAGGGTTTGACCGTGGCTGGCGGGAGGCGGGGGCGCGGCGGGAAGCCAGCTACACGAACCTGCCGCCGGGGGCGTATCGGTTTTGGGTGATGGCGGCCAATCACGATGGGGTGTGGAGTTCGGGCAAGGTGCTGTTTCAGCTCGAGATTCGTCCGCCGTGGTGGCAGACGTGGCCGGCGTATGTGGGGTTCGCGCTGACCGGTGGGTTGTTGCTGTACGGGGGCGTCCGACTGCGATTGCGGCAGTTGGTGGCGCGCAACCGAAATCTGGAACTCAAGATTGCCGAGCGGACGCAAGAGGTGACACGCAAGAACGAAGAGCTTGCCGCGCGGAATCTGGAAATCGAGTCTCGGAATTCGGAGATTGCCGCGCGGAATCTAGAAATTGAAGATCAGCGGCGTGGACTTCTGGAGAGCCTGACCTATGCGCGGACAATCCAGCAAGCGATGTTGCCCACGGTGGATGCGCTGAACGCAGCGCTTCGGGAAAGCTTCGTGCTGTGGAAACCCAAGGACATCGTGTCGGGGGACTTTTACTGGTTTCACCAGCAGCGAGGGCGCGTCGTTCTGGTGGTGGCCGATTGCACCGGGCATGGCGTGCCGGGCGCGTTGATGTCTATGATTGGCAATGATCTGCTCGGGCAGATCGTCGTAGAACATGAGGTATATCAGCCGGCGCGGATTCTTGAAGCCCTGCACAATGGGGTGCGGCGCGTGTTGAAGCAAGATGGAGAAACACCGCTACCGGATGGGATGGACGCGGCCGTGTGCACCTTTGACCAGCAGGAACGGATGGCGACGTTTGCCGGAGCGCGGCAGTCGCTCTATCTGGTGGACGATGGCGTGCTGACCGAGATCAAGGGCAACCGCCATGCCATTGGCGGCAGTGGGCGCGAGCGGCGACCACGGGTGTTTACCAACCACACGGTGATGGTGTCGCCAGGCGCGATGCTGTATTTCACCACGGATGGCTTTGCGGATCAGCCAAGTGAGCGTGGGAAAAAGTTTGGAACGCGGCGCTTGCAAGCGCTGTTGGCTGAGGTGGCCGGGCTGTCACTGGCGCAACAGCGGGTCCGGTTGGAAGCCGAGTTGCTGGCGCACATGGGCGATGAACCCCAGCGCGATGACATCACGATTGTTGGCGTGCAGTGGCAGCCCCAGACAAAGGCCAACACCAATGGTTACAGAGCATGAATCACCAAGCGCCATCCTGCCTGTAGCGACGGGCTATGTCCCGCGGCGGCCGGTTATGTGGCCGGTGGTTCGGCTCATCGGAATACTGCTCTGGCTGTTTGGTGCTGCCCAGGCTGAAGTACGCTCCACATCCAGCTTTGAGTACCTCACCCAGGAAAACGGACTTTCCAACAATGCCGTTCACTGCATCTTGCAAGACCGACGCGGCTTTCTCTGGATTGGAACCGAGGACGGGCTGAATCGCTACGATGGCTTTACGTTCAAGGTCTATCGCAACCAAGCGGGCAACCCCGGCTCACTGCCCGGAAACTTTGTGCGCAGCCTTTATGAAAGTCGAGATGGGACGCTCTGGTTTGGGTTCGGGCGGGCCGGCTTTTGCCGTTACGATGCAAAGACAGATACTTTTTTTCGGTACGAGGTCAAGTCGCCCCGTAGCGGCGTCCGCGCCAATACCTTTCAGTTCTATGAAGACCGTCAGGGCCGGTTCTGGGTTTGCACCGACCTTGGGCTGGTACGTGTGGACCGCCAGCGGGATGACTTCAGGCTGTATGACTTGACGGTGCAAGGGTTCACCGATAGCGGGGTACTTGACATTTGTGAAGACTCCACCGGCCAACTCTGGATCGGCGCCACGAATGGACTGCTGCGCTTTGATGCCGACTCGGAAAAAGCCCACCTCATCCTGCCACCCGGTCGCTACCGAACAAGCTCTGGCAGCACAGAACGGTTTGGCTGGAGAGCGCACGGCGTCACGCCAGAAGGCTGGCTCTGCCTCAGCTTTGGACGAGCCGGCATGGCGCTCTTTGACCCGGCGCGTGAACGGCTCATCGAGCAATTCGATTACACCGGAAAAAGGCTCGATGCCTTGCCGGCCGAGCTGCCGCGCGCGACCCCGGAAACCGTCATCTTGTCATGGGACGGACCATCCGTTTGGATGCGCTGCCCGGACGGAACATTACGCGAACTGAACCTGCAAAACGGAGTCGCGCGGATGATCCAGGCCGAACCCAAACGTCCCGACGGCCTTGGTGGACAAAACGTGGATTGCATGCTGCGTGACCGCTCCGGTGTCCTGTGGTTTGGGGATAGCGTGGCCGGACTCATCAAGTTTTCGCCAACCCGCAACCGCTTTGAGCGGCACCAGCACCGTCCGGCCGATGAGACCTCGCTTTCCAACAACTACGTTCGTGGAATTTGTGAGGATCGCCTGGGACGAGTGTGGGTCGCCACGCAGTTTGGTGGTCTCAACTGCCTCGACCGGCAGACCGGCCGCGCGACGCGGTACCGCGCGCGTCCGAACGATCCAACCGCGCTCCGCTCCGATCAAGTCTGGAGCGTGCTGGAAGATCGCCAGGGAACGCTCTGGGTCGGGACGCTCGACGGACTTCAAAGCCTTGACCCGGAGACGGGACGGTTTCATTCGCTTCCGGCTCTGCCTGACCGAATCCAGGTCAATCTGGTGTATGAGGACGCCCGTCAGCGCCTGTGGGTCGCCAGTCCGCAAGGCATCTATGAAATCTCACCAGACCGACGAAGCAGCTATAACCATGCGCCCAACCTGAATTTGGTCCAAGCGGCAGGGGTGAACCCACAAATACAACGGGGGCTAGGGGTGGATGTGCAAGCCCTGCATGTTTCGCCGCGTGATGGACACCTATGGATCGGGCTTCCCAATGGCGCCATCCGCTACGATCCAGACCAGAAAACCTATCGCGTCTATCGGGTTGACAGCCGGCCGGAGTACGGCGAGCCATACGTGACGCACTTTACCGAAGGGCGAGATGGAACATTGTGGATGGTGACGAAAGGGGCTGGCCTGTGCCGCTTCGACCCACAACGTGAAACCTTTACCCACCTTTTGGAACAAGACGGGCTGCCGCACAACAACTGCTATGCCATGTTCCCCGATGCCAACGGCCGCTTCTGGCTCAGTAGCGACGCCGGCATTGCTCGCTTCGACCCGACGACGCTCACCTTCCGCGCCTACACCACCGCCGATGGCTTGCAGGGCCGTGAGTTCAACCGCTTCTCGGCCTTCCAAAACTCCCGCGGCGAAATCTTCTTTGGGGGGACACAGGGCCTCAACATCTTTGACCCGGCCAAACTGACCGACAATCCAACCCCGCCGCCGGTGGCGTTGACCGAGCTGAAAATCAACGGGCAGACGCGGCTTGCGCCCGAAGGCAGCCAGCTCGTGGTTGATTACCGGGAGCGGGCGGTGGAGGTCGGCTTTGTCGCCCTGGATTTCCACGCGCCGGCGGACAACCGGTATCGCTACTGGCTGGAAGGGTTTGACCGTGGCTGGCGGGAGGCGGGGGCGCGGCGGGAAGCCAGCTACACGAACCTGCCGCCGGGGGCGTATCGGTTTTGGGTGATGGCGGCCAATCACGATGGGGTGTGGAGTCCGGGCAAGGTGCTGTTTCAGCTCGAGATTCGTCCGCCGTGGTGGCAGACGTGGCCGGTGTATGTGGGGTTCGCGCTGACCGGTGGGTTGTTGCTGTACGGGGGCGTCCGACTGCGATTGCGGCAGTTGGTGGTGCGCAACCGAAATCTGGAACTCAAGATTGCCGAGCGGACGGCCGAAATTACGCATAAAAACCAGGAACTCGAAGCTCGAAACCTGGAAATCGAAGCCCAGCGGCGTGACATGCTCGAAAGCCTGACCTACGCCCAAACCATTCAGCAGGCGATGCTTCCCACCCAGGAGACACTGACGGCTGCCCTAGGCGAGTGTTTTGTGCTGTGGAAACCCAAGGACATTGTGTCGGGAGACTTTTACTGGTTTCACCAGCAGCAGGGGCGCGTCGTTCTGGTGGTGGCCGATTGCACCGGGCATGGTGTGCCGGGCGCACTGATGTCCATGATCGGCAATGACCTGTTGGGGCAGATCGTCATCGAACGCCAGACCTACCAACCGGCGCAGATTCTCGAGGCGTTGCATCAGGGCATCCAGCGGGCGCTCAAGCAGGGTGAAAACGATCGGTTGCCGGATGGCATGGATGCCGCCGTGTGCAGCATTGACCAGACGACCCAAACGCTGACGTTCGCCGGAGCGCGGCGTCCGCTCTACTTGGTCGCGGACGGCGTGTTGACCGAAATCAAAGGCGACCGGCAGTCCCTGGGCGGCATCGGCCGTGAACAAGCGTCACGCCAGTTTACCAACCACCAAGTCGCCATTCTGCCCGACACCATGCTCTATCTCGCCACCGATGGCTTTGCCGACCAGCCCAACGAACGGGGAAAGAAGCTTGGGACGCGGCGGCTGCACGCGCTGTTGGTTGACGTGGCCGGGCTGCCACCGGCGCAGCAGCGGACTCGGTTGGAAGCCGAGTTGCTGGCGCACATGGGCGCAGAGTCCCAGCGCGATGACATCACGCTGGTTGGCGTCCGGTGGCGCCCGACGACGAATGGCGGGCTTGGGAATGGGAACCAATCACCTATCGCCCCCAACGGAACATGACCGGCCGGGCGCGTGGGTTGGTCAAGCGCGGAACAGCGCAAAGCAGGTCGCGTTGTCGGTACGGTCGGCAATGTTTTCAGCCACGATGTCGAGGTGGTAGTGCGCGGCCGCACGCCGTGAAGCAATCGCCAGCAAATTGTGCCTTCCGAGCGTCCGAACGAGTTTGGCGGCGCCGGCGGTGTCATACACTGCGGTTGGACGCAGGCGCGTTTGGCGTGCCAGGAATTGTGCGCACTGCCGGAGCGCCTGCCAGTGTGACAGCACATGGGTCGCTGCCGACAGAGAAGCTCCGGGCAACCCAAGCAAACAGTGCTCGATGGGCAACCAAAACGTCGTTTCAACGCTGAGTGGTTGCGTTCTCAACAGGGCTTGGGCTTCCGGCACGGGTCCGGCAATGACGTTCTCGATGGGCAGCACGCCTAGGTTTGCTTCGCGTTCGACCACGGCTGCGCAGACGCGCGCAAAGGTCGGACAGGGCACCGGAATGCCGAACCGCGCGGCAGCCATTTCACCGTAGGCTCCGTATTCGCCTTGAAAAGCAACGCGCAGCGGGGCGTCCATCTGAGATACACTTTCACGGATCACAATCAAGTCACGTCGGTGGCACAACAAACAGGATACGGTGAGGTTAGGCAAGGTGGAACTCTATCTGATGCGCCATGCCATTGCCCATGATTTGGGGGCCGACGGTTCGCGGACCGATGCGGAGCGCACCGTGACGGACGAGGGCCGCGCCAACACCCGCGCCGCGGCCCACGCCATGCGCCGGTTGGAACTCGACTTCGACACGGTCTGGACGAGTCCGCTGGTACGCGCGCGGCAAACCGCCGCCATCGTGGCAGAAGTCTTGAACAAAACACATGTGCTGCGCGAAGCCCCAGAACTCGCGTTGGGCGCGGGACCGGACCGGCTCATCCAGGCCCTGACGCGGCTGAACCGGCAAGCCAGTGCCCTGCTGGTTGGGCACGAGCCTGACCTCAGCCGCTTTGTCGCCTTTCTGGTCTGGGGCAGCCTCGACGCAGATCGGATTGCCTTCAAGAAAGGCGCGCTGTGTCGGCTGGATTGTCAGCTCGGCCTGCGCCCCGGCAAAGCCACCCTACGCTGGTTGCTGACGCCGAAGCAACTGCGATTGCTCGGCGGTCGGAGCTAACGGCGTACGCACCGCACAGCATGTCCCGGCGTATCACCGAAGGGCTTCAACGCAATGTCGCCCTGCCGGCAGCGCGGCTCGGCCTCTGGACAACGTGGCGCAAAGGCGCAGCCCGGCGGAAGGTCGGTGAGCTTCGGCACGACGCCTTCGATGGTCGGCAAACGGGCTTCGCGGCGTCCAAGGCGTGGGACGCTGGCCAAGAGTCCCTGCGTGTAGGGATGCTGTGGGCGCGCAAAGATCGTCTCGACCGGCGCGATTTCGACGATGCGTCCGGCGTACATCACAGCCGCCCAGTGCGCAACCTGCGCCACCACGCCCAAGTCATGCGTGATGAGCAAGACGCCCAAGTTGCGCTCCCGCTGCTGCGTGGCAATGAGTTCCAGAATCTGGGCCTGGATCGTCACATCGAGCGCCGTCGTGGGTTCATCGGCAATGAGCAACTGCGGATTGCAGCTCAGCGCCATGGCAATCATGACGCGCTGGCGCATGCCGCCCGACAGCTCGTGGGGATACTGCTTGGCGCGGCGGGCCGGGTCGGGAATGGCAACCGCAGCCAGCGCTTCGACGGCGTGTGCCCAGGCCTGGCGAGACGAAAGCCCCTTGTGCCACCGGAGCATTTCAGCAATTTGCTCACCCACCGTAAAAACTGGGTTGAGCGAGGTCATCGGGTCTTGAAAAATCATCGCCATCTGCGAGCCGCGCAGCGTGGCAAGTTCAGCCGCCGAGGCCGCCCGAAGGTCGCGGCCGGCGAAGTGAATCCGCCCGGCCACGATCTGCCCCGGCGGGGCGACCAGTCCCATGATCGAAAGCGCCGTCACGGACTTGCCCGACCCCGACTCGCCCACCAGCGCCAGGGTTTCACCTCGCTCGATGGTGAACGAGACATCGTCCACGGCCGGGACGACCCCCACGCGCGTCGGGAAGTGCGTCCGCAACCCTTCAACGACAAGCAATGCCATGAAAAAGCAGGAATCAAGAACCGGCGACGAGATGGTACCGCTAACGGGGCTCGAACCCGTACTCTCCGCCGTGAGAGGGCGGCGTGTTAACCGGTTACACCATAGCGGCCCGCATCTGCCAACTATACGCCAAGCGCCTGGCTTCGCCAAGGCTCAAGCGCAGCGCCACCAAACCCATGGATTGACAGCCTACCGGCGCAACCTTTAGTGTCTGTCATCGCTTGGAAGCGCATATCTTGCGCTTTACGGCGCGAATGCTCCACTTGCGCGCCCTGATTTGCCATGCTTCGCCTCGACAAGCTCGAACTTCGCGGTTTCAAAAGTTTCTGCGACACCACGCAGGTGATCTTCCATACCGGCGTTACGGCCATCGTCGGCCCGAATGGCTGCGGGAAAAGCAACATTGTGGATGCCATGACCTGGGTGCTCGGCGAGCAGTCGGCCAAGAACCTGCGCGGCGGCAAAATGGAAGACGTCATCTTCAACGGCACGCGCGACCGCAAGCCCCTTGGACTGGCCGAAGTATCGCTGACCTTCACGGTCGTTCAGGACATTGTCGAGGGGCGTGCGGCCGAACCCAATGCTGAAACCGATGACCCGACGGCCGCGCTGGTTGCCGCCAACGAAGCCGCCGAGGCAGCCGACGCGCTTACGGACATGCCACCGACAACCGATGCCGCGACGGCCGTGCCCCAGGCGCGGCGGCGTCCGCCCCGCCTACCCCGCCTGGTCGCCGGTGAAAAAATCACGATTGGGCGACGGCTTTACCGGAGCGGCGACAGCGATTACCTCATCAACGGTCGCATCTGCCGCCTGCGCGACATCCAGGACTTCTTTAGCGGCACGGGCCTTGGCCGCGCGCACTATGCCATCATCGAACAGGGACGCATCAGCCAGGTGCTTTCCTCAAAACCGCAGGATCGCCGCGCGATCATCGAGGAAGCGGCCGGCATCGGACGCTTCAAGGCCAAGCGCCACGAGGCCGAACTCAAGCTCGAAGCCACGCGGCACAATCTGGCGCGGCTCGATGACCTCATCGGCGAGATTGAGCGTTCGATTGGCAATCTCAGGCGTCAGGCTCAGAAGTCCCGCAAGTTCATCGCGTTGCGTGAGGAGCTGCGCGCCAGCCAACGCCGGTACGTCGCCCTGGTGCACGGACGCTTGCAGGCCAGCCAGGCCACGGTGGCTGAAACCCGCGCCAACCTCATCGGCGAACGGGACCGTTGCCAGGCTGAGCTGGACCGCCTGTCCGCGCAGGTGACGGCCGCCCGCGAGGCCGCCCGCCAGGCTGAAACCGAACTGGCGGAAGCCCACCAGGCGGCGGCCGCGGCCGAACGCGCACTGGACCAGGCGCAGCATGTCAAGGCCAACCTGGAAGCCGAGCGCGTCCGGCTCGCCACCCGGGACACGGAACTTGCCGCCGCGCTCGAACAATGTGCCCAGCGGCAGCAACACTTGGTGGAAGCTCGCGCGCAAGCGCAGGCCAGCGCGGACGGGCTGGCGGCCGCGTTGACGGCGCTCGAAGCCGAACTGTCCGCCGCCGATACGGCGCACCAGGCAGCCGCGGCGGCACTGCGCGACGCGGAAACTGCCCATGACCAGGCCCGCCAACAGCATTTGGACTGGCTGACCCGCGCCGAACGCCTCCGGCATCAGTCAGAACAGTTGGCCGACGCGGCAGCCCGGCTTGCGCGACAGCGGCAGTCGCTCGAACACGAACACCTCCGCGCCACCGAGCGCCTGGCCCAGGCAACGACGGAGTGCGCCGCCGCGACCGACCGCTTGACCGCCATCGAGCAGCAGCTTGTGGCCGTCAAATCCGATCTCGCGGCAGCTCAGACGGCGCTGACCGAAGCCCAGGCGGCTCGCCAAACACTCGCCGGACAGGTAGCCGAAGCGCAGCGGACACGGCAGCGTGCCGAAGACCGGCGCCAGTCGCTTGAGGACCTTGATCGCCAGCATGCCCACTATGCCGCCACGGTGCGAACCCTCCTCGACCGGGCAAAAGACATTCCGGGCTTCCAGCCGCTCGGCACGCTGGCGGATGCCCTGGCCGTTGCGGAAGGCTACGAAACACTCGTGGAACAAGTCTTGGGTGAGGCGCTGCAAGCCGTCATCGTCCCGACGGTGGCGGCCGCGCGTGCTGCGGCCGACTGGCTTGCGACGGCGCGGGTGGGACGCGCGACGCTTTTGGTGACCGGAATTCACGGCGGCGCGGACGGCACCGGCGGCGTGGCTCCCAAGCCTGAATCACCCGCGACGCGGCTCTGGGATGTGCTGGGCCTGCCGGAACATCTCGCGCCAACGTTCCGGCAAGCCTTTCCACACTTGGCCGATGCCCGCCTGGTGTCGTCGCTTGATGCGGCCCTGGAAGCCTCGGCCGCAGCGCCGGCAGTGTGCTTCATTACGCCGGCAGGCGACCAAGTGCTGGGCGGGGTGTGCCTTACGGCCGGGAGCGGCGAATCGAAGCGCATCTTGCAGGTCAAGCGCGACATCCGCGCGCTACGCGCCGAAGCGCAAGCCCTGGACAAGCGCATTGGCACGCTGACGAAGGAACTGGCGCGCCTTGACGCCCGGCAGGCGGCGGCCCAGGCACAGCGCGACGCGCTGGACGCCGAACTACGCCAGCTTGAAACGACCAGTGCCGCGCAGGCCGTCGAGGTCGCGCAGCGTCGCCGCGACGCCGAGCGCGCCACCCAGCATTTGGCCGTCATTGCCGCCGAGCAACGGCAACTCACCGTCGAAGTCGAACAGCTCGCCCCGCGCCGCGCTGCGGTGGAAACCGAGCTTGCCGAAGCCATCGCCCGGCGCGATGCCGCCGAACAAGCCACCCTGGCCGCCCAGCAGCGCCTGGCGCGGCTTCGCCCGGAAGTTGAAAACGCTGCCCGCCAGGTGGCTGAACTGCGCGCCCGTGCCGCCAGTACGCTCGAACGCCACCGGGCAGCCGAAGCTGAACTGCGCCGCCTCGAACGCGAATGGCGTGAGCTTGAGCAGACGCGCGCCCGGTTGACGCTCGAACGCGCCGACCTCCAAACGCGCAACGCCGATTGGGAGCAAGCGTACGCCGACAGCCAGACCCGGGAAGCGGAAGCAGCAGACGCCATCACGCGGATGCGCGGCCGGGTGGCCGAAGCCGAAACCAGGCTCGCCGACTGCCGTCAGACGCTGGACGACCTCGACCGGGCCCAACAGGCCGCTCAAGCCGTCGAGCGCGACCTGCGTGACCGTCTCGCGGCGGCCGAAGTCGAGGCCGCCAGGCTGGCTGCCGAGGTGGACTACCTGAGCCGTTACTGCCAGACGGAACTGGGCTGTCCGGTCGAAATGCTCCCGCCACCCGCTGCCGATGGTCCGCCCGAGGACACACTGGCGGAAACCATCGCCACCCTCAAGGAGGCTATTGCCGGCCTGGGTTCGATCAACATGCTGGCGTTGGAAGAGCTATCCGAAGCCGAAAGCCGGCACGAATTTCTGACCGCGCAACGGGCCGATGTCCTGGATTCACTTGCGGCCGCGGAGGAAACACTTCGGGAAATTCGCCAGCGCACGAAGCGTCGCTTCCGCGAGGCCTTTGACCGCATCAATGCCTACTTCGGCGAGGTTTTTCAGGAACTCTTCGGTGGCGGCCGGGGGGAAATGCTCCTTATCGAACCGGATGATCCGTTGGAGTCCGGGATTGACATCGTGGCGCAGCCGCCGGGCAAGCGGCTTCAGTCGGTGTTGCTGCTCTCGGGCGGCGAAAAGGCCATGGCGGCAATGGCGCTCATTCTGGCCATCTTTCGCTACCGACCGAGTCCGTTTTGTGTCCTGGACGAGGTGGATGCTCCACTCGATGAGGCCAACATTGACCGCTTCACCGAAAAGATTCGGGCGATGAGCGCGCAAACGCAGTTCCTCATCGTGACCCACAACAAGCGCACGATGGAAGCGGCCGATTCGATCTACGGTGTGACGATGCCGGAACCGGGTGTCTCGAAACTGCTCTCGGTTCGGTTTGACGACAAGCCTTCGGCAGCGCCAACGGCGACGGCTTCAGCGGATGCCGTCCCGGAAGCCGATGATTCGGCGTCCAACCTGCTGGGCGTCGTCGGCTGATGCCATCCATCCGCTTCGGCCATCGGTGTGGCGGGTAGGAGGTGACCTGCGCCGTTGTGACCATTGGTCGTCGGTCGGATGAGGTCGGTTTCGGGGTTGGTTTCAGCCGTGGCGGCCGCGGGTGTCGTGTCGTCGGTCGGTGGTTTTGCCGCCTGGTCCTGGGCGGCGGCTCTGGCCTGAATTTCACGCAGCCCGCTGGCGACGAAGGCCGTCGCCATTTTGTCCATGCGGTCGGTGACGACCCGCGCGATCCAGTGTTCGCCGACCAAGCCGGCCAGGGGGTGGATGTCGCGGGCGCGCGGCCGCCAGACGCGCATGTGGAGGCGTACGTCGGCGTCGGTTGCGCCATTTGGGTTCGGGCGCACGTGAACGTCACACTGGAAAAAGTCCGGCGAGTCTTCCGCGGCCGAGTAGGCAATTTCGCCGGTTTCGGGCTTGACGCGCCGGTGCATGACAAACTCCCAGGTGATCGGGGCGACAATCGGCACCCGGACGCAGAAGCGCCAGCGGGTCACGTCATCGCTGTCGGCGACCGGCGTGATGTCTTCGATAATGGGCATGTGGCGCGCAAAGCTGCGTGGGTCGGAAAAAAACTCACACAGTTGCTCAATCGAGGCCGGCACCTCGAAAATACGCCGGAGTGAGGCGCGAACGACAAACATTGTTGATCCAGCGTCAGCGGTCGCCTTCGGGTTGTCCTGTCTTGCCTGGGGTGTCGGGCGACGGCTTGCGGTAATACTTTCCCTTCTTTCTCACAATCGTTCGCAGCAGCAAACTTTTCAAGCCTACCTCATCTTCAACCATGGTTTTGATTTCGACGACGGAAACCGGGAGGTTGCCAAAGTCGAACCCTTCGACCTTGACGGCATCTTTTTCCGTCGTCACGAGGCGCTGCGCGCCGGCTGCCTTGGCTTCGGCGACGATGGCGGCAATGTCTGCCGCGGTGTAGCGGTGGTGGTCAGGAAAGCGCCTGGTAAAAACGACCTTGGCGCCCAGATTGGCCAGGTCATCCTCGAACACGGCCGGATTGCCAAGGGCGGAAAACAGCCCGATGGGTGCGCTCACCAGCGTGCGTTGCGCCTGTGGGCGGCGGGTGGCGAGTTCGTGAACGCCAACGATGTCGTGGTAGGCAAAAAATACCGGCGCGGTGGACTCGCAGGCAGCCAGCACGCCCAGCAAGTGGGACTGGTCAAACGCGCGGTCGGTTCGTGTGACCACGATGGCGTCGGCGCGTTTGAGGGCGTAGAGTGGTTCGCGGAGGCGTCCGAAGGGGAGCAGCTCGCCGTTGCCAAAGGGATCGGTCGCATCGAGGACGAGGATGTTGAGGTCGCGCTGAAGTTGCAGATGCTGGAAGCCGTCATCGAGAACGAACACGTCACAGCCGTAGGTTGTTTCGGCAAAGCGTCCGTTGGCATGCCGATCCGCGCCGACGATGATCTTGACGTCGGGCAGTCGGCGGGCGAGCATCAGCGGCTCATCTCCGGCGGTCATCCAGGTTGGGGGTGGCTGCCCGTCGTTGAGGACGACGCGCGCTGTGGCGGCGCGTCCGTAGCCGCGTGTTAGTACGGCCGTTTCGTGGCCTTCGTCGGTTAGGTAACGCGCGATGTATTCCACCAGTGGCGTCTTGCCGGTGCCGCCGGCGGTGATGTTGCCGACGGCAATGACCGGCTTGGTCAGGGCTTTGGGTTTGAGATAAGCCGTTTCGTAGAGCGCCATGCGCAACCGAACGCCAAACTCGTAGAGCTTGGCCGGCACATAGAGCGCCGCCCGCGTGCCGGGCGACAGGGTTTCAGGCTGAACAAGCGGCAGGGGCCACGGCATGAGACGTTCGGTCTCCGTTCGTCTCGCCGGGAGTGCCGAGGGCGGGACTCGAACCCGCACGCTCCTTGCGGAACAACGGATTTTAAGTCCGTTGCGTCTACCATTCCGCCACCCCGGCTTGATTACCTGCCTCAGTCTTGGTCTGGCAGGGTTTCGACGTACCACTCACGGACGAGCTGCGTCGCCGAGAGGTATTCATGCCAGCCGCGTTGATCGCGGTCAATGAGAACCCACAGGAAGCCCGCGCCGAGCGGCAAGAGGGACAGGCCGTAGCCGAGGGCGCGCAGGAGCGCCTGAACGGGATGGAGTTCGTGGTCTTCGTAAATGCTGACCACGCGCAATCCCATGTACATCATCCCAAAGGTTTGCCCCGCCACTGTTACAGTGCCAAACGCATACATGCCGGCAATGAGTACGGCTGCGCAGGCGACAATGGCTGCCACGCTCGGATGAATCAACACGGTACCGGTCATGATGACGACACAGAGCAGCGGAAGGCAGGAGAGTGCTACGACGGCGGCATCAATGACGCCGGCCAGGACCCGCTCCCGGACGAGGGGACGAATCCGGCGCAGCAGTCGCGTAGGGGTTGGTGGTGACGGTGGGGGCGGCGTGGGGGCGGGCCGGGTTTCACTTGGGGCTTCGGTCGCGGGTTGGTCGGCAAGCAGGTCGAAGTCGCCGAGCGCGGCGTCGAGTTCGCTGGCGATTTCGCTGATATCCACCGGTGGCGCGGCGGAGCTGGTAGCCGTCGCGGTCGGCGCATCGAGCGTGAGCAGGTCGGGCGTGGCGGCGCTCATCCGGCGTGGTGGGAAGGACAGCGGCGGTCGTGGTGACTCGGCGGCCCGGCGAACGCGCCGCAGCGCACCCCTGACGAGCGGGTTTTCGACGGCTTCGAGGTCATCGAGCGGCGGGGTGGAATCGGGCTGACCAGCTTCGGTCGGTGGTGGTTCTGGCGGCGCTTCGATGCCATGCGGCGGCGGCGTTTCGGTTTCCACTTGGCGGCTGGCGCTGCCGAGCTGGTCACGGCGGGCGGCTTCCAGTTCGGATTCCATCATCCGGCGGGCTTTGACCTGGCGCACGCGGGCGCTGAGTTCGGCGCGCCAGGCTGGAACTGTGGCGGCCGATTGGACTTCGCGGGGAAAGGGCCCCCCGGCGCCGGTGACTTCGGTATTGGTCGGGGGTAGGTTGCTTTCCATACGTGCCAACGCAGTTGGTTTACGAACCGGGACGATATGTCCGCAGCGCCGACATACTCGTTCGGTGTCGGCCTGAATATACCCACAAAGAGCGCAAATCATGACGTTTCCGCTTTGGAAAACGCGCCCCTGCACCGTTGCGACGACCCATCGGTGCGGGCAGCCGGTGAATCCCTGGTCGAACGATGCCTTGGTTCTTGGCGTGCGACTCTAGCAGAGCCGCGAACCGGCGTCAAAGTGAAAGTAAAAACTTAGCCCATCGGATAGAACCTGCTGAATCGTCAATGCTTTCAGGATGTGTTGCGGATGCCTGATGGGATGGCCTTGAGCCGGCCGGCAAGGTTGCCCCCGACCGGGAATGCGCGGAGCTGCCCGGTATCCGGTCTGGTGGATGTCCCGGGCCGGTTGCGGGGCAGCTATCACGGTTTGGGTGGTGTAACCAGACGGCAGATGGACTGTCCGTGGATTTGCAAAACCCAGCGTAGGCGGCACCAGCCTAGCCACCGGCTTAGGTTCAACCGGTGTGCTGGCTGATTGGCCTAGTCACGCTGACCGCTTGACCTGCGCGGGTTGAACCGAGTGATTGACGATTCGAGTGCGAAAGGTATAAAAGTTCAGTCCTACGGCGGAAATCACCTGTAAGGATGAAAGACGTAGAGCTGGAAGGCTGTGCAACGCGCTGTTGCCGGCGGGCGACATGCAAAGGACTCGTCGTGGACGCCAGGCGTCCACATGCTCTCGGTAAGGCGCATCCGCATTGGCAGTCCGCGTCACCCGAGCGCTCCGGCATTCCTGACGCGCTGCCGGTCGAGCGCCCATGGGAATTTCACTCCATGGCAGATGGAAGAGCGTATGCTCCAGGTAACTGCTATGCCGTGTATGACAAATCTTACGCCGGGGATTTCCTTCGACTGCTTCAACGAATTGTATAAAGAACTTACCGGTCACGAAGGAGCGTGCCGCTGGCAGTACCGGTTATTCACATATCTCGAGGCAGGTTGCTTCCCAACCGACATCGAATTGGCCACCGGCTTGGGTAAAACATCGATCATTGCGCTGTGGGTCCTGGCGCTGGGCCATGCTCTCAAACGAAACTCGACTGCCGTTCCCCGTCGCCTCGCGTACGTTGTCGAGCGCCGCGTGGTCGTCGATCAGGCATCGGAGTTCGCGGAGCAGGTAGGCGAGCGTCTTGAACAAGCCGCCACATACGAGAATCACAAACTCCATCAGATAGCGAAGGTATTGAAGGAAGCGGGCTGCACCTCTTCGGTCATTGAGGTGTCCACGCTGCGTGGGCAGCGGACGCTCGACAAACGCTGGCGAGATGATCCGGCGCGCCCCGCAATTATTGTCGGCACGGTTGACATGATCGGCTCCCGCCTTCTCTTCAGTGCCTACGGACGGGTAGGCCCTTGGGGCCGCGCGCTCGAGGCGGGGCTTCTTGGGCAAGACTGCTTGATAGTCCTTGACGAGGCTCACCTCTGCTCGCCCTTTGCCGTGACGCTCACCGCGATTGAGCGCCTCGTCAACAAGTCGCTGGCTCCGTTCGCAGTCGTGAGAATGGGGGCCATGATGCACCCCGTTCAAGACCTGCTCAGGCGGACGCCCGGATTGCCACCCGAGGAGCCGAATGGGCGACGTGTCTTCCGACTCCTTGACACCAACACTCTCATCGACGGGCGCAATTGGCCGGACGAGACCACCGACCAGAAGGTCGCCAATCGCCTCAATGCCGTGATAGAAATCGAGGTCAAGTCGCTGGATCCCAAAAAGGGCGTCGGCGTTCAGCTCGCCGAGTGGGCCATCGCTCAGTTGCCGAACGCTTCTGGGCAGTCGCAGAACCCTTCTGGAGCAGCTATCGGCATCGTGGTGAACACCGTCGCCCAAGCTCGCAAGTGCGCTAAGCGTCTGCTCAAGGAAAACCATCAGGTCGTGACGCTCACGGGCAGCATGCGCGGATGGGATCGCGATCAAGTCGTGAAGTCCGATGATTACAAGCGCTTCAAGAGCCAGCGTAACCGCGGGGCTAAATATGACAAACCGATCTTTCTCGTCGCGACCTCCTGCGTCGAGGTCGGCGCGGACATTGACTGCGATCTCCTCGGCGTTGAAGCATGCGCTGCCGACAGCCTTATTCAGCGACTTGGGCGCGTGAATAGACTCGGTCTAAACAACAACGCCAAGGTCTTGTTGGTGGGCAACAGACCCGACCCTGCTGCGAAGGATAAGACCGACCCTGCTGCGAACGTCTTCGAGCGCCTCAACAAACTCCTCGAGGAACTCAAGAAAAAGGTTAGACCAGGCCAGCCAGTTAAATGCTCGCCAGCAACGTTCACCGCACTGCTGCGAGGTAACCTCAATGACGAGGAGTGGCGCAAGCTTTTCGACGTGCGCGTTCCTCCTCCGGCGTTGACCTGCGCGGTGCTTGACGACCTTGCGATGACTTCGAAGCACCCGAACACCGGGGCTCGCCCGGATGTCGGCCGTTGGCTTCATGGCAGTGTTGAAGACCCATCGCTCTACGTGGAGCTTGCCTGGCGCAAGGAGCTTGATTTTGTGACCAGTCCCGACGATGCCGAACGACTCCTTGCAGCGTTCCCGATCGGCGCGCGTGAGACGGCGCGGTGTCCGCTCTACGAGGCCGTCAACTTGCTCAAGGCGGTTCGTGATCGATCCCTCGAAGACGACGCATTAGGGGCGCGTGTTTTGCTCATCAAGCGCTACGGTGAGACCACGCCGTTTCGCCTCCGCGACCTTCCCACCGACGACGGCAAGCTTCGCGCGGCCCTTTACGACGCAACAGTGGTGCTACCGACCAGCGCTGGTGGCTACGACGACCAGTTCGTGACCCCTAACGACAAGAAACTCGTGCGTGACATCGCAGAAAAGGCACAGCCAACGACCCGCGCGAAGCGTCGTCGGCTCTGGATCGACGCCGGGACAGTCAAGGCAACGCCTGACAGTGGACAGCAAAACAGTGAAGTGCAAAAAATCCCGTCGGACACCGACACCGAAAATCTCTTGAGCGAGGTCCAAAAAGTTGTGAACGAGCTGCTCGGCAGCAATGACTGGCAGCTCGTCGAGGCGGCGGGCAACGGCGCGTGCGGCGTGGTCGTGGCCCGAAAACTCCTTCGTGAGGTTGAAGATGCTGAGGATGACGACGGCTCGCTCGGCTTCAATACAGACGTTCTACTGACGCAGCATCTTCACGACGCGCGCACCAAGGCTACTGAGCTGTGCCGGCGGCTGTCGCTGCCCCTAGAACTGAGTAACACCGTCATTGAGGCCGCCGGCCAGCACGACCTCGGTAAGGACCGCCCGTGGTGGCAGCGCGCTGTGGGCCGCACCGAAAAGCCTGCGGTTGCGAAGTCGAAGCACTCGCGCTTCAATCACCACATCAACAAAGGCTACCGCCACGAGCTGGGTTCGGTTGCAGACCTCAGCGACGGCAAGGTGAGCTTGCCGCCCGGGGTCAACCGTGAGCTGTGCCTGCACCTCATAGCCGCCCACCACGGTCACGCTCGCCCAGGATTTGGCACTGAGTCAGTTGGCCCGGTTGTCATCTCTGATAGCGTGTCGTGTGTCCTCAACGAAACGCCAGTGCGCTTTGCAAAGCTCCAGGCCCAGTACGGATGGTGGACGCTCGCCTGGCTTGAAGCGCTGGTGAAAACTGCTGACGTGCTCGCCTCCGTGCTTCCCTCGTGCGGCGATAATGGCTCATCTGTGAGTAACATCCTGCCTGCGACCAGCAACATCCAGCTTACGATTGATGCTCGCAACCCTGGCGAATACCTTGCCGTTTGCGGTCTCCTTGAAGTGATCAGCCGCTATGATGCGAACGCAACATCGGCATGGCGGCGTGAGACAGTCACGCTGACGTCCGAGTACTCTGCCTTCGCTGACGTGTGCGAGATCAAGACGAACGTCGAGGAGGACGAAGTCGTGAAGGAGTTGGCCAAGTATCTCAGCTCGCAGGCGGACTGGCAGGAGGCCACCGAGAATGACCGCAGTCCGCTTGCTCAATCGAGCGGTGTCTGGTGCGGTGCCCTTGAGTTCTCGCTGCCACATAAGCTGCCGATTCTCATTGACCACTGGTACGAGTGGGCATACGTATCGAAAGGACGAATCGTGCAGAGTCTTGGTAAGAAGAATGGCAAGAGCCGATGGAAATTCTGGGCAGGTCGTCAAGAGAAAACGATCTCTAAGGCGATCAACGACAACCTCATTAAAAAACTCAATGAAGACCTCGAGAAAAAATTGAAACTCCAAGACATCATCACACTCACGTCGTCGGGCGAGAGCCCCCTGAAAATTGACGCTTTCACCACCCAGTCATCGATCGATCGTGGCATCAGCGCAAATGAAGCAAAGAACAGGACAGTTCGCCCTGCCCTGGAACTACTTGCCGCCATTGGGATCTCGGCATTCTTCCCTCCGCGCCGCAAAGGCGACAACGCGCCCGACGGTGTCGTCGGCGTGCAAAATAAGGTTTTCACTTACCACACTTGGAGCTCGCACTTGCCACTGGCGCTTGCGCGCCTGGCCGCGCGAGGTGTGGAGGTTGCACCCACTAGGCTGGTACAGTACAAAGCCACCATTGGTACGCTGGGTCGTTACAAACACTTGAGGCTTGCTCGTCCGGCCGGAATAGCCGAGTTACCGGCCGGAACAGCCAAGTTAGTCGACGCAGGCAACGACGACGAAAGCGATGACGAGGACAACGATGAGTAACAACACCCTGCAGAAGTACGACTGCCTTCTCAATGACGAATCCACGGTTGCCGCCATCGTGATCCGTGAGCGACTTCGCCCGGTACAGGGCGTGCGCGGTGTGTTCTTCCCACCGACGTTCGCGGGCCCCAAAAATGATGATAAAAGCGACTACCATATCAATCACTTCGGGCCGCACAACGCCGATCCCCAGCAAGCACAGCAAAATGGCCGCATCGCCAACTGCTGCATCGTCGATTCGGTTCCGTCGCAGGCGAACCGGCTTGAGGCCCGGCTGCTCAAGTATTCGGGCACGTTGATCCCGAAGGTCACTATCAAGGTCACTATCGAAGGAGCCAGCCAGAAATCAATCGACCTGCTCGAGGTCGGCCACCGCGTGGGCGATGCCGTCGTTCGCTACAGCAACAATAACCCGTTCAAGGTTGCGCTCGAGGCCTACAAAAACGGCGACGCCGGTCTGCTTGCGAGGCTTGCGCCGACGTCACTCGTGTTTGGGTATTGGGACAGCCGCGGAACCAAGTCCAAGGCGCGCCGCCTCATCCGCAGCGAGATCGTCGCCTTCAACGTGCAGAAGCTCACGACGCGCAGCCAGTACTGGTCGAGCATCGATCCTGAGGTGAATAGTGAGCTGAAGGCAATCCTAGAAGGGGCGAAGAAGGAACTGAAGGAAGACTCGGATAGCAAGAACCCGGCGGCGCAGCTCGGCATGCTCGACATACCGGTGCCTGAGTCTCCCGGCGGCGTAATCGCCTATGGTTCCATCGAGCGGACCACCATCATCGCACTGACGGGCTTGCGTGCGCTTGTGGCGCTCCAAGGCAATTCCAAAGAGATCGACAAGACTCTGGCCATGCGTCGGTACCTGTTCGCGCTGGCGCTGGCGGCGGCGGTGGGCCCCAAGGTGTGGGACCTTCGCGAGGGCTGCATCCTCGTGCGCGAAAGCAAGACGGACGAAAGCAAGACGGACGAAAGCAAGACAGACGAAAGCAAGACGGACGAAAGCAAGACAGACGAAAGCAAGACGGACGAAAGCAAGACGGACGAAAGCAAGACGGATCAGGGTACTGGTGCCGGTTCTAACTCCTCTACCACCGTGAAAGTGAACGACCCGTTTACTGCCGTGAAAGTGAACTACTCGGGTGAGGAAGAGGAGTTCACGCTTCCGGACGTCACAGGAGCCGAGGAATATCTCAGAGAGGCTGCCAAGGATTTCTTCAGCAAAAGCGAAAGCAAAAGCGAAGCCACCGACAAAACCGAAGGCGAGGCCGTAGAAAAGGTCAAAGGCCTCCCTGAAGAAGTCACCTTGGGCCTCCCTGAAGAAGTCACCTTGCAATTCGATCCAAGGGCAGCGGCTAATGACATCAGAACCAAGGACAGCACCAAGGACAGCACCAAGGACAGCACCAAGGACGCGCAGAAAGAGCCGCAGAACCAGAAGAAGGGCTGAAGTAAACAAAGAAAAAATAGGGGTGACTTCGTGAGGTGGCTCACCACGCGCCTAGAGTGCGCAGTCCAAGGAGCAATAAGAAAAACCTCGACGAGCTGAAGAAACTCTGGGGAGAACCATCTACGCTGAAGACCAGTAGTGATGCACCTGCCCCAAGCGAGCCATCAGCGAATGCTGGAGCAGTCACTACGGGCCCCAAGACAGAGGAGAGACTTGATGCCTCTTGCGATCCGCGTTCAGTTCCTCGCCGGATACACTGGCCGTGAGTGGCCACCGAGCCCGGCGCGCCTCTTCAAGGCGCTCGTATCATCGGCGCGCATGGGCTGGGCGTCTAGCAAACGCAAAAAGATTGAAGAAGCGCTGCGCAAGCTCGAGCAGCAGGGCTGGACCGGGTACACGAAGCTGCCCGAGATCTCCGCGCCTCGCGCAACGCTGCGCCCATCGCGCCAGCGGCGATTCGTGCCCAACAACTCCCGGAACTGGCCGACCGAGCGCAAGCTCAACCCTAAGAAGAGCATCGACCTTGAGCCTGAGCCGATGGTCGGATGGGATATCGAGCCACCGAGCATCGTCTGGTACTGGTGGCCGAATTTCGATGCGTCGTTTGTGAACGTAATCCGCGAGGTGTCCCGCCGGGTTGTCAGCGTCGGCAAGGGTGAAGACTTTGCCTTGCTTGACGCCTTCCCTCACCTCCCTCAGGAGCTACCGCCCGTGCGTTGGAAGCCTGCTCCGAGTGGTGTGTCGCTGGAGGTACCCGAAGCCGGGTGTCTCGCTGTCTGCGACGACTTCTTCACCCGCGCCGCCAAAAACGAACTGCCGCTGCCTGCGGCGGGCGTGCGAGCCGTGACGTACGCATCGGATGCCTACGGTGCTGACCAGGAGATTCCAACATTTGTGCTAGGCCTCTGGCGCAAAGGGAAGCGTTGTTCTTGGGATGCGCGCTTACTTCAGCAGGTCATCGATCCCGTCCGACATCTACTTTGTGATGAGATTCAGCGCGAAGTCGTGGATTCGCTAGCGAGATGCTCGAGCGAAGTACCTGCAATGGAGACGCTCGTTCGTCGGGTGCTCTTGGGGCAAAATGAGCACGGACATCCCATCTGTGAGTCGCACCTTGCGATCCTCCCGCTTCCGAGCGTCCTCGGTCCGTACCCAGATGGCCGCGTGCGCCGCATTGCCCTTACCGACCTTGGCAGGGGTAAAGACCCCAACCGGCGCGCGATCGTTGAGTTGGCGCATGTGCTCTTGCACGGCCGTGAGTTGCGCGACAACAACAAGCAAGGGATCGGTGTCATCCTCGAGACAGAGCCAGATGGTCAGTGGCTGCGGGCCATCACGAAGCCCTCTCGCGTCTGGTCCACCGTGACGCCGCTCGTGCAGCCGGCGAAGGAGCTGACAAGCAAAGAGTGGCAGTGCCTTGTTGAGGCGAGACGCAACGCCGAACAGCAGCCGGCGAAGGCTGCTGCTTACGAGATTTACCTACGAGAGCGCCGTCTCGAACTGCTCAATCGCAGTGTGCAGCAAGCTATCGAGGGTACAGGCGCGCAGGTCAAGTCGATTGAGTTCACTAAAAGTGGGTGGATTGCTGGCGTTCACGTCGCGACCCAGTATCGCGCAAACGGCTACCTCGGCGAAACGCCCAAGCTGCATGTGCGTGTGACCTTCGATAAGGCTATCGCAGGTCCCATCGCCATCGGAAGAGGCCGCCATGTCGGCTTTGGTGTGCTATGGCCCGAAGGTGAATGAAGCCCCCATAGCACCACCTCTGAGTCAGGTGAGCAAACCGGGCTGAGCAGAAGCACATGGGAAACGCGCAGCTATGGAACAGTTCCCTGCAGCCTAGCGCACACTCACCGGCAAAAGCACGCTCGACGACGTGCCGGGGCTGCGCGAGGATGCTATGCGCAAAGACATCAAGTGAACGAAACGAACGACCTACCCAAGCCACAAATCAATCTGGGTTTCGCCTGGTGCGCAACAGATCCTGCGCAGCGACCTCTTCAACCACGGTTGCTCACAGCCTATGAGCGCCGCCAAGTGCCGATACATAGCCCTGACCATCACCTGACGCAATTGCCATCGGCTGGGACGTTGCGCAATCACGCGCCCCGCGGTGTGGTTTGCGGGTCTGTCATCTAGGAAGTGCCGCGCCTAAAGATGAAACCCTGCAAGCTCAAATAGATAAAGGCAACTGCCTGATCGGCCATCCTGCGGCTAACAGGCTAGGCTTCCCAGTGGGGCAACCAGCCATTGGAACTTGTCCAACCACCTGTCAAGCGCCGACCACATCTGCCCTGCTCACAACAACCAAACGCCCCCGATCTAGCCGACCAGGGCTTCCTTGGCCTATGGTTGTAAGTTCATCCAACGTGATCCAACGCGCGGACGGCTCACCCCCGCGCTCAACCGAGGAAAGCATCCATGTCAGCGCCAATGCCCTCTCCCGCGACAACGAACCTTCGCTTGTCATCCCGTTTTGCCGAAGTTGGCTTCTCCGAAATCGTCCGTATCCGAAACCGCGTCATGGCGCTCAAAGCCGCCGGCGAGACTGTCCACCAGTTCGAGGGCGGCGAACCCTTCTTTGAAACCCCGGAACCCATCAAGGAAGCCATGCGCCGCGCCCTGGCCGACAACAAAACCCGCTACGCGCCGTCAAGCGGCATTCCACCGCTCATCGAGGCCATCGTGGACAAGCTGCGCACCAAAAATAAACTGCCGGCCGAACCCTCCCACGTCATCGTTGGCGTCGGCGGCATGCAGGGCCTCTACGGGGCGTTCAATGCCCTGCTCGATCCCGGCGACGAAGTGCTCTTGCTGTCGCCCTATTGGACGCCTACCCGCGATCTCATCCACATGACCGGCGGCCGCGCCATCTGCGTCGAAACTGCCCGCATCCTCGCCGAAGGCGTCGCCACCACCCTCGCCGCCCGTCTTACGCCCCGAACCCGCGCCATTCTGGTCAATACCCCTAATAACCCAACCGGCCAGGTCCTGACCCGCGCCAACCTGGAAGCCATCGCCGACTTCGCCCGGCGGCACGACTTGGTCGTCGTGTCGGACGAAGCCTACGAAGACCTCGTCTATGACGGCGAACACGTCTCGATCGGCAGCTTGCCGGAGATGTACGCCCGAACCATTTCGGTCTATACCCTGTCGAAGTCATACGGGATGACCGGCTGGCGCATCGGGTATGCCGTCGCGCCGGAGCCGTTCATCACCGGCATCAAAACTTCCGTGCTCTATTCAACCAACGGCGTGAGTACGCCTACGCAGTGGGCCGCACTCGCGGCTCTGCGCGACGTCCCCGAAAGCTTCCTGGCCGAATGCCGCGCCGCTTACCGCCAGCGCCGCGACCGACTCATGGCCGGCCTCGCTGCGCTGGGATTGCCCGTCAAACCAACGCCGGACGGCGCATTCTATGTCTTCCCGGATGTTTCAACACTGGGCGGCACGAGCGCCGACATCGCGCTGCGGCTGCTCAATGAAGCGCGGGTCGCTACGGTTCCCGGGACAGCCTTTGGCTGCGCCGGGGAAGGCCACCTACGGCTGAGTTACTCGCTTTCGCTCGACGCCATCGAGCGCGGACTTGAAGCCCTGGAGCGCTACCTGAAGCGTGGCTGACCCCTGCCCGCAAACCAAGCCCCAGGTTGAACCACAACCCGGTTCGCGCTGGTCGTGAACCCATACCCTTTCGGTCAACGCCATGGATGCTCCTGCCGCCGAGCCACGCCACCGGTTGTTTCTGGTTGACGCCATGGCGCACATCTATCGCGCCTACTACGCCGTGCGCGGCCTGGCGACCAAGGCCGGGCAACCGACCAATGCCGTCTTTGGCTTCACCTCGATCCTGCGCAAGCTACAGAAGGTCTATGCGCCGGAGTACCTCGTGGTCGCCATGGATTCACCGGCGCCGTCGTTCCGCAAGGGCCTGTTTGACGCCTACAAGGCGCACCGAGCCGAGATGCCGGCCGACCTTCAGGAGCAAATCCCACTCATTGAAGAGGTCTGCGACGCGCTGCGGATTCCCCGCCTGCGGGTGGATGGCTACGAAGCCGACGATCTGATCGGCACGCTCGCCCAGATGGCCACCGAACAGGGACTGGCAACCGTCATCGTCAGCAATGACAAGGACATGACGCAACTCGTCAGCGACCGGACAAGCCTTCTGCGGGTGGATAACAAGTCCGGCGAGTTTGTCCTGTGCAACCGCTCGGAGGTCGAAACCTGGATGGGCGTTCCACCGGAGCGCGTCGTGGATGTGCTGGCGCTGTGGGGCGACAGCTCCGACAACATCCCCGGCGCGCCCGGCATTGGAGAAAAGGGCGCCGTGCAAATCATTCGCCAGTTTGGCTCGCTCGATGAAGCCCTGGCCCGCCATGCCGAGGTTTCGCGCAAAGCCTACCGCGAAGCCCTGCGCGACCATCAGGACACCATCCGGCTCGCGCAACGCCTCGTGACCATTTGCCGGGAAGCGCCGGTTACGCTTGACCTCCCTGCCTTCCGCGCGCAACCGCCAGATGCAGCCGCCTGCCATGCGCTGTTTACTAGGTTGGAGTTCAAGGCGCTCACGGCAGAGTTTGCCAAACTGCTCACCACATCCGACGAAACACCAACCCCGGCTCCGGCGGCCAGCGTGACGACGAGCTACCAAACGCTCACCACCCCCACCGAACTCCGGCGCGCGTTCGATAGCGCCTACGCCCGTGACCACATCGCCTTTCACCTCGAAGACCTGGACGGCGTTTTCACCCGCGGCAGCTTGTCGTTCGGGCCGGGGCATGGGCTGCGCTTTGAACGTGCTACCCTCGATGCCGAAGCAACGGCCGCGCTGCTGGAAGTCCTCGCCAACGGACTCGTCAACAAGTCCTGCCATGACGTGAAGCGGGCGCTGTACCTCATCAACTGTCCACCTCACGGCAGCGCCCCCACCGACCAGGCCCTGGACCCAACCCACGCCTTTCGCCTGGAAAGCCTGACGGACGACGTTTGCCTGGCGGCTTACCTGCTCAATCCCGGCGTGAAAGCCGAACAACTTGCGCTTCCGGCGCTGGCCGAAACCTACCTAGGATCACAGGCCGCCGCCGACCTTGACCCGGCCGACTTGGTCAGTCGGCTCCGCCAAGCGTTGCGTCCGAAGCTGGCAGCGGAAGAACTGACCGCCGTTTACGAAACCATGGAGCTGCCGCTGGCGCCGGTGCTCTACGACCTGGAATGCGCCGGCATCAAAATTGACCCAAAGCCGCTGGCCGAACTCGAAACCGAACTCCGCGCCGAACTGGAGCGCCTGACGGCTGAGATTCACGCGCTGGCCGGCAGTTCCTTCAACATCAACTCACCGCAGCAAGTGGCCGACGTCTTTGAACGGCTCAACTACGAAACGTCAAAGAAAACCGCGACCGGCAAAATCTCGACCAGCGCCGATGTCCTCGAAGAACTGGCCGAGAAATACGACCTGCCCAAGCTCATCCTCGAATACCGGGAACACGAAAAACTGCTCAACACCTACGTGACCGTGCTGCCGCGCCTAGTCAACCCTGCGACCGGACGGCTGCACACAACCTTTACCCAGACGGTGACGGCAACCGGGCGGCTCTCATCGGTGCGTCCAAACTTGCAGAACATTCCCATTCGGACCGAGATGGGACGGCGAACTCGGCGGGCATTCATTGCCGAGGAGGGACACCTGCTGATTTCGGCCGATTACTCACAAATCGAGCTCCGGCTGCTGGCCCACATCACCGAAGACGCCCGCATGACGGCCGCGTTTCAGGCCGGGGAGGATATTCACGAACGGACGGCACGCGACGTTTTCGGCGCGCAGACGCCCGATGCGTTACG
This sequence comes from Chloracidobacterium validum, assembly GCF_018304825.1. Classification (NCBI taxonomy): domain Bacteria; kingdom Pseudomonadati; phylum Acidobacteriota; class Blastocatellia; order Chloracidobacteriales; family Chloracidobacteriaceae; genus Chloracidobacterium; species Chloracidobacterium validum. The sequence goes on from NZ_CP072648.1 coordinate 2,508,290, forward strand.
CGATATGCGCCGTCTGGCCAAGGCAACCAACTTTGGCATTGCCTACGGGGTCGGCGCCTACGGCCTGGCGCGCAATGTCGGCATTGGGCGCAAGGAAGCCAAAAAGGCCATTGACGCTTACTTTGCGGCCTATCCGGGCATCAAGCGCTACATGGACGAAACCCCAGAGCACGCCCGGCGCACTGGCGTGGTGCGCACCCTCTACGGTCGCCTGCGGCGGATGCCCGACCTGCAAAGCCGTAACTTCACGCTGCGGGCGCGGGCCGAGCGCGAAGCCATCAACGCGCCGATCCAGGGCACGGCCGCGGACTTGATGAAACTGGCCATGATTGAAGTCGCCAACCGGCTTCCGCAGGCCTTTCCCCAGGCGCGGCTCGTGCTGCAAGTTCACGACGAGTTGCTGCTCGAAGCGCCGGCCGCGGATGCCCCAGGCGTCGCAGACCTAGTCAAGTCCAGCATGGAAGGCGTCGCCAAGTTGCGCGTCCCGCTGACCGTCGAAGCGCGCATCGGCGCGAACTGGCTCGAAGCCAAGTAGGCGTCCACGAGTGCCAAGTGGCAGACTAGGGCTGGGGGGGAGCGACCCCCGGTGTGGTAGCTTCCGGCGCGGCAGTGGTTAACGTCTTGGCATAGGGAGCAAGTGGCACGATGTCTGCCCGCCGCCGGGCCGCTTCGAGCCACTGCCGCTGCTCGCGTTCGGCTCGCTCACGCGACAGGATTTCGACAATCAACGTTCGCTGCTCCTCATTGGGCGTCTCCGGGGCGACGGTTCCGGCGGCGGCCAACTTGGGGCGAATTTCAGTTTCGTAGTAGGTCAACACATCGTCGTCCGTGACCAAGACAAAGGTCTGAAACCGAAAGTTGATGTATTTTTCGACCTGCAACCGCTCCCGGATGAGCCGGTCAAAGGTTTCTGCGTCAAGTCCCACCGATTCCAATCGTTCTCGAAACACCGCTTCGGATGGGAAAAGCTTAATCAACCGTTGCTTGGCAGACGCCACCTCCTCAGCCGTCAAGTTAGACAGCGGAAAACGGGCTGCCTCCTGCGAGAGCAACAGCAAATCAAGCTTGGCGGAGAGGACCCGCTGTAAATCAGCCTCTGAGATAGAAATGAGATTGATGCTTGGGTCAAAGGCTAAAAACCACACCAGATCGCTCTGGGTGATGGCATCGCCGTTGACCGTCGCCACCAGGCGGTCGGCCAGGAACTCACGGCGGGCCGGTTCAGGCGTCTGGGCCTGGCCGATGACAACCAGCGTGAACAGAACCAGCCAGCCGTAGATGCATCCAGTCACACAGCCTCGCCACAGCCAGATTGGTGGTCTGCGGTCTGTCGTCGTCCCCCTCACGATGTTTCCATCACTTCCACTGGCGTCTCGACAATCTCGGCTCCAACGCTACGGAGCTTGCCAATCAAATCGGCATAACCGCGCTGGACAAACTCCGTTCCGTAAATTTGGCTCTCACCAGTTGCCATGAGCGCGGCCATCACATAGGCAAATCCGGCCCGCAGGTCTGGAATGTGCAACACACTCCCGCGCAGTGGTGTTGGCCCTGAAATCAAGGCACTGTGCAGATAATTTTTGTTGGTAAATCGGCACTCACGGCTTCCCAGACAATCGTTGGTAAGCTGGATGTGCGCGCCCATTGAAACCAGCGCCTCGACATAACCGAACCGGCTTTCATAAACCGTCTCGTGAACGACCGAAATCCCTTCCGCCTGGGTGAGCAGCACGACGAAGGGCGGCTGCCAGTCAGTCATGAAGCCCGGATGAACATCCGTTTCCAGGTTGACCGGCCGGAGCTTTCCATCGCGGTAAAACCGAATGCCGGTTGGGAGAATGTCAAACTCGCCGCCAACCTTGCGCAGCCAGTCCAAAAACGTCACCAGATCGCGCTGGACGGCCCCGCTGATGAACACCTCGCCGCCAGTTGCCACCGCACAGGCCGCAAACGAAGCGGCTTCGATGCGGTCATCCATCACTTCATACTCAACGGCGCGAAACCGGGAAGCGCCTTCCACAATCCAGGTTCGGTTGACATCCTGATAGACCACGGCCCCCATGGCTTGCAGCATGCCGGCCAGATTCAGGATTTCCGGCTCGATGGCGGCATTGCGGATGACCGTTCGCCCGCGCGCGCCAACAGACGCCATCAGCAGGTTTTCCGTCGCCCCAACGCTGGGGTACTCCAACGTGATGATGTTGCCGTGAAGCTGGTCGGCGTGAAACTGATAGGCGGTGCGTGAAGATTCCTCAACCCGTACGCCAAGCTGACGCAATCCGGCAATGTGGTAGTTGATGGGGCGCGGCCCAATCGAACAGCCGCCGATCGTCGTCAGCTCGGCGCGCCCAAGCCGGTGCAGCAAAGGCGAGACAAATAAAATTGGCGTCCGGGTCGAGCCACTGTACTTGAGCGGGATGACCGGATTGCAGACGTGTCGGGCATCAATTTCAACCGTGGTCTCATCGCGCCAGGCGTAACGCGCACCAAGTTCCTCGCAGAGCTTGAGCGTGATTTCGACATCGGTAATGCGCGGGACGTTGTGGAGAGTGGTCACACCATCGGCGATAAGCGCCGCCACAATCATCTTGAGCGCGGCATTTTTCGCGCCCGACACACGCAACGTACCCTGTAACGGACGACCTCCGGCAATATCGTAGCGGGTTGGCATGGGTTGATTTCGTTCATGGCTTTCAAGGGCTGCGGTAAGGAAGCCTACGCTAACCGCCGATGGTGGCCCAAGTTGGCACGTGAGCGCAACGCCCACGGCCGGTTGCCGGCAAGACGCGCTGCCCGATTCACGCCGACAACTGACAGGTTGCTTGTCGGATGATTGGGATTGGATGATAATCAAACGCTTTCACGCAACAACCTTGGCAACGGCTTTGGAGCGCATCAAAGCCGCCTCGAAGTGGGAGGCAACCATGGTCAAAACGCAAGTCAGCGGCATTATGACCTATCAGGACGCAACACTCGCCTTGGACGCCGGGGCGGATGCGTTGGCCTTTGACCTCAACCCACGCAGCGAATACCACGTTGCCCCGGCCGCCATCCGCGAGATTGCCGACCGCTTGCCGCCATTCGTGCCGGTCGTCGGCGTCTTTCACAATGAGTTCAACTTTGAGGCGCTGCGCTCCATGGTCGAGGCGGCCAAGGTCTCGGTCATTCAGCTCGACGGCAATGAAAGCGCCGACTACTGCCGTCAACTGAGCGCCTGGCGGCTGATCAAGAAACTGCGGGTAGGTGAAGACTTTGACATCGAGCGCGTGAAAGCCTACCCGACGGCGGCGGTCATCCTCGAAGGGGAATCAACGGATGGGCAGGGTGGACGACTGTTCGACTGGCGTTATGCCGCTGCGGCCAAGCAGTATGTCCGAATCATCCTGTCGGGTGGATTGACGAGCGAGAACGTGGCAACGGCGATTCGGACGGTCAAGCCATACGCCGTCAACGTTCGGGAAGGCGTTGAGTCCACCCCCGGACGCAAGGACCGCATCAAGCTCCAGACCTTCATGATTGAAGTCGAACGTGGCAAACAAGAAGCAGCGCGTTCGACGACGGGACGCTTACCCCGCCTCGATTTTTAGAAACCGTGCGTGGCGGCTTGTCGGCGGTCGCCCGGCTTGGTACGGTGTGGCGCGACTTGACAGGCACAGTGTTCCGGGCTACAACTGAAGGCTGCTTTGTTGCCTGCGAAGGCAGCGTTGACAATGCGGAGTTGACAATGCGGATGTGGCGGAATGGCAGACGCGCATGGCTCAGGACCATGTGGGCTTCGGCCCTTGAAGGTTCAAGTCCTTTCATCCGCACCATATATGCACCCGTAGCTCAGTCGGATAGAGCGTCTGACTACGAATCAGAAGGTCATAGGTTCGAATCCTGTCGGGTGCACCACTTCAGAATCTGAAAAAGTTACTTATCGGGCAGCCACGAACCGCTGCCCGATAACGTTTTGGGCGACGGGTTGCCGCCGACCCAAGCGCTGGCAGCATCTCGCGCGAAGCGGCGCGGGTCACGAACCATCAAGAAATCAGCGACAATTGGCTGAGGCTGAACCAAGCTAAAAGACTAAGGCCGGAATTCCCAGCCCGCGCACACGCTCGGCAATGGCTTCGAGTTCCGCGGTCGAAACCTTTTCCAAGGTTGGCTCGGCCGGTGTCCGGTCAAGGCTGTACAGGTGTACCTCGGTTGGCTGAATGCGCTTGACGTGAGCCAACCAAGCTTCAACTTCTTCCGGCGTCGTGTTGTCGAGCGGCGCGCCATGTGATACGCCGCGAAAGAACATGCTCTGGAGCATCTTGGGGGCGTCAAAGGTGCACATGTCATCCACGATCCGCGCCAGCGTGAGCTGACCGAAGGGACGGTCAACGCGGCGGAACATGGCTTCTGTTCCGGCGTCGAGCTTGAACTGGCGAATATCGGCCCGCTGCAAGCCGGCTCGGACATCAGGCTGACGCAGGCGGGTGGCGTTGGTCAGCACGGCCACCTTGGCGGTTGGGGCATATTCGTCACGCAGGTGGCAGGCCAGTTCGATAATGTCGTGGAAGCGCGGATGCAGGGTTGGCTCGCCGTTGCCGGCAAAGGTTATCGCGTCGAGTCGGTGTCCCTGCGCCCGGCACTGACTGAGCTTTGCTCGAAGCTGCTCGCCAAGCACGGCCACGCTGGGCAGACGGCCGGCTGGACGGTCAGAAACCGTCCAGCCACATTCGCAGTAGGGACAATCGAAGTTACAAACCTTGGTCTCAACCGGCAGGGGGTTGACGCCCAAACTCAGCCCAAGCCGCCGCGACGGCACCGGGCCATAGACGTAGGTCAAATGCAGTTGCGTCGCCGGATCAATATCGTGGGCCACGTCTTTTGCCATGTTGTCCCACATATGATGATGCCGGGCGCTAGGCCGACTTGGCGTAGTCGCCTTCGTCACCCATCGTGATGACTTCACTGGGTGACAACCACCGCCCAGGTGTCAAATCAGCCGTCGGGGCAAATTCGTCCACGAGCCAAAACTTAAGTTCCGGCGTCTGCCGCTTCAGGCGTTCAATAACCATTGAATCAAGCGGCTGTGGCCGATACACCATCAGGAACCCAAGCCGGTCATGGACACGGCGGGCCGCGGCGGCATTACGGAAGACGGGCAAGCTAAGCGTGCCTTCGATTTGTGCCGTGAGCCACTCGCCGTTCGCGCGTTGCATGGCATACATTGGTTCACTCATGATTTGGGGACCTCCACAGAGTCTGTGCACTAAAGGATTCCTACGCAGCGTTTTTACGTAAATTCAGGGGTGGGGGTTCGAGGCGTTGGTCAAGTGTCATCGTGAGCCGACGGCGAACGGCTGAATGTGGCCGGTCAAACATTCTTCGGGGCCTTTCGGCAACTACTGGCGAAACGGAAACGTCATGAAAGTTTGCAGCGTGGTCGGCGCGCGTCCCAACTTCGTCAAGCTAGCGCCACTGGCCCGTGAGCTTTCCCGACGGCCGCAGTTCAAACACATCATCATTCACACCGGACAACACTACGATGCGTCCCTGGCCGACGCTTTCTTCAGTGACCTGGGCATTCCTCCACCTGGCCACGCCCTGGGTATCGGGTCGGGAACGGCCACCACGCAAACGGCCCGCACCATGCTGGCCCTTGAGCCGATTCTACGGGACCAACGCCCGGACTGGGTCGTGGTCGTAGGTGATGTCAATGCCACGCTGGCCGCGACGCTCACCGCCGTGCAGTGCGGCCTGCGGACGGCGCACGTCGAAGCCGGACTCCGCAGCCATGACCGAACGATGCCGGAAGAAATCAATCGCCGCCTCGTGGATGCGGTCGCTGACTTACTGCTCACGCCCAGCGCCGACGCGGATGACAACCTGCAACGGGAAGGCGTGCCGCCAGAGCGTATCCGGCGCGTTGGAAATGTCATGGTGGATAGCCTGTTGTGGGCGTTGCCGCATGCGGCGCAGTCGCCAATTTTGAGCCACCTTGGTCTGACGGCGGGCGCGTATGCCGTCGCCACGCTGCACCGCCCGTCAAATGTGGATGATCCAGCCACGTTGCAGGGGCTTGTCTGGGCCCTGGCGCAGTTGGCGCAGCGCCTTCCGGTCGTTTTTCCCGTCCACCCACGCACCCAAGCTCGGCTGGACGGGCTGGCTCTGCCGAAGACGCCACGGTTGCGCTACCTACCACCGCTTGGTTACTTGGATTTTCTCCAACTCTGGCGGCAGGCGCGCTTGGTCCTGACCGATTCCGGCGGCTTGCAAGAGGAAACGACCGTCCTGGGTATCCCGTGCTTGACCCTCCGCGCGACAACGGAACGGCCCATCACCGTTTGGGAAGGCACAAACCGGATCGTTGGCACGGCGCCCGATGCGATTTTGTCTGCCGCTGAACACATTCTGACGCAGCCCTACCCGGTTGCGTCACGCCGCCCGGACCTTTGGGACGGCCGCACCGCCGAGCGGATCGTGGATGCCTTGCTGGAAGCTTGTTGATGCGTGCGCAACCGATGTGCCAGACAGGGCGACCGTCAGGGTGCCACCCGGCGGTGCCGGGCTTCGTCGAGCAGCCGTCGCGCACTGTCATCGTTTGGGCGCGCGCGCAGCACGGCTTCCAGCTCGCGGATGGCTTCGGCTGGGCGCTGTTCAGCGAGCAAGCTTTCGCCAAGGTAGCGACGGTAATCGGTTTCATCGGGGAAAAGCGTTACCAGATGTTGAAAGGCTTGCGTTGCAGCAGCGTAGTGTCCGAGCTGGGTGAAGGTTCGGCCCACGGTGATAAGCACTCTGGGTTCGGCGGGAGCATAGCGCTGCGCCGTCAGCGCTTCCTGCAAGGCGGCATCCGCCTGGCCGGTCGTCGCCAACGCCCGCGCCGACAGAGCATGCGCCAAGGCCCAGTCTTGGGATGGGAGTGGCAGGTCGGGGGGTTCTTCATTCAGCAGCCGCCGCAAACGCGCACACGCTTCAGGCAGGCGTCCTTCGTCAAGGTCAAACTCAGCCAACTGAAGCCGGGGAATCAGGAGCCGCTCGTCGAGCGTCAGTGCCTTTTCGTAAAGCGCACGCGCCAGCGGCACGTTCGTTTCAACTAGACAACTGGCAACATTGACATAGCCGATCGCGTGAGTTGGGTCGGTTTGAATGAAGCGTCGAAAAAGCGTGAAATGATTTTTCCAATCCATGTTTCGGCGCGTCGTGCCATACGTGTAGCTTCCAACCATAACCCCTAACCAGACCACAACCAAGGCGCGATAGCCATTAGCCGGACGACGCCACAAGAAGAACGCTCCATAGCTAACGGCGATGGCATAACCAACCGACGGCGCGTAGAGCCAGCGCTCGGCAATGAGCGTCCCAAGCGGGATGGGTATGTTACTGACCAGCGCCAGCGTGATAAACCAAAGTCCAAGCCCAAACGAGACTAACGGCGCACGGCGCCAAGCTGCCAGCCCAATCAGGATAAGCGCCAGCGTCAAACACAGTCCGATCGTCGTACGCCAGGTCCAGGTCGGTTCGATGTTGACATTGAAACCGTCGTACCAAGGCTTGAGTGGATAACCAATCAGGAGCAAGCGGTACCACTCGAGTCCGGCGCTCGCCATCGTGACGACACGCTGGCCCAGCGTGTAGCCATCCAGCGGGATATTCCCGACCCCGGAAACTTGCTCAACGCCCTCGTTGGCCAGTGCCCGCAGTCCAAAGTACGGCACGAGCGCCAGCGCCAAGCTGCCAAATGGTAACGTGAGCCGTGACCAAGCTCTCAGGCTGGTCAGTCGCCGGCGCGCCCGGAGCGCCTCTGCCAGCCAGAGGGCCGCCGGAAGGACAATGAAGTTTTCTTTGGAGAGCAGCGCCCCTAAGTACGCAGCCACCGCAAGGAGCCGCCAGCCACTGACGAGACGATGAACACAGGTAGCGCGCCGCCAGCTCCACCACATCAAGCTGCCACAAAAGAATCCGAGCAACTCAGCTCGACCGACAATGCTGGCAACAGCCTCTACGTGAACTGGGTGAACAGCAAAAACGAGTGCAGCGATACCGGCAATCCCTAGCGACGCTCGATACAAGCGTAGGAGATGAAACAGCAACCAGGTGTTGCACGCATGCAGGAGGACGTTGACGACATGGTAACCGGTTGGATGGGATCCCCAAAGCCCATATTCGAGGGCAAAGGTCGTTACCGTCAGTGGGCGATAGTTGCCGCCGCCCCCAACTTTGTGGCCCCAGTAGCCTTGGGCAAACAAGGCTGGAATCTGTCGCCAATCAATGATGGTCGGGTTATGGAGAATGAGTCCCAGGTCGTCAAAGGCAAAGCCATGCTGGAAGGTGTTAGCATAGACACCTAGTGCCAGCAGACTGCACGCGCCGCCGACCCAGCGGGAAGGTAGAAAATTACGGCTGTGTCTGTGCCTTGACTCCATTGCGCCGTGACAAGAGCGGTGTAGCATTAGAACATGCAGTCAAAAGAACTGGATAATCGCCAGTGCTAACCCGGTGGCAGGAGTTTACCAAAATTATGCCCCGGCCGCGTGGCCAGCGGAACGACCACGGTCGCCGCTTCACTGCCCTCGATTTGAAACTTCACTGCATTGCTTTACGCTGATCATGAGTATGAGTAATGGAAAGCTCAAACCACGACGACCGAGCCGGGCCTCGGTCAAGACAAAGCCCAGACGAGAGGCTTCCCAGTCTGATGACGAAAGGCCGCTCCCATGACGACGGCTTCCCTGACGACGGCGCAAAACGAATTTTTCGTAACCGGCGGAACATTGCGCGAGGACGCGGTGAGCTACGTGATCCGTGAAGCGGACGAATCACTGTACACCGGATTGCGGGCTGGGGAGTTCTGCTACGTGTTGACGTCACGGCAAATGGGGAAATCATCGCTGATGCTGCGGACGGCCAGCCGGCTGAAGGCAGATGGCGTGAAAACAGTGATCCTTGACCTGACACGGCTGGGGCAGAACCTGACCGCCGAACAGTGGTACCTCAATCTCCTGACGATTGTCGGAGAACGCACCGGACTTGAAGACGAACTCGATGATTTCTGGTTTGAGCACAAGGATGTCGGGCCGTGGCTGAAGTGGGCAACGGCCCTGCGGACTATCGTCCTTGAAAAGATCAAAAGCCCAATCGTGGTCATGATTGACGAAATTGACGTGGTACGGAGTCTGCCCTTCTCGACGGATGAGTTTTTCGCCGGAATCCGCGAGTTCTACAACCGACGGACACAGGACCCCGAGTTGAACCGATTGAGTTTCGCGCTGTTTGGGGTGGCAACACCGTCTGACCTGATTCGGGACACGCGATTGACCCCGTTCAACATCGGCAAGCGGATTGAGCTGTCGGATTTTCGTACCGAGGAGGCCAAGCCACTCGCCGCCGGACTGGCACAAGGAAAAAAGGGCGTCGAAGTATTGGAAAAGATTCTGGAATGGACCGGCGGTCATCCCTACTTGACCCAACGAATGTGTCGTGAGGTGTTGAAGTCTTCAGAAACCCTGACGAGGGAAACCGTGGATGCTTTGTGCGCAAGGTTGTTTCTGTCGCCAAAAGCCAGGACTGAAGATGACAATTTGCTTTTTGTGCGCGATCGCTTGTTGCGAACCGACGTGGATTTGGCAGGGTTACTGGAACTCTACCGACAGACCTGGGAAGGGAAACGTCCCAGGGATGAGGAAACCAACCCACTGGTCGGAGCTTTGAAGCTGTCGGGAGTCGTTCAATCAGCAGATGGAAAGCTACGGGTTCGGAACCGAATCTATGAGCGGGTTTTTGATCAAGACTGGATCAATACGAACATGCCAGATGCGGAAATCCGGCGCCAACAAGCAGCGCTCCGAAAAGGACGCTTGCAGGTCGCGGCGGCCGCAGCGGTGGTCATATTGATGCTGGCCGGATTATCGGGAATCGCCCTACTGCAACGGAATCGGGCACTGGAGGCACAAAGCAACCTTCTCTTCGAGCGGGGGTTGACGGAGATGGCTTCAGACAACCCGATCAAGGCGGTAATTTCTCTGAATGAAGCGTATCGGCTCAGGAAAGAAGCGAACTTGGGAGACGACCCAAACTTGAGATTCGCTCTCAAACAAGCAATGAAACCGATAGATTCTTGTCTCATGGCAGCAAAAATAAAAATAAGTCCCCAGCCTAAAGTCTCACCCAATGGACAGCGGCTTATTGCAGTTACCAAGGATAATATTGTCCGAATTTGGGATACTCAATCTGGCAAAGAATTAAGAAAAATTGAAATAAACTCTCTAGTTAACTGGGCTGATATTTCTTCTGATAAAACAAAGATAGCGATCGCAAGTGATAATAAATTAGTAGAGATTTGGGACATTGATTCTGAGAAAGAACTAAAGCAGTTCAGTGAATTTAGTTCACAGGTAAACAAAGTTTACTTTTTCCCAAGCGGCATTAATATCGCAGTAATATGTGATGACAACACGGTGCAATTTTTGGATATTTATTCTGGAAAAAAGATAAGAGAAGTGGACTTTTTTTCTCCAGTAAAAAATTGTGTTTTTTCCCCCGATGGACGCCAAATAGGCATTTCATATTACTCTGACTCCCCGCTCAAAAATTCTTTCCAAGTCTTGGAAATTGATTCAGGAAGAATCCAAAACTTTGAAGGGCATCTGGATACTGTTTGGTCAATATCTTTTTCTCCAGATGGAAAAAAAATTATCACAGGTAGTGCCGATAAAACAGCTCGGATTTGGGATGCAGAAACAGGCAGGGAACTCAGACGACTTGAGGGACACTCAGATGTCATCCATTCAGTAGATATTACCCTAGATGGAAGAAAGGTTGTAACGGGAAGTTACGACAAAACTGCTCGAATTTGGGATCTTGAGTCAGGGAATGAACTTAGAAAACTAGAGGGACACCTGGGCCCTATTTTTTATGCATTCTTTTCATCAGATGGGCAAAGTGTCGTGACGGCGGCCGGTGACAACATTGCACGGATTTGGGATACTGAGTCTGGAAAAGAAAGAACCCGAATCACAGGACACTCTGTTCCTTTGGAACTTGCGCTCTTTGCGAGCGATCAGCGAGTCGTTTCATTAGATTCTGACTTCACATTGCGGATTTGGAACACTGACCCACATACAGAGCAAAGAGAAATTAAGGGACATTCAGATAACGTAACATCAGTAGCTTTCTCACCCGATGGGAAAAAGATCGTTACAGCCAGTCATGACAAAACTGCGCGGATTTGGGATACAGAGACCGGAGAAGAACTTAAGCGACTTGAGGGACATTCAGCCTCAGTGCTTTCCGTTTGTTTCTCTCCTGATGGACGCCAAATCGCTACCGGAAGTCAAGATAAGACCGCACGGATTTGGGACGCAGAAGCCGGAAAAGAACTCAAGCAGTTACAAGGACACACAGGTTCAATTTTATCAATCGCTTTCTCTCCGAATGGACGAAAAATTGTCACAGCAAGCTCTGACACCACTGCGCGGATTTGGGATGCTGACTCAGGTCGAGAACTCAGACGCCTGGAAGAACACATTGGCAGAGTGTTTTCTATTTCTATCTCTCCGGATTCTCAGTTCATCGTAACTGGAAATGAAGAAATAGATTATGGGATACGGATTTGGCTTATGGAAACAGGAGAGGAGATCAAGAAAATAAATACGCCAATTGTTCTCGCGGTCGCCTTTTCTAAGGATGGAAAGCAAATTCTTTCTGGAGCCAATGATAGCTCTATTCGGGTTTGGAATGCAAAAACTGGCACAGAAACTCAAACTATTCTTGGACGTTCAGGCGCAATCATTTCAGTTATTTTCTCGCCAGATGGAAAACGAATTGCAAGCACAAGTGATGACAAGATAGCTCGGATATGGGATGCTACTTCGGGGCTGGAACTTCTGCAAGTTTCAGGTCTTTCAGAGCGTTGCAAAATTGCCTTTTCATCTGATGGTCAATGGATTGGAATTCCTTGCAATGACAAAACCGTGCGAATTTTAGACACCAGCCTTGAAATTCGCGGATACGAGGAAATCAAGAAAATTCTTGAAGAGAAATACTTTTCCTATTCCTCACCGCTACGGCCAATAAAGAAATAACGCCTTGATATGGTTTCTTTAGTTCCGAAGCTTAGGATTATAAAAAGTTATGAACCTTAGTCTTTGCGAAAAGCGGGACAAAGCATTGGGTGTATCAAGTGCAAGATTCACCAGACACACCCTCTATTTTGTTTTTGAAAACTTACCCTTGAGACGATGATTCATCTCCTTGTTCTTGATGTTTTGAGTCATCACTGTCGTCCTGAGGATCAGGATCGTGGAATCTTCCTCTATCGCAATACACTTTTGGCGTTAGGCGACCGTCGTCAGGCTCGGGGTCTTGAGTCATTCCCGTCTCAGTGCAGCCAATAGCTGCCCGCGCGCTGCGTCCGGCTGACCAGACCCAGACGCTTGCTCCGAAATGTTCATTTGAAAGTTGATGACAATTCATTAATTTTCTTACACTAATTCGATGCTCAGGGAAACTGTCTTCCATCCAATCCAGGTCATCGTTCTCATGTGTATCAACATACCGTAGCGATAGCCCAAACATATTGACGACATTGTTGCGCACCAGAAAGCGATATATAGCTCTGAGGCAGTCCGAATCATGCTCAGAAATCGGGGCGACGTCTCCTAAATCTGAGAGCGAGGCATACTCCAAGCCTATTAGGTTGAGTGGATCGTCTCCACTGCCCTCAACGAAGCGGCAAGAGATTGCCGTAATGGACTGTCCATCGAGGTTGCAGCACGGCATGGGGCTAATCGTAAGCGACCGCTCACCTGGATCGAAGGTTACGAAACATAGTTCATCGTCGTAGTATTCGAAGTGTCGGTGAAGGAATGAAACGGCAAAACGCTCTTGCATTCCATGCTCAACCAGAATTGCCCCAATTCCATCAACGAAGCCCTGGTCTGTTTCTGAAATCCATCTCATTTGTTTTGGTAATGCCCTGTAATCACTTGAGGAATGGGGGCGAATGCTGAGTCCAGGAGTCATACTTTACCTCATATCGGTGGGTTAATGTTTAGCCTGAATCCGAGGCAGGCCGGTGCCAACCTTGAGAAGGGTTAAGGAAGAAGGCGTTTTTTCTCAGACGTACAGGTAGCCGCGCCTAGGAACCCAATAACGGCATCCAAGCGCGCGACAAGCCTAGGCGCTTGCTTGTGTTGGCAAGCAACCAGTGCCTTTATAACTCACATACCAAGAAATCCGACCCAAAAAGTGTAAAAAAACTCCGGGAAAAAACAAAAACCCTTTTCTCGATAAACAGTGAACTCCCATCTTGCGTTGAAAATGTATTGCCATCTCCAACACGTTTGACATTGCATTTGCTTCAATAAAGCAGCTCGCAATATTTTTTTCAATCCTAGTCAGCACAGTCCTAGATATATTGCAAAAAGATAAATAAATGGACTTGTGCACATCATCATTGTTTTTCTTTTTGACAAGAAAAATATCACCTGGCCCAGTTTGTGGATGAGAGGCCCGCGAACATCGGATGTGGACGTAGCCGTACTTCTTCAGCAAGACGGAGCTCGGTCTCGCCCACAGTCGTCGTTGCGGCAATTGTCGTGAGGACAGGGACGATTTCTCGGCAAAATTCGCAGCCCAGATTGGCCGGTGAGCGACGACCTCGGTGCGTGATGTAGAATGCCTTTGAAGCAGGTGGCAATAGCCTCTGGAAGTCCCTTGAGGGCGCTGACGCTAGCGACAATACCTCCTTCAGTGTAAACTCCAGCCACTTCACCTGCTCCACGATGTCAAAGTCGCTCCATTTGGTTTTCAATGACGACTGAGAATTCGTCGGACGACCGGTTACAACCCATTCACATTCAATGGCACAAGCGTTTAGACAGCTGTGGAGGCAAGAGCGCTAGCAGCCACGACCATTGTTCACGCTCTGGAGAACCCGAATGCTGCCACTCGAAAGAATCAATGGACAGTACCTCATTGGCGAACGGTATCTTATCGAGCGAAAGCTTGGCGCCGGGGGAATCGGGACGGTGTATCTCGCCCAGGATTTTTTTGACCCTCGAAACCCCACCATCTCACGCAAGGTCGCCCTCAAACTCTTGCACCCAAACGCTAGCCATTACCTCCGAAGAAAGTTTGAGCAGGAGAAGGAAGCCCTAAGCCGAATTCGTCATCCGTATGTCGTGGAGGTCCTGGATGCGGGCGAAATCGACTCGGAAACCCCGTGGTTTGCCATGCAGTACGTAGAAGGTCTCTCGCTTCGGGACGCGATGATGACCCTGATCAAGCCGGGTTCCGGGCTTCATTTCCAACTGGTTGGGCGATGGCTTCGCCAACTTGGACAAGCCATATCGGCGGCGCACGCAGTGGGCGTCTTGCACCGCGACCTGAAGCCTGAAAACGTGATGCTCCAGATGGTCACCGAGGGTGAGTATCAGGTCAAGATCATTGATTTCGGAATTGCCAAAATTCAAGACTCCCAACTGGATGAAGGCGGATCGCAGACACTGGATGGCGGCGCGTCCAACCAAGTCGTTGGAACCGTGGTCTATATGGCCCCAGAACAAATCACCGGTCAGACCTCACCGGCCAGCGATATTTATACGATTGGCGTCATTGCCTACGAACTGCTAACCGGAGCGCTCCCATTTTCAACGACCCCCAACTCGGTAGCCGCCCAGTTGTTTGAGATGAACCGGAAACAAAGCCAGGGAGGCTTTACGCCACCCACTGGTCTGAATCCACAAATCCCACAAGCGGCAAGCGATCTGATTTGCAAGTCACTCAACTTCAATCCCGCAAACCGGCCGTCATCGGCAAACTTTTTCGGGGAAGAACTCGAACGCCTACTCAATGGCATAGCCCGAACTGCCGAGCTTGAGCACCAGGCTGAAACGGCTGTCAGGTTGCCGGCCCCTGTCTCACGGCAGCTTGCCGAACTGATCGAACCGGGCGGCGCAGTTGGCTTGGGATCGAACTTCTATATTCTCAGGGACTCAGACAATGAGCTGATCCAGTCGGTGCAACGGCGGGACAGCATTGTTCTCATCAAAGGCGCTCGTCAAATGGGCAAGACTTCCCTTCTAGCCCGCGGACTCAAAGAAGCCCGTTCGTTCAAGGTCAAGGTGGCGTTGACGGATTTTCAGAAGCTAAGTTCCGAGGACTTTGCTTCTCCTGAAAATTTCTTCAAAGAAATTGGCTCGATCCTGGCCGATGCGCTCAATCTGGAGGCCGATCCGTCAATGAACTGGAATTCGCGCCGGGGTCCAACCATTAACTTTGAACGCTTCCTGCGACGTGAAATCCTTGAAAAAATAGATGCGCCACTGGTCTGGGGCATTGACGAAGCGGATCGTTTGTTTGGTTATCCCTTTGCCAGTGAAGTCTTTGGTTTATTTCGCTCGTGGCACAACGAACGGGCCCTCGATCCAGACTGCCCCTGGAGCCGCCTTACCCTGCTGATTTCCTATGCCACGGAAGCCCACCTGTTTATTTCTGACATGAACCAATCGCCCTTCAATGTTGGCACAAGGATTTCCATGGAGGATTTCCATTTCGGACAACTTCAGGAACTAAATCAGAGATATGGAGAACCATTCACGAACCCAGACATCCTATTGCGGTTTCATCAACTGACCGGTGGGCAGCCTTACCTTTCGCAAAAGGGGCTATACGAATTGGCGAAAAGCCGCTACACGCAGGAGTCTTTGCTGGAAAAAGCTGACTCAGACGAGGGCCCGTTTGGAGATCACTTGCGTCGCCTCGCGCTTTCCCTCCGACAAGAACCGGAGCTTCTTGAGTCCGTTCGTTCGGTTATCAAAAGTCAGGGCGCGCTTGCGCCGAATCTGTTTTTTAGACTCAGAAGCTCCGGCGTGCTTGTCGGCGATAATCCGTCCAATGCCAAGCTCCGTTGTGAACTTTATCACCGGTACCTCAACAGTCAGTTTTGACCAGCTCGGGAGCGCCTGCCGGAATGCCGGCGACGGGATGACTTTGCCGGGGCAAAGGTGGTTTCACTATGGTTGGTAGCTGCGACCACGCGCTGGCCCTGAACCTCGTTCTAAGCAAAGACCATTGCTTCAGACTTGTTGAGAGACATCGCAATCGTGCCTGAGTTGTCATCCAGCATACGTTCGACGCTGTCGCGCTTCCCGGCGCAACACCTCCTGGTCATTGGCGATGCCATTGCCGATGAGTTTGTTCACGGCACGATCACCCGCGTGTCACGGGAAGCGCCGGTGCTGATCCTCCGGCACGAGTTTACCGAAACCATCCCCGGCGGCGCGGCCAACGCGGCGGCGAATGCAGCCGCGTTAGGCGTTACCACAACCTGGATTGGTGTCATTGGGCGGGATCGCCCCGGCCGGCGCACACTGACCGACCTACGCCGCCGCGGGGTTCACACCACGCAGGCGGTCGTCCTGCCAGGGCGCGCGACACCGACCAAAAGCCGGGTGCTTGCCGGACTGCCACATGCCGCCCGCCAGCAGGTCATTCGCCTTGACCGTGAGGAAGCAAGTCCCCTGCCAGCCAGCGCCGTCGAGACGCTGGCGGCCCGCGTGGAAGCGGTGTTGCCGCAGGTCACAGGCGTCGTGCTCTCGGATTATGGCTATGGAAGCACGCCACCGGAAGTCATTGCCTTGCTTCGGTCCTGGCGGCAGGAAACTGGTTTGCCGGTCGTTGCCGACTCGCGCCATCGGCTGGCAGACTTCCACGGGCTGACGGCCGCTACGCCCAACCAGGAAGAAGCCGAAAGCTTAGCCGGCACGACCTTTCACGACCTTGACGCTGCCGGCTACCAGGCCGAACGACTGCGTGAACGGCTGGCGCTCGATGCGCTGCTCCTGACACGCGGCTCAGAAGGCATGACGCTGGCCCGCCACGCCACCAAGCCAACCTCCATTCCGGTTCATGGTGGGCGCGCGCCAGTGGATGTGACGGGCGCGGGCGATACGGTACTGGTTGCCTTCACGGCGGCGCTGGCCGCCGGGGCGGACTGGGAAGCCGCCATGCAATTGGCCAATATCGCGGCCGGAATTGCCGTGATGAAGCGCGGGACGGCTACGGTTTCGGCGGCTGAAATCGAGATGGTTCTCCTTGGTGAAGAGCGCGTATGACCTTTGCACTACCCACAGCGTTTTCGATTCGTGATGTCGTCATTCGTCCACCACTCGTGTTGGCACCCATGGCCGGGGTGACCGATTCGGCTTTTCGCGGGCTGATCAAACGGCTTGGTGGCGTTGGACTGATCGTGACGGAGTTCATCAGCGTCGAGGGACTAACGCGCGGCAACCTCAAGACGCACAAGATGATGAAGTTTACCCCCGATGAGCGCCCCCTCTCGATTCAGTTCTTCGGCGTTGATCCCAAGCGGATGGCCGATGCGGCGGAAGTCGCTCAGGAAGCCGGAGCCGACTTGGTGGATGTCAACTGTGGTTGCCCGGCCAAAAAAGTCGTCGGACGCGGGGCCGGCTCGTCGCTGCTGCGCGACCTTCCCCACCTTGCCGTGATTCTGCGCGAGATGCGGCGGCGCATTTCCATTCCACTGACCATCAAAATTCGGACGGGTTGGGATGACAACTCCATCGTTGCGGTTGACGTTGGGAAGCTGGCTGAGGATTGCGGCGTCGAAGCGATTGCCATTCACGGACGGACGCGCGTTCAGGGTTACAGCGGCCAGGCCAACTGGGACATCATTGCTCAGGTCAAGCAAGCTGTCTCGATTCCAGTGATCGGCTGCGGTGATGTCCGGCAACCGGCGGATGCCATCCGCCGGTTTCGGGAAACGGGCGTGGACGGCGTGATGATCGGTCGTGGTGCCATGGCCAATCCGTGGATTTTTCGCCAGACGGCAGAAGCCATGCAGGGCGTGCGGCCCTACCGGCCGACGCTCTATGCCAAACGCGATGTCTTGCTTGAATACTTTGATTTGATGCTCGGCGAGTGTCCAACCGAAACCGCCGCCATGGGGAAGGTCAAGCAGCTTTGCGCGCAGTTTACGAAGGGGTTGCCGGGCGGGGCCATCTTCCGCACTCAGGTATTTCACTCACAAGCTCGCCTGGAACTCACCGACCGCATCACCGACTATTTCACGCGAATGGGCGAGCGCGAGGCGGCCGGCGAGTTGCTTCCCGAACCAGAAGAAGCTTTGGCGGAGGAAGTTTTGCCAGACGACGCCTGCCACCGCGCCCAGGCTTGCGCGTGAGACGCGCCGGACAAGCGGAGCGCATCAATCACCGGGCGTCGCGGAGACCGGCTCTAGCGGTCAAAGGCGACAATGAGATTCGGGGCTTCGGCTGCCAGGATGCGTTTGACCAGCGACAACTTATGATCCTGCCATCGCTGCTGGAAAACCTTGATGGCTGGGGCATCCGGCGTGGCATAGGCCGGATCAAACAACGGATTGCTGCCACCAAAAACCAGCCCATCCCCGGCCCGTCGGACGTAGCCGCCGCCAACGGTAAAGAACTCGACAATCAGTTCATCGGCTTTTTCGCCCAATTGACTTTCAATGAGTTGCCGCAAGCGCCCCAGCGCCGGCGTGGTATCCGCGACCTGACTCGGCAGCACAACCAGAAAGAGGTGGTCAGCCAGAATGACGATGAGAAAACGCAGGGTCGCTTCGCCAGGGCGAGCCGCAGCTAACTGAAGCAAGGCTTGCCGGTCATCATCAGGCAGGGATGGAAAATTCTCCATGGCCTTGTCCACGTCGAGTCGGAACATCTCCGTCCCGTCGAGGTGCTTTTCCACCTGCTCGCGCTTCATGAACTGGACGGTGTTGCCTTCCGCGCCGTAGCTTTGCGACAGGTCGAAGACGATATTGTGCAAGTTTGGCAACACGCCAGGAAAACTTAGCAACAAGTCACGCTGCCGAATGTTGGGAATCGCTTGCTCAAAGACCGCGCGCAGCGTCATGGTTTCCCGCAGGAAGGCCCGCAGGTCACCACGCCGTAACAGCGTGCCAACCTTGAGAAATGACATCGGGTCGTCAAGGCGCTTGCCCAGGAAGTCCACGTAAAAGCGGTTGAACAGCTCGATGTCGGCTTCAGTGAGCGGCGAGTCATTCGCTTGACGGTGTTCCATGGTGCGGCTGAAGGTATTGGCTCAAGAAAGGTTTGCTAATGCAAGTCAGGCGACTGAGCGAACTTGGATGGGGGAATGCAACGACACGGCTAAACCAGCGTGAAATATGGCCCTAATGGTAATCTTCCACGTTGGAGGTGTCCATACGTGATGTGGTTTGTCCAGCACAAACGCAAAGCAACTTGTCGGAGCTGGTGGTACGCACGGTGGTGGTCTTCACGGCTCTGGGCGCACCTAGGCCTCCTTGGTCTTGGCTGTCTGCTCTCGGTCGGCGCGATCTCAGCGCAGGAAGGCGCGCGTCGCTTCATGGAAGACGAGGAAGCCCAGGCGCGTCTTCAGCGCGGGATCTCGCTCTATCAGCAAGAACAGTATGCCACGGCGCTCGAAACACTTGAACCTGTGGCCGTTCATTACCCGGAACAGGCCGTCGCTTATCGCATGATCGGGCTTTGCCGCTTGCAAATGAAGCAGTATGCCGCCGCCGCCGCCGCCTTGCGCAAGGCCAGTGAACTGACGCGCGCCCAGGAAAACCGCGAGGATGCGGTGGCGCGCCTGGCGCTCGGCAAGGCGCTTTTTTTGGCCGGGGACAGCCGCGGGGCCATTCCTGAATTGGAATTTGCGGCAGCGCGCCCTGAAGCGGACACCGCCACACTAACCCTGCTGGGTTACGCCCACTATCGGCAGGGCGACGAAGCCGCCGCGCGAAAGGTGCTGGTGCAGTCGGTTGCGCGGGATGACCGCCAGCCGGAAGCCTGGCGACTTCTGGCAGAACTCGATGTCGCCCGCCTAACAGCCAATCCAGATGACCCGGCCGCGGCCAAACAAGCGGCGGCAAGCATCGAGAAAGTCAATCGAACCGAGCCAAGCTTGGCGGCCGGCCTGCGGGGGCGACTCCTGGTCGCCCAGCGGCAGTTTGCCAAGGCCATTCCTGAACTCGACCGCGCGCTTGCCACGCAGCCTGACCAAGCGGCGTTGGTTTTTGCCTTAGGACTTGCCCTGTCGCGCGAAAAGCAGCTCGACCGCGCGGCGGTCCTGTTGACCAAAGCCACCGAGCTACTCCCAGACGAAGCCGGTGTCTGGCGTGAGCTAGGCTATGTTCACGAGCGCGCCGGACGTCGGGAAGCCGCCATCGCGGCGTATGAAAAAGCGGCGGCGCTGACTCAAGGACACGACGATTTCATCACCCGCGCCCTCGAAAGGCTCAAAAGTTCATAGCCTGATTACTCGTCAGGGTTGCCGAGTGAGCCATTCCAAAGCTGACGCAGGGCTTCAAGGGCGTCAGCCCGGACGAGTTCGTTATCATCTTTGACAACCGCGCGGCGGAGTGGACGAATTGCCTTCTGGTGCTTGATTTTTCCTAGCGACCGGGCGGCGCCGGCGCGCACGAGGTAATCTTTATCTTCTGAAAGCAACGGGATGAGGGCATCCACCGCCCGGATATCGTCCAGTTCACCTAGCGCCACCGCGGCCGCGTAGCGGACCCAGTGATGCGGATCCCCCAGCATGGGCAAGAGCATTTCAAGGTCTGGCTTGTGGCGGAGTTGCCCCAACGCAAGCGTTACCGAACTCCGCACCAGCGGATCGGGGTGCTGCAAGTCGGGCAGCAACGCCTGGGTCGTCGTCTCATCACCAAGTTCACCAATTGCGTCAGCCGTGGCAACCCGCACCCACCAATCTGGATCATGCAGCAAAGGTAACAACGCCGGTAAAGCCGACGCCGCTTTGCGCAAGCGCAGCGCTTCCACAGACTGTAAGCGAGTCTGAGCGGATGCATCTGCCAACTGGCTGATGAGAACATCTAGCGGTGCGTCGAATGGAAAAACAGAGTCGCTTGGCATACGTGGCAAAAAGGCAAGATGGCGTCGTCCAACACTACAACGAACTGCAACCTGTGTGCGGTGTGTTGACGCTCAGAGAAGGCAAAACCTACACTGCTTGTTACCTTGGAAACAAGGTCTTGGAAACAAGGTCTTGGAAACAAGGTTTGGTTGACCGGCCGTATGGGCTTAGGTTACGTGCTTAGGTTAGCTGAGTTCAAGTGAAAGCCATGACAACAACCCACTGGACCCAGACTCGTCTCCAATCAGCCTTCACCAAGCGGGGCAAGCTCAGTCGACTGGCGACCGGCCTGACGGTTTTTTTGCTTGTCGTGGTCCTCGTGGGAACCGGGATACTGCTTTATATCCGGCATCCGGCCACGATGGGTAAGCTCGATGTCGTGACGACGCCGCCCGGCGCGGAGGTTTGGCTCGATGGACGCCGCATCGGAACCGCCCCCTGCACCATTGAACGGGTTGGGCTTGGGTTGCACACGCTGCGGGCAGTCCACGAGGGTTTCATCCTGGCCGAACGTGAGGTCTTGGTCGAGGAAAAGGACACGGCGGCGGCGGTCAGCTTTGTCTTGCAACCCGTCAAGGCCGACCTCCAGCCGTCCCCGGCGCGGGACGGTGCGCCAACTGAGCGTATTGCCGAGTTTATGCAGCAGGCAGCAGAAGCGTTTCGGCGTGGCGACCTCGTGACGCCAGCCAATGACAATGCGCTGTATTACTCGGATGCCGTACTGCTTATTCAACCCGACAACGAGCCAGCCCGCGCGCTTCGGGCGCGCATCCGAGATACACTTGCCCGCCAGGCCGAACTCGCTGCCGGCCGTGGCGACCTGGCAGCGGCGCAGGCGGCTTATGCGACGCTTCTGTCGCGCTTTCCAAGTGATGAACAAAGCAAGTCCGGCATCAATCGCATCGCCGACCTGATTGAAGCCAACCGTGGGCGGGCGACTCGATTTTTGGCCCTGGCCGAAGCTGCGCTGGCCAACGGACACTACCTTGACCCACCCCAGGCCAACGCTTATTTCTATCTTTCCCAAGTGCTCGCCCATGACCGCGGACAGTCCCAAGCGCAAAGGCTCCGGGCCGAAGTGCGGCACGCTGCCCAGTCCACGGCCGAGCGCTATGTTGCTCAGGGGGATTTGGCGCGCGCTACGGCTGAATACCGCCGCCTCGCCCGGCTCTTCCCCGAAGATCGCGCCCTCTACAACCGGCTGCGCCAGCTTGAACGCCAGCAAGCCCCCAAGGATAACCAAACCGTTTCCGCCGTCTCACTCCCGGCAGCCCGTCAACTGACTGGTCGTCAGTCATCCCAAGTATCCCAAGCCGGGACGTTACGCTTCTCAGCCACAGGACTCGTTTTTGCTGCGCCAAGTGGTATGGAGAGTCTTTCCATTGCCACCGAAGACATTGCCAGACTTCAAGCGAGTCGCACGCAACTGACCGTGACGCTCACGGACGGGCGGGTGTATCGGTTTACTGGAACTGAACTTGAGCGCGGAGCGGCGGTCTGGCGCAACCTACGCAACCTTTCCACCTCTCCGCACCCACTGCCAGGGGAACACCTTGAAAGCCCACGCAACCCATACGAATGAACCACGCTCCACTCCCACGCCCGACTGACAAACTCACTGCTTTCCTCAGTGATCACTTTTCACCCGAACCCATTTCACTTGAGCCGCTTCTGGGCGATGCCTCAACCCGAATGTACTTCCGTATTCGCCAGGCAGAGGCAACCTACATTGCTGCGGTTTATGCCGAGCCGTTTGACGCCAAAGCCTGGGCTTACGTGGATGTCACGAACCTTTTTCAAGAAGCTGGCATTCCGGTTCCACAGGTTCTGGCCGTTGACGAGCGATGCGGCGTCGTTCTTCAGCAAGACATTGGTGACTGTCGTCTCCAGGATGCGCTCCTGACCGAGCCGGAACTCACGCGCCAGGTGGATTATGACATCGCTTTGCGCTTGATCGTGGACATCCAGAAAACCACGCCCATCGCTCGGGCCAAGGATTCTATCGCGTGGCAGCAAGCCTTTGACGATGAAAAGCTGTTTTGGGAAATGAGCTACTTTTTCCGCAACTATGTCGAACGGTATCGGCAGTTGCCCCTCTCGGCAGAGCTGGAAGCGCTGACGCTCGGCGAACTTTTTGCCCTGACCTATCGGCTGGCGCGGGTGCCGCGGGTGGTCTGTCACCGCGATTACCACGCGCGCAACCTCATGCGTCACGCGGGACGACTCTGGGTCATTGACCACCAGGACGCCCGCTTGGGACCAGCGACCTATGATCTGGCCTCGCTCCTGGGCGATCCATACGCGGCGCTTGAGGACGACGTCCAAGCGGCATTCAAAGAGCGCTTCTGGGAACTGCACAGCGCCGCTTTTGGCAACCAGTACTACGCTTCGCAAAAACAGTTTGAGCATGAATATCAGCTCATGCTGGTACAGCGCCTGCTCAAAGCGGTTGGAACCTATGCCTATCAGTTCGCCGTGCGGAGCAACCCAGTTTACCTGGGTTATATCCCAATCGCGCTACGCACCACGGCCAAAGCCCTGGAGCGCATCGCCGACCTGCCACTGACGACGCGGCTCGTCCAGTTGGCGCTTGAGTGCGAAGCCAAGGTGGCCGAGCCGGCCTCGGTCGAGCTACCCACACCCGCTCTGGAGCTTTAGAGCGCCCAGTTGTTCAAGGATTGACTGTCCTTGCGTCAGGCGAGTGAAAGCTTGGCAAACGGGGCTGGGGAGTATCCCCCAGCCCCGGCAGGTTCTCGCCCAAGCTTCAGTCAAGAAGGAGTTTCAGCGGCGAACTGTCTCGTCGGGTGTTGGAGTCGGTTCAGCCGGCACGGTTCCACGCGGTATGCCAGCCGTAATGGGAGCCGCATCGGTTTTCTGCTTCTCGAAGCGGCGAATGTACTCAACCAGATAGTTGATTTGCTGCAACGTCAACTTGTCTTTGTAAGCTGGCATGACCTTGCCCTTGCCGTTGACGATAGACGTTACCATGCCCGGCGACGAATTGTTGCGCTGCCAACCGGCATCTTGAAAATTGGTCGCATTGATGGCTTTGTTACCGCCTCCATTGGCCTGATGGCAGCCGGCACAAGCGGCGTAGTTGCGCGTCTGTAGCTCCGCCAGCATCATTTTGTAATGCGCAACTTCATCCGCCGGCGTGTCTTCGGGCAGCCCATCCGTCGAGCCTTCGTAGAGCACTTGCGCTTCGCGGAGGAAGTTTGGCGCGGCGCGCGAAGAAGCAATTGGCGACGCTCCCAAGCGTGGCTCACTGGCATTGCGCGCTCCAACAAAGCATCCCGTGGCCAACATAGCCACCAAACCCAACGTGGCGACTTTGTTTATCTTGTCCATCATAACTTACTCCTCGATTCGGCCTCCGGGGCGTGACTCATATGCCACAGCTTCTTGTCCGAAGACAATTTTCCCAAGCGCCTTGATAGCGGGTTTCGGGGTTACTTGTTCTGGCGTTCAGCCACCATGCGCTCAACGTCGCTCAGGGTTGGCAAGCCATTACATTCCCTGCCCTTGAAAGCGCGCAGATACGTCACCAAGTAGCGGATCTGCTTTGGACTCAGTTGGTTGTAATAGGCCGGCATCGCGCCGCCACCATTGCCAATCCCCTTGCCATTGTAAATCGAGGAATAAATGCCACCATCCGAGTTGTTTTCTTGCCAGCCGGGATCGGTGAAGTTGGTTGAGCGTGGTACGTTCCCGCAGCCATTATGACCATGGCAACCCACACAGTTGTTTTGAAAGAGCGCGCGTCCTTCACGATAAATCTCGATTGGATCGCGGTACATTTCGGCTTCATTCAGCTCAACCCGCGCCGGTGATCCCAGGGGATCATTACCGGCAACATCCTGTTCATTGACCTGCTGCAAGTTCAGTGGCGTCACGCGGTCACGCAACGCTGCCGCGTCGCGGGCGCTAGGGGTGTTCTGTGCAATGCTTTCACGCGCGATTTCTTCCGCCGTCTTTGAAGTTTGATTTTGCAGGGGCATGGCTGCTTTGGGATAGCGGGTTTCATTTGGGTCACGGGAGCCGACGAAACAACCGCCGACCAGGAGCGCCAGCGCGCAGCCCAGCACTAAAGTCTTCACGTTTTTCATGCTCTTACCTCTCAGGGAGGGGCTGTCGGGACAGCCTGGCTCCACACAATCAAGCACTGGCTGGGGAACGTCGCAGCCGTGTCAAACGGGGTGGTTCCGGCTCACGCGCGCGCTCGCGGAACGTCACGGTCAGAAGTTCGCCCGCCGCCGTGTAGCCAACCATGTCGGCATTTGACAAAATGCGTGGCAGCGAGACGCTTCGGGCAATCCGCCCAATGCACATGTAGAGGTCCATGCCAACGCGCTGGACTTCGATGTGTTCGTTCTCGGCAAGGAAGGGAATGCGCACGACAAACCGCCGAATATCCGGCGCATCGGCGGTTTGCCGCTCCTCCACCCACATATTTTTCTTGCTATAGAGGACGCTTCCGATATCGGTTGCCCCAAAGGCCTTGGCGCCGACCTCACGGAGGGCCTCAACCCCCAGCGGTTCGCAAGGCTCAAGAAAGAGTTTGAAAATCGGAAGTGGCGCAAAAGCCGATTCGATGTCCTCCAGGTAGCGTCCGTGGAGCTTTGACCAGTAATCAAAGTAGCTACCGAGTTCAGCTCCGTGCAGCGCATCGCCAACCGGATAAATCTTGTTGACGACCACCGCATCAATCGTCAGCCCATAAATGTGGGTGAACGTGTAAGCTCGCTTGCTTTCGAGAATCGAAAGCTTTTCAGGGTTGATCACCAGACGTAGCGTGACCTGTTCTCCAGTGAGAAAGGCACTCACCTGATTCATCGAATCCAGAAGTTGATTGACCTCGTTGAAAAACTCGGGGTCGGGACCCGATGACGAACCAAAGGGCTTCATCATCGAGGACATGCCTTGGTAAACGCGAAAGAGTTTCTTGCCGGTGCTCCCACCCACGATGAGTTCTGGGTACGCGAGCAGGCGCAGGGTGTTGCCGGTCGGCGACGTATCGAGAATGACCACGTCCCAGTTTCCGGAAAGCGCTTCCCGATGCAGCCGCACCAGCGAGAAGATTTCATCCAGGCCGGGCTGCGTTGAAAGCTCCGACGCCACGGAAGAGCGAATGCCCCGTTTTTCGTAGCTTTCAGACACAAACTTCTCGAAGTTACCCATATTGCGCTTGGCTTCGTAAAGCGTGTCTATTTCCAAACCAAACAGATTATCGGCAATCCGCGTCGGCTCGGTCCGCGAGAGAGAGACCTGGAACACGTCCCCCAGCGAATGGGCTGGGTCACTTGAAATGACCAGGACTTTTTTTCCGCCCGCCGCCAAGGTCACGGCGGTCGCCGCCGAAACCGTTGTTTTGCCTGTCCCGCCTTTGCCGGAATAAATGATGACTCGTGTGCTCGTCATGATGGCCCCGGCCAGTGTGCGCTATCGCCACACACTGGCATCGAATTTTGAACGCTTTCGTCAACGCAATCCCACCGCCGCTTGGCGACAGTTGCGAGTTAGGTGCGGGCAAGCCAACTCACCATCTGAACCCCTCACTACCCAAAGAAAATATCGAATGGTGAATAACTGCCTTTGCAAATGCCTTCGGCCCAGGCCTTGTAACGCCCGCCCGTGAAAATCCGGACGTTTTCAGCGGCGCGATCCCACTCGAAGCTGTTCGCAGTTTCGACGAACTTCCTCCCTTTCGGAATCGAAACCTTGAAGCGGATGCCAAGGTCGGCCGGCTCGGAGTTGACAGCGATGCCGTGATGCGCCAGTGGAACCAGGGGGTGATTCAGGATTTTTCGCTTGCCGCCCTCAATGGGCACCGTAAAGCCCGGTAACTCGACAAACAGCTTGACTTCGACACCCTGGACGCTGGCATTGAAGTTACCCTGGAGCCGTGCCACGCGCCCCCCCTGATTGACAGGCTTCCCAAGACCATCAATCGGGAACAGTTCGAGCCACCGGCTGATGGAGTCCACGATCCCCGTGCCGCCACCGGCGAACCGGAAGTCAATGCGGGATTTTTCACCGCCTTCCACTTCCGAGAAGTAATACACATCTATGTTGTCAAGGCTTTGACCGGTTTGTTCCAGGGCGTTCCACAATGGCCCAATCAACCACACATCCTTGATGTAATCGCCAAAGTTGGGTGAGTTGCGAAAGGCATCTTGCATTTCGAGCCAGGTATCGATGACCTCCTCGCTATCCAGCGGGACTCGAATGGACAGGTCATGAAACAGGTTGCCACACAAGAGGCGCTGCTTGCGCGCGATGACGTTGTCGTCAATGGCCTTTGAGCGCCAATAACGCAGACAATCCACTACACCCTCAAACTCAAAACGGTGCGAAAACTTTCCAACCGTAATCTTGCCATCGCCGGCCGCAACGCGGCGCGTCGGCGACTCGTTGGCAATGTCGGACTCGCCTTCAACCCGGCCCAAAATGCCATCCACGATGGACTGCCCGAAGAAGGTGAGCCGGACCACGTCGTCTTCGATCTTTTTGGCTTCGAGCTTGAGTTCACCGTCAATCGGCAAAAGCGGGGAAGCAGACGGTACGTTCGAGATACGGGCTTCCGCGCGGAGCGTTCCCCAACCAGTGTCTTCGAGGTCAAGGTCATAGTTTGAGGTAGTGAGTTTGCTTGCCATAACGGCTGTCTCCTGCAAGATAAGGAAAGTGACGGTTTGGGGTTCCCAAACGAGCCAGCCTGAACCCACGAAGTTCCGGGACGAAGCGCTGGCTAGAGTGCAGGGGACGCAGGGAGCGGAAGGCTTTTCTTTGACGGAGTTTCCTTCCGTCCGCGCCGCAGTAGTCCGAAAACTACTGCGGCTTACTCCGGGGTTAAAACCTGTGTGAAAACATTATGGGGAGGTCCTCACACCATTAGTATACTTCAAAGCAGTGACCCAATTCGGGAC
Organism: Chloracidobacterium validum; assembly: GCF_018304825.1. Lineage (NCBI taxonomy): Bacteria > Pseudomonadati > Acidobacteriota > Blastocatellia > Chloracidobacteriales > Chloracidobacteriaceae > Chloracidobacterium > Chloracidobacterium validum. The sequence goes on from NZ_CP072648.1 coordinate 2,536,105, forward strand.
AATTCGTTGCGCTCACGCCAGTATGGTTGATCAACCATCTCGATGTGCATGTAGTCTTCCATATACTGCGTGCGTGAAACACCGCCTTCCGTAAAAACAACGGCATCGGTCGGACACGTTCCCGCGACAAAGCACAACGAGCAACTAATGCAACGCACCTGGTCAATCCAGTACGTCTCACCGCCATCCAGAACGGCTTCCACATCGCGTGGCAAAATGGCGTTGACCTTGGGCGGACACTCATCCGTACAAAAGCCACAGCCAATGCACAGTTCTTCGATAATGGTATAAATCTTCTTCTCACGCTTCTTTTTGGGTGCTGCCGCTTTCGGGCGAGAGAGCCGATTTGGCGGACCGGGGATGGGAGGGAGCGCAGCCTTAGCTGGAGCTTTGGCCGGTGCTTTGGCGGCCGCTTTGGCAGCGGCTTTCGCCGGAGCTTTGGCTGCTGCGCCACTTGTTGCTTCAGTTGTTTCTTTGGCCGCGTTCTCTTCGGCTGCCGCTTTCTCTTCTGCCATGGTGACTTTGCCTTTCACACCAAAAGATTCACACCACAAGATGACGGATACTTTTTCAAGGCCCGTGTTGAAAAATGTCCACAACCGTCACCTACGGCAATGTGAACTTTGTTACAGGATTCGGCACGAAGCCGGGAAAGCACCGGTGGAGACGGGAGCGCCGTCATCCACCGGATTGGTTGGCTAGCGATTCTGGAAGAACCCATCGGCAAAGTAGAGAAACACCAACACGAAGGTGCCGGTGTAGAAGAACACCGTTCCCCACAACTTCGCCGTCGCCAGATTTGAAACCGGGAAGCGCACTTCCTGAAGGGTTTTGATCCCTAACCGCTTGCCCATCAAGCGCACCCAGCGGCTCTGAATGTCACCGCCTTCGGCCCGTGAGCCACGATCCTTGAACCAGAGCGCAAAACTCACAAACCAGATGAGATGTCCGAGCAAGAGCATGGCCGTCAAGTGGTTGTCAGTCCAAATCCAGGTGGTTTCATTCCACATGTACAGGAACACCCCGCCCGTGTGGCTAATGTTGTGGGTCAGGTAGTAGGCCTCGTTGCCGCGCGCCATCATAGTCGCAATCCAGCCACCATCCAGATACCAGGCGATGGCTGAGAGTGGCTTGATGGAAAACAAGATACAGAACCATAACTGATCCTGAATCGAGACGCCGCACGTCCCGCCTTTGACCGGCCCAATGCACGGGAAATCCGGCGATTGCTTACGCCATTCAAAGTCCCGATACCACGGGCTTTGATAGTTGTGGAAGGCAATCCGTAGGAGTGGGATGAAGCCAAACAGCCAGCCGCCAATCATCAACCAGAAGAAGATCGCGTCGTTGATTTCGCCATCCCGATGCTGATCGCGCAGGTTTGAGTAAAGCACAGCCGGCGTGCTGGCGAGGCGCTCATTCCACTCCAGCATGGCTGCGTGAGCTTTTTCGAGGTCTGGCCGGAATTTATCGAGGGCTTCTTGAGCTTTCTTCTTGTCGTCGTCCGTCTTGGCGTCATCCAGCTGGTTGAGCAAGCTCACGGCCTTGAGGTGCGCCGCAAGGTAGGTTTCGTCAGCCTTGCGGGAGGCTTCAAAGGTTTTTTGGTTCTGGAGGTACCAGATCCCCTTGTCCACCCAGAACAGCGGGTTGACTTTGCGCAGAAAATGCGTCCAGCTTCCCCACTGCACGGCATACAGCTTCGACTGGCCCCACTCTGGCTTGTAGTTGATTTCTTCAATGGTCGTGAAGCTGTAGGTCGGCGACGAACCAATGCCCAATTCTTCGTTCAGGATGCGGTCGCCGACTTGCAAGTTACGCGCCTTGACCAGCTTGGCCGTGCCGTCGGGGTTCGTGACCCAGTCACCACCGGCCGTTGGATCCCACGCATTCTTTGGACGAAACACCCGATAGCCGACATTACCAGCCTCACCGTCCATCTGAATCGCGCGGTAGGAGCGGAACTGGTAAATACCGAAGTTGAGGTCAAGCTCTGAACCGGTATTCCAGCAGATCATCCCATAGCCAAACACGACCGTCACGAAGCTGACAAACATGGTCGTGCCGACAATCTTGGTCTGCAAGTCGGGATTCTGGAACCAGGTGATGAACTTCGAGCGGGCTTGTTTATACGCTCCGGAGATATTGAGCCCATGCAGATATTGACCACCGTGAAAGACCCCGGCTGCCACATAGATCAAGCCAACCTGGACGTGGTTGAACGTAATCATGTTGTGAATCATCCGACCGGGATTGACGATTTTCTTCCCGTAGATGATTACGTTCATGTCGTTGAGCATCAGATATGACGGATGGTTGCGCAGCGCCAGGAAACCGACGATGGCCAGGGCAAAGCTGACATAACCAATCGCCGTCAGGTGAACATGAAACACCGCCTTGGTGTCTTCGAGGTGGGTGATGTTGACGCTGCGCGGCGGCCGATACCACCAGTAAGCGCCGAGCGCCACAAAGAGCACCCCCCACACGAAACACATCGTCGTTTCACCATTGATGGTGTTCATTGGGTGCATGACCTGCTGCAAGTACGGGTCATACCAGCCATATGGAAACTGCGCTTGCTCAATTGGCAGCATCCCATTGGGGGTCATCACCTGGGCCGGTTGGAGTGGGACTGGCGGTTTGTCGAGAACAAACCACAACACCGCGCCCCAGATGAAGAACAGCAGCCCAATGTAAATCGTGTGCGGACTGAGCGCGTCAGCGTAGGTGCGCCGCAGGATGCGCCACGGTGTATTGGCAAAGCTGCCCCATGGCAACCCAACCTTGTACCACGGCCCTTCCGGCGTGAACCACTTGATCTGGCACAGGCCCTTCAGGCCCGGCACGTACGGCAACAGCCAGAAAATTTCGCCAATCGTTGCGCCGCCGCGCGCGCCATAGTAGTGCGCGGCGCCCGCATAAATGAGCCACAAACCCAGCCCGATGTGAAACGACCCCCAACCAAACAACCGAAAATCGGTCATGGTGAGGGGATATTGACCAAAAAAGGGCAGGTGTTTGGTGCTGAACTCACCGATCAGCGGCAGCCACACCCGCTGAATTTGTTCGGTGTCATACGGATCGTAAATCCCCAGTGAAATGAGACGTGGACGCAGTGTGATATTCACATAACCATCGTTCCACATCGTCATACTGGCGAAAAAATATGTCCCGATGAGGCATGCCAGCCCACCAATCAACATCATGTGCGCGCCGAAAATGCGTTCCGGCGGCATGGGTAGTTCCAGTTTTTGGTACCACCGCTTCACCCCGTTCGCGTACGACGAAAAGCTAGCCATAAGCAACTCCCTCGACAGAGGACTCTTTCACCAGCCGCACCAAAACCCTGGGCGGCATCGTCAGTAACCTGACTCACGGGGACGTTGAAGCGGGGACGGAAGGAAAGGGAAGGGCGCGAATCGCGCCAACCAGGGACTTGTGCCGTCGCCTAACTCAGCCAAGACTCAGTATCGAGGAATCCGTGCGGGGTATGCCAACAGCGACGGACCGACGCGCATGTCCCGTGATGTTTTCAACCTACTTTGGGGTAAAACCAAGGTCAAACATTACTTCAACGTCATGCTTTGGTCGGTGGGAGCCTTTGCCCCGTCCAGTTGGTTGGGCTGAGTGCCCGTGGTACAGTCCATCCCCAGAAGTTCCACCGTTAGAAAAGCGAGGGCTGAGTTTAACGATGACAAATGGCCGGCGGCGCGTCGGGATACTGAGTTTTCAAGGCGACTTCGCGGCCCATGCCAGGGCGCTTCGGCGCGCCGGTGCAGAACCAAGCTTTGTCCGCCGGATTGACGACCTGGCGCATCTAGATGGACTCATTCTCCCTGGCGGGGAGAGCACCACCATGCTGCGCTTCCTTCAGGCAGAGCCGTGGTTTGACGCTTTGCGGGAGTTTGCCGCATCCGAACGCCCACTGTTTGGAACCTGCGCTGGGGCGATCCTGCTTGCCCAGTCCGTTATCCATCCCGCCCAGACATCGCTTGGTCTCTTGGACATGACGATACGGCGCAACGGTTACGGACGGCAACTCGACAGCTTTACAGACACCGCCTGCATCACGGCGCTGGGCGAAGCGCCGCTCGAGCTGGTGTTTATTCGCGCTCCCATCATTGAATCGGTCGGGACTGAAGTCGAAGTGCTGGCTGAATGCGGTGGTTATCCGGTATGGGTTCGCCAAGGACGTGTCTTTGCGGCGACGTTTCATCCTGAAATGACCGATGATGCGCGTGTCCACCAGTTTGTCTTCGGGTCGGGGTTTGGCCGCGACGTGAACCGTTCGGCTTGAGCCGAAACGTCAGCCTGAAAAGCCGTCAGCCTGAAAAGCCAAAGGGCGCACGAAATCGCGCGCCCCTTGAAGATGGTGCCGAAGGGGGGACTCGAACCCCCACGGTTGCCCATACGCCCCTCAAACGTACGTGTCTACCAATTCCACCACTTCGGCATAGTCAGGTTCGTGCCGGCCGATTTGGCCAGCTTTCATTTCTCCTTTGAGTCTGTCTTTTTCGCACCTGCCGGCTGGTCTGGGTTGGCCGGAGTAGGGCGAGCGGCTCCTTTTCCCTGGTCACCTTTTTCCTTATCAACCGGCAGGTTCTCGTTCTGACCTTCGTTGACCTTGTCGGCGCCGGATGCTCCGCTACCTTCAGCGCCAGCATCCTTTTTGTTTTCGTCCGGTTTCTTATCTTCCTTGGGCGCGTCTTCTTTTGGTGGTGGCGTGTCTTTGATACCCGAAGCCGCCGAGCGTGGCGCAAGGATGCCAGGCACCGAGAACAGAAACGCAACGGCCATAAAGAGGCCAGCTAAAATAAATGTTGCTCGCTCAAGGGGTTTTTGCGCGCCACGCGGGCCAAAAGCCGTCTGACTGCCGCCCCCGAAAAGCGCAATATCGCCCTTGCCCGGCTGAAGCAAAACAACCCCAATGAGCAATAGGCAAATAACCACGAAAAGCGCATAAAGCGCATAAGCATACCAAGGCATCTAGGAAGCTCTACCCCACGACAATGTCATTTCCATCAACCGACAATCCACTCACAGGGAACATCTGCACCGTTCGGTGTCTTGGCCAAGTTAGACGCCTTGGGATGCGGGTGATGTCGCCAGCGCCCCACGAACGAGGTTAGCAAAACCAGAGGGTGACAAACTTGCCCCACCAACCAGTGCGCCATCCACGTCTGACAGCGCTGTAAACTCTGCAATGTTGTCTGCCGTCACACTTCCGCCGTAGAGAATTCGGAGCGTGTCGGCCGAAGCGCCAAACGTTGCCTCCCAAATGGCGCGTATATGCCGGTGCATTTGCTGGGCGATATCGGGCGTTGCGGCTTGTCCCGTGCCAATCGCCCACACCGGTTCGTAAGCGATCACTATACGGTGAACGTCAGCGTCTGTCAATGTATCGGTTATTGCCCGTAACTGGCGGGCGATGACCTCCAACGCCGCACCGGACTCACGCTCGGCCAGCGTCTCGCCCAGGCACACGATTGGGAGAAGTTGAGCATCGAGCGCCCGGCGCGTCTTCATAGCAACCACCGCATCCGTCTCGCCATAGTAGCGCCGCCGCTCAGAGTGGCCGACAATGACACCCTGGCATCCGACCTCTTTGAGCATAGCGGCTGACACTTCGCCGGTAAAAGCGCCTGACGGGCCTTCCGCGGCGACATTTTGAGCGAAAACTTGTAGGGTCGTTCCGTGCGCTGCCGCCACTGCGCTCGAAAGCGCCGTGAAGGGCGGCGCAATGGCCATATCGCACCCGCTGGACGATGACGGCAGATGCGATGCGAACTCAGCGACGTAGCCCACCGTCTCAGCGACGGTTTTGTGCATTTTCCAGTTCCCGACAATGAACGGCCTACGACTTGACATACGCCCCCACACAAGCAGATGGACAATTGATTTCGGCAAGCCCAACCGCGATGCTGACGTGGGCGACAGCCGACGGCAAAGCAACCACGGCTCGATGGCAACAGTCCACCAGGGCCGTGTTTATGCCTAGCAACTTTTACCTAGTCTCAAGCGTACAAGCTTTGCCTTCCAGGTGAAAGCTTGTGTTTTAGGTCAACCTCCTGGCAGTGCCGATCGTCTGCATCATTGATAGTTGCGCCGAAGCGCTTCGCAAGGGTCGGCGCGCAAGGCTTTGAACCAGCAAGTTGTTGTAACAAATCAACGGAGGACCCCGACCATGCTGCGTTACATGTTCTGGCTGATCACCACGACGCTGTGGATTATTGCCCTGGCTGATGCGATTCGGGGTGGTGGAACGCTCGGACGAAAACTTGTCTCAGTGGCGCTTATCATCGCTTTTCCGGTTATTGGCCCGTTACTCTACCTATTTGCTTTACGGGACTGGGCCCATGCCCGCGGCTGAGATGTGGCGAACAATCGGCACGGCGTCGTTGCGCACGCATGAGTTCGCACGCATGAGTTGACTAAGGGTGTGGTTGGCCAGGGTTGAGCCTCGCTCGTTATGGCTGGCTGAGCTTGGGGCAGGAAAGCTGCTTGCCCAAGGCATGGTTTTGGCTATAATCGGCTACTGCTTTGGCTCCTCGACCATCATACGCAGTTCAAGGTGAGGTCACGTGCGATGATACGTTGCCCGCAGTGCGGTACCGACAATCTCGATGGATCAGAGTACTGCGACGAGTGTGGTTATCAACTGCTTCCGGCTCATGGCCACCCGGCGGCTGGGCCGCCACGTGCCACACCGCCGGTCAGTTTCCCGCCACGCGACAATGCTTCTTACGGGGTAGCTCCAGCAGTAGGTAACCAAGGCGGTGGGCAAAGCCCAGTGATAGCTGCCCACAGCACGGCCAGGCCAGAAATGTTCCCTCCGCCCCCGCCGAATATGCCATCCATCCCCATGACTCCCTCACCGCGCTTGGAGCCGCCTCCGATGGCTCCAGTGGGTGACGTTTTTGCCGTCACGCCACCCACGCCAGCCCCCGTTGTGACACCACCCGTTGCGCCAACCCCATTCGTACCCCCGGCACCGCCAGCCGCCATGCCGCCACCCATGCCAAGCGTTCCCGCGATGAATGTCGCTGACAAAGCGCCGCAAGGACCGTCGCCAGTCCCTTCGGCTAAACCACCGGTGTCGTCCTCGGTAGTGCGCGCCAAGCTTGTCATTCAACGCGGAGGCACGGTTGGAAAAGAGTTCCTGCTGACCGAAACCGAGTCAAACATTGGGCGGTGGGATGCCGACGGGGGTATTTTTCCAGATGTTGACCTCGATCAAGATGACCCAGAGGCAAAAGTCTCCCGCCGTCATGCGCGCATCGTTTGCCAAGAGGGGCAGTATGTTCTCGAAGACCTTGGCAGCACCAATGGCACGTTCGTCAACCGCGGTCGCCGTTTGCTTCCGGGCAACCGTCATCCGCTCAATGATGGTGACGAAATCATTGTCGGCAAAACATTTCTGAAGTTTCTTTATATTCGCTGAAGCGCACGTTGTGCTTGGTCAGGCGCGGGTTGGCTCCCCTAACGCGCGCCAGTATTGCTAAATCCAGCATTGCCAAATCATGGTGAATCAAAAACAACTCGCGCCAGAGACGCTGCTCGAAGGACGCTATCGCATTGTCAAGCGGATTGGTGGCGGCGGCATGGGCAGTGTGTATTTAGCCTATGATCAGAAATTTGGTCCAGCGAACGACAAGACCCGCCGCGCCGTCAAGGAAATGTTTGACGTTTTTACCGACCCCGCTCAACGGCAGAAGGCCATTGAAGACTTTCAGCGCGAAGGTCAACTGCTGGCTAGCCTCGAACACCCATCCATCCCGACGGTCTATGATTACTTTGTCAACGACGGTAAGTATTACCTCGTGATGAAGTACGTTCCTGGCGGCGACTTGGCTAAAAAGCTCAAAGAAAGTCCGACCGGCTACATTGATGAAAGAACGGTGACGGAATGGGCGATTCAAACCTGCGATGTGTTGGACTACATCCACAACCAGAATCCACCCGTCATTTACCGCGACCTCAAACCTGCCAACCTCATGTTGGATGACAGCCGGACGCCACCGCGGGTCATGCTGATTGATTTTGGGATTGCCCGCTTCGTCTCACCGACGCAAAAGGGCGTGACGGCAATCGGGACGATGGGGTACGCGCCACCAGAACTCTTTTCGGGTCAAGTCGAGCCACGGTCGGACCTCTATTCGCTCGGGGCCACGATGTTTCACTTGCTGACCGGGTCTGACCCACAAGACAATCCATTGCTCATCTTCGACTTTGACCGCTATCCGCGCCCGCGCGACATCAACCCCAAACTGAGCAAAGGCATTGAAACCATCGTCATCAAGGCTGTTGCGCACAAACCCCATGATCGCCCAGCTTCGGCGGCTGAAATGAAGCGCATGCTGGAAGAACACCTCCGGCGGCTTGACAGCCCACCGATGCCCAACCTCGACCTAGCCTTTTGTATCGCCTGTGGTGGGAGCATTGCACCGGATGACGCTTTCTGTCCGCACTGTGGCGCCGCTCAACCCAGTGCCGGTGGACGGAGCGGCGCGACTGGGCGGACCATAGCTCGCTTGCAGGTCATTGATGCGCACGGCAAGACCACGGCAGCCTACGAGCTTGTCAAGGAAAGCCTGCTGCTGGGGCGGACAGACCCACACACGGGGAACTTTCCCGAAATTGACCTGACGCCACACGACTTTGAGACCAAGGTCTCACGTCGCCATGCACGATTATTTCAGGAAGGCGGCCGCTTCTTCATTGAGGATCTGTCAAGCGTCAACGGAACATTTCTCAATGGGAGTACCCGGCTGATACCGAAGACGCCGCACCCACTGCAAGACGGCGACGAGCTTAAACTCGGTGAAACGCGCGTTCGCTTCACGGCTCGCTGACGAATCCAGCGCGGCTTCACGGCAGCGCAGAGAGCACAATCCTGGCTAGGCTTCATGATTTCACGCCACTTACCCCCGGCGATCCAGGTTCGCCCGCCATCGGGGGCTTCGTTTGAAGTCTTGCTGAAAGGCTTCCGGCTTACCATCGGTCGGTCGTCACGAAACGATGTCTGCTTGAACGACCCTTTCGTTTCGCGGCTGCACGCTGAGATTCGGCGGGATGGTGAGTGCTTTGTGCTTCATGACAGTGGCAGTGCCAACGGCACCTATCACAATGGGCGGCGGATTGAGTCCAGTACCGCGCTTCAGCTCGGCGACATCATTCGGGTTGGTGAAACGGAGCTTCACGTCGCCGATGTGACGACTTATGCATCTGGCTCGCACATCTCATCGCCCGCATTTCGCTTTACGGAAGCCGGTCCGACCGCCCCAACGGAAATTCTTACGTCCCGGCATACGCTGCCCCGACGACCGGCAAGCGGATCAACCCCACGCCTGAACCAAGCGGAAACAGCGACCCTCACGCCCCAATCGCCAACGGCGCAGCTTGCCCGCCGCTCTCGTGATTGGCTGGGGTTGTTTAGCTCGGTTGTGGAAACCCTGCTGGTTGACCAATCGCTGGAGGAGACCCTCGACACCATTCTTGGCCTCACCTTTGAGGCGCTGGCCGCCGAGCGAGCCTATCTGCTGCTACGAGACACCCACGGGGCACTCCAGCCACAAGCGCACCGCGCTACCCAGTCGGCGGCCAACTGGGAAGTCACGCTACCGTGGTCAATCTACGAGTGCGTCATGCGAAACGGAGACCCCATACTGGTTCTGAATGCCCAGGCAGATGACCGTATGAGCGGCGAGACCTCGGCCGTTTCACTCATTGCCGCGCCGCTCATCGGGGGCGGAGCAGTGCTCGGCATGCTTTACTTGGATAGCCCGTTTGCGGTCGGCTGCTTCGACGAAGACGATCTCAACCTGCTGATGACAATTGCCCGCGTGGCCGCCATCAAGGTCGAGAACGCCAACTTGCTGGAGGCGCGCCTCGAGACCCGCCGCTTTGAAGAAGAACTCAAGGTCGCCAGTGAAATTCAACTGAGCTTGCACCCCGCCCGCCCGCCTCACCTGCCAGGCTACGACATCACCGGCTTGAGTTTTCCCTGCCGTGAAATCGGAGGGGACTACTATGACTTCATTCCGCGTGGCAATGGGAAGCTGCTCATTGCCGTTGGCGACGCTGCCGGCAAGGGCATGGGCGCGGCACTGATGATGTCCAGCGTCCATGCAGCGCTACGCGCTCAAGCCCAAACCGAACGCTCCCTGACCGACATCGTTGCCGCGGTGAACGACTATGTGGTTGAAAACTCGCCAGACAACAAGTTCCTCACCCTGTTTTGTGCCGAGCTTGATCCGGCGACGGGCGCGTTTTGCTACACGAGCGCCGGCCACGACCCGGCGCTACTGGTGCGGGCGGATGGAACCTACACCGAGCTGCCGGCCCAGAGCATTCCGGTCGGGATTGCATTGGGGTCCGCGCCGGGTGTCATCCAGGGATGCCTCGCGCCGGGCGACGTCCTCGTGATTTACACCGACGGCTTGACCGAGAGTGCAAGCGAACAAGGTGAAATCTTTGGCCTCACGCGACTTGCGCAAACCGTTGTCAAACACCGGGACTTGAACACCTCACGCCTGCGCGACCGCGTGGATGAAGCGGTAAGTCGGTTTGTCGGCCGCGCCCCAGCCACCGATGACATGACCCTGGTGCTGGTTCGCCGCCTGCCGCGCTAACCACGACTGCGCTAGGTGGGAGGTCTGCGGGCAACCGCGCTACCATCCGGCAACGCGCTCAGCGCCGGAACATCCGGCGCACGACTTGCTGTAAATCTTCCAGTTCAAATGGTTTGACCAGAAAAGCCACCCGGTCGGGCGGGAACAGGCGGCGAACATGCGCCGTAATGTCCGTGCCAGACATAATGATGATACGCACTTCTGGGCGCTGGGCCAGCACGTCCTTGGCAAGCTGCAAGCCGTTGAGACCAGGCATTCGCACGTCGGTCAGGATGCCTTGCAAAGCCGGGAGGGCCAGCGCCTTGCGCCGCGCTTCCTGCCCATTTTGGGCTAGGACGATTTCATACTCCGGCTCCAGCAGCTCGGCATACAGCTCGCATAGCAGCTCTTCATCATCGGCAATCAAAACAATTGGCTTTGGCACTGGTTTCTTGGCAAATGGTCTGGGTTCTTGGTTTAGCCACAGTTCCCGGCAAAGGTTGGCCGCCGTGGTTTGGGGTCCGCTTTTATCTGGTTGACAAAGCCTTGATAGGTTGCACCGTGACGGGCTTCCTGACGCTCGATTGCCGTCAGATAGTCATAAATGACCAATCCCCGCCCGGCTGAAACGCGCTCCAACTGCTCGGCGCAAAACTGATAGGGAATGCTTTTGCGGCGGCGTGCCGCGCGAAAAAGTGTCACGACCTGAATAGGCACAAAAAAAACTGATTGATGCGCAGCAAATTCAACCAGAAATCCCGCCGCGGCACCACAGGCTGCCATCCGCTCAAGAAATGTCACCTGATGCGGATGTAGATTGTCGAAGTCAAGCGCGTTGCGCTTGGTTGTCTTGGCATCGTAAAAAATCGCCCGTCCTCCGGGAGCCATGACCCCGCCGTAGTCCGGCTCGCCCCGTGACTCGGGCACAAAGGCACGGGGGTCACCCGCCTGACCGGCGACCAGACTGGCTTGCAGCGCCGCAGCGGTCATCGTTGCCCCCGTTTTGAGTGGCGCAAGCGATGGCGTAAGCGGAATGACCAATCCCCGCCGGCGGATATTCGTGGGCACAACATATTTCCCCGGAATGGCTTTGCGTGTAATGCACGCACGTCCGAGCTTTTCATACGCTTCGTTGGTGTGATTGATCGCTTCCTGAAACCCGCTCCCCCGCTCGGCGCCACGTTGTTGTCGTCCGCGCGTCATGGTTCGGTTCTAAGTTCGCAATTCCTGCGTGCCGGGGCGAACCAGGCGCAGGAGGGAAATTTCTGGCGGGCATTGGTAGCGAATCGGCAAAAAAATCGTCCCAAGCCCGCGGTTGACATAAATCTGGGTTTCCTTCATCTGCGCCAAGCCACGGGTATATTGTTTCCCGTGCCGGTTGTAGGAAATCGGCGAACCAATCACCGGAAGCTTGACTTGCCCACCATGGGTGTGTCCTGACAGCACGAGGTCACACTCAGCGAGCGAGGCTTCCTTGATGATGTCCGGGTTATGCGACAACAGAATCCGCACGTCCCGCCGCCGTGTTCCCTTGAGCGCGGCCACGAGATCGTGGTTGCGCGTCGTCGTATCGCCAAGTCCACACAGGTAAATAAACCGGCCGCCGATATAGAGCGGAAGGTTGGTGTTGTTGAGGACGGGAATTCCCTGCTTCTCAAAGGCTCGCGTCACCACCGCCGCGCCAACCCAGACATCGTGGTTGCCCAAAACGGCAAAGACCCCGAAGCGCGCGCGCAAGCGTCCCAAACACTCCGCGCATGGCTCAACATAGCGCGTCGTGTGCGTCACATAATCGCCCGTCAACACGATGACATCCGGGTGTAGCGCATTGGTTTCAGCAACCGCTTCCTCGAGATGCTCAAGCGAAAGATACGGGCTATGGTGGATATCCGAGAGCTGCGCAATGGTAAATCCGTGAAAGTCGTCCGGCAGGTCGTCAATGACGATGTCTTGGCGGTCAATCTGAAAGCGATAGGTCTCTCCAACTTCGAGGTTCGCCCGCTCGATGAAGTCGGCTGTAAGCTCAATCAGCGCGTCGCGCTGTCTAAGACTTCGCGGGTGCTTCGCGCTGGTGCGGTTGAGAATTCGGGCTAAAGGCATGGTTACTCGTAGGCGGAAGCAGATACACAATGCGATGATCCACCCTGGCGCGGGTCAATCACGGAAAGCAGCTCGTTCGATTCTTTTCCAAAATGCCATGAAACGTTTGGGCGCTGGGCCACTATACGGCACGAGCTTGGGCTTTGGAAACTGCCGCACCGTCAGCCCGTGCTGCTCAAACTGGCGGACGAATTGCCGGTAGCGCGGCGCATAGGTTTCCGTTACGGCGAGCTGGGTTGCTCCGCAGGCCCGGCAAACATCCAGAACTTCATCCACCACCCGCCCCCGGCGCAGTTCCTTGACTGGATTGGGAATCTGCTCGTAAAGGTCCACAAGGCACTCGTACATGAAGAACAACCGCTTGAAGGTCAGGCGGTAGTGTCCGGTCAGCAGTGGTTCATCAAACACAAACACAACCGGCGCATCGGGATAAGCCTGCAATGCCGCGTCATGAGGCGAGAGCGAATCGCCATGCAGCCAAACACAGGTGATGGAAGCAACGGTTGGTGCCATACGGTCTCGCGCAAAAATTTGTTCTTGCCATTGGTTTGTGTTTAGCGAGTTTAGCCCGGTAACGCAACAAAGAAGTCAGACTAACAAGTATTTTTTTCTAGGGAAGCAAGGTATTTGTCTTGCGCTGACCCAGCTCGACAAACGCCTAGGCGCAATCAGTCCTGGGCTAAAATCCAACCGCCGCCCAGGACTCGCTCGCCATCATAGAAAACAACCGCCTGGCCGGGCGTCATGGCCTTCTGGGGCGTATCAAAAACAACCCGCGCCGTACCATCTGGTTGTGGATAGACCACCGCTGGCGCTTCCTCATGGCGGTAACGAATGCGTGCCGCGCAGCGCAGCGGCGCCGTTGGGGACGTGACCGCGATCCAGTTCAGGCGGCCAGCCACTAGCGACTTGCCCGGCAAATCCTCCTCTGACCCAACGATGACCCGGCCGCTGACCGCGTCAATCCCGACCACGTAAAGTGGGCGCCCATCGCCGGTGTGAACGCCAAGGCCACGCCGCTGGCCAATCGTGTAGCGGTGCGTCCCGGCATGCCGGCCTAACACGCGCCCATCCGTAGTCACGATGTCACCCGGCTGCGGTAAGTTTCGGCGTAATCCGAGCTGCACCAGCGCCGGCGCGACCGGTGACTGGGGGACGCCTTCCACGCTACCGCCAGCATCCGCCAGATAGCGTTCGATGAAACGCGCATAGTTGCCATCAGGAATGAAGCAAATTTCCTGGCTTTCAGCTTTTTCAGCCGTTGGCAGCCCATGGCGCCGGGCAATCTCGCGGGTTTCAGCTTTTGACAGCTCACCCAATGGAAAAAGCGCGCAGGCAAGTTGGTCCTGGGTCAGCTCAAAGAGAAAGTAGGATTGATCCTTGCGCAGGTCGCGCCCCTTGAGCAGTTCCCACCGTCCGGTGGTGGGGTTGAACTGCACCCGCGCATAGTGTCCGGTGGCAACTTTCGTCGCCCCGACATCCCGCGCCAGCGCCACCAGGGTATCAAACTTCATCCGACTGTTGCAGGCGACACAGGGGCTAGGCGTATTGCCGTTCAGATAGCTCACCACAAACGGCCGGACGACGCGGGACTCAAAATCCTCCTCAAAGTTGAGCACATAAAATGGAATTCCCAGTAAGTCAGCTACGGCCCGCGCATCGTAAAGGTCATCAAGCGAACAGCAGCGCGAGGGTAAGGGGTTGCCATCCGCGTCCACGTTGATGCGGCGCTGGTTCCAGAGCTGCATGGAAAGACCGATGAGGTCGTAGCCTTGCTCCTTGAGCAGCGCCGCGACAGTCGAGCTATCCACGCCGCCCGACATAGCGACGGCAATGCGTTCGGTCATGAGCCTTTGATCTTCCTTTCCTGTGTTCGCCACCGTTTACCCAGTGGCGATTCAACCAGACTCGTGATTATAGCGCCCGCGCAACCCCGACCAAGGCAACTTGGTGGCGGCGGCGCGCCAGACCGGAAACCCTGGGTAGCCATTCTGGTGGAAGTGCGCTAGCCTACGCCCTTTTTTTGAACGCTTGACCCTTGTTGCACTCGTGGTTCAGACGCCCAACGCTAAGAGGTACTGCCCGTGGAAAGTCGTACGGATATTCGCAACCTTGCCATCATTGCCCACGTTGACCATGGCAAAACCACGCTTGTGGACGCCCTCCTGCGCCAGTCTGGAACCTTCCGCACCAATGAAAAGGTTGCAGATCGTGTCATGGACAACCTCGACCTCGAACGCGAGCGGGGCATCACGATCATGGCCAAAAACACGGCGGTGCGTTATGGTGATGTCAAAATCAACATCGTGGACACACCGGGCCACGCTGACTTCGGCGGCGAGGTGCAGCGCATTCTGAAAATGGTGGACGGTGTCGTTTTGCTGGTGGATGCTTCCGAAGGGCCGCTCCCGCAGACGCGCTATGTGCTGTCCAAAGCCCTTGAACTCAATCTCAAAGCCATTGTCGTCATCAACAAGATTGATCGTCCCGATGCGCGCATTCAGGAGGTTGTCAACGAGGTCTATGACCTGTTCATTGACCTGGACGCCAACGAAGAACAAATCGAGTTTCCGATTGTCTATACGATTGGGCGGGACGGCATCGCCAAGCGCCGGCCTGAAGACGAAGCCTCTGATTTGCGCGTACTTTTTGAGCAAATCATTGAAACCATCCCGGCGCCAATTGACCGGCGACACGAGACACTCCAGGTTTTGGTCACGAACATTGGTTACGATGAATATGTTGGCCGCCTAGGGATTGGGCGCGTCGTGGCGGGCGAACTGACCATCGGACAGCCGGTGAGCCTGTGCAAGCGGGATGGCTCGGTTGAAAAACACCGCATCACCCAGCTTTACACTTTTGAAGGCCTCAAGCGTGTTCCCTGTGAACGTGCGGCTTCCGGCGACATCATCACCGTTGCCGGAATTCCCGACATCAACATTGGCGAAACCATTTCTGACGCCGAACAGCCCAAGGCGCTCCCGCTCATCCAGATTGACGAACCAACCATCTCGATGGTGTTTGGCGTCAACACCTCGCCCTTTGCTGGACGCGAGGGCAAGTACGTGACCTCGCGCCAAATTCGTGAGCGGCTGGACAAAGAGCTGCTGGGGAACGTCTCCATCCGGGTCGAGGACACCGACTCACCAGAAGCCTTCAAGGTGACTGGCCGGGGTGAACTCCAACTATCCATCCTTATCGAGCAAATGCGCCGTGAAGGGTATGAAGTACAGGTGTCGAAGCCAGAAGTGGTTACGCGCCAGGAAGACGGCATCCTCAAGGAACCAATCGAACTGGCGGTGGTGGACTGTCCAGACACGTTTGTTGGCGTCATTACCGAAGCCATGGGTCGGCGCCGCGGCGTCATGACGAAAATGATCAATCACGGCACGGGCCGCGTGCGCATGGAGTTTGAAATTCCATCCCGTGGCCTGATTGGCTTTCGGTCGGAGTTTCTCACCGACACCAAGGGCACCGGGCTGCTCAACACCATGTTTCTCCGGTGGGACAAGTGGCTCGGGCCGATTGCCTCACGACTCAACGGCGTGTTGGTCTCTGATCGCGCCGGCGAAGCAACGGCCTATGCTCTCTATAACCTGCAAGAGCGCGGCGAAATGTTTGTGAAGCCGGGGACGGCTGTGTACGAAGGGATGATTGTCGGCGAGAACTCCCGTGAAAATGACCTCGATGTGAACGTTGTGCGCGAGAAAAAGCTGACCAACATGCGCGCCTCAACCGCCGATGAAGGCATCCGGCTCGTTCCGGCGCGTGAGCTTTCGCTTGAACAGGCGCTGGAGTTCATCGCTGATGATGAGCTGGTTGAAGTCACGCCAACGGCAATTCGTCTGCGCAAACGAGTCCTGGCGGCCAACCTGCGCCCGAAGCGCAAAGAATAATCCCGCCGAGAGCATAGTCCGCGTAGTTTCACCTCACACGACACGACGCACTGCTGGAGACGCAGCCTGTTGCCTGTGCTTGTTGTCAACCAACTGACCTATCGGTATCCGGGGACGACGCCTGGGCAACCGCCGCTGGTGGTCTTTGAACGCTTGTGCTGGTCGGTGGACGCCGGCACGTCAACCGCCATCGTTGGCGCGTCGGGGGTTGGAAAATCCACGTTGCTGCACGTTCTGGGCGGACTCGACGCCCCAACGTCCGGCGAAGTGCGCGTCATGGGCGCGTCGCTGTGGGCAATGTCGGCAACGGCGCGCGCGCGGTTTCGCAACCAGACCATCGGCTTCGTGTTTCAGTTCCACCATTTGCTGCCAGAGTTCACGGCGCTCGAAAACGTTGCGCTGCCGATGCGGATGGCGGGGGTTTCAGCGGCCGAAAGTCATCGGCGCGCGGAGGCGTTGCTTGAGCGGGTTGGGCTGGGCAACCGCCGGCATCACCTGCCAACCGAGCTTTCCGGTGGCGAAAGTCAGCGGGTGGCGCTGGCGCGGGCACTGGCGAACACGCCCCCGCTGCTTCTGGCCGACGAGCCAACGGGCAATCTCGATGAGCGCACGGCGGCTGAAGTTCTCAAGTTGTTGCATGAGCTTCAGCAGGATCACCACATGACGCTGGTGATCGTCACCCATGACACCAACTTGGCGGCCACCTGCCAGCAGGTGTGGCGACTCGAACATGGTCAACTCACGCGCACCGGGCCTTGAGATCGGCAGGTAGCCAGGCAGCACAACCAGCCTGCCACCCAAGCATCGGTTGCCAAGCTCAAAACAAACGATTAGCGTCACGAACGTAGGTGGAGGAAACGGCTCATGCGCGTGATCGCCGGCTTGCATCGGGGCAAGCGCCTGCGCAGCAACGATGGGTTGCACGTACGTCCGACTTCAGATCGCCTGCGCGAAACGCTTTTCAACATTCTGTCGCCGTACATCAGCGCCACAACGTTTCTCGATCTATGTGCCGGTTCGGGCGCGGTTGGCATTGAAGCCCTGAGCCGTGGCGCGCAGCAGGTGACATTTGTCGAGAATTCACGCCGTGCACTGATGGCGCTCGTGGACAACCTGGCCCGCTGTGGCATCGGCGAAGAAGCTGAACTGGTGCAGCGCGATGCCGTCAGCGCAGTCAAGCAGTTCATCCAAGCGGAGCGGCGGTTTGACTTCATTTTTTGCGACCCACCCTATGCCTCACCGATTTACGCGCCATTGCTCGACCTGTTGGGTGCGCATCCATTGCTCAACGCGGATGGGTGGCTCGTCGTCGAGCACCACGCCAAGCGCCCCCTGGCCGAAACGATTGGGCGGCTGCGCCGCTTTCGGGCCGTCCAGCAGGGTGAATCCACACTAAGTTTCTTCGGAAGCCTGTGAGTCCGTCACGGGTTTGCGAAGCCGGACGCGACGAATCGCACGCCCATCACTCTCCAGAACCTCAACTTCAAGTCCGCGCACAATAAAGTGCTCCCCGGTGGAAGGGACACGCTCCAGTTCGGAAACAATGAACCCGTTGACGGTCTGAAAGTCATCGCCGGATAGCTCCCGTTCGGTCACGAGTTCAACCTTGCGAATCTCGGTGCTCCCACGCACCAGCCATGCGCCGTCCGTTTCGAGCAACACTTCCTCGACCTCTGAAGACTGGTCCTCGTCTTCAATCTCACCGACGATTTCTTCGAGGATGTCCTCGATGGTCACGAGTCCGGCAACATCACCATATTCATCAATCACCAGAGCGATTTGCATGGCCGATTTGCGCATATCTTCCAACAAATCACCGATACTTTTGCTTTCAGGAACAAAATAAGCCGGGCGCACGATCTCACGAACGGGTACGTGTTCGCGCCCATTGAGAAGACAGTCCAGCACATCACGAATAAAGACAATCCCTACAATGTCATCCGAGTCCTGCTCAAAAACTGGCAGCCGCGAGTGACGTTCGCGCGTCATGGTTTCGCTGGCTTCACGCACACTGGAGGAGGCGCGCACCGAAATGATGTCCGGCCGTTGCGTCATGATGTCACGAACGGCCGTGTCACTAAACTCAATGACTGACTGGATGAGTTCGCCTTCTTCTTCTTCGATGATGCCGGCTTCCTCGCCAACGTCAATCAGGGCCTGGATGCCCTCGCCTTCCGATGGCGGGGTTGAATCGGGGGTGATGCTGCGTTCTGACTCGGCCCGAAAGCTCATGATGAGTTGGCGCATGGGCCGCACGATGGGCTGGACGGCATTGAAATACAGCCGAAACCAGGGCAGGAAGCGAAGCAGATAGGCCTCGGGCTGATTCTGGACAATGATGCGCGGCAGAATTTGGCGGGCCGGAATAACCAGAAAAAGTGCGATGCCAACGGCGGCCAGCAGTGCCCAAGGCGATGCAAAGCGGTGCGCCAGCATGACCGCCAGGGTTGTCACAACCAGCGTGCCCGACTGTAAGCCAAGCGACAGGCTCAACCAGAAGTCTAATCGGTGACTCAACAGATGGCGGAGAAACCGGCGCTGCGGGGACTCATCAGGTAGTTCAGCCGCCAGCGACCGCAGCGTGACTTCGGAAATCGAGCCATGAGCACTTTCCACGATAGCTAGAAAGAACAGGCCGCCAATCGTTAGCAGCGCGAAGGCTAGCTCATATTCCATAATGTGACGTGCGCTGCTTGCGCGAAGCGGAGGCAAACCAGCTTACCTGGCATCGGCTGACACCAGGGCAGTCCGCAGAAATCGCTGCCGAAGCTGACGCTCCAGGCGCGTCATTTGCCCTGCGTCAGTTTCGTGATCATACCCACATAGATGGACAACGCCGTGGATAACGAGTCTTTGGATTTCTTCGGCGAATGTCAAGGCATGGCGTTCGGCATAGCGGCGGGCCGTTGGCGTGGCAATCACCACCTCACCCAGCAGGGGACGGTCGTCGCCGTACGTAGTCGGTGGCTGGCTGAAAAACCAGGCTTCGCGCTGGGCAGGTGTGGACTCGTAAGGCGAGAGGAGCGGTAAGTGAACAAAAGATAAAACATCGGTCGGGGCGTTGATGCCTCGGTAGGCCTGATTGAGCCGCCGCATTGGCTCATCGCTGATGAAGACAACGTTGGCATCCAAGGCCGATGCCAGCCGCGCGCCCAACACGGCTTCCAGCGTAGCCGACGCCAGCGCCGCGACGGCAGCGCGGTCGAGTCGCTCACGGCGTTGGCGATTGATGACGAAAATCACAGGGGTTGGCAGTTTGACTAGGGTTGGGATTAGCTGGGACGAGCGTCATCTTCAAATCGGTGTGCACGTGGCCTCCGCCCCGCCCTTGGCGACGAAAGTTTAGCGGCTACGGCGGTGCTGTGCAAAGAAGGTCCAAATGACCTCGGTCGCCTGGATGTCCATACATTGCTTGCCGACCAAACGGGGCGCTTTGGGTGTTGCCCCACCGGGAATTTGATGTCCACCGCCGAGGATGGCATACAGCACGACCTCCGGCGCGGCCGCGCGTTCCGTCCAGCGACGCACCTCGACTTGGCACTGGTCACTTGGCACACGGTCGGGCAATCGCTCAACTGTCGGCTGGGTGGGAAGCCGCGCGGCCGCCCGCCAGAAATCAACCGTTTCCTGAGTTGAAAGGACGGTGCCATAGGCGCGGCCGAGAACCCGTACGTCACCGCCCTGCCAGGGAACCATGGGGTCATCAGTGCCATTCATGATAAGAACAGGCAGCGCCCGCACTGGCGTCCGGTTGCGTAGGTTAGTAGGCAAATTGGCAATCCCAGCCGCAATCGCTGCCAAGCGATCACCAAGCTCAATCCCCAAACGGTAGGTCATCATGCCGCCATTTGAAAAACCGGTCACGTACACCCGGTCGGGGTCGGCCTGGCCCGTTTTTACCAAGTGTTCTATCAGGGTCCGAATGAAGCCGACATCATCCACATCCGTATTGTCCTGTGCGCGCCGAAAGGTTTTTCCGCGCCCATCGTTCCACTGGCCATTCACACCAGCCGGATAGACCGTCAGAAACCCTTCACGGTTTCCAAGCCGGGCAAAGCCAAAACGACGCTCCATTTCTTCAGCGCTTGCACC
Source organism: Chloracidobacterium validum (assembly GCF_018304825.1). Lineage (NCBI taxonomy): Bacteria > Pseudomonadati > Acidobacteriota > Blastocatellia > Chloracidobacteriales > Chloracidobacteriaceae > Chloracidobacterium > Chloracidobacterium validum. The sequence goes on from NZ_CP072648.1 coordinate 2,556,800, forward strand.
ACCACCCCCGTGGAGTGCGATGACCACCGGCCATGGAGGTGCAGCCGCACACTCCGGCACATGCAGGTGGTAGGTGCGCTTTATCCCGCCGTGGTGGAGCGTATGCGGCCGGCCCGTGGGAAGAGACTCACGCCGGGCCTGGGTGACGCTTACCCAGACACCAACCAAACCGAATAACCCGAGCCACAGTGCCAGAAGGTGAAGCCGTGCCCGCATAAGTCATGCCTCCGTAGGCGAGTGAGGTATCCAAGCTTTCAGCTTTTGAGACAACCAAAGCCCAGAAAGTCGGCTTTTCCACCCCACCGCTCCAGTGTGACTATTCGCGGTGGTTGTCTTGCGACTGACGATTTAGGATACGGCGTGGGCGAGCGCCATACGATATGGGGTGGTGTCGTACGGCCTTTCTAGGAAAAAGCCTGTCCTGAACCTGAAAAACCGGTAAAAGCGTCACCGGCGAAAGTGTGGCACGGAAGTTGTTCTCTAACCAGGCAACATCCTTGGTCGTGGAGGAACAAACATCATGATGACCACCCTGAGAAGCCGAAGCCTCGCCCTGGGCACTGTGTTTTTGGGCTTGCTGTTGTTGGTTGGCGCGCCGATGTCCGCCGCCGCCCAGAACTGGGACCCCTGGGGCGTGAATGACCCCCGTTTCAATCGGCGTCCGCCATCCGAGCAGTGGGTTCGTGAGCGCGGACGTGACATTGGTTTCCAGATTGGCTTTGAGGACGGGCGCAACGATCGCCGGCGCGGTTTTCGCTCCAACTTCCGCAACGCTACCTATGAAAACGCCATGCAGGGCTTCCAGCGCGAGTGGCGGCACGATGGCAACTATCGGCGCGGTTTCCGGGATGGCTACCGGGCCGGTTACGAGCAAGGGTATAACGACTTCCGCGGCGGGCGCGGGCGCGGACGTGGACGCGGCAACGACTGCGGGCCAGACTGGCGCGGCAACCGTGACTGGGGCTGGCAGCAGGGGCGCGGCAACGGGCGATTCGACTGATGGCTTGACGTATCCATAGCCAGGCGCGGCAGGAGCGAGCGAGGATGGCTCACGACTGCCGCGCTACTTCTAGGGACGCACCGGGCAACCCGGCAACCACCACCACGCCTGTTGCCCACGCTTTGAACTCAAAACTCAGCACTTCAAACTCGATTTATCCTACCAAACAGTCCCGAAAGCTGGTTTCGAGGGCTTTCCGATCAAGATGCCGCCCAATGAAGACGAGGGCGTTGCGGCGTGGCTCTGTCCCCCAGGGACGATCTGGCCGGCCGTCAAACATCATGTGCACCCCCTGAAAAACAAACCGGCGCGGATCACCAGCAATGCTCAGGATGCCTTTCATGCGGAAAATGTCTGGCCCCTTCGTCTGAAGCAGCTCGCCAAGCCAGGCATTGAGCTTTTTGGGATCGAGGTCGCCGGGAGTGGTAATGCCCACCGAAGAAACTTCATCGTCGTGCTCATGGTCGGGCTTGTACTCACGGGTCGCCACGGGAGCAACGTCCACGCCGTCGCGCCGGAACGTGGCCGCAAACTCATCTGGATGATGCTGGGTAAACAGGGCATAGCGTCCGGCTTGCTCAATCGGAACGATGACCGTGGTTGGCCCTTCCACTTCCAGGCACAGCCGCTGCAATCGCGTTCCCGGTGCCAGGATGCCCCCGTGGGTTATGAGGTCTGGCTCGTCTGAAAAGGCGATGATGGCCTGGTCAGCAAGCCGCGCTAAGGCATCTTCCTCACCCTCGGGGACGGGGAGAAGCACGACATCCAGGGTTGGGTCAGGTCCGGGCTGCAAGCTGAACGCATAGGTCCCGGTCGCCAGGTCATACACCCCACCGTATTCAAACGGATACTCTGGCTCAAGAAACTGCGGGTCCACGGCCAGCGCCCGATTGAGATCAAACGCGCCAATGTCGAGCAAGCTTTCAACCGGCGCGTTGGAATCTCGCGTACGTAAAATCTTGGCGGTGGCATTCATGGCACGGACACGCTGTTCGAGGCGGTCAAGTGTTTCGGCATCCACCAAATCCGTTTTGTTGAGCAGGATGACATCGGCAAAGGCAATTTGTTCCTTGACTTCGTTGGTGTCGAAGTGTTCCCACACGTGCTTGGCGTCCACCAGGGTCACGATGCCATCGAGGCGGGTCTTGCTCCGCACTTCGTCATCCACAAAGAACGTCTGGGCGACGGGGCCGGGGTCGGCCATTCCCGTTGTTTCCACCAGGATGTAATCAAACTTGTCCTTGCGCTTCATCAAGTTGCCCAGAATGCGGATCAGATCGCCGCGCACCGTGCAGCAGATGCAGCCGTTGTTCATCTCGAAAATTTCTTCTTCGGCGTCAATCACCAGTTCATTGTCCACGCCGACTTCGCCAAACTCGTTTTCGATGACCGCAATGCGTTTACCATGCTGCTCGGTGAGCAAGCGATTGAGAAGCGTGGTTTTGCCGGCGCCCAGAAAGCCGGTCAACACCGTGACCGGCACTTGCTGCGTGGTTGCCGCTAAGGACATGACTACCCACCTCGTATGGTCAAAAAGTTGAAACTTTGGAACAGTCGGCTTTTGCTGCCGTCCTCATGTCGAGTAGAGTTCGTTGCGGCCTGACTGTAGTTAGGAATAATCCTAGCCGCAACCATCAGCGGCGGGGGCCAGCCGCTCTCCGAGTCAACGACACACACCATGCTTGACATACGCAATCTCCGTTTAGCTTACTCAAGTCCAGATGGCGAGCCGCCGACACCGGTGATTGACACGCCGGACTGGAGCGTGGCTGCCGGCGCGCAAGTTGCGCTCGTTGGGGCGAGCGGTTCGGGCAAGACGACGCTGCTCAACCTCATTGCGGGCATTGTCCTGCCTGACAGCGGTGAAGTCCGACTCGACAATACAGACATCACACGCTTGAACGAAGCGCACCGCGACCGCTTTCGCGCTGACAACATTGGCTACATCTTCCAGAGCGTGCATTTGCTGCCGGCGTTTACGGCGCTTGAAAACGTCGCGTTAGGCATGAAGTTTGCTGCCAATCGGGCCGGGACCGCCCATGCGCTCGACCTGCTGGAAAAGGTCGGGTTGCGGGAGCGCGCCCGCTACTTTCCGCGCCAGCTTTCGGCCGGACAGCAGCAGCGGGTCGGCATTGCGCGCGCGTTGGCCAATCGTCCGAAGCTGGTGCTGGCCGACGAACCCACCAGCGCCCTTGACAGTCGCAACCGCGACGCCGTGCTCGACCTCATGCAGCGGCTTTGCACCGACATCGGCGCGGCGCTGATCGTCGTGACTCACGATGAGGCCGTCGCGCGCCGCTTCCCAACAACGCTGCACTTGTCTGACATCAACCGCGTCAACTAAGCGCATCAACCAAGCACAATCAACCAAGCACATCCCGGATGAGGCTGGCATGCAAACCCTGACGGTCATCTATCGCAACTTGCGGCAACGCTGGCTCTCGACCTGTTTGACAGCGATTTCCATTGCCTTGGGCGTTGCACTGGTCACGGCGATTACGTCCATGCGGCAACAGGCGCAGGCCAATTTCGACAACGTGGCGGCGTCATACGAGCTGGTCGTCGGCGCGAAAGGCTCGCCCTTGCAGCTTGTTTTGAACACGGTCTTTCACCTCGACGTGCCGGTGGGCAACCTGCCTTACGACTATTACCGCAAGCTCAAGGCAGATGACCGGGTGGCCTATGCCATCCCCTTGGCGCTGGGCGACAACTACCGGGGTTTTCGTTTGGTTGGCACGGAGCGGGAGTACTTCGAGCTTGTCAAGCTCAAGGACGGGCAGCCGGTTTCCATTGCCGAGGGGCGAGCGTTTACCGCGGATTATGAAGCCGTCATCGGGAGTGTCGTGGCGCGGGAAGCCAAGCTGGCCCTGGGGCAGACGTTTGTGGCGCGGCACGGCGTCGAAGACACCGTGGCCGCTGAAGAGCATGAGGACGCGCCCTTTACCGTCGTGGGCGTGTTGCGTGAAACCGGCACGCCGCTTGACCGGGTGATTTTCATTTCGTTGGGCAGCGTGGATGAAATCCATCGTGATAGCAGTCCGGCTCAGAACAACCAGAACTTACTCGACCAGCTCAACGCGCTCCCGGCGGAATCCGACACTACAGCGTCGCCACCTGAAGCTGAAGACAAACATCACCACCACCATCACCATCACAAGAAGCCGTCCACGGCTCCGGCAACAACCACTGCGCCCACGCCGAGCGCACCGCCAATGGGCGACAAACCGGCGCCAACCGCATCCGCGACGACCATTGATGAAGTCACGTCCATCATTGTGAAGCTTCGGTCGCCGGGCTACCTGTTTCTCATGCAACGGGAAATCAACAAGGGCAAGGACGCTCAGGCGGCGTTACCCGGCGTCGAAGTGCAGAAACTCTTTGCCATCGTCGGGACGGTTGACCGCGCACTGCTGTTGATGTCAGTGCTGGTCGTCGTTGTGGCATCGGTTTCGGTGCTGGTGGCAATTTACAACTCGCTGGCTGAACGCCGACGGGAGGTGGCGGTGCTGCGCGCGCTGGGCGCGCATCGGCGCACCATTTTTGGCTGGCTGGTCTGGGAAGCTGCCATAACGGCGGCGCTTGGTGGATTGGCGGGCGTCGTTGGCGGACACTTGCTGCTGGCGGCCGCTGGAAGCAGCTTGAAGTTCCTCAGTGGGCTACCGCTTGCGCCTTGGACCTGGACACGCCTTGAAGTTGGGCCGGCCTGGCTGACAGCTTACGTGCCATTTGAAGTTGCCGTCGTGGCCGGGACGCTGGCCCTTGGAGCGGTGATGGGGCTTTTGCCGGCCGCCTTGGCCTACCGCACGAATGTTGCCCGCCATCTCAGTGATTGAGCTGCTCCACGGTGGATGACAGGGCGCTTCCGGGCCCTGTTCAATCAGCCAGACGCGCTTGCTAAACCGGCGTCTCGCCTCCCTTGCCACCAGCCGCACGTCTCCGGCACACTGCGCACCGGGGCGTTCACGCTCTGGTTGTTGCCGGTTGGGAGAACTTTGCTATGTCCGCACCCGTTGTCCTGGCGCCACCCCGCCGCTTGACCCTTGAAGAGTTTCTTGCCTACGGTGAGCCTGACCGCCGCTATGAGCTTGTCCGAGGTATCCCGGTTGAGATGCCCGCCCCCTCCAAACGCCACCAGGCCATCGTCACGGCGCTGTTGACCCGCTTCAACTGGGTGATTGCCGAGCGCGACCTGCCCTACACCGCGACCGTGCTTGGGGTACAGACAGAAACCGATACGGTGCGCATTCCCGACATCGTGGTATGCCACAAAGCGGTGGGCGATCCGCGGACGCCGGAAGCGGCGGATGGGGTGGTGCGGCTGGCGTTGGCGGCGGCGGTGCTGGTGGTGGAGGTGACGAGTACGAACTGGCGGGATGATTACGAGGCGAAGCGGACGGAGTATGGGCGGCGTGGGATTGGGGAGTACGTGATCGTGGACACGCGGCAGGATCGGGTGGTGGTGTGTCGGCGGCCGGTTGTAGGGGAGGGGAGGTATGCGGAGGTACTGACCTACGGCAGTGGGGAGGTAATGAGTCTGGAGGCGCTTGGTGGCGTGGCGATTGCGGTGGATGGAGTGCTGGGTGGGGAGACGGCGGATGAGGTGGCCCGGGCGGAGGTGGAGCGGCTGGCAGCGGAGCGGTCGGCGCGGCTCGATGCCGAAGCCCGCGCCGCAGCCGAACACCAGGCCAAGCTTGATGCCGAAACCCGGGCCGCAGCCGAACGCCAAGCCAAGCTTGACGCCGAAGCCCGGATACAAGCCGCTGAAGCTCGGGCTGAGACTGAACGCCAAGCCAAGCTTGATGCCGAAGCCCGTGCCGAGGCCGAACGCCAAGCCAGAGCGGTTGAGCGTCAGGCGCGGCTCGATGCTGAAGCTCGGGCTGAGACTGAACGCCAAGCCCGCGCCCAGCTCGAAGCCGAACTCGCTCGCCTGCGCGCTCAACGTTTGGGTTCCTCAGACCTACCGCCTGAGTCCTGATGGCTCATCATGGCGCAGGGCCTTCCGAAGCATCTTGTCCCGCCAAGCTGCTCTCAGCTTGAGCACCCAGACGATGCCCATCAGCGAACGGATCGCACAACCGGCGACGTGGCCCTGAGCGCCGGTCCAACCACCTGACCGGTCGGCGCAACCACCCCGGAAGGTGGGGCGGCAAGCGTCCAGCGGCCGGTGATGTCGCGCCAGGCATTGATGCCGGAAAGGGCGCAGGCCGGCGTTCCCTGTCCCGGAAAAACGGTGTCCCCAACCAGCCAAAAGTTGGGCAGTCCGACATCGCGCGAACCAATTCCAAACAAGTTGCTGTTCCAGCGGTTGGTACGCAGCCCGCCGACCATCCCGCGGGCGCGTCCGGTGTAGTGAGCAAAGGTGACTGGCGTTCCCGGCAGCAGGCATTCAATCCCATCGCGGACGTTTGGAAACACGCGCTCAACAGCCGTGAGTAGGCGTTCGACCACGGCGGCCCGCCGGGCCGCATAAGCTTCCGGCGTGGCTTCCCACCACGCATCAACTTCCGTGTGCGTCGAGACATTGAGGGTGCGCCGACCGGGTGGCGCGCTGGCTCGGTCATCGGCCTCACTGAGACTCAAGAAGGCACTGTTGCCATCCTCGAAGCTTGCACCGTACTGCAACAGGACTTGCTGATTGAGCGGCGCATCGTCGGGAATGACTTCAGATTTGACGCCCAAATAAAGCGTAAACGCTCCCCATCCCGTGCCGGCCTTCTTGAGCGGTCGCGCCAACGAACGCGAAAGGTCTGCCGCCACCAGAGACGGCAGATTCCAGATTGGCAGATTGGCCACGACGCGCGGCGTCTGAAGTGTCAGACCGCGGTCGGTTTCAAGCGTATAGCCGCCGCCGGGCTGCGGTCGGATGCAGGTCACGCGCTGCCGCCGCTTGAACACGCCACCAAGCGCCTGGAATGCCTCAACGTGCGCTTTGATGAAGGTTTTCATGCCACCCCGCGCGCGCCGAATGCCGTGGCGGTAAATATCCAAACCGGCAGCGCCGTTGAGAAAGGGCGCGCGGGCGGCGGTTTCCTGCGCCGTAATCAACAACAACCCATCCAGGAACGCCCGCAACGGCCCATGGTCGGCAAGCCGATACCGACGCAAGACGCCTTCAACGGTCGAAAATAAGTTTGGCAGGACTTGCACAAAACCCGGCGACACCAACCGTAAATTGGCAACCACATCCCGCCAGTGACGCAGCGGAAGCGCCGGAAGCTTTGCCGTTGCCGCCCACATCACGTCGGCCGTTTGGTCAATCAACGTCCAAAAGGCACGCAAGCGATCCGCTTCATCGGGTGTCCGGGCAAAGCGGGCGACCCGCTCTTCTGCCCAGCGTGTCTGGTCATAATCAATGTGAACTGTGCGGTCAGGCAGGTGAACGGCCACGCGCTCGACCAGCGTACTCTCTGGCAGCGCCACACCCAACCGCCTAAAAACTTGTGTGTGAAGGCCGTCGGGATCAAGGCCCATCAGGACGGTCGCGCCCGCATCGAAGGAGTACCCCTTGTGGAAAAAATACCCAGCACAGCCACCGGCTTTGTCATGGGCTTCCAACAGGAGCGTTCGGTAGCCGTCATGCTGTAACAAAACTGCCGCCGTCAAGCCGGCAACGCCGGCACCCACCACCACGACATCAAACACTGATTCAGCCACGGGACGCATGACGCCATCATAGGCAGGTCACTATCCCGGCGGAAAGTCAGCTTGCCAGACAGGTTGCGCCGGCCAGCTCGACTTGCGCCTCCCGCAGAGCGGCAATGACCCGCGCCTGCACCTCCGGGTCGTGACCAAATCCGTCGAACCACCAGGCATCCGGCTCGCGCCGCCACCAGGAAAGCTGCCGCTTGGCATAATGCCGGGTATCGGTCTTCATTTGCTCAACGGCCGATGCGTACGTTCGCTGGCCCCGCAGGTACTCAATGAAGCGTCGGTAACCGTGGGCTTGAAACGCTTCGGCATCCTGCGGCACCCCAGCGGCCAGCAGGGACTGAATTTCATCCAACAGGCCAGCGGCAAGCATGGCCTCGACCCGCGCATCAATCCGGGCATACAGCGCCGATCGCGGTGGAGACAACACGACAATGCGCATCCGCCTGACAAATGACGGTGGTGGTGGTAGTGCGGCTTGGCGCTGAGAAAGTGGCGTTTTCGTTTGAAAGAAAAACTCCAGAGCACGCATGGTCCGCGACCAGTCGTTTGGCTGGAGCCGTGCCGCAGTCGCGGTGTCAAGCCGCTTCAACATGCGGTGCAGCCAAGGCGCGCCACGCCGATCACGGATAGCCCGCAAACGATCACGCAAACGCAAATCCGTAGCAGCATCATCGGTAAAGATACGACCACGCAAGGCATTCAAATACAGCCCCGTCCCGCCGACGAACACAGCAGTTCGACCACGCGCTTCAATCGCGGCCAAGCAAGCGGCAGCTTCACGAGCATAGCGTCCGGCCGTGTAATGCTCCGTGGGCTCCACTACGTCAATTAAGTGATGCGGCGTTGTAGCGCGGATGGCGACCGGAACCTTGGCGGTGGCGACATCGAGGCCGCGATAGACCTGAATCGAATCAAGATTGATAATCTCGCCGTTCAGCGTCTGTGCAACGGCCAGCCCAAGGTCACTTTTACCGGAACAGGTCGGCCCGACAATCACCGGGATAACCAGCGGTTTCATCCCTGCCGACGACGAACGTCGCTCCGGCGCACCTCTGAAATTTCATTATCAAAACTGCGCCGCCGACTTCCGCGCTGTTCGTCAAACTCACTTGCCCCGGTGGCGCGGCGAAGTAGCCGAATGGCACGGTCGCGGGTTTTCTTGATCTCCCGGCGACCGTCTTCCCACTCGATTTCAACCGCGCCATCTGGACCCGGTGTGACGATCCGGGCAATTTCGCCGTACTGCATGCCATGTCCCGCTGCAAAGGACACTTCATCGCCAACCCGGTACTCAAAACGATTGCGGTCATCCTGCGCCATGGCGATCTGTCTCCTTCCCCTAAAGCTCTGAGTGCAACTAACTTCCGAGTGAAACTTACTGACGACAACCACCCCAGACTGAAGCCAAGGGTTCTGGTCGTGGATTGTAGCGCAGCCGTGTCGCGTACGCTTGTCGTCACAGGCAAGCCCAGCTATAGTTTTCCGGCTGCCTGCGGAGGGTTGGCAGAACGGCTAATGCACCGGTCTTGAAAACCGGCGTCCGAAAGGACATGTGGGTTCGAATCCCATGCCCTCCGCCACCCTTTCCCAATGTGACCTACATCGCCATGCGGCCGTCCCACGATTCAGAGCCTGAAGCGGCAGGTACGCCAGCCCAGATGTTGGCATCGGCTGGGTTGGCGTTGGGGTTGCCGCTCACGCTCATTGCGCCGTTCATGGTGGGGTACTGGCTTGACCGCCAGCTCCAGACTTCGCCGCTGTGGTTCACGGTGCTTGGGCTATCTGGGCTGGTCAGCAGCGGTCGGCTTCTTTACCGCTTGTGGCGGCAGTTCCGGTGACAGCTAACAACGCTTGCCACCATTCCCTGGCCGCGACGCTATCCAAGCCACCGCCACACCAGCCACAATAGCAGGATAAGCCCAGCGACCCCACCGGCGGCCAGAGCAATATCTAGTAAGCGATCCTGACGCGCAGCGCGGGCACGGGCTTCAGCGTATGGAATGCGCGTGAATGACACCATGGTGTAGAGCGGCAGAAAACGGTCGCCCAGCAGGCTTGAGAGTCCATACTCCAGTCGCCGCCGCAACAAAAACCAGGGTGAAGCGACCTTGGCCCGCATTTCAAGGTAGTTTTCATAAGCCAGTTCCGCTAGCGCATCCGTGTTGACTTTCCGCTGCTGCTGATAGTCAAGAAAGGCGGCCGCTGTGTCGCCGTTATGTCGCCGGAGACATTCATCCAAGACAACACAATCTTCAAAGGAAGCATTCATGCCTTGACCGTAAAAGGGGACAACCGCATGCGCGGCATCCCCGAGCAGCACAACCCGTCCGGCGTGCTGCCAGGGAAAACAGCGAATGGTCACCATCGAGCCGGTCGGGTTGTACTTGAAGTCTTCGACCAGGGTCGGCATCAGCGGCACAACATCGGGAAAGTAGTGGTCGAAAAACCGGCGGATGGCATCATCGTCGGTCAGCCGGGCAAAGCTTTCCGGGCCCTCGTAAGCCAGAAATAGCGTGCAGGTAAAGGAACCATCCAGGTTAGGAAGGGCGATGAGCATGAAGTCCTGACGCGGCCAGATGTGCAGATAGTTTTTCTCCAGAGCGTGTAATCCACCGGGGAGCGCCGGAATGGTGAGCTCCTTGTAGCCATGAGGGAGAAAGGTTTGTGCATAGTCGTAGCGTTCTGTCCGCTGAAGTGCCTGGCGCACGACTGAGAACGCCCCATCCGCGCCAATAACAGTTCGGGCGCTGGCCTGGCGAACGGTGCGCGTTGGCACGTCTTCAATGTCAAGCGTCAGTGAACTGAGCTGAAGCCCAACGCAACGTTTGGAGAAGTGAATTTCTAGGTTTGGCCAACGTTCTGCCGCATCGAGTAAGGCGCAGTTGAGTTGGTGACGCGAAATAGAAAATATCGTTTCGTCTGGTGTGCGCCCGTAAGGTTGAAAGGTGAGGTCGCCCTGCTGGCTGTGAATCAGGCGACCGCGCATCGGAATGGCTAGCGGACGAATAACTGGAGCCAACCCAATGGTTTCCAGCGCATGGAGTCCGCGGCGTGACAGCGCCAAGTTAATTGAGCGCCCACGCGGAACAGTGCTCGTCCGCATGTCTGGAAAGCGTTCATAGAGCATGACGCGGTTACCCTGTCGGGCCAGATAAAGGGCTGCTAAAGTACCGGACAGACCGGCCCCGCACACGGTGAAGCTTGGCGCAACCGTAAGCTCGTTAGACATAGCGCAATTTTGCTTCCATAAAGGCGTTTGACAATCACAGTATAGTTTCCAACAATCTGCGCACGACGTCGCGCAACCTTGAGCGCCCCCATGCGGGTGGGAAAATCATTCAAGCAACCATTCAAGTAGGGGAGTCCGACAAACCATAATGAAGCAGTGTCCAGCCTGTGGGCGAGAGTATGAAGACAGTGTGACCTTTTGTCCCGTTGATGGCAAAGGACTCATGCCTGTCCTCATCGATGGTAAGTACCGAATCGAAAAGAAAATTGGCGAAGGCGGCATGGGGCAAGTCTATCGCGCAATTCACATTGAGATCGGCTCGCCCTTTGCAGTCAAGGTGCTTCATGCCCAGTTCGGAGAAGATGAAAAAGCCGTTGAACGCTTTCGGCGCGAAGCCCAGGCAGCGGCCCAGATTCGCCACCCAAACGCCGTGAGCGTAACCGACTTCGGGGTTACGAAAGACTCCAACTTGGTGTATTTCGTGATGGAGTATCTCGAAGGTCTGTCGCTCGGTGAGCGGTTGCGGGAAACGCACACGCTGCCAGGTGAAGACATTCACTTTATCTACTCTTGCGTTTGCCCGGCGCTCCATGCGGCCCATGTCAAGGGGATCGTCCACCGGGATGTCAAACCGGACAACATCTTTCTGTTACTCGATGAGCAGCAGTCCATCAGAGATGTCAAAGTGCTTGACTTTGGTATCGCCAAGCTCAAGCGCCAGGATAAAAACACCCTCACGGCTTCCGGCACCGTCATCGGGACGCCCGACTACATGTCACCCGAACAGTGCCAGGGCATCGAGCTAGATGCGCGTTCCGACATCTATAGCTTGGGCGTTATTTTGTATGAGCTTTTTACCGGTCGTGTGCCGTTTCAAAATGACAACTCGATGGCGACCTTGATGGCGCACGTCTCACAAGCGCCAACGCCGCCAATTGAGATCAATCCATCCATCCCATCGGCGATCAACTACCTAATTCTTCGGGCGCTGGCCAAAAACCCGAATGATCGACCGGACACGGCGCTTCACCTTTTTGCCGAACTCGAACAAGCGCTCCACGAAGCCGGCGCATTGGGAACGGGGCAACTCACCAACCTGCTCAAAACCCAGCGTCGCGTCGGGCGGGCCAGTACGGCCGGGGAAGGCATCAAACCGACGGCTGGATTGAGTGATCCCGCGCCAACCAACCGGACGCTGGCGCTGACGAATGCGGATGCTTCGGCCGATCGCGTCACGCAGGAGCGCCAACGCTCAACCGGTTCCAGTCGCAAGCGCACGGATGAACCAGGGGGCCAGACAAAAACCTACGTTACGGTGGATGGCCAGGCGACAGCCCCGAAGCGGTGGCTGCCGCTTGCGGCCGGACTCGCGGTGGCAGTCATCGGACTCATTGCCGGTGGCGGGTGGTACTTGTCCCAACGCGGGACACCTGCAAGTACCACGACCACGACTGCCGACCCCAAACCGGTACCAACGCCCCAAGCCCCGCCCGGCATGGTGTACATCCCCGGCGGTAAGTTCATCATGGGCAACAATGCCAGCGCCGACGACTTCGAGAAACCCGAGCATGAACGACAGGTCGCGCCGTTCTTCCTGGATAAAACCGAAGTCACTAACGAGCAGTACGCCCAGTTCGTCCAGGAAACTGGACACCCGCCGCCGCTCAACTGGAAAGGGCAAAAAACCTTTCCGCCCGGAACGGCAAAGCTTCCGGTGGCAGAAGTCAGTTGGGACGATGCCCAGGCGTTTGCCAAATGGGCCGGCAAGCGGTTGCCGACGGAAGTGGAATGGGAATACGCCGCGCGTGGCGTGGATCGGCGGCTCTACCCGTGGGGCAATGAATTTGACCCGGCGAAGCTCAACGCCGGGCGCGACATTAGTCAAATCAAGGACCAACGCCGCCAAGTCGGCAGCTTCCCTGGCGAAAGCCCGTTTGGCTTGCTCGATATGGCCGGCAACGTCTCCGAGTGGACTGAAAGTGGCTATGACCTCTATCCAGGCAGCCAAGCGGTCGTCAAACCTCAGTTTCAACCACTCAAAATTGTGCGTGGTGGCTGTTTTGCGGATGACGCCCGCAAAACGATGTCCACCCGCCGACTTATGAATGAGCGCACGTTCCGCGACCTCTCGACGGGCTTTCGGTGCGCCAAAGACGTGCCGCCGGCAACGCCCTGAAGCCACCACTCCCGTGCTGTTTCGGAAACGCCCATTGGCCTCGGTTGCCAATGTTGCCACGCCGTTTCCCAGATTGCCCCCATGCCGCGCTTGAAGCTGACGATTGAGTATGACGGCACGGCGTTTGCCGGCTGGCAAACCCAGGCCAACGCGCCGACCATTCAGTCGGCGCTGGCGGCGGCCTTTACGCCACTGCTCGGCCATCCGGCGCAACTGCATGCCGCCGGACGTACCGATGCCGGTGTCCATGCGTTGGGGCAGGTGGTTCACACCGATGTCGCACCGGTGCGCCCACCTGAAACTTGGCGCGCGGCCCTCAATGCCCACTTGCCCGACGACATTCGCGTACGCCAGGTCGAAGTCGTCGGCGCCGATTTTCACGCCCGCAAATCGGCGCGCGCCAAGCTGTACCACTACGCTTTCTGGCGCGGCCAAGTGGAAAGTCCGCGGTGGCGGCGCTACAGCCTGCTGGTTCCGATGCAACTCGATTGGGAAGCCATGCGCGAGGCGTCCGCGTATTTCGTTGGTCGCCATGACTTCGCGCCGTTTAGCGTGGCCGACCGTACCGTCCAAACCTCCATCCGCACCATCCATCGTGTCATGTGGTTTCCACCGCCGGCTGGCGCGGCAACCGACGACCACGACCCGTTGCGCCCGGCGGAACTGGTCGCGGTGGCTTTCCATGGTGACGGTTTTCTGCGCTACCAAGTCCGCCGCATGGTGGGGACTCTGCTTGCCGTTGGGCAGCGGAAGGTGCCGCCGGAGGCGGTTCGCCAGATACTTTGTTTGACAAAGCAGTTTGCCGTCGGACCGACGGCGCCAGCCCAGGGCTTGACGCTCATGCGCGTAGATTACTAGTATGCGCCCGGTTCATAACACACCCGCACCGGCGCTCAAGCGCCGTGATTTTTGGCTAATTTGAGTCACTGAAGCTTGAATGCACGAGTTTGAATCCCTTATCGAACGCGGCTCCCCGGACGATTTCCTTCTGCGCCAGCTCGACCCCAACCGCCTGCCCAGGCACATTGCCATCATTATGGACGGGAACGGACGGTGGGCCAATCGCCAGGGCAAGGCCCGCATTGCCGGCCATCCGGCCGGTGTCGAAGCCGTGCGCACCACCGTTGAAAACTGCGCGCGGCTCGGTATCCCAACCCTGACGCTGTATGCGTTCTCATCCGAAAACTGGCGGCGACCGCGCGTTGAAGTCACGATGCTCATGCGGCTTTTGCAACAGTGCCTCCACCGTGAGGTTCCGCTGCTGAACCGTAACGGCGTTCGGCTCCGCTTCATCGGACGAACGGATGCGCTCTCGGCGGCGGTCCGCAAGGCGCTTGACTATGCGGTTGCAGCCACGGCCAGCAACCAGCGCATGACGCTCAATGTCGCGTTCAATTACGGCGGTCGCGCCGAGATTGTGGATGCCCTGCGCGCCGTAGCCCGTGAATTCATGGGGCTGGGGCGACCGCTTGACCTGATTACGGAAGAAGATGTCGCGCGCCACCTCTACACCGAGAGCGACCCCGACTTGCTCATTCGGACCAGTGGCGAAATGCGTTTGAGCAACTTCCTGCTCTGGCAAATGGCGTACACGGAAATCTTCGTGACCGACACCCTGTGGCCCGACTTCAACCGCACCCACTTGCTGGAAGCGTTAGTGGCCTACCAACGGCGGCAGCGGCGGTTTGGCGGCGTCGAAACGGTTGGCGTTCCGGTGTCGGCGCTGGCATAGTGCGCATGTGATTGACTCAAACGCCCGACGCCAACCAAGCTATCGCATCCATACCGAACAGGGACGCTATTATTTTGCCGCAGGAATTGCGCTGATGTTATCGAGTGTCGCGTTCCGGGTCGGCTATTCGTCGGCTGGCGTCGTCTTGCTGGTTGGGTTTCCGCTTGTATTGCTGGTGGGGCGCATCGAGGTGCTTGTCTTCGACGGCGCCAGCCTGCGTCGCCGTGGGCCCTACGCTTGGCTGCAAGCCAATCTGCTGGGGACGACGACGCAGCTTCCCGTTGCCCAGCTCGAAATCGTTATCACGGAAGTCATTCATCTCCCGTTCAGCCTGACGCGCTACCGGTTTCGGACCATCTTGGCGGGCGCGGGCTTTGAAGCCGTTATTTTCTCAAACACCACCAATTACCAATCGTTTGTCACCGAGCTGTTTGCGGTGCTGGACGAATCGAAACTTGATTTTCATTCGACCGCCTGGCGGCGCTATGGCGCACCATCACCGATAGCCAGCGTCGCCGAACTGCTGGACGACGCGCACATGGCGCAAGTCCCGTCGCCGCTCCTGCGCATCGCCGCGAATCACCTGACACTGATCGGACAACTCAAGCTGGCGCTGCGCTATTTTGGGCACGCCTACGGACGCGACCGTGGCAACCCGCATCTATTGTGTGAAATGGGCTACTTCTTCCGCCGCTTTGCCCTGTCGGAGCATCCCCGGTGGCAGCTCCGTGCGGCGGCCTGCTTGCGGCTGGCGGCGCGGCTGGCGCGACACGAACCGCGCTTACTGGAGCGCATTGGCGAAGCCTACTGCGAGCTGTTTGACTTCGTGCGAGCCGAACGCTGCTTTCGCCGGGCCATCGAAATTGACCGAACGCTGTTTCGAGCCTATACCGGCCTGGCCGAAATTGCCTTTCGGGATGGCCAACTCGCACGGGTCGCACACTACTACTACGCCGCCGCCCACGGCGTGGCAGACGCCGCCCTGCGCCGCCGGGCCCAGCGGGAAGCGCGCTACTATGAGCGCCTGAGCCAAGACGACGACTACCTTGAAGCCGAGGTCCGCCGGATCACCTTCCTGCACCACGTTCGGCAAATGCGCACCGTCGCCGGATACGTTTTTTTCCTGGCCTGGCTGGTCGTCGGCGTTGCCGGGCGGCTGTCACCCGACTTGCAGGACGGCGGACTGGCCATCATGGGGTCTTCCGGGCTGGCCTGGCTGGGCCTTTCGGCCGGACTTCGCTGGCGACGAAAGCGGGCTGACTTACCTGGAACCGTACCGTCGGACTAACCCCGGTTGCCCCCCAACACTTCGGTTCTCAGCCCAACGGGGCGCTCAGGCGGTTAGAGCGGCGCGGGCATAGAAAGCTGTTACTTCCCTGGCCGCGCGCGTCTGGCCGGCTGCCAGTCGCGCCGCGAGCAACGGGATGGCAACCGGCGCAAGCCAGGGCGGACTGGCGCAGTGCGCCGCCATCCCAACGATGGTGTTGAGGGCTGATTCGTCAAGCAAGGTCAGGCCGTCGCCGGTGATGACACGCGGGCATTCATCTGGAGCTTGCGCAACCAGCGTCTTGAGCACGGACGCGACTTCACCCGTCAGCGCCTCCGTAACGGCCTGTGGAAAAGCGTTTGGCTGGGCAAGAAAACCTTGTCCGTGAACCTCCTGCCGGTGCGAAACATTCACAACGAGAACCACTGTCGGCGACTGGACGCTCACGGCACTCGCCAGCGCTTCGAGCGTGGTCGCCGTTGCGATTGGCAGTCCGAGTGGCTGCGCGATGCCCTTGACCGCCGCCAACCCAACCCGGATGCCGGTGAAGCTCCCTGGACCAACCAGTGCGCCCACGGCAGATAGATCAGTTGGCTGAATTCCGACTCGCTCCAGAAGGTACGCAATATCCGCGACCGCCTGGTGCGCACTCGGCTTTTGACTGCGCGCGCCAAACTGCCCGCATAACGTATCGCCACAAACCAGCGCCAGGCTCAAACGGGGTGAGGCCGTATCTACCACAAGCCACCACGTCGTGGGCGTCAGCGTGGTGGGAGAGGCTATCCCGTCCATCGCCATCACGCGCCGGCTGCCTTGACCGCTGGCGATGGTCGCCAGCGCAGCACTGGATGCCGGGCGGCAGTTGTCTCATCCAAACGCCCAAGGCGGGCTTGATGCGGGGCAGTCTTGACGACGTCCGGGCATTCCTCACACTCCCGCGCGATGGCGCGCATGGCTTCGATGAACAGGTCGAGTTCAGCGCGGCTTTCGCTTTCTGTCGGCTCGACCATAATCGCGCCGGGCGCGACCAGCGGAAATGACATCGTCGGTGGATGAAAGCCATAGTCAATCAGACGCTTGGCGATGTCGCCATTGCGAATGCCATAGGCTTGCTGCCGCCGGTCGTTGAAGACGACTTCGTGCAGCACGGGTCCGTCAAACGGCACGTCATAGTCAGCTTGCAAGTGGTGCTTGACGTAGTTGGCATTGAGGACGGCCGTTTCGGTCGCGGCGCGGAGACCCTCGGCCCCAAGCGCCCGAATATAGGCCAGCGCGCGCACCATCATCCCAAAGTTGCCATAGTAGGCTTTGACACGCCCAACCGAATGCGGGCGGTCATGGTCGAAGACAACCGTCGTTTCATCCACGCGCCGCAACGTCGGGTAGGGCAAGTAAGGTTCCAGCTCGTGGCTGACGGCGACCGGACCACAGCCCGGCCCACCGCCACCGTGTGGCGTCGAGAAGGTCTTGTGCAAGTTGAGGTGCATGACATCTACCCCCATGTCACCCGGACGCGCCACCCCAACGAGTGCGTTCATGTTCGCGCCATCCATATAGACAAAGCCGCCGCGTGCGTGGATCAGCTCGCAGGCTTTGGCGATGTCTTCCTCGAACAGCCCCAGCGTGTTGGGATTCGTAATCATCAGCCCGGCGACGTCGTCCGTCATCGCTTTGTCGAGGGCCGCCAAGTCAAGCAATCCGTTTTTCTTTGAAATCAGCGTGATGACTTTGTAGCCACACATGACGGCGCTGGCCGGGTTTGTTCCGTGCGCGGCGTCAGGGATCAGGACATACCGGCGGGCATTGCCACGCGCCGTCAATGCCGCGCGAATCATCATCATGCCGGTCAGCTCACCGTGCGCGCCGGCCGTCGGCTGAAGTGAAACGGCGGCCAATCCGGTGATTTCACACAGGGCTTCCTCGAGCTGCTTCATCAACAGCAAGTTGCCTCGCACCGCCGTTTCTGGCGCAAGCGGGTGCGATTGGGCAAAGCCCGGCAGCCGCGCCGCCCACTCATTGATCTTGGGGTTGTACTTCATCGTACACGAGCCAAGCGGGAACATGCCGGTGTCCGTGCCGTAGTTCCACGTGGAAAGCCGCGTGTAATGCCGGACGACTTCAGGCTCGGTGAGTTCCGGCATGTCGGCGAGATCGTCCCGGCGTAGCAAATGGGAGGGAATCAGCCCGGTGGGATCAACTTCAGGGACGTCACTCGGTGGCAAGTGGTAGGCCCGGCCGCCTGGACGCGAATTTTCAAAGATCAGGTTTTCGTTCTGGCTAATGTGAGCACTGGCTTTTTTGATGCGAGGCGTGGTCGGAAGAGGCATTGGAAGTTTTGGCGAAGCCTTCAGATAGATGGTTTTCAGCGGGGCGGTACGGCCCGCAACGCTCGCATCGTATCCGAAGGCTTCGCCGCTTTTCCACTGAAGTTCCGGCACTTTGGCCCTAGTGGCCGTTGCTGGCCCGGCTCGCCTGCGCCGGCACTGGCTGTTCTATGCCAACCTGTCCCGATGAACCTGGCGCACGCGGAAACAAGCGAAAAACGCCTTCGACATCCCACCGATACTCGCCTGACTGCGCCGGCATGGTCGGCTCTGCCGGGCGCGGTGATGCATTCCGCGCCAACCCGGCAAATGTCTCAGCATCAAAGCGATACAGAATCGCGCCCGAAGCCGCGACGCCCTGCATCCCGGCCAAGTCGCGCTGCCAACCAGCATCGAGCGGACGCAGAAACAGCAGCACAACGTTGTAGCTCCCTGTCGGATAGCGCGCGACATCCGCTGCAATCGCCGCCAGCGATGGCGCGTAATAAACCCGTTTGCCGGAGAGTGCCAGCAGATGTGGTGGATCGGTAGGAATCTCAAAATCAGGTGAAAAAACAATATCGGCTTCGGTGACGGCCTGGCGCACAAAGGTTCCGAGCGGTTCGATGACCGGAGATGGCTCTGGGAAGAGCGTCCGAAAGCCAATGTGCGTCGGTATCACGTAGGCCAAGGCCAAAGCGAACAATCCGGCCGGAATACCCACCCGCCAGGCCGGACGAGCGGCCCACTGCGGCACAAGGCTTGTCAGCACGGTAAGCGGAAGCAAGACGAACGGCACCGTGGCAATCACCAGCGAAAACTTGAGGGCGCTGAAATCATGAATCGCCGAGTGATTGCGTAGCGCGTAAACTTGAAGGAAGCACGGAATGGTGATGAGCGTAAGCGTCCAGAAAGCCAGCTTCACGCCCGGCGTGGGCGACGCCCCCTGCGCCGCCTGCCACCATAGCCACCCACCTAGCCCGAGGCTCCCAACCAACGCCAGGAACGCCAAACCCGTCCCGGCCGCGCCAAACTGCGCCGGGATGTAGTCCCCCCAGAAGATTTGATTGAAACGCCCCGTGAAGTCCGCATTGACATCCGTTGCGCCAATCCGCTCCAGGAAACGCGCTTGCAAGCGGGGGAGCATACCCAAGGCGCAAAGCTGCACAAAGAACAAGAGCAATACCACCAAGCCACCCAGGCCAAAGCGGACACTCTGCCACAGCCACCGCCTGGGATTGACCCAGGGCAGTGGCAGATCGCCAGTCGTCAGCCGTTTGACATAGGCAACCGCCGTCAGACACAGAAAAAGCCAGTCGCAGGCAACGCCCCAGGCCATCACCAGTGCCAGCCATCGGTCGCAACCGGCGCGCGCCGGTGGGAACGCATCCCGGAGGGCTTCAAGAAGCACGAACAACACAAACGGCAGCAGCACGGCCTGGTCGGCAAAGTACACGTTCTGATGCCAATACAGTGAACCTGGCAGCAGCAACTCCAGCACCAGCGGCACGGACGCCAACAGGGTCACGGTTACACGGTCAAGCCCCAGCCGGCGCAGCGCCAGAAAGCTTACCACTCCCAAGGTCAGCGCAATGAGAACGTGATTGATGAGATTCCATTCCATTACGCTGCGGACGGTCGGCTCTCCGTCGCGCAGGACGCCATAGAGATAGGCTGAGAGGACAAAGCCCGGTGGATACGACACGTACGGGTTGCGGCTCGTCAGCGTGGGAAACTCAACGGACTTGGGTTCGTTGAGGAGCGCGAAATAGAGCGTCCAGGGGCCTTCAGTGTGCCAAGCGCGGGCAAACCGCAGGGTATTGGCTGTCAACCACTGATGATGCTCAAAGCTCAGCCGCCCAAACCAAGGGCGTCGCGCCTCCACCGTGTAGGCAAACACGCCCAGCGCCACGACCACCAAAACCAGCCCGGCGGCTATCGTTTTTGGGTGAAAGGGAAGCCGAGGCTTGCGCGACATGATCTACGTGCTTGGCGCTGTCCGCGCCCTCCCTTGGATGTGCCGAGCGGGGCAGCTCACACTTTGGGAAGCGCTCGGCCAGCCGCTACCGACCGCTCCCAACCCGCCTCTCGATCATCAAATGAACAGCGGGGCCATGACGAGCGTAATCGTCGCCAACAGCTTGATGAGCACGTGCAACGACGGTCCGGCCGTGTCCTTGAACGGATCGCCTACGGTATCTCCCACCACAGCGGCCTTGTGCGCATCGCTGCGCTTACCACCATAAGCGCCGGTCTCGATGTACTTTTTGGCGTTATCCCACGCCCCACCACCGTTGTTGAGGAACAGGGCCATCAGGATGCCAACAATCGTGCCAACCAACAGTAAGCCGCCAACGACCTCTGCGCCGGTAGCGCTGGTCGAAGCCATGCCCTGCGAAATGTAGATTTGGCGAAACACGACGCCAACGATGATGGGCGTGAGCACCACGAGCGCGCCCGGTAGCACCATTTGCTTGAGCGCGCCACGGGTCACGATGTCCACACAGTGGCCATAGTCCGGCTTGCTCGTGCCTTTCATGATGCCCGGATTGCTCTTGAATTGCCGCCGGACTTCCGTGATGACATCCTGCGCCACCGCGCCGACGGCCTTGATCGCCAGCGAAGCAAACAGCATCACCAGCATGGCGCCGATCATGGCTCCGATGAACACTTCCGGCTTGGCAATATCAATGCGTTCGAGCGTCGGCCCATAGGTGAACGGCCAGTAACTGCGCACTTCATCCAGATAGGCTGAAAACAACAAAAAGGCCGCCAATGCCGCCGAACCAACCGCGTACCCCTTCGTAAGCGCCTTGGTCGTATTGCCCACGGCATCGAGGCGGTCAGTTTTCTCGCGCACATCGTCTGGCTGGTCGGACATTTCAACGATGCCGCCCGCGTTGTCCGTAATCGGGCCGAACGTATCCATGGCCAGAATGTAGCCGGCCGTCCCTAGCATCCCCATCGTTGCGGCGGCTGTCCCAAAGAGTCCGGCTTTGGCAAAACCGGAGTTCATGCCGAGGTAGTAAGAAGTCAACACCGCGATTGCAATCACAATGACCGGAATGGCGGTGGATTCCAAGCCAACGGCAATGCCCATGATGACATTCGTGGCGGGGCCGGTCTTCGAGGCGTCAGCAATGGACTTCACCGGTCGGTAGCGATATTCCGTGTAGTACTGCGTGATGAAGACAAAGGCCAGCGATGTCAAAATGCCAACGACGCCACAGGCAAAGAAGCTCAGGTAGGCATTGGGCGCGGCGGTGCTTGACAGCAGCCACTTCGAGGCAATGAAAAAGCCGACCGTCGCCAGCACGCAGGTGACATAAAAGCCGCGATTGAGCGCTTTCATCGGATCGGACTTCTCATCCGTTCGCACCACCATAACACCCACCATCGAGGCAAGCAGCCCGAACGCGCCTACCACCAGCGGGTACAGCAGCACGCCCAGTTGCTGGGATTTTTCAAAGGCAGTGGCATTGGCGGCAAACAGTGACGATGCCAAAATCAGCACGCCAATGTTTTCCGCCGCCATGGATTCAAACAAGTCGGCGCCGCGCCCAGCGCAGTCACCGACGTTGTCGCCAACCAAGTCGGCAATCACGGCCGGGTTGCGGGGGTCGTCTTCGGGAATGCCGGCTTCGACCTTGCCGACCAAGTCAGCACCCACGTCGGCTGCCTTGGTGTAGATACCACCGCCCAACTGCGCAAACAGCGCCACAAAAGAGGCCCCAAAGCCGTAACCCGCGATCAGCAATGGAATCTTTCCCATGTCGGTGATGTTGAGCAGGTTCACAACCGTAAAGAGTCCGGCAACGCCGAGCAGGGAAAGCGCAACCACCAGCAGTCCGGCGACCGCTCCACCCCGCAGCGCGGCTTGCAACGCCCCGTTCAGGCTGGTCCTGGCCGCCGAGGCCGTGCGGATGTTCGTCCGAATCGAAATCCACATACCGATGTAACCCGACGCCACCGAGCAGGCTGCGCCCAACAAAAACGAAACCACGGTCACGAGCGCCAGCACCCGCGGGTCTTTCACCGGGTCGTTCATGCTGGGTGCGCGCACGAAGGCGTAGAGAATAAAGATCAGTGCCGCAAGCGCCACGGCCAAATAGGCAATGGTGACATTTTGACGCCGTAAGAAGGCTTCCGCGCCTTCCTTGATGGCGTCGGAGATGTTCCGCATGGCGTCGGTTCCGGTTTCAAGCGCCAGCACGTTCTTGGCGAGGAAGCCGGCAAAGCCAAGCGCGACAATGGTGAATCCAAAAATGACAGCGTATTCCATAAATGACCAAACCCGCAGCGTGGCGCGTACCACCCCCCTGCCAGGCTTTGTTCCTTTCAATCCAGAGACGGTGAGCAAAAGGTAAACTTTATAACAGTTTATCGGCACGCTTCAACCATCCGTGATGGCTTCAGCCAAGCGCGCGCTTTTTTCGAGGAGAACTCACCGCGTGGACGTGTTCCGCGCAACGTCGGCGCTAAACCACGCAGCCGCAACCAACGTGAGCAGGTAGGGCAAGGCCAAAAACAGTTGGTAGGGGATCGCTTCCAAACCCAGTGCTTGCAAACGGAATTGCAGGGCGCTGGCTGCGCCGAACACCAGTGAAGCCAGCAGGACGCCGCCGGGATGGCGTCGGCCGACGATCACAATCGCCAGCGCAATGAAGCCGCGTCCGGCGGTCATACCTTCGACGAAGGTATTGGAGAGACCAAGCGCCAGATACCCACCGGCCAATCCGCAGAGGCCGCCGCTCACCAGCAATGCCACCCAACGCAGCCACACGACACTCAGCCCGACACTCATCGCTGCTGCCGGGTTTTCACCCGCCGCGCGCAGGCTTCGCCCGTAAGAGGTACGGAAAAGCCAATACCAAGCGCCAAGGCTGAGCGCGAGCGCCACCGGGGGCACACTCCAAATGGGTAGCGTTGAAACGATAAAAGCCGCATTGGAGTCGCCGACCAGCTCACGGCGCGCGACGGCGGTTGCGCCAAGGGCAAAGATGTTGAGCGCCGTGCCGACCAGCAGCGCATCATAGCGCCCATTCACCGTTAGAGCCGCGAAAACGGCCGTCAGCGCGATGCCTCCCACGACCGCTGCCGACAAACCCAGCCAGGGGTTGGTTGTTGCGTAGCACAGGGCAACGCCCGTGAACGCCGCCACGAGCATGACCCCCTCGATGCCAATGTTGACCACGCCAGCTCGCTCAGAAACAGCCTCTCCAAGGGCTGCCAACATCAGCGGCGTGGCAAGCGTCAAGGTGGTTATGGCAAACGCGGCGAGAACATCCATGGGGTGACGGTTACGGCAGATGGCTGCCCAAGGCTTCCAATTTTTTCAGCCACTTATCGAAATGTGGGCAAGCCGTCCGAATCGCCTCGATGCCGATTTTGTTCAAAATGAGGGGGCCGTCACTGGCTTCCTTGTAGTTCGCTACCAACCGAGCCAACTGGGCCTTGGGGTGCGTTTTCTTGCCATTGTTGATCAGTTCCGGTTCGCCCGCTCTGTCTACGATGGACTGGAGCTTGTTTGCCAGGCCGGGAGTTCCAAAATGCTGTGCTGTCACTTGCGGCGAGCTAAAGAGCCAGGCTTCAAACTCATGCAGCGCCAGAAAAGGAATGAAACGCCCGTGGTTCATCTTTTGCGCGAGGTGGTCTTCCAAGCAAGCCACCCTCGCGCGCACGCCGGCACTTTTTTTCATGGCTTGCAGTCCTGGAAAATCACTTGGAAGTCCATAGAAATCAAGCAACGTGGTTATCCACGCATTGGTATCTCCGGCCAGACGCTTGAGGTTGCCAAAAATTTGATTCCAACTCGATGCCCCACCTTGGAAACCACCACCTGCTGGCAAACGTTTCGTCCACAACACGACTGCCTCTGCATATACGTTTTGCCTGGCCAGGTACGGACCTAGCGTTCGCTTGACAAAAGTTTCTTCACTCTGGCCTTCGACCAGTATCAGCAACCGGATCAAGGACGACCTCCAAGGATATTTTTTTCCCAAAGCTCACCCAGGCTGTACGTGGCCAGCCAATCTCGAAGCACCTCTTCATCCAATCGCTTGAACGTTGTCTTTAGCCCGTCATGCTCAGCGACGATGATCTGATGTGGCGCGAAGTGATTGAGCAGCGTCACCGACTGCGTGGCAAGAATCACCTGCCCACGCTTTGAAGCCGCCTCCAACATTTCGGCCAGAACCCGAATGGCAAAGGGATGTAAGCCTAGTTCTGGCTCGTCAAGCAAAATCAGGGCCGGGAGAGACGGCTGTAACAAGAGCGTTGCCAGGCACATGAAACGCAGCGTGCCGTCTGACAGGGCGTAAGCGTCAAAGTACGCATCCGAGCCTTTCTGACGCCATTCCAGCTTGATTTTCCGCTCATTCAGCTTAGATGGCGCCAGCACGAAACCTTCAAAGAAGGGAGCAACAAGCTGGACATGCTCCTCGATGTGGCGAAATTCGTTTGGATGTTTTTCCTGCAACCAGTACAGATATGCAGGCAGATTCGCTCCATCAGAACGGAGAAACCGATTGTCCTCTACATCAGCCGCCTGTTTGACCGGAGAAGCATCAGATGTATCGTGGAAGTGATAGACGACCAAGTCCCGCGCGATAGGAAACACATACTTTGGGATTTTGTTTTTGTAACCAATAGCTGCTTCCTCCAGTTGACTCTCCCTGTGGCCAACGGCAATTGGCTCCCGGTAGCTCCAAAAACCGCTGTATTCAACGCTCTCATGTTCAAAAACCAGCGTGTCTTGCACGGCCATGAGCTTGAATCCGTAGGCGTTTCTAGCGAAGGTAAGGTCAAGGGAAAGCGCCGGGGTGACTTTGCGGCCGTGATGGAGAAAGCGGTCCGGCATGCTCGCCACGTACAACTGTAGGTTGTGCGAGAGCACACGCTCCAGAAGCTTGAAGACACCGATGAAGTTTGATTTGCCTGAACCGTTCGCGCCGATGACCACGTTGAGGTCACCAAGCGTTAGCTCGGCGCTGGCAATGGATTTGAAACCTGCAATGCTGATCTTACGCAGGGTACGCACGGGGTTCTGGCCATCCGCTCAACAACATAGCCAGCCATCGGTGGCGTTCATCGGTGGTGTTGGTCGTGGATCGACGCTTTCGACACCGGCCAGGGTTGGCTGCCACGTATAGGCTAGGCGCTGCCGGAATTCAAACCGGCTTGGCCCAGAATGGGCTTGCCGTGGCTCGGAGTAAAGCGCCTTGCTATCCTGACGTAAAGACCGATATCACAAGAAGACTGGCATCACAAAAAAAGCGGCATCAGAAGTGGATTCCGATGCCGCAAAGCCAGACTGGTAAAGCTCACCCGCCATCCATTCTAGCGATGCGCGTTACTGGCATGTTGCCAGTGGGTAAAAGTTTTTGCTTTCTGTCCCAAGCTAGGGCTGACGCTCGCCGGAGCGGGATGGCGGGGTTGGCGGTCGAGATTCACTTCCCGGACGCGGACGCGGCCTGACGTCCATCGCCACCGGGCGCGCTTCCGAAGCCTTGGGCGTGCCAGTCGCGGAAGCCGTAGCCGCTGGCGAACCGGCCGCCGGCGTGCCATCTCCGCCCATGCTCCGCGCCATGCCGGTTGCCACGGCTTCAAACGCCAGAATGCCGTTGGTTAGGCTGGCGTTGACGAACTGCGCCGTAAGGGTGGGTAACTCAGCCACGCCTTTCTGCTGGACGGTTTCAATGCCGTTGAGCAGAGCCGCATAGCCATGGCGGGCGTGGTTGAGGAAATCTTCTGATGCGGCCGCAACCATCCGCAACCAAAGCTGAAGCCCTTCACCAAGCGTCAACTTTTCAAACTGGGCAGCGATGTCGAACCGCTTCGCCGCCGGTAAGGTAAAGGTTAGGTCTTTCTGCACTTGGGCGCAGCAGGCCAGTCGCCGGCCGGCAGCCAGGTCTTCTGGGTCGAACCACCGGCGCTCCTTGGCGTCCGGGTCGGACAGTGCGGCCGCAGTCGTGGCGTCCACCCGAACTTCACAGGTCTGGCAGATCCCATGGCCGCCACAAAAGTGGAGCAGTGGTTGACCGGCTTGCTGTGCCGCGCTGAGCAGCGTCGCCCCAGGCGCGACTTCGACGGTCTGCCCGGATGGCTGGAAGGTCACGGTTGGCATAGGCGCTTCTCACCAAAAATCCAAAAATGATAACCAAGAGAAAGCCAGGGACGCGCGGGGCCTTCTCGACGCTTTCACAGCCTAGCCCAGCCGCTTTGCGTTTTGGAAGCCGTGAAATCAAAAGCGCTTCCTGTTACAACATAGCGTCGTGCGCCCGACGGAAATGCGGGCGACGACTTGCCATTTCACACCCGATTGCCTCTGACACTATGCCCTACGACTTGCCGAAAGCCTACGACCCAACCCAGATCGAACAAAAGTGGTACCCTTTTTGGGAACAGGGTGGCTATTTTCAGCCCCAGGGCGACGGAAAGCCCTTTTGCATCGTCATTCCGCCGCCGAATGTTACCGGTTCGCTCCACATGGGCCATGCCCTCCAGCATGCCCTGATGGATGTCCTGACGCGCTGGCGCCGGATGCAGGGCCGGCGCGCGCTGTGGCTTCCCGGCACCGACCACGCCGGCATTGCCACCCAGATGGTCGTCGAGAAAAAACTTGCCGCCGAGGGCATCAAACGCACTGACCTGACCCGTGACGACTTCGAGGCTCGCGTTTGGGACTGGAAGGCCGAGTCCGGCGGCACCATCCAACGCCAAATGCGCTTGGAAGGCGTAAGCGTGGACTGGTCACGCGAACGCTTTACGCTGGATGAAGGATTGAGCCGCGCCGTTCGGGAGGTCTTCGTTCGCCTGTATGAAGAGGGCCGCATCTACCGTGGATCCTACATGGTCAACTGGTCGCCCAAACTGCAAACTGCGGTATCTGACCTGGAAGTTGAAATGAAAGAGGTCAAGGGCAAGCTCTATCACCTTGCCTACCCCGTTGTGGGCCGGGACGAAACCCTGGTGGTCGCTACCACGCGCCCGGAGACCATGCTCGGCGACACTGCGGTGGCCGTTCACCCGACGGACGAACGCTACCGCCACCTCATCGGAGCGCGGGTTCGGCTGCCGCTGGTGGGGCGCGAAATCCCAATCGTCGCTGATGAATTTGTGGAAATCGGCTTTGGAACCGGCGCGGTCAAAGTCACCCCCGCCCACGATCCAAATGACTTCGAACTCGGCAAGCGCCATAACCTTGAACTCGTTGTCGTCATTGGCAAGGACGGCACAATGACCGAAGAAGCTGGGGCAGCGTTTGCCGGACTGGATCGGTTCAAAGCCCGCGAAAAGGTCGCGCAACAGCTCGAAGCCGCCGGCGCATTGGTCAAGATCGAGGATTACACCCACAATGTCGGGCACTGCCAACGCTCCGGGGTTCCGATTGAGCCGCTGGTGTCGGAGCAATGGTTCTTGGACGTCAAGCCCCTCGCCGAAGTCGCCATTCAAGCCGTCCGCGACGGCCGCACACGGTTTATTCCCAGCTCATGGGAAAAGGTGTACTTCGACTGGATGGAAAACATCCGCCCGTGGTGCATCTCGCGGCAGTTGTGGTGGGGACACCGCATTCCAGCCTGGTACGCCGACGACGGACGGTTTGCCGTTGCCCGCTCTGAAGCTGAAGCGCGTCAAAAACTGGAGCTTCCAGATGACGCGCCCATGACGCAGGATGCCGATGTCCTCGACACTTGGTTTTCCTCTGCACTGTGGGCATTTTCGACCTTTGGCTGGACAGGCGACCCAACCCGCGACGCCGCCAATCCCGACCTACAAACGTTCACGCCGACGGATGTGCTCGTCACCGGCTTTGACATCATCTTCTTCTGGGTAGCCCGGATGATGATGATGAGCCTGCACTTTACCGGTGATGTTCCCTTTCGCACGGTGTTCGTCACTGGCTTGGTGCGCGATGCCCAGGGGCAAAAAATGTCAAAGACCAAAGGGAATGTCGTTGACCCACTCGAAGTCTTCGAGAAGTACGGCACCGACGCCGTGCGGTTTTCGCTCGTCTCGGCCGTCACCGGCGCCAATGACATCAAGCTTCAGGAAAGCAAGATGGAAGCGGCACGCAACTTTGCCAACAAGATTTGGAACGCCACGCGCTTTACCCTCGGCAATCTCGACGACCACCTGGAACAACCCACTTGGCAAAGCACGCCAAGCCTGGCCGACCGATGGATCAAGTCGCGCTTGACGCGCGTTACCCAGGAAGTGACTGATGCGCTTGAAAGTTTTCGTTTTCATGACGCAACGCTGACGCTTTACAAGTTCTTCTGGAATGACTTCTGCGACTGGTACATCGAGTTGGTCAAGCCGGTGGTTTCCGCGCCGGAAGACACGCCGGAGCGGTCAGCCACCCGCGGCCGACTGGCGGCTATCCTGGAGCAGGCGTTACGCCTCTTGCATCCGTTCATGCCGTTCATCACCGAGGAACTTTGGCAGCAAGTGAGTCGGCAGGCGTGGCCAGACGGTCAACGCCCGACCAGCCTGTGCATCGCGCCCTACCCTGAAGCGGACATAGCGAACCTTGACCCGGCAGCCGAGCGCGAGATGGAAGCGGTTATCAACCTGATTAGTCGAGTGCGGAATATCCGCGCCGAAATGAACCTCCCGCCGAGCGCCCAAGTCGAGCTTCATGTGGCTGCCCCGGCGCCACTGCGCGCCATCTTCACCGCCCAGCAGGGCGCGATTACGCGGCTGGCACGGGCCGCGGCCGTCATCGGACATGAAACCCTGCCCGACCTTGGCTTTTGCGCTCGCAGTGTCACGCCCGAAGGCGTCAACCTTGCCCTACCACTCGCCGACCTCGTGGATGCCAACACCGAGCGCGCGCGTCTGGAACGGGAAATCACCAAGCGCGAAAAGGAACTCAACCAGCTTTTAGAAACGATTCACCGGCCGGGTTTTGCCGAGCGCGCCGCCCCGGAAGTCGTGGCCGAAAAGCAGGAACAGCGGGGGGCACTGGAAACCCAACTGGCGGCACTGCGCGACACCCTGGCGACGTTTGGCTGATGCTGGCGGACAGCGACGCCGGGCGCGTCGGCAAGCGTACGTTGCAGCTCGCGCCCAAGGTGATAGTCTCCGGCGTTCTCAATCACCCAGCCCCCATACGTACACTTCTCTCTGAAGAGGCTTTTCTGAGATATGACAGCAACAGCATTGGCAACCACTACGGGCGGACGCCCACGGGTTATCATCTGCGGCGGTGGGCTGGCCGGACTTGCGGCGGCCAAAACGCTCGTGGATAACGGTCTGGAAGTCGAGTTACTGGAACAGCGCCCCATCCTGGGCGGGAAGGTGTCCGCGTGGAAAGATGCCGATGGCGACTGGATTGAAACCGGACTCCATGTGTTCTTTGGCGCCTATGTCGAGATTTATGAACTGATGAAAGAACTCGGCATCTACAACCGGATTTTGTGGAAAGAGCACAAGCTCACCTACACGCTCGACCGGGGCGAGCGCTTCAGCTTCCGCACGACCAAGCTCCCCTCACCGCTGCACCTGCTGCCGGCGGTTTTTGAGAACCATTACTTCTCGTTGCCGGAGAAGCTCACGCTCGGCAAGTCGCTCTTCCCGATGGTTTTTGGTAACGATCAGTACATGGCCGAACAGGATCGTTACACGTACCAGGAGTGGCATCGGCGGTGGGGCATCAACGAACGCATGCTCAAGAAAATGTTTCTTCCGATGACACTTTCACTAAAGTTCATGCCGCCGGAAGAAATCTCGGCCAAGGTCGTGCTGGACGTTGCCGGCACGTTCCTGCGCGAACCGCATGCCTCGCGCATGGGTTTTCTGAAAGGCTCGCCGCAGGAGCACCTCACCCAACCGCTGGCCGATTACATCACGGCCAAGGGTGGCCGCATCCGTACCAACTGCAATGTCAAAACGCTCGTGCTCGATGAAAAGCGCCGGATTGCCGGGGTAGAACTCATCACGGGCGAGCGCATCGTCGGCGACTATTACCTGACGGCGCTGCCAATTCACAAACTCCAGCGCGTGATCCCGTCCGAACTCAAGGAAGACCCCTTCTTTGGCAATCTTGACCAGTTTGAGGGCGTGCCGGTCGTGACCGTGCAGATGTGGTTTGACCGTCAGATTTCGTTTATTGACAACATTCTGTTTTGTCCTGATGGGATCATTCCGGTGTACGCAGATTTCGG
The DNA here is from genome assembly GCF_018304825.1 of Chloracidobacterium validum. NCBI lineage: Bacteria > Pseudomonadati > Acidobacteriota > Blastocatellia > Chloracidobacteriales > Chloracidobacteriaceae > Chloracidobacterium > Chloracidobacterium validum. Next base: position 2,587,325 of record NZ_CP072648.1, read on the forward strand.
CAACACAACGCCGGATTACTTCCTCGATCAGAAGGCTGAAATGGCGCAGCGCCGTTCCCGAATGGAGTTTGTCGTCGCGCCGGCCCGCGACATCATCGGACAAAGCGATGAAGACATCATCGGGCGCGTCTGGGAAAACGTGAAATCCTGTTTCCCCAACACTGCGCCCAAAGCCAAGGTCACGAAAGCAACGGTGGTTCGCATTCCCCAGTCCGTGTTTGCCACCAAGCCGGGGATTGACCGCCTGCGCCCGACGCAGAAGACGCCGGTTCCCAACTTCTTTCTGGCGGGTGGCTACACGCAGCAGCGGTTCTACGACAGCATGGAAGGCGCGGTGTCGAGTGGGCGGCGGGCGGCGGCGGCCATCCTGGAAGCCCACCGGGCTAGCGGCGCGCTTGCCGGCCGGTGAGGGACGACCTCCCGTTTCTCAGGTCAGTTTTGATGACAACGTCTTTTCCACGTTTCACATTCGTGCTGGTCTGGCTCTTGGCGGCGGCGCTGACGCTGACTCGCGGCCAGACCCGACCGACCGAAGCGGTTGACTTGCTCGTGCGGGGCGGCACGGTCGTCACCATGGACGCCCAGCGGCGCGTCATCCCGAACGGCTTTGTCGCCGTTCGCGGCAGCCAGATTGTCGCCGTAGGCGACACGGCCGATGCCGGACGCTACCGCGCCAAAACGGTCATCGAGGCCGGCGGCAAGGCCGTCCTGCCAGGTCTCATCAACGCCCACACGCACGTTCCCATGACACTGTTTCGGGGACTGGCCGATGACCTGCTGCTTCAGGAGTGGCTGACGAAGTTTATTTTCCCGGCCGAGGCCAAGAACGTCTCACGGGATATGGTCCGCGCCGGGACGCGCCTGGCCTGCCTGGAGCTGATCCGGGGCGGCACGACCTGCTTCGTGGATATGTACTATTTCGAGGGCGACATTGCCGAGGTCACGGAAGCTGCCGGACTCCGGGCCATCCTGGGGCAGACGATCATTGACTTTCCGGTTCCCGACGCCCTGACGCCTCAAATGGGGATTGCGCAGGCTGAGCGCTTCATCCAGAAATACCGGTCTGGCCACCCGCTCATCACACCGGCCGTTGCGCCGCATGCGCCCTACACCTGTGCCCCGGAAACGCTGGCCGCGTGCCGTAAGCTTGCTGACCAATACGGCGTGCCACTGGTCATTCACCTTGCCGAAGCCGACACCGAAACCCAAACCATCCTGGAACGGTACGGGAAGCGTCCCGTGGCGCACGTCGAGCAGGTCGGCGTGTTTGGTCCGCGCACGATTGCCGCGCATGTCGTGCAAGTGCAGGCCAACGAGTACGCCATTCTGAAAAAGCACAACGTCGGGGTTGCTCACTGCCCGCAAAGCAACATGAAGCTGGCGGCAGGCGTCGCGCCCATTCCAGACCTGCTGGCGGCCGGGCTGGCCATCGGGCTTGGGACGGACGGCGCGGCGTCCAATAACGACCTCGATTTGTTTGAGGAAATGGATACGGCGGCCAAGCTCCACAAGGTGACACACCGCGATCCGACCCTCGTGCCGGCGCTCAAGGCGCTTGAAATGGCGACCATCGAAGGTGCGCGCGCCGTTCACCTGGCCGACCGGATCGGATCGCTGGAAGTCGGCAAGCTGGCGGATTTCATCGTGGTGGACATCTCCACGCCACGCCAGCTACCGAACTACAACCTCTACTCGACGCTGGTTTATGCGACCAAAAGCAGCGACGTGGAAACCGTTGTGGTGCATGGCAAGCTGCTGATGCGCGACCGGCGCATGCTCACCCTGGATGAAGCGTCCATCCGCCGTGAGACGGCGGCCTTCCGGGCGCGTATCCTTGAAAGCCTCAAGAAATAACACCTCCCACTGCCAGAAGGCATCCTCCATGCTGATTGAATCCAAAGTTCAGACCGACAGCGAAGATTTTCAGACCAACTACGCGGCGCTACTCGCGCAATGCGAACAACTGCGCGAGCGGCTCGAACTCGTCAAACAGGGCGGCGGCCCGGCCGCGCAGGAACGGTTCGTGTCCAAAGGCAAGCTGCTGCCCCGCGAACGCATCGAACAGTTGATTGATCCACGCAGTGACTTTCTGGAGCTGTCCCCGCTAGCCGCTTGGGACATGTATGACAACGAAGCCCCATGTGCTTCGTTCATTGCCGGCATTGGCCGGGTTCACGGTGTCGAGTGCCTGATTACGGCCAACGATGCGACGGTCAAGGGTGGGGCGTTTTATCCGATGACCGTCAAGAAAAGTCTGCGCGCCCAGCAGATTGCGCTTGAAAACCGCCTGCCCTGCATTTCGCTGGTGGAATCGGCCGGGGCCAATCTGTTTTATCAAGCGGAAATGTTTGTCGAAGGCGGACGTGGCTTCGGCAACCAAGCGCGGTTGTCAGCGCGGGGGATTCCACAGATTGCGCTGGTGTTTGGGAGTAGTACGGCCGGCGGGGCCTACGTGCCGGGGATGTCCGACTTCGCCGTGATGGTGCGGCAACAAGCGAAGGTTTTTTTAGGTGGCCCACCACTGGTTAAAGCCGCAACCGGTGAAGACATTGACGACGAAACCCTCGGCGGGGCCGATATGCATGGGCGGGTGTCGGGCGTCAGTGACTACACTGCCGAAGACGATGCAGATGCCATCCGCATCGGGCGTGAGATTGTGGCTAGCCTCAACTGGCGCAAGCCTCCCGTGCCGAACTATCGCGCACCAGAGCTGCCGGCTTACGACCCGGACGAGCTACTGGGTATCATTCCGGTCAACCCGCGTAAGACCTTCGATATGCGCGAAGTCATTGCCCGCATCGTTGACGGCTCGCGGTTTTTTGAGTTCAAGCGCGACTATGGGGCCACCCTGCTGACCGGACACGCCCACCTTGAAGGCTTCCCAGTCGGTATTATTGCCAACAACGGTGTCCTGTTTTCAGAATGTGCCCTCAAAGCGGCCCATTTCATCCAGCTTTGCAATCAAGCCCGCATCCCGATTATCTACCTGCACAACACGCCGGGCTTCATGATCGGCAAAAAGGTCGAGCATGAAGGCATTGTCAAGCACGGATCGAAGATGATCCAAGCCGTGTCGAATGCCAGTGTCCCGCAGTTTTCCGTCATCGTTGGTGGCTCATACGGTGCTGGCAACTACGCCATGTGCGGTCGGGCCTACGATCCGCGCCTGCTGTTTTCGTGGGTCAACAGCCGCATTGCCGTCATGGGTGGCGAACAGGCGGCCGGCGTCCTGGTCCAAGTCCGGCTGGCTGCCATGAAAGCCCGTGGACAGACGCCCAATCCCGAACAGATGGAAGCCCTGCGCCGGGAGGTGGTCGAGCAGTTTGACGCCCAGTCGTCGGCCTACTACGCCACAGCCCGTTTGTGGGATGATGGGATCATCGATCCACGCGACACGCGACGAGTTTTAGGCTTGGGGCTTTCCATGGCCTACAACGCCGATTTCTCTAGCGAGCCGGCGTCGCGCTATGGGGTCTTCCGCATGTAGCCAGCCCGGCACCCTTTCATGGGCTGGTCTCATGGACGGTAGGCCGGAAGCGACTCGGTACGGAAAAAGTTCACCAGCAATTCAACGCATTCTTCTGGGTATTCCAGGGTAGGCACGTGGCCGGCACCGCGGACCGTTGCGGTCTGTCCCCGCTGGATGCAGTCGAACATCGCGCGGTGCGTTGCCGCAGTCAGCACGTCATCCAATGCGCCACGCACCAGCAATATCGGGATGGGAACCTGACGCAGCGCTTCCCAAAAGCGGGCGCGCACGACGACGTCCCGCACGGATTGGGCAAGTCCATAGGCGGCCCGGGGATCGGTGGCCGCGAAATCCTCGTAGAGCTTGGTTCGATGCGGTTCGGGAACGCGCCGGTAGCGCCACAGCAATAACTGGCGCACGTAGGGCAGTGTGGCCGCCTCCTGGAGCAACACCCGGACCTGGGTCAACAGCAAGTCGGCCGTGACGGCTTGGTCTTGATCTGACGGCGGTGGCAGGCACTCCGTTCCGATGAGGGTTAGCGAAGAAAAGTTCTGCGGACGCTCGCGTGCCGCCAGGAGGCCAACGACGGCGCCAATGCCTTGTCCAATCAAGTGGGCGTCCCACGCACTAGCATAGCGCAGGACGGCATGCAGGTCGGCAACGGCATCCTCGACCTCAAAGCCCGTGCCGAGTGCCGTGGAGAGCGACCGTCCCGTGCCGCGTGCATCATAGAGAATACACCGATACGACTTGGACAAGCGCTTGACCAACGGCAACCACATCTGACAGGTTGCAGACCAACCATTGACGAAAATGATGGGCAACCCTCTTTCGCCCACGATCTGTACGTAAAGCCGAACGCTATCAGTATCGAGAAACGGCATAGGTGTTGTTCAATCCCTGCCAAAAAACGGTGACGCGCAGCCTAATTCGCCGGGTGAGCGCATTTTCAATACAGAGAGCCATAACGCATGGTGGAACGAAAATTTGAAATTTGCGTCCCAGCGTCAACCGCCAACCTCGGCCCTGGTTTCGATACCATGGGGCTGGCCGTCGGTATCTATCTCACCGTCCGCGGACAGATTCGGACCGACGGCGCCGACTGGCGGCTCTCCGTTGCGGGACAACACACCAGCAGTATCCCGCTCGACCCGGATGAAAACCTGATGTGCCGGGTGGCCCGCCAAACGGCAGCGCGCGCTTATGTCAATTTACCGCCACTCGACCTGCATATCATCAATGATATTCCACTGGGCAGTGGGCTGGGCAGCAGCGCCGCTGCCATCATTGCCGGAGTTTCGCTGGTCGAAGCCGTGACGGGCATGGAGTTTTCCCAAGGCGAGCTACTGCGGCACGCCATGGCGTTTGAGAACTACACCGACAACCTCGCGCCGGCGCGCTATGGTGGCTGGATTACGTCCTGCGGACGCGCCAACGGGACGCCGATTCTCTTTCACCGAACGTTTCCAGCCGACATTAGACTCGTCATCGTCACGCCGGATTTTCCACTTCCTACCGAGCAGATGCGGGCCATCCTGCCAGACGCCATCCCACGCGCCGAAGCCATTTTTCAGATGCAGCACGTGATGATGTTTGTGGGGGCGCTGGAGCACCGCCGCTATGACCTGTTGCGCGAAGCCATGCGCGACCACCTGCACCAGCCCTACCGCGCGCCGTTTGTGCCGGGCCTCGCGGAAATTCTTGAACTTGAATGTGACGGACTGTGGGCCACGGCACTCAGCGGGGCGGGACCATCCGCCTTGGCGCTTGCCTCCCACAACCTCGAAAACATTGCGGCGGCGATGCAGCGGTGCTTTGCCGCCCAGGGACGGCAATCGTTTGTCTATCAGCCGGCGATTGACACTACCGGGCGCACGATTCGCTACTTGCCCCCAGGCGAAGAACTGCGCCCCGAAGCGGCAATCATGAATACTGCCACGCCCTGAACCGACTCAAGGTTACCAGTGCGCTCAAGGTTGCCAGCGCGTTGCCCTATGGCAAACGCACAAGGGCCGACCGAACCTGATCGCGCCAGAAAGGGTCGGCATCCTTTTCACACAACTGAAGCACGGCTTCATAGCTCTGCCGGGCGTCGGTGTAGTTGCGCAGGGCAGCCTGTGTATTTGCCAAGTTCCACTGTAACCCGATTTCCAGGGCTCGGTCTGGCGACTGACGAAGGGCGGACAGCGCTTCCCGTTGCAGTTCCACGGCCTTTTTCAGATCGCCGGTTTCGCCATACACCACGCCCATCCAGGCGAGAAAGGCTATTTGCAGGCGCGTGGAACGGGCCGCACGCTGAATACCACGTCCGGCTTCGATTACCCGCTGGGCTTCGGTACGCCGCCCCAACCGCAACGCGGACTGCTCCAGCCAAACGGCATTCTCAATGGCGCCGCGGGCCCCATCTTCCAACGCCGTGAAGGCCTCAAAACCTTTTTCAAAGGCCTGGTAGGCCGCTTCGATGTCTCCAAGCCGGAAAAAGATTCGCCCGGCGGCCGTCGCCAGCAGGGCGTCTAGCTCACGGTCCACGAGCGTGCGCCCACTCAGATTGGTGCGTGCTGTCAGGTTCTGCACGAACTCCAGTCCGGCCGTGGCTGCCCGCTGGGCAACATCCGGCGCTTGACCGGCCAGCAGGTTCAGGTAGGCGATGCCAACTTCCGACAACAGGACCGCCCGCTGATTGCCCGCGTTTTGCCCGAAGTCGCGCGCCCGGGCAAAAGCTTCCCGGGCCTTGTCTGGTTGCCCAAGGTCAAGAAAAACCGCGCCGAGCATGTAGAGCGCGGAGGCTTCACGACCGGCGTATTCAACATCGTCGAAAATGCGTGTCGCCCAGGCAAAGCGCGTGAGCGCAACCCGCGAGTCATCGGGGTTGGCCAGCAGAAAGTAGCCGATACCTTCCTTGAAGAAGCGTTCGGCTTCGATGGCGCGTGACGCGGTGTTGAGTGTGACGACTGAGGGGGGAACCGCCGGCAGCCCAGTCAAAAGCTGTCCGAGTTTGCCCGGGCCGGTTGCGACCGGTGTCATCCGTCGCGCAATGACCAGCCGCCCCAGCTCCGACCAAGTTGCCTCAAGCTGATGACGGGCCAGGACGGTATTGAGTATGGCATCCCAGGGTTCGTCCTGCACGACGACCGTATCGGCCACCCGTTGCCACTGGTTAGCGTCTGGAAAGTCAAACCGAATGCCAGCCTTGACCAGAATTCCCTGGATCACATCGGGGAGCGCGCAGCTCTGACAATCAAATGTGATCCGCGCGCCAACGTAACCTGGGTCGCCATAACGCAACTTTGGCTTCGTCCCGGACGTGACCTGAGCCAGTGAGAGCGTCGTCAAACAACAGAACCAGACGATGATCAGACGTGTGTAAGACATCAAGTAGAACGCATCCTTGTTTACTTCGCGGCGACCGGCTCGGCCACCGGCCAGAAGCGTAACCATAACCAACCGCGCCGAGAAGGAAATACAATCACGAAAAGAAATACAAGAGTAAACCCAACAGGGCGACTACCGCGACCACGACCGCCGCGACGACCCAGCGCAACCAGGACTGGTCATCGGATGCAGGTTGTCCGTAGGAAGCCAGCCCCTGCCCCACCCAAGCGTCAGCAGGCGGTGGCGCCCCGCCAGCGGGCGGGCGGACTGGTTCCACAGCCGGCTTCGGTCTATCCGGCACAGGACTGTCAGTGGCGGCGCGGGACGGAAGCGCGGGGGCTGTGGGCGGCGGGATGCCAGCCGGACGAGTGCCATTCGGGGACGACGTGGAAGCATCCAGGATTTTCTCAACTAGTGGTGACACTGGGTCAAAGGAAGGGCTGAAAAGCCGCGCCACCCGCTCTAGTTCCTCACCAAACTCACGAGCGCTGCTTGGTCGGTCGTGTTTCGACTTGGCCAAGGCAGCCATCACGAGCCGGTCGAGTGCTTCTGGGATGTCTGGGTTGAAGCTGCGCACACTCGGCGGGGGTTCGTTCGCATGAAGCAGGGCAACGGCCACGGGCGTCACGGCGGTGAACGGCACTTTTCCCGTCAAGGTTTCAAACAGCACGATACCCAGCGAGTAAATATCCGAACGCGCGTCCAGTTCCTGTCCGGTGCATTGCTCTGGCGATAAATAATGTGGCGAGCCAATGATCATCCCCTGGCGCGTGAGCGGAGGACCGCCCTTTGACGTGTCCGCGACAATCTTGGCAATGCCGAAATCAATGACTTTGACGAGGTACGCGCCATCCGGCTGGGGCGCTACGAAGATATTTTCAGGCTTGATGTCGCGGTGAATGACCCCGCTCCGATGGGCCGCTTCTAGGGCGCCGCACACTTGGCGGGCAATGGCAATGGCCGTTGTATAGGGAAGCTTCTTCTCGCGTTCAAGAACCTTCCGCAGTGATTCGCCCTCGAACAACTCCATGACGATGTAGTTGATTTGATCCTCGGTCACGCCAAAGTCACTGACGGCAATGGCATTCGAGTGGCGAATCCGCGCCATCGCCTGCGCCTCCCGCTGGAAGCGGGCAACCGAGGTAGCATCGGAGACCAGCGACGGATGGAGCACCTTGATGGCCAGGACCGCGTCCATCAACGTGTGACGCGCGCGATAGACCGCGCCCATGCCACCTTCTCCAATTTTGGCTTCAATGTAGTACTTTCCATCGAGGGTGCGCCCAACAAAGGCGTCGCTTTCAACAGCCTCTAACGCGCCGCCGTCGAATGGGCAAAATCGCATGTGGTCATGGAATTCCTTGCCACAGATGACGCAGCGCTTCATACCTGTATTCGCTGGAGAAAGTGGAAGAAGGAAGCCAAGCGGAAAGCGGACGCGACAAGCGCCGCAAAACCAAGTTACCCATAAATAGACAGAACGTGTCAGACTCTATAAAAGCTGTCTTTCGGTTGTCAAACAGACTCTCGGAACATCCAACATCAAAATAAGCTGGACTGGCTGGACGCCATCCCCCGAAACAATGTGGCAATGGTTACGGAGCGCTTGGGAGCGCAGTGAAAGCGCGCTCGACATTTTGGCGAAACTTCATGAAGATAACACGCTGGCGCGTTTGGCGGCCGGAGAAATTCGTGTCTCTGAGGCCCATCTCAACGCCGCCATGGCGGCAACGCCGATGCGGGGCGTGCGCGAGGTAGCGATCGTCACGCACGATGGAAGCTTTACGATTTCGGCGCAGAGTGAACGTTTTTTTCTTGCTCGCGTCAGCGTTCCCTTGCGGATCGAAAGCGTTACCTTCACCCGCTACCGCCGCCGGGTCCATCTGGTTGCGGCCGGGGCCGTGTCGGTTCACGGTGTGACCTTATGGCAACGCGCGGCCGCGCACGTCCTGGCGGGGCTATTTCGGCATGTGCTGGGCGATGCGCACGCCCTGCGGGAAGCTGGCGACCCAGCCGCCGGGATTCGCTTTGATGGGCGCGGCCTGGAAATCAACCTCAACCAAATTCCAGAAGTCCGCTCGGCGCTCAATTTGGAGTACACGATTGCCGGACGACGGCTGCGGCCATTGCATTTTGTCACCATAGACTCGATAACCCCAGTTACAGGACACTTCGTCGTCCGCTCTTCCGTCAACTGGGAAGAACTGGCGGATGCCCTCCGTCACTCAACCTGACCCCGCTGGCCTGCCGTCACCAAGCCTTGCCAGGGGCAGTAAGTGGTTGAACGGCGGCGTGTTATTGTCTTGCTAAGTGCCATGCTGATTGAAACTATCACCAGTCGGAGCAACCCGCTTGTCAAGCGCTTCATTGCCGCACGCGAAGGGCGTGACCGGCAAACGATGTTTATTGAAGGCATTCGCTTGGTTGAGGAGGCCGTATCCAGCGCGATCAAGTTGGAGGCTTTGGCATACAGCCCGCGGCTGCCTGAAACGGCGCGGGGCGCGGCGCTCCTCAGCGAGCTTCAGCACCTTCCCTGCCGAGCGGCACGGCTCACTGAAGACCTCATGACCTACATCAGCGATGTTGAAACTGCGCCCGGCATCATCGCGCTTGGACGCCGCCCGGTGGTTGCCCTGCCAGATGTCGGCAGTCACCATCCAGCTCTGTTTGTATTGGCTGACGGGTTGCAGTCACCAGGTAATTTAGGCGCGCTCATTCGGACGGCCGAAGCCACTGCTGCCACCGGACTGCTGGCAACACTCGGCACGGCCGATCCGTTTCAACCCAAGGCGCTTCGCGCCGCCGCCGGATCAGCCTTCCGCCTGCCGATTGTCACGGGTGAGTCGGCTGCCGTCTGGTGCCAGCAGTTACGCCGGCAAGGAATTCGGATTGTCGCGGCCGACCAACGAGGCGATACCCCATACGATGCCTTTGACTGGCAGCCGCCGACGGCCATCTGGCTCGGCTCGGAAGGCCATGGGTTGGCGTCAGCGAACGGCAACGCACAGACCCAATGCGATGCGCGGCTGACCATTCCGATGCACGGGCGTGTCGAGTCGCTGAATGTGGCCGTCGCTGGGGCGCTGCTCCTGTATGAAGCGCGGCGGCAACGCATGCAAGGGCAGTCCGGGAGAGCGCAGGATGCGCCGTAAGCTCATCGTCAATGCGGACGACTTCGGCATGTGCGTGGGCGTCAACACCGGCATTCTTCGCGCTCACCGCCAGGGCATCGTCACCAGCACCACGATCATGGCCAACGGCCTGGCTTTTGCCGACGCCGTGGCGCGCGCGCAAGATTGCCCCCAACTCGGCGTCGGCGTGCACTTGGTCTTGCTTGGCGGGCCGCCGGTTGCCCCGCCGCAGGATGTGCGCAGCCTGCTCGGCCCAGACGGAACGCTACCAAACGACTTCGGTGTTTTTCTCCGGCGACTTCTCCGGCGGGAACTCCGCCCGGCAGAAATCGAGATCGAGTTTCGCGCGCAGATTGAACGAGTCCTGGCCGCCGGCCTGCGCCCAACCCACCTCGACAGCCACAAACACGCCCATGCTCACCCGCTGGTGCTGGATGTTCTCCTGCGCGTCGCCGAAGCCTACGGCATCCGGTCTCTGCGCCGCCCCCAGGAGCGGCTGGCCTTTGTCTCACTGAGCGGACTCAACCGCCAGGATGCCCTGACGTTTGTCAAACAAAAAGCCAGCGCCCTGGCGCTCGCCCGCTACGCGCGAGCGTTCCGACGCCGGCTGCGAACGGCTCCGGTTCGGATACCAGATGCTTTTTTCGGTTTCGCTCACACCGGATTGCTCAATCCGGCGCTCATCTGCTACATGTTGCGTCTTTTGCCCGTCGGCACGAGTGAACTGATGTGTCACCCAGCCGACATGGATGATACGCTGCGGCGCTATCCGACGCGCTTGAAGGAAGCTCGCCTGCGAGAGCAAGCCGCACTGACCGACCCGCGCGTACGGGATGAAATCATTCGGCAGGGCATTCAACTGGTGAACTTTTCCGACCTTGACCAAAACCCTTGACCATGCTCGACGATGCTGAACATCCCCCACTGACGCCTGAGCTTTCGGTCGTCATTCCCATGCACAACGAAGAAGGTAGCGTCGAAAAGCTCTACGAGCGGCTGCGCGCCGTTTTGGAAGCCCACTATCCGTCGTTTGAAATTATTTTCGTGGACGATGCCAGCCGTGATCGAACCTACCAACTGCTGGCCGATATTGCGGCGCGCGACCCGCGCGTGACCGTCATCAAGCTCAAGCGGAACTTTGGGCAAACCCCGGCGTTGGCGGCCGGTTTCGACTATGCGCGGGGTGAGGTCATCGTCTCCATGGACGGCGACTTACAGCACGATCCGGCTGATTTACCGGCCCTGGTCGAGCCAATTTACGCTGGCTACGACCTGGCCAGTGGCTGGCGGCACAAGCGCATTGACAACTTGGTGCTCCGGCGCATCCCTTCGCGGGTGGCGAACTGGCTGATGTCGAAGCTTTCGGGCGTCAACCTCCATGACTTCGGGACGACGTTCAAGGCTTACCGGCGCGACACCATCAAGCGCATTCGGTTGTATGGCGAACTGCACCGTTTCATTCCGGCGCTGGCGAGTTGGAACGGCGCGCAGATTATCGAAATCCCCATCAAGAACATCAATCGGGAGGATGGGCAATCCCATTACGGCCTTTCGCGGACGTTCCGGGTCTTGTTTGACTTGGTCACGGTTCGTTTTCTGCTCAAGTACGTCACCCGCCCACTGCACTTCTTTGGCATGCCCGGACTGCTTGGACTGTTCATCGGACTCAGCATCTGGGTGGTTCTAGGTTGTAAGAAACTGTTGATTGGCGGCGATGTGTTCACCGTTCACGCCCCCTGGATGATGATGGGCACGCTCCTGATCCTAGCCGGAATCCAGCTTTTTTCGACCGGGCTGGTTGCCGAGTTGCTGGCGCGCACCTATTTTGAGTCACAGGGACAACCGATTTACACGGTCGAAAAGGTCGTGCGCCATCCATCCGCGCACCCGCCAGCGTCGGCCGTGAGCGTGCATACCTGAGCCGACAAGTTGATGGGTAGGGGCGTCTAACCGGTGGTGGATTGAGTTATGTTTGAAAAACTGACAACGCTCGAAGAAAAATACGACGCGCTGACCGCGCAACTCAGCGACCCTGACGTCGTGTCGGACGCCACGCGCTATGCCAAGCTGGCCAAGCAACACAGCGAATTGGCTGAGGTCGTTGAGAAGTTCCGGGAGTACAAGGCCATCGAGGCCAATCTGGCCGGCGCGCGCGAACTGTTGCGCGAAACCGACGACGCCGAGATGGCCGCCCTGGCCCGCGAAGAAATCACCCTGCTTGAAAAGCAGCGGGCAGATTGCCACGCCGAACTCGAACGGCTGCTGATCCCCAAGGACCCCAACGACGAGAAAAACGTCCTGCTTGAAATTCGGGCCGGAACGGGTGGCAATGAAGCCTCGCTGTTTGCCGCCGAACTGTTGCGCATGTACCTACGTTACGCCGAGCAGCAGCGCTGGCGGGTACAGGTGCTGGATGAATCGCTGTCTGAAGTCGGCGGCTTGAAGGAAGGCGTCGTCTTGATTGAAGGCCAAGGGGTGTACTCCCGACTCAAGCACGAATCAGGCGTTCACCGGGTCCAGCGCGTGCCGGCAACCGAATCAGCCGGGCGCATCCACACCTCGACCGTGACGGTGGCCGTGTTACCCGAAGCCGAAGAGGTGGACATCGAAATTGACCCAAAAGATATTCGGATTGATACTTTTTGTTCTTCTGGTCCAGGCGGTCAGTCCGTCAACACCACCTACTCGGCGGTTCGCTTGACCCACCTTCCCACCGGCGTGGTGGTTTCCATGCAGGATGAGAAGTCACAGATCAAGAACCGTGAAAAGGCGTTTCGGATTCTGCGCGCGCGGCTGCTCGACCTCGAACGCCAGAAACAGCACGAAGCCATCGCCGGCGAACGGCGCGCCCAAGTCGGCACCGGCGAACGCAGTGAAAAGATTCGCACGTATAACTTCAAGGAAAACCGCATTACGGACCATCGCATTGGACTGACCCTCCACCAACTCGACACCGTGATGGAGGGTGACTTGACCGGACTGCTTGATCCACTTGTGGCGCACTTCCAGGCGCTCAAGATGCAAGCCGAAGTCGCGGCCTGAATCCAGTTACCCATGGGTGCGCCCCAGCCTCCAGTCATCACGCTTGTCGTTGCTGCCGTCTGTGTGGATGGGCCGCGCGTCCTGGTGACCCAACGGCCAACGACCGGACGGTTTGCCAACCAGTGGGAATTCCCCGGCGGCAAGCTCAACTGGAATGAAACGCCAGAACAAGGGCTGCGCCGCGAGCTGAACGAAGAGCTGGGCGTGGAGGTGGACGTAGGCTTGCCACTCCACGCCATTCACTACACCCTGGATGCGCACCAGGCTTTCGCCGTCCTGTTTTACTGGGCCCGCATCCGGCACGGCGACCTGACCTTACGTGGAGTTCAAGCTGTGCGCTGGGTCGTGCCTGACGAGCTGGCGGCGCTGCCCATACTGTCGCCAAACCAACCGGTCGTGGAGCGCCTGCGGCGACTGGCCGCGCGACCAGGGGGGTTGTGTCCGCAATTTGACTTGGGTGACTAGGCGCACGACCGCGCGCGCCGGCAAGCAGAGTTCTTTGCCCCAATGCCATCCGTCGGCGGCCGGACGAGTGACCACGCCTGACCTTTCAGATGCCATCAAAGACGGCGTCAAGCTGGCGAGGGACTGGCGCCGGACTCCGTTGGGCTTGGCACTTTCCAGAAGCCACTCGGACGTGGCTGGCCCGTGGCTTCGGTTTCAACCACGCAAACCCGATTCCGGCCACTCTGCTTGGCGCGATACAGGGCGCGGTCGGCAAGCTCTAGTAGCTGCTTGTAGTCACTCGTGTCAGACGGGAGTGAAGCCACACCCAAGCTGATCGTCAGACGGCCATCCGGCTGCGATTCACGTCCGGCAAACGGGTATTCCGCAACCCGTCGCCGGAGTCGCTCCGCAAGAATGGCGGCCTGGCTCTTGGGTGTGTTGGGCAGGAGCACGACAAATTCTTCGCCGCCATACCGCGCCAGGAGGTCACTCCGCCGAAAACAACGTTCCATCAACCGGGAGAGGTCTCTGAGCAGTTCATTGCCGGCCTCATGGCCGTTGGTATCGTTGAAGTGCTTGAACCGATCCACATCCAGCATGATGATGGAAAGCATCTGCCCATTGCGTTCGACAAGTTCGGACTTCCGGGCGAGTTTTTCCATGAAGTAGGCGTGGTTGAAAAGCCCCGTCAGGCCATCCGTGATGGCGCGATGCTTGGCGCTGTGATAAGCGCGCAGCATGGCTTCAAACTCGCGCTTTTGGTTGATGAGCGCCTTGACCCGCATGATGAGTTCTTTGCGGTTGACCGGCTTGGCCAGCACGTCCGTCGCGCCTACCTCTAGCCCGTGCAGCTTTTCCGTCGTTTCCAGGGACGCCGTCAACATCAGCACCGGTAGGTACCGGGTCGCTTCAACTTGCTTGATAAGGCGGCACAATTCATAGCCATCCACCATTGGAAGCGCGGCGTCAATGATGACGACATCTGGCAGTCGAGAGGCTGTTTCAAAATGATTGGCATGGAGCGTCGCGGCCGTTTCATTGCCTGCGACCACGATCAGTTGCGCCTTGAGGCTTTCACTTTCAAGAATGTTTCGCAACAGATTGCCGCTCTCCGCGCTGCCGTCCACAATAAGCACCTGTGGCGTGTCTGACAGTGGCAGCCCAATGCGATGTGGCAGGGAAAAGGTCAGCCGGCAGCCGCGCGCGGCGTCGCCACTGACTGTCAGCATGGCGCCATGGAGTTGCAGGATGCGCTGCGTCACGCTCAATCCCAGGGCGATTCCCCGCTCAGGTAGCCCCGTCCCACCGCTTTGTATCAAGCTGTGATAGGTTGCCAACCGCTGCTCGGCCACAATCCCAGACATGTTGTCCTGAAGGGTGACGACAAGGTTTTGCACGTTGCGGGAGATGCGTTGCAGCTCGCCGGTCAGGCTCAACACGCCACCCCGCGGAATGTAGCGCAGGGCATCATCGAGTAGCTGGGATAAGGCCTCGTAGAGACGGTTTTCATCGCCAACGAGCATCTCGCACGCAGGGTCGAGAACAAAGGTCAGTTTCACCTGGCGGCGCTCCGCCACCGGAGCAAAAGCGGACTGTAGCGACTGGAACAGACGGGCAGCAGAAAACTCCCGAACTTCCAGGGCATCACCGCCGCGTTCGAGGCGCACCAACCGCATGAGATCATCCACGATATGGAGTAGGGCCTGTCCACCGGACTCGATGTGCTGAATGAACTCACGCTGCGTTTCGGTCAGTGAACCATAAGCGGCATCCTGCACCATCTCACAGTAGCCCAGGACCGTGGTGAGTGGCGCTCGCAGTTCATAATCCACATTGGCAATGAATTTCTCACGGTCGCGGATGGCTTGCTCGCCAAGTTCGGTGAGGCGTTCCACCGCATGGCGGGTGGCTTCCAGTTGCCGGCTCACCTCAGCGACTTGCGCCTCAGCCTCGGTCAAGCGAGCGCACCACCCACTTTCGCGCAGCAGGAAGGCCCACGCCAACTCCTGACCATCAAAAGCTGCCTCCACATTTGAAGGCGGATCACGCTCGATCAAAACAGCGCCGCACAGCAAGTGGTCCAAGGCCAATCGCCGGATCACAATCCCCGGACTCGCATCTACCGCGAAGGGAAAGCTTGGCAAGTCCGCGCGCCGCTCAACGATGAGGCCCTGAGACTGAATGGCCACCTGTCGCTCGGTCAGTGCCAGTTCAAGGCTTTCGCGCGCGAAATCTTCATAGCCGACCGCAGCGAGCAAGCGAAACCGCTCATCGTCGAAAAAGGCAATGGCCAGTGGAACATTCCCTAGTTGGCGGGACAAATTACCGGCAGCTTGCTGCAACCGATAGATCAACTCTGGTGTGAGCGATTTAGAAACCCACATCCGTAGGGACACGCCAGACCCCCCAACAAAGGAACAGGATGAAGCGCAAGCTTAGGCTTTGAACTTCTGCATTTCGCATTATGCCGACGGGGACGACGTGGCCGCAAGCATACCGCAGGCAGCGAAAATATCGCGCCCGCGTGGGCGGCGCACATAGGTCGGCAGGCCCTTGGCTCGGAGGCGGGACTGGAAGCCCAGAATGCGCTCCGGTGACGATGGGCGAAACGGAATGCCCGGCGCTGGATTGTGGGGAATGAGGTTGACCTTGGCTGCCTCCCGCGCGCGCAGCGGCGCCAACCACTTGAGCAACGCCTGAGCGTGGTCGTCGCCATCATTGATGCCGTCGAGCAAAACATACTCAAAGGTAATCCGTTCCCCCGCGCGGCGTGGAAAGTCCAGGCAAGCCTGGCGTAGCGCGTCCAGCGGATAGGTCAGGTTGACCGGCATCAGCCGCGCGCGCAGCTCGTCAGTCGGCGCGGTCAATGAAACCGCCAAGCCGGGACGGTCGGGTTCGCGGCCCAGGGCCGCAATTTTCGGAACGATGCCGACCGTCGAAAGCGTTACCCGCCGCGGCACGATGTGGAGACCTTCTGGGTCGGCCAGGATACGCAGCGCGCGCATGACGTGCTCGTAGTTGAGCAATGGCTCGCCCATGCCCATCAGCACGAGATTGACGGTAGCCGGACGTGGACGGCCAAGGCGCCGGGAGGCATCGCGAAGAACATAGATGACCTGTGCCACGATTTCATCCGCGGTCAGGTTGCGCTGGAGGCCGAGCGTTGCCGTGGCGCAAAAAGCGCACATCATCGGACAGCCGGCCTGCGAGGATAGGCACAGCGTGATGCGCTTCCCATCGGGAATCCAGACGGTTTCGATGGCCTGTCCGCCGCGGACGGTGAACAGGTAGCGCCGGGTGCCATCCGCAGCTTCAACAACCTGGGTTGCGTGAAGGGGCGCTAGATTGAACGCTGCTGCCAGTTGCCTCCGCGCGGCTCGCGGTAATTCATAAACCTCGTCGAGCGTTTCAACCAGCCGGTGGTGGAGCGCCTGAAAAAGCTGCCGTCCACGGTAGGACGGCAGCCCCTGCTCGGCAACGTATGCGCTCAGTTGTTGGCGGGTCAGACCTAATAAGCCCACCCCTGCCGATTCGTTCATTCCCGCCGGCATGCCAGCCCCTCTTTTCTATTCAAGCTTGTCACCCAGCGCAGGTGCTCCCCACCCCGTCCCGCACCGACGGAACAGCGAACTTGCCTGTGCATTCACGCCATGAAGCGTCCAAAAAGCTTGTGATGGCTGATTACACGCGCATGGTATTTTGTTAAGGTACGCTACGCTACGCATGATGCAACCAACTTTGGCTTAATTTGCGCTTGGACGCTTGAACCAGCCTTCTGGTGGGGCGTGCCACACCGTACAAACAACGCTATCGGTTTCTCTCGTCTTTGATTGCCCCCTGACGGCTAGGTTTCCCCGCCTCCCTTGTCCAGGATGAAACAACCATGGCCACGCGAGCTTTCTGCGATTGTTGCGATGAACCAGCTCGGCAGCTCTTTGACATCACACGCATTCCAGAATTAGCCGAAGTGGTTCGACAGTTTGGCTACCGGGCGGTGTGTCAAGCTTGCTATGACAACCTTTTTGAAGAACTCGAACGTGAAGCAGAAGATGTTGACGCCTAACCGGTTGTTGCACCGGCAATCTCCAGTCTGCTCCAGGCCTACGGCTTGGCGGCAGCCACCTGAAAAGATGTTGGCAAACCTATGAATCAACAAGCTGAAGTCGTCATCATTGGCGGCGGCGTCATCGGATGCAGCATTGCCTACTTTCTGACGCGGCAGGGTTGCCACGACGTGCTCATCCTGGAGCGCGAGAACTTCCAGGGCAAGCACTCGACGGGGCGCAGCGCGGGAGGCGTCCGCCAGCAGTTCGCCACGCCGGTCAATATCCGCATGTCGCGGTTTTCGATAGATTTCTTTACCCAATTCGAAGAACTGACGGGGCAGGACCCTGAATACCGGCGCTATGGGTATCTCTTTCTTGCCACCGAGCCGGCGCAGGTGGACTACCTGCGCCACAACATGAGCGTCCAGCAGGCAGAAGGCGTGCCCGTGGAATTCCTGAGCCGCGACGACATTGCCAAGCTCGTCCCGCAACTCTACGTCGAGGATGTCCTGGGCGGAACGTACTGCCCAACGGATGGCTTCGTGGACCCATACAGCATCATGCAGGGCTTCAATCGAAAGGCGCGGGAACAGGGCGCGCGCATCGAGCTGGAAACCGAAGTGTTGGACATCGTGGTAGAGCACGGGCGCGTGACCGGCGTGGTCACGAACCGGGGCAACATTGCGACGCGCGCCGTGGTCAATGCGGCCGGGGCCTGGGCGCATCTGGTTGGGCGGAAAGTTGGGGTGGAGATTCCTATTCGTCCAACCAAGCGCCAGATCGTGACGACCGAACGTTTTGATGAACTGCCACGCGAACTGCCGATGCTGGTTGACTTGAGCACGGGCTGCTACATGCGCAAGGAAGGGGATGGCGTCATGCTTGGCTGGGCTGACCCCAGCGAACCGGAAAGCTTCGACACGACGTTCAACCCAGATTTCATTGATGCCATCATTGAGCGCGCGCTGCCCCGCGTCCCTTGTCTGGAAAACGCCGCAATCAATCTCCGCCGTTGCTGGGGTGGCCTCTACGACATTTCGCCGGATCACCACGCCATTGTCGGACCGACGCCGAACATCGAAGGTTTTTATATCTGCACGGGCTTCAGCGGTCACGGCATCATGCACTCGCCGGCAATGGGCGTGGCCATGGCAGAACTGATTCTGCTCGGCGAGTCGCGTACGCTCGACGTGACGCCGCTTTCGCTGGAACGCTTTGCCAAAGGCGAGCTGCTGCACGAAACGGCGGTCATTTGAAGTTTCATGTCCGCAACCTACGCGATTTTCGGGGCGACATCCGGCATTGCCCGCGCGGTCATGACCGAACTGGCCAAAGACGGAGCCAAACTCATTCTGGCCGGACGCAACCTTTCCGAAGTCGAGCGCATCGCCAGTGATGTCCGGTTGCGGCATCGCGTCACGACCCACAGCGTCGCCTTCGACGCCTGTGACTTCACAAGTCACGCCTCGGTCTTCGCTGCCGTCGTGGAACAGGCCGGTGACCTGGACGGCATTCTTGTGGCCTTCGGAACACTGACCGACCAAAAGCAGGCCGAACAAGACCCATCGGCGGCTGAAGCCATGATTGTTTCCAACTACACCGGCGTCGTGTCGCTCGTGACGCACGCTGCCAACTACTTTGAAGCGCGACGCAAGGGCGTGATCTGCGTCATTGCTTCGGTGGCGGGCGACCGCGGACGCCAAAGCAACTACGTTTATGGCTCGGCCAAAGCCGGTGTCGCCGCCTTTTGCCAGGGACTGCGCCAACGTCTCTCCAAGAAAGGCGTCCGCGTGGTCACGATCAAACCGGGGATGGTGGAGACCCCGATGACCTACGGACTCAAGTTGCCGCCCATTGTGGTCAAACCGGAGCGGGTGGCGCGTGACATCGCGCGCGCCATCCAACGCGCCGACGGCGACATCTACACGCCGTTTTTCTGGCGCTTCATCATGCTCATCATTCGGATGATTCCCGAACCGGTGTTCAAACGGCTCTCGCTATGACCGATTCACACTATCGCTGGTGGTGGCTTTTGCTTCCCCTTGGCTGGATGGCGGCAATTTTTGTTTTTTCTAGTGATTGGTTTGCCTGGCGCAACACCGCGCCGCTGGCCCGCGGCTGGCTGGCCTGGTGGATGCCGAATCTCGATCAGACGACCGTCGAGACGTTTCACTTGGTTATCCGCAAGCTCGGGCACGTGACCGAGTACGCGCTGCTCGCGTTGCTGTGGCACGTCGCCCTCCGGCGCGTCAGCCGGTGGACGCCCTGGCAGGCGAGCCTGGGCGCAGTCGGCATTTCCATTGGCTATGCAGGTTTCGATGAGTGGCGACAGACCTTCACGGCCGAGCGCAGCGGCAGTCTGACCGACGTTGGTCTCGACAGCCTTGGCGTGCTCCTGGCCGCAGCCGGCATCGCGGCGCTTTACTTGGCGCGCGCGTTGCGCGACCGGATGGCCCGCTCAGCACGGGCTTACCACAGGCGGCGACGCCATCGGCCAAGGTATTCATATGCAGCGCGCTCAGAGTGATGCAGTCCTGCGCCGCTCGGATAAAGATCACCTGGCGTCCAGACGCCATCCGGTTCAGTTGACAAGAAGTCGGTCGGCGCCGGAATGGCCAGTAACTGGTGTGCCTGGCAGGCTTCCAGGGCGCGGGACATGTGCGCGGCGGAGGTCACCAGCAAAAACGGTTCCCGTCCCACCAAGTGGGCCATCGCGCCGACTTCCTCAGTGGTGTTGCGTCCGATGGGTTGCGCCGTGACCCGTTCGGGGGGAACACCCAACGCGCAGGCGGCATCGCGCAGAACGTCGCCGGTTGGGCGCGCGCTAAACACCGCGCCACCAGAAACCACCAACTGCGCGGACGGGAGCGCCCGTTGCAGGCGAATCCCCTCAACCAAGCGCCGGAGTGAAGCCGACGACAGGCACTCCGTCGGTGGCAAGCCTTCCGCATCGCTCGATCCGCCACCCAGCACAACGACCCACCGAATGGTTTGCAAGTCGGGTGGCAGGTTGCCTGACGGGGCCAGCATGGTCTGGTCGCGCTCCAGGGGACGGAGGAGCGCGTTGGCCGTCCAGCCGTGGCCACTGATGGCTAACAACCCGGTGGCGGCTGTGACGACGATCTTGCCGGCGCGCTGCCACCGCGAAAACCACAGCAACCCCAACCCGACGCCCAAACTCACCAGGATCAGCGATAAGGGGAACAGAAGCGGCGCAAGAAACTTCTCAAGGTAGAACACGGCTCATTCAACCGTTACGCTCTTGGCAAGGTTCCGGGGCTGATCCACGTCACAGCCGCGCCGGACGGCGATGTGATAGGCCAGCAATTGCAGGGGCACGACCGCCAGCACGGCCGAAAGCGCATCGCTTGCCGCCGGGACTGGAATGACGTGCTCGGCCAGTGTCGCCGTTTGGGTGTCGCCCTCGGTCACAATGGCGATGACACACCCATCGCGGGCCTTGACTTCCTGCAAGTTTGATAGGGTCTTTTCGTAGCGTACTTCAGAAGCCGGATTGCCGGCTTCACGCGGCATCACCATAACGACCGGCAGCCGCTCATCAATCAGGGCATTTGGGCCATGCTTCATTTCGCCGGCCGGAAAGCCTTCGGCGTGAATGTAACTGATTTCCTTGAGCTTGAGCGCGCCCTCCAGCGCGATGGGGAAGTGTACCCCTCGCCCCAGGTAGAGAAAATCCGACGCGCGAAAGAACTCTTTGGACAGCTCGGCCAGGGCCGCGTCCTGGCCCAAGGTAGCTTCCAACTTCGTGGGCAAGGCGAGCAGTTGCTCGACATGCGCCCTGACATCGGCCGCTGACAGCACGGCGCGGTGCTGGCCGAGGTACAGCGCCAGCAAGTAGAGCGCGACAATTTGGGAGGTAAACGCCTTGGTCGAAGCGACCGAAATTTCCGGCCCTGCATGCGTCAACAACACGCCGTCCGCTTCACGCGCCGCCATCGAGCCAGGCACGTTGCAAATCGCAAACGTGGGGCAACCACGGTGCTTGGCCTCCCGCAGCGCGGCAACAGTATCGGCCGTTTCGCCAGACTGGGTGATGACCACGACCAAGGTGTGCTCATCCAGGAGCGGATTTCGGTAGCGAAACTCGCTGGCGTAGTCCACCTCAACTGGCAGGCGCGCCAGTTCTTCAATGACCGACTTGCCCACCAGCGCGGCATGCCAGCTCGTGCCACAGGCGGCAATGACCACACGCCTGAACCCCTCCCAAGCGCTATCGGGAATCTTCGTTGGATCGAGATACACCCGCCCATCATCCAGACTGACGCGCCCGGCCAAGGTTTCGCGGATGGCGCGCGGCTGCTCGTGGATTTCCTTGAGCATGAAGTGTTTGAAGCCACCCTTTTCGGCCATGATGGGGTCCCACGTCACCCGCTGCACCGGTGGCGCGGCTGGTCGCCCGGCAAAATCCATCACCTGTACGCCATCGCCACGCGCGACTGCCAGGTGCCCATCTTCGAGAAAAACGACATCCCGGGTGTGATGCAAAATTGCCGTCACGTCCGACGCCACGAAGTTTTCATCCTGGCCCAAGCCGATGATGACCGGCGGCCCAGAGCGCGCCGCCACGACCGTGTCTGGCTCGTCGGCCGAAATGACGGCAATGGCAAACATCCCGGTCAGCTCCAGCGCCGCGCGCCGAACGGCTTCGGCCAGCCTCAGGCCTGACTGCTGATAGTTGCCAATCAGATGGGCGATCACCTCGGTGTCGGTTTGCGTCACAAACGTATGCCCGGCTTGCTCCAGCGCGCGCTTGAGCGCCAGGTAGTTTTCGACGATGCCGTTATGGACGACGACGATGCGGCCGCTTGCGTCGCGGTGTGGATGGGCGTTTTCCTCGGTGGGGCGGCCATGGGTGGCCCACCGGGTATGTCCGACACCGTAGCTGCCCGCCAGCGGGGCGCGCTGAATCGCGGCTTCCAGGTTGTAGAGCTTTCCAGACGCGCGGCGGAGTTCGAGTTGGCCGTCAGCAACGACGGCCACACCGGCGGAGTCATATCCACGATATTCCAGGCGCTTGAGGCCATCGAGCAAAACCGACACAACCGGCCGTGGGCCGACATAACCGACAATCCCGCACATGAGCGAAGTCCTTTTCTGAGGAGAGTGTTACCTTTCGGGTGCGGCGTCATTGGGCGACGCATCAATGGATTGCCCATAGCGCTTCTCGACCAGGCGGCGATTGGTCAAGCGAAAGACGATGCGCCCTGGCTCGATGCGCTCAACGACGCCATCATAAAAATGCATTCCGGCGCGCACCACCAGCGTGGTTTCGTCCTCGACCCGAACGAAGGCCGTATAACCGCGCGTGGTCTCGGAAATACCCAGCACCTCCACCCCGGCAATCAAGTAGGGACGGCTGTCTTCGCGTTTGATTTTTTTCGCTGCGAGCTGCTCACGATAGGCGGCGACACGAGCTTCAACCGAAGGATACTTGTCTTTTGAAGGACGCGGCGCAGCTTCGACAGGCTCGGATGGGCGGTCAGGCACTGGTCGTTTCGCCTTGCGTTTCGCTGCTGGTTGGGTGGTTTGGGCCAGTCCGCGCGGCCCGCCCGGTGCAAGCAGCGCCCAGCCAAGCGCGACGGAACACACACCAACTGACCATAATAAACGAAGCTGAGGTGACGAATAGTCATTCATTGGCGTTGGCGTAATAACCGGCGCGGTGGCGAACCTTCCAATCCGGGTGACGTGAAATTTCAATGCGAATGGCGCGAAATGCCGCGGATTCGTTCGTCGGTGTGTAAGCCAAAACGAAGCACTGCCGCAAATCCGTGTCAATCTGCTCGAAGGCCGTGAAGAACTCACGGTCAAGGCGTGGGAAAAACGCCTGCCCACCAGTTGCGGCGCATAGCCGTTCGAGTTCGGCGCGATTGACGGTTCGACTCGTATCCGCCGCATTCAGCTCTGGCTGACCAATCCCCAGCGCGTAGATACTTACGCCACCGCGCCAGGCGCGCTCGATGACTTCCCCCAGCCGGACGAGTCCCTCGCTATCAAACCCGTCGCTGATGACGACGACAATCCGGCGGCGGCCGTCGCTCGTGTCAGAACTGAGCAAGGTGTCTATCGCCGCGTAAATCGCGGCATAGAGCGCCGTCCCAGGCGGCGCAACGTTTGCCGGATCGAAAGGCGCGATCCTTCCTAGGGGAGACGGCAGGCGCTCATCCAGCGTTGAGAGCGATGCCTGCAAGGCGGATAGTTCGCCGGTCAACGGCTGCGCCAGCAGAATATCCTGCTGACAGGCAAGCAGGGCCGCCCGATCCTGGGGCAGGCGCAGCAAGCGCGCCAGAAAACCACTGGTGGCGCGCTTCGCCAGCGGCAGGCGACGAACCATGCTGCCGCTACAGTCAAGCACCAAGGCGGCCGTGATTGGCAACGTCGGGGCCGGCTGCAACGAGACGATTTCCTGCTCGACGCCATCCTCAAAGAGCTTGACTTCCTCGGCGGCAAGGTCCGTGACCGGACGATTCGACCGATCCACGACCGTGAAGGGAACGATGACCTGCTGCGCGCGCAAGGTCACGAGCGTGTCATCCGGGACGCCGGGGCGCTCCTGGGCCAGGGCGTCCAGCGTGCATCCAACCAGCAGCCACCAGGCCATCACCGCACATCGCAACGCGACCTGCCACCGCGTTGTCGTCGTCGGGGAGCGTAGCAGGTCACGAGTCGAGGCGGCCCAGCCTGCCATGCGGTCCATGCCCGTTGGTCTTAGCCAGTTCGTTGACGGCAGCACGTAGCTCGTATTTCTCCACGGCTGGGATGAGCAGCCGGCGCAGACGGTCAAGGCGCTCTCCGGTGTCGGTCAACTCAAGCAGTGTCATCTTTTGCTCATCGCTCATCTGGAGCAGCGAGGCTACGAGAAAGGACAACGCCTTGGGGTCTTCAGGTAAATCATCCGGAAAGGTGTCTTCTTCGCGGCTCATGGCCCGAATGGCCTTGATGGTTCGCTGAAAGGTTGCACGTACGGCCTCGGCGACTTCGGTGAGGTTTTCGGTGATGGGTTGGTCATCAAAGAACGTCACCAGTCCTTCCAAGTATGGCTCGTCTTGAAAGTACTCCAGGGCATGGTAACGCGATAGCCCCGTTGTCAGAATGTTCATGCGGCCTTCTTCGAGTGGAACGGTCGCAATGATGAAAGCGGCACAGCCGACCCGCCCAACAGGTGGCGGAAAACCTTCCCGCCCCATCACAAAGGTCACGCCAAAGATTTTTTCTCCGGCTAGGCAATCGCGTACCATGGCCTTGTAGCGTTCCTCAAAGATGTGCAACGGCAGCATAGTTCCGGGAAACAAGGCCACCGGGAGCGGAAAGATGGGAATCCGCTTCGTACCTTCAAGGGTGGGCAATGGCTGGTTCATAGACGATTTCATTACTTACGGTAGTTGGTGGGTATGATTCCACAGGTAACACCACTTTGTCGAAGTCATGCAGCGGCTTGCCGGTACTTCATAGCAGGGTTTGCTGGCTGCCTCTAGCCTGGCACCCCTACAAACGCACGGTGTACTAGAAACGCACGGTGTAACGGATCGTCAGGTTACGGCCCGGAGCGTCAACCCCAGATGAAATCGTGCGGTAGTTCTGATCTAGAAGGTTGTCAACCGCCACCGTGAGGTCCTGCCGTTCGCCAAACCGATACCCACCGCGAAGGTTGAGCGTCATCCAACCCGGCAACACGGGGAAAAGCGGGGCGCTGGTTGCCGTCCCAAGCACGCGGTTCTGGATTTGCGCCAGGGTCTCGCCGGTCAGCCG
Organism: Chloracidobacterium validum; assembly: GCF_018304825.1. Lineage (NCBI taxonomy): Bacteria > Pseudomonadati > Acidobacteriota > Blastocatellia > Chloracidobacteriales > Chloracidobacteriaceae > Chloracidobacterium > Chloracidobacterium validum. The sequence goes on from NZ_CP072648.1 coordinate 2,612,602, forward strand.
CAGGCGGTCGTCTGCCGTGCCGAATCGGCCGTCGGGGCCGGCCTCGACCAAGCCCCGGACGGTCGCGCCGCGCCGGAAAAAGTTCTGAATTTGCGTGCGCGTTCGGGTTGCGCCAATGCGCCGGTCGTCCAGATTGAGCGATGACAAACGGGTTTGCCGATGCGCGGCGGCCGCCACGCCTTCCACCCACCACGCGCTGCCTGGAGGTTGATAGCGAAGGCGCAGGAGTCCCTGCGGCGGCGGCGTGCCTCCCTCGACATCCGGCGGTTGCCCGGTAGCGCGGTCTTCCGCATGCAGCCAGGTGAAATTGCCGGACAGCGACCAGCTTGGTGTGAGCTTGACGCCTAGCGAGCTTTCAATGCCAACAATACGCGCATCCGTGAAGTTGGCACGGATCCGCACCGGACTCACCGCCGGCGCAACGAAGACCGCGCCGGTTGGCAGTTGCGCCGTGATGATTTCCGTCCCCAGGCGCGTGCCCACTGCGCCCAGGGGTAAAATCAGTGTCTGGGTTGTCAGGAGGTCATTGATGTTGGTCACGAAGCCGGTGACATCGGCATCCAGCCGCCCGTTGCGGTAGCGCAGACTGCCTTCGTAGCTCAGGCTGCTTTCTGGAATGACCTGTCGAACCGGCAGCCCAGTTGAAACAGCCGTGGCATCGGCGGTGGTTCCGATGAAGGCATTGCGTCCGGCAACGGCGGGGGCAGCAACCTCATACACGCCGTTACCCTGGAGTCCAAGCGAACCCAAGTCCGTCATGTTTGGCGGACGAAAGCCACGCGCCACATTACCGGCTAAAACAAAGCCGCGCCCAAGCTGCCATGCGCCGCTCAGGCGAAAGGTCCAGGCGGCCGTTCGTACGGCATCGTCCTCGACGACGGCCCGCCCGCCGACCGGCGCATTGTCACGCGCGCGCGCCCGATAGGAAGCCACGCCGTAGCGCAGACTCGCGGACAAACGCAGGCGATTCGGCAGAGCCTCCCACACATCTTGGACAAAGAAGCCGTAGTTGTTGACGTACGCGCCGGTTGGCACCCGCGGGCGAGCTGCGACGGCGACACCTGTCGTTGGATTGACGTCGAACGCTCGCCCGCGCATGACATCCCGGTAAACATCCGCGCCGCCCAGCAGGGTATGCCGTCCAACGACCTTCGAGCCAAAGAGCGATACCCCACCGGTGCGCGTCCGCTCATACTGTGAACCGATGAGCGCCTGTGGGTTGCCCTGGCCACCCTGGTTGATGCGTTCCTCGCGCTGGATGTTGAAACTTCCGGTGACGGTCACACTGTCGAACCAGCCAATCCGTTGGCCGTCATAGCGCACATAGCCAAAATCAAGCATCAGGTTTCCAAGCCGCGCGATGAGGTTGCCGTCGCCGCCAAGCAACTGATCCGACCGCTTGCCGCCGTCCTGCTGTCCGCGTTGGTAGTGGAAGACGAACTGATGCCCGCTGGCGGGCGTCGCCACGGCCTTGAGGCTGCCGGCATACTCGGTAAAGGCCGTGTCGGGCTGGCGCTCGCCATAGAAGCGATTCGATGGCAAATCAAAAAACCGGGTCACGGCTGCGCGGGAGTCGCGCCCGCCACCTGCGCGGAGCGTGTTGATCCGCCGCCCGGCCACATTCACCACCGCGCCAACGCGGGTCGTTCCAAAGGCAAGGCGCGTGGCGTTGCCAAAACCGGCAGTGGCGCTTGTGCCAAAGAACGAACTTTCGCCGCGAAACTCAAAGCCAGTTGCCGTCAGTGGCGCGGTCGCCGTGAGCAACTGGATGCTCCCGCCCAAGCTGTCGCTGCCATACTGTGCGCCGTGGGGGCCATGGAGTACCTCCGCGCCACGCAGCCCGCTGGGTTCGAGCAAGTTGAAAAAGGTGCTGATGCCGCCTCGCTGGGCACTGGTGGTGTACCGCACGCCATCCACGAAAACCGATACGCGACTAGCCACCAACCCACGGACGAAGACCCCACCGAGCGTCGGGCTGGTCTGCTGGACAGACAGCCCGGCCTCTTCAGCGAAAGCCTCAGCCAAGCCCTGCGTCGCGCGCTCCCGCAACCGCCCGACCGGAATCACCGTGACCGTTTGCCCAAGTTCGTCTTTGTCTTGCACCAACCCGACATCGGCCGTCACGGTGACCGTCTCGGCAACAGACGTGGTGACCACAACCAGATCGCGCTGAGTCGGGACGCCGGCTGCCAGCGCGACGGCCAATCGAACACCAAGCCCATCGGCTGTCGCGGCAACGAGTTCGTAGGCCCCAGGTTGAATGTCGTCAAAGAGATAGCGACCATCCGTGTCGCTGAGGGCGGTCGCCACGACCGACTGACGCGCGGTCAGCAACGTCAATCGCGCATTGGCCACCGGCACACCCGCAACGTTGCGCACATATCCGGTCAGCGTCGTTGAATCCCTTGCCGCCACTTGGGCAAGGCCTAGCCACAAGCCACTCCCAAGGAGGAGGGCGAGCGCCAAGAAACGTCTCATAAATCTTGTGAAGGCCTAGCGCGTTTGAAAGAAAGTGGCGGAGAAGGAGGGATTCGAACCCTCGGTACGCTTTCGCGTACACCGGTTTAGCAAACCAGCGCACTAGGCCACTATGCGACTTCTCCGCGTGACCTCATAAGTTCAGTAAGTATCGTGCGCCGGTTTACATCCTGTCAAGGTCGTTCTTGGGCGTGGCCGTCGTTCCTCGATAGGCTGGCCCGTCTTGCCCGTCTTGACACATACCGCTTGGCAAGGACGCAGAACCCAGGCAGGATGCAGGAACGAGGTTGACACAAGGGAGAGGTGGCTTTGAAACAGGTCCTCTTGAAGAACGTCCTGGTGGGACTGGTCCTCATGGGACTGATGACCCCAATGGTCTGGGCGCAGAAGCGCGTCAAGTTTCCCAAGGGTCAAACGTCGGTCATCTTGAAGGGCCGCACCACGGGTGGTCCGAGCGAAAGCGGCGGGATGAATCCGGTGGCTTACGTGTTCCGCGCGCGGCGTGGGCAGCATTTGACACTCCGGTTGACTTCGGCCCGGAAACATGCCGTTTTCGGACTTTACGCGCCGGGCATGGAGCTTGTTGAAGGCGCGCAGGGCGTCACCGACTGGAGCGGTGAGCTTCCCGCGACGGGAGACTACGAAATCATCGTTTTCCCCGAAGATGAGCGAACCAACACCACCTTTGCGCTCGAAATTACCATTGTTTGAGTTCCCGCCGGTGGCAATAGCCCCTCGCTGAATAGAGAGAATGGTACCATGCAACTGCGCTCCGACGTGACACTGACCACGGCACGCTTGTTGCTCCGACCAACGGCGCTGGATGATTTCCCGCGCTGGGCGGAGATGATGGCTGACCCAGAGGCAGCTCGGCATATTGGCGGCGCGCAACCACCAGCCGTCACTTGGCGCGCCATGATGAGCATGGCCGGCGCGTGGGCGCTGACCGGCGTGGCGATGTTCTCCGTGCTTGAACGCGCAACCGGCCGTTGGGTAGGTCGGATTGGACCTTGGCAGCCCTACGGCTGGCCGGGAACTGAAGTCGGATGGGCGTTGCACCGCGATGCCTGGGGCAAGGGCTACGCTACCGAAGCGGCGGCGGCCTGCCTGGACTATGCCTTCGATAGCCTCGGTTGGGATGAGGTCATCCACTGTATCGCGCCGGACAACACGGCCTCCCAACGGGTTGCCCAGCGCCTGGGCGCGCGCAAGCAAAGGGTGGCGCGACTGCCCGAACCCTACCACCACGAACCAATTGAAGTTTGGGGACAGTCCCGTGCCGACTGGGCCATCCACCGACAACACCTGAGCCGCGCCATAGGCTGACAGAGGGTTGCCCATGGTGTGGAATGCCGGGTTTTGAACCATACGGGCGTTATGTTTGATTCGATCGCCTAACCCGTACCGTCCCTGTCCTGCTGTTCATGGAGCCAGCTTTCGTTCGTTCGCTTAGTTTAGTGGCCTGCCTCAGCTTGATGCTTTTGGCATTACTGTTCGCTGGCGGGCCTATCGCCGCCGACCGTGTCGCCCAGCCGCAACCAGAGTTTCGATTGACGCCGGCCGGAACACTGATCCGGGATGCCAAGACGCACCAACCGGCCGTTGGCGCGTTGCCGGTCAAGCTGGTTCGCTCCCCAGATGGTCGCTATCTCGTCGTCGTCAACAGCGGCTTCGGCATGCAGCGCAACGCGACGCATCACCTGCACCAGTCACTGGCCGTTATTGACTTGGCAGCGCGGCCGGCTCCGGTCGTCATTCAGAATGTCTATGTTCCGGCACCGCAGAGTGTTTGCGTCGGGGCCGTGTTTTCTCCAACGCGGACGGAAGCGGGCAGCTACACCTTGTATGTCTCCGGTGGAAACGAAAACAAAATCTGGTGTTTTCAGTTCACCCCCGGAGCCGAGCGTCCGCTAACGCCGGCAGCCGACGACTTCAACGTGTCCGTGGAAGCGCCGTTTCTGGATGTGACCACCATGGCCACGGAGCCAGCCTCCCCGCGCTACAACAACAATTTCGCACCGGTGTTTCCGCTGGGTTTGGCGCTTGACGCCGCTGGCGACACGCTCTACAGCGCCAACAATCTGGGCGACAGCTTGGGCATCCTGCACCTGAATCGTGACCAGCCCAGCCTCAGCAGCGTGAAGCTGCAAAACCCTAAGCGGCCGACGCAGGCAACCTACCCTTACGAGGTCGTCGTTGTCTCGACTGCCCAGGGTGAGAAGGTCTATGTGTCGTGCTGGGGCGACGGTTCACTGGCGGTTGTCAATCCGGGTAGGCAGGCCGTCAAGTTTATCGAGCTTGCCCGTCATCCAACGGCTATGGCGCTCGACCGCGCCCAAACGCGACTCTACGTCGTCAACTCAGACGGCGATGCGGTCAGTGTCATAGATACCAGCCGGGACGTTGAGATCGAACGGATCGCGCTCCGACTGGATGAAAGGCAGCGTGGGGGCGCGAGTCCGCAGAGCTTGGCACTGGATGAAACAGAAAGCGTGCTCTATGTCGCCAACGCGCGGGCCAACTGTATTGCGGTCGTCGCGCTCGGCGAGCAGGCGCGTCCCGCCGGGGCGACCAACGGGGCGCAACGCTCAACCGCTCCAACATCCAGACAGCCATCCAGGCAGCGACAACGTTCCAAAGAAACCGAGCGGGAAGCGGAAAGCACCGAAAAACGCCAGATGTCGTGCGTGAGGGGCTTCATCCCGACCGGCCTCTATCCATCGGCCGTTGCCGTGGTGGGCAACCTACTGATAGTCGGAAATGGCAAAGGAACTGGGTTTGAAAACTCATCGGTCGTCGCCACTTCGTCAGGACGCTTCCCCAATGCTCCAAACGACCGTTTTCCGGTCGGAACCGGCCAACATCAGCAGGGTGGGCAGTATAGCGTCGCGCTGGTTGGCGGAACACTGAGCCGCATCACGCTGCCTGATGACCGGCAACTGGCCGACTACACCCGGCAAACCCTCCAGAACATCGGCTTGCTCGGTGCGCGTCGGACCCGACTCTTTAGCGGGGCGTCCCCGATCAAGCACATCATCTACGTCATCAAGGAAAACCGCACCTACGACTCCGTCTTTGGTGATTTGGAAAAAGCCGGAGACGGAACACCGGCCGATGGCGATCCTTACCTGGCACTCTTTGGGGCAGGCGATGCGGCGGTTGCCCGCGATGGCACGGCCCAGATCGTGACGCCGAATCACCGCGCACTGGCCCTACGATTTGGTTTGTTTGACCGCTTCTTCGTCAACTCAGAAGCTAGCCCGGACGGGCACAACTGGGCGACGGCGGCCCTGTCGAGCGACTATACCGACAAAGCGTTTCGCTGGGAGTACTCGCGGCGGTCACGCACCTATGATTACGAAGGCTTCAATCGTTTGCCGAACTTTGCGCCGCGCGCTGGCGTCCCTCCGGCGTTTGACCTGCCGGCGACGGCGGAGGACATCGAGCGTTTTCTGGATCGGTTCATTCCCTACCGGCAGGGCGCGCGCGACGTTGCCGAACCCGAAACCCTGTATCTCTGGGACGCGGTTGCGCGTGCCGGATTGACCTATCGCAACTATGGCGAGTTTGTCGGAACGGTGTCGCAGGCAGAACTCGATGCCATCAACGCCAATCGGCGCCGGACATACCCGGATTTGACGCCGAACGTGACGGCGACACCAACGAAGAAAGCGCTAGAAGGCAAGGTTTGCCCGACCTTTCGCAACTTCGACATGCACACGCCCGACGCCATGACGACCGATTCTTACCTTGCGGCCGTTCAGAGCGCAGGCGCGGTGGATGCCGTCATCTCGCTCCAGCATCCTGATGGTCGCTTTCGGGGCACGTCACGGCTTGGCGCGTGGCTGGACGAGTTCAACCAGTATGTGGAAGCGCGGAAGGCAACCGGACGTGATGCGTTGCCGAATCTTTCGATGGTGCGTCTTTCCAATGACCACACGAGCGGGATGACGCCAGGGCTTCCGACACCACAGTTTCACGTTGCCGATAATGACTACGCGCTTGGACGCTTGGTCGAGGCCGTTTCAACCTCGCCTTACTGGAAAGACACCGCCATCTTTGTCGTCGAAGACGATGCGCAAAACGGTCCCGACCATGTGGATTGTCATCGGTCGGTAGCCTTGGTCATCAGCGCCTACAATCGCCCCGGACGGCTCATTCACGAATATCACACGACCGTCAGTTTGATTCGCACGATGGAGCTGCTGCTTGGGCTGCCGCCAATGAACGCACTGGATGCAAACGCTGTACCGATGGCGATATTTCAAGACCAGCCTGACCTGCGCCCGTACCGGGCCCTGCTCCCAACCGTCGCGGCGAGCAATCTCCTGGTCGGTCCGCCCAAAACCGCCCAGGAAGCAGCGATGGTGCGGTGGTGCCGCGCCATGAACCTCGCCCATGCCGACCTGGAAGACGCGGATGAACTCAACGACATCATCTGGTACGCGGCTTGTGGAGACCGCCGACCGGGACCAGGACCGAGTCCGCATTTGCCGGTTTTTGCCGCGTTGGCGCAGGGCGTCGCCGAGCGCGACGATTGAACCAACCACTACCTGCCCTGATAAAAAACTTGACACTGCTTTTCGTAACGCGATAGAGAAGCGCCCAGTCCTTTCATCATTCCTTAACTTTTGAGAGTGAATTGACATGGTGCTTCACTTAGGGAAGCAACTGCGTCGTCTTGTTGTGACGACCGTTGTGGTACTCACCTTGGCTACGGCCGCCTCGGCTCAAATCGAAGACAATCGTCACCAGCCCTACAAAGGCTTCACTTGGGGTTATTGTACCTACTATGCCGCGCAGGTTTTCGATCACTTTGCGGCCGATGAAGGCGGTATTGACTGGCGCGGCAACGGGGGCATGTGGTTGCGCGCGGCGCAGGAAAAAGGCTGGCAGACCAGCACCAACCCACGCGATGCGCGGATTGGCGCGATTATCGTTTGGCAAAATGCCGGGCGCGGCCATGTGGCCATCGTGGATGACGTTTATGAAGATGGGATTCTCATCAGTGAAATGAACTGGCGCGTCAACAGCGATGGCGACGCCACAGGTGGCTTCAATCGCATCAGCCAGTCGTTCTTGCCTTTTTCCACGAATCTCGACCGGGGCGTACGGCGGCGCTACTGGTTTGCCGGTTATGTCTTTCCAGAGAAGGTAGCTTCGGCGGCCAACGCCGCTTCAGCCGCGAATACGCGGCTTCGGTCCGCTGAAGCGATGTCGCGCCCGCGCATCGTTTCGGAGCCGCTGCGAACAGACCAAACAGGCCGGACAGCGCTCACGCGGGACTAGTTGGACCGACCTGACAGCGCGAAGCCAACCGGATGGCGTTCGCCACCTGGATGGCGCGCCAATCCGCCTGGCTGAACCCAACATGCAGAAAAGCCCTAGCGTTTTGCGCTAGGGCTAACGGGTGGTGGAGATGGAGGGAGTTGAACCCTCGTCCGCGAACCTTCGGCGTTGGAGACTACGTGCGTAGTCGCTTCCGTTGCATCTCGTACTTGCGCCGCCGGAGCAGCGACCTTGAGCAGCGCAACTACCAGCCGAGTTTTATCTCGCGGCCACGCCCTCGGCGCAGCGTTGCCGCCAGCTCGTGAACGTCACGCCTGCGTCATCCGGCACGAGCCACCGGATGGGCAGACGGCTCAGCAGTTTTTAGGCTGCGAGAGCAAATTCCTGCGTTTCGGCAGGTAATGGTTTCCACACGTTTTGACGAGCGGCATGGTCGCCCGGCACGCCTCACAAACACCTCACACTGTCCACGTCGAAACCGTGACATCCCCAGATTGTCAAAGAGCCGCGACACCCAAGCGCCACGACAGCAGGTGAGCATACCACATCCAAACAGGAACCATGACCTAAAAATTGCCACCTGTTCACAAAAGGGTGGCACAGGCATTCCTGCCTGTGGTCAATGTCCCACCGGCTACTTTTACAAAAGGGTGGCACAGGCATTCCTGCCTGTGGCCAATGTCCCACCGGCTACTTTTACAAAAGGGTGGCACAGGCATTTCTGCCTGTGGCCAATGTCCTACCGGCTACCTTTACAAAAGAGTGGCACGGCATTCCTGCCTGTAGCCAATGTCTCGCGCGTGCTATGTTCATGCGACTCCCGATTTTATGTCGCTTACGCATCCTTCATGGACATCAAGCATATCCGCAACTTCTCGATCATTGCTCACATTGACCACGGCAAATCCACGCTGGCCGACCGCTTGCTCGAACGCACCGGCGCGCTTACCCAGCGCGAGATGGCCGAACAGGTCCTCGATGCCATGGACCTTGAACGGGAGCGCGGCATCACCATCAAAGCCCATGCCGTCCGGCTCAACTACCGGGCTCAAGATGGCCAAGATTACATTCTCAACCTCATTGACACGCCCGGCCATGTGGACTTCAGCTACGAAGTCTCGCGCTCGCTGGCCGCCTGCGAAGGCGCGCTCGTCGTCGTGGATGCCACCCAGGGTGTTGAAGCCCAAACCCTCGCCAACGCTTACCTCGCGCTTGAAAACAATCTCGAAATGTTTCCGGTCATCAACAAGATTGACTTGCCGTCGGCCGAACCGGAGCGTGTTCTGGCTCAAATCGAGCAAGTCATCGGGCTTGACCCAAAGAACGCGGTTCTGGCCAGCGCCAAAACAGGCGTTGGCACCGACGAATTGCTCGAACGGATCGTCGAAGCCATCCCCCATCCCACCGGCGACCGCAACCAGCCACTCAAGGCACTGATTTTCGATTCCTGGTTCGACAGCTACAAGGGCGTCATCGTTCTGGTGCGCGTGGTGGACGGCATTTTGCGACCTGGCATGAAAATTCGCTTCATGGCGACCGGGCGCGACTACGAAATCGAAGGCGTCGGCGTGATGACGCCCAAGATGCGTGAGATTGCCGAACTCGGCGCCGGTGAAGTCGGCTTTTTCTTCTCGAATATCAAAACCGTTGCCGACGTTCGCATTGGGGATACAGTGACGGAAGCGGCGCACCCGGCAGCCGAACCGCTACCCGGCTTTCAAGAAGTCAAGCCCATGGTCTTTGCTGGTCTGTATCCGGTTGAGAGCGACCAGTACGAAGCCCTCCGTGACGCGCTAGACAAGCTGCGCCTCAACGACTCGTCGTTTCTTTACGAGCCGGAGCATTCGGCCGCGCTCGGTTTTGGCTTCCGGTGCGGCTTCCTGGGCTTGCTGCACATGGAAATCGTCCAGGAACGGCTGGAGCGCGAGTTCGGCCTCGATCTCATCACGACGGCCCCAAGCGTACGCTTCAATGTGTACCTTACCAACGGCGAGCAGCTTGTCATTGACAGCCCATCCAAACTACCTGACCCGGCCAAGATAGAACGCATCGAGGAGCCTGTCATTCGCGCCACGATCATGACGCAGGACGACTACCTTGGGCCAATCCTAACGCTGCTGGATGAAAAACGGGGGGTTCAGCGAGGATTTGACTACATTGGCGACAAGCGGGTGATGTTGACTTACGACGTGCCGCTACTCGAAGTCGTTCTCGACTTCTTTGACCGGCTGAAATCAGTTTCACGCGGCTACGCCTCGCTTGACTACCACCTAAAAGGCTACGAACCAGCCGACCTAGTCAAGCTCGATGTGCTCGTTTCCGGTGAGCCGGTGGACGCCCTATCGCTTATCATTCACCGTGATAACGCCTATACCCGCGGACGCGCGCTCGCTGAAAAGATGAAGGAACTCATCCCACGCCAGCTTTTCGAGGTTCCCATCCAGGCAGCGATTGGCAATCGCGTCATCGCCCGTGAAACCGTCAAAGCCATGGGCAAGAACGTGCTGGCCAAATGCTATGGCGGCGACATCACCCGCAAGAAAAAGCTCCTGGAAAAACAGAAGGAAGGGAAGAAGCGCATGAAAAAAGTCGGTCGCGTGGACATTCCCCAGGAAGCTTTTCTTGCCGTCTTGCGGGTCGGTGACGCCAAGTAAGCCAGACCAGACGAGCTGCGCGTCATGCCTTCATGACGCAACCATGACGCAAAGTTTTTAGCTCAGGTAAACACGGTAGTCCATTTCTGGAAATATCGTGTCGCGCTTTTCCACCTCAGCCAGCCAGGCTTCATCTACGCTTCCGTCTGTCACCATTTCATACAGGCGCGTGAAGCGGTGAATGTGGTCACGGAAACGCTTTTCGGCGTATTGCACCATGGTTTTGTTCGTGATGATGAACGCCCAGTCACTCGATTGCGCCAGTAGGAGTTCACGCGCGGCTTGATTCAGCGCCCGGTACATCAGGGCGCTACTTGGCGCGGGAAAGCGTTGGGCAAGCTCGGCCATGCGTCGTTCGGCCTGGTGTTGATGGCGATACATCCACTGGGTATCCCGATTGAGCCAGACGCGATTGTACCCTTCCGCGCCCCAGGACGAAGCCGACGGCACCTGCGGCTGGTTGTTGGGGAACATCATGAGGTAGTCGCCTGGTGTCGCCAGCACAACCTCATCCTGGTCGAAGTGAATTTTGCGGATGAGGAAATCTAAAAACTGCGGGCCTTCATACCACCAGTGACCGTACAGCTCGGCATCGTAGGGCGAGACAACCAATGGCGCGCGCCCGATGACCGCGCGCAGGTGGCGCACCTGGGCTTGCCGTGAAGCCAAAAAATGTCCGGCGTGCTCGGCCGCCGTTTCGGTTGCCCAGAGCGGCATGTAGGGCTGCTTGTGGTGGAGGTCAACTTTCCCCGTGACGCGAAAGTACTTGATGCCGATGTTGCGGCGCACACCGTCGGCATGCAGGTAGGGCCGAATGTAGTCATAGTCGGCTTCGTAGCCTAAATCCTTGTAAAACTCCCGGTAGTTTGGATGGCCGGGATAACCCACCAGTGAACTCCACACCTGCTCGCTGGTTTCGACATCGCGGGCAAATGCCGCGACACCTGATGGCGTGATGGTAGGCGCAAAGATGCCATGGGCCGGCCGCGGAGAGCCAAACATGATGCTGTGCGAGTCCACGATGAAATAACGCAGCCCGGCTTCAGCCAGCAAAGCATCAATTCCTGGCTCATAGGCGCACTCAGCCAGCCAGATGCCAAGCGGCGCGCGCCCAAAGTGCTTTTCATAGTTGCGTACCGCGACGCGAATCTGCGCCCGGCGCGCAGCTTCGTGACGCATCAAGGGCAAGAAGCCATGCGTGGCGCAGCAGGTGATGATTTCCAGCACACCGGCGTCTTGCAGCCGCCGAAAAGCCCCCACGATATCCCGTTGATAGACGTTTTCGTAAAGGTCATGGACCGCGCGGAAGTGCTCATGATGCGCCTGCGCGGCCGGGGCAAAGGGCGTGCCTTTCGTGCGGACGATTTCCTTCTCGGTCAGCGCCACAAGCTTGCCGAGATGCCGGACGTAACGCTCACGCAACAGTTCATCCGTAAGCATCTCGCACAGCGGGGGCGTGAGGGTCATGGTCAACCGCACACGCACGCCTGCCCGATGTAAGCTCTCAAAAATAAACAAAAGCGGGACGTAAGTTTCGCTAATCGCTTCGTAGAGCCAGTCTTCCTCAAGAAATTCGGGATACTCTGGATGCCGCACAAAGGGCAAATGAGCATGCAAAATCAGTGATAGAAATCCAGTGGTCATGCGTCAGCGGCTCGGACAGTTCGGCAGTCGGAAGGCTTTCTGAGGGGGACATCGTCCCACGCCGGGCCAATCCCCGGCGCGTTTTGGCTAAATGTGGATAGGGCTGCCGAAGACACCATGCGCGGCCTCCATCACCGATTCGGAGAGGGTCGGGTGCGCATGGATGGTTCGCATGAGTTCTTCGGTCGTCAGTTCGCCGCGCAACGCCACACACGCTTCGGCAATGAGTTCCGTGGCGCGTGGCCCAATGATGTGAACGCCAAGGAGTTCGTCATACTTGGCGTCGCTGACGATTTTGACCATCCCTTCGGTTTGTCCCAGGATGCGCGCCTTGCCGCTTGCGGCAAAGGGAAACGACCCAACCTTGACTTCGTAGCCGCGTTCACGCGCCTTGGCTTCGGTCAGCCCAACGCTGGCAACTTCCGGTTCGCAGTAGGTGCAGCTCGGCACGCGGTCGTAGTTGATCGGTTCGGTGGCATGGCCGGCCATGTGTTCAACCGCAACGATGCCTTCGGCCGAAGCCACATGGGCCAGCCACGGCGTGTTGATCACATCACCGATGGCATAAACACTTGGCTCGGCGGTCTGAAGGAAGCCATTGACTTCGATATAGCCGCCTTTATCCACCGTAGCCCGCGTGTTTTCGAGTCCGATACCGGCGCTGATGGGGCGGCGCCCAACGGCGACGAGGAGCTTTTCCACCTGAAGCGTGGCCCGCTCTCCGTTGCCATCCACGAGCGTGACAGCGACACTGTGGTCATTGACCGCGGCCGCCTCACACTTCGTGTTGGTTTTGACCGCGATTTTTTGCGCTCGGAGTGCTCGTTCCAGTTCGGCGCTGATGGCCGCATCCTCAATCGGGAGCACACGCGGCAACATCTCAACGAGGGTCGTCTCAACGCCAAATCGCGCCATGACAGAGGCAAACTCCACCCCAACGGCCCCAGCGCCCAAAATCACTATCGAGGCCGGAAGTTCGGTCATTTCGAGCGCATGGTCACTGTTGATGATGCGAACGCCATCCGTCGGAAAGATGGGAATGTCACGCGGAACCGAACCGGTCGCCACCAGAATGAATTTGGCGCTGAGGCGTTCTTTGGTGTCGCCGCTCGTTACGCTCACCGTGTGCGGGTCTTCGATGAACCCAACGCCCTTGAACACCTTGACTTTGTTTTTGTTCATCAGGTACTCGACGCCCTTGGCCGACTTAATCACAATCTTGTGCTTGTATTTCCGTACACCTTCGTAATCGAGCTTCACGTCGGAGACGACCACACCGTAGTCGGCCGCGTGCTTGGACTGTTCATACACGGCGGCGCTTTCCAGCAGCGCCTTGGTCGGGATGCAGCCCCGTAGCAGGCATGTGCCGCCCAAGTGCTTGTCTTTTTCGACAATGGCTACGCTGAACCCAAGTTGCGCCGCCCGAATGGCGGCCACGTAGCCGCCTGGTCCGGCACCAATAATCACGACATCAAAGGAGTGGTTAGAAGAACTCACAGTGCGCGCCTCATATCACGGCACAGCCGGCAGTCGTGGGGGAATCCGCGCCCAAGGCCGTGCCCAAAGTCAAAGCGCCCACGGACAAACTGCCCAGGGCGCAACCGGTACACATCAAGAGAAAACAAACGGATGCCGCTCGGCATCCGTTTTGAGCAAGCAAGGTTGGCTGGGAGACAGGGATTCGAACCCCGATACTCTGGTCCAGAGCCAGATGTCCTACCATTGAACGATCTCCCAAGAAGAACTGACCGCAGCCAGCACCGGTTATGCTGGGGAAAAATGCTCTAAAAGTCAACCCAAAGCATCAACTTATGAAGACTACTCGCTTGACAAACCGGGAAGATGTTGCCATGGCTCATCTCCAGATTTTTATGGGCACCGCCTAGCATCAACAGTCTTTCGGCGAGGTTTGAATGGATAAAGTCGCGCTCGTCACCGGCATCACCGGGCAGGACGGCTCATACTTGACGGAGTTTCTGATTGCCAAAGGGTACGCCGTTCACGGCATCGTTCGGCGCAGTAGTTCTTTCTCAACGGGACGAATTGACCACCTATACCGCGATCCGCATGACCCACTGCGTCAATTGACGCTTCACTATGGCGACCTCGCCGACAGCACCAGCCTGCGGCGGATTCTCGAAGCCGTCCAACCGGACGAGATTTACAATTTGGCGGCCCAATCGCACGTCAAGGTGTCGTTTGAACAGGCTGAGTACACCGGTGATGTCGTAGCCACCGGGACGCTTCGGCTGCTGGAGTCGGTGCGCGACGTGTCCATGCGCACCGGCAAACCGATGCGGTATTACCAGGCTGGATCGTCGGAAATGTTCGGGGCAGCGCCGCCGCCACAGTGTGAAATGACGCCATTTCATCCGCGCAGTCCCTACGCGGTAGCCAAGGTCGCGGCGCACTGGTACACCGTCAACTACCGTGAAGCCTACGGTCTCTTTGCCTGCAATGGCATTCTGTTCAACCACGAGAGCGAACGGCGCGGCGAAACCTTCGTGACCCGCAAGATCACGCGCGCCGTCGGACGGATCAAGCACGGACTCCAAAAGAAGCTTTACCTTGGCAACCTCGACGCCAAACGCGACTGGGGCTTTGCCGGCGATTATGTGGAAGCCATGTGGCTGATGCTTCAGCAGCCCACCCCGGATGACTATGTCATCGCCATTGGGGAAGCCCATTCGGTGCGTGAGTTTCTGGAAGCAGCATTCACGCACGCTGGGCTTGACTGGCAGGATTACGTCGAAATAGACCCACGGTACTTTCGCCCGGCGGAAGTGGACCACTTGCTAGGTGATGCTCGCAAGGCACGCGAGCAACTCGGTTGGCAGCCGCGTGTTTCATTTTCAGACCTCGTGGCGCGGATGGTTGACCATGACCTTGAACTGGCGAGACGCGAAGCCCTTGTCCGCGCAACGCTATGACTTCAGAGGATTGAACCGTGGAACGACAGGCCAAGATTTATGTTGCTGGACATCGTGGATTGGTCGGCTCGTCCATTGTCCGTAAGCTCCAGGCAGAAGGTTTTACCAACTTGCTGCTACGAACACGCGCCGAGCTGGACTTGACACGCCAGGCTGATGTGGAAGCGTTTTTCTCGGCTGAACGTCCAGACTACGTGTTCCTGGCGGCGGCCAAGGTCGGGGGCATCTTGGCCAATGACACCTATGGCGGCGACTTCATCCGGGATAACCTCTTGATACAGACTCACGTGATGGAAGCGGCGCGCCAAACCGGCGTCCGTAAGCTGCTGTTTCTCGGTTCGTCCTGCATTTATCCCAAGTTCGCTCCACAACCAATGCCGGAAGACTGCCTGCTGACCGGGGCGCTCGAACCGACCAACGAGCCATACGCGGTTGCCAAAATTGCTGGACTCACACTCGCCAAAGCTTATCGAAAACAGTATGGTTTCAATGTTATTTCACTGATGCCAACTAACTTGTACGGGCCAGGCGATAACTTTGACCTCAGTGCCTCGCACGTCTTGGCAGCGCTTCTACGGAAGTTTCACGAAGCCAAAGTGACCCAGTCGCCGACCGTTACGGTGTGGGGCACGGGAACGCCGCGCCGGGAGTTCCTACATGTGGATGACTTGGCGGACGCGGCGCTGTTTCTCATGCGTTGCTATGAGAGCAGCGATCTCATCAACGTTGGTGTCGGTGAGGACATTTCGATTGCCGAGTTGGCGGCGGTGATCCGCGACGTTGTCGGATACCAGGGCGACATTGTGTATGACCTGTCAAAACCCGACGGAACGCCGCGCAAGCTCCTGGATGTGTCTCGCCTGCATGCGCTGGGTTGGCGGGCGCGAATCCCTTTGCGGGAGGGAATTGCCGCAACCTATGCCTGGTATTGCGCCAACCATGGCAGATGAGTTCCAAGCTGGATCGGATGCGATGGACGGCGACCGTCCGTTCCGCCGGAGCTTTACGGCGGAAACGGATGTTCCTGCCTTTCAGACAGCGTTGCGCGAAGTCCTGACAGTCTGCGGCGTTGCCCTTGACACCATACAGATTGCCCAGCTCGTCAAGCACTACCATCTGCTGGGGGAAACCAACACGTACCTTAACCTCACGCGATTGATTGGCCCGGCGGAAGCCGCGCGGTGGCACTACTTGGACATCCTGGCGGCGCTGCCATGTTTCACGGGAAACATGCCGACCTGGTGGGTGGACGTTGGTTCCGGCGGCGGCTTTCCAGGCCTTCCGCTCGCGGTGGCGCGCCCCGCCTGGCGGTTGGTGTTGGCCGAGCGTCGAGCGAAAAAGGCCGCCTTTCTTCGTCGGTGTGTCAGCGAGCTAGGGTTGACCGGGCGAGTTCAGGTGCATGCCGGGGAATTCGAGCCAGGCACGGCGCTCCGGGTTCTGGCGGACTGTGGCGTTGACGTTTCACGTGAAACGTTCGGGTTGCTGGCGCGCGCAGTCGAGGACGGACCTAAAAAGCTTCCTCGTCTTTTGCGCTTGTCGCCGTTTGTCAGCGCCGCTTTTTGGCTAGGGCAAGCCGACGCCGAGGCACTCGCGCGGCAGCGGCTTCCGGGTTGGCGAGTTCATCCGCTCTATCACCTCCCAACCGGCGCGCAACGAGTGGTGTCTATCCTGACCCGGCGTGCTGACTAGCCCCTTCGTGAACGAATCCTTTTACGCCGTCGGCGTTGCTACGCTACAATGCCGCGCAGGCGGTTCGCGGAAGACACCCGACCGCGTCGCCGCGTGTTTCACGTTTCACATTTCAGCGCGAGCAAGGGGGACGGCATGGGGAAGATCATTGCCGTTGCCAACCAGAAAGGTGGCGTTGGTAAAACCACTACCGCCATCAATCTGGCGGCAAGTTTGGCCGTTAATGACCAACGGACACTGCTGGTGGATGCCGATCCACAAGCCAATGCCAGCAGCGGGGTTGGTATCCGCCGTGGCGCAGTCCGACGAACGCTCTACCACGTCCTCATTCTGGACGAACCGCTGACCAATATCATCCAGACCACCGAACTGCCGGCGCTTTACGTCGCCCCCGCCGATCGCAATCTTTCCGGGGCCGAAGTCGAGCTGGTCAGCCTCGACGACCGGGAATTTGTGCTGCGGCGCATCCTGGAAGGCTGCCGAGCGCAGTATGACTACATTATCATTGACTGTCCGCCCAGCTTAGGACTCCTCACCATCAATGCCCTGAGCGCAGCCGACTCGGTTCTGGTTCCCATCCAGTGTGAGTACTTCGCGTTGGAAGGCGTTTCCGAACTGCTCGACACCCTGGCGCGCATTCGGCGGAGCTTCAATCCAACCCTGGCAGTTGAGGGTTTCTTGCTCACCATGTTTGACGAGCGAACCAACCTTTCCAACCAAGTCATGGCGGATCTACGGGATTTCTACGGCAAACAGGTCTTTGAAACCGTCATTACCCGCAACATCCGACTGGCTGAAGCGCCGAGTCACGGCAAGCCGATCATTCTTTACGACATCAAGTCGCGGGGGGCGAATGCCTATCTGCAACTCGCCAAGGAGGTCATCTCGCATGACAACCAGAAGGGCGCTTGGGCGCGGGCTGAGCGCGCTGCTTCCTGAACGCCCGCCGCAAACCGGCGAAGAACTGCTTGAACTCGACATCGAGCGCGTCATTCCCAACATCGAACAGCCCCGCGCCACGTTTCACGAGGGACGACTCGAAGAGCTGGCGCAATCCATTCGGGAACATGGCGTGCTGCAACCCATTGTCGTCCGCCGGCAGGGTGAAGGGTTTCAGATTATTGCTGGTGAACGGCGCTGGCGCGCGGCCCAGCGGGCCGGACTTCATCGCATTCCAGCCGTTGTGCGCGATGTGCCTGATGACCGTGTGCTGGAGCTGGCGCTCATCGAAAACATTCAACGCGAAGACCTGACGCCCATCGAAGAAGCCCAGGCCTACCGGCGACTGATGGATGAACTGGGCCTGACCCAGGAACAGGCGGCCGCCCGGCTGGGCAAGGACCGTGCCACGATTGCCAACGCCATCCGCCTGCTTCGTTTGCCGTCCGACATTCAGAAGCTCATCGAGGAACGCCTGCTCAGTCCCGGACACGCGCGTGCACTGCTTGCGCTGGACAGCGACACCCTTCAGCGGCGCGTTGTAGAAAGCGTCATCGAACGCGCGCTTTCCGTGCGTGAGACAGAACGCCTCGTCAAACGGGTTCTTCGTGGTGAACCGGTCATCCTGGGTGGCGTTCACCCGACCGACCCGAACGTCAAATTTGCCGAGTCGAAATTATCGAAGTTGCTGGGCACGAAAGTACGCATCGTCAGGCGCGGGCGTGGCGGCTGCATTGAGATTGAATACTACGGGACTGAAGACCTGGATCGCCTGTACAACCGACTTCTCCGGCTTGGTGACAACTGACCTCGGATGACAATGGCAGCAGTGAAAGGCAGGTAGGCAGCGATGTTTGGCAAGCGCGACGACCGACGCCCCGGCGGACTCATCCCCAAGGACGCGGAAATCCGTGGCGCGTTGTCCTTTTTAGCCAGCATCACGGTCGAGGGACGTATCTTGGGCAGCGTTTCTTCAACGGATGGACACCTTTGCATTGGGCGAGAGGGTTGCGTTGAAGGCGATGTTTTGGTCGGCAGCGCAGCAATTGATGGCGAAGTACGCGGTGACGTTTACGCCCGCCAGCGAATTGACATTCACGAAACGGGCCGGGTGATTGGCAACGTGCGCGCACCGGTCCTGACGGTTGACGCCGGCGCCCATATCAGTGGGCAAGTCGAAACCGTAGCGCCGGAAGCAGCGAAAGCCGCTACCCGGTCACCAACACCGGCTGACTTGCCACCGAAGCCAGCCGAAAGCCAGATCACGACCTGACGTTTCACGTGAAACGTTCATTTCAAAAGCGAACCATTCGCCCAAATGTGCCAGGCTCGCTACAATCAGCAGCTTTGAGATTGCAAAACCTCACCGTTGGGAGATTGCCGGCGCATGGCTTCCGCACCTGAACCGACACAAGAGCTTGTCATTACCCCTGAACTCCTCGCCCTCCACCGCCTGACCACCGAAGAGTACGCCACCATCCGCCAGCTTCTCGGGCGGACACCAACGCTCGTCGAGTTAGGGGTTTTTTCCGTCATGTGGTCGGAACACTGCTCCTACAAGTCCTCGCGTCTGTACCTCAAGACATTACCCACCACCGGGCCGCGCGTCGTCCAGGGTCCGGGCGAAAACGCCGGCATCCTCGACATTGGCGATGGGTGGTGTATTGCCTTCAAAATCGAGTCCCACAACCACCCATCCTTCATCGAACCCTTTCAAGGCGCGGCCACGGGCGTGGGTGGGATCCTCCGGGATGTCTTCACGATGGGGGCGCGTCCCGTCGCCCTACTCAACTCCCTCCGCTTTGGCTTCCTTGATGCGCCCCAGTCCGGCGCACGCAATCGGGCGCTCCTGGATGGCGTCGTGCGCGGCATTGCTCACTACGGTAACGCCTTCGGATGCCCAACCATCGGTGGCGAGCTGTACTTTGAGGATTGTTACACGCTGAACCCGCTGGTGAATGCCTTTGCTTTGGGCCTCGTCCGCTACGATCAGATTTTTTTGGGCAAGGCGACTGGGATCGGCAACCCGGTCATGTACGTTGGCGCGAAAACCGGACGCGACGGCATTCATGGCGCCACCATGGCTTCGGCTGAGTTTGACGACAACGCGCTGGCCAGACGCCCAACGGTTCAAGTCGGTGACCCATTCTGTGAGAAGCTCCTACTCGAAGCCTGCCTGGAAGCCATGCGCGCTGGCTGTATCGTGGGCATCCAGGACATGGGCGCCGCCGGGCTGACCTCATCGAGTTGTGAGATGGGCGCACGCGCCGGAACCGGCATTGACTTGGAACTGTCGCTCGTTCCGCAGCGCGAAGCCGGCATGACGCCCTACGAAATCATGCTGTCCGAATCGCAGGAGCGCATGCTGCTGGTCGCCGACAGTGGGCGGGAACGCGAAGTGCAGGAAATTTTTGCCAAGTGGGGACTCTCGGCCGTTGTCGTGGGGCGCGTCACGGATACCCAACGGCTGCGCGTGTATCATCACGGTCAACTGGCAGCCGACATTCCCAATCGCTTTCTGACCGATGACGCGCCGCGTTATGAGCGCCCGGCCGCGCCGCCTTCCGACTGGATTGCCGATGACGCCACCCGGACAGCCGCGCGCGAAGCCGAGTTGAATCAGGCCTTTCCGCTTGCAGCGCGGCAAGTTTCAGAACCTCAGCTCAAGCATGACCTACGGCGGCTGCTCGGCTCGCCGAACCTGGCCTCCCGGCACAGCATCTACCGGCAGTACGACTACATGGTTCGCACCAACACCATCGTGCTGCCGGGGGCGGATGCCGCCGTCATTCGCATCAAGGAAACGCGCAAGGCGGTCGCCATGACGCTCGATGGCAACGGACGCTACGTAGCGCTGGAGCCACGTCGAGGCGCAGCCCTTGCCGTTGCCGAAGCCTGCCGCAACCTCGTTGCTGTCGGTGCCGAGCCGATTGGTTTGACAAACTGCCTCAACTTTGCCTCACCCGAACGCCCGGAAGTCATGTGGCAGCTCCGTGAAGCCATTGCTGGGATGGGCGAGGCGGCGCGCGCCTTTGAAACGCCCATTGTGAGCGGCAATGTCAGCCTCTACAACGAGACCGAAGGCCGGGGCGTTTTCCCGACCCCAGTCATCGGAGCGGTTGGGTTGATTGAAGATGCCCGCACCGTCATTTCACCCCGCACCCTGACTGAAGGCGAGGCGGTGTATCTGCTCGGCACGACGGACGAAGACCTGGGCGGCACGGAATACATCCGTCAGCGATTCGGTATCGTGGTCGGGCCCTTGCCCAAGCTCGACCTCAGCGCCGAGCGGCAGCTTCAGCAGTGCATCCTAGAGGGGGCGCGGCGGCGGCTGTGGACGGCCGCACACGACTGCTCGGACGGAGGCTTACTGGTGGCACTGGCCGAGCTGTGCTTTTCAGCCCACGGCAAGACGATGTCCGGCCTGGACCTGGAGCTTTCAACGCTCCCCCCGACCCTATCCCACACCGCACTTTTGTTTGGCGAGACGCCAGGGAGGATGATCGTCGTGGTCGCGGCGCACCAACGAGACGCGGTGGAGGCGCTGTGCAGCGATTATCACGTTCCCTGCCAGCCCCTTGGCGTCGTTCGCGGAAACCGGCTCAAACTCCGGCTCGACGGAGAAATCGTTCTCGATGAGCCGGTCGCTGAACTAGAGCAAATCTGGCGGACAGCCCTTTGTTTTTAGGCTTTATCCGCACCGGGCGCTTCAGCGCTAACCGGTACTTTTCAAGCCACTCGAAATGGCATTGACCGTCAGGAGCAAGTCCACCAGGAGCGATTCACTTTGGGCATCGTCCGGCAAGCTGCGCGCCGCGCGCCAGGCAGCGAGCAGTTCGATTTGCCGCTGGTGAAGGGCGGTTAGCCCGGCCCGCCGAAGCTGCATGCTGAGTGCCGTTCGCTGTCGCCGTTCTGTCAGCGGCGCGCCAAAGACCTGTTCAATCCACCGGCGCGTCCGCTCGAATTCCGCCAGAACCAAATCCAGCACGGACGCCCGGACGGTCGCATCGGGAACAAGCTCGGCATAGGCCCGCATCCACGCGGCATCCGCCAGCAGGAGTTGACTGCCGGCATTCATCAGCAGCAGCCGCGTTGGATACCACCGCATGGCGGCGTGGCAAAGTTGGGCAAACGCTTCTGGATGGTGGGTCGCCAAATCATCAAGCGCAGTGCCAAGGCCATACCATCCCGAAAGGAAGAAACGCGCTTGGCTCCAACTGAACACCCACGGAATGGCGCGGAGGTCGGCGAGCGTTCGCTTCCCGGTTCGCCGGGCCGGCCGCGAACCAATCCGGCTGGCCTCGATGGCGTCAATCGGCGTGGCGTGGGCAAAAAACTCCAGAAAACCCGGCGTTTGAATGAGCATTCGGTAGGCCTGAACACTGGCTTCGGAAAGTCTATCCAGCGTCGGTTCAAGTGGGTGGGGTTGTTCCCCGGACTGCCGCGCCAGCGCATAGGTTTCCAGCAGGCCGGCGGTGAGCAACTCAAGTTCATAGGTCGCCGTGATGAGGTTGGCGTACTTTTGCGAGATGGTCTCGCCTTGTTCGGTGAGACGCAAGCGGCCTGAGACGGCTTTGGGTGGGAGCGCATTGAGGAAGCGATGCGTCGGTCCGGCGCCGCGGCTCGGCGTCCCACCGCGTCCGTGAAAAAAGCGGAGCGCAACCCCGCGCGTCTCCGCCACGGCAGCCAGCGCCTGCTGGGCGCGGTACAATCCCCAGAAGCTGGCCACTGACCCGGCGTCTTTGTTGCTATCGCTGTAGCCAATCATGACCTGTTGCACGGGCGGTTGTCCGGCGCTCTGCCGCCAGGCAAGGCTGCGGCGCGTCATTGCGTGATCCAGAAAGCTCGCCAAGATAGATGGACTGCGCTTCAAATCATCGAGCGTCTCAAACAACGGCACAACCGGCAGTGGACAAACCAGCCCGTCCGGGGTCAGCACGGCCAGTCCGGCTTCGCGGGCGAGTCCGTAAACGGCCAGCAAGTCAGATGTGGCGCGTGTCATGCTCACAATCAACGCGCCAAGCCCAGCCCAACCATACCGCTGACCATGTTCGGCGAGGACTCGGAGCGCGCCGACGACCCGTTCAGCAGCATCGCCCAACGGTGCGCCCGGCACGGCGAACGGCCGCGCGCGTTTGAGTTCGTCATCCCAGAAGGCACAGCGGCGCGCCTCATCCCAGGCGGTATAGTCGGCTTCCACGCCGGCCGCCTGAAGCAACTCCGCCACGGCTTGTTCGTGCATGGCGCTGTTTTGCCGTACGTCCAAAACGGCCAGGTGGAAGCCAAAGGTTTCGACCAGCCGCAGGAGCGGCCACACGTCGGTTTCACACAGGCGCCGGGCTTCAACGGCCCGAAGCGCGGCTCCCAGCAAGCGCAGGTCAGTCGCCAAGGCTTCCGCCGTCGCATAGGTTTGCTGTGCTGCGCCATCTGGCAAGCGCGCCAAGATGACATTGACCGCCTGCCGCCACGATTCATAGGGATTGCGCGCCAATGCCGCCTGAAGCGCCGGGTCCTGGCTGGCTTGGGCGGCTGCTAGGTAGGCCGTCAACGTCGGCGGCGGGGACTGGCGGCGGTCGGACAGGCTGATGCGGGACGCCAACTCGCGCAGCCGGACGCGAAGCAGTTCCAACGCTGCCTGCCGGAGCGTCAGGAGCGCCTCACGGGTCGTTTCAGGCGTGACGAGAGGATGGCCATCACGGTCGCCGCCAATCCAGGTGCCAAATGTGATGCGCGGGAGTCCCCCCGGCCAAGCTAGACGGGCGCCAGTATCCAGCCCCAGCTCGTCCCAGGCATCGAGCAAACGGCGGTCAAGCCAGCCGATAGCTTCCGGCAATGTCGTCGTCAGGTAATGCAGGACGTTGCGCAGCTCATCGGCAACCGTTGGCTTTTCAAGGTAGATTTCGCCGGTACGCCACAGGCGTTCCAGTTCACGCTTGATGTCATCTCGAATGGCGCGGCGTTCGTTGGGCGTCCAAACGGAATTTTCAAGCTTGACCAGCAGCAGGTAAAGCCGCCGGTGATGTTCGAGAACCGTCGCTCGTTTAGCCTCGGTTGGGTGCGCCGTGAGTACCGGCTCGACGTGAATCTGAGGCAAGAGGGCCGCGATGTCAGCCGGCGCGATTCCCTGCGCGTCCAGCTTGCGCAGCACCGCACCCCAGAGGCCCGGCTCGGCCGCGCAACCGGCACTGGCTTCGAGCGCCCGCCGATTTTGGGCAGCGGCGTTTTCCTCGGCCATGTTGAGCAACTGAAAGACAATCGAGCAGGCCTGAACAAAGCGCTCGTGGCCGGCAGCTCCTGGGGACTGCGTTTCATCTACGGGCAAGTCACGCGCTAACTCGGCCGCGCCGGTTTCAGCCAGCACCTCCCGAAAACACTGGATAAGAAACCGGAAGTCGCGCTCGGCACGCGCTAAATCGGCCAGCCCGGATGAAGCGATAGGGACGGTCATGGCGTACGCGGTTATCCTTTCCCAGTGCGTCAGAAGGGCGGGCAAGCCACCACCAGACTATGACCAGTTTACATGCAGGTATGTTTCCAGAGTGTGTATCCAGCACCGGCAAGCTGCTAGGTGGCTGCCACCACCAACCGGCGACCGGTCTTCTATCTCGCTTGACTAGCTACCAACTGTCAGGGCCATCCAGGCGATAGTCAGGGTTCTGGCCCATCTGGCGGAACGGGTGTGCCATCCGACGGCGGCGTAGTGTCCGCAGCCGGTATGGCGTACTGCTCAGTCAGCCAGTTGCCCAGATCACGCAGTTGGCAGGACTCAGAGCAAAATGGGCGGGTCGGATTGCCAGTCCAAGCCGTTTCAGCGCCACAGATTGGACAGCGAATAGACATATCACCATCAACCTCCTTCAAACCTGCAATCAACCATGCAACCGGTCACCAGACAGGCAGTTCCCAGCTTGTAGGGCAACGATTTCGGGAGAAAAGTTCAGAGCGTTCTGGACATGCCTTCAACTCGCATGGGAAGATACCACTTCGCGCTTTGAAAAGCGCGACATCTTACACAAAACAGGTTGGATTGCGTTTTACCCTATGTCGGAAGTAGCTCAGTCGGAAATTAGCCCAGAGCAGAAAACCTATAGCGCCGTTGAGAAAAATGGCGTCGTCACAGCCATTTGGGAAATGGTTGGCAACAAGCACCTGCGAACCATTGATCCGCGCAGCCGCGAAGGGAAGGCGTTGCTGGCACATTACCAGTCACAGAAGGAAGAAGACGCGCAAGAAAATGCGGCAAGCGTGGCAACCAGCGCTTAGGCTGCCTGTCCCACAAGCCTGCTACCGTGAGGTTAGCAGTTGGTGACTTGCCCTGCCCGGTGGGTTCGAGCGGCGGGGCGTTAAGCGTCACTGCGAAGCGTCAAGTTGTGCGTCTTCTCACGCTCCAAGTTTGATAGCAGGTACTGCTTGTCTTTGACCAAGTCGGCAAAGTTTGTCACGGCCATTTCAAAGTTGTGGCCGTGCTTGATGGCATCCTTGGGGCAGGCTTCGACGCAGTAGCCACACAAAATGCATCGCCCGTAGTCAATGTTGTAAACGCGGGCGTAGCGGTTCTCCATGCCCGGACGCTCTTCGTAGGGGCGCAGGTCTTCATCCGCTTCGATGTAGATGGCATCCGCCGGACACGCGGCCGAGCAGAGAAAACAGGCAACGCACCGCTCCTTGCCGTTCTCATCACGCGCCAAGTAGTGCTCACCCCGAAAGCGGGGGTAAAGCTCCACCGGCACGTCCGGGTACTGGCGAGTGAGTTTCCGCTTCGGAATGTAGCCCAACGTGACCGCCATCCCCTGGGCAATGGCGCGAACGGTTTTAGCGGCGTCAAAGATTTCAGACAAAATGGAAGACATCGGCGGCGCTCCTTGATGCGTGGGCAAAAAAGATAGCGTAACAACCCAACCATGCCCAGCTTGTCTGGTCGTCTCAAGACCTGCTGGCGGATGACCGGCGAAAACCACACAGCTCAACAAAACGCCCAGGCGATAGATGACTACTTCGTTAGCTTGCCAACCAACGCCTGGATAGCGCGGGCGCGGTGGCTGTAGGTCGCTTTTTCCGCCAGGGTCATCTCGGCAAAGGTGCGCATCTCCCCCGCCGGGATGAAAACCGGGTCGTAGCCAAACCCGGCGCGACCGCGTGGAGCATCGGTTAGCGTGCCGCGACAAACACCGGTAAAACAACTTTCCTCGGTGTCTGTAACCAGCGCCAGGACGCAAACGAACTGTGCCGTCCGTTGGTCGGGTGGCACAGCGCGCAGCGCGGTCAGGAGCTTGGCAATGTTTTCCGCGTCGGTCGCTTGCTCACCAGCATACCGGGCCGAGTACACGCCGGGCGCGCCGCCAAGCGCATCCACCGACAAGCCCGAATCATCCGCCAGCACCCATCCACCAGTCGCCGCATGAACGGCGCGCGCTTTGATGAGCGCGTTGTCCTGAAAGGTCACACCAGTTTCAGCCATCGGCGGAAGCGCGGGGAACGTGTCGAGACCAACTACACCGTTCGCAACCCCGTTCAGCAGTTGGCGAAACTCGCGCAGCTTGCCAGCGTTTCGAGTCGCCACAATGAGCGCGGGAAAAACCGGACCGGAAGCTTTCATAAAGCCTGACCGTAGCCAACGTTCAGCTCTGTAGAGATAAAGCCGGAGAAAAACCGGACAACAAGGAAACCTGGAAGTGCCGGCTAGCGTCCATGCCCTTGGTGGAGGGGTGTTTGGCGCACGCGATCTTCGTCACAGAACACACAGATACACTTGTGTGAAACCAGTATCATTCTTGGAGACGCTCGCGCCTAAATAATTCCCGAAAGTAAGTTTGCCCGGACGAGGATGTAGCGTATTTTTACGAAGGCTGATGTAATTTACCCATCACGGTAACAAGAGCAAGTACTTTCCAGCCCCACCCGACCTACAAAGCCATGCGACTCGATCTCAAAGAAAATCTAATGGACGGCGACACCGACCCGACTGCCGGCGACGCCCTCCCAACCCTTGATCTTGAAAAATTTCTCGCGGAAATAGACTCCACGGCTTCGGAAGAAGATGACTTCATCCTAGATAGCGAAGCCGAGGATACCGAGGAAGCGGAAGAGGCGACCGAAGATGCCGAAAACGGCAACGCCGCCCCTCAGCCTGACCTATCAGCGTCTGAAAGTGACCGCTCACTGGACGCGATGACACTCTATTTGCGCGAGATGAGTAATGTCGCGCTCCTGACCCGTGAAGACGAGGTCAACATCGCCAAACGCATCGAGCGCGGACGCCTTCGCCTGTTCAAAGCTCATTCCCGGTCACTGATTGTGGCTGAATACTTGGAAGAACTCGCCGAACAACTCAAGGAACGCAAACTCGGTATTCGTCAGGTTATTGACACCTCTGACTCTGACGCCGAAGACATCACGCTTGAAAACGAAGAGCGTTACCTCGTGGAGACCATCGAGCGGTTTCAGGTCATTGCCCACGCGCTTGCCCATATCCGGGAGGAAGCCGCCAAGGTTGAAAAGGAACGCAAGCGCAGCCCGCGCAAGGCAGAGCAGCGGCGGCGGCTCATCCTGCGCAAGCGAGTCGAGCTATCACGGCTCATCCGTGGCATTCTGTTTTCTGACCAAGTGCGACAAAGATTCAACAATCAAATTCGGCAGATTGTGCGGCAGATTCAAGATGCCGAGCACAAGATCAAAAAGGCTCAGGAGTCACTGACCAACAAACGACGCCGAGTGCGGGTAGATCAAGCCGAAGTCCAAGCCCAAATTGAGCAGGCGCAAAAAGTCATTGCCGACATCGAGAAGCGCTATCTCGAACCAGCCAGCCGCATCAAAGACTCACTGTGGAAAATCTTTGCCGCAGCCCAGGAAGCTGAAAAAGCTCGGCGCGAGATGATCGAAGCCAACCTACGACTCGTGGTTTCGATTGCCAAAAACTACATCAATCGCTCCCGTGGGTTGCAGTTCTCGGACCTCATCCAGGAAGGCAACATCGGCTTGATGCGTGCCGTCGAGAAGTTTGACTACCGGCGCGGCTACAAGTTTTCCACCTACGCTACCTGGTGGATTCGCCAGGCGGTCACGCGCGCCATTGCCGACCAAGGGCGCACGATTCGCGTTCCCGTCCACATGGTTGAAACCATCAACAAGATTGTGCGTACGGCTCGCCTGATGGTGCAGGAACTTGGGCGCGAACCGACCCATGAGGAACTCGCTCAACGCACCGACTTGCCAGTTGTCAAGGTTCGGCAGGCGCTGAAAATTGCGCAGGAACCAATCAGCCTCGAAACCCCGATTGGTGACGATGGCGAGTCAAACCTGGGTAGCTTCATCGAAGACCGGAACAGCCTCAACCCAGCCGAAATGATCGTTGGCAAGGGGCTGCGCGAGGCCACGCTAGAGGTACTTGGAACGCTCACCCAACGCGAGGAGCAAATTCTCAAGATGCGCTTCGGGCTGGATGGTGACGGACAGGAGCGAACGCTGGAAGAAGTCGGACGCCACTTCTCCGTGACCCGCGAGCGGATTCGCCAAATCGAGGCCAAGGCCCTGCGCAAGCTCCGTCATCCTTCGCGGAGTCGTAAGCTCAAAACCTTTTTTGACGACGGCCAGTAACCGGGCGTCACGGGAACGCGCCGGCACCACGCGCGTTCCCCGACGTGGCTCACAAGGGGAGCTGCTGCCATTGGTGACTTGCCAAGCGACGGCTGTGGACGGCAGCATCACCCGATCATGCGTCTTGATAACCAACTCATCATCGAAACCCCAGAGCGCGTGGAGCTACGGTTTGCGCTGGCCAACATTGGCAGCCGCTTCTTCGCCGCCCTGATTGACCACCTGCTCCAACTCGTGGTGCTGCTTTTACTCCTGGTTTCGGTCAATACACTCCGCGTCTTCGTGGAACAACTTGAGTTAATTCGCGCCGTTGGGTTGAGTCGTTCCATCGAGTTATGGCTGCTCGCACTGTTCGTCCTGGTGTCATTCGTCATTCACTTTGGGTACTTTGCAGTCTTTGAAGCCTGGTGGAACGGTCAAACGCCAGGCAAGCGATGGCTGCGGCTTCGAGTCATTCGGATTGACGGACGGCCGATTGGCTTCTTTGAAGCGCTCGTTAGAAACGTCCTCCGCAGCATAGACTTTCTGCCGAGTGGCTACGCTCTCGGCGTCATGAGCATCATGCTTCACCGCGAAGCGCGCCGATTGGGCGACTTGGTCGCCGGAACCGTCGTGGTCAAGGAACGTCTGGGAACGACGCCCAGCCTGGAGCACGTGCTGAGGTCTCACGCCGCCGATATTCAACTTCGCCCACAAGCAACCGCCTATGACGTTGGAAACATCCGCGCCCTGACAACGGACGACGTGGCAGCGGTTGAACGCTTTCTGCTGCGTCGGTCAACCCTGCCCGAAAAGCTGCGCCCCTGGATAGCGACCCGGATTGCTGATTCGCTCAGTCGTCGGCTTGGCGTCTCGCCACCACCGACCCCAGAATCCTTCCTCGAAGCTGTGGACCAGCAGTACCGGGCACAAGCGAAGTACCTTGTGGACTAGGACCTATGGAAACCACGACTGAGCGCCCTTTGCGAGTTTGTCACCAATGCGGATTGCTCACGCCCAATACCGTGCTGCGGTGCCTGGAGTGTGGCGCATTACCCCCTGAAGTCGAGCAGGAACGGCGGGAGCGCCAGCGCGCCGCCAGTTTTGTTGAGGCGGTATTTTTTCGCCGCTCGCCGGTTAGCTACGTACTGATAGGGATCAATCTCGTCATGTTTCTGCTAACGGCGGTTGCCGGGGGATCAACCGACCCAGACGTGCTGACCGCTTTTGGAGCCTGCAACCAAAAGCTCATAGCCAATGGCGAAGTTTGGCGGCTGGTGGTTCCAATGTTTTTGCACATTGGGGTCGTGCATCTCGTGGTGAATATGTACGCCCTGTGGGTACTCGGGCCACAGCTTGAATCGCTCTATGGTTCAGCACGTTTCACCCTGCTCTATATCCTGTCTGGGATTGGGGGCTTTGTGGCGAGCTACTTTTTTGCCCACCCAGCCAGCATTGGAGCCGGCGCATCCGGGGCCCTCTTTGGTATGTTCGGGGCGCTGCTGGTGTTTGTTTACAAGTATCGTCATGAGATTCCCCCATCAGTGCGCGTCACCATGCAACGCGGTGTTTGGCTCACCCTTGCGATCAACTTGATAATCACATTTTCAATTCCTTTCATCAGCCGCTCAGGTCACTTGGGCGGACTCATCACAGGCATCGGACTGGCCCTCTTCATTCCATACTCGCCTCCTTATGAACAGAAAACGCCTCTCGTTTGGCGTATCTGTCAACTTATGCTTGTGGCAGCCGTCGCGGCCTCGTTTGGCGCGATGTTCTGGCACTACCAAGGAGAGCGCCCATCGCTCGCCCGCTTTTTGGCTGGCTCTAACCTGTTTCCTGAAAACAAGGTCATCAACCAATTCGCCGAAGCTTGTAACGAGGGAGAACGGGTTTATCGGCTGATTTTGCGGCAGCTTGAAACTGACCAACCTGTCCCCACCGAGCTTAGAAACGCCAGCGTGACTGTCCGGCAGCGACTCAAGCAGTTGCGGCCATTCAATGATGGCGCAACTCGCCTTGTCACTACGTTGCACAACTTGCTGGAAGCCCAAGCCGCCACATTTGATCAGCCAACGCCACGCCCGATCATCGAACAAATGCGCGAAGGATTAGCTGCCTACGAGCGTGAACAACAACGCTGGATCACTGAGGAAGGGGCGCGGTATGGGTTGCAGTTTGTTCCGTCAACCGACCCTGATGCCAACGCTGGAGAAAAAGAATAGGCTATCTTTCGGCACGCTTGGGAAAGAGCTGAAAAAGCGTTGCCCCGCGCTTGGATTGCGGCTTATGCTCACGCCACGGCTTGCAAAGGGTGAGCAATTGCAAAGGCTGAGAAATTGTGTGTGATTCAACCACACCCACCTTTTGGGTGCGGCTTAGAGAATGAACGATGCCCCGTAAACGCCCAAATCCGCCACCACTGGCCATCGTCCCGGACTTTGTCACGGGGGTAGGCAAGCCCAAACGCGCGCCACGGAAAAAAGTTCTTGAAATCCAGCGGCTGGATGGCGAAGCACCCCTGCGGTTGTTGCCAACGCCAGCTTCCGAGTCGGAGACACAAACAGAAACGACGACGGTGACGGCGCGGCCGCGCCGCCGAGCGCAACGGCGAAAGCTTCTACCAACGGTCACGTCGAGTGGATGGTTAGCCAAACTGGCCGACCAGTTTGTGGATGCCGAGGTAGATGCCAAAATGCGGCAAATCCCAACTGCCGTCAATGAGTATGGCTACGACTCGTGGGGACTGCATCCTGGAACGGCACGTTATGGTTATTCGCTCTTTGCGCGACTTTACCGAAACTACTGGCGCGTTCAAACCTATGGCATCGAGCACGTTCCGCCGGGGCGAGTGCTATTGATCGGCAACCACAGCGGTCAACTCCCAATTGACGGGGCCATGGTATCGGTGGCCATGCTGCTCGAAGCCAATCCACCACGACTCTGTCGGGCGATGGTTGAGCGGTGGTTCACAACGACGCCACTCATTGGGAAGTTGATCCAGCGGAGCGGAGCTATTGTTGGCGACCCCCTTAATTGTGAGCGCCTTCTTCAGAAAGGTGAAGCGATTCTGGTTTTTCCTGAAGGCGCGCGTGGTTCGGGCAAGGTCTGGAAAGATCGCTACAAGTTGGTTCGGTTTGGGTTGGGGTTTATGCGGCTCGCGCTGGCCACCAACACGCCAATTGTTCCGTTTGGCGTCATTGGCGGCGAAGAACAAGCTCCGAGCTTCGTGGATTTCAAACCACTCGCCAAGTTGCTCGGCATGCCTTATTTCCCAATCACGCCCACCTTCCCCTGGCTTGGCGTACTGGGGATGATTCCATTTCCGACCAAGTACCGGATTTACTTTGGCGAACCCCTCATCTTTCGCGGCGACCCCGATGACCGGGATGAAGTCATTCAGCGCAAAGTTGATCGCGTCAAGCGCGAAATTCGGCGCCTCATTGATCGTGGACTCGAGGAGCGCGAAGGCATTTTTTTCTAACCGCACGTTACATCTCTGTTTTCAATGCAAGCACCCGTTATGTCCGAGACCCCAAAACATATTCTCGTTGTGGACGACAACGAATCCATCCGTGAGTTACTCACGGAATTGCTTAGTCATGCTGGTTACGTCGTCACGTCCGTGGATGATGGCATCGGGGCAATGACCGTACTCAAAAAGCAAGTGCCAGACCTCATCATCCTGGACGTCATGATGCCAGTGATTGACGGTCCACATTTGATTGAAGTCATTCGTGCCGCTGATAACCCGGAAATGTGGCAAGTCCCGATCCTGATTTGTTCGGCTTCAGAAAAGATTGATGAAATTCTGGCTTCGTCGGAATTCAACATTGCACCCGAAGACTGTCTGCGCAAACCTTTTGAAGTGACCGACCTGCTGCATCGCGTCGCGGATCGGCTGATGCGCACTTAGGGTGAAACCTAAAGCGCACCATATCTGACTATCTTGGGGGTTTTTGTGGGTTGGTTTTCTTTTTTTGGGAAAAAAGATACCGCACCAAAACGCCGAACCCGACAACTCGCGGATTTGAGCGCCGGAGATACGATCTTTCTTGCTGAGACGAGTCCATTGCCTGGCAAATGGACCATTGACAAGGCCCACCGTTTCGTTGACGTTGAACGGCAAACACTGGTTTTCTGGCAATTCGAGGTCACGGATGGTGAGCGCCGGCAGTTCATCGAGGTTCACAAACCAAACGCTCAAGCCGCGGAAGGGCGCGCGATCATCTCCTTCCCCCTTGATCCAACGGAGTATAACGAAGTCGAATCCCTTGAACTCGACCCGGATGAACCACAAACTGAACTGACGTGGCGTGGCCAGGACTATCGGCTTACAGCCGCCCGCGCCTTGCGGTTCTATCGGAATACAGGCGAGCATCCACGGGACATGCTGCACTTGGAATATGCCACCGAGGACGGCCGGCGGACGCTGACCTTCGAGTTCTGGTCAAGCACGGGAACACCGGTGACCTCTGAGGGCTTTTGCCTTACAACTGAAGAAATACAGTAGTCTGGAAACCGGCTGAACCAGCCAAGGCTGGGTAGCTTGCTTCGCTAGGGGCAAGGTAGTAGTCTCCAATCCCGTATTTCCGTCCCGTCCAGATAGGAGGTATCCGTGAGTCAGGACTTGGAACTGCTCGTCGCCCTACAAGAGACCGATCTTCAACTTGCCCAATGTCAGACCAAAACGCGCCACTTTGCCACCGAACGCGAACGGATCGAAGCCGAATTTCAACACCACATTGCCACCTACAGTACGGCTAAAACCAATCTCGACGCTGTTCGTCACCGTCTTCGTGATCTCGAAATCGAGCTTTCTCACTTCCAAGCCCAGTTTGCCAAATACACGGCCGACCTCCAGCGCGTTCGCAATCAGCGTGAATACGAAACGGCTATCCGGGAAATCGACATGGCCAAAAAGTCAGCGGCACAGTGCGAAACCAAGATTGCCGAAGCCCGGGCCGAAATTGCCAAGCTAGAAACCGAAGTGGCTTCTTACGCTCCAGAAATTGAAAAGCTTCGCGCTGAAACTGACTTGGCTCTGGCGGAGAACGCCCAAGCTGAGGCGGCTTACCTAGCTGAAGTTGAGGTCATTCGTCAGCGGCGACAGGAAATGGAGACGAAGCTCTCGAAGGTATGGCTCAATAACTATGCCCGTGTTTCCAAGCTCCGGGGCGGACATGTGATGTCGCAGGTCATCAACGGTACCTGTTCGGCCTGCCGGATGCGGTTGCGCCCCCAGGTTCACAGCCTAGTCCGCCAGGGGATCGGTATTCATACCTGTGATAACTGTGGACGAATCCTCTTTTATCGCCCAGACGCAGAAGCCAAACCTTCTGTGGAAAAAGTGGCCGCAGCCACCGCCGATTAGCGAACGACTAGCAAATACGGACGAGTGTCTGCTTCACCAATGAGGAAGCGCACGATGTTCGAGCGATTCATAGGTTCTCTGTTTATCACCGCTGCCATTGCTGTCGGTCTGCTCATTATCTTTGCCATAACGTCCTGGCTGACTGGTTGGCAACTTCCGGCGCTAACGCCAAGCCTTGCCCTGGATATTGGAATGGGCGTGGTTTGCTTCATCTGGCTCCTGCTTATCCTGACGGTTCCCTGGGATATTCACTTCCAGGCAAAATCCGTTCAGTTTGAAATGGAGCGCTCGCGCGAGGCAGGGCTTGCCATCAGCGACGAGCGCTTCGCTTACGTTCAGCGCACGCAGCGCACCACACTCTGGGTAGCGCTGGCACTGCACCTATTTTCGGCTGCCATCATCGGCGGGTTGGCTTATGTTACCCGCGGCGGACTGGGGTACTGGTTTGCCGGATTTTACTTGGCCACCATGGTTTTTCGACCCGTTGGCGCCGCTTACAGCTACTTGCACAGCAAGCTTGCTGACATCGGACAAGAAGCCAAGTTTCCACGCGATGACACCCTCAAACTCAAAGGCGAGCTTGAGCAGGTCAAGTCAGATGTGGTCGAAATTCGCGCCCACATCGAGACAATCACCAAGCAACTGAAAACGCTGGAAGCAACTGCTGACCGATCACATCAAGATATTCTCGCCCTGCGGCAGTCAATCGAGCGCGCTGAACAGTCATTCAAGAGCCGGATTGGTCAGATGAGTGACGAAATCGAACGATCGATCACCCGCACCTTTGACCAACAGGACATTGTCAATGGACTGCGGGCCTTTGCCCGACTGGTCAAATCAGCCTAACGGGATGTGTCTCGCAAGCTATTCAATTTCCTTGAGGAGCGCCGGCATCGCCTGGTCGAGCAACCACAGGGCATAACCAACATTTGCTTCGCGCTTCAGAACAAAAACAAGAAAGTAGCTCTCTGGGAAGAGCTTCAAAACACAGATGGCCTCATCGTAGGCGCACACAATCGTACGGATGTTGCCGAGCAGATCACGCAAACCAAACCTCCGATAATTACCAACCGTGATTCCGTGATAAGCCGCCAGCAAGGGAAGCGTCTCGAAGTCATCAGAGGTGTGGCGGAAAACAATTTCCCCATCATCGGCCAGAAAGGCCCATCCGCAGGCGCCATCAACTCGGTCGAATACACCGCGCATAAGGGTCTCGAAAGACATAGGTGGTCGAGAGGATTCGTTCGTTCTCAAGTTATTTTGCAGTCGCAAGCTATTCATGCCGCCGTGCTTCGTCAAATGGACTCGCGCGAATTATTCGTTTTGGCTGCATTTTCCGGTGCTTCTGTCTTTCAGCATACCGAATGAGCCACTTGCGGATGTTCACGATAGTCGAACAAGGCAACTTCACGGCCGGCGTCTGGGAGCCATTCGGAAGTTTTTTCAATAAAACTATTGAAAAAACTTTCAATCTTGCACTAGCCTCACAATGTCGGCAGTATCCGGCGGTCAAAGGGCGAACGCCTGACAATCCAGCTTGCCGGGGCATTGTAAGTTCTGGCAATCAACTTCTCTGATGAGGTAACAAACGATGGCATCGGTTGATGATAAGTATCCAGACAACGCACCTGGGATGTTCTACGTTGACACCCAGTGCATTGACTGCGACGTGTGCCGTGATACGGCACCCAGCAACTTCACGCGCAATGACGACGGCGGCTACTCCTACGTTTTCAAGCAACCTGAAACGGACGAAGAAATGGAGCAGTGCCAGGAAGCGATGGATGCTTGCCCCGTGGAAGCGATTGGCAACGACGGCGGCGAATAGTCCGGCGCACATCAGTTTTTCAACACATCGGTTTTTCAAAAGGCCATTGCCCAAGTTTGGGTAGTGGCCTTTGTTTTTTGACTGATCTGGAGAACCCATTGGCCATGATGTCCCAACCACGGTCACTCGAACCCGACCTTGAATCCACCAAGACACGCTTGGAAAGCCTTGATAAAGCTCATCTCTGGCATCCGTTCACCCAAATGCAAGGCTGGCAAAGGTCGCAGCCGCTCATTATTGAGCGCGCCGAAGGGTGTTACTTGTATGACCTTGAAGGCCGTCGCTACCTGGATGGCGTCTCCAGCCTATGGGTGACGACCCACGGCCACCGGACGCCCGAACTCGATGCGGCTATTCGCCACCAGCTTGATAGAGTCGCACATACGACACTTCTAGGGCTTACCCATGCGCCGGCCATTGAACTTGCCGCCAAGCTTGTGCAGCTTGCGCCACCGGGGCTAACCAGGGTTTTCTACTCCGATGCTGGTTCAACCGCTGTTGAAGTCGCGCTCAAGATCGCCTTTCAGTACTGGCGGCAGCGCCCTGACCCGCGCCCACGGAAAACAAAGTTTGTTCATCTGCGCGAGTCCTACCATGGCGATACGGTCGGCGCTGTCTCGGTAGGCGGCATCGAACTATTCCATGAGATTTACCGGCCTCTTTTGTTCGAGGCGCTGACTGCCCCGGAACCCCATTGCTACCGCTGCCCACTGAAACTTGAACGCCCAACCTGTGGTATGGCCTGCGCTGAGGAGCTTGGACGGGTGTTGGCCGACCAAGCGGATGACATTGCCGCGGTCATCATCGAGCCAATCATGATGGGTGCGGCCGGTATGCTAGCTCAACCTGAAGGCTACGTCCGGCGCGTCCGTGAACTGTGTACACAGCATGATGTTTTGCTCATCTGCGACGAGGTGGCCACCGGGTTTGGTCGAACGGGCTGGATGTTTGCCTGTGAGGCGGAGGGTATTGCTCCCGACTTGCTCTGCATTGCCAAAGGCCTCACGGGTGGTTATCTACCACTTGCCGCGACACTGGCGACAGAAACCATCTACGCGGCATTTCTAGGCGAAGCGGGCGACTTCAAAACCTTCTTCCACGGACACACCTACACCGGCAACCCACTTGCCTGCGCGGCAGCGTTGGCGAATCTGGCGCTTTTCGAGCAAAACAACACACTCCAACACGTTCGCGCCATCGCCAACTACCTTGCCGAGCAGATGGACAGACTTCGTCCGTTGCGGCTTGTTGGAGATATTCGGCAGCGCGGACTCATGGTGGGCATCGAACTCGTAGCCGACCGCGCCACGCGAACACCCTTTCCGCCAGAGCAGCTCGTTGGTTATCACGTCACCAACCGCTGCCGTGATTACGGCGTCCTGCTGCGACCACTCGGCAACGTCATCGTCCTGATGCCGCCACTGGCGGTTTCGACCGCGCAAATTGATGAACTGATTGATGCGCTTCAAACCGTCCTGACCGAAATCGAACCGGAACTGCTGACGTGAGGCCGCAATGGCTTATGACAACCTGTGCAAATACCTGGCGGAAACCTACCCAGGGGCATTTGTCCGCTGGCTTGCCAGGCATTATCCAGAAATTCCCGGCGAAGCAGACACCGGCACGGTAGAAGTACTCAAAACCGAGTTGCCTATCGAACCGATTCGCGCGGATTTCGTCACCTTCATCCGGGCAGCCGACACGCTGCTCCACATCGAGTTTCACCTTGATCCAACCTCTGATCCCCCACTACCGTTTCGGATGCTCGACTACTGGGTACGTTTATTTCGACGCTACCGCTCGCCAGCGCGTCAAGTTGTCGTGTTGCTCAAGCCAAGCCCAGCCGCGCAGCTTATGCCGGATGTCTTTTCCGCCGGCGCGACCCGCCACGGGTTTCACGTCTTGCGACTCTGGGAAAAACCGGCTGAAGAACTCTTAGCCGATGACGCTTTGCTTCCACTGGCCGTTTTGGGAAAAGCTGACTCCGGCGAGGTCTTGCTTCAGCAGGCGGCAGCGCGTGTCGAGCAACTGACAGACCCCGATAAACGCGCTAATGTATCAGCCTGCGTGCAGGTGCTTGCCGGGTTGCGCTTTGAGCGAACCCTAATCCGAACCTTATTCAGAGAAGAAGCCATGCGAGAGTCTGTAATCTATCAAGAAATCATCGAGCGTGGTCTGACACAAGGCATCGAACGCGGGGTTGAACAGGGTAGCCGCCTCGAAGCTGTGCGGCTGGCCCGAACACTCCTCGAACGTCGCTTCGGCGCGCTTCCAGAAGGCATGGCTGCTCAGATTGACCAACTTTCGAGGGAGCAGGCCGAAACCTTGGCGCTTGAAACCATCGCCTTCGACACCCTGGACGCGGCGCAAACGTGGTTGACGGCGGCGCAAACCGAACCACGAGAGCCGCGGACCTAAGCATCCGGCAGACGTTCAGCCAAGCGCCGCGCGGGCTGCTATATCAGCAAAGGCCTTCCGGGCCGCGGCTTTGATGCTGTTTTCCTCAAGCGCCAGGAGTTCACCGTCCCGCACGACCACGCGGCCGGCAATCACCACATGCCGCACATCGGCTGCCGTCGCCGCATAAACCAAAGCGGAAAGCGGGTCAGGGTGGGGCGCGGCGTGGAGCGTATCAAGCGTGACCACTGCAACGTCGGCCGCCTTGCCAACCTCAAGGCTACCAATCTCATGCTCCAACCCAAGCGCCCGCGCGCCGTGCCAGGTTGCCATTTGAAAGGCATCCAGAGCCGTTAGCTTCTGCGCGCCACGGCGCATCTTTTGCAGAAGGGCCGCCGTCCGCATTTCCGTGAAAGCATCGAGCCGGTTGTTGCAGGGTGCGCCATCTGCGCCAAGCGAGACCGAGATGCCTCGTTCTAGCATTTCCACAACTGGAGCAATCCCGGAGCCGAGCTTGAGATTCGACGACGGGCAGTGCAGCACATGTGTCCCGGTTTCGGCCAGAATGGCCAACTCTGCTTCATCGAGCCAGATGCAGTGAGCGATGCCGACATGTGGGCCGGTCAGCCCCAAAGCGTGCAAGTAGGCCAGGTTCCGCCGACCGGTCAGGCGCTCGACAAGCGCCACCTCATCCCGATGTTCTGCAGCGTGCGTGTGGATGGTGACATTGTTTTCACGCGCCAGCGCCGCGATGTCGCACAAGAGTGATTCCGTGCACGACAGGACGAAACGAGGCGCAAAGGCAATGCGAATTCGCCCTTCGGCTTGGCCATGCCACGCCTCGACCAAACGCGCCGACTCGGTTCGGGCCTGCGTGGTGGTTTCACGTAGTCCGGCTGGAACGTCATCGCCGGCATCCATCAAGCATTTGCCCACAACCGCCCGGAAGCCACTTTCCGCCACAACGTCGAGTGCCGCCTCGGTATGGTAAACGCTCTCCATGGTCATGGCGCAGGTTGTGCCACCACGCATCATTTCGGCTACCGCCAACTGTGCCGAAACCCGCAGGCTCTCGGGCGTGTGGGCAGCTTCAAACTTCCAAATGCGGGTTTTCAGCCAGTCAAGCAGTTCGAGGTCATCCGCCGCCCCACGAAATAGGGTCTGGCACAGGTGAACATGCGACTGAACGAAGCCAGGTATGACCACGCAGCCCTGGGCGTTCAGGGTCTCGTCGGCTGTTGGTGGAACCACGCCGATATGCGTCAAACGGCCGTCCCGCACATAGAGATCGCCAGCCAGGACGCCATGATTTGGGCCGCCCGTGAGCAGTGTTCCGTTGATAATCCGAAGCGTTGGCATGCTCTTTTACTCGGCTGGAGATTGACGCTCGACGCGCGCACCTGGCAAGAGTCTCAGGCCCTCGGCCAAGGGTGCAGGCGAGGCTGAAAGCCACAGTATATCGCCCCGCAGAGCCGCGCCAAAGGCGGCGTTTTCTGATTGCCGATCACGCTTGAAGCGTGTCAGCAAGGCGCACCGGTCAGGGCCGCAGACAAGCCGCTTTTCCCTTCCTTTCTCGCGTTGTAAATCACCAATGACGCGCCAGGCTGACCAGCCTTGGCGTGGCTCGGCAGCGCGTTTCCCATCTTGCCGCAGCACGAAGTAAAAAAACTTCTGGACGCGACTGCGCAGCTCGGTCAGACGGTCCAGTTGTTCGACAAGCGGTGACAGCTTCCAGACCAGCGCAACATGACACCAATCGCGCGCCGGACGCTCGGCAAGCATCCGACACGGGCCATCCGCTGTGCAGGGGGCGAAGATACCCCAAGTTGAATCGCGCGAAAGCAGGGCGTCACGTAATTCCATGGCCGCGCGCGCCGTGTTGTGCAGAGCCGGTTCAATGACGCACAAGCTACCGTCACGGGCAAGTTTTTTTTGGGCCAACTCCACAACCCACGCTGACGCTGCGCCGGAAACAGCAGAAAATTCGTTCAGGACATTCGACAGCCAAATGAAGTCGGCGGCGGCATGCGGTGGATATTGCCCAATCAGCCTGGCATCGCCAGTGTGCGGCGTGATCTGAATGGTGATTGCCTCACGGCGTTCGGCATTGAGCCAGTCAGCCGCTTGCCGCAGAAGGTGGTTGGCTTCGCGGAGCGCCACCGCCGAAGCTTCCACCAGAACAACCTGAACCCGGAAGGCAGCCGGCCGCAGCGCCGCCAAAAAGTTCAAAGTTGCCAGCGTGGACGTTCCAGGTCCACAACCAATGTCAAGGATGGTGAACTGAGACTTGGCAGCAAGTTCTTGGGACAGCCGAGCGTGACGACCCATTTCGGCCAGTATCCAGTCTGCCTTGGCGTAATTGCGTGGCAAGAAGTGAAACAGGTAAGCCAGGCGGCGGGTGTCGTTCCAGTAGTCCCCTGGGGCGGACTCGGTCAGCGTCTGGCGCGCTCGGGTGAAGTCATCTGATAGACGTACCAGGGCTTCGGCTACCGGCTTGAGCGAGGCTTTGCCGACGGGACCACGGTCATACTGGGCAAGCGCCGGTGGGCCAAGCCAACGCTCAACCAAGTGACGTTCGATGTGCTGTAAAAAACCGTCCGTTATCACAAGTAACAGGTGTCGTCTTTTCTAAAAGCTGGGAAAGCGGTTGTCTTCGCCGGGCGGCGCATCTTATCGTTGTGCATTCTAATTTCAACCAGTAGGGGGCGCACGCACGACGTATGATTGAAGCCTACTTCGCGGAGAAGGTTCCCGAAGTCAACCGTTGGCTTGACCGGCTCATACCGCCAGTTTCCACGCCACCGCCACGCATTCACGAGGCAATGCGATATAGCCTTATGGCCGGTGGCAAGCGACTGCGTCCGGTCTTGGTGCTGGCGGCCGGCGAAGTCTTTGACGGCGCTCCTGAACGGCTTTACCCAGTCGCGTGTGCCTTCGAGATGGTTCATACCTACTCGCTCATCCACGACGACTTACCGGCAATGGACAATGACGATCTCCGGCGTGGCATGCCGACTTGTCACAAGCAATTTGATGAAGCGACTGCCATCTTGGCCGGTGATGGACTGATGACGCACGCCTTTCGCATTCTGGCCGAGATGGACGCCCCGGCTGACCAGCGGGTGCGTGTCATCCGGGAGCTGGCCATTGGTTCGGGAACGGTTGAGGGCATGATTGCTGGTCAAGTCGTTGACCTCGAAGCCGAAGGTCAACCAATTGATGCCGAGCGACTGGCTTTCATTCACCGGGCCAAGACTGGCGCGCTCATTCGGGGAGCTCTCGTTTGTGGCGGCATTGTCGCCGATGCCGCCGAAGATGACATTGCCCTGCTTTCAGCCTATGGTGACCGGGTGGGACTCGCGTTTCAGATTGCTGATGACATCCTCGATGAAACAGCAACGGCTGAACAGCTTGGCAAAACACCGGGCAAGGATGCGGCAGCCGGCAAGGCAACCTACCCGGCCCTGTATGGACTCGAAGCCTCACGGCAGCAAGCGGAATCCCTCGTCGAGGAAGCCATTGGATTGCTTGCGCCACTGGGTCAACGAGCGGAACTTCTCATCGAGGTCGCGCGTTTCATCGTGCGTCGCACATCATAGCCTGCAGGAACTCCATCCCACACAGTATGAACTACTCGACTCGTTGGTTTTTGGCCTCAGTGCTTGCTTTGGGCAGCCCACTCGTCTTTGCCACGCCGCCGCAATCAGCGCAATCAGCCAGTGAGAAAGCCTCGCCAGCGCCCGACTTCACTGCACAAAGTCTAAGCGGTGAAACTTCCGTGCGCCTTTCATCACTCCGGGGGAAAGTTGTGGTGATCAACTTCTGGGCAAGTTGGTGTCCGCCCTGTCGCGCTGAGTTTCCATTACTCGCAAAACTCTATACCGCGTACAAAGACCGGGAAGTGGAGCTGCTGTCACTCAACTTCGCGGAAGATACAGCCGCGGCACAGCGCTTCGTCGAGCGCGAAAATCCACCTTTTCAAGTCTATGCCGGCGCAAGCGCCGCCGCGAAGTATGACGCCTCGCGCTTACCGACAACGTATTTCATCGACCGGGCCGGGCGTATTCGGCACCGGGTTTCAGGTTTCCACCCAAAGCGAACTGAAGCCGAGTTCAGGGCGCTGATTGATGAACTCCTTGCCGAGCCGGCTCCAACCAGCCAGCCTCCTGGAGCGCGCTAGAAAGCCCTATGCTGCTCAAAAACCTTGCATATCGCCGTGTGGCGGCAACGTTGCTCCTGCTTTTGGTCACGGGTTTTGGTGGTTCAGCTCCGCTCCCGGCCAACCTAGACGCCGTAAGCGCCACGCAACTCAGGCGACACCTTTCCTTCCTGGCTTCGAGTGAACTTGGTGGGCGCTACACGCTCAGCCCCGGCAATCGGATTGCAGCTCGTTACCTTGCCTCTCAACTCGAAGCCTTTGGCTATCGGGGCGCGGCACCGGATGGGTCATTTTTTCAAAAAATCCCATTTGTGACCCGCACCGGCGGTCAAGACTCGACGCTTACGCTCGCCGACGCTCCAAAGCCGTTTGTCCACGGGGAAGACTTTATTTTGCGCGATCCAACGGCGACGCTCCCAAACTTGTCGGCGCAGGCCGAGATTGTCTTTGTGGGCTACGGCGTATCCCATCCACGACAGGACGCTTACCGCACGTTGAATGCCGATGGACGGATTGTAGTCGCGCTCGCCAGTGGACTACCGAGCGCCATGGCCGGTGAAACGCCACCGGGTAATTGGCGGGAACAAGCCGCGCTTGAACACGGCGCGCGCGCCTTGCTACTCATCCCAGACGAAAAGCTTGCCGAGGGTTGGACGCAAGCCGCCGCCTACGCCCGCCGCCAGTCACGACCGCGGGTACGCCCAAAGGCTGCACCAGCCCCACCCCCACTCCCCACGTTTTTATTGAGTCCTTCAGCAGCTGAAACCTTTCTTGCCAGCTTCAACTTGACACTCAAGCAAGTTCACGAAGCCGCCCGGACCGGAGCCGATCTGCCATCGGTTGCCAGCCAGCGGCAGTGCGTCATTCGCACGACGGAAAATGAACGGGTCGAATATAGCCAAAACGTTGTTGGGATTCTCGATGGCAGCGACCCGAAGCTGAAGCAGGAATATGTCGTCCTCAGCGCGCACTATGACCACCTCCCCGCGCAGGGCGAAACAATTTTCCCTGGCGCGGACGACGACGGGTCTGGCACGGCCGCCGTGCTCGAGTTGGCGCGGGTCTTTGCCGAAGGCGAACGTCCCAAACGCTCGATCTTCATTCTGTTCAACACGGGTGAAGAAATGGGG
The DNA here is from genome assembly GCF_018304825.1 of Chloracidobacterium validum. Lineage (NCBI taxonomy): Bacteria > Pseudomonadati > Acidobacteriota > Blastocatellia > Chloracidobacteriales > Chloracidobacteriaceae > Chloracidobacterium > Chloracidobacterium validum. The sequence goes on from NZ_CP072648.1 coordinate 2,655,685, forward strand.
TTGCTTGGCTCGGCATACTTTACCGACCAGGAACCTCTCGTGCCGTTGGCATCAATTGTTGCCAACTTCAATATTGACATGATTGGGCGTTCGCGCGCGGCGGGAGATAGCCAGGGTGAAAATGCCGCCCTCACCGACCGTGACGGTGTTTTTCTGATTGGCCCAGACAAACATAGCAGTCAATTCTCCGAGTTGAGCAAGCAAACCAATGAAGAGACCGTACAGATGCGGCTTGACTACACGTTCAATGACGAGGCGCACCCGCTACGGCTGTTTTATCGCAGCGATCACTGGAACTTCGCCAAGCATGGCATCCCAATCATCTTTTACTTCACGGGTTTGCATGCTGATTATCACCGTCCAACGGATACCGTGGACAAGATCGACTTCGAGAAAATGACCCGCATCACAAAGCTCATCTATGCCACCGCCTGGCGAACGGCCAACCGGGAACAACGCTTTGAGTTGGATGTATGGAAAAAACGTCCTAGCTCAACGCAAAACTAAGAACCAGCCGCCAGCGCGAGCCGGCGGCTGGTCGTTCCAATGGGAGCAAGCCTCGAAGTTATTCAACCTGAAGCGCCATTTTTGAGCCTTTCATCTCTATTCGGGCGATCTTGCGAACCCCGTCCTTGTTTGTGAACACGACGGTATCCGCCGTTGCCGGTTTCGGTAACTCAGCCATAGTGTATTTCGTCCGGGCAATTTCTCGGCTGCCGCTCCGAATCAACAACTCGCCTGGTTGTTCGTCATCATATTCAACCGTGTAGTTTCCGGTCTTTACTTCTTGCCCCTGCACCATGCAGTCGCGGGGAATGACCATGTCACGTTTCCGCTTGGCGGCCCAAACGGGTACGGAGACAAGCATGACGGCTACGAGAGCCAGCCCAAGTGTTCGCATTACTGTCAACCTCCTTCTGCCAGAAACCGTGAGACTAGGGATTGATGGGATATGGGTAGCCACACTTCACAAAACGAACCTGAACTTTCGTTCATCTTACATACGACCAGAATATGAACTTAGATTCATATTTTACAACTGAGTTTTCCGAGCCTTGTCCGGGGGCGTTCCTGCAAGGCAGTCCAAAAATGTTTTGGATATATCCGCTGGGCGTTTGCTAGGATGGCAGACTACTGTGGATTTGACTGGTGATTACCTTTAGCACTATCCATGAACTCACCCGTGAAAGGCGCTCTGACCTGCGGTCCGAAGCTCGCCGTAGTGCTTCCAAAACAGGAACGCAGTCGTCGTACTCGTGAGAAGCTTATCCTAGCGGCGGCCCAACTTTTTGAGGAGCGCGGTTTTGAAAAGACGACATCGAATGACATTGCCGCCGTCGCTGGCGTCAGTATCGGGTCTTTCTATGCCTACTTTTCAGACAAGCGGCAGGTGTTGCTCTTGCTCTTTGAGCAGCGTATCGCGGAACGCCTCAATGCTGTCTTCAGCAACTTTACGGAAGATGACTTGACGGGTAACGATCTACGCGGCTGTATCGAGCGGTGTATTCACCGTACGTTTGTTAACAAGGCTGAATCCCCTGGACTGACGCGACTCATCTACGACCTAGCGCCCAAGGATGAAGCCGTTGGTGCTTTGTGCCGACGATTGATGGATGATTCAGTGGAAAACTTAGCGGCGCTCCTTCGCAGGGCGGTTGATCTAGGACTCACGCAATTGGCCGACCCGAAAACCACCGCCACAGCGATTGTATATGCCGTTGAGGCAGTCGCCCGTAAATGTGTTTTGGAGGATGGGCTTCCAAGGTCAGCTTGGGAGCCGTATATCACCTGTCTGACTGAGATGACCTATGGGTTTGTCTTCGGCGCAACCTATCCGATGGCTGCGCAAGAAGCTGATCAACCACCCGCAAGTTCCGAAAAGAAACCAACTTAGTCACTTTTTTCACAACTTTTCCACAGGTCTTCCTGTTTTTATTCACAGCTAAACATCTTCTGACATTTCTAGCTAAATAACTGAATAGAAAGTGTTTAGTGCAATAAAACAGAGCTTGCCGAAAGAAGCCGAACTAGATAGTCCAAGCTTGGCTGATTTTTTCCACAACTTTTCCACAGCCTCGGTAGCTATTTATCCACAACGCTCGGATTAGTCCCCCTTGCGTGGCGTGTAGCCTGAGCGGGTACGCACAACGAGTTTCCGCTTTCCATCTTCGGCTCGCACTGTTACCCGCCGAAATGTCGTGCCGCGCCCATCTTGGCTTGGGCTGAACCCAATCGAATACTGGGTACGCAGGTCAGCGTTGATAACCCGCACGATGTCCTGAAGCTCGTCGGCTGACTTTGGGAAAAACGCCCGCCCACCGGTCTCACCAGCTATTTCGTTGATGAGGCTGACAGACCGCTTCCGAGTGGATCGGTTGAACAAACCGCCACCGTCATCTTCATCTGGAAACCCAATGACATAAACCTGCACTTGGTACTCTTGAAGTAGTTTGATCATCTGGCGGCGGTCGTAATAACTATCACGCTCGTCACCATCCGAGATGACGATGATTGCCTTACGACGGTTTTTGCCTTCCTTATCAGCATATTCCGCCGAAAGTTGAATGGCATCGAGCAACGCCGTGCCACCGCCCCACACAATGTTGTCCACAGCGTCTTCAATATCCGCCGGCCGCGGTGTAAACTCCTCTGCCAGTTCGGCTTTGTTTTTGAAGTCCACCAGAAAGAACTCATCCCCTGGTTTAGATGCGCGAGTAAGGAACTTCACCGCCTCAGTGACTTTTGTTCGGTGGGGACGCATCGAGCCACTGGTGTCGAGCACGAACCCCAGGCTCACCGGAGCCTCTTCACGGCTGAAGTACTCAATCTCTTGCTGAACCTGCTCATCAAAAACACGGAAATTTTCTTTTTGCAGGTTGCCAACAAAGCGGTTATCTTGGTCGAACACAGCAACATCAAGCACCACCAAGTTTGTGTCAAGCGTAAACACGTCATCTTGGGTGGTTGTCTTCTCCGCCTTTGGTGGTTTACGGGGTGAACGATCCTGTGCCATAGGACCCACCGTGGTGCCGGCCACAACGGTGAACATTGTTAGGCAGGTCACAAATAACCTCAGTCCTGTCATATCATTCAAACCTCCCGGACTTTCATCGCTGCGCGCTCAGATGCAGGTGGTACCTGTGGATTTTTCTTGTCGCTGCGTCTTCTATATGCTAGGTTGAACGCCTAAACAACGCTTACCAGAACAGCTAAGTAACTCTAAATAAAGACTTTATGAGTTACCACTAAGATTTCCACAGCTAATTGATGCCTTGTGGAAAAACTGTGGAAATCTCCCTTCCTGCCAACTGACACAGACCGCTCGCCGCGCACTCATTGTCAAGGGTTTTAGAATC